>NZ_BQXJ01000026.1:0-712 GCF_030158975.1 Acidovorax sp. SUPP2539 | reverse complement strand
CGCAAGAGCGACTTCAAGATATTCCAGAACAAGACCGTGCCCGACATCATCGAAGAGGTGCTCGGCAAATACGGCCACCCCCTGCAAAAACGGCTCACGCGGGCGTATCGCAGCTGGGACTACTGCGTGCAGTACGGCGAGACCGACTGCGCCTTCGTCTCGCGCCTCATGGAACATGAAGGCATCTATTACTACCACCAGCACAGCGCCGGCCAGCACATCCTGACCCTGGCCGACGACATCGTCGCCTCGCACAGTCCGCTCGCTGGCGCCGCCGTCATCCCGTTCTACCCGCCCGAGAAGGCCGCCGTCGCCGACAAAGAGAACATCCATGCCTGGGAACTGCACCAGAGCATCCACTCCGGGCGGCACTACAACGACGACTACGACTTCAAGAAACCGCGCGCGGACCTGTCCAACATGCGCCAGACCCCGCCGGGGCATGCGCACGACGCCCATGAGGTCTACGAATGGCCGGGCGGCTACACCGAATTCGGCGACGGCGAAGCCTATGCCCGGGTGCGGCTGCAGGAAAACCTCACCGGGCACAGCACCGTGCGGGGCCAGTCGCGCCACCGGGCGCTGGCCCCGGGCTACACCTTCACGCTGGAGAACTACCCGCGCGAGGACCAGAACCAGGCCTACCTGCTCACCGGTCTCGAATACCACTTCAAGGAAAACCCCCAGGTCAGCGCTGCCGCGCCGGGCCCCA
>NZ_BQXJ01000025.1:0-775 GCF_030158975.1 Acidovorax sp. SUPP2539 | reverse complement strand
CGCCGAACTTGGAGGACAGCACCGTGGCGATGGCCGCCGTCAGCGTCGTCTTGCCATGGTCCACGTGACCGATGGTGCCCACGTTCACGTGGGGCTTGGTACGTTCGAACTTACCTTTTGCCATTTTTTCGACTCCGAAAAAAATTACACCAATACAACATAGGCGCCCGCACATTTTTATATGCGCACACCTTGAATTTGGTGCCCATGGCGGGAATCGGACCCGCGACCTCTCCCTTACCAAGGGAGTGCTCTACCACTGAGCCACATGGGCATTCCGAGACGATCACACACTCTCGAGACTAACCACTAACCACTAATCACTAATCACTAATCACTAATCACTAATCACTAACCAACTGCAAACTGGAGCGGGAGACGGGAATCGAACCCGCGTCATTAGCTTGGAAGGCTAGGGTTCTACCATTGAACTACTCCCGCATCGCCTTACAGACTCCGCGTTGCGCCTACGCGCCGCTTCATAGTTGGTGGAGGGGACTGGATTCGAACCAGTGTAGGCGTAAGCCAACAGATTTACAGTCTGCCCCCTTTAGCCACTCGGGCACCCCTCCGAAGAATCCACGATTGTAGCAGCCTTTTTGCCGCAAAGGAGTTTTCCTTAATCTAAATTGCTTCGAGGAAGCAGATCAACCGAGTGCGATCGCGAGCGGTGTAGATGCGAGTACGGGCGCCGGGTCCGGTGCGTTGGGGTTGGAGAAGGCCCATGTCTTCATAGAAGCGCATGGCGCGGGTGGTGAGGTCGAACTCTTTGGCG
>NZ_BQXJ01000024.1:0-823 GCF_030158975.1 Acidovorax sp. SUPP2539 | reverse complement strand
CAGGCCGCATCCAGCGGGTTGTGCACGCAGTCCACGCCGGTCAGGCGCTCGCCGCTGTCCGGGCCGAGCAGCGGGTGGGCGGTGGCGGTGGCGGTGGCGGTGGCGGTGGCGGTGGCGGTGGCGGTGGTAGTGGTAGTGGTTGGGGCCGCGGCGGCGGCCCCCTCCCGGTCCCGCTCCCGGTTGTAGTGCAGCGCATAGCGCCGCCCGCTGCCGTCGGTGATGCCGGCCAGCCGCCCGTGCTCGTCGTATCCGTAGTGCTGGCTGCGCCCGAAGCGGTCCAGCACCCGGCCCACGCGGTGGTGCCCGCCCTCCCCCGGCCACAGCAGCCACACGGCGCCGCCGTTGCCCGAGGCGGCGATCACGCACCGCGCGTCGGCCCGGGCCTCTTGGGGCACGTGGGCCCAGCGCGGCTGCCAGGCCCAGGGCTGCAGTTCGCTAGGGATGCGCGATGGAAGCGCCTCGGGGCTGAATGGACGACCACCCGCACCGCCACCGCCACCACCACCGCTGCCACCGCCGCGCAGGAGCCACAGGTCTTCGCTGGCGCTGTACAGCGCTTCACCGGGCGCCAGCGGCTCGCCGAAGGTGATGGCCCGCCCCCCGGTGTCCAGCAGCACGGTGCGCCCTGCCTCCAGCCGCACGGCGATCTCCATGGGCAGCTTCCAGCCGTAGCCCAGCAGCCCGCAGGCCGCCCCATGCTCTTCGTTGACGTAGCTGCTGTACTGGCGCTGCCACACGAGCGGCATCGGCCCGGGCAGGCTGAAGTCCAACTCGTCCCCGCCCATCAGCACCTTGGCCCCCAGCGCCGGGTTGACGGGGCTGC
>NZ_BQXJ01000023.1:0-879 GCF_030158975.1 Acidovorax sp. SUPP2539 | reverse complement strand
CTAGAGCGTGTTATGAACTTTGCTCCGTGAGAGCGAAGCCAAGGGTAGAGTTTGCAGATGCCCCGCAAGCCCTACCCAACAGACGTCAGCGATGAAGAATGGAGCTTCGCTGCGCCTTACCTGACCCTGATGGACCAGCACGCGCCCCAGCGCGAGCATGATCTGCGAGAAGTCTTCAACGCGCTGCGTTGGCTGGTGCGCGCGGGAGCGCCCTGGCGGATGCTGCCCAACGATCTGCCGCCCTGGGAAGCGGTTTACCAGCAGAGCCGGCGGTGGCTGGATGCGGGCTGCTTCGAGGCCATGGTCTCTGATCTGCGCTCCATCATCCGCGTGGCCCAAGGGCGCCAGGGCCAGCCCAGCGTCGTGGTGATGGACGGGCGAACGCTGCAATCGAGTTGCGAGAGTGGCCCACGTGCAGGCTATGACGGCTACAAACGCAAGCGAGGCAGCAAGGTGCACATGGCCGTGGACACGCTGGGCCATCTCCTGGCGGTACATGTCACGCCGGCCGACGAGCAAGAGCGCGCTCAGGTGCACCAGTTGTGCGAGGACGTGCAGCAGGCCACTGGCCATACGGTGCAACGGGCCTGGGCAGACCAAGGCTACACGGGTAAGGCGGCATCCAAGGCGGCGAAGGACAACGGCATCGATCTGCAGATCGTGAAGCTGCCCGAGGCGAAGAAAGGCTTTGTACTGCTGCCGCGGCGCTGGGTGGTGGAGCGAAGCTTTGGTTGGCTGGCGAGGTTCCGCAGGCTCTCCCGGGACTATGAGCGGTTGCCGGAAGTGCTCGGCGGGCTACATTTTCTGGTGTTTGCAGTGCTCATGTTGCCCGCCGCTGCACGGGTGCTAGCTGCGGCGGGAAGTTCATAACACGCTCTA
>NZ_BQXJ01000022.1:0-917 GCF_030158975.1 Acidovorax sp. SUPP2539 | reverse complement strand
TGGCCGGGTCGGCGTTCGGCCCCGCCTTGGCGATGCGGCCGTCCACGCCGTAGTGCAGGTAGCTGTCGCCCTTCCTGGTGATCGATCCGGTGGCGTCGTGGTTGTAGCTGACGTTGGTGGTCTGCGCGCTGCCGCCCGCGGGCGTGAAGGTCTGCGTGTAGCCGCCCAGGCGGTTGCTGTTGCTGGTGGTGGCGTAGTCACGCTGCAGCGTGGCGGTGCCCCCTGCCGTGCTGCTGCTGTAGTAGCTCTGGCTGCGGTTGCCGTTGGCATCCCACGCGTAGCCGCTGGCGTTGGCCCCGATGGTGTCGCTCAAGGCCGCTCCGCTGGGCAGCGTGAGGGTATTGGGTGCGCTGTGCGCGCTGGCGGTGAGCCGGCCCACCGCGTCGTAGCTGTATGCGCTGGTGAGCGCCACCTGCTGCGCCACCGTGCTGCTTTGCGTGGGCAGCATGTGTTGCTGGGTGATCTGCGCGATGCGCCCGGCGCTGTCCCAGGTCAGTTGCAGCAGGGCGCTGGCGGCCAGTTGGCCCGCGCTGGTGTAGCTGCGCTGCTCGGCCAGCGGCGCGGGGTTGCCGGGGGTCTGCACGAACCCGGGCCACTGCCAGCCGGTGGCCTGGCCCAGCGGGCTCCAGGTGATGCCGCTGACCAGCGGCTGGCCGTTCCACTGCAGCCCGATGAGCTGGCCGGTGGCGTCGTACTGGTGCACCAGCTGGCGCCCGCTGGGGTAGGTGATGCGGGCGATCTGCCCCGCGCCGGCGCTGCCTGGACTGCCCGTGCTGCCGGCGCTGCCCGCCCCGCCTGGCACGTACTGGTAGCCCACGGTGCTGCTGCTGCCGTTGGCCAGGACCTGCGTGCGCGCGGTGATGCGCCCTTGCGCGTCGCGCTGGTAGCGCGTGGTGACGCCCGCGTCCTGGATCTCG
>NZ_BQXJ01000021.1:0-1194 GCF_030158975.1 Acidovorax sp. SUPP2539 | reverse complement strand
TTAAGCAATGATCTTGGCCACGACGCCGGCGCCGACGGTGCGACCGCCTTCACGGATGGCGAAGCGCAGGCCTTCTTCCATGGCGATGGGGTTGATCAGCTTGACGGTGATCGACACGTTGTCGCCGGGCATGACCATTTCCTTGTCGGCTGGCAGCTCGATGGCGCCAGTCACGTCGGTCGTGCGGAAGTAGAACTGAGGACGGTAGTTGTTGAAGAAAGGCGTGTGACGGCCACCTTCGTCCTTGGACAGCACGTACACCTCGGCGGTGAAGTGCGTGTGCGGCTTGATGGAGTTGGGCTTGCACAGCACTTGGCCGCGTTCCACGTCTTCGCGCTTGGTGCCGCGCAGCAGCAGGCCGACGTTGTCACCAGCCTGGCCTTGGTCCAGCAGCTTGCGGAACATTTCCACGCCGGTGCAGGTGGTCTTTTGCGTGTCACGGATACCGACGATTTCGATTTCTTCGCCGACCTTGATGATGCCGCGCTCGATACGGCCCGTCACCACGGTGCCGCGACCGGAGATCGAGAACACGTCTTCCACGGGCATCAGGAATGCGCCGTCCACAGCGCGCTCGGGCGTGGGGATGTACGAGTCCAGGGCTTCGGCCAGCTTCATGATGGCTTCTTCACCCAGGGCGCCCTTGTCGCCTTCCAGGGCGAGCTTGGCGGAACCGCGGATGATGGGGGTGTCGTCGCCTGGGAAGTTGTACTTGTCCAGGAGTTCGCGCACTTCCATTTCGACGAGCTCGAGCAGCTCTTCGTCGTCGACCATGTCGCACTTGTTCAGGAACACGATGATGTAAGGCACGCCCACTTGGCGGGCCAGCAGGATGTGTTCGCGGGTCTGGGGCATGGGGCCGTCAGCGGCCGAGCACACCAGGATGGCGCCGTCCATCTGGGCAGCGCCGGTGATCATGTTCTTCACATAGTCGGCGTGACCGGGGCAGTCCACGTGGGCGTAGTGGCGGTTGGCCGTTTCGTATTCCACGTGGGCGGTGTTGATCGTGATGCCGCGGGCCTTTTCTTCGGGCGCTGCGTCGATCTGGTCGTATGCCTTGGCTTCGCCGCCGAACTTGGAGGACAGCACCGTGGCGATGGCCGCCGTCAGCGTCGTCTTGCCATGGTCCACGTGACCGATGGTGCCCACGTTCACGTGGGGCTTGGTACGTTCGAACTTACCTTTTGCCATTTT
>NZ_BQXJ01000020.1:0-1289 GCF_030158975.1 Acidovorax sp. SUPP2539 | reverse complement strand
TCGCGGCTACATTCGGCGCTGGGCTACCTCAGCCCGATGCAATTCGAACAACGCTGGTTGGCGGCGCAGCGTAAATCTGCCGCTTGAGAATCGGGCTATGCACTCCGGTTTTCAGGGGCAACCTCAGACCAGGGTGCTTAGTAAAACTCAAAGCTTCGGCAATATCGGCGGAAGCGTCTAGTTGCAGCGCACGCTTGACCTTGATCCGCTGCAGAAGAAAGCTGCTGCGGTACCTCTCGTTCGCGCCAACCGCAGCGGTTACGGACTCGTCGATCAGCGCTAGTGCTTCCGGAAGCTTGCCCAACGCAAGTTTGACCTGCGACAAATTATGGGCCAGCCAAGGGCGCCCCGGATCGTCGCTGATGGTCTCGAGAATAGCCTCTGCATCGATGAATCGATCCAGCCTGTAGAGCGTCTCACCCCATTTGCGCCGTTGGTAGGCGTTGGGAGACTGGAGAGTCTCAAACGCTTGCAGCGCCTGGCTCAAGTACGTCTCGTTCTCGCTCGCTTGCGCTGCGATCATCATGATTTCGGCGTAAGCGCCTCGGCTCTGATCATCGTCCAGCATCAAGGGGGTAGGCTCAGGCAGGCGCGCCAGCACCCCCTCGACTCGCTCAGGGGCATGCCAGATGAGCGCTCGCACAAAGTTCGCCAGCGAGTGATAGCCCTGCGGAACACCAATCCCGGCGCTGCACAGCGCCTCGCCAAGAAACATCTCCTCGTGTTGGTCGAGAAGCTCTCCCGCCCATGTCTTGCGAGCTAGGTTGAGTGTGTCTCCAAGTGCCAGGAGCAGAGATGGCGAGACGCCTGCGTCCTCTAGCTTTGCGGCAATGATGTCTGTGGCGTATTGCTTTGCCGCCGCATAGCCCTCGGGCCTGAGGCCGAGGGACCTCACCAGCTGGAGCTTGGCATCGTTCAGGGGATAACTGGCGACCACCTCCTGGAATAGCTCCTCGGCTTCGGAATCCCTCCCGAGAGTGCGCAAAACTTTAGCCTGGTGGTGCTTGATCTCAGCCACTTGGCGAGCACTTTGGTCTGCCATGCCAGCGAGCGCTCCGTAGGCTTGCATCACTGAATTGAGCCAGCTGGTGACCGCAACTTCTCCCATGGTGTGCTTAAGAAAGCGCGCCTTAGCTTCGATCGTCTCCAGCACGACCAGGATTGAGGTTGCCCCTGAAAACCGGAGTGCATAGCCCGATTCTCAAGCGGCAGATTTACGCTGCGCCGCCAACCAGCGTTGTTCGAATTGCATCGGGCTGAGGTAGCCCAGCGCCGAATGTAGCCGCGAG
>NZ_BQXJ01000019.1:0-1308 GCF_030158975.1 Acidovorax sp. SUPP2539 | reverse complement strand
CTGAGGTTGCCCTCGAATTCTGGAGTGCATAGCCCCAGCCCGGAGAATGCCGGGACGGGAGTATGAATTGAACGAGAAGCAAACGAGAGCGAAGTACACGCAGGAGTTCAAGCAGGAGGCCGTGCGACAGGTCAAGGCCGGGCGCGCGGCGTCGGCCGTGGCCGCGACGCTGGGCATGCCCAAGGCGAGCCTGACGAACTGGGTGCGGGCCGATGCGAAGGGCCAATTGGTGGCGCCGTCCGAAGGCAAGACCACCATGCCGACGGTCACGCCCGAGCAGGCGGAGATTGCGCGGTTGAAGGCGCAGGTGGCCCGGCTGACGATGGAGCGCGACATCGCAAAAAAAGCCGCGGCGTACTTTGCGCAGGACGTGCTGCAAGGTACGCCTGGATTTTCTCGATGAAGGGGTGTTGGCCGATCACGCTGATGTGCGAGGTCCTGCAGGTCAGCGCCAGCGGATATTTCCACTGGGATGGCTCCACGCGTGTCACCAAGCACGGCGGACGCACGCGACACAGCGATGACGCCTTGCTGGTCCACATCCGTGCCATCCACGCGCAGTTGCACGGCGAGTACGGCTGGCCCCGCATGCACCGCGAGTTGTTGGCCCGCGGCCTGCGCGTGGGCAAGGAGCGGGTGCGCCGGCTGATGCAACGCCACGGCATCAGGGCGAAGGGCAAACGCAAGTTCGTGGTGACCACCGACAGTGCGCACCGCCTGCCGGTGGCCCCAGACCTGGTGCAACGCCGCTTCACACCGGCAGCACCTAACGTGGTGTGGAGCGGCGATATCACCTACATCGCGACCGACGAGGGCTGGTTGTACCTGGCTGCCGTGCTGGACCTGCACAGCCGCCAGGTGGTGGGCTGGAGCCTGCAGGCGCACATGCAGACTGCGCTGGTCAAGGACGCGCTGCTGATGGCCTGCTTTCGGCGCAGACCGCCGGCCGGCCTGATCTTCCACAGCGACAGGGGCAGCCAGTATTGCAGCCAGGATTTCCAGGCCACTTTGACGGCGTGGGGCATCCGCAGTTCCATGTCCCGCAAGGGCAACTGCTGGGACAACGCGCCCACCGAGAGCCTGTGGGGACGGCTGAAGACCGCCTGCGTTCACGGCCAGCGGTTTGCCACGCGCGAGCAGGCAAGGCAGGCGATCATGAACTGGATAGCCTTCTACAACCACTCGCGGCTACATTCGGCGCTGGGCTACCTCAGCCCGATGCAATTCGAACAACGCTGGTTGGCGGCGCAGCGTAAATCTGCCGCTTGAGAATCGGGCTATGCACTCCGGTTTTCAGGGGCAACCTCA
>NZ_BQXJ01000018.1:0-1673 GCF_030158975.1 Acidovorax sp. SUPP2539 | reverse complement strand
TGCTCTTCGTTGACGTAGCTGCTGTACTGGCGCTGCCACACGAGCGGCATCGGCCCGGGCAGGCTGAAGTCCAACTCGTCCCCGCCCATCAGCACCTTGGCCCCCAGCGCCGGGTTGACGGGGCTGCCCACCGCCATGCCGCCCGGGCACACGGAGCACGCCACGCCCCCCGCCGAGCCGATCAGCACGGTGGCCGAGCCCTGAACGATCGGCCCGCCCTTTTGGGTCATGTCGCTTTGCCGTGCCGCTGGTTTGCCACTCATGCTGTCGCTCTTTCTTGGGATCGTTTGCCGGGTTCAGGCAAGGGGGAGAGGTAAGGTCTTTGCGCCAATCGCCTCGGGGCTTCTGGCCATCGCATCGGGTTTGGGGCCGCGCCAGCGCGCGAAGGCCATGCAGGGCAGCCCCCGCCGGCCCGCCTCAGCAGTTGAGCTTGTCCAGGCTGGACAGCACTTCGATCAGCGCCGGCGTGAGCCGCACGGTGCTCGCCCCGCAGCGCAGGGTGATCTCCTGGTCCGCCTCCAGCGTGATCTGCTGCGCCTTCACGGCCAGCGCCTTGCCCACCTGCAGGCTGTCGCCGCCCGTCACCTGCGCGCTGCGGTCCCCGCCCACGCTCACGCTGTCGTCCTTGCCCACGCTGCGGCTCCAGTGCATGCCCACCAGGTCGTTGCGCACCATGCCGACGTTCACGCTGTAGGCCATGCCGATGTTCATCATCTTGGCCATGCCGACGTTCTGCAGGGCCACCATGCCCACGGTCTCGGTTTTCATCTTCCCGACCTGGATGGTCCAGTTGCTGCCGATCTGGTCTTTCTCGTTCTTGCCGATGGTCTTGCTGCGGTTCTTGCCGATGCTCACCGTCTCGTCGATGCCGACGTCTTCGCTTCGGTTGTCGCCGATGCTGATCTTTTCGTCGTGGTCCACCCGCTCGGTGCGGTTGGAATGGACGGTGATGGTCTCGTCGCCATCGACTTCCTCGGTGCGCCAGCCGTGCACGGTGATCTTTTCGTTGCGGTCCACGGTCTCGGTGCGGTCGCGGTGGATGACGTTGGTCTCGTCCCGGTCGACGGTCTTGCGCCGATCGTTGCCGACCCACTTGTCCTCGTCGTTCTCCACTTCGGTGAGCTGGTCCTTTTGCGCATGCAGCCACAGCTGCTCGGCCCCGGCCTTGTCCTCGAAGCGGATGGCGTTGGCATCGCCCGCGCCGTTCTTCAGTCCGTCACCGAAGGCCCCGCCCTTGCTCGATTTGGTCTTGATGCCCGACTGCGTGGCGTTGGCCGGCAGCGCCCACGGCGGCATGTTGTCGGCGTTGTACACGCAGCCGGTGATGAGGGGGTGGTCCGGGTCGCCATTGAGGAAGTCGACCACGACTTCCATGTTGATGCGCGGGATGAACAGGGCCCCGAAGCCGGAGCCGGCCCAGCTGCTGGAGACCCGCACCCAGCAACTGGAGTTCTCATTCATGGCGCCCACCCGGTCCCAGTGGAACTGCACCTTGACGCGCCCGTACTGGTCGGGCCAGATCTCCTCGCCCGGCGGGCCCACCACCACGGCGGTCTGCGGGCCGGTGGTCCTGGGCTTCGGCGTGGTGCGCGCGGGGGTGTAGGGCACGCTGGTGGGCTGGGCCAGCAGGGTGAATCGCTGGAACGAGCCTTCTTCCTGCGCCGTGCCCTTGG
>NZ_BQXJ01000017.1:0-1702 GCF_030158975.1 Acidovorax sp. SUPP2539 | reverse complement strand
GGTCGTAGCGCAGCACGGTGGTGCGGCTCGCGCCGCCCAGGCTGCTCACGATCTGCGTGGGCCGGCCCAGCGCATCGCGCGTGATGGCGGTGGCCCGCCCCAGCGCGTCGGTGAGGCTTTGCGGCAGGCCCAGGCTGTCGTAGGTGCGCGTGAGCGTGCCGCTGTCGGCGCTGGCTTCCTGGCTGGCATTGCCCAGGGCATCCCGCGTGTAGCTGGTGGCCACGCTCTTGAAGTCCGTGGCTTTGGTGACGGCATCCTGGGCGTTGTATTCCAGCGCGGCACTGGCGTTCTGCGCGTTGGTGAGGGTCTTCACGCGCCGCAGCGCGTCCAGCGCGAGGGTGGTGCTGCGGCTGGCGCCCCCAACGATCTCGGTGCTGCGGATGAGTTCGCCGTTGGCGTCGTAGCCATAGCCGCTGGTGCTGACCGTGCCGGTCGCGGCCGAGCCGATGGTGACGCTCTCCACCCGGTTCAAGCTGTTGATGGTGCGCGCGACCGTCCATGCGGCCTGGCCTTGCGCATCGGTGATGCTCTCATTGATCCGGTTGCCCATGCCGTCCAGGGTGTAGCTGGCGCTCGCCCCCCGGTTGTCGCTCCAGCCGGTCAGGCGCTGCGC
Organism: Acidovorax sp. SUPP2539; assembly: GCF_030158975.1. Lineage (NCBI taxonomy): Bacteria > Pseudomonadati > Pseudomonadota > Betaproteobacteria > Burkholderiales > Comamonadaceae > Acidovorax > Acidovorax sp. SUPP2539. The sequence continues at coordinate 1,089 of NZ_BQXJ01000017.1, read as the reverse complement.
GGCGTCGTAGGTGTAGCTGGTGGCGTAGCCGCTGGCCACGCTGGCGCTGGCCAGTTGCCCGCTGGCGGTGTAGGTGTAGCTGCTGACCTCGTCGCCGCGCTGCGCCCGCGTGAGCCGCCCGCGCGCGTCGTACTGGTAGCTGCTCACCAAGCCCGTGGGTGCGGTGTGGGTGAGCACCCGGCCGGCCGCGTCGTGGGTGTACAGGCTGCTCTGGCCCAGCGCGTTGGTGGCCTGGGTGAGGTGGCCCGCGCTGTCGTAGGCGTAGGTGGTCACAGCGCCGCCCGGGTCGGTCTCGCTGGCGACCAGGCCCGAGGGGTGGTAGGTCCAGACCCAGGTGCGCGAGACGGACGGGTTCACCGAGGTGTCCTTGATCGTCTGCGTGAGGACGTTGCCCTGGCCGTCGTACGTGTAGGCCGTCTCGCGGCCCGCCTCCGTCACCTTGACCGGCAGGCGCCACTGTGGGTGCCATTCGGTGCTGGTCGTGCGCGCCTGCGCCGTGCCGCTGGCCTGCGTGGTGCTCAGCGGCACGCGCCTGCCCGCATCCCATTGGTACGTCGTCACGCTTCCGAGAAAGTCCGTCTCGGAGTCGATCAGCCCTTGCGCGTTCTGCACACGCTGCGCGGCATCGGGCTTGCCCAGTGGATCGGGCTTGCTGGCACCACTGACGACCAGTTTGCCCAGGTTGAGGCTGTAGTTGAAGGTGCGCGCCGTGCCCAGGGGGTCGATGACGGTGGCGCCGGAGCCATCGGCTGCCGGATAGCTCACCTGGTAGCGGTTGACGCTGCCGGCCAGTTCGGTGCTGGTGGCCCGGCCCGTGCTGTCGTAGCCGAAGGTGCCCCAGCGCGCGCCGGTCTCGTCCACGATGCCGGTGAGGGCCTGCGGGAAGCCCGCATCTTCGTACAGGAAGGACCGGCTCTTGCCATCGGGATAGGTGACGCTGGAGAGCCGGCCGCTACCGTCGTAGGCATAGCCGATGGTTTGCTGATCGGGCGTGATGACGGAGGTCAGCCGGCCCGACGGTTGGTAATCAAGCAAGAGCTTCTGCCCGAACGGATTGGTGATGGAGGCCAAGAGTCCATAAGTGTGGTA
>NZ_BQXJ01000016.1:0-2424 GCF_030158975.1 Acidovorax sp. SUPP2539 | reverse complement strand
GCAGCCCTTGCCAGTCTTGCTGCAGCAGCCGGCCCATGGGGTCCAGGCGCCGGGTCTGGGTGACTGCGGCATGGACCCGTTGCGCGCCGCCCTCCAGCTGCAGGCTGCGCGCGACCTCCCGGTGCAGCGCATCGCGTTCGATGGCCAGCACCGGGGTCTTGTCCAGCAGCAGCCCGTGCACGTGGCCCGAGCCGTAGGCCAGCCAGTCCAGCTCGCCCAGGCCCTGCAGCAGGCTGCCCACCCGCTGCCCCAGCGCCCCCAGGCGGTGCGCGATGCGGTGTTCGAACTCGGGCTCTGGTTCGCCGCCCCGCAGTGGCGCATGCGCCTGCCGGTACAGGGTCTGCGCCTCGCCCGTGGACCGGCCGAAGGCGTCGCGCTCCAGGGCCACGCGCGTGTCGGCGATGAGGCGCTCGGCCTGCAGGCGCTGCGCGGCTTCGGCCAGGGCCGGATCGGGCTCTGCGGCAGAGGTTGCGCCCAGGGCCAGCAGGGCTTGCAGCAGCGGGGCGGGAACGTCCAGCCATTGCTCGCCCAGGGTCTGGGGGTGGGTCTGGGGGTGGGCGCGGCCTTGTTCTGCCGCCCAGGGCAGGTGCGCGCTCCACGTGCGGGCCACGGTGAGAGCGCCGCGGTCGTCGTACTCGTAGGCCTGGATCTGCAGGCTCTCGCCGCGGTCATGGGCGCTGGTGTCGTTGCCCTGCGCGCTTGGCAGGCCCGGGGAGCGGACCAGCACGCGGGCCACGATGCGCCCGCCCGCATCGTGGTGGTTGCGGCTCCTCACGGTGGCGCCCAGCCCTTGGGCAGCCGTCCCCTGCCCGGCCATTCCTGGCCCGGCCATCCCCTGCACGCCCGGGTGGTGGCCCTGCCCGTGCCCATCGCTCTTGTGCACGAGCTGGCCGGCCGCGTCGTAGCCATAGACCTGCACGCGCCCGTCGAATCCCACCTCTTGCACCAGCCGGTCCTGCACGTCGTGCACGAAGCGGGTGACGGCCTGGTTTTCGTTGATGAGCTCCACCAGACGGCCCGCCACGTCGTAGCGCAGCGCGAATCCCTGGCCGGCCTGGGTTTGCGCGACGACGCGGCCCCACAGGTCGTGCCCGTAGGTGACGGAGGTGCTGGGCAAGGCGCTGTGGCCCGCGGCATCCCCCTCCCCCACAGGCTGCGCACTGTGCGTGGCCGCCTGCAATTGGCCGTTCGGGCCCCAGCGGTATTGCACCTGCGAGCCGTCGGGCGCCATGACGCGGGTGGGCCGGCCCGCGCCGTCGTACTGGTAGCGCGTGCGCTGGTTCAGGGCATCGATGCTCTCGCGCACTTCGCCAAAGGCGCCGTAGTGCCAGGCATGCACCCGGCCCGAGCAGTCGGTGTGGCGCGTGAGTTGCCCGCAGCCGTTGTAGGCCAGTTCCTTGCGCCCGCCCTGCGCGTCGATGACGGCCACGGGCTGGTCGCACCAGGGCTGCGTGGCGGGGTCGATGGCGCCCTCGGCGGTCAGGGGGGCGTATTCGAAGCGGGTGGCGAGGGCCGGGGCATCCAGTCCCTGGGGATCGCCCACGGTCACCTGCCGCAGCCGGCCCCAGGTGTCGTAGTCCATGTGGGTTGGCAGCGCCCCCAGGCCCACGCTCTGCAGCAGCAGGCCGTCCTGCGCCGAGCCCGCCTCGCCCCAGCGATAGCGGGTGCTGCGCCCGTCGGGGTGCTGCGTGCCCAGCAGCCGCCCGGCGCCGTCGTAGCGCCACCAGGTGGTGCGCCCCAGCGGATCGGTGTGCGCCACGCGCCGGCCCGCGCTGTCGTAGCGGTCGCGCTGCTCGGCCCCATCGGGCAGCACGAGCCGCACCAGGCGCTTGTCTCCGCCTGCGCCTTCGAAGTGGTAGCGGGTGAGCCGGTTCAGGCTGTCGCGCACGCGCACTTCGCTCACCGGCACGGGCTGCAGCATGGACGGCGACATGGGCTGCGGGGTGTCGGGGACTGGGGTGTCGGGGTCCGTCTCGGACTCGCCGATCGCAGCCGGGGGGGCCGCCTGGGTGGCGAGGGGGATGGCGGGGGGATCGCGGTATTCGAAGAGGTACGACAGTCCCTGCTCGTTGTGCTGCTCCACCACGCGGGCGCCGGGCCGGGGCATGGCCACGCCCTGGTCTTCATAGACGTAGGTGTGCAGCGGGCCGCTGCGCACCCGGTGGCGCACCATGCGGTGCACCCGGTCGTAGCCGAACTCGCGCGTGCGCTGGCCGTCCCGCCCCAGCACCTCCACCAGGTCGCCCGCGCTGTCGTAGCGGTAGCGCACCAGCGGCACCCGGTAGCCCGGGCCGGTGCAGGCCGCATCCAGCGGGTTGTGCACGCAGTCCACGCCGGTCAGGCGCTCGCCGCTGTCCGGGCCGAGCAGCGGGTGGGCGGTGGCGGTGGCGGTGGCGGTGGCGGTGGCGGTGGCGGTGGCGGTGG
>NZ_BQXJ01000015.1:0-5771 GCF_030158975.1 Acidovorax sp. SUPP2539 | reverse complement strand
CAATTTTTTGTCATCTTTCTCCTACGGGTGTGGGAAAAGTGGTCTATACTTGCGGGCTTGGCAGGTGAGACGGATGACTGAGTTGTCCGGAGAGTCTGACAAGAAAGGTTGGTTTTGAGTTGTGGCCGGGTTGAAATTCGGTATATAATTCGAGGCTTCGCTGGGTGGGTTGATTGCTGGAAGCAGTGGTTGATCAAAACGACGAAAGACCTTAAAGTTTGACAGGACTTTAAAAAACCTGCTAGAATTCAAGGCTCTGCTGATTGCAGCAAAGTTTGAAACAAAGAAGAGATTCTGAGTTTCGGTTCCTTAAAAATATACAGCCGATAAGCGTGGGCGTTTGATGGCGAGTGCCAAGTTCTTTGGAACTAGTGCTTAGCACTACAAACGCTCATGAGATAGAAGTGAAGTTCACTTCAATTCTTTTTTATGAGTTGCTCGAAAGAGCGAAAAAATCAAGATCGAACTGTAGAGTTTGATCCTGGCTCAGATTGAACGCTGGCGGCATGCCTTACACATGCAAGTCGAACGGTAACAGGTCTTCGGATGCTGACGAGTGGCGAACGGGTGAGTAATACATCGGAACGTGCCCGATCGTGGGGGATAACGGAGCGAAAGCTTTGCTAATACCGCATACGATCTACGGATGAAAGCAGGGGACCGCAAGGCCTTGCGCGGACGGAGCGGCCGATGGCAGATTAGGTAGTTGGTGGGATAAAAGCTTACCAAGCCGACGATCTGTAGCTGGTCTGAGAGGACGACCAGCCACACTGGGACTGAGACACGGCCCAGACTCCTACGGGAGGCAGCAGTGGGGAATTTTGGACAATGGGCGAAAGCCTGATCCAGCCATGCCGCGTGCAGGATGAAGGCCTTCGGGTTGTAAACTGCTTTTGTACGGAACGAAAAAGTTCTTTCTAATAAAGAGAGCTCATGACGGTACCGTAAGAATAAGCACCGGCTAACTACGTGCCAGCAGCCGCGGTAATACGTAGGGTGCAAGCGTTAATCGGAATTACTGGGCGTAAAGCGTGCGCAGGCGGTTATGCAAGACAGATGTGAAATCCCCGGGCTCAACCTGGGAACTGCATTTGTGACTGCATAGCTAGAGTACGGCAGAGGGGGATGGAATTCCGCGTGTAGCAGTGAAATGCGTAGATATGCGGAGGAACACCGATGGCGAAGGCAATCCCCTGGGCCTGTACTGACGCTCATGCACGAAAGCGTGGGGAGCAAACAGGATTAGATACCCTGGTAGTCCACGCCCTAAACGATGTCAACTGGTTGTTGGGTCTTCACTGACTCAGTAACGAAGCTAACGCGTGAAGTTGACCGCCTGGGGAGTACGGCCGCAAGGTTGAAACTCAAAGGAATTGACGGGGACCCGCACAAGCGGTGGATGATGTGGTTTAATTCGATGCAACGCGAAAAACCTTACCCACCTTTGACATGTACGGAATTTTCCAGAGATGGATTAGTGCTCGAAAGAGAACCGTAACACAGGTGCTGCATGGCTGTCGTCAGCTCGTGTCGTGAGATGTTGGGTTAAGTCCCGCAACGAGCGCAACCCTTGCCATTAGTTGCTACGAAAGGGCACTCTAATGGGACTGCCGGTGACAAACCGGAGGAAGGTGGGGATGACGTCAAGTCCTCATGGCCCTTATAGGTGGGGCTACACACGTCATACAATGGCTGGTACAGAGGGTTGCCAACCCGCGAGGGGGAGCCAATCCCATAAAGCCAGTCGTAGTCCGGATCGCAGTCTGCAACTCGACTGCGTGAAGTCGGAATCGCTAGTAATCGCGGATCAGAATGTCGCGGTGAATACGTTCCCGGGTCTTGTACACACCGCCCGTCACACCATGGGAGCGGGTTCTGCCAGAAGTAGGTAGCCTAACCGTAAGGAGGGCGCTTACCACGGCAGGGTTCGTGACTGGGGTGAAGTCGTAACAAGGTAGCCGTATCGGAAGGTGCGGCTGGATCACCTCCTTTCTGGAAAACTGCATTCAATATTGAACGCCCACACTTATCGGTTGTTGGAAGAGTCGGTCTGACCGACATGGGTCTGTAGCTCAGCTGGTTAGAGCACCGTCTTGATAAGGCGGGGGTCGTTGGTTCGAGCCCAACTAGACCCACCAAATCTTCCAAACATCAGATGCGAGGATCATTGGGGGATTAGCTCAGCTGGGAGAGCACCTGCTTTGCAAGCAGGGGGTCGTCGGTTCGATCCCGTCATCCTCCACCAACCAATCGATATCAATGCAACACCAAAGAGGCTTTGAAAAAGGCTTCTTTGTTGTTGATCGAGATTACTCAGATCAATCGGCTGTTCTTTAAAAATTCATAGAGTCGAATCAGCGTTGCTGATGGAAACTGCACATTCGTAAAGGTTTAGTGCAGACCGTGCCATCAGCAACATGAAATTTGATTGCGTCAAAACGAATTGAAACTTTGTTTTAGTTCAAGTAATGACGAATCGTTCTCTAGGTAGCAATACCAAAGAAACATTCACATTACGGCATAACGCGCGAGGTGAAAAACCTCGCAAGTACTTGAAAGAAAATGGAGATGTTTCGAAAGAGACGTCAAAGTTATAGGGTCAAGTGACTAAGAGCATGTGGTGGATGCCTTGGCGATTACAGGCGACGAAAGACGTGATAGCCTGCGATAAGCTTCGGGGAGCTGGCAAATAAGCTTTGATCCGGAGATTTCTGAATGGGGAAACCCACCTCGCAAGAGGTATCGCATACTGAATACATAGGTATGCGAGGCGAACCGGGTGAACTGAAACATCTCAGTAGCTCGAGGAAAAGACATCAACCGAGATTCCGAAAGTAGTGGCGAGCGAAATCGGAAGAGCCTTCTAGTGATAGCACGACTGTTAGCAAAATGGGATGGAAAGCCCAGCCATAGCAGGTGATAGCCCTGTATGCGAAAACAGACGTGTGGTACTAGGCTAGAGAAAAGTAGGGCGGGGCACGAGAAACCTTGTCTGAATATGGGGGGACCATCCTCCAAGGCTAAATACTCGTAATCGACCGATAGTGAACCAGTACCGTGAGGGAAAGGCGAAAAGAACCCCGGGAGGGGAGTGAAATAGATCCTGAAACCGCATGCTTACAAAAAGTAGGAGCCCGCAAGGGTGACTGCGTACCTTTTGTATAATGGGTCAGCGACTTACATTCAGTGGCAAGGTTAACCGAATAGGGAAGCCGTAGAGAAATCGAGTCCGAATAGGGCGTTCAGTCGCTGGGTGTAGACCCGAAACCAAGTGATCTATCCATGGCCAGGATGAAGGTGCCGTAACAGGTACTGGAGGTCCGAACCGACTAGTGTTGCAAAACTAGCGGATGAGCTGTGGATAGGGGTGAAAGGCTAAACAAACTTGGAAATAGCTGGTTCTCTCCGAAAACTATTTAGGTAGTGCCTCAAGTATTACCGTCGGGGGTAGAGCACTGTTTTGGCTAGGGGGTCATGGCGACTTACCAAACCAAGGCAAACTCCGAATACCGACGAGTACAGCTTGGGAGACAGAGCACCGGGTGCTAACGTCCGGACTCAAGAGGGAAACAACCCAGACCGCCAGCTAAGGTCCCTAAAATTGGCTAAGTGGGAAACGAAGTGGGAAGGCTAAAACAGTCAGGATGTTGGCTTAGAAGCAGCCATCATTTAAAGAAAGCGTAATAGCTCACTGATCGAGTCGTCCTGCGCGGAAGATGTAACGGGGCTAAGCCAGTTACCGAAGCTGCGGATTCACAGTTTACTGTGAGTGGTAGGAGAGCGTTCTGTAAGCCTGTGAAGGTGTCTGGTAACGGATGCTGGAGGTATCAGAAGTGCGAATGCTGACATGAGTAGCGTTAAAGGGGGTGAAAAGCCCCCTCGCCGTAAGCGCAAGGTTTTCTACGCAACGTTCATCGGCGTAGAGTGAGTCGGCCCCTAAGGCGAGGCAGAGATGCGTAGCTGATGGGAAACAGGTCAATATTCCTGTACCGATGTGTAGTGCGATGTGGGGACGGAGAAGGTTAGCTCAGCCAACTGTTGGATATGTTGGTTCAAGCCTGTAGTCGTGCCTGGTAGGCAAATCCGCCAGGCTTAGATGAGGGGTGATAACGAGTCTGCTTGCAGACGAAGTGAGTGATACCCTGCTTCCAGGAAAAGCCACTAAGCTTCAGCTACACACGACCGTACCGCAAACCGACACTGGTGCGCGAGATGAGTATTCTAAGGCGCTTGAGAGAACTCAGGAGAAGGAACTCGGCAAATTGATACCGTAACTTCGGGAGAAGGTATGCCCCAAGTAGGTGAACCTGTACAAGGCGAGCCCAAAGGGGTTGCAAAAAATCGGTGGCTGCGACTGTTTAATAAAAACACAGCACTCTGCAAACACGAAAGTGGACGTATAGGGTGTGACGCCTGCCCGGTGCTGGAAGATTAAATGATGGGGTGCAAGCTCTTGATTGAAGTCCCAGTAAACGGCGGCCGTAACTATAACGGTCCTAAGGTAGCGAAATTCCTTGTCGGGTAAGTTCCGACCTGCACGAATGGCGTAACGATGGCCACACTGTCTCCTCCTGAGACTCAGCGAAGTTGAAATGTTTGTGATGATGCAATCTCCCCGCGGAAAGACGGAAAGACCCCATGAACCTTTACTGTAGCTTTGTATTGGACTTTGAACAGATCTGTGTAGGATAGGTGGGAGGCTTTGAAGTGAGGACGCTAGTTCTCATGGAGCCAACGTTGAAATACCACCCTGGTGTGTTTGAGGTTCTAACCTAGGTCCCTTATCGGGATCGGGGACAGTGCATGGTAGGCAGTTTGACTGGGGCGGTCTCCTCCCAAAGCGTAACGGAGGAGTTCGAAGGTACGCTAGGTACGGTCGGACATCGTGCTAATAGTGCAATGGCATAAGCGTGCTTAACTGCGAGACTGACAAGTCGAGCAGATGCGAAAGCAGGACATAGTGATCCGGTGGTTCTGTATGGAAGGGCCATCGCTCAACGGATAAAAGGTACTCTGGGGATAACAGGCTGATACCGCCCAAGAGTTCATATCGACGGCGGTGTTTGGCACCTCGATGTCGGCTCATCTCATCCTGGGGCTGTAGCCGGTCCCAAGGGTATGGCTGTTCGCCATTTAAAGAGGTACGTGAGCTGGGTTTAAAACGTCGTGAGACAGTTTGGTCCCTATCTTCCGTGGGCGCTGCAGATTTGAGGAAGCCTGCTCCTAGTACGAGAGGACCGGAGTGGACACACCTCTGGTGTATCGGTTGTCACGCCAGTGGCATTGCCGAGTAGCTAAGTGTGGAAGAGATAACCGCTGAAAGCATCTAAGCGGGAAACTCGTTTCAAGATGAGATCTGCCGGGGCCTTGAGCCCCCTAAAGAGTCGTTCAAGACCAGGACGTTGATAGGTCAGGTGTGGAAGCGCAGTAATGCGTTAAGCTAACTGATACTAATTGCTCGTGCGGCTTGACCCTATAACTTTGATCACCATTCGATCAAGTTGTTATGCCAAGTGACGCAGTCAAAATACAAGCTGATTCCAAACTCTATGAATTCGCCGCCTTGATCACATCAAGGTAGCTCCAAGTTATGCCTGATGACCATAGCAAGTTGGTCCCACTCCTTCCCATCCCGAACAGGACAGTGAAACGACTTTGCGCCGATGATAGTGCGGGTTCCCGTGTGAAAGTAGGTCATCGTCAGGCTCTTACAGCCCAAATCGCCCCGACATCTAACGATGTCGGGGCGATTTGCTTTGGAGAATGAAAAT
>NZ_BQXJ01000014.1:0-6490 GCF_030158975.1 Acidovorax sp. SUPP2539 | reverse complement strand
GCGCAGACCACCAACGTCAGCTACAACCACGACGCCACCGGATCGATCACCAGGAAGGGCGACAGCTACCTGCACTACGGCGTGGACGGCCGCATCGCCAAGGCGGGGCCGAACGCCGACCCGGCCAGCGCATTGGCGGTGAGCTATACCTACAACGCCCTGGGCCAGCGCGTGTTCAAGAGCGATGCGCGGCTGTCGGGGGCCAACAACCCCGCCATCACCACACAGACCGTCTATGCGGAGGACGGCATCGGCAGCACCGTGCTGGGGCAGTACGGCAGCCGGCGGAGCAGCGACAGCGCGGCACCGGCGGGCGAGATGGACAGCACCGAGGTCATCTACCTGCCCACCGCGAACGGGCCGATGCCCATCGCCGCGCAGATCAACGGCAGGCTGTATGCCATCGATGCGGACCACCTGAACACACCGAGAAGGCTGACGAACACGCAGGGCCAAGTGGCGTGGCAGTGGCTGATCACGGGGTTTGGAGAGGCGAACCCGACGACCGGGGCGACCGGCTACACGCAGAGCGGGCAGGGGAGCAGCAACTACAGCGAAGCCATCAAGTTCGACCTGCGGTATCCGGGGCAGGTGTTCGATGAGGAAACTCAACTGAACTACAACCTGAACCGGTCCTATGACCCGCCTTCGGGGCGGTACTTCCAGGCTGATCCGATTGGGCTGGAGGGGGGATGGAATCGGTTCCTGTATGTGGAGGGGAATCCGGCCTCCTACACCGATCCGCAGGGGCTGCAAACTGTGACATGGGGCCCCGCGCTGCCCGTAATCGCAGTTGGCTGTGCATTAACCCCTGGTTGTCGTTCCGCGTTGTTGGAGAGCTGTGGGCGTGCCCTCAACGATCTAAGCGATTGGATGTTCTCTGATAGCAGAGGCAAGAATACGCTTGAACCTGGCCCAAATGCAGGTGATTCAATTCCTGCACGCGGTCCTGGACGCGATTTCACCCCGGGGGAGCGAGATGCGATTAATGACATTGGTGATCGGCAAGGTTGTCATACTTGTGGCGGTGGTAGCCCCGGAACTAGGACTGGTAATTGGATTCCAGACCACCAACCTCCAAATGCTTTAAATCCAGATGATGGACCGCAACGTTTATATCCCCACTGTTTGAACTGTAGTAGGACTCAGGGTGGGCAAATTCGAGGTAGACAACCAAGATAATGGAGAATTGTATGATTAATAAATGGATAAACACTAATGGTGGGCCGTTGGTTGGAGCTTCTGGGAATGTGATTTCTCACTGGAAAGGAGTAGATGGTAGTTCTTCTTCTGTTGATGCAGGGATTGACTATGATCGAGCATGTTCCATAATTGATTTTCTTGGAGTTGTTGACTGCGGTGGTTTTCCTGTTGTCGTTTTTGGTGATGAGCCTTTGCAATCAACTTTTGTTCACTGCAATGATAAGTTGGTGGTTAGGTGGGTTTCTTGCAAATCATATGAGGTTGCTGATAAAGTACTTTTGGAAGTGCCTGAACAGCTTCCCCAGCTGCAGGAAAAACTGTCTTACTCACAAAACGATAATATTTTTAAGTTCTTTGATTCTTTTTTTGACGGAGCACAGGGTAAGGAAGAGGGGCAATTTGACCTTGCGCAAGGTGACTATGTTTTGACAACGGAGTTGTATAAAGACGAAGGACAATATGAATTTATTATTCATAGGTTTAAGAAAAATGATTGAAATAAATGATGCGCTAGTGGTTAAACTAATATTGCATGCTATATTTTGTCATTGAAATCTAATACGCGGTTTTGAACGGCCCCTTTAGGGGGTTAACGCCTTCCCAGTTCTTGCGTCAAAGGGGGACTCTAGAAGTAGTCAGCGTAGCCCCTTTAACCCAACTCCTGTCTGTCGCAAGAGAGTTTCAGTGAAGGCGGCTTATTTGGTAGCATCGTTGAATTATTTAACGGCCACGATCAGTTGACCTGTTGGCATTGTTAGCTTTTGGCGAGGAGTATTTGGTCAAGGGCAAATAATTCCATGAATATAGATAATTTTGAAATTTTTCTACTCGTGGGCTTTTTTTCAAAGCTTCTGTGGAATGTTATTTTCCCCTCAATGATGCAATGGATGCATAGATTGTGGATCTTGGGGGGAATAAATGAAAAGCCGCGAGAATTTCAAATGTTTACAGGCTTGGAGGTTTTGTTTTTTGATTTTCTCGACATTGAAGGGCTATGAGGAGTCTTCCCTGTTTTATGGCTTTATGGTTGTTTTCTGTGGCATGTTGCTCGTTGGCTTATCTTATTTTTTGTGTAGCGCTATTACTAAATTAATCAGAGGAAAGTAGCGGAATGCGTGGGCGGCCGCATCGCCAAGGCGGGGCCGAGCGCCGACCCGGCCAATGCTTGGCCGTGAGCTACACCTACAACGCCCTGAGCCAGCGCGTGTTCAAGAGCGATGCGCGGCTGTCCGGGGCCAACAACCCGGCCATCACCCAGCAGACCGTCTATGCGGAGGACGGCATCGGCAGCACCGTGCTGAGGCAGTACGGCAGTCGGCGGAGCAGCGACAGCGCGGCACCGGCGGGCGAGATGGACAGCACCGAGGTCATCTACCTGCCCACCGCGAACGGGCCGATGCCCATCGCCGCGCAGATCAACGGCAGGCTGTATGCCATCGATGCGGACCACCTGAACACGCCCCGGCGCCTCACCAACACGCAGGGGCAGGTGGTGTGGCAATGGCTGATCACGGGGTTTGGAGAGGCGAACCCGACGACCGGGGCAACCGGCTACGCGCAGAGCGGGCAGGGGAGCAGCAACTACAGCGAAGCCATCAAGTTCGACCTGCGGTATCCGGGGCAGGTGTTCGATGAGGAAACTCAACTGAACTACAACCTGAACCGGTCCTATGACCCGCCTTCGGGGCGGTACTTCCAAGCCGACCCGATCGGGCTGGATGGGGGGTGGAATCGGTTTGCTTATGTGGGCGGGAATCCGCTGAACTTTGCCGATCCGAGAGGTTTGGATTGTGTTGCATCAAACGGCAGTGTTTCCTGCAATGTCCCAGGAGGACCGAGAATTAATTTTCCTCGACCGGATAAATGGCCCGATCAGATAAGGCAGGGAGATAGAAATTATCACTACTACAATAAGTGGGTAAACGTGGGTAATGTGGACAGGATATGCCTGCAGAAATATTTGGAACAGAATCCGACACCGGGATCTCCCCAACCTGCAACGCTAGGTGGAACGTCTAATGATGCGTCACCCTCTTGGGCAGCTTGGCTAACATCCAGCCCTGTCAATAGTTACTTAATGACTTTCAATGGCGCGCCGGTGGTCGTTAATGTAACAACGCCAAGCCATCCCCTCCACCCTGGCTATGTGGCGCGCACCGTGACCCCTAGTAGTGTTGGTAATGTGGTCAATAATTTTGGAGAAGGTATAGGCTGGGCGCAAAATCCTAATCTGCCTGGAAGCGATGCTTTAATTAATGATATTTGGTATGGCCTTACGCGGCAGGCTGTTGATGCTTGCAAATGTAATAAATAGGAGGTGATATGAAAACAGGTTTGTTGCGATTGCTTGTAGGTTTTTTAATTGCGCCAGCTATGCCGGCAGCGTTAATTTTTTCAGTACAAGCTATTTTTATTGGGTATGAAAATGCTGCAGCTGGCGCATTTGTTTTTCTAATAATTGGCTATGCATCTGCCCTTGTTTTGGGCGTGCCAATTCATTTCTTTCTTCAAAGTAAAAAACTGGTCGGACTGGGTAGTTATTTGTTATTGGGTGCAATTATTGGAATTGCTTATTATGTTGTAGTGTTCATTCCTACATATTTGGCGGCGGATTCTAAATATGTTTTGGATTTGTTGAGGAATACTGTCGGATTCGGACTAATGGGACTTGTAGGCGGACTGATTTCCAGTTTGGTTTTTTGGTTTATTGCAGTTCGCGCGCGCAGGCCTGTTATACCAATGAGGTAATCTGCTCATACCGCGCAGATCAACGGCAGGCTGTACGCCATCGACGCGGACCACCTGAACACGCTAGAAGGCTGACGAACAAGCGGGGGCAGGTTGCGTGGCAGTGGCTGATTACCGGGTTTGGGGAGGCGAACCCGACGACGGGAGCGACCGGCTACGCACAGAGCGGGCAGGGGAGCAGCAACTACAGCGAAGCGATCCGGTTCGACCTGCGGTATCCGGGGCAGGTGTTCGATGAGGAAACTCAACTGAACTACAACCTGAACCGATCCTATGACCCGCCTTCGGGGCGGTACTTCCAGAATGATCCCATAGGGCTCAATGGAGGATGGAATCGGTATGGGTATGTCGGTGGAAATCCGCTGAACTTCACTGATCCGACGGGCCTTCAAGCTATTCCTTTGCCACCCCTGTTAATCCCCGGCGTGCCAAATCCATCAGTGGATGCGCAGCGCGACTTGGCAGACAGGCTGAGCCGAGCATTCAAAGACGATGACGAAACGACGTATCAGACTTACACGCGTTACAACCCACTAACTGGCGAATGTTACTCGGGCAGAACTTTAGGCACAGATACTCCGGAGCGCAACGTGCGAAACCGAGGTTATGGACAGCCGCTACTAAATGCCGAAGGATTCTTGCCGCCCGTGCTGGATCGTTCGTCGACAAATTACGACGCTATCCGAGGGCGTGAGCAGCAACTCATCGATATCAATGATGGAGCACAGAGTAGCGGCGGAGATTCGAGAAATAAGATTAATAGGATTAGCCCTTGGAACCCGCGTGGCCCACTTAGGTACATTCCGGCAGCTAATGCTGAGTTTGGGCGGCCGGTGGCTTCAGGTCATTGTACTTGCCAGTAAATAAGGAAAAAGGATTATGGGGAACAATTCCTTATCTATCGAAGAATATAGATTGCTCAAGGTTTTTCTTGATCTGGAGTTTAAGTTGTATGCACCAAAGTATCCGACTACGCCGCAGGAAACTCCGTCGCAGTTCTTGGAGAAAATAGAGGCAACTTCTCTCGCCAATGCCAAGAAAGGTCTACAGATGGCGCTCAACGACTTCGTCGAGGAGACTGCAAATTGGACACCCGAGGCGATTGCCGCCGCCGACGCGAGATTCGCTGCTGCTGGCGCCTTCACGTTGAGCGAAGTCAGGCGCCGATATTCAAAAAAGTACTTACAAATAATCAAGCGCGGCCTAATTCGCTCGGAAACCGAATACTGCTTGCTCAAAGGCATCGCGGATGGTGGAGGCATTGAGCCAGGGGCTACGGAGGGGCAGCAGATCGAAGCCATGCTCGCGGCATTTGAAGCCAAGATCATGAAAGACTAATTTCATTGAATTTTCTGGAAACAGGCGGGTTTGGGGTGCAATGAGAAAATTCGCCTGAAATAAGTAAAACAGGAAGCGGGAGAAGGAATGCGACATTTGATGATTTGGGGGCCCTTCGAAGTTGCCCGTGCCGTGAGCGCTTGCGTGCTCCACTACGTATTGCAACTATTGAAGGCCAAGCCTTCGGGTTGGATAGGGGCCGGGCTGCTCCATTTCATCGCCGCGGTGTTGCTTCTCGGGGCACATCAGCCACACGCCCATGCTGCGCTGAGTGCCGAGGGCATTTACTGCACGACTGGGCGGTCATTCTGTGGCTCACCGGACGAGGTGGTTGCTTATTTGCAGCTCACAAGTCCTACTTCCTCGTGCACAACCACACCCGTGAATCCGGTGGTTTGGTCATACGAGTTGCCACATCCAAATGCGCCCCTTTACCTTTACCGATCCATGCAGAATTGCGCTGGACCTGGGCGGGTAACCATCTTTGCCTTCTGGGGGGAGCGAATCGGAACGGCATGCCCGGCCAACAGCGCGGCGGCCGATGGCGTGTGCATCTGCAATCTGAACTTCGCTGAGAACGCGTCGACCAACGCATGCATTGCGGCCACCCCGGAGCCGGGGCCTGCGATGTGCCGTGCCTCGGGCGTGCAGACAGACAACCCCATCTTGCTGGCCGCGCAGGCCAAGGTCCGCACCGAGACCGACTGGAGCGCGGAGGGCCCGGCGGACCTGTCGTTCACCCGCCATTACCAAAGCGACTGGGGCAAGGACGCTGCCAGGCCGATCGGGCCGTTGGGCAAGGCCTGGACCCATAGCCACAGCACCTCCCTCAAATCCAGCACGGGAGCGACCGGGGACAGCGTGAGCATCACGACGGGAGAGGGCCACCTGCGGACCTTCTTCAAGGCGACGGGCAGCAGCACCTGGACCACGGCCAGCAATGACGTGCTGACGCAATCGGCCTCCGGCGCCTGGACCTACCAGCGCAGCGACGACGACGCCACGCTGCAGTTCAGCAGCGGCGGCAAGCTGCAGTCGGTCACGGCGCGCAACGGCTGGGTGACGTCCTACGCATACCACACTTATGGACTCTTGGCCTCCATCACCAATCCGTTCGGGCAGAAGCTCTTGCTTGATTACCAACCGTCGGGCCGGCTGACCTCCGTCATCACGCCCGATCAGCAAACCATCGGCTATGCCT
>NZ_BQXJ01000013.1:0-26355 GCF_030158975.1 Acidovorax sp. SUPP2539 | reverse complement strand
TCGCACGGCCTCCTGCTTGAACTCCTGCGTGTACTTCGCTCTCGTTTGCTTCTCGTTCAATTCATACTCCCGTCCCGGCATTCTCCGGGCTGGGGCTATGCACTCCAGAATTCGAGGGCAACCTCAGTCTTCTCAAGCAAATCTCTGAACTCGACGGGTAGGTACAGCTTGGGGGATGTCATGACAGCCTCGCTGTCCGGAGCACTAGAGTGGGAGGGGCCGCCGCAGTCAAACGCGAGCTGGCTGAGTTCGGCGCGCTAGGACGTAGACTCGACGGGCTGAAGCCGCCATGATGGCGCCCCCGCCGGGACTGAATCAATAAGCAACTCGCAGAAGTGCTATCACGTTGAGTAGATACCCAGAAGGGGGCACGTTCAAGACGGTCTGAACTGCCCCGGTTTTTTCGGAGGCTCAACACTCTAGGAGGATTGAGCCATGAGCAAGTCGAAAAAGTTCTCGCTCGAGGTACTCGAGCGCGCGGTGAGGATGGTGCAGGGGCAGCGCGGGGAGTACCCGGGCCGAATTGGGCAATATCAGCAACTCTTTTGATCGGTCGATGGAGCCGCAATTGAGTGGGCAGTTCAATGACCGCATTGAAGCCAAGACCGGGAGCTTGGTATCCGCCGACGACCGACCGCTCCCGCTGCCAAACCGACATCGGAGGCTTGAGGGCTGCTTCGGGCTGGAAATCAACAGAGATGCAACAGGCGCAACACCCGTGAGCAACGTTACCCGTCGACTTCGACTTCAACCTCCACATCCGTTTCAAGCTCGTCCGTTTGAGCCTGAAGCTCGGCAATCGCAGCACGCAGAGGTTCATAAATGGCGATCTCGCCCCCCAGTATTTCGAAGGTCACTGCCAGTGAATAGCGGGCAACTGAATCTGGGTCGCGGCTCCAGCCCTGGTGGCCAACAACAGCGATGCAAAAGTGATCGGGAAGGGTATTTGAACGAACAATGGCCCAGTCCTTCTGTACCGTCCCCCTATTGCGCTTGTAATCGCGGATCACTCCCCATTGCGGGTTCTCATGCAAGGTCCAGGGCAAGGCCGACCCAGGCAAAGGTTCCTCGTCCTTGGTCGTATCCTTGAGAGCCCGCACGCGGAAATCGTCGAGCCCCTCGCCTGCCCAATGGTAGGTGGGTTTTGGCTGAGGCGGTGGAGCGCTCTGGGCATGCGCTGAATGACGGGCAGGGGCATCTGGTGTTGGTGGCCTCTCCTGCGCCCGACTATAATAAGAATACTTCGCATTTGCATTTAACCGCCGGGGTTTCTGGCGTTTTGCTTCAAAGGAACAATGCCATGACGGCCGCTCAGACGGTTCTATTGGAGGATGTCCGCGCGCTCTACGCCGGCCACCATGGTTGGCTGTACGCGTGGCTGTGCCGCAAGCTCAGTTGCTCGCACCGGGCGGCCGATCTCGCACAGGACACCTTTGTGCGTCTGCTGGCGCGCGATGAGCCACTGGCCGCACTGCGTGAGCCGCGTGCCTTTCTGACCACCGTGGCCCAGCGGGTGCTGGCCAACCACTGGCGGCGTGAGCAGATCGAGCGTGCGTACCTTGATGCGCTGGCCCAAGCTCCTCAGGCGCTGGTGCCTTCCCCTGAAGAGCGTGCCATCTTGCTCGAAACCCTGGTGGAAATCGACCGCCGGCTGGACGGTTTGCCAACCCTTGCCAAGAGAGCCTTTCTGCACTCCCAGCTCGATGGCATGGCCCATGCCGAGATCGCGGCCGAACTGGGTATCTCTGTCACTACCGTCAAGCGCCATCTCGTACGCGCGGCAACCCAGTGCTACTTCGCGCTGGGTACAGACTGAGCGATCTGTTCCAGCGGTGGGTCTGGACGCACACCAGGAACGAGATATCGAGCTGCCGAATGCGGCAGTCGATGCGGCCGTGCGCCTGCCATTCCGGCCCGAAGGAATTTCGCCGCAAGTCGCTCGCCAAGCTGTGGAATGGCTGGTGGACTTACAGTCAGGGAGCGCCACCAATGCGACCCGTAGAGGCCTGAATGATTGGCGGCAGCAGCACCCTGATCATGACCGAGCTTGGCGTCATATCCAAGCCGTCAACGGTCGGTTGGAATCTGTTTCGGCTGCCTCAGTCCTTGCGCACGCAGCGCTAGCCTCTCCGCGTTCCCCTCGCCGTCGCACAGGCGTGAAGGCCCTGGCCGTGCTGCTGTTCGCAGGAGGCGGTACCTGGTTGGTACACCGCGAAGCGACACCCTGGCAACAGTGGCTGGCTGATGAACGCACCGGCGTGGGCGAGCGGCGGACAGTGCGCTTGGCCGATGGCAGCATGGTGGCACTTAACACTGGCACGGCCCTGAGTGTGCAGATGGGCTCCACCGAACGGCGGCTGCGCCTGGTCAGCGGCGAGGTTGCAGTCACCACCGGTCACGAAGGCGCTTTCGCCGGGCTGCCCTTTGTGGTGGAGACGGCGCATGGCGAGTTGCGACCGCTAGGCACAAAGTTCTCCGTACATTTGCAGGATGGCAGCAGCCGGGTGGCTGTCTACGAAGGTGCGGTGGCAATACAGCCGCACGATGCCGATGGCCAAGCCCTTACGCTGCGCGCGGGCGAGCAGACACGGCTGACCCGTGATTCGATCAGGCGGCCTGTTGCCGCGCAGGAGTCCGACATTGCCTGGATGGACGGCATGCTGTTGGCAGGGGGGATGCGCCTTGCTGATTTCCTGACCGAACTGGCCCGTCACCGCCCCGGTCGCATTGACTGCGACCCAGCGGTGGCGGAGCAGCGTGTCTCGGGCAGTTATCCGTTGGTCGACACGGACCGGATCCTGGAAGTACTGCAAAGCACGCTGCCAGTGCGGGTTCTTTACTTCACGCGCTACTGGGTGCGCGTGATCCCTCGCTCAACAGGCGCCTGAAGTAATTTTCGGAACAGGTGGTCTCTTTCGCGTTCTCGCGGGACATGGTAGGTGAGCGAATCACATTTCCAACATTCCTTGGGGCGACAACATGGGACCATATCACCCGGCCAGCAGGCCATCCGTTCGTCGGTACGCACGCAGTGTGCTGGTCTGTGCCATTGGGCAGGCCTTTGCGGCTACCGCATTGCTGCCAGGCCTGGCCCTGGCGGCCGACAAGACAACGACCACGGCCCCTGCTGCACGCAGGGCCTACGACATTCCCGCCGGACCGCTGGAGGCCGCGCTCAACCGTCTTGGCCGAGAGGCAGGCATCCTGCTGTCTTTTCCAACGGACATGGCTGCCGGCCTGCAAACCCTTGGGGTGCGCGGCAACCACGCGGTTCCCGAGGCTCTGGCTGTGCTCTTGCAGGGCACGGGGCTGGTTGCGGTGGAGCAGGGCGGTGGCTATGTGTTGACACGGCGCGGCAGCACTTCAGCGCCCCAATCGGCAACACCGGTGGCGGAGGCCGCTACCGTGTTGCCGCCGGTCATCGTTACGGCCAGCGCGCCTCGACTGTATGAAACCCCCGATGTCAACGCCGGTGCGCTAGGCGTGCGCGAGATACAGGACGTTCCTTTCTCCATCGGCTCCTACAGCACCGACACTGTGCAAAGCCAGCGCGCGCGCACGGCGCTCGACGTGCTCAAGAACGACCCGTCGGTCAGCGCCGTGACCTATGCAGCCTCGTTCGATGGCGTGGCCGTGCGCGGGTTTTCCGCCAACACCTTCAACAACGTGCGCCGCGACGGCTTGCTGGCCAACGTCTATGCCGATGTGCCGCTGGAGAACAAGGAGCGCATCGACGTGCTCAAGGGCGTCTCGGGCTTTCTCTATGGTGTGGGCGATCCCAGCGGCCTCGTGAACTACGTGACTAAGCGGCCCACGCGCGATCCCCTGCTCAGCGTGACCGGCGAATTGCGCACGCAAAAGGGCTACTACACCAGCCTGGACGCCGGTGGCCCCATCGGCGACGGCAGCATGGGCTACCGCCTCAATGTCGCCAAGGAAAAGGTCGGCAACTTCACCCACCCTGGCGATCTGCAGCGCGAATTTATCAGCGGTGCCATGGATTTCAAGCTTGGCCGCGACACCATGCTGCAATTGGACTTCGACTACCAGGAGAAGGCACAGTCGGCCAGCGCCAGCCTGGGCCCGCGGCCTGACGGATCACTGGTACCTGCCGCCAGCATCGATCCGCGCACGCTGATCGGTCAGCCCTGGGGCCGCTACCGCTCTCGCAGCTGGAACGTCGGCTCGCGACTGGACTACGCACTCAACACCGACTGGACACTCACCGGACAGTTCGGCTATGGCTCCACCAAGCGCAACGCGCTGTTCAACAACGCCTATTCGGTGGCGGCCAACGGCGACGTACTTGACGGCGGCATTTCGTACGAGGGCGAGGAGTACCGCGTGATATCGGGCCAGCTCTTCGCCACCGGCCGCTTCGAGACTGCAGGGCTGCGGCACGAGGTGGTCTCGGGATACAGCTACTCCAAGATGGACTATCCCGAAGGACCTTACACACGCCTGCCCGACGCCATCGGTAACATCTACCGCCCACGCGGCGTGCCCGACCCAGGCCTGCCGCTGGATACCGGCCTGCCCACGGCACACTCGATCCAGCACAGCATGTTCGTGAGCGACACGGTGGCGCTGTCGGACCGCTGGTCCGTGCTGCTGGGTGCGCGCTACATCGACTACGTGAACGACAAGCCACGCGACTATCCCGACAGCGGTGTGCGTCTGCACTATGCCACCACCACCACGGTGCCCACGGCCAGCGTGCTGTTCAAGCCGGCATCGCACACCACCGTGTACGCCACCTACACCAAGGGCTTCGAGCAGGGCGCCTATGCGCCAGGCTGGTCCAGCAACCCTTATCAGCGCCTGGACCCGATCACGAGTACCCAGTACGAGGTGGGTGTGAAGTCGGGCGTGGTGCCTGGCCTCATGCTGACGGCCGCGGTCTTTGATATCGATAAGCAATTGCAGGCCGTAAGCGCCATCGACAACCTGTTCAAGACCCAGGGCCGCCAGCGCCACCGCGGTGTGGAGTTCGCCGCCAATGGCGGTATCACGCGCCAACTGAGCGGCATCCTCGGCGTCGCCTGGATCGATGCCGCCCAGCACGGGACAGGGGATGCCAACGTGGACGGTAAGCGTCCTGCCAATGTGGCACGTTTCCAGGCAAGCGCCTTCCTTGACTACCGCGTCGCGGCCGTGCCCGGCCTTTCGGTGAATGCAGGCTACTACCACATGGGCAACCGGCCGCTGGATGGTGCCAACTCGGTCATGGTGGGCAGCTTCGGCCGGTGGGACCTGGGTGCTGCCTACAGCACCCGCATCATGGGCAAATCCTCCGTCGTGCGCTTGGCCGTGCAGAACGCGACCAACAAGCGCTATTGGGAGTCGGTGGTGTACGGCACGGTGGGAATGGCCCAGCCGCGCATCGTGCGTCTGTCCCTGACCAGCAACTTCTGAGGAGAATCGACATGATGAAAGCTGCTGGCGCAATGCGCTACCTGTTGCGTGTAGCGCTGCTCGCAGCGGGCGTGCTTGGACCCCTGGCTGCCCAGGCGCACGGTGTCTGGGTGGCGCAGCGGACGGGTCAGTGGGCCCTGGTGCTCGGCGAGGGGCCTGTGGACGACGAGTACCAGGTGCAGGCTGTCAAAAGCGTACAAGGCCGGGCAGCCGACGGCTCGTCCATGACCGTTGCGCTCAAGCCCCAGGCTCGCAACGTACTGGTTGACGCGAGCCCGGATGTGGCCGCCGTAGCCCTGGCTTTTGAAGACGGGTATTGGAGCCAGGGAACTGACGGCAAATGGGTGTCGGGGCCACGTTCCCAGGTGCCAGCGGCCAAGAAGTCGGGCTACTACATGATGTACACCACCACCGTACTGAGGCCCACAGCCGGTGGGCCCGCGCAGCCATTCGGACTGCCGCTGGAAATAGTGCCGCTGGCGGATCCTCTGTCCGTCAAGCGGGGCGAGCGGCTCGCGGTGCAGGTGTTGTTTGAGGGACGCCCACTGGTGGGCGCTATGGTGCGGGCGGACTATATTGGAGATACCCATGGAAAGGTACTCAAGACGGACGCGCATGGACGCGTACAAGTGCGCCTGGGAAGCAGCGGTTTGAACGTGATCAAGGCCAACCATACTCGTGCACGCACTGACCGCACTGAGGCTGACGAGGACGGCTTCTCTGCGACGCTGGCATTCACCTTGCCGCGGCCCAAGGATTGAGCTTTTTCCTCAGACGCACCAGTTTTGGGGCAGCCTACGAGGCTTGATCTGACCCTACGGCATGCAAGAAGGGCGCCGTATCCCGTCAAGGCGGCAGGCAACGGGCTCGAAACCTCGGCATGGCTACCGTGGGCCCCGCAGGGCTGCGCCTGTGGGGTGCGATTCTGCTCGGGACGTCCATGAAAGTGTGCAAACGAGGGATAGGTCGCCCTGTGCGTGGCGACTCCGGCATGGGCAGCGAAAGCCGGTCAGTCCGGCGCACGGCCGCGTGCCAGTATCCGCCCCATGGGCTGCAGGCAAACACCGGACTCCGCCAGGAGCCGCCCCATCTGCGGCCCATGCAGCACTTCGAATTCAATCCGACGTGCAGCTCCGATCGCGTCGAACGCATCGTGGCTGCGGCTGGGATGGCACATGAGCAGGGTGGCGTCACGACTGGCCCCGAGCCCAGCGGCCAACAGTGAAAAATAGCCAGGTGCATCTGCATCGAAGCCATAGACGCCCAAAAGCCCTGCGTTCTGCAAAAAACCGTGGGCGCGGGCCAGTGAGCGCATGCCTCGATGGCCCAGGCATGCAATCACGTGTGCCTTGGCCCAACGGCGCCAGCCACCGTGGGATGCGGGGTGCAAGCCCGCGGCCGCGATGGTGGCCCGTAGCCACGGCCGCGGGCTTGAACCCCCTCCATAGCGGGCGAGCAATTCGTCGACCAGTTCCCGGCGCACGCCGGGCAGTTGGTGCACATGCTGGTGGCCATCGACGTACGCCGGCGGCCGCCCCACGGCGTCTTCGAACGCACCGAGTTGCGCCCGGATCTCCGCGCGCACCGCACCCGTGTCGAGCTGGCCGAGGTAGCTGCGCACGATCCATTGCGGCAAATCCATGCGCGTCGTAGGCTGCAGCGTGAACTCGGTCAGGTCCAGGTGCAGGCCCACATCAACGGCCCCTGCGTCGAGCCGGCGGGCCTGGCCGCTCCAGACGCTCCATGCGGGGGCGCCGACCATGCACCCGATGGCCTGCACGCGCTGCATGTCGATGAGTTGCAGCGCGGCATCGCCGATGCCGTCCGTCAGTCCAAAATCATCCACGCAGACGCACACGCGGCTATGCTCGGGCGCACGATGAGGACGATGCCCACCGATAGCCTGCTCAAGCGTGCGCTCGCCCGCCTCCGTAGGGTCCATCACGTCCTGCTCTTCGTTGCGGTGGGCAGTTGCGCTGCAGCCTTGCACTGGAGCGTGGTGGTTGGCCTCGTGGAGTCTTTTGGATGGCAGCCCCTGGCGTCCAACCTGGCAGGCTGGATCGTCGCCATGGTCGTCTCCTTTGTTGGCCACTACCGGCTGACCTTTCGCGGCCACCGCGCTCCTCTCTTGCGATCCGCGCTTCGCTTCGTGCTCGTTTCGGGTCTCGGCTTCGCCATCAACCAGACCGCCTACGCACTGCTGCTTGCAGGGAATGCGAGGTGGTATTCGCTGAAGCTTGCGGCTGTTCTGATCGGCGTGGCCTTGATCACCTACGTGCTCAGCCGGCATTGGACATTCCTTCGCAGCGCAGGGAATTGACCGCCTGGGCCTGGCTGCGCTCGACGCGCCACAGCACCACCTCCTTCGCGCGGTAGACCACCTTGGCATGGGCCAGGAACGGCAGGCTATCGGCCCGGCCGGGTGGCCCCATCACCCAGCTGACGGGCGCCAAACAGAGGGCGCTGGGCAGGCGTTCGGGCAGCAACAGGATGTTCTTCGCTGCCTCCGGCGCGAAGCGTGATGCATCCGCCAGCTCCTTGCGCCAGTTGTCCGTGCGCTGGATGCCAGGGTCGTTCCAGGCGTCGACGACCACGGGCGGTTGCAGCAGGCGCGCATACAGCGCCACGTCATAGTGGTAGCGCTCGAGCATGAACACCGGCTCCCCAGCCGCATGCTCGCTGCGCAGTACCTGCGCGAGGGCGCGATTGGAATTGTCCGGGTTCAACGATAGATAGGCGATGGCCCCCCAAGACATAAGCGCGGCCACGATCGAAGCGCCATACCACCAGTGCACCATTGTTTTTCTGGGGGACTGCCCCGCATTGGCGAAGGCCTCGCACAGCAAGTACGCCAGTGGTGCCAGAGCCGGCAGGATGTAGCCCACGAGCTTGGAATGGGGAAGGGAGAAGAAGCCCACGATCAAAAACGCCCACACCCCCATCAAAAGCGGTATTGAATCGGCCCGCAAAGTGGCCAGGCGCGAGGGCATGAGTGTGCGGACGATCCAGGGGAGCCAAAGGCTGTGAAACAGCAGCAAGAGCGCTGGGTAAAACCACCATGGCTGGGCGTTGTTGAATTGGGTGCCGGTAAACCGCCGAAAATGCTGCTCCAGGAAGAAGTAGTCGAAAAACTCAGGGAATCGCATCTGCATCGCCACGAACCAGGGCGCGGCGATGGCCAGGAAAGCCGCCAGGCCCGGAAGCGACAGCATGCCCAGCAAGCCTCGCATGCGCCCCCTGAGCACCATCCAGACCACGATGACCATTCCCGGGAGAACCATGCCGATCAGTCCTTTGGACAGCACGCCCAGGGCCGCAAAAGCATAGGCAGCAACCAGCGCCAAGCGCCCATGCAGTCCGGCCTCTCGGCACAACACCGAATGAGCCGCCAGAAGGATCGTGGCCGTGATGCATCCGGCCACCAACATGTCCAGGTTGGCAAACTGGCCGCCGATGTAGAACAGCGGCTGCGCCAGGAGCACCATGGCGACGAGCCGCGCCTGGCGCCTGCCGGCCCAGCGCCAGACGAAGGCGAACATGCCGAAGCCGGCGAGCCACGCTCCCGCCAATGGGGCTGCGCGCGCCGACCACTCTCCCACGCCAAAGACCGACATCGCCGCTGCCGTGATCCAGTAGAACAGCGGCGGCTTGTGGAAGAAAGGCATGCCATCCAGCGTGGGCGTCGCCCAATCGCCGGAGCGCAGCATCTCCCATGCCACCCCTGCATAGCGCCCTTCGTCGGGCAGCATGAGCGGCCGAGCCCATGCGGTCAACGCGAGCAGGGCGAACAGGACAAGGCCTGCCGTCAGCAGTTCGCGGGGATGGGGACGGCTCTCGGCAATACTGTCGCTCATTTGCTGCTGGCCTTCAAACCACGGCCCAAACGGCTGCGCACCACGAACAGCGGGCGCGCCTTCACCTCTTCGAAGACACGGCCGACGTACTCGCCCACCAGCCCAAGGGAAACCATCTGTATTCCGGCAAAAAGCATCAGGCTCACGACGATGGTGGTCCAGCCACTCACCGCGTGGCCATTGAGCAGGTAGTCGATGCTCAGGTACACGCCATAAAGGAAGGCCAGAACGGCCAGGACGGTTCCGGCGATGCTGACGGCACGCAACGGCCACTTGGTGAAGGCGGTGAGGCCGTCCAGGGAGAGTCCGATGAGCTTGAGCAGATTGAACCGGCTGCTGCCATGCACGCGCGCGGCCGGCACATAGGGCACGGCGACGGCCTGGAAACCCACCCAGGCGTAGAGACCTTTCATGAAGCGGGTGCGTTCCGGCATCGCCAGCAAGGCGGCCACTGCGGCCCGGTCCATGAGCCGGAAGTCGCCAGCACCTGGGGGAATCTCGAAGCCGCCACCCACATTCATCAAAGCATAGAACCAGCGCACGCCAATGCGTTTGGTCAGGTGCTCGTCGTCGCGGTTGTGGCGCTGCGCATAAACCACGTCCGCGCCGGCCTGCCAATGGCGGATGAACTCTGCGATCAGCAGCGGGGGGTGCTGCAGGTCCGCATCCAGCATCACCACGACCTCGCCGTCAGCCTCCTGCAGCCCCGCCGTCAGCGCCGCTTCCTTGCCGAAATTGCGTGACAGCTGAACGCACCGCACTCCCGGTACCCCGGTCCAGCGTTGCGCCGTGGCCAGCGTGTCATCGGTGCTTCCGTCATCGACCAGGATGATCTCCCAGGCACGGGTGTGCATATCGAGAATGCCGACGAGTGTCGGGAGCAGCAATTCCAGGTTGCACCCCTCGTTGTGGCAAGGGACAACGCATGAGAGGCTGGGCAGCTTGGAGCGGGGGGCCTCGTCGGTACCCAGAATGGGCTTGTCAGCAACGGATGGTTCAAGGGATTCTGCTGCATCCAGTACGCCGACAGGCACCGACATAGCCCTGTAATCCAACACGAGAGAATGGTGCATGAGTTTCACTTTCTGACAATGGCAGCAGTGTTGGCGGGCTGCATTAAAGAGGGCTTAAGTGAATGTGTCAGAGACATTTCCGCTGCGGGCCACGACGTGGCCCCAGACACAGGGATTACCTGTCACGCAGGCGATCGATCCGCAGGCGCTGGCGGTCATCGCTCACGCACAGGCTTGCCAGCCAGACGGCGCCTGCAGACGCCAGGCAACCCGCGCCGGTCAGCAGGAACAAAAGCAGGATCTGGTACTTCACTGACTCCAGCGGGTCCATGCCTGCCAGCAACTGGCCTGTCATGATCCCTGGCAGGGTGATGATTCCTGCGGCCGACATCTGGTTGATGAGCGGAATCAGGCCGCGGCGTATGGAGGTGAGCGCCAGGGGCATGAACGCCTCGCGCAGGCTGGCGCCCAGGCACAGGCGCGCCTCCACAGCAGCACGGCTGGCCCTGAGCCCGTCGTAGAACGTGTCCAGCGCCAGGCTGGCCGAGTTCAGCACCGTGCCGAGCACGATGCCCATCAGCGGAATGGCGTAACGCGGGTCGTACCAGGGCGATGGCTGGATCGCGGTGAGCAGCGCCAGGCACACCGTGGCGGCGCTGGAAGCGCCCACCACCATCGCGCCGATGCGGTAGTTGGCCAGGCCGCGCAGGCGCTCTGACGGACGCACGGCCACCTCGCGTGCCGCCGCAGCGATCATCAGCAGCACGATCAGCACGGTGGCTGGCGCGGAGCCGGAGCGGAACACCCAGCGCAGCAGCAGCCCCACGAGCAGCAGTTGCACCACCATGCGTGCAGCCGCCCACAGCAGCTGCCTGTGGACCTGCAGGCGCAGGGCGAACGAGGTGGCGGCGCTGGCCACCACCAGCAGTGCGGCAATGGCCAGGTCCGTGGCCTGGAGATGGATGACGTTCATAGCGGGTGCACCTGGTGGTCGCGCACTTGCAGCCAGCGATCGCCCATGCGCTGCGCCTGCTCATGGGAGTGGGTGACCAGGACCACGGCCAGGCCGTCACTGCGCATCCGGCCGGTGATCAGCCGTTCCACGGCCAGGGTGCTGGCGACATCCAGGGACGCGGTGGGTTCGTCCAGCAGCAGTACCCGCGGCTGGCGCGAAAGCGAGCGCACCAGGGCCATGCGCTGGCGCTCGCCCGTGGACAGGCGGGTGATGTCCGCCGTGAGCATGGCGGGCTCGAGTCCCAGTTGCGCCAGCAGCAGGGCGAGGGCCTGCGTGGTCGCCGCGCCCATGTGCTCGCCCGCCGTCGCCGCCCACCAGGCCGGCTCGGCCGCCTGGTACACCACCTGCTGGCGCCACTCGGGCGCGGGCCAGGTGGAGCGCGATCGGCCATACAGCGCCACGTCGCCCTCATGGGGGTCGAGGTCGGCGATCAGGCGCAGCAGCACGCTCTTGCCGCTGCCCGATGGGCCGGTGATGGCCACGCATTCGCCCGCGTTCAGGTCCAGGCTGTAGGGGCCGCCGTGGGGCGATTGCAAGGCCATGGCGCGCAGGCGCGCCGTTGGCGGCACGGGCGCAGCGCCGGAGAGAAGGGGCGCGGAGATGGGCAGGAAGGTGTCGCTGGTCATGGGCAGGCTTGGGGGCATGGCAGGCAGGGGCGGGGCGGGTCAGGACACGGCGGCGGGCAGGCGGGGCTGGCCATCCGGCTGGTCCGGATGGCGCCGGGACCGCCGGCGGGTCCAGGCGTCGGACAGGCGCTGGAACCAGAGGTAGATGACCGGGGTCGTGTACAGCGTCAGGACCTGGGACACCGCCAACCCGCCGACGATGGCGATACCGAGCGGCTGGCGCATCTCCGATCCGGCCCCGTGGCCGAAGGCCAGGGGCACGGCGCCCAGCAATGCCGCCAGCGTGGTCATCAGGATCGGGCGCAGGCGCAGCACGGAGGCACGGCGGATAGCCTCCAGCGGCGTCAGGCCCTGGTTGCGCTGGGCCTCGAGTGCGAAGTCCACGATCATGATGGCGTTCTTCTTGACGATCCCGATCAGCAGGATGATGCCGATCATGCCCAGTATGCCCAGGTCCAGGCCGCACAGCTTGAGGGCCAGCAAGGCTCCCAATGCGGCCGACGGCAGCGTGGAGATGATGGTCAGTGGGTGGATGGGGCTCTCGTACAGCACCCCCAGCACGACGTAGACAGTGAGGATCGCGGCCAGGATCAGCCAGGGCTGGGTGCGCAGCGAATCCTGGAACGCCTGGGCCGTGCCCTGGAAGGTGCCCGTCACCGTGTCCGGCATGCCGATGGCGGTGGAGGCTGCGTGGACAGCCGCCACGGCGTCTCCCAGCGCAGCGCCGGGCGCGAGGTTGAAGGACAGGGTGATCGACGGGAACAGGCCCTGGTGGTTGATCGTCACGGGGGCCACGCCCTGCTGCAGGGAGCCGAGCATGCTCAGGGGAACCAGGTCGGGGCCGCTGGAGGAGCGCACGTACAGGTGCTTGAGGGTTTCCGCAGACAGCTGCCAGGCGGGATCGAGCTCCAGGATCACGCTGTACTGGTCGAGCTGGGTGAACAGGGTGGCGACCTGGCGCTGGCCGAAGGCGTCGTACAGCGCATCGTCGATGGCCTGGATCGACACCCCCAGCTGGGAGGCGGTGTCGCGATCGATCTTGAGCGTGGTTTCGGCCGCCGAGGGCTGGCGGTCCGACCCCAGGTCCACCAGTTGCGGCAGCGATTTGAGCCGCGCCTGCAGCAGGCTGCTCCAGTGGTCGAGCTCGTTCACGTCGCCGGCCTGCAAGGTGTACTGGTACTGCGCCTTGGCGGCGCGGCCGCCGATTTGGATGTCCTGGATCATCTGCATCGACGTCTTGACGGCTGGCACCACCAGCGCGCGCGTCTTGAGCCGGGCCATGATCTGCGCCGCCGTGGCGCTGCGCTGGTCAAAAGGTTTGAGCGACACCATCATCTTGCCCTGACTGATGGTCGGGTTGGGGCCGATCCACCAGTAGACGGTCTGCACGTCGGGGTCCGTCTGCAGCGCCTCGCTGACCTGCGAGATGCGCTGGCGCATGGCGTCGAACGAGATGTCCGGTGCGCCTTCGACCGTGGCGCTCAGCAGGCCCGTGTCCTGCATCGGGAAGAAGCCTTTGGGCACCCAGGCGTACAGGGCCGCGGTGGCGACCATGGTCGCCACCGCCAGGGCCAGCACGGAGCGCTGGTGGCGAAGCGCCACATCCAGTCCGCGCTCGTAGCCGCGCTCGATCCATTCGAAGGCGCGGCCGGCCCAGACGCTCAGGCGCCCGTTGGACGGATGGCCATTGCCGGGCAGGCGGGCGCACAGCATGGGTGCCAGCGTGAGCGAGACCACGCCCGAGACCAGGATGGCCGTGCTCAGCGTGATCGCGAACTCCCGAAACAGGCGTCCGACCATGCCACCCATGAGCAGCAGCGGGATGAACACGGCGATCAGCGACAGCGTCATGGAGACGATGGTGAAACCGACCTCGCGGGTTCCGTCCAGCGCGGCCTGCAGGGCGCTTTTGCCCTGCTCACGGTGGCGCGCGATGTTTTCCAGCACCACGATGGCGTCATCCACGACAAAGCCCACGGCGATGCTCAGGCCCATGATGGACAGGTTGTCCAGCGTGTAGCCCAGCAGGTACATCAGCGCGAAGGTGCCCAACAGCGCGAGGGGGATGGTGATGCTGGCGATGAGCGTGCTGGTCAGGTTGCGCAGGAAGGTGAGGATCACCATCACCACCAGCGCGATGGACAGCAGCAGGGTGAACTTGACGTCCGCCACGGCGGCGGTGATGGTCTGCGTGCGCTCGCCCACCACCTGGAGCGCAACGTCGCGCGGCATGGTCGCCGTGAGCTGCGGCAGTTGCTGGCGGATGGTCTGCGCCGTGTCCACGATGTTGAAGCCCGGCTGCGGGTGGATGTCCACGATGACCGTGGGCTGGCCCTTGATGCCGGCGGCCTGGCGCACGTCCTCGGCTGCGTGCACCACGGTGCCCAGATCGCCCAGGCGGATCGGTGCGCCGGCCTTGTAGGCCACCACCAGCTGGTCGAACTGCTCGGCGCGCTGCAACTGGTCGGTAGTGTTCAGCGACACCGTCTTGTCCGGCCCGTTGATGCTGCCCTTGGGCGCACTGACGGTGCTCAGCCCGACGATGGAGCGCACGTCGGCCAGCGTCAGCCCGCGCGCGGCCAGGGCGTCCGGATCGAGGCGTATGCGCACCGCCGGCCGCTGCTGGCCGTGGTAGTCGACCAGGCCGACGCCGGGGACCATGGACAGCTTCTGCGCCAGGAAATTGTCGGCATAGCGGTTGAGCTCGGTCAGCGTGCGCGTGGACGAGGTCAGCGCCAGCGACATCACGGTGGCCTGCGCCGGATTGACCTTGTTGTAGCTGGGCGGCGAGGTCATGGTCTTGGGCAGGGTCCGATTGGCCCGCGCGATGGCGGACTCCACGTCCTGCGCCGCACCGTCGATGCTGCGGCTGAGGTCGAACTGCAGCGAGATCTGCGTCTTGCCCAGCGAGCTCGACGAGGTCATCGAGGTGACCTGCGGCACCTGCGACAAGGCCCGCTCCAGCGGGGTGGCCACCGACGTGGCCATGGTTTCCGCGCTGGCGCCAGGCAGGCTGGCAGAGATCGAGATGGAGGGGAACTCCACCTGCGGCAGCGAGGAGATCTGCAGGTTGAAGTAGGCGAGCACGCCCACCAGCAGCACGCTCAGGGCGAGCAGGGCCGTGGCGACGGGCCTGCGGATGAAAGGTTCGGAGATGCTGCTCATCATTGGCCTTTGGCGGGGGCGGAGGAATCGGCCGTGGTGGCCATGACCTGGATACCGGGCGCGATGCGGTACTGGCCTTGCGTGACCACCGTATCGCCCGGCTGCAGGCCCTTGCGCACCCACTGCAGGCCCTGGGAAATGGGCCCCGCGTCGATCTGCCGGGCCTGGGCCATGTGCTGGCCGTCCACGACATACACGAAGGCGCCTTTGGGCCCCTGCTGCACCGCTTCCGGCGGAACCACGGTGGCCTCGGCCTGGGTGCTCAGCAGCATGCGCACGGAGACCAGTTGCCCCGGCCACAGCGCACGGTCGGCATTGGCAAAGCGGGCCTTGAGTTGCACCTGGCCGGCCGCCGGAGACACCTGGCTGTCGACGAATTCCAGTTCGCCGTCTGCCAGCACCCGGGAGCGGTCGCGCAGCAGCGCCTGGACCTTCAGGGCACGCGCCTGGGATTGCTGGGTCACGGCCGGCAACTGGTCCTGCGGCACGGAGAAGGCCACCCAGATCGGGTTCATCTGCGTCACCGTGGCGATGCCCACGGCATCGTTGGCATGCACGGTCGATCCCGCCGGCTGCAGGCGCTGGCCGACGCGGCCGTCGCTGGGCGAGGTGATGCGCGTGAAGCCCAGTTGCAGCTGGGCACTGTCCAGTGCCGCCTGTGCCGCCTGCACCACGGCCGCCTGGGTTGCCACGGTGGCGCGCAAGGTGTCCACCGCCTGGGTGGAGCCCGCACCGGCTGCGGCGAGTTCGATCGCCCGCTGCAGATCGATCTTGTTGCTGCTCAGGCGCGCGTCTTCCTGCGCCAGGACGGCACGGGTCTGGTTGACCTGCGCCTGCAGTGGCCGGGGATCGACCTGCGCCAGCAGGTCGCCCTTGCGCACCATCTGCCCCTCCGTGAAGGCCACGCGCTCGAGCTGGCCGTCCACGCGCGATCGGACGTTCACCGCGTTGAGCGATGTCACCGTTCCAATGGCGTCGGTCCAGATGGGGAAATCCTGCTGCACCACGCTCGCCAGGGAGACCGGAACAGCTTCTCCCGCGGCTTTTGCGGGAGCTGCCTGCGGGGTCGAGGCGGTGGCATAGGCGAAGACGGCGGCCATTGCCGCGACCGTGGCCGCCGCAATGGCAATGCGGCACAGCGGATGTGCACGGGGTGCTTGGGTGTCGGTGGTCATGGTGTTCTCATTTCGAGGAAATCTGGGCCGGGGCGGGCTGCGCGGACTGGCCGCCGAAGGCGCGGTACAGGCCCACGGTGGCTTGCAGGCGCTGCAGGCGTGCCTGCAGCAGCGTGTCCTGCGCCTGGTAGAGGGTGCGCTCGTTGACGATCACGGCCAGCAGGTCGTAGGCGCCCCGGTCGTAACGGATGCGCGACAGGCGCAGGGCCTCCTGGGCGGACTCGACGGCGGCCTTGTCCAGCGTCTCGGTTTCCTGCAGGCGCTGCACGGCGATCAATTGCCCCTGTGCTTCCTGGAGCACCTGGAGGATGGACTGCCGGTAACTGGCCAGGAGTTCCTCGGCGTGGGCGCGGTCCACGCGCAGCTGGCCGTCGAGGCTGCCTCCGTTGAAGAGTGGTTGCAGCAAGGCCCCGGCCAAGCTCCACAGCGCCTGAGTGGGGTTGAGCAGTGCGCCGGCCTGGGCGGTGATCGACACCGACGGCAGGAAGGCGGCCCGCGCCGCGGCCACGTCGAAGCGGGCGGCCTTCAGGCGTGCCTCGGCCGCCAGCACCTCGGGGCGGCCGGCTACGGCCCGTGCCGGCGCAATGGCCTGGATCTGCGGAACGGCGATGTCCAGGAAGGGTTCGGCTCGGACCGTGAATTCCTGCGGCGTGGCGTTGACGAGCACGGCCAGTTGTCCGCGCAAGGTGTCACGCTGGAGCACCAACTGCGGCATGGCCGCCAGAAAGGTCTGCAGCGTGTTGCGCTGCTGCGCCACGTCCAGTGCCGAGGCCGCGCCCAGGCTGGCCTGCTTTTCCACCAGCGACAGCAGTTGCTGCGCATCGCTAGCGATGCGGCGGGAAAGATCGATCCGCTCGTCCAGCGCAAGCAACTGCAGGTAATTGAGCGCGATGTTGGCAGCCAGCAACTGGCGTGCGGTCTCCACGTCGAGCTCGCTGGCCTGGGCGACAGATCCCGCGGAGTCGGCTTTGGCCGCATGCAGGCCCCAGATGTCCAGGTCCATCGTGCCGGTGATCGACAGCGACTGCTTGGGGCTGCTCAAGCTGCTGCCTCCGCTGGCATTCAGGCCCGCCGTGACGGTGGGGTAGCGGGCGGCGCCACTGATCTGCGCCATTCCCCGCGCCTGTTCCAGCCGGGCGAGGGCGATCTGCACGGACAGGCCCTGGTCCAGCCCCCGGGCGACCAGCGCATCGAGCTGGGTGCTGCCAAAGAAGCTCCACCAGTCCGGAGGTGACGATGCCTGCGCCGCCTCTTGCGTGCCGGACCAGT
This sequence comes from Acidovorax sp. SUPP2539, assembly GCF_030158975.1. Classification (NCBI taxonomy): domain Bacteria; kingdom Pseudomonadati; phylum Pseudomonadota; class Betaproteobacteria; order Burkholderiales; family Comamonadaceae; genus Acidovorax; species Acidovorax sp. SUPP2539. Next base: position 8,823 of record NZ_BQXJ01000013.1, on the reverse strand, counting down.
GCGCCGGCAGCGCGACGGCGGGGGCAGGGTCGGCCGGCACCGTGGCGCAGGCTGCCAGCAGCAGGGAGCCCGCCAGGGCGGCCAGCGCCGTCCTGCGCAGCCGGTACCGTGTGTCGTGCAGATTCAAGGTCCATCCTCTCGTTGTCCGGGGCCGCCAGCGGGATGCCGGTGGCCGATGGGAGAAGATAGAGGGGAGCGGCTAACGCCACCCTTCCCCGAAAATGACTTATTGTTTATGTTGGAGTGGTTTGGCCTGGCGGGCGGGCGATGGTCCAATGCACAGACGCATCTGGCTGGCTCAGGTGTCAGCCCGGGGCCCTGCCGTCGGCAGGTGGTCCCATGCGATACCCCGCCCCCCGAACCGAATGGATCAACATCTCTGCATGCCCACCGTCCACCTTTTTGCGCAGGCGATGCATGTGCCTGTCGATCAAATGATCCGGGGGCTCGAAGTCATAGTCCCAGGCGCTTTCCAGCAGCATCTGGCGGCTGATCACCTGTCCCGCATGCCGCATCAGCCTTTCGAGCAACAGGAACTCGCTCGTGCTCAGGTCGACGCGCTGCCCCGCGCGGGCCACCACGCGGCTGGCCACATCCAGTTCCAGGTCGGCCATAGCCAGCCGCAGGCCCTCAGCAAGGGGCTCGGTGCGCGCCAGCAGGCGGTCCAGGCGCGCCAGCACCTCGACGAATGCGTAGGGCTTGGTCAGGTAGTCGTCGCAGCCGGCCTGCAGCCCCTCGACCCGGTGCTGGACCGATCCCAGGGCGCTGAGCATCAGCACCGGCAGGTACAGGCCAAGGCCGCGCAGCGCACGCACCACTGCAAGGCCGTCCATGCACGGCAGCATGCGGTCCAGCACGATGGCATCGTAGATGCCTTCGCGCGCCATGGCCAGGCCCGTGGCCCCGTCGGCCGCATGGTCTGCCACGCGGCCGCTTTCGCGCAGCGCACGCACCAGGTAGGCGGCCGTGCGCCGGTCATCCTCGATGATCAGCACGCGCATGGTGGCCTCGGACCGCGGGGCAGGTGATGAGTCGGGTGCTGGTCATCGAGGACGACCCCGGCACTGCCTCTGCCATCGCCATGGCGCTGCACGATGCGGGCCATGCCACGGAGCATGTGGGAGATGGCCGCATGGGGCTGGTGCGCGCCCTTGCAGGGGACTTCGATGTGATCGTGCTGGACCGCATGCTGCCCGCGCTCGACGGGCTGGCGTTGCTGGCCGCACTGCGGCTTGCCGGCGGGCATGCGCCGGTGCTGATACTCAGCGCCTTGTCGGCCCTGGACGAACGGGTGCGCGGACTGCGCGCCGGCGGGGACGACTACCTGGCCAAGCCGTTCGAGGCGATGGAACTGGTGGCCCGGGTGGAGGCGCTGGTGCGCCGCACCCGCGCGGCGCCGGCCACCGGCCGCGAGACGCAGCTGTGTGTCGGCGACCTGCAGGTGGACCTGCTCACGCGCACAGTGCGCCGGGGCGCGCGCAGCATCGATCTCGTGCCGCGCGAACATGACCTGCTGGTGTATCTGATGAAGCATGCAGGCCAGATTGTGACGCGAACCATGCTGTTCGAGGCGGTGTGGAATTACCGCTACGAGGAGCGTACTAACGTGATCGAAGTGCATATCGGCCGGCTGCGGCGCAAGGTCGATGCACCGGGCGAGGTGCCTATGATCCAGACCGTACGGGGGGCCGGCTATGCCATTCATGCCCCTGTCTGACACCCTGCGGACCAGCCATTTCCGCACGGCGGCCTATTTTCTCGCGGTGTTCGCCCTGTCCAGCGCGGCCTTGCTGGGCTATGTCTACTGGCAGACCTCGTTCTACCTGGCACACGAGGTGGATCGTAGCCTGCATGCCAATGTGCAGCGCTGGTCGCAGCTGCCGCCGGAGGCCTTGCTGCGTGAAGTTTCGGGGCGGCTGCGGCGCGACCCATCGCTTCGCGAACCCGCCGTTCTGATCGGCGGCGGCGGCGAGCGCGTGGCCGGTGCCTTCGAGCTGGTCGGACCGGTGCCGCGCTACGACGCTCCCTTCGATGCCGAACAATACGACGCCCATGGCAACAAGGTGCCCGTGCGTGCGTTGGCCAGCGTGCTGGGCTCCGGTCTGGTGCTGGTGATCGGCCGTGACGTGCATGACCTCGATGAGTTCGACGAGCGCATCCGCACCGCCATGGTTGGCGGCATCTTCATCGTGCTGGGCGTGGGGCTGGCGGGTGCGTTTGCACTGGGAGCCCGGGCCCGGCGGCGCCTGGACGACATGGCCCATTCGCTGCAGAGCATCGTGGAGGGCCATCTGGGCGCGCGCCTGCCCGTGCGCAATTCCCGCGACGATCTGGACCGCATCGCCGCCCTGGTGAATGCCATGCTCGACGAGATCGAGCGGCTAATGGGAGAGGTCAAAGGCGTCACGGACGACGTGGCCCATGACCTGCGCACACCACTCACGCGCATGCTCGCCGGGCTTGACCGGGCGCAGGCCGGTACGCTGTCACGGGAAGAGCTGTCGGCGCTGGTGGACGATACGGCCGACGATGCGCGGCTGCTGCTGCGTATGTTCAAGGGGCTGCTGCGCATCTCGGAGATCGAGAACAGCGCACGGCGGGAGAACTTCGAGACGCTGGACCTCACAGTGATCGCGGGCGATGCGGTGGAGCTGTTCGAGCCGGCCGCGCAGGAACTCGGCGTGGCGCTGCGCTTTGTCGGTTGCGCAATGCCGGTGATCCTGCGCGGGGACCCGGACCTGCTGTTCGACGCCTTCGCCAATCTCATCGACAACGCCATCAAGTTCGCGCCGCCCGGGACCGACGTCACAGTGCAGGTGGCGCAGGAGGCGGGGCAGATACAGGCCATGGTCACCGATGCAGGCCCCGGCATTCCTGAAGAGGAGCGGGGCGCCGTGCTGCGCCGTTTCTATCGCTCGGAAAAGAGCCGGCATACACCTGGCCATGGGCTCGGCCTGAGCCTGGTGGCCGCCATCGCACGCCTGCATGGCATGGCCTTGACCATCGGCGATGCCCAGCCCGGCTGCCGTATCACGTTGACCCTTCCCCCGGCAACGCCGACGTGATGGGAAAAGGGCCCGGCGGCGGCAGCCGTGCAGCCCGCAGCCGCCCTTCTCAGCGTAGCAGGCCTGCAGATATGACTGGGCGAGCGGATCACCGTCATGTTTCCTGGGACACGCGTGTGAACATCGCTGGTGGCGGTGTGGCACGGTAAGCCAAGAACACTGCAGCGCGCCTGCCCAGCCTGCGCGCTCCAATGCCTTGTGCACGGAAGGGCATAGGCCCAAGTCACTCTGTGGCATCGGAATCCAGAAGGCTCTTCAAGGCCAGGCAGATCAAGATCCAGGCCGCTCCGGCAAGGGCCCCGGCAATGACATCCATCGGGTAGTGCACACCCAGGTAGACGCGGCTGAAGGCCACACTGACCGCGATCGACAAACCGAGCGCCACGCTGGCGCTTCGCCATACCAGGCTGCGGGTAGACAAGCAGGTGGCATAGATCAGCCAGCCAGCCACCAGTGCAGCGGCAATAGCATGGCCGCTGGGGAAGCTGTAGCCGTGTGCGTGGATCATGGAGTCGAACTCTGGACGCGCGCGGTGGAAGAATGCCTTCAGCCCCAGATTGGCCAGCATGCCGCCGGGCACCACCGCGACGATCCACTTGACCTGCGGCCAGTGCCGTTGGTACGCGTGCAAACCCATGAAGCCCAGAATGAATGCGACCATGAAGAGGTCATGCGTCCTGGTGTATCCCAGCATGATCTGATCCATCAGAGGGCTGCGCCAGGTGAAGACCGTCGCCATCCACTGCGCCTCCATGGCAATGTATTCGCCTTCTATAGCCGCCTCTTGGGCCAGCCAGCAAAATGCGATCACTGACAGGATGGCTGCGAGAACTAGCGCAACACGCTGAAAGGCGGGCCCCTGAGGGAACTCTCCGAAGCGAGAAGCCGCGTGGTGGCGTGTGGTGGCGACCGGACTTTGCATGCACGTCTTTCTGGTGAGTCGGTGGTATCTTGTGCACGGCCTCCATAGCTTGTGCAGACCCCGTCAGCATGAAAGCCGGCGATTAAGACGCGCTTAAATTTCGTTCAGACAAGGGGATTTCGCGGCAAGCCCGCACAGGGCATGCCCTCCCGCCCGGCCCGGTTTGCGATGAACGCGGCTAAGCGTGCGAGCGGCAGTGAGTACGCCGCCACCTGCCGGCTTCCCGCCGCGATCAACCGCCGTTGCTTCGGCAGCGGGCATAGGCATCCATGCCCGGCTGGTATGCACCGGTCTGCACTGCCATGAGACCGAGCACGGAATGGAAGTAATGGTCGTGCGAAAAAGGCAGGTCGCGGCCCTTGTGCAGGCACTCCGTTGACAGTGCCGAGACAGCCTTGAACCCATCGGAAATCCACGTGATCCACGGGACATGCTTTTGGTGGTCTGGCGCAAAGGCATACGGCAGGCCATGCAGGTACACATTGTTCTCCCCTAGCGACTCGCCATGGTCGGACACGTACACCATGGCGGCATCCGCCAGAGACTGCCTCGCCTGTAGCCAGTCGATCACCGAGCCAAGGAATCGATCTGTGTAAACGATGGAGTTGTCGTAGGCATTGACCACACTTTCGCGGCTGCACTCCTGCAGAGCATTGGTCGTGCACTCCGCCAGGAACAGCTTGGATTCGGGCGGCGAACGCTTGTAGTAGGCCGGGCCGTGGCTACCCATCTGGTGCATCACGACCACCACGCCGCGCTCGCGGCGTTCTGGGTCGAGCGCTTGAATGCGCTCATCCAGCCCGTCCAGCATCACGTGGTCCAGGCACTGGCCCGAGGCGCACAGTTGGGCGTTTTCAGCGGAGACGGTGGAGACGCTGGGTATGCGATCGCATACCCCCTTGCAGCCCGACTGGTTGTCGATCCACAGTACGGCCAATCCAGCGCGCTGCAGTACGTCGAGCAGGTTTTCGTAATTGCTTTTGCGACCGCCGAATTCATCGCGTGTCAGATGCGAAAACATGCAGGGCACCGACTCTGCCGTGCTCGTGCCGCACGACCAGGCATTGGTGAAGCTGACGACGCCGTGGCTGGCCAAGCGAGGCGTGGTTTGGCGCTCGTAGCCATTCAGGCCGAAATTGGCACTTCTTGCAGTCTCGCCCAGCACCAGCACCAACAGGCGTGGACGCTCCGTTGCAACCGTTGCAGGACGGCCCAGATGAGCGTCCTGCGCGATGGGTAGCAACGTTGACTCATCTCGCTCGAAAGACTTCAGAGCCACCCGCACCACCGAGTACACGCTGGCGACGGGGTTGAGCAGGTAACGGACATCCTTGTGGTTGCGCATGGTCGCAGCCAGCGGCTGGAAACTCGCGAACACCGTCGCTACCAGAAACGCCAAGGCAGCCAGTGCCGCCAACGGATTGCGCCACAGTTGTCGCATGGTTGGCCCATAAATTACGGGCTGCCGCCAGACGAGCCAAGCCGGAAGCACGGCCAATGCCAGCAAACGCACGAGCAGTCGCCAGTTCATCAGCGCCCCGGCTTCGGCTACGTCGGTCTGCATGGCATTGAGCAGCATGCTCGGGTCCATGACAACACCGTAGCTGGCCATGAAATGGCCGGCCACCGCCGCGCTGACGAACAGCATGGTGATGGCGGGCTTGAGCGTCAACCGCCATGCCAGCAGGCAGAGGAAGGCGGCGAGGCAAGCCCAGATTATCAGGAACATGGCACCGGCAAATGCCACGTCCTGCGGCCTCTGCAACAACCCAAGACCCGAAAGACGGCTCCAGAGCGGGCCATTGCCGGTGGCAGCCATCCACAGGCTCGCTCCCGCCGCAAGCCACAGCGGTGAAACCGGCCGGCGGATCATGCTGGAGTCCCGTCGAAGCGGCCACGAAACCGCGAGAACAGGGGGTCGGTCAGCCATCCAGTCATCCAACAGATCCATCCCGTCCACAGCGTATGGCTCATGAAATGGGCGCCGCGGAACTGCTGCACCAGTCCGAGTGCAAGACCGCTTGCCAGGGCAATCAGCAGCCATATACGGGCAAGCCGGGGCAGGTCCCTGCGCAGCGCGAAGTAGCCGGCAACGAATGCGAACCCGGCAGACGCATGCCCGGCGGGAAAGCACCTGCCAGGGCCTCCATCAATGTCGGCCCAGCCGCTCCAGTGGGAAACATGCCTGGCAACGCCTCCGAACTCGGCCAGGTCCCACGGACAACTGGTGTGGCTGGTGGCCTTGACCAGAGAGACGACCCCTGTGGCAAGCAGGGTGACCGCCGCCAACTGCAGCCGCCGCTCGAACGGCAGTTTGGCGAATGGCCCCCAAGGCCACAGCGCTGAAGCGGAGAGCAAAACGACAAGACCCCAGGCTGCATGCTTGGCGCCATCGTGCAAAACGCTGGTCAGCAGCCAGCTGTTGCGAAATGGAAAACCTTGCGTATTTCCCATCAGCATGGCCATCGCCATGTCGAGTCCAGATGCATCCCAAACCAGAACCGCCATGAACGAAAGTAGCGCAATCCAAAGAAACTTGCCAGAAAAGTTTTGCATTTACTGAAGCTATCGAAACGCCCTTAATAGGTTCTTAAGCCCAGGAAACGCAAATGGAGAAATGCGAATACTTATCGTGGAAGATGACGAGGCGATATGCAGTGGCCTACGCCTTGCATTGAAGAACCTGGGGTGGACGTTTGATGTCGCGACCAGTGTCTCGCAGGCATGGGCGGCGCTGCGCACGGAGCCATTTGCTGTAGTCCTTCTGGACCTGGGCCTACCCGACGGCGATGGATCTGAAGTCATACGGCGATTGCGCAGCTCACCCGCCAAGGGACTGCCGTTGCTTACCACTCCCGTGTTAATCATGTCGGCGCGCGATGCGCTCTCTTCACGTATCGAAGGGCTCGATCTCGGTGCCGACGACTTCCTCACCAAGCCGTTTTCGACAGATGAACTGGCAGCCAGGGTGCGCGCATTGCGTCGCAGGGCTATGGGGAGACATCAGGCGCTGCTGTACTGGCGAGATGCCGAGATCGACCCTGCCACCCGGCGCGTGCGCCAGGCCGGCCGGGAGGTGTACCTCTCTGCCCGCGAGTTCGGAATCTGGATGGCGCTTCTGGAGGCAAGGCCTCACGTCCTCTCCAAGCAGCAACTAGAAGGCAGTCTGTACAGCTGGGACAATGCTCTTAAGAGCAATGCCATTGAAGTCCATGTCCACAACATCCGCAAGAAGTTGGGCGAGGAATGCATACGCAACATGCGCGGCGTGGGCTACTTTGTTCCGGACGAGGCCATTGAATGATCATGCGCCCCTCTCTACAGCGCCAATTGCTGGGCTGGGTCCTCGGAATGCTGCTGGCGGTGTGGGTCGCGTTCGTCGCCGCAGGGTATCGAACGGGCCTGCATGAAGCAGATGAGCTGACCGATGGCCACCTGGCGGGAGTTGCGGCTCTGCTATTGGCCTATCCCAGCAATTCCTTTGCGCCCAAGCCCCATAGCTCCGATGTAGCGGATAGGCCCGAGCTCAGCACACATGACTACCAGCAGTCGCTGAGCGTCGTGATCTGGGAGGCGAGCGGGAAGCTACTCGCGCGTACCGGTCAGGCCCCGTTGCCCACCTTTGACTATACGGAAGGCTTCAGCACCCTGCTCCTTGGCGATCCGGCCCGGGAATGGCGCGTCTTTTCCAGGTGGGATAACGCCAACCATGGACGCAAAATCATGGTCCTGCTGAGCCTTGCGGAACGTGACTCTCTCGCTCAAGACATCGCCGAACACGTCGCCACGCCAGGTCTCTGGTTACTACCAGTCATCGCGCTTGTGCTCGTCGTTGCGATACGCCGGGGCTTGAGGCCTTTGTACGAATTGAGCGGACGTGTTCACGCCCTGGACATCCACAATAACGTGCCTCTCGTCGCACCACCACACCTTGAGTTCCAGGTGATGGTCAACGCCATAAATACTCTGACCGAGCGCTACAACCTTGCTCTCCTGCGTGAGCGCGAGCTTGCCAATGAATTTGCTCATGAGCTTCGAACGCCTTTGGCGTCACTTCGCTTGCATGCCAACCTGCTGCGCGGACGGCTGAGCGAGGAGGAGAGGGAAGCTGCACTTGTACAGGTTGATACCGATGCCGCGCGCTCGGCCTCAGTCATCTCTGACCTGCTTTCCCTGGCCCGCGCCAGCCGTGCGCAGTTGGCAGAAGCGGCACAGGATTTCGATCTGGCATCGCTTGCACGTCGCGTCACTTCAGAGTATGGCCAAACCGCGTACTCCACTGGGCATGAGCTGTCTCTTGGCGGAGTGGTCTCAGTTCCTATGCGAGGCCATCCCATTCTGGTGGAGTTAGCTTTGCGCAATCTTCTTGAAAATGCCCTTGCCCACACGCCCAAGGGAACATGGGTCGAGATCGTTGCTGCTGCACAGCCTGTGAGGCTTGAGGTACGGGACAATGGTCCGCAGACAGGAGCCAACCAGGCTCAGCCCGCCACCATTCTTGGGCTCGGCCTTGGACATCAAGTGGTGAAGCGTGTTGCCGCCGTCCACGGAGGATCTTTCGATATCGTCGACGAGCCTGCAGCTAGTCGTGTTTATCGTGTAACTCTCGAAAAATCCGTGAGTCCACTAGTTACGCCACGCTTTTGAAAGTTTCACCTTTCAGGCCGACTTCATCTGGCCCTCAGAGCGCGTTGAAAGTTAGCTCAATCTAGAGCGTGTTATGAACTTCCCGCCGCAGCTAGCACCCGTGCAGCGGCGGGCAACATGAGCACTGCAAACACCAGAAAATGTAGCCCGCCGAGCACTTCCGGCAACCGCTCATAGTCCCGGGAGAGC
>NZ_BQXJ01000012.1:0-71196 GCF_030158975.1 Acidovorax sp. SUPP2539 | reverse complement strand
AGGCATAGCCGATGGTTTGCTGATCGGGCGTGATGACGGAGGTCAGCCGGCCCGACGGTTGGTAATCAAGCAAGAGCTTCTGCCCGAACGGATTGGTGATGGAGGCCAAGAGTCCATAAGTGTGGTACGCGTAGGACGTCACCCAGCCGTTGCGCGCCGTGACCGACTGCAGCTTGCCGCCGCTACTGAACTGCAGCGTGGCGTCGTCGTCGCTGCGCTGGTAGGTCCAGGTGCCGGAGGCCGATTGCGTCAGCACGTCGTTGCTGGCCGTGGTCCAGGTGCTGCTGCCCGTCGCCTTGAAGAAGGTCCGCAGGTGGCCCTCTCCCGTCGTGATGCTCACGCTGATTCCGGTGGCCGCGCTGCTGGCCAACAGAAACGCTTGGTGATTGTGGCTCCACGCCATGCTCAAGGGCCCTTGGGGCCGGCCCGGGTCTTTGCCCCAGGTGCTTTCGTACCGCCGAGTAAAAGACAGCGCCGCAGGCCCCTGCCCGCTCCAGTCGGTCTCGGTGCGGACCTTGGCTTCGTTCGACGGCATGATGGGCTGCCCCACTTCCACGCCGGAGGCCCTGCAGGAAAATGCCGATGGTTCGGGCGTGGCGGCAATGCAGGCGTTGGTGGGCACGTCCTCGGCGAACCCCGGCTGGCAGGCACAGGTGCCGCTCGCCGTGGTGGTGCTGTTGGGCGGGCAGGACAACGTAGATTGTTTCCAGATGGGGGCCCAGTAATACGCCGGGCCCTCAGAGGAGTCGACGGCGCAGTAGTCGCCTGCGACCACAAAGCCCGTGGCATTGGAATAGCCTCCAGCAAACCATGCGCAGTACGCCTCCTTGGTGGCGAACTTCGGGTTTCCCGTCGACCAATGGTACAGAAAGCTTTTTTGCAGTTCCGCATGCGCAGCGAGACTGCCTGTGAGCATCAAAAGGCCCAACGCAGCATGCAACAGTGCCCGCGCCATCGCGCAACGGCACAACCCGCTCAGCCGGCGCATGACAAACGCTGTCCACCCCAAAAAACCGCCTTGAGGTCCCGCGGCTCTGAGCACCGACGTGCCAAACACAGGGCAACCCACAGTCAAGGCACCGTCAACCGATGCCTCATTTTTTGCACATTGCATTTCTTCTCCCGCCTGCTGTTTTGTCTAATGCCTAAAAAACTAAATTATTAGTCACAAATCAATTGACTCACAAGCAATCAATTCATGCATGACCAGCCGCCCTCAAAACTCCGCATGCACCCGCACCGACACCACATCCACCGGCCCCCGGTCGCGGTTGTAGCCCGGGTGCACGATGTGCTGCACCCCCAGCGAAACGGCGGACTGCAGCGGTCCGCCCGGCATCGGCACCGGGGCGAACGTGAGCCGGTAATACGCCTCCCACACCCGCTCGCTGCCGTAGCGCAGCGCCCCATCGCCGAGAAAAGCCCCCAGCCCACCCGCTGCGAGATAGTTACGGTGGTCGGCCGACAACCCGTTGACCGCCAAGGCGGCGCCCACACGGTCGGCGGCGCGGCCCCAGGCGGCGCCGCCGATCTGGCCGCCGAAGGACAGCTGGCGGTCGATCTCGGCGAAGGCGTACGTTTCCTGGCGGCCGCTGCTGCGGCTGGCGCGCACGAAGACGCCGGCGTCTTCCGCCAGCGGGGCCTCCAGGGTCAGGGCCCAGCCGGTCTTGGTCTGCAGGCGGCGCACGGCGCCGACGTCCGGCGTGCCGCCAACGGCCCGGGACGCGGCCAGCGCATCGGCGAACGCGCCCATCACGGCGCGGTTGCGGAACAGCAGCACGCGCCCGCGCAGCGGGCCGGCGGGCAGGGCCACCGGCAGGTCGGATTCGGCCTCGATCTGGTCGCCGTAGTGCTTGGTCCACGAGCGGTCCAGCGGCTGGCCGTTGGATTCGCGCGGCTGCAGGGCGCGGCCACCGCGCACGGCCCACTGCGGCGTGCGGTATTCGAGGATGCCGGCCCAGGTGTAGCCGCGCGCATCGGCCGCGTAGTCCCAGGCGCCGGGCGTCAGAAAGGACCAGTTGAAGAACTGCTCGCGCGGGTCCTTGGCGTAGGGGTTGTTGTCGAAGTAGTCCAGCAGCGAAAGGTTGCCGGCCACCAGGGTCCACCGGCGCGCGCTGGCGCTGCCGCCCAGTTCGTTGAAGTCGGGCTCGATGCGTTCGGTGTCGCCGCCCGCGTCCCAGCGCTGCAGCAGGAACAGGCGCGCGCGATAGGCCTTGATCTGCGCGCCCGAGGTGCGGGCCAGCTCGCCATTGGAGAGCCCGCCCGCGCCTGACAGGTGCGACAGCGGCACGCCCTGCCCCGCCTCGGGGTTGAAGTGGATCTGCGCGCCGCTCCAGGGGCGCAGCCCGAGGTCGGCGGTGGCGGTGAAGGAATACGAGCGCTCGGCCGTGGGCACCAGGCTGTTCGGGCCGGTGTAGGGCGCGTCGAACGAGGGCTTGTGCTGCCAGACGTAGGTGGTCTGCGCGTGCAGGGCCCAGGGGGGCGGGTCACCTTCCGCCGGGTTGCCGGCATCGCCGGACGGGGCGGCCAGGGCCTGGGCAGCGAGGACGGCCGCGGTGCCGCCCAGCGCGGCCTGCAGCACGCGCCGGGGCCCGAAGCCACGCAAGAAATGGGAGAGGAGCAACAGCATGCGGCGGCATTCTGTCAGGCCCCGGTGGCTGGCGCGTGTCCGCGCGACCGCCGCGCGCTTCAGCGTGGTTTTTTGCGCACAGGCAGGGTGGCTGCGGCGCTGGCCGAGACCTTGCCGCCCAGCCCGGGCGGCAAGTGGTGGACCGGCTCAGGGATGGCGTCCGCAGGCTCGGCCACCACGCCCGCGGCAGGCTCGGGCGATGCCACCACCGCCGCTGCAGCCGGCACGGGCGCGGCGGCGCGCGCGGCCGGCAGGGAGCGGCGCCAGGCCTCGATCACCACCTCGTTGACGAACTGCCGGTCCAGCCACAGCCACAGCACCATGGGCGCGAGCGTGGGCAGCACCAGCACGCCCACCTGGTAGCCGTACACCAGGGCCTCCAATTGCCACTGGGCGACCTTGAGCACGCGCACGTCGAGCTGCGCCGTCAGCACCACCTGCATGAGCAGGTGCATCACCAGGCTGAAGGCCTGCAGCGGCACGAGCAGCGCGAAGCCGGCCAGCGCGCGCCAGGTGCGGCCCGGGCCGCGCGCGGCCAGCAGCAGGGCGAGGAAGATGGGCAGGCCGTAGGCATAGCGGCCGGGGTCGGATTCGACGGTGATCTCGACCAGGCGGTTGCCGGTCTGCGGCATGGCGACCGCCACCGAGGTATCGACCTCGAACGCCCCGGGCCGCAGCCGCGTCTCGCGCACCCAGCCGGGGGCGGCGTGCTCCAGGACCGCGCCGGCCACCATGCCCACGGGGTACGAGGTCCAGGGCGAGACCCGGATCCACAGCAGGGTGAGCAGCACCACCCCGGCGAACAGGCCGAGGACGAAGATTTTCAGGCTGGCGGCGCGGCGCATGCGGTGCCGCGGATCACGCCGGCACGGCCGCAGGGGAGGCGGACGGCGCCGAGGGCGGTGCCGCCGGCGGCTCGTTCGGCGGGGCGCCCGCGCCGCCCCGGCTGCCGGCCCGCACCCACAGCAGCCAGACGATGAGCACGTCCACCATGATGAGCGCCTGCCAGAGGTATTCGTGGGCGAAGTTGAAGATGGCGGTGTTCCACTGCCCCAGGTAGAACAGGCTGACCACCCGCACGATGTTCATGGCCTGCACGGCCACGAAGCCGGCGACCAGGCCCACCAGCTTGTGCCGCCAGGTGGACGGGAACGCCATGACGGCGGCGAACAGCACGATGCACGCCTCGATGCCGTTGCAACCCGCCTCGATGGAGACGCCGAAGCCCGTGGCCTGGTTCCACAGCACCTTGCCCGAGGCGGCGGCCGAGCTGTCGAACCAGGTGACCAACCCGGCGCAGATGCGCGCCAGCAGCGCCGTCCACGGCAGCACCAGGTGCTGCTGCACCCAGCCCAGCATGTTGATGCCGAACATCGTCAACTGCAGGGTCAGGAAGAGGAGGAAAAAGCGCAGCATGGCGGCGGCCTCGAAGGGGTGGCGTTTCAGACGGGCGCATTATCGGCCAGCAGGCCCGCCGCCATGCAAAAAGCCCGGCCTCCCAAGAAGACCGGGCTTTTTGATTGCTACTTATTTAATAGCAATATGCCCTAGTGAATCATGCGCTGGAGGCCGATCAGGCCAGCAATGCATTCACGCGCTTCACATAGGCGGCGGGGTCCTCGGGCAGGCCGCCTTCGGCCAGCAGCGCCTGGTCGAACAGGATGTGTGCCAGGTCGTGGAAGTGCACGCTGCCGTCCAGCTTCTTGACCAGGGCGTGATCGGGGTTCACCTCCAGCACGGGCTTGGACTCGGGCGCCTGCTGGCCGGCCTGCTTGAGCATGCGCGCCAGCTGGGTGCTCATGCCGTCGTCCTGCACGACCAGGCAGGCGGGCGAATCGACCAGGCGGGTGGTGGCGCGCACGTCGTCGGCCTTGTCCTTGAGGGCTTCCTTGAGCTTGGCCAGCAGCGGCTTGAAGGCCTCGGCGGCTTCCTCGGCGGCCTTCTTCTCGGCCTCGTCCTGCAGCTTGCCCAGATCGACCGCGCCCTTGGCCACGGACTGCAGCGGCGTGCCGTCGAAGTCCTGCAGGTAGTTCAGCGCCCACTCGTCCACGCGGTCGGTCATCAGGAGCACCTCGATGCCCTTTTTCTTGAAGACTTCGAGCTGCGGGCTGTTCTTGGCGGCGGCCAGCGTGTCGGCGGTGATGTAGTAGATGGCGTCCTGGCCGTCCTTCATGCGCGCCTTGTAGTCGGCGAACGAGACGGTGACCGCATCGCTTTGCGTGGAGGCGAAGCGCAGCAGCTTGGCCAGGCGCTCGCGGTTGCCGAAGTCCTCGCCCAGGCCTTCCTTGAGCACGGCGCCGAATTCGGCATAGAACGCCGTGTACTTGCCTTCCTTGGCCTTGTCCTCGTCGCTCACCACATCGGTCACGCCGTCGGCGCCTTCTTCACCGGCGGTGTGCTTGTCGTGCTTGGCCAGGTCTTCCAGCATGCCGAGCACGCGCTTGGTGGAGCCTTCGCGGATGGCGCGCACGTCGCGGCTTTCCTGCAGCAGCTCGCGGCTCACGTTGAGCGGCAGGTCGCTGGAGTCGATCACGCCCTTCACGAAGCGCAGGTAGGTGGGCATCAGCGCCTCGGCATCGTCCATGATGAACACGCGCTTGACGTACAGCTTCACGCCGGCCTTCTTGTCGCGGTTCCACAGGTCGAACGGTGCCTTGGCGGGCACGTACAGCAGCTGGGTGTACTCGGTGTTGCCCTCCACGCGGTTGTGGCTCCAGGTGAGCGGGTTCTCGTGGTCGTGGCTGATGGCCTTGTAGAAGTCCTGGTACTGCTCTTCGGTGATGTCCTTCTTGGGGCGGGTCCACAGGGCGCTGGCCTTGTTGACGGTTTCCCACTCGCCGGTCTTGACCATGCCGCCGGGCTGGCGGCCGCCGTTTTCGTCACCGGGGTTGATCAGCTCGCCCTCTTTCCACTCTTCCTTTTCCATCAGGATGGGCAGGCTGATGTGGTCGGAATACTTGCCGATGATGGACTTGATCTTCCAGGCGTTCAGGAACTCTTCAGCGTCGTCGCGCAGGTGCAGGATGATGCTGGTGCCGCGCTCGGGGCGGGTGATGGTCTCGACCTCGAAGTCGCCCGTGCCGCCGCTGATCCAGCGCACGCCCTGCTCGGCGGGCAGGCCGGCCCGGCGCGATTCCACGGTGATCTTGTCGGCCACGATGAAGCCGGAATAAAAGCCCACGCCGAACTGCCCGATCAACTGGCCCTGCTCGGACGCGGTGGCCTTCTGGTCGCCCGAGAGCTTGCCCATGAAGTCCTTGGTGCCGCTCTTGGCGATGGTGCCCAGGTGGTCGATGGCCTCCTGCTGGCTCATGCCGATGCCGTTGTCGGTGATGGTGAGCGTCTTGGCGTCCTTGTCGAAGGCCACGCGCACTTCGAGGTGGGGCGCGTCTTCGTACAGGGCGTTGTTGTTCAGGGCCTCGAAACGCAGCTTGTCGCAGGCGTCGGACGCATTGGAGATCAGCTCGCGCAGGAAGATTTCCTGGTTGGAGTACAGCGAATGCGTGACCAGGTGCAGCAGTTGCGCCACTTCGGCCTGGAAGGAATGGGTCTGTTTGCTCATGGTGTGGATTGGGAGGTCTGGGTCATTCACAAAAAGAGGGATGCCCCGGCAGTTCGGGGCAGGCGCCGCATTATCAAGGCTCGCCGGTCCACTCCCGGCCGAGGCGCCGCCCCGGGGCGCCTCGGCCATTGAACTCCGGGCGCGCGCCCCGCTCCAAGCCGCCATCCCGCCCCGGCCCGGGGAGGGCCGGCATCCCCGACAACGGAACCCGATCCATGCACCCACTCCGAAGCCTGCTTCACAGGCACCTGCCGATGGCGGCGTGCCTGGCCCTGCTGCTGGGCCCCGCACCGCCGCTGTGGGCGCAGCAGGCCACGGGCCGTCCCGATGGCTTCGCCGCCGGGGTCACCGGCGGCGGCCAGGCCGAGGTGGTGCGCCCCACTTCGCTGGAGGGCCTGGAGCGCGCGCTGTGCCAGCGCGCCGAGGGCCCGCGATGCACCGACGACGCACCGCGCGTGATCGTGCTGGACCGCCTGTTCGACTTCCGGGGGTCGCTGCTGGCCAACGGCTCCGCCACCACCACCGAGGCCGGGTGCCTGGCCTTCGCCTGCCGGGACACCCCACCGGGCCAGGGCGGCCAGTGGGGCCTGAACGTCGCCCACTTCTGCGACGGCCGCCCGGCCGCCCCGGTGACCTACGACAACGCCGGGCGCCGCCCCCTGCCCGTGGGCTCCAACAAGACCCTCGTCGGCGTCGGCCGCAACGCCGGCATCCAGGGCCGGGGCCTGCGCATCGGCGACGGCAACCGCAACGTCATCGTCCAGAACATCCGCATCACCGACATCAACCCGGGCGTCGTCTGGGGCGGCGATGCGCTGACCATCGACGGCGCCGACGGCGTGTGGGTGGACCACAACCTGTTCGCGCGCATCGGCCGCCAGATGGTGGTGACGGGCTTCGGCAGCGCCGCGCACGTCACCCTGTCCGGCAACGAGTTCGATGGGCGCACCGGCCAGTCGGCCACCTGCGACGGCCACCACTACTGGCTGTGGCTGTTCCTGGGCGCGCAGGACACGATCACCGTGGCCCGCAACTACGTGCACGACACCTCGGGCCGCGGGCCGCATGCGGGCGGCATGAAGAACGCCACCGTGGCCGCGCACCTGGTCAACAACTATTTCGAGAACCTCAGCGGCGAAGGCGCGGCCATGCCCCTGACGGCCACGGCCTGCCTGTTGATGGAGGGCAACCATTTCGACCATGTGACCCGGCCCGTGTACCGCTACCCGCACGCGCCCGGCCCGGGCCCAGCCTTCGCCCCGTTCGCCGGGCAGGCCGACCCGGCCGATGGCCTGTGCCGCCAGGCCATCGGCCGGGACTGCGTGCCCAACGACCAGACGGCCAGCGGCACCGCCGACGCGCCAGCGCTGGATGCGCCGGCGATCCAGGCTTTCGGTGCGTGGCGGGCCTGGCTGATCGCGCCGGAATCCGCCGCCGAGACGGCCCGCTCGGTGCGGCGTCAGGCGGGCGTCGGCGTGATCGGCACCGCCGGGGGCACCCTGCCCTGAGCGCCCGTGCCCCGATGGAACCTGCCCAAGGAAGTTGCTATTAATTTAATAGCAATCAAGGCATTATTCACTAGGGCATGGAGGCAAAAGCACCCAAGAATCCTGCCATGGGTGCCCGCGGCGGCGCCATGCCCCACGCGCACCCGGCGTCAGAACTTCTCGTGCGCCCCCAGGTAGCGCCACTGCCCGACGGGCAGGTTGCCCAGGGTGATGCGGCCGATGCGGATGCGCTTCAAGCCCACCACCTTCAGGCCCACCAGTTCGCACATGCGGCGGATCTGGCGCTTCTTGCCTTCCTTGAGCACGAAGCGCAGCTGCTCGGGGTTCTGCCAGTCCACGCGGGCGGGCCTGAGCGGCTGGCCATCCAGGGCCAGGCCATGGCACAGGCGGGCCAGCTGGCCGGCGGGAAAGGCGTCCTGCACGTTCAGCGCCACCTCGCCGTACTGCACGCGCACGAGGTATTCCTTCTCGACGTCGGAGTCCTCGCCGATGAGCTGGCGCGCCACGCGGCCGTCCTGCGTGAGCACGAGCAGGCCGACCGAGTCGATGTCCAGCCGCCCGCAGGGTGCTAGGCCCCGCAGCTGCGGCGGCGAAAAGCGCATGCGGCTCGGGTCCTCGCGCCAGTGCGTGCGCGGGTTGATGAGGGCGACGGCGGGCGTGTGCCCGTCCTCGGCCTGGCCGCTCACGTAGCCCATGGGCTTGTGCATCAGGATGGTGACCTTCTGCTCCTGAAAGCCCTGCGCCACGCGCTCGACCTCGATGCGGTCGGTGGGCAGCACCTGCAGCCCCATCGGCGCGACTTCGCCGTTGACCTTGACCCAACCCTGCGCGATCCAGTCGTCGGCCTCGCGGCGCGAGCACAGGCCCAGCTCGGCCATGCGCTTGTTCAGGCGCGAGGTGCCGCCCTCGCCCGCCAGGGGCGCAGCGGCAGGCCCGCGCCGGGCGGCCGCCTGCGGTGCGCGGTCCGGCGACCGGCCCTGCCAAGGCTCGGGCCGGGACGGGGCTTGGGCCGCGGCAGGACGGACAGCGGGGCGCGGCGATGCGTTGTTGGCGCCGGCATTCGGGCCATTGAACGGCCGGGCGGCGGGGCCGGCATTCGCCCGGGTGGCGGGTTGCGCGGTGGCCGGTGCCCGGCGTGCGGAGGGTGCGGTGGCCGCAGGCGGCGCCACCTTGGCGGGGGCGGCGGGGGGAAGGGAGAGGCGGCGGCGGGGCGGCGAATCGGACATGGGCGCTATTTTCGCTCGGCCGCCGCGGCGTGCCAGGCGATAAAGTCGTCCGTGGGGAGCGGCCGGCTGATGTAGTAGCCCTGCGCATCGTCGCAATGCAGGGCCCGCAGTCGCTCCAGGATGGACACGGTTTCCACCCCTTCGGCCACCACGCTCAGGCCCAGGTTGTGCGCCAGGTCGATGGTGGAGCGCACGATCTGCTCGTCGCCGTCGTCGGAGGCCATGCCGATGACGAAGGACTTGTCGATCTTCAGCTCGTCCACCGGCAGCCGCTTGAGGTAGGCCAGCGACGAGTAGCCCGTGCCGAAGTCGTCGATGGACAGCTTGAAGCCCTGCTCGGACAGGCGGTTGAGCATGGCCTCGGCCCGCAGGGGCTCGTCCATGATGGCACTCTCGGTGATCTCCAGGCAGAACGACGCGGCGCTCACGCCGTGGCGCGCCAGCAGGGTGCCCAGGCGGTTGCTCAGCTCGGGGTCGAGCAGGTCGCGCGTGGACAGGTTGATCGAGATGCGCAGCGCCAGATCCTGCACGCGCGGCTGCGCCAGGAAGATCACCGCCTGCTCGAACATCCACAGCGTGAGCTGCCGCACGAAGCCGGTCTGCTCCGCAAAGGGGATGAACTGCATCGGCGGCACCATGCCGCGCTCAGGGTGCTGCCAGCGCACCAGGGCCTCGGCCGCGTGGCCCGGCTGGCCGGTCAGCGACACCTTGGGCTGCAGGAACAGGCGCAGCTCGTTGCGGTCCACCGCGCGGCGCAGTTCGGTCAGCAGCGAAAGCGAGACGGCGCTGGAGGAATCCATCGACGGCTCGTACACCAGCGCCCCGCTGAGCCGCAGCTTGGCCGCGTACATGGCGATTTCGGCGTGGCTCAGCAGGGTGTCGGCATCCTGCGCCGGACCGGGCCAGCAGGCGATGCCGATGCCCGCGCTCAGATCCACCGTGCGGTCGTCGAAAGCCATGGGCGTCTCGAAGGCCCGGAGGATGCGCTGGGCCATGTCGCGCGCGGCCGCCTCGTCGGCGCCGGGCAGCAGCATGGCGAACTCGTTGCCGCCCAGGCGGGCGATGACGTCCTGCGGCGACCGCGTCTGCCCGCTGATGCGTTCGGCAACGGCCTGCAGCAGCCGGTCGCCCAGCGCGTAGCCCAGCACGCCGTTCACGTGCTTGAATCGGTCCAGGTCCAGCGCGATCACGGCCACGGGGCGCCCTCCGCTGCCGGGACCGATGGCCTCCATGATGGCGCGGCGAAAGCGCTCCCGGTTGGGCACGCCGGTCAGCCGGTCGGTATCGGCCAGCCGCAGGATCTCACCCTGCTGCCCTGCGATGTCCACGCGCATGCGGTCGAACGAGCGGGCGAGGTTGCCGATCTCGTCGAGGCGGCGCGTGTGCTCGATGGGGGCGTCGTAGTCGCCCTGGGACAGGCGGTGCGTGGCCGAGACAAGCGAGCGCAGCGGTGTCGTCACGCGGCGAGCCATGAAGGCGCTGCCCAGCGCGAAGAGCACCAGGCCAGCCACGGTGATCCCACCCAGCAGGGCCTGCAGCTGGCGGTAGGGCGCCACCACGTCGTTGAGCGAACGAAGCAGCAGCGCCCGGGCGCTGGTGGCGCCGCTGTCCAGGCGCACGGGGCGCACCAGCAGCGTCTCGCCGCCGAGCACCTGCTCACCGCCCATGCGGAAGTCGCGCAGATCGGCCAGCGCGCGGTCCGGCAGGGTGCTCACCGGCACGGCCACGGCACCGGTGGCATCGCGCACCTGGATGGCCACGTCCACCGACAGCAGTTGCTGCATCTCGGACACCAGCGTCTCGTTGACCGGAAAACCCATCAGCACCCAGCCCACCAGCAAAGGCGCCCGCATGGGCACCATCACGAACTGGTACGGGATGCCGTGCACCACGGCGATCTGGCTGCCCTGTGGCTGCGCCACCAGCGCGGGCACGGCCTGGTCCACCGCGCTCTGGTAGTCGGCCGGAGTGCGCGAGGGGCTGGTGGCCTGCAGGTGCATGCGGGTGTCCAGCAGCGCCGTCATCGCGGCGCCGATGCGCGCGCCGTGGTTCTCCAGCACGGACTGGATCGTCTCCGAGTCGCCCGAATTCACGGCGGACCGAAAACCGTAGTCGGCCGCCAGCAGCACCGAGGCCTCCTGCAGCCGCACGGCGTTCTGCGTCAGCAGCCAGCGCCAGACGCGTTCGTCCACGTCCAGGCTGCGCTCGATCTGGGCGCGGGCATTGCGCACGATGAAGGTCTGCACCACGGCAAATCCCGCCGCCTGCACGATCAGCAGCAGCAGCAGGGAAATGCCGACCAGCCGAAGGATCAGACTGCGGTGCAGCGCGCGCAGGTTCAAGGGGTCACCCCCGTCAGGCGGACGACCACCGGCGCCGCGCCTTCGGCCACCGCCAGGGGCTGCGCATAGGCCGCGGCGCCCACCGGCAGGCCCGAATGCCACACGCGCAGCGTGTAGTTGCCCGCGGGCACCTTCTCCAGGCGCGCGCTGCCGAACGGCGCGGCGCTCTGCGCGAAATACGGTGTCTCCAGCACGAGGATCCAGGCGACCATCTGGTCGTGGATGTTGCAGCCGAGCACCACGACGCCCGGCCGGTCGAAGAGCACGGGGTTGGCCGGCGTGCCGGAATACAGCTGCAGTTCGAACTTCTTGGCCGGCGAGAACGAATACACATGGTGGCGCACGTTGTCCCTGTTGGGAAACCGCACCTCGGTGCCCACCGTCACGGCCAGCACCTCGGGCACGAAGCGGCGCTTGAGCTGCCCCATGTCCTGCTGGGCCATGGGACGCACCAGCTTGTGCGCCTCCGGGGAATCCAGGAACACGATCGCGCCCGGCAGCGGTTTGCCGGAGCCGTCCTGCACCGTCACCTGGACCTCCGCGGCCATCGCCGGCAACGCCAGTGCACAGAGCACGGCAACCATGCTCCGGAGCATGGTCGAGCGAAGTCGGGTCATGGGGCCGGTTCCTTCCAAAAATGTAACAAGACCACGGCGGATCGAAGGGCGCCAGAGTGGAATGCGCAAAAATGGCACGGCGCTACGCTACCAAAAAAATAGCATCGGAACGATGCATTTAATAAGATATGAGCGATTAAATCAATTCATACAAGTGCGCCATTCACCCGGCACTTTAGAGGCAGATACTCCCTGTTGGGTCTTTCATATGTAACACCCATTGCGAATGCGGCCACTGCCCGGACGGCGCCGCACACCGATCACTGGCACTGCTTTTGCTGTGCATTTCGTTCAAAGGCCATCGGCCACGGAAAACACCATGCAGACCGCTTCGTTCTTCAAGACCCTCTCCATCTCCCGCCGTCTTTTCCTGGGGTTCGGCTGCATGCTGGCGCTGCTCATCGCGGTGGCCTTCGTGGCGCACGCCTCGCTGAACGAGGTCAACCAGCAGATGCAGCAGATGACCGGCGCCAGCGCCGCCAAGATGCGGCTGGTCAACAGCATGCTGGAGAACGTGAGCGCCATCGGCATCCAGGGGCGCTCGGCCGCCATGCTCGGCGAGGTCGATCCCAAGAGCGCGGACGAGCAGACCCGCCGCGTCGGCCAGGCACTACAGCGCTACGCGGCGCAGGAGACCGAGCTGGCCACGCTGCTCGACTCCGGCGCCACGCCAGCCGAACGCCAGCTGCAGACCGACATCCAGGCCCTGGCCCGCAAGACCCGCCCCGAGCTGGACACGGCGCTCAAGGCCATCTCCGACGGTGACACCGTGAGCGCCACGCTCTCGCTCATGACGCGCGTGGCCCCTGCCGAAGCCGCCTGGCGCGACAAGCTGGCCGAACTGGTGCAGCTGCAGAACACCCTCAACACCGAGGCCGCGGCCGGCGCGTCGCGCATGGAAAACCGGGCCCGCGCCATCGGCGGCGGGCTGGTCGCGCTGGCCATCGTGCTGGGCGCGCTGATCGCCTGGCGCACCACGGCCAGCATCACCCAGCCCATCGGACGGGCGGTGGTGGTGGCCGAACGCATCGCGCGCGGCGACCTCACCTCGCGCGTGGAAGTGCGCATCCAGGACGAAACCGGCCGGCTGCTGGACGCCATCGCCGCCATGCAGGAGCAGCTGCGCTCGCTGGTGGGCGGCATCGGCACCACGGCGGATTCGATCCTGCTGGCCAGCTCCGAAGTGGCCTCGGGCAACCTCGACCTGAGCCAGCGCACCGAGCAGACCTCGGGCAACCTGCAGCAGGCCGCATCGGCGCTGGAGGACCTGACGCACACCGTGCAGCAAAGCGCCGACGCCGCGCGCCAGGCCAACCAGATGACCGCCGCCGCCTCGCAGGTGGCCGAGCGCGGCGGCGAGGTCGTCTCGCAGGTGGTGCGCACCATGGACGTGATCAGCGCCAGCTCGCGCAAGATCGCGGACATCATCAGCGTGATCGACGGCATCGCCTTCCAGACCAACATCCTGGCCCTCAATGCCGCGGTCGAAGCCGCGCGCGCGGGGGAACAGGGCCGCGGCTTCGCGGTGGTGGCCGGCGAGGTGCGCGCGCTGGCGGGGCGCTCGGCCGACGCCGCGCGCGAGATCAAGGCGCTGATCCTGGCCAGCGCCAATCAGGTGCAGGAAGGCACCACGTTGGTGGGCCACGCGGGCGCCACCATCGGCGAACTGGTGCAGTCGGTGCAACAGGTCTCGGGCATCATGGCCGAGATCACCGCATCCGCCCGCGAGCAGAGCGACCGCATCGCCGAAGTGAGCCAGTCGGTGGGCGCGCTGGAGACCATGACGCAGCAGAACGCCGCGCTGGTGGAAGAAAGCAGCGCGGCCGCCGGCAGCCTCAAGGACCAGGCTGGCCGGCTCACGGACATGGTGGGCACCTTCCGCCTGACGCGCACCCCCGAATTGGCAGCGCCCGTCAGCCGCGCATGACCGCCTGGGCGTCCGGCGACCCCGGCGCCCGGATGGCGCGCCGCACGGGCGCTTCGGCCTGCGCGGCGAACACGCTCTCGCGCAGCGCGGGCAGGTCCAGCACCCGCAGCCCGCCGTATTCCACGCAGATCGCGCCCTGCGCCTGCAGCTCGGCCAGCGCCTCGTTCACGCGCTGGCGCGACAGCCCCACCAGGTACGCCAGCTCCTGCTGCGTGATGCGCAGCACCTCGCGCACGCCCGGGTAGAGCACCGGATTGAACAGCGCCGCCAGGCTGCGCGCCACGCGCACGTCGGGGTTGCCCAGCCGGTCGATCTCGCGCGCGGCGATGAACTGGCCCAGCCGCTCGTTGAGCTGGTTCATCACGAACCGGTTGAAGCCGATGGAGTGGTCCAGCAGCCAGTGGAAGGTGTCGATGGGCAGGCCCGCCACCACGCTCTTGCGCAGCGCCTGGATGTTGTAGCGGTAGGGCTCGCGCTTGACCGCCGTGCCCTCGCCGAACCACCCGCCCGGGGGCACGCCGGTGAAGGTCATCGTCTGGCCCTGGGCGTTGTCGGTGCTCATCTTGAGCAGCCCCTCCACCACGCCGAACCAGTAGGTCACCGGCCGGCCCACGCGGCACACGTAGTCGCCCACCTTCGCATCGCCCACCAGCAGCGCGGCCACGGCGCGCTCGCGCTCGGGCGCGGACAGCAGCGCCAGCCAGGGAATGCCGTCCAGCTCCACCTGGGACGGCAGGCGGCGGCGCTGGTGCAGCGAAAGGTCATCGTTCATGGACTGCGAGCATGGCGCAGGAAGGCCGCTGGGCGATTGCGGGAATACCACGACGCGGACTGTTGCCGGGACGACAAAGAATCGGCCCGCTCGCGCCGATGATCCGCCCAAAGGCCACGGAGACACCATGCCAGAACTATTCCAACAGGCCCCCTGCTTCGCCCCGTCCGCCACGCCGGCCTCGCCCGCCGCGCGCCGCCGCCTGCTCGCGGGGGCGGCCGCGCTGGCCCTGCCCTGGATCGGCGCCGCGCCGGCGCGCGCACAGGGCACGGCGCTGCGCATCGCGCAGTCCACCGCGCTCACCGGGCCGCTGGGCGACCTGGGCTCGGCCATGCACCAGGGCGCCAAGGCCGCCTTCGCCGCCATCAACGCCCAGGGCGGCGTGCAGGGCCAGGCGATCGAACTCACCACGCTGGACGACGGCTACGACATCCCCCGCGCGCTGGCCAACGTGGACAAATTCCTCGCCGACCGCGAGCAGTTCGCGCTCTTCAACTGCATGGGCACGCCCATGGTCGAGGCCATGCTGCCCAAGGTGTTGCCCTCGGGCATGCCGTTCTTCGCCCCGTTCACCGGCGCCACGCTCAGCCGCGTGAAGGGCGCGCGCAGCGTGTTCAACGTGCGCGCCACCTACGCCGAAGAGGCCGACAAGCTGGTCCAGCACTTCTCCACGCTGGGCATCCGGCGCATCGCCGTGGCCTACCAGAACAACGCCTTCGGCAAGGAGGTGTTCAACGCCGCCCGCGACGCCATGGCCCGGCTGAAGCTGGGCGAACCGCTGTCCGGCACCGTCGAAAGCGATGCGTCGAACGCCGGCGCCACGGCGCGCCAGGTGGCCGACGGCAACCCCGAGGCGGTGCTGATCGGCCTGGCCGGCAAGCCGGCGCTGGAGTTCGTGAAAGCCTTCCGGAGCCTTCGGCGCGGCACCGCGCTGTATGCCACGTCCGTGATGGGCACCTCGGCCGCCGTCAAGGCCCTGGGACCGGATGCCGTCGGGCTCACCATCTCGCAGGTCGTGCCGCTGCCCACCAATGTGGTGGTGCCGGTGGTGCGCGAATTCCAGGCCGCCTGGAAAGCCGTGGGCGCCACGGCCGAGCCCTCGCACCTGGCGCTGGAGGGCTACATCAACGCCCGCGTGTTCGCCCAGGCCCTGCAGCGCGCGGGCCGCAACCCGTCGCGCGCCGCCTTCGTGGACGCCACCTGGAGCCTCAAGAACTGGGACCTGGGCGGCTTCGAAGTGAACGCCACCGGCCCGGAACGCAGCGCCTCGCGCTTCGTCGAGCTGACCCTCGTGGGGCGGGACGGCCGGTTCATCCGCTGAGCCGCACAGCGGTCGCCGGCCCGCGATCATCAGAACGCGGTGGACGAATCATTTGCTATTAAATATATAGCAATACAGGCATGCAATCCGCCGGCATGGGCCTGTTTTGGCCTGTACCAGCGCATCCGCTGCGCCCTCGACTTCGCCCTTGGCTTCGCCTTCACTGCGACGGCACGGCGTAGCGGTAGCCCCGGAATGCCCACACCGTGCCGGACGGCTCGATCTTCTCCAGCACCACGCCCGGCGCGGCCTGGTCGCCCTCGTGCAGCACCTGCCCATTGACGATGGCCATGCGGTAGGCCGGGTTGGCCGAATAGGTGGCGCCGCTGAACTGCATGGCCGGCAATTGCTCGCGCACGGACGGCGGCAGATCGCGCTGCGCCACGACGGGCTGGGCCGAGGCCTGGGCGGGCGGCGCCACGGCGGGTGCAGCCGGAGCCTGGGCCGGCGGCAGCAGGCGCGCGGTGGCCGCTGCCGCGGCCGAAGCGCGCGACAGGGGGGCGGACGCTGCGCGCTCGGCGGCGCGTTCGGGCGCAGGGGCTGCCGGCACCGCCGGTGCAGGTGCCACTGCCGCCGAAGGCACGGCGACCGGGGCCACACGCTCCGGCCGCAGCGCCGGAGCAGGGGCTGGCGCCGGCAACGGGGCCACGCGGGTGCGGGCGGGTGCTTCGGCGGGTGCGGGGGCCGGCGCAGGCAAGGGCGCCGTCACCGCAGCGGCTGGGGCGGCCACCGGGCCTGCAGGGCTGGACGCGGGCGCGGCCGCCAGCCGCACCGGCTCGGACGGCACCGCCGTGCGGTGCGCGAACCACCAGGACGCACCCGCCGCCGCACCGGCGACGGCCACGCCGGCCGCCAGCACCGGCAACCACGGCAGGGCGCCAGTGCGCGCCGGTTCGGCCACAGACGGGGCGCCCGGCGCCGGCACGGCCGGCGTGTGCAGGCCTGGCACGGCGCCGCGGCCGCGTTCGGCTTCGGCGCGCCGCAGGGCGTCAAGGATGTAGGACATAGGATGGAAAAAAGTGCGTGGGGCGGTGCCCGCCGGGCGGGGACATCAAAGTGCGGAGAAGGCCTGGCATGGGCTAATTTGCAGTGCTCAGCCGCGGCTCGGCCACGCCCGCGGCGCGGTTGAGCAGCATCAGGGTCAGCGGTCCGGCGCGGCCATCGGGCACCAGGCCCTGCGCGACCTGGAAGCGCTGGATGCGGGCGCGGCGCTGCGCGGCTTCCGCCCGCGGGGCGCTGCGCGCGGCGGCGGCATCGGCCGCGGGCGGCAACTGGGCGTCCAGCCACGCCAGCGTGGCGGGCTGGTCGGCCAGATCGCTGCCGTCCTGCAGGCCCGGCGGCGCACGCCACAGCGTGGCGAACTCGCCGCGCCAGGCCTGCGCCAGATCGGCCAGGGGCACCTGCAGCGTGCGCCCCGCGCCCGACAGCGTGGCCACGGCGCCGTCCAGCCGGGACATCACGACGGCCACCGGGCGCTCGTCCGCCGTGAACAGCGTGATCACGCCCGGCCGGTCGAGCTGGCGCACGAGGCCCAGCGCCGTGCGGCGCTGGCGAAAGCAGCGCAGGCCCTGGGAAGCCAGGCCCGCGCAGGCATCGGCTCCGGGCGCGGACGGGGCGCCCCAGGCCGCGGCCAGCGCGCGCCAGGCGTCGTGCTCGCCCTCGGGCTGCAGGGCCAGGAAGCCTTGCAGCGCCGAAGAGGGCACGGTGGCCGCGGCCGAGGCGGCGGGCAGGGAGGCCGCGTGGGAGGCCACCGGTGGCACCACGGAGGACGCCGGCCCGGCCGCCACCACCGGCCCCGGGCCCGGGCCCGCCACCGCAGCGCCCGTGGGCGGCCACCAGCCCAGCGCCCAGCCCGCGCACGCGACGGCCGCCGCACCGGCGAGGGCGCCGGCCCCCGCCACCGCCCAGCGCGGCGCCCGCGCGGCGCCCGTGCGGGCGGCAGGCGCGGCATCGAACACCTCGCGCGCGGCCTGGTCCACGATGGCCTCGTTCACCTCGCGCACGCCGCCGGCATAGGCGCCGAGCAGCGCCCGGTCGCACAGCAGGTTGATGCGCCGGGGCACGCCGCGCGCCAGGGCATGCACGCGCTGCAGGGCGCGCGCCGTGAAAGGCAACGCGCCCTGCAGGCCCGCCACGGCCATGCGGTGGGCGATGTACTGGCGGGTTTCCTCGGCGCTCAGGGCATCGAGGTGAAAGCGCGCGATCACGCGCTGGGCCAGTTGCTCCAGCGACGGGCCGGCGATCATGCCGCGCAGCTCGGGCTGGCCGATCAGGATGATCTGCAACAGCTTGCGCTCGCTGGTTTCCAGGTTGGTGAGCAGGCGCAACTGCTCCAGCACATCGGCCGAGAGGTTCTGCGCCTCGTCGATGATGAGCACGTTGTTGCGGCCCGCCGCATGGGCCTGCAGCAGGAAGGCATTCAACGGGTCGATGCAGTCCTTGACCGTCTCGGAGCCCGGCACCGCCGGGGTGTGCGCCACGCCGAACTCGTCGCAGATGGAGCGCAGCAGCTCGCCCACCGTGAGCCGCGGATTGAAGATGTAGGCCACGTTGCAGTGCGCCGGGATCTGCTCCAGGAAGCACCGGCACACCGTGGTCTTGCCGGTGCCGATCTCGCCCGTCAGCAGCACGAAGCCGCCACCGGCGTCCAGGCCGTAGAGCAGGTGCGCCAGCGCCTCGCGGTGGCGGTCGCTCATGAACAGATAGCGCGGGTCGGGGGCGATGGAAAACGGCGCGTGCTCCAGGCCGAAAAACGGGGCGTACATGGCGGCAAGGATACCGCCCTGCCGTGGCGGTCCTGCAGCGGCGCCCTTTCCCCCTGGACCCGCCACGGGCAGGGTTACACCCGTCAGGAGTTTCCCGCAAATTGTCGTCGGCAAGACAAGAAGACGTCAAAGCGGTTCCTACCATCCGTTGCATCTCCCTTGCATGGCTGCGCACCCCGCCAGCAGCCTCGGCGGACACCACCGGTAGGAACAGGCATGACGACCACCTTCCCCCAACTGCTGCTGCGGCACGCCGCCGAACGGCCCACCGACGCGGCGCTGCGCGAAAAGGAATACGGCATCTGGCAGACCCACACCTGGTCGGGCCTGGCCGCCATGGTGGAGACGCTGTGCGCCGGCCTGCACCAGGCCGGGCTGCACGCGGGCGAGCACCTGGTGGTGGTGGGCGCCAACCGCCCGCGCCTGTATGCCACCATGCTCGCGGCGCAGTCGCTGGGTGCCATTCCCGTGCCGCTGTACCAGGATGCGGTGGCCGCCGAATGCATCTACCCCCTGAACAACGCCGAGGTGCGCTTTTGCGTGGTGGAAGACCAGGAGCAGGTGGACAAGCTGCTGGAGATCCGCGCGCAGTGCCCCGCCCTGTCGCACCTGTATTTCGACGATCCGCGCGGCCTGCGCAACTACAGCGAGCCGGGCCTGGCGTCGCTCGATGCCCTGGTCGAGGCCGGCACCGCCTTCGTGGCGCAGAACCCCGGCTGGTTCCGCGCGCAGGTCGACCGGGTGCAGCCCGGCGACGTGGCGGCCATGTTCTTCACCTCGGGCACCACGGGCAACCCCAAGGGCGTGGTGCACACGCACGCCACCTTGCTCGACCGCGCGCAGGCCGGCGCCGAGTTCGACCGCCTGACGTCGGCCGAGGAGGTGCTGGCCTACCTGCCGCCCGCGTGGATCGGGCAGAACATCTTCAGCTACTCGCAGTGGCTGGCCTGCGGCTACGTGGTGAACTGCCCCGAGTCGGCCGGCACCGTCTCCATCGACCTGAAGGAGGTCGGCCCCACCTACTACTTCGCCCCGCCGCGCATCTTCGAGGGCCTGCTCACCAGCGTGATGATCCGCATGGAAGACGCGGGCGCGCTCAAGCGCAAGATGTTCCACGCCTGCATGGCGGTGGCCCGCCGCGTGGGCCCGGCGCGCATGGACGGCCAGCCCGTGGGCCTGCTGGACCGCATCAAGTACGCGCTGGGCGACCTGCTGGTCTATGGGCCGCTGCGCAACAACCTGGGCTTTTCGCGCGTGCGGGTGGCCTACACGGCCGGCGAGGCCATCGGGCCGGACCTGTTCACCTTCTACCGCTCGATCGGCATCAACTTGAAGCAGCTGTACGGCTCCACCGAGACGGCGGTGTTCGTGTGCCTGCAGCCCGACAATCAGGCGCGCGCCGACACCGTGGGCGTGCCGATCCGCGGCGTGCAGATCCAGGTGGCCGACAACGGCGAGATCCTCGTCAAGTCCGCCGGCCTGCTCAAGGAGTACTACAAGAACCCCACCGCCACGGCCGAGGTGCTCACGGCCGATGGCTGGTATCGCACGAGCGATGCGGGCTTTCTCGATGCGCACGGCCACCTCAAGATCATCGACCGCGTGAAGGACGTGGGCCGCATCCAGGGCGGCGCCAACGACGGCGCCATGTTCGCGCCCAAGTACGTGGAGAACAAGCTCAAGTTCTTTCCGTACATCAAGGAGGCCGTGGCCCTGGGCGACCGGCGCGAGAAGGTGTGCGCCATGGTCAACATCGACTTCGACGCCGTGGGCAACTGGGCCGAGCGCCGCAACCTGCCCTACGCGGGCTACACCGACCTGGCGCAAAAGCCCGAGGTGTACGAGCTGATCCGCGACTGCGTGGAGAAGGTGAACGCCGACCTCGCGGGCGATGCGCTGCTGGCGGGCAGCCAGATCAGCCGCTTTCTCGTGCTGCACAAGGAACTGGATGCGGACGACGGCGAGCTCACGCGCACCAACAAGGTCCGCCGCGGCTTCATCGCCGACAAGTACGGCACGCTGGTGGAGGCGCTGTACGCCGGCCGCACCGAACAGTTCATCGAGACGCAGGTCAAGTTCGAGGACGGCCGCACGGGCAGCGTGAGCGCCACGCTCAAGCTCGACGACGCCCGGACCTTCGCCCCGACGAAGCAGGCCGCCTGACCGCAACGCCGCAAGACCCCACCATGACCACCAAGAAGATCGGCGACGTCATCCTCGACGTCCAGAACATCAGCCTGCGGTTCGGGGGCGTGAAAGCGCTCACCGACATCTCGTTCAACGTGCGCGAGCACGAGATCCGCGCCATCATCGGCCCCAACGGCGCGGGCAAGAGCTCGATGCTCAACTGCATCAACGGCGTCTACGCGCCGCAGGACGGCTCCATCACCTTCCGGGGCAAGACGTTCTCGCACATGAACTCGCGCCAGGTGGCCGAGATGGGCGTGGCGCGCACCTTCCAGAACCTGGCGCTGTTCAAGGGCATGAGCGTGATCGACAACATCATGTCGGGGCGCAACCTCAAGATCAAGAGCAACCTCTTCCTGCAGGCGCTGCGCATCGGCCCGGCCGAGCGCGAGGAGATGCGCCACCGCGCGTTCGTCGAACGCATCATCGATTTCCTGGAGATCCAGGCCTGGCGCAAGACGCCCGTGGGCCAGCTGCCCTACGGCCTGCAAAAGCGCGTGGACCTGGGCCGGGCCCTGGCGATGGAGCCGCAGGTGCTGCTGCTGGACGAACCCATGGCCGGCATGAACGTGGAGGAAAAGCAGGACATGTGCCGCTTCATCCTCGATGTGAACGACGAGTTCGGCACCACCATCGTGCTCATCGAGCACGACATGGGCGTGGTGATGGACATCTCCGACCGCGTGGTCGTGCTCGACTACGGCAAGAAGATCGGCGATGGCACGCCCGACGAAGTGCGCAGCAACGACGACGTGATCAGCGCCTATCTCGGCACCTCGCACTGACCGGAGAACACACACCATGGCTTTCTTTCTCGAAACCCTGATCGGCGGCCTGATGGCGGGCATGCTGTATTCGCTGGTGGCCCTGGGCTTCGTGCTGATCTACAAGGCCTCGGGCGTCTTCAACTTCGCGCAGGGCGCGATGGTGCTGTTCGCGGCGCTCGCGATGGCCCGGCTGTCCGAATGGATTCCCCAATGGACCGGCATCGACAGCCGGCTGCTGGCCGGCATCGCGGCCTTCGTCCTGGCCGGCGCGCTCATGTTCGTGGTGGCCTGGTGCATCGAGCGGCTGGTGCTGCGCCACCTGGTCAACCAGGAAGGCGCCACGCTGCTCATGGCCACGCTGGGCATCACCTACTTCCTCGAAGGCCTGGGCCAGACGATGTTCGGCAGCGACATCTACAAGATCGACATCGGCATGCCCAAGGAGCCGATCTTCGCCCTCGAGTCGATGTTCGAGGGCGGCGTGCTCATCAACAAGGAAGACGTGATCGCCGCCGCCATCGCCGCGGGGCTGGTGATCCTGCTGAGCATCTTCTTTCAGAAGACCTCCACCGGCCGCGCGCTGCGCGCCGTGGCCGACGACCACCAGGCGGCGCAGTCCATCGGCATCCCGCTCAACCGCATCTGGGTGATCGTGTGGTGTGTGGCGGGCGTGGTGGCGCTGGTGGCCGGAATGATCTGGGGCAGCAAGCTGGGCGTGCAGTTCTCGCTCACCACGGTGGCGCTGCGCGCGCTGCCGGTGGTGATCCTGGGCGGCCTCACCTCGGTGCCGGGCGCCATCATCGGCGGGCTGATCATCGGCGTGGGCGAGAAGCTCTCCGAGGTGTACCTGGGCCCGTTCGTGGGCGGCGGCATCGAGATCTGGTTCGCGTACGTGCTGGCGCTGGTCTTTCTCCTCTTCAGGCCCCAGGGCTTGTTCGGAGAAAAAATTATTGATCGCGTATGAAGTACGCGACCAATAATTTTTCGAAGGAGGCACAACGCGCACCGCACGTTGTCAGCGGGGCCGAAGGCGCCGCGTGGCACCGCAGGTGCGCCCCCGTGCAAAAGATCATCGATCGCGCCTGACCCATCACAAGAACACAGGAGACACGCCATGCTCTACCGCGAAAACGGCCAGTTCAAGACCAGCTACCGCGCCGACCAGCAGATCTTTCCCATCGCGCAGGACCGCATCGCCATGGTGGTGCTGCTGGCCGTGGCCTTCATCGCCGTGCCGATGCTGGCGAGCGACTATTTCTTCCGCGCCATCCTGATCCCGCTGGTCATCATGTCCATGGCCGCGCTGGGCGTGAACATCCTCGTGGGCTACTGCGGGCAGATCTCGCTGGGCTCGGGGGCCTTCATGGCCGTGGGCGCTTACGGGGCCTACAACTTCTTCGTGCGCGTGCCGGGCCTGCCGCTCATTCCGGCCATCGTGCTGGGCGGGCTGTGCGCCACGTTCTTCGGCATCCTCTTCGGCCTGCCCAGCCTGCGCGTGAAGGGCCTGTACCTGGCGGTGGCCACGCTGGCGGCGCAGTTCTTCAGCGACTGGATGTTCCTGCGCATCAAGTGGTTCACCAACAACTCCGACTCGGGCTCGGTGTCGGTCAACGGACTGCAGGTGTTCGGTATGCCCATCGAGAGCGCGCAGTCCAAGTACCTCTTTTGCCTCGCCCTGCTCGTGGTGGTGGCGCTGCTGGCCAAGAACCTGGTGCGCGGCGCGGTGGGCCGCGAGTGGATGGCCATCCGCGACATGGACGTGGCCGCCGCGGTGATCGGCATCCGCCCCATGTACGCCAAGCTCAGCGCCTTCGCCGTCAGCTCGTTCATCGTGGGCATGGCCGGCGCGCTGTGGGCCTTCGTGCACCTGGGCGCGTGGGAGCCTGCGGCGTTCTCGGTGGAGGTGTCGTTCCGGCTGCTGTTCATGGTGATCATCGGCGGGCTGGGCTCGATCATGGGCGGCTTCTTCGGCGCGGCCTTCATCGTGGTGCTGCCCATCGTGCTCAACCAGTTCCTGCCCGCGCTGATGGGCCTGTTCGGCATCCACATCTCCACGGCCGGCGTGTCGCACGCCGAGCTGATGATCTTCGGCGCGCTCATCGTGTGGTTCCTCATCGTCGAGCCGCACGGCCTGGCCAAGCTGTGGTCCACGGCCAAGCAAAAGCTGCGCCTGTGGCCCTTCCCACACTGATCCACCCGGTTCCCCCCCGCGCTTCAATCCATTCAATTTCCAAGGAGAGACAAATGAAGCTTTCGAAACTCGTGATCGCCGCCCTCGTGGCGGCAGGCAGTGTTTCCGTGGAGACCAGCGCCGTCGCGCAGGCCAAGGAGCAGTTCTTTCCGCTGCTGTCGTACCGCACGGGGCCGTATGCGCCCAACGGCGTGCCGTGGGCCAACGGCAAGCAGGACTACATCAAGATGATCAACGCGCGCGACGGCGGCGTGAACGGCGTCAAGCTCACGTTCGAGGAATGCGAGACCGGCTACGCCACCGACCGCGGCGTGGAGTGCTACGAGCGCCTGAAGGGCCGCCCCGGCGTGGCGCTGTTCGATCCGCAGGCCACCGGCATCACCTTCGCGCTGACCGAAAAAGCCCCGGTGGACAAGATCCCGCTGATGACGCTGGGCTACGGCCTGTCGGTCGCGCAGGACGGCATGGCCTTCAAGTGGAACTTCCCCTTCATGGGCAGCTACTGGACGGGCGCCGACATCCTGATCCAGCACATCGGCAAGCAGGCCGGCGGGCTGGACAAGCTCAAGGGCAAGAAGATCGCGCTGGTCTACCACGACAGCCCGTTCGGCAAGGAGCCCATTCCCGTGCTGCAGGAGCGCGCCAGGATGCACGGCTTCGAGCTGCAGATGCTGCCGGTGACCGCCCCCGGCGTGGAGCAGAAGGCCACCTGGCTGCAGGTGCGCCAGAGCCGCCCCGACTACGTGCTGCTGTGGGGCTGGGGCGTGATGAACTCCACCGCCCTGAAGGAAGCGCAGGCCACGGGCTTCCCGCGCGACAAGCTCTATGGCGTGTGGTGGGCCGGCGCCGAGCCGGATGTGCGCGACGTGGGCGAAGGCGCCAAGGGCTACCACGCGCTGGCGCTGAACGGCTATGGCACGCAGTCCAAGGTGATCCAGGACATCCTGAAGAACGTGCACGACAAGGGCCAGGGCACGGGGCCGAAGGACGAGGTGGGATCGGTGCTGTACACGCGCGGCGTGATCATCCAGATGCTGGCCGTCGAGGCCGTGCGCCGCGCGCAGGAACGCTTCGGCAAGGGCAAGGTCATGACCGGCGAGCAGGTGCGCTGGGGCATGGAGAACCTCGCGCTCGATCAGAAGAAGCTCGACGCGCTGGGCTTCAACGGGATCATGCGGCCGCTGTCCACGAGCTGCTCCGACCACATGGGCTCCACCTGGTCGCGCGTGCACACCTGGGACGGCAAGAAGTGGGACTTCTCCTCCGACTGGTACCAGGCCGACGAGCAGATCCTGAAGCCCATGATCAAGGCCGGCTCCGACAAGTACCTGGCCGACAAGAAGATGACGCGGCGGGATGCGGCCGACTGCCAGAGCTAAGGACAACCCCCTGAGCCGCTGCGCGGCTTCCCCCTTCTCTGGCTTCGCTGTGCGAAGCGGAAGGGGGACGACGCCAGCGCCGCGGGCGGCCCTTGCGCGGCGTCTGCTGGCGTGGGGCGCGCCGGTTTTTTGAGGCTGTGTTCACAGCCGCCAATCGAAAGCGTTGCACCGCAGCGCTTTCGATTGGCACAGCGAAGGCAACACCATGGAACCCAGAAACATCGTCCTGAACGTCAACGGCATCGAGGTCATCTACAACCACGTGATCCTCGTGCTCAAGGGCGTCTCGCTGCAGGTGCCCGAAGGCGGCATCGTCGCCATCCTGGGTGGCAACGGCGCGGGCAAGACCACCACGCTGCGCGCCATCTCCAACCTGCTGCAGGGCGAGCGCGGCGCGGTCACCAAGGGCAGCATCGAGCTGCGGGGCGAGCGCATCGAGAACCTCTCGCCCGCCGACCTCGTGCAGCGCGGCGTGGTGCAGGTGATGGAGGGGCGCCACTGCTTCGCCCACCTCACCATCGAAGAGAACCTGATGACGGGCTCGTACACCCGCACCAGCCGCGCCGAGATCGCGGCCAACCTGGAGAAGGTGTACGCGTACTTCCCGCGCCTGAAGACCCGCCGCACCTCGCAGGCCGCCTACACCTCGGGCGGCGAGCAGCAGATGTGCGCCATCGGCCGCGCGCTCATGGCCAACCCCAGCATGGTGCTGCTCGATGAGCCCTCGATGGGCCTGGCGCCGCAGATCGTGGAGGAGGTCTTCAACATCGTGAAGGACCTCAACACCAAGGAAAAGGTGACCTTCCTGCTGGCCGAGCAGAACACCAACATGGCGCTCAAATACTCGGACTACGGCTACATCATGGAAAGCGGCCGCGTGGTGATGGACGGCGCGGCGAGCGACCTGGCCAACAACGAGGACGTGAAGGAGTTCTACCTGGGTGTCGGCGGCGGCGAGCGCAAGAGCTTCAAGGACGTCAAGAGCTACAAGCGCCGCAAGCGCTGGCTGGCCTAGGTCCACCGCGAATCCGGCGCGCCGCGACCGCGCGGCGCAGTCCAGCCCACCATTTGCCTGTCTCCCATCCCCAGCACGCCCAGAACGTGCACCCCGGAGGTATATCCATGAGCGTTTTCTACGACGACCTCGAAACCCGCCCGCCCGAAGCCCGCGAAAGCGCATTGATGGCCGCGCTGCCCGCGCAGGTGGCGCATGCGCAGCGGGCCTCGCCCGCGTTCGCCGGCATCCTGCAGGGCATCGACCCGGCGGGCATCGCCACGCGCCAGGCGCTGGCCACCTTGCCGGTCACGCGCAAGCACGAGCTGCTCGCGCGCCAGCAGGCCGGCCGTGCCACCAACGTGTTCGGCGGATTCAGCGCGCTGTCGTTCGGCGCCGCCATGCCGCGCGTGTTCGCCAGCCCCGGCACGCTGTACGAACCGGAGGGCACGCGGCGCGACTACTGGCGCATGGCGCGCGCCATCCACGCCGCCGGCTTTCGGCCCGGCGAGCTGATCCACAACAGCTTCAGCTACCACTTCGTGCCCGCCGGCTCGATGATGGAGACCGGCGCCCATGCGCTGGGCTGCTCCGTGTTCCCGGGCGGCACGGGCCAGACCGAGCAGCAGGTGCAGGCCATGGCCGAACTGAAACCCGCGGGCTACATCGGCACGCCGAGCTTTCTCAAGATCCTGCTGGACAAGGCGGCCGAGCTGGGCACGCCGCTGCCCAGCGTGGGCAAGGCCCTGGTCTCGGGCGAGGCGTTTCCGCCCTCGCTGCGCGACTGGCTGGCCGGGCGCGGCGTGGCCGGCTACCAGTGCTATGCCACGGCCGACCTGGGCCTGATCGCTTACGAAACCACCGCGCGCGAAGGCCTGGTGCTGGACGAGGGCGTGATCGTGGAGATCGTGCGGCCCGGCACCGGCGACCCGGTGCCCGAAGGCGAGGTGGGCGAACTGGTGGTGACCACGCTCAACCCCGACTACCCGCTGATCCGCTTCGGCACGGGTGACCTCTCGGCCGTGCTGCCCGGCACCTGCCCCACCGGCCGCACCAACACCCGCATCCAGGGCTGGATGGGCCGGGCCGATCAGACCACCAAGGTGCGCGGCATGTTCGTACACCCCGGCCAGGTGGCCGACATCGTGCGGCGCTTTCCGCAGGTGCTGCGCGCGCGCCTGGTGGTGAGCGGCGAGATGGCCAGCGACCAGATGCTGCTGCGCGTGGAAACCACCGAGACCGCCGCCGGCCTGGCCGTGCAATTGGCCGAGGCGATGCGCGAGCAGACCAAGCTGCGCGGCGAGGTCGAGATGGTGGCCCCCGGCACGCTGCCCAACGACGGCCGTGTGATCGAGGACGCACGCAGCTATCGATGAGCCCGGCAGCCGCCCACTGCATCGCCGCACCCGCCGCTCCCATATTAATAGCTTAAAAACCAATACAGACAAGCGCTGCAGGCCTATAAATCTTTAAACCCCTACACGTTACTGCTAAGTAATTACCTTGATGGCGGTGTAAAAACCGGTGGCTATCATGGCGCGTCTTTTCAAAGGAACCTCATGAAAACTACATTCAAGACCGCACTGGTGGCCGTTGCCGTGGCCGCCGCTTTCGGCGCGCAGGCGCAGGGTTTTCCCTCCAAGGACAAGACGGTCACGATCGTCGTTCCTTTCGCCGCCGGCGGCCCGACCGACCGCGTGGCACGCGATCTGGCGGAGGCCATGCGCAAGCCGCTGGGTGGGGTGAGCGTGGTGATCGACAACGCCGCGGGCGCAGGCAGCAGCATCGGCACCGCCAAGGTGGCGCGCGCCAGTGCCGACGGCTATACCCTGCTGCTCAACCACATCGCCATGGCCACCATGCCGGCGCTGTACCGCAAGCTGCCGTTCAGCGTGCCCAACGACTTTGAATACCTGGGCGTCGTGAACGACGTGCCCATGACGCTCATCGCCCGCCCCACGCTGCCCGCCAACAACTACAAGGAACTGGCCACCTGGATCGAGCAGAACAAGGGCAAGATCAACCTGGGCCATGCGGGCCTGGGCGCCGCGTCCCACCTGTGCGGCCTGCTGTACCAGAGCGCGATCAAGGTCGAGATGACCCCCGTGCCCTACAAGGGCACGGCACCCGCCATCACCGACCTGATCGGTGGCCAGATCGACCTGCTGTGCGACCAGACCACCAACACCACCTCGCAGATCGAGGCCAAGAAGGTCAAGGCCTACGCGGTCACCACGCCCAAGCGCCTCACCACGCCATCCCTCAAGGACCTGCCCACGCTGGCCGAATCCGGCGTCAAGGACTTCCAGGTCACGATCTGGCACGGCCTGTACGCGCCCAAGGGCACGCCCGCCGACGTGCTCAAGAAGCTCAACGACGCCCTGAAGGCCGCGCTGAAAGACCCCGACTTCATCAAGAAGCAGGAAGGCCTGGGCGCCGTGGTGGCGGCCGACCAGCGCGTCGAACCCGCCGAGCACAAGAAGTTCGTGCAGGCCGAGATCGACAAGTGGGGCCCCATCATCAAGGCCGCCGGCACCTACGCCGACTGATCCAACGGACCGGCTGACCGACCGGGTACTGCGCCACACGCAGCGCCCGCGCATCGCCTCCGACCGCCCCTGGCCTTGCGCCCCGGGCGGTTTTTTCTTGGGGCGCTCATTTGCGAGGCGTGGAACGCGCTCCGGCCTACGGGTCATCCCTCTGCCCGGCCCGCGCAGCGGGGCCTACAACGAGGGATTGACCAGCCAGCCCCAAGGACCGATCCCCATGCGCTTTTCCGCCACCCCGTCCAAGACCCTTCGCCAGCCCTTTGCCACGCCGCGCCGCCGTGCGCTGGCGCTCGCCTCCCTGCTGCTGGCCGCCGGCCTTTGGAATGCCATGCCCGGCGCCCATGCCCAGTCCGGCGCGTGGCCCACCAAGCCGGTGCGCATCGTCGTGCCGTTCGCCCCCGGCGGCACCACCGACATCCTGGCGCGCGCCGTGGCGCCCGAGCTGGGCCGCGCCTTCGGCCAGCAGTTCATCGTGGACAACCGCGGGGGCGCTGGCGGCAACATCGGCGCCGAAGTGGTCGCCAAGTCGCCGGCCGACGGCTACACGCTGCTGATGGGCACGGTCGGCACGCACGGCATCAACCGCGCGCTGTACAGCAAGCTGCCGTACGACCCCATCAAGGACTTCGTGCCCATCACCCTGGTGGCGGCCGTGCCCAACGTGATGGAGATCAACGCCGACAAGGCGCGCACGCTGGGCATCCAGTCGGTGCCCGACTTCATCCGCTACGCCAAGGCCCACCCCGGCCAGCTGAACATGGCATCGAGCGGCAATGGCACCTCGATCCACCTGGCCGGAGAACTCTTCAAGAGCATGACCGGCACCTACATGCTGCACATGCCCTACCGCGGCTCCGGCCCCGCGCTGCTGGACCTGGTGGGCGGCAACATGGACGTGATGTTCGACAACCTGCCGTCTTCCATGGCGCAGATCAAGGCCGGCAAGCTCAAGGCCCTGGCCGTGACCAGCGCCCACCGCTCGCCCGCCCTGCCCGATGTACCCACGGTCGAAGAGGTCGGCGGCCCGGATCTCAAGGGCTACGAGGCCAGCTCGTGGTTCGGCCTGCTCGCCCCCGCCGGGACCCCGCCCGAGATCGTGGCCCGCATCCAGCAGGAAACCGCCAAGGCCCTGGCCACCCCGGCCGTCAAGGAGCGCCTGCTGGCGCAGGGCGCGATCCCCGGCGGCAACTCGCCGGCCGACTTCGCCAAACACATCGACAGCGAACACCGCAAGTGGGCGCAGGTGGTGAAGGCGTCGGGCGCAAAGGTGGATTGAGCCGCGGTGGCGCGGCCGCACGCCTCCCGTTGGGCGTTCAGTACGCGCTGACCGCCCGGGCGATCAACCCATCCGGATAGGGCTGCATGCCGTTTTCCAGCTGCACGATGGTGCGCATGACCGGCGGCAGGGTCGCGGCGTTCAGGCAGATGAAGGCGTGCGGGCTGATGTCCAGGCTGCCGGCGACCTGCCGCACGTAGTCGCAGGGGTCGCACTCGCCGCAGGCTGCCCAGCGGCGGATGATGCCGTCGATGGTGCACAGCTGGTACTTGGCCTGGTAGTTGCGCAGCAGCAGGGCCATGGCGCGCAGGCCCCAGTACGGCTCGCAGAACACCACGAACCGGGCGTCGGCCGACTGGTCCTCGGCCATGCCGCGCCAGCCAATGTGGTTGCGCACGATGTTGCCGGGATTGTGGTTGCGGATGCCGCGCGGAACGAGAGTCAACATGAAAAGCGGTGAGAACGCAGGATATGGTGCCCACGGTGGGGCGCTGGGCCCGGGTCTCGCGTCACGGTCGCTCGACCCCTGGCTTCGGACTCGAACTGTAGGTGCCCGGGTCCTGAAATTCACGCTTTCCACGCCGCGCTGAAGCAGGATTCAGAACTTTTAAGGTCGGGCCGGCCCGATCGGCACCACGGGTGCCGCGCTGCGGAAATTCGAAACGTTCTCGCCTGAAAAATCCGGCATGCCGGCCCCGATCCTGGCCTTCACTTCCTCCGCCAGGAGGGACTTGCGTGCCGCGGCCGACGCCCGCGTGCCCGGCCTCATGGCGGCCTGCCGCAGCGCCGGTCCGGCCTGGTTCACCAGACCACGTCGTGCCCTTCCGCGGCGCTGCGTTGGAGCATGTCGATGATCGGCGCCGCGCGCTGGCGCAGGCGCACGGTGTCGGGGCGCTCGCCCGCATCGTCGTCCTCACTGCCCGGCGCCTCGCCGGCATCGGACCGACCCTTGGCGTCGTCGGCTGCGACGGCGGCTTCCAGTGCCTGGAGCGCGGCGGGGATCTGCGCGGCAGTGACGATGCCGTGCGGGTCGGTGCCCTTGCCCATGATCTGCAGCAGCTGGCGGCCGTTGGCCTCCAGCATGATGACGTCGGCGGTGGCGCGGGATTTGAACTTGTACAGCATGGGTGGCGAGGGTCCTTGGTAAGGGTGGGTAGGTAGGGGTGATGGGGTGGCTTGCAGCCGTCAATGCCCGGCCGGGCCGGTGCGTGAATGCATGTAGTCGCGGGTGAAAGGATAGTCCGACTGGGCCCCGCGCAGGGCGCCGGTGGCCAGGTCGCCGTCGGGCCGCGCGGCCAGCATCT
This sequence comes from Acidovorax sp. SUPP2539, assembly GCF_030158975.1. Classification (NCBI taxonomy): domain Bacteria; kingdom Pseudomonadati; phylum Pseudomonadota; class Betaproteobacteria; order Burkholderiales; family Comamonadaceae; genus Acidovorax; species Acidovorax sp. SUPP2539. Next base: position 39,880 of record NZ_BQXJ01000012.1, on the reverse strand, counting down.
GGTGCAGGGCCATCCAGCCGCGCTCGAATCCCATGGCGCTGCCGGCCAGGTAGAGGCGGTAGGCGCGCAGGGCACGCTCGCCCTGCGGCGCGCCGACCCCGGCCGAGAGCACGCGCAGCGCTTCCTGCAGCCGCGCCTCCAGCGTGTCGGACCAGGCCCAGAGCGTGCGCGCGTAGTGCGGGCGCAGGTTCTCGGTGTCCACCATCTCCAGGCCGCTGGCCGCCAGATCGTGCAGCACGGCGCTCACATGCAGCAACTCGCCGCCCGGGAAGATGTACTTTTCGATGAAGTCGCCCAGGCCGGCGCCCAGCTGCGCGTTGTCCACGCCGCCCGAGGTGATGCCGTGGTTGAGCAGCAGCCCGCCGGGCCGCAAAAGCCGGCGCACGGTGGCGAAGTAATCGGGCATGTGCGCGCGGCCCACGTGCTCGAACATGCCCACCGAGGCGATGCGGTCGAACGGCGCGGGCTCGGGGTGCTGCAGTTCGCGGTAGTCGCGCAGTTCCATGCGCACGCGGCCCGACAGGCCCCGCTCGGCGATGAGGCGCGACACGTGCGCGTGCTGGTTGCGCGACAGGGTGATGCCGGTGGCGTCCACGCCATAGTGCTCGGCCGCCCACAGCAGCAGCCCGCCCCAGCCCGCGCCGATGTCCAGGAAGCGCTGGCCCGGCGCGAGCCGCAGCTTGCGGCAGATGTGGTCGAGCTTGGCCTCCTGCGCCTGGGCCAGGTCCATGGCGCCGTCGCGGTAGTAGGCGCACGAATACACACGGCGCGGGTCCAGCCACAGGGCGTAGAAGTCGTCGGACAGGTCGTAGTGAAACCGCACCTGCTGCGCATCGCGCGTGATGGTGTGCACCGCGCGCGAGCGGGCGCGGGCCATCATGCGCGTCCACCACCCGGCCTGTTCGCGCGCCGGGTCGCCGTGCAGCAGGGCGGCGGCGGCCGCCACCAGGTCGCGCATGCGGCCTTCGAAGCGCACGCGCCCCTCGACGATGGCCGCGCCCAGGTCGCCCACCTCGCCCGAGAGCAGCGCCGCCAGCGAGCGGCGGTCGCGGAACTGCAGCGCCACCGGGGCCTGCGCACGGCCCAGCCGCTGCCCGCCGGGCAGTTCGAGCGAGAGGTCCACCGGCAGGGATTCCAGCCGGGCTTGCAGGGCGTGCAGCAGCGGTTTCATGGCCGTCGATTCTTGAACCGCCCCAACGCCTCGTCAATGGCCGTTGTCCGACACGGGCGCGACCGATCGGCACAGGCCCCATTGACAGTAATTCGTTTAAGCCTAAACTGTTTTCACATGAACATCCTGTGCATCGGCGGTGGTCCCGCCGGCCTTTATTTCGCCCTGCTGATGAAGCGGCAGGACCCGGCGCACCGCGTCGTGGTGGTGGAGCGCAACCGGCCGTTCGACACCTTCGGCTGGGGCGTGGTGCTGTCGGACCAGACGCTGGCCAACCTGCAGGCGGCCGATCCCGAAACCGCCGCGCAGATCGGCGATGCGTTCAACCACTGGGACGACGTGGCGGTGTTCCTGCGCGGGCGCAGCGTGCGCTCCAGCGGCCACGGCTTTTGCGGCATCGGGCGCAAGCGGCTGCTCAACATCCTGCAGGAGCGCTGCCTGGCGCTGGGCGTGGAGCTGGTGTTCGAGACCGACGTGGCCGACGACCAGGCGCTCGCCGCGCGCTACCGAGCCGACCTGGTGATCGCCAGCGACGGCCTGAACAGCCGCATCCGCACGCGCTATGCCGAGGTCTTCCAGCCCGACATCGACCTGCGCCAGTGCCGCTTCGTGTGGCTGGGCACGCACCAGAAGTTCGAGGCCTTCACCTTCGCGTTCGAAGAGACCGAGCACGGCTGGTTCCAGGCGCATGCCTACCAGTTCGATGCCGACACCTCCACCTTCATCGTCGAGACGCCCGAGGCCGTGTGGCAGGCCCACGGGCTGGACCGCATGGAGCAGCCCGAGGCCATCGCCTTCTGCGAACGGCTTTTCGCGCCCTACCTGGGCGGGCACGCGCTCATCAGCAACGCCACGCACCTGCGCGGCTCGGCCAACTGGATCCGCTTTCCGCGCGTGATCTGCCGCACCTGGGTGCATCGGGAAACCATCGGCGGCAAGGCCGTGCCCATCGTGCTGATGGGCGATGCCGCGCACACGGCGCATTTCTCGATCGGCAGCGGCACCAAGCTCGCGCTGGAAGACGCCATCGACCTGGCCCAGACGCTGGCCACCGGCGCGACCCTGGAGCAGGCGCTGCACGACTACCAGGCGCGCCGCAGCGTCGAGGTGCTCAAGATCCAGAACGCCGCGCGCAACTCCACCGAGTGGTTCGAGAACGTGGCGCGCTACAGCCGGCTGCCGGTGGAGCAGTTCGCCTATTCGCTGCTCACGCGCAGCCAGCGCATCAGCCACGAGAACCTGCGCCTGCGCGACGCGCGCTGGCTGGAGGGCTACGAGGCCTGGCTGGCCCAGGCGCGTCCCACGGTCGGCGCGGCGCCGGCCCCGGCACCCGCCGGCGTGCCCGGCGACAGCGGCGCCGCGGTGCCGCCCATGCTCACGCCCTTCACGCTGCGCGGCCTCACGCTCGATAACCGCATCGTCGTCTCGCCCATGGCCACCTACAGCGCGGTCGAGGGCGTGCCGCAGGACTTCCACCTGGTGCACCTGGGCGCCCGCGCCCTCGGCGGCGCGGCGCTGGTGATGGTGGAGATGACCGCCCCCACGCCCGACGGCCGCATCACCCCCGCCTGCACCGGGCTGTGGAACGATGCGCAGCAGGCCGCCTTCACGCGCATCGTCGATTTCGTGCACGGCAGCAGCCGCGCGAAGATCGGCCTGCAACTGGGCCACAGCGGCCCCAAGGGCTCCACGCGCGTGGGCTGGGAGGGCACGGACGAGCCCCTGCCCGAGGGCGATCCGCACGGCAATTGGCCGCTGCGCGCCGCCAGCGCCCTGCCCTACGGCCCGCAGAACCAGACGCCCGCCGCGCTGACGCGCGCCGACATGGACGCGCTCACCGCCGCCTTCGTGGCCAGCGCCCGGCGTGCCGCGGCCTGCGGCTTCGACTGGCTGGAGCTGCACTGCGCGCACGGCTACCTGCTGGCCAGCTTCATCAGCCCGCTCACCAACCAGCGCACCGACGAATACGGCGGCCGCCTGGAAAACCGCTGCCGCTACCCGCTCGAAGTATTCGCGGCGGTGCGCGCCGTGTGGCCCGCCGAGCGCCCGATGAGCGTGCGCATCTCGGCCCACGACTGGGCGCCCGGCGGCACCACGCCGGACGACGCCGTGGCGATGGCGCGGTGGTTCAAGGCCGCGGGCTGCGACCTGATCGACGTCTCTTCCGGCCAGACCACGCGCGCCGCCCGGCCGGTGTACGGGCGCATGTACCAGACGCCGTTCGCCGACCGCATCCGCAACGAGGTGGAGATCGCCACCATGGCCGTGGGCGCCATCAGCGAGGCGGACCATGCCAACAGCATCATCGCCGCCGGCCGCGCCGACCTCTGCGCCCTCGCCCGCCCGCACCTGGCCGACCCGGCCTGGACGCTGCACGCCGCCGCGCAACTGGGCGAGACGGCCAGCCGCCACGTGCACTGGCCGCGCCCCTACGGCCCGGGCCGCGACCAGCTGCTGCGCGAGGCCTCCAAGCAAAAACAGGCCCCAGCGCAATCGATACTAGGGCATACCGCTATTAAAACAATAGCAAACGATGCCCTGGACTGAAACCATGGACCTCGAAGCCCGCCTGCACGGCGCCGCCCCCAGCGAGCACCCCGAGGCCCTGCGCCTGTGGCTGCGCCTGCTCACCTGCACGCAACTGGTGGAAAAGCAGGTGCGCACCCGCCTGCGCGACCAGTTCGGCACCACGCTGCCGCGCTTTGACCTGATGGCGCAGCTCGAACGCGCGCCGGAGGGCCTGAAGATGAAGGACCTCTCGCGCCGCATGATGGTCACCAGCGGCAACGTGACCGGCATCACCGACCAGCTCGTCGCCGAAGGGCTGGTGGAACGCGTGGACGTGGCGGGCGACCGCCGCGTGTTCCTCGTGCGGCTCACGCCGCGCGGGCGCGAACAGTTCGACGCGATGGCCCACGCGCACGCGCAGTGGATCGTCGAGGCCTTCGGCCCGCTCGGCGAGCGCGACATCGCCAGCCTGCACCGGCTGCTCGGCAAGGTGAAGGCCCACGCCCAGGCAGCCACCCCCACCCTCCAGGAAACCAACGCATGAAGCACTACATCTCCGCGGGCAACCCCATGCGCCCGCAGTTCGAGCCCCGGGCCCCCTACGCGGCACGGCACTTCGCCTGGCAGTTCGACCGCGGCGTGGGCACCATCACGCTGGACCGGCCCGAGCGCAAGAACCCGCTGACATTCCAGAGCTATGCCGAACTGCGCGACTTCTTCGGCGCGCTGCGCACGGCGACCGACGTGAAGGCCGTGGTGGTGACCGGCGCGGGCGGCAACTTCTGTTCGGGCGGCGACGTGCACGAAATCATCGGCCCGCTCACCGGCATGACCATGCCCGAACTGCTGGAGTTCACGCGCATGACGGGCGACCTGGTGAAGGCCATCCGCGCCTGCCCGCAGCCGGTGCTGGGCGCCATCGACGGCATCTGTGCCGGCGCCGGCGCCATGGTGGCGCTGGCCTGCGACCTGCGCTACGGCACGCCCGCCGCACGCACCGCGTTCCTGTTCACCCGCGTGGGCCTGGCCGGCGCCGACATGGGCGCCTGCGCGCTGCTGCCGCGCATGATCGGGCAGGGCCGCGCCTCCGAGCTGCTGTTCACCGGCCGCGCGATGACGGCGCAGGAAGGGCTGGCCTGGGGCTTCTTCAACGGCCTGCACGAATCGGCCGACCTGCTCGCCCACGTGCAGGCCGCGGCCCGCTCGCTGGCCGAGGGCCCCACCTTCGCGCACGGCATGACCAAGACCATGCTGGGCCAGGAGTGGAGCATGACCATCGACCAGGCCATCGAGGCCGAGGCCCAGGCGCAGGCCATCTGCATGCAGACGCAGGACTTCCGCCGCGCCTACGAGGCGTTCGCGGCCAGGCAGAAACCCGTGTTCGCGGGGGATTGAGGCCATGCACGCCGCCACGCCCCCCGCGCCCACCGCCCCGCCCACGGCGCACCTCGCCCTGCCGTTCTTCGGCGAAGCCCACCGGGCATTGATGGATGGCCTCGTGCCCTGGGCCGCCGCGCAGGCGGTGGACGAATCCGACGACCGCGCCGCCTGCCGCGAGTGGGTGCGCCGCCTGGGCGACGGCGGCTGGCTGCGCTACTGCGTGCCCGCCGCGCACGGCGGCGCGCTGGCCGAACTCGATTCCCGCGCGCTGGTGCTGCTGCGCGAGACCCTGGCCTACCACTCGCCCCTGGCCGACTTCGCCTTCGCCATGCAGGGCCTGGGCAGCGGCGCGATCACGCTGGCCGGCAGCGCCGCGCAGCAGGCGCGCTACCTGCCCGCCGTGGCACGCGGCGAGAAGATCGCCGCCTTCGCGCTCAGCGAGCCCGAGGCCGGCTCCGACGTCGGCGCTATGAAAACAATAGCAATACAGACAAACAATCCGCCGGCATCGGGCCCGAACGGCTCCGATACCGCGGGCGAGTCCATAGGTGCCTATGCGCTGAACGGCACCAAGACGTGGATCAGCAACGGCGGCATCGCCGACTTCTACTGCGTCTTCGCCAAGACCGACCCGGCCGGCGGCACGCGCGGCATCAGCGCCTTCATCGTCGATGCGCCCACGCCGGGCCTGGACGATTCGCGCCCCATCCATGTGATGGCGCCGCACCCGCTGGCCACGCTGGCGTTCGACGGCTGCACCGTGCCGGCCGATGCGCTGCTGGGCGAGCTGCACGGCGGCTTCAAGCTGGCCATGCGCACGCTGGACATCTTTCGCGCCTCGGTGGCGGGCGCCGCGTTGGGGCTGGCGCGGCGCGCACTCGCCGAGGCGGTGCACCATGCGCGCACGCGCCGCATGTTCGGCCAGACGCTGGGCGACTTCCAGCTCACGCAGGCCAAGCTGGGCGAGATGGCGGCGCTGGTCGACGGCGCGGCGTTGCTCACGTACCGGGCGGCCTGGATGCGCGACGAGAGCTTGCTATCTGGGCGGGCGGGCAACGCCACCGAGGCTCGCCATCGCAGCGTCGCCGCTGCGATGGCCAAGATGACCGCCACCGAGAACGCCCAGCGCGTGATCGACATGGCCCTGCAGATGCACGGCGGGCGCGGCGTCGAGGTGGGCGCCAAGATCGAATCGCTGTACCGCGACATCCGCGCGCTGCGCATCTACGAAGGCGCCACCGAGGTACAGCAACTCATCATCGGCAAAGCCGTCTTGCAGGAGCAGCAGGCATGACCCCCAGCGCACAGCCCGACACCTTCGTCCACGACCGCCTGCCGCCGCGCGAGCAGTGGCCCGCGCTGCACTACGACCTGCCCTCGCTGCAGGTGCCGGCGCAGGCCAACCTCGTGCAGGTGCTGTTCGATCGCGCCGCGCAGGCAGGCCACGGCGGGCGGCCGCTGCTGCGCTCGCCCACGCGCACCTGGACCTACGCGCAGGCGCAGGACGAGGTCGCACGCATCGCCCGCGTGCTGGTGGACGGCCTGGGCCTGGTGCCCGGCAACCGCGTGCTGCTGCGCGGCGGCAACACGCCCGAGATGGCGCTCGCCTGGCTGGCCGTGGTGCATGCCGGGCTGGTGGCGGTGGCCACCATGCCGCTGCTGCGCGCGCGGGAGCTGTCCGACGTGATCGAGCGCGCCCAGCCCGCCGCCGCGCTGTGCGACGGCCGGCTGCTGGACGAGCTGCAGGCCGCGCAGGCACAGCACCCGGTGCTGCGCGCCATCGTGCCCTTCCACACCGCGCCGGCGGCCGACGACCTGCTGGTGCGCGCGGACGGCTGCGCGCCGCTGCCCGCCTGCCCCACCGCGGCGGACGACATCGCGCTCATGGCCTTCACCTCCGGCACTACGGGGCACCCGAAAGCGCCCGTGCACAGCCACCGCGACGTGCTGGCCGCCTGCGGCGCGTGGCCGCACCACGTGCTGCGCTCCACGCCCGAGGACATCGTGGTCGGCTCGCCGCCGCTGGCCTTCACCTTCGGGCTGGGCGGGCTGCTGCTCTTTCCCATGGCCGCCTGCGCGAGCGTGTACTTTCCCGACGTGCCCTACACCCCCGAGGTGATGGTGCGGCTGATGCGCGAGGTGGGCGCCACCGTCTGCTACACCGCGCCCACCTTCTACCGGCAGATGGCGCCCTTCGCCAAGGCCCTGGGCCTGCCCGCGCTGCGCACCTGCGTGAGTGCGGGCGAGGCCCTGCCGGACGCCACGCGCCAGCTGTGGAAGGACGCCACCGGCATCGAGATGACCGACGGCATCGGCGCCACCGAGATGTTCCACATCTTCATCTCGTCGGCCGGCAGCGAGGTGCGCCGCGGCGCCATCGGCCGCGTGGTGCCGGGCTACCAGGCCAAGGTGGTGGACGGGCGCGGGCGCGAGCTGCCCCGCGGCACGGTCGGCAAGCTCGCCGTGATCGGCCCCACGGGCTGCCGCTACCTGGACGATGCGCGCCAGGCCAACTACGTGAAGAACGGCTGGAACCACCCGGGCGACGCCTTCGTGCAGGACGCCGACGGCTACTTCTTCTACCAGGCGCGCGACGACGACATGATCATTACGGCCGGCTACAACGTGGGCGGCCCGGAGGTCGAAGATGCGCTGCTGCGCCACCCCGCCGTGGCCGAGTGCGCCGTGATCGGGGTGCCCGACGACGAGCGCGGCATGGTCGTCAAGGCCATCTGCGTGCTGCGCCCCGGCCATGCCGGCGACGACGCCCTGGCCAAGGCGCTGCAGGACCACGTGAAGGCCAGCATCGCCCCCTTCAAATACCCGCGCATCGTGGAGTTCGCCACCACCCTGCCGCGCACCGAGACCGGCAAGCTGCAGCGCTTCAAGCTGCGCCAGGCCGCCGCGCTGGCCCGCGACAGCGCGGCCGCTGCGGCCGCATCCGCACCCATTCCCGCCCCCAAGACATGACCCTTCACACCCGACTGCAACCGCCCGACTGGGCGCCCCCCAAGGGCTACGCCAACGGCGTGGCCGCCCGCGGCACGCTGCTCTTCGTGGGCGGCCAGATCGGCTGGAACGCCCGCCAGGAGTTCGAGAGCGACGACTTCATCGTCCAGGCCCGCCAGACCTTCCTGAACGTGCGCGCCGTGCTGGAGGCCGGCGGCGCCGGCCCCGAGCACCTGGTGCGCATGACCTGGTACGTGGTGGACCGCGAGGAATACAACGCGCGCCTGAAAGAGCTGGGCACGGCCTACCGCGAGGTGCTGGGCCGGCACTTTCCGGCCATGGCCTGCGTGCAGGTCGCCGGCCTCATGGAAGCGCGCGCGCGCATCGAGATCGAGGCCACCGCCGTGCTGCCGGACTGAGCGCGGCCCCCTGCACTTCCCAGCGCCCCGGCAGGGGCGGAAACGGCCCGCACCGGGCACGGCTGCACGATGTGGCCTAATAGCGTGTTTTTCACTTTTCTCTCCAGGAGCCTCCCAAATGGGCAACAAGATCGTTACCGAAGCCGACCGCAAGCGCACCCCCCGTCCCCAGCCACTGCCCGGCGTGACCCTGGCCACCCCCGGCCGCGGCCAGCGCGTGAGCCTGGAGCGTGGCGTCGCCACCCGCAGCAAGAAGAACCCCGGCAAGCGCTCCAAGAAGGGCGGCTGAAAAGCCCCCTTCGCGCCCAGCGCAACGCCAAAGCCCTCTCCGGAGGGCTTTTTTCATGGTGCGATGGTGGCGCCCCGACGCGGCGGCGCCGCGCTCGGCCCGCCGGCTCAGAACCGGTAGCGCGCCGTCACCTGCGCACTGCGCGGCGCGCCGTACATGCCCGAGTACCACCAGCCCGACATCGCGGCGATGTACTTGCGGTCGAACACGTTCTGCACGTTCAGCGCGACCGACAGGCGATCGTTCACCTCGTAGCGGGCCATGAGGCTGGCCACGGCGTAGGCCTTCTGGCGCGCGGTCACCGTGCGGTCGATCTGCCAGGCGTCGATGTCGTAGTGGATGCCGCTGTTCCAGTCCACGCCGCCGCCCAGGGTCAGGCGGCTCCAGTCGCCCGGCGCGCGCCACGTGGTCCAGACCCGCGCCATTTGCCGTGGGAAGGTGGTGTTCACGCGGGTGCCGGCTGCGTTCCTGGACTGGCTGAAGTTGTACGAGGCCGAGAGGTTCCAGCCAGGCGCCAGGGTGCCGTTGACCTCCAGGTCCATGCCCTGCGTCTTCACGCCCTTCATCGCGCGGGAGGCGGTGTTGGTGGTGCCGGGCACGAAGTAGCCGCTGTCGGCCTCGGCGACGTTGTCCTGGCGGATCCAGTAGGCCGAGGCGCTGGTGGTCACCCGGCCGCCGAGCCAGGCGCTCTTCACGCCCGCCTCGTAGGTGTCGCCCTGGGTCGGGTCCAGCTGCGTGCCGTTGCGGTCCTGGGCGTTCTGCGGCGCGTAGATGGTCGCGAAGCTGGCGTACAGCGTGTGCGCCGGGCTCAGGTCGAACACGATGCCGCCGTAGGGCGTGAAGACGCGGCGCTCGGAGACCGGCGAGGTCGTGTGGTAGCCCTCGGTGGTGTCGGTGATGTAGTCGCTGCCGAAATTCATCAGCTTGCCGCCCACGATGAGCTTCCATTGCGGGGCCAGTTCGAAGCGGCCGGCGGCATACAGGCTTTTCTGCCGGCGGGTGCTGTCGAAGGTGACGAAGTCGGGCCCGAAGACGGGGCTGCCGCTGTTGTTCCAGCGATGTATGTTGATCGGCAGGTCGCGCAGCCCGGTGGTGTCGAAACTGCCGGTGGTCAGGCTGCGGAAGTCGGTGTGGTCGATGCCCACCAGCGCTTCGTGCTGGCGGCCGAACAGCTCGAACGGGCCGCTGAGCTTGAGGTCGACGGTCTCGTTGTCCAGCCGGTAGTCGCGCCGCTCGCTGGCCAGCCTCAGGCCATCGCCGGTGACCGGATCGAACAGGCTGCTGCTCACGGCCAGGTAGGTGGCGTCCTCGCGCTGGCGCGAGCGCAGCTTGTCCACCGAGAGCTTGAGCTTCCAGCCGTTGCCGAACACCTGTTCCAGCGAGGCGAAGGCGTTGTCGGAGTTCGTGTCGAAGCGGTTGCTGCGGCTGGCGCTGCTGAACGACACGGGAAAATCGTTCTGCTGCCCCGCGGCATTGATGAGCGGAAAGCCCAGATAGGCCGTCGATCCGCGCGAGGCGCTTTCCTGGTGGTCGATGCCGGCGGTGAGCTTCAGGGTGCGGGTCAGGTCGGCTTCGACCACGCCGTACAACACGTCCTTCTTGCGGCTGTAGAAGTCGATGTAGCTGTCGCCCTCCTGGTGCACCGCCACCATGCGCGCGCGCACGCTGCCCTCGGCATTGAGCGGCGACGACAGGTCGATGACGCCGCGCCGCTGGCCCCACGATCCGCCACCGAGTTCGGCCAGGCCCTGGAACTCGGCCGTGGGCTTCTTGCGCACCATGTTCACGATGCCCGAAGGGTCGCCCGCGCCGGTGGTCAGCCCCGAGGCGCCGCGCAGCACCTCGATCCGGTCGTACAGCGCCATGTCGGCGATGCCCTGGGCGGGCAAGGCGTCCAGCCCCAGGAATTCCGTGTGGGTGCTGATGCCGTCGAGCTGGTAGTTCGTGATGGGGTAGCCGCGCGCGTTGGCGTTGGAGCGTTCCGTGCCCAGCGCCGCGGTGGCAATGCCGGGGGTGCGCGCCAGCACGTCGTTGATGGTCGTGAGGTGCTCGTCGTCCATGCGCTGCCGGGTGATGACGCTGACCGACTGCGGGGTCTCGCGCACGCTCAGGGCCAGGCCGGTGGCGGCGCTGCTGGGGCCGCGCGGCACATAGCTGCCAGTGCCCTCCGACGGCCCGTCGGTTTCGGCGTCGGCCACCACGCGCACCTCGGCCAGCGTGGCTCCGGCGGCCGCGCCCCGGGCGGGGATGGCCGATGCGGCAGGCGCGCTGCCTGGCAGCACCGTGAGGGCGCCGCCGGCGGTGCGGCCCAGCACCAGGGCGCTGCCGGCCAGGGCCTGCTGCGCGGCCTGCTCGGCGGTGAAGCGGCCCCGGATGGCTGGTGCCCGCTTGCCGGCCAGCAGCGCCGGGTCGGCACTGATGCTGCGTCCGCCCTGGCGCGCGATCAGGGTGAGGGTGTCGTCCAGGGCGCCCGGGGCCAGGTCCCACGCCTGGACGGCCGCGCCGGCCGCAGGGGGCGCCGCCTGGGCTTGCGCCTGGGCAGGCAGGGCATGGCCCAACGAAAGCGCGAGGGCGATGGGCAGCAGGGCGCCCGGCGGGCGGGGGAGATGGCGCCAGACGGCGGCGCGGGAGAGGAAGGCCATGGATTGCTCGATGAGGGGGAGGTGGATGCGGAGGGTTGGGCAGCGCTGCATTCCCATTGACACGCGAGCGCGCCAAAACCCCTCATCAATCCCATCCATCCCCCATTCCGGCATGGGCTGCCCCCCCGCTGCAGCCCCCTCAGACCTGGGGCCGAAGGTCCACCTGGACCAGCCAGGGGCCCCAGCGCCGCACCGCGATGGGATGGGTGTCCACCAGGGTCTGCAGGGTCGCCTCCGGCCGGTCCAGCGCGAACACGCCGAAGATCCGCAGTTGCGCCGCCGCCGGACTGACGCGCATCACCGCCGCGCTGTAGGGCCGCAACGCGGCCAGCACCTCGCCCAGGGGCGCGTTCTTCACCTGGATCACGCCATCGGCCCAGGCCGCCGGCGCCAGGGGCGGTGCCACCACGGGCTCGATGGCACTGCCCACCAGCCGGGCGCTGTCGCCCGCGCGCAGCGTCATTTCGGGACCCGAAGGCAGCGCCAGCCGCACGCTGTGCTCGATCACGTGGACCAGGCTGCTGCCGTCGCCCTGCCGCACCATGAAGCGGGTGCCCAGAGCGCGGGCCGTGCCCTGCGCGCTGCGCACCACGAAGGGCCGGTCGGTGCCAGCCGCCGCCACACGCACCGACACCGCGCCCTCGCGCAGCACCACGAGGCGCTCGCGGTCTCCATAGGCGATGTCCACGGCGGAGCGCGCATCCAGGGTGAGTTCGCTCCCGTCGGGCAGGCGGTGGACTCGCCGCTGGCCGGTGCCCGTGCGCAGGTCGGCGGCCAGGGTGGCCAGGGGCGCCTGGCGGTCGAGCAGCCAGGCGGCCAGCGCCACGGCCAGCGCCCCGCCAGTGCCGCCGGCCAGCAGGCGGCGGCGCTGTGCGGCGCGCGGTACCGGCGCCAGCAGCGCGCGCCGGCTGGCGCCGCCGGCGGGGGCATCGGCCTGGCGGATCTGCAGCAGCTCCGCATCCAGCCCTTGCAGGCGGGACTGCAGGGCCGACCAGGCCTGGCGGTGGTCGGGCGCCTGCTGCAACCAGTGGGCGAAGGCGCGCCGGGTCTCGTCGCTGGCCTGGTCCGAGTCCAGGCGCACATGCCAGTCGGCGGCCTGCTCCAGGGCCGGTGCGTGCAGCCCGGTTTTCATCGGTGGCCCGGGCCGGTTGGCAGGTTGCACAGGTGCAGCAGGGCCTGCTTGAGGTAGCGCTCCACCGTGGCCAGAGAGACGTTCATCTCCTGCGCGATCTCCGTGTGCTTCATGCCGTCGAGCCGCCGCAGCAAAAAGGCCTGGCGCACCTTGGGCGCGAGGCCGGACAGCCATTGGTCGACGGCCTCGATGGCCTCGCGCACCAGCGCATAGTCTTCCGGCGAGGGCGACACCTCGGGGGGCAGTGCGGCCAGCGCCTCCAGCCAGGCCCGCTCCAGGTCGCGCCGGCGCCAGCGGTTGTAGAGCAGGCGCTTGGCCAGCGTGGTGAGGTACGCGCGGGGTTCCTGCAATCGCTCCGCCTGCCGGCTCGCCATCAGGTTGACAAAGGTGTCCTGGGTCAGGTCCGACGCCTCGAAGGCATTGCCCAGCTGGCGCGCCAGCCACGCGTGCAGCCACGCCCGGTGGTCGCGGTAGAGGGTTTCGACGTCCTGGCAGGCAGCGGCAGGCATGGGGGGTGGAAGCGGCTGGAAGCCACCGCTCGAAAATACGAATGAATCTCATTTTATCATCGCACCCCGCCTCTTCGGCCCGGGATGCTCAGCCCCGGGAACCACCCGCCGTGGCCTGCGCGGCGATCCGCCAGCAGGCCGCGCCGAAGCGTACCGCCTCGCCCTGCACAAAGGGCTCGAAAGCCGCTCGCGCGGCCGCGACGACCCGGGTGCGGGTCGGCCCGTCGGCGCTGCGCAGGGCCAGGCCGACCGGGCCGAGGCCGGTGAAATAAGGCACCAGTTCGTCGCGCCGCAGCGTGCAGACGACATCCAGGGGCTCGATCTCGATGCCGGCCCAGCCACTGGCCCGCAGGATGCCCGCCACCCGCTCGCGGTCCGCGAACGCGAACTGGCCCGGCGCATCCGGCTGGCGCACGGGCAGGCCCGGCAGCAGCGGGGCGGTGGCGCGCTCGGCGGCCGTCATGAAGGGGTTCTCCGCCGCGCTGCGCCACGCGACGGCGCACAGGCTGGCGCCGGGGCGCGCCGCGCGGCGCAGGTTCGCGAACGCCGCCACCGGGTCGCCGAAGAACATGACCCCGAAGCGCGACACCAGCCGATCCACGGAAGCCGGCGCGAACGCATGGGTCTGCGCATCGGCACAGACGAAGTCCGCGCGGGGCGCCGTCAGCCCCTCGCGCAGGCCGCGCTGGCGCGCCGCAGCGACCATGGGCGCGGAAAGGTCGATCCCGGTGCAGCGCCCTTGGTCGCCCAGCCGGCGCGCGATGGCCAGCGTGGTGGCCCCGGTGCCGCAGCCGATGTCGAGCACCTGCATGCCGGGCCCCGCGCCAGGGGCGTCGGCCGCCTCGGCGAGCAGGGCCTCGAAGGGCGCGAACATGCGGTCGAGCAGGGGCTGCGCCTGGACCCAGGCGTGGCCGGCGGCGCCGTTCCAGAGCGCGGCTTGCGGGGAATCGATCGAAAGGGGTGGGTTCATGGCGGCCTCCTGGGTGCCTGGAAAGGGAGTGAAAGCTAGACTGTGCGACTTCAAGCCGACTTGAGGTCAAGCCCATGGAGATCCTGGACATCGCCGAGGTGGCACGCCGTTCGGGCCTGCCGGCATCGACGCTGCGCTTCTACGAAGAAAAAGGCCTGATCGCCTCCGTCGGGCGCCACGGCCTGCGGCGGCTGTTCGATGCGGGCGTGGTGGAGCGGCTCGCGCTCGTCGCGCTCGGGCGGGCGGCCGGCTTCTCGCTCGACGCCATCGGGCAGATGTTCGGCCCCGACGGCCAGCCGCGCATCGACCGCGACCGGCTCCTGGCCCAGGCCGACGACCTGGACACCACCATCCGCCAGCTCACCGCCATGCGCGACGGGCTGCAGCACGCCGCGCGCTGCAAGGCCCCCAGCCACATGGAATGCCCCACCTTCCGGCGCCTCCTGCGAGCCGCCGGGGCGGGGGCTGCCATCGGCCATCCCAGGCGGCCCGCCGATCCAGGCCACTGACCCGCCAGGGCCCCATGGCCTGCGGCAAAGGGCACAATCGATCCACCCTTTCCACCTGCCGGGACCGCACCATGTCCACCCACCTTTCACCGAACGACGCCGGCGCCCTGTACCAGGCGTTGCAGGCGGGCCCGCTGGCCGGAAGCCCCATCACGGCGCTGCGCATCGGAGCGGGCCACTCGTCCATCGCCAGCGGCACCCAGGCCCAGGCCCGGCTGCTGCGCACCCTGGAAGTGGGCTACTACGCCACGGCCGCCGCCTGCTTTCGCCACGATCCCCCGGCCGAGGGCGAACTGGAGCACGCCATCCAGGTGGTGGAAGAGGCCGTGATGCCCGTGCACGCGGTGCTGCCGCCGGACACCACGCTCTACACGGCCGATGCCGGCATCCGCCAGGTGGCGCTGGCGGCCGGCATCGAAGCCCAGCCCGAGATGACCCTGCCGCTCGATGCCGTGGAGCGCACCTTCAACCGCCTGGTCTCGGTGGCCCTGGGCCGCCCGCCCGCCCAGGAGGGCCTGCCCGAGGGCTCCGCCTTCGCCGCCACGCTGCTCATCCTGCGCGAATGCATGCAGCACCTGGGCTTCGACCGCATCGTGATCCGCTCCGACACGGTGGTGTAGCCCGCGGCCCGGCGATCAGCCCGGACCGGGCACCACGAACGCCGCACGCGCCGCCTGGGCCGCCGCGCGCACGCTGCAGCCTTCGAAGTGGTCGTTGACCAGCCCCATGGCCTGCATGAAGGCATAGACCGTGGTGGGGCCGACGAAGCTGAAACCCCGTTTTTTCAAGTCCTTGGACATCGCCACCGAAGCCGGCGTGGTGGGCATGGCGCGCACCGACTCCAGCGTGATGCGGCCGGGGCGCCCCTCGGCGGCGGCCGGGGCGAAACGCCACACGTAGTGCGCCAGCGAGCCGAACTCGCGGCGCAGTTCCAGCACGCGCTGCGCGTTCTGGATGGCCGACTCGATCTTGCCGCGGTGGCGCACGATGCCGGCATCGCCCAGCAGCCGCTGCACGTCGGCCGCACCGAAGCGCGCCACCTGCTCGGCGTCGAAATGGGCAAACCCGGCGCGGAAGGCTTCGCGCTTGTTCAGGATGGTGAGCCAGCTCAGGCCCGCCTGAAAGCCTTCCAGGCACAGCTTTTCATACAGGCGCCGGTCGTCCGCGACCGGAAAGCCCCATTCATGGTCGTGGTAGTGGCGGTACAGCGGCGTGGCGCTGCACCATTGGCAGCGGGCGCATCCGGCCTCGTCGGTGAACAGGCCACTGTCCGGGCTGGGAGACGGGTGGGCGGAAACGGGAGCGGAAAGAGGGGCGGGCATGCCGGGATTCTGCCCGCGCCCCGAACGCGGGGGCACCCGGCGGCGAACAATGGCTTTCGCTATCCTTGGCCCACCGACTGTCGACCCATCGCCGAATGCCACTGCCCCCCGCTCCCCCGTCACCCCTGCGGTCGCCCCGCCCCCTGCTGCTGCTGGCCGCCTCGCTCCTGCTCTCCGGCTGCGCCAGCACGGGGCAGTCGCTGGCGTACTACTGGCAGTCGGTGCGCGGGCACCTGCAGCTCATGCACGCGGCCGAACCCATCGACACGTGGCTCGCGCGGGGCGACACCTCGCAGCCGCTGCGCGATCGCCTGCAGCTGGCACAGGAGGCCCGGCGCTTCGCCGTGACCGAGCTGGCGCTGCCCGACAACGCCAGCTACCGCCGCTATGCCGACCTGGGCCGCCGCGCGGCCGTGTGGAACGTGGTGGCCGCGCCGCCCGATTCGCTCACGCTGCACCGCTGGTGCTTTCCGATCACGGGGTGCATCGGCTACCGCGGCTATTTCAACGAGGCCGATGCGCGCGCCGAGGCGGCTCGGCTGGCCACCGAGGGCCTGGAGGTGGGCGTGTACGGCGTGCCGGCGTATTCCACCCTGGGCTACATGAACTGGGCGGGCGGCGACCCGCTGCTCAACACCTTCATCGGCTGGCCCGAGGGCGAGTTCGTGCGGCTGCTCTTTCACGAGCTGGCGCACCAGGTCGTGTACGCCCATGGCGACACGCTGTTCAATGAATCGTTCGCCACCGCCGTGGAGCGCCTGGGCGTGGCGCGCTGGCTGGCCGAGCGCGCCACGCCGCAGGCGCGGGCCGACTACGCGCGCGGCGATGGCCGCCGCAACGCGTTCCGCGCGCTCACACGGAACGCCCGCGAGCGGTTGGCCGCCGTCTACGCGGCCCATGCGCCCCGTGCTTCGGAAGCCCCGGCCCCGGCCTCCGCCGCTGCGGCGGTCGCTGCGGCCGAAAACGCCGCTGCCAGCGCGGAGATGGCAACCTTGAAACAGAAGGCCATGCAGGCGTTTCGCGCCGATTACGCCGCGCTGCGCGCCCGCTGGATCGCCGAGGGCGGCGCCACCCCCGCGCAGCTGGCGGGCTACGACCGATGGGTGGCAGAGGCCAACAACGCCACGTTCGGCGCGCAGGCCGCCTACGACGAATGGGTGCCGGCCTTCGAGGCGCTGTTCGAGCGCGAAGGCCGCGACTGGCCGCGCTTTTATGATGCGGTGAAACGCCTCGCGGCCCTGCCGCACGAACAACGCCAGGCCGCCATGCGCGCCCTGCTGCCCACGCCATCCCCGGAGAAGCCCCTTGCCTGACATCCACATCCAACGCCCCCACCGGCTCGGCCTGCCCGAGGCCCGCAAGATCGCCGGCCTGTGGGCCCAGAAAGCCCAGGCCAAGTTCGACATGGAATGCGCCTACGAAGAAGGCGCGGCGCAGGACACGCTGCGCTTTCAGCGCCCGGGCATCGAAGGCACGCTGCAGGTGCATGCCGACCGCTTCGAACTGCAGGCGGAACTGGGTTTCCTGTTCAGCGCCTTCAAGGACCGCATCGCCGCCGAGATCGATGCGCAGTTCGACAAGCTGCTGGGCCGGCCGTCGCCCAGTGCGGCCTGAGCCGCATCGGCCACCGCAACAAAAATGCGGGGCCGCGCACTGCACGGCCCCGCATGGAAACACTGGCGCCCAGCGCGGCGTCAGCTCAGCGATTCGATGAGGTCGATGTACTGCTGGCGGGCGGCATCGCCCTCGGTGCCCTTGAGCTTTTCCCAGGCGTCCCATTTGGCGCGGCCGACCACATCGGAAAAGCTCGGCTTCTTCTCGGCGTTGTCGCCGGCCGTGGCCTGCTTGTAGAGCGCATAGATCTTGAGCAGCGTCGGGTTGTCGGGGCGCTCGCTGAGGTTCTTGGACTGGGCGACGGCGGCTTCGAACGCCGCGTTCAGATCGGACATGGAAAGGGTCTCCGTTGGTGGTCGAACTGCCATCTTAGGGCCTCTGTTCCACCTGCGCCCTGGAACGCCCGGAGTGCCGTGACCCCCATCGCATCAGCGCCGCATCCCGTCAAAAGGTTTCCCAGTCGCTCTCGGAGCCGGACCGGGAGGCCGGCGGCGCGGCGCGGTTCGCCGCCGCCGATGCCGAGGTGGTTTGCGCGGGCTTGGGCGCTGGCGAAGTGGCTGGTGGGGCATCGGTTGGCGATGCAGGCGGAGAGTCCGGCGCCTGCGGCCCGCCCTTTGGGCCCACGGCCGGCGACAAGCGCTTGACCGCCGGCTTGGCCGCAGTGGAAGCCGCAAACCGTGGTGCAGACACCGGCGCAGCCCGGGGTACCGGTGGTGGCGCCGCGGCGGGCAGTGCGCCCTCGCCGCCCAGGTGGAACACCGCGGTCGCGCGCACCAGTTCGCTGGCCTGGGCGTTCAGGCTGCTGGCCGCCGCGGCCATCTCCTCGACCAGGGCCGCATTCTGCTGCGTGGCTTGGTCCACGTGCGTGATGGCTTCGCTGATCTGGTCCACGCCGCTGCTTTGCTCGGCGCTGGCCGCGCTGATCTCGCCCATGAGGTCCGTGGCACGGCGGATCGCGGCCACCACCTCGGCCATGGTGTGGCCCGCCTTGTCCACCAGCGCGCTGCCGCGCTCCACCCGGTCCACGCTGGCGGTGATGAGGCCCTTGATCTCCTTGGCGGCCTCGGCGCTGCGCTGCGCGAGGCTGCGCACCTCCGATGCGACGACCGCGAAGCCCCGGCCCTGCTCGCCCGCGCGGGCCGCTTCCACCGCGGCGTTGAGGGCGAGGATGTTGGTCTGGAAGGCAATGCCATCGATCACGCCGATGATCTCGCCGATCTTGCCGCTGCTGTCCTGGATGCCGCGCATGGTGTCCACCACCTCGGCCACCACCGCGCCACCCTGCTCGGCCACCGAGGAGGCGGTCTGTGCCAGCTCGTTGGCCCGGCGCGCGCTGTCAGCGTTCTGCCGCACCGTGCTGCCCAGTTGCTCCGCCGACGCCGCGGTCTGCTCCAGGGCCGAGGCCTGCCGCTCCGTGCGCGAGGACAGGTCGTGGTTGCCGGCGTCGATCTCGCTGCTGGCGCCGGACACGCTTTCGGCGCTGGTCCGCACGGTCCGCACGACCGTGCCCAGCTGCGCACTCATGCTGGCCATGGCCGCCATGATGCTGTTCGTGTCCCCTGGCCGCACGGGAATGCGCGAGGCCAGATCGCCCGCCGCCACCGCGTCCGCGACACGCTTGAGCTCCGACGGGTCGGCGCCGAGTTGCCGCACCACCGTGCGCAGGTAGATGCTCAGGCCGGCCAGGCAGGCCACCACGGCCAGCACCGCGGCCGTCGCCACCGCACGGCCCGT
The DNA here is from genome assembly GCF_030158975.1 of Acidovorax sp. SUPP2539. Taxonomy (NCBI): domain Bacteria; kingdom Pseudomonadati; phylum Pseudomonadota; class Betaproteobacteria; order Burkholderiales; family Comamonadaceae; genus Acidovorax; species Acidovorax sp. SUPP2539. Next base: position 20,732 of record NZ_BQXJ01000012.1, on the reverse strand, counting down.
GGCAGCGTATTCCTTCACGTCGTTGATGCGGGAAGACAGGCGCTCGCCCTGGCGGTCCTTTTCCAGGCCCAAGGGCGCCAGCAGGCGGTTGCGGGCGGGGATGGTCTGGTCCACCAGAAAGGCGAAGGCGTCTTCCTTGCGATCGGCCTGGATGAGCGCGAGGTTCTGCTCGCCGGTGGCCCAGAACGCACGCATGAGCGCAGGCAGGGGCTCATAGGCGCGCCGTCCTTCGTCGTTGACCATGTTGGCGCCGAACTCGTCGAGCGTCTTTTGCAGCAGCTGGCGCTTTTCGGCGATGTCGGCCAAGGTGGCGTTGCGCTCCTCCGGCGTGCGCGCCAGGATCGAGTGCCGCAGTTGCAGCGACACGCGCGTCACGTTCAGCTCCAGCGCCGCGATCCGCTGCAGCTGCGGCACGTTCCTGGAACGCACCACCTCCGCATCCTCGCTGATCTGCCCCATCATGATCCAGATCGCGACCGCCACCGCACCGAGCAGCAACAGGATGGCCCCGTTGATGAGCATCAGGCGGCGTGCGAGCGTGTTCCGTCCTTGTCGAACCTCCATGGCGATCCCCTCTGCATTTGATTGTTCTAACGGGCCTGCAGCAGGGCGGGCCCACGCGGCGCTGCGGATTGCGCGCGAAGGCCATTGTTCGCGTTATTCACGGGAAATGCCAGCCCCCCCGTGTCGCCATGGATGCCAAGAATCTGTCGCTGCGGCGCTATGCCGGGCCGCAAAGCCCGTCCACGGCCTGGAACATCGACTGCCGCGCCTGGCTCACCACCTGGCCTTTCCAGGCATCGGTGTCGGTGTAGAAGGCGGCCAGCATTTGAGCCCTGATCTGGGTTGCCAGCTCAGCCGGAGCCTCCGGATGCAGGTTCAGCCAGTGCTCGGCGCGCAGGGCCTGCATGACCTCCAGCACCGGCACGGTGCCGTATTCCATCGCGATGCCGGTAATTTCGGCCTGTGGACATTCTTCATACACGCTGTTCCACATCAAGCCCGTGAGAAAGGCCGAAGTGGACGAACCGTCGTAGATCGAGGTGACCGGCGTGGCGCCGCCGCCGGCCCACCAGTCGCGCGCGCGCTGCACCGAGGCGGCGTCGTCCCGGCCGGCATAGATGCGCTCGCCGTGGCCGCTCGGCCCCAGGCCCGTGTGCAGATCGATCCAGGCGATGCGACGGGCGTGCTCGCCCTGCTCGCGCAGCACCTGGCGCAAGGTGCGGTTGCTCCAGGTCGGGGCCGTGCCGCCGAAGAACAGCCCACCCGGAAACTCATGCTGGCCGCGGCTGATGGCAGCCTGCCACGCGGCCTCGCCGCGCTCGGCGATGAAGCGGAACACCGCCTCGCGGTTCTCGGCCGTGGGCGGCCACTGGTCGGGCAGCAGCAGCGGCTGGATCTCGCGGTAGGCCGCGTTCACAGGCAACGGCTGAGTGAAGTCGTGGAAATTGCGGTTCAGGTCCACGTTCTCGTGCGTGGCCCGGCGGATGTGCGAGAAGCCATACGGATTGAGCCCGTGCACGTAGAGCACGGCCACGCCTTGCTCGCGGGCCTTGGCGCGCCAGGCCTCGTCGTGCAGCGCGAACACCTGCACGCCGCTGCCGCAGTAGCCTTCGACCCCATGGCAGGCGCTGCTCACGATGAGCAGGTGCTGCGCGTGGTGCGGGCCGTCGCGCACCACGTCCATCGCCAGCGTCTCGCCGTCGCGCCCCTTGAGCGGGTGCGTGTGCGACTCCACCAGCAATCCGGCGGCCGCCGCGGCCTCCAGGAACTGGGTGCGGGCGCGCGCGTAGCTGGGGGAAAACGCCGGGACGATACCGATCATGAAGATCTCCGTTCAAGGGCCGAGGGGGCTGAAAAAGCAGCGCGAACGCCCCGCCGCAAGCGGCAGGGCCCAGGTGCGCCGGGCACAGGTGCGCAGAAGTGGAAGGGGGGACGCCACCCCGGCGCCCATGGCGCCGAAGGGGGCGGGAGGCCCAGCGGATCAGCCGGCCGGCCGGGCCAGCCAGCCTTGTGCCAGTTGTACCCAGTAGGTGGCGCCGAGCGGGATCAGGTCGTCATTGAAGTCGTAGCTCGGGTTGTGCAGCGTGCAGGGGCCGCCGCCATGGCCCATGGCGCGGTGGTCGCCGTCGCCGTTGGCGATGAAGCAGTAGGCGCCGGGCTTGGCCTGCAGCATGAAGGCGAAGTCTTCCGCGCCCATGGTGGGTTCCTGCCGCACCACGTTGGCCTCGCCCACGATGCCGGCCATGACCTGGCGCGCGAAATCCGCTTCGGCCGGCGAGTTGATGGTGGGCGGGTAGTTGCGCACGAACTCGAACTCGCACGTGGCCTCGTGCGCGGCGCAGGTGTGTTCGGCCACCTGCTTCATGCGGCGCTCGATCATGTCCAGCACTTCGACGCTGAAGGTGCGCACCGTGCCCTGCAGTTCGCAGCTGTCGGGCACCACGTTGGTGGCCTCGCCGGTGTGGATCATGGTGACCGAGATCACGCCCGCATCCACCGGCTTCTTGTTGCGGCTGATGATGTTCTGGAAGGCCTGCACCATCAGGCAGGCGATCGGCACGGGATCGGTGCCCATGTGCGGCATGGCCGCGTGGCTGCCCTTGCCGCGGATGACGATCTTGAACTCGTTGCTGGAGGCCATCACCGGGCCGGGGCTCACGGCGAACTGGCCGGCCTTCATGCCGGGCCAGTTGTGCATGCCGAACACGGCCTGCATGGGAAATTGCTCGAACAGCCCGTCCTCGATCATCACGCGGGCACCGCCGCCGCCTTCCTCGGCCGGCTGGAAGATCAGGTAAACCGTGCCGTCGAAATCGCGGTGCTTGGCGAAGTGCTGCGCCGCGGCCAGCAGCATGGCCGTGTGGCCGTCGTGGCCGCAGGCGTGCATCTTGCCGGGGTGGGTGCTGGCGTGGGCGAAGGTGTTGAATTCGGTGATGGGCAGCGCGTCGATGTCGGCGCGCAGGCCGATGGCCCGGCCCGAGGCGCCGCCGTCGCGCCCGTGCACGATGCCGACCACGCCCGTCTTGCCCAGGCCGCGGTGGATGGGAATGCCCCATTCGGTGAGCTTGCCGGCCACCACGTCGGCGGTGCGGACTTCTTCGAAGCACAGTTCGGGATGCGCGTGGATGTCGCGGCGCACGGAGGCGATCGAAGCCGCCTCGGTCACGATGGAATCGATGAGTTTCATAATGTCTGTCTGTTCCTTGCCTTGCGATCTCACAGTCTAGCCCCGGTGCATGCAGCCCGACAACCGGGGATTGGAAACTCCACCCATGATCTCCGACCACGCCCTTTCCCTCGCCCAGACCCTGGTCCGCATGAACACGGTCAGCCAGAACCCGAACCTGGCGCTCATCGACTTCGTGCAGCAGGCGCTGGCCCGCCTGGGGGTGAAGTGCCGGGTGACCCACAACGCAAGCAAGACCAAGGCCAATCTGTTCGCCACGCTGGGCGAGGGCAAGCCCGCCGGCATCATCCTGTCCGGGCACACCGACACCGTGCCGTGGGACGGCCAGGACTGGACCTTCGACCCGCTGGGCGCCACCGTGCAGGACGGGCGCCTGTACGGCCGGGGCAGCGCCGACATGAAAGCTTTCATCGCCATCGCGCTCGCGCAGGCCGAAGCGTTCCTGAACAGCGATGCCCCTTTCGCCATCCACTACGCCTTCAGCTACGACGAGGAGGTGGGCTGCTTCGGCGTGAAGGAGCTCATCGCCGACATGAAGGACGCCGGCATCCGCCCGCTGGCCTGCATCGTGGGCGAGCCCACCAGCATGGTGCCGGCCATCGCGCACAAGGGCGTGTACCGCTACAAGTGCTGCGTGCGCGGCAAGGAGGCGCACTCCTCGCTCACGCCGCATTCGGTGAATGCCATCGAGATGGCCGCGCGCGTGGTGGGTCGCGTGCGCGACATGGCCGAGGGCTTCGAGCAGCACGAACCGCGCTTCGAAGGCTTCGACGTGCCCTTCTCCACCGCCAGCGTGGGCCAGTTCCATGGTGGCATCGCCGACAACGTGGTGCCGCGCGATGCCGAGTTCCGCTATGAATTCCGCGACCTGCCCACGGCGGACGCCGCCGGCATGCAGGCCGAGGTGATCGCCTATGCCCGGTCGCTGGAACCCGCGATGCAGAAAGTGGCGCCCAGCACCGGCATCACCTTCGAGACGATCTGCGAGATCCCGAGCTTCCTGGGCAACCGGGACGATGCCGTCACGCGGCTCGCGCAGCGCCTGGCCGGGGAACAGGGCACCACGCTGGTGGCCTTCGGCACCGAGGCGGGGCTGTTCAAGAACGCCGGGATTCCCACCGTGGTGTGCGGGCCGGGCAGCATCCAGCAGGCGCACCAGCCCGACGAATACGTCTCGCTGGACCAGCTCGCCCGCTGCGAGGCCTTCATGCAGGGGCTGGCGGCGACGCGCCAGCTGTAGGAAAGGAAAGCTACCCGCCGGGTCAGACGCGCACGCGGCCGTCGCCCGTGAGCATCGACATCTCCACGAAGTGCGACCCCATGTGGTTGCCGGGGCCGAACGCCACCTGGAAGCCCGCGATCTGCTGCGTGCCGAACCCTTCCAGCGCCGAGATCAGCGATTCGCGCGTGGGCCGGCCGCCGGCCTGGCGCAACCCCTCGGTGAACACGCGCGCGGCCAGGTAGCCCTCCAGGCTGGAGTAATTGGCCTGGACCTTGTTGCCGCCCTTCTTGATCGCGTCCTGGAACTCCCGCGTGAGCTGCCGGGCGGACTGGTAGGGCGAGGGCATCACCTGCGAGACCACCACGCCCGCGCCATCGGCCTTGAGTTCGTCCATCAGCGCCTGCGTGCCCACGAACGACAGGTTGTAGAACGTGCCGCCGTAGCCCGCCTTGCGCGCGGCGCGCACGAAGGCAGCGCTGGCGGCATAGGTGCTGACCTGCACGACCGCCTCGGGCCGGGCCGCCACCAGGGTGCGTACCGCCGCGGCCACGTCCACCGAATTGCGCTCGACCGTGGCCTGCGCCACCGGGGCGAGTTTGTGGGCGCCCAGTGCCAGCACCATACCATCCAGGCCCGCCTTGCCATAGGCATCGTTTTGGTAGAAAACGCCGATCTTGCTCAGGCCCAGGTGGGTGAGCTTGTTCACGATGGCGGCGGTCTCGTCGTTGTAGGAGGCCCGCACGTGGAACACCAATTTGTTCAAGGGCTGGCGCAAGGCCTCGGCCCCGGTGAACGGCGCGAAGAACGGCAGCTTGGCCTGCGTGAGCAGCGGCATCGCCGCCAGGCTGGTGGGCGTGCCCACGTAGCCGAACAGCGCGAACACATCGTCGGTAATGAACTTGCGCGTGTTGGCGGCGCAGCGGTCGGGCTCGTAGCCGTCATCCAGCGTGCGCAGCTCCACCGTGCGCCGGCCGGAGCCCGCCTGGGCATTCCACTGCTCGAAGTAAAGCTGGGCCCCCTGGTGCAGTTGCACCCCCAGTTGCGCGGCGGGCCCGCTGAACGGGGCGGACTGTCCCAGCACGATGGGCGCCTCCGATTGCGCCCGTGCCAGCCCGAAACCGCCGAGCGCGGCGGCCCCCAGGCCGATGGAAAACCGTCTGCGCCCCAACGCAATATGCTTCATGGTGAAATCCCCTCTTCGATCAAAAACGTCGACGTTCCGCAGGGTCGCCACCCCGCCATCGCTGCTGGTCGGTGAGTGTATCGACAGGAAAACCCCTATGTCCACGACTGAAATCTCCCCCCTTTCCGAGCCGGTCCGGCAAGTGCGCGGGGCCTGCCCCCACGACTGCCCCGACGCCTGCGCCCTGCTCACCACCGTGGACAACGGCGTGGCCACCCGCGTGCAGGGCAACCCGGCGCACGGCCACACCGGCGGCGTGCTGTGCGCCAAGGTGTCGCGCTATGCCGAGCGCACGAACCACCCCGACCGCCTGCTGCAGCCGCTGCGGCGCGTCGGCCCCAAGGGCCCGGGGGCGCAGTTCGAGGCGGTGACATGGGACGAGGCGCTCACCGATATCGCCGCGCGTTTGACGCGCATCGCCGCCCACGCCCCGCAGGCCGTCCTGCCCTACAGCTATGCCGGCACCATGGGCCTGGTGCAGGGCGAAAGCATGGACCGGCGCTTTTTCAACCGGCTGGGCGCATCGCAGCTGGGCCGCACCATCTGCTCCACCGCCGGCGGCGAGGGCCTGAACTACACGCTGGGCGGCAAGCTGGGCATGAAGGTGGAGTTCTTCGCCGAATCGCGCCTCATCGTCATCTGGGGCAGCAACTCCATCGGCAGCAACCTGCACTTCTGGCGCTACGCGCAGCAGGCCAAGCGCGACGGCGCCCGGCTGGTGTGCATCGACCCGCGCAAGAGCGAGACCGCCGAGAAGTGCCACGAACACCTGCAGCTGCGCCCCGGCACCGATGCGGCCCTGGCCCTGTCGCTCATGCACGAACTGATCGCCAACGACTGGCTCGACCACGACTACATCGCGCAGTACACCGTGGGCTGGGACGCGCTGCGCGAGAACGCGCTGCAGTGGCCGCCCGAGCGCGCGGCCGAGGTCTGCGGCCTGCCGGTGGAACAGATCCGCCAGCTGGCGCGCGACTACGGCACCACGCGGCCCGCCGCCATCCGCCTGAACTACGGCATGCAGCGCGTGCGCGGCGGCGGCAACGCCACGCGCGCCGTGGCCTGCCTGCCTGCGCTCACCGGCGCCTGGCGCCACCGCGCTGGCGGCCTGCTGCTGTCGAGCTCCGGCCACTTTCCCGTGCAGCGCGCCCAGTTGCAGCGCCCCGACCTACACACGGGCCCGGTGCCGCGCACCATCAACATGGTGACCATCGGCGACGACCTGCTGCGCGAAGCCTCGCCGGAGTTCGGCCCGAAGATCGAGGCCGTCGTGGTCTACAACAGCAACCCCGTGGCCGTGGCGCCCGACTCCGCGCAGGTGGCCCGGGGCTTCGCCCGCGACGACCTGTTCACCGTGGTGCTGGAGCACTTTCGCACCGACACGGCCGACTACGCCGACTACCTGCTGCCCGCCACCACGCAGCTGGAGCACTGGGACGTGCACGTCTCCTACGGCCACACCGACGTGCTGCTCAACCGCCCGGCCATCGCGCCGCTGGGCGAGTCGCGCTCCAACGCCCGCATCTTCCGCGACCTGGCCGAGCGCATGGGCTACACCGAGCCCTGCTTTGCCGACAGCGACGAGGCCCTGTGCCGCCAGGCCTACGGCGATCGCATCGACTTCGGGCAACTGCTGGAAGTGGGCTTCGCGCCCCTGCCCCTGCCCGATGCGCCGTTCGTCGAAGGCGGCTTTCACACGCCGTCGGGCAAGTGCGAGTTCTACAGCGAGCGGCTGGCGGCCCAGGGCCTGCCGCCCGTGCCGGTGCACGTGCCCAACCACGAGCTGCCGCAGCCCGGCGGCCGCTACCCGCTGGCCATGATCTCGCCGCCCGCGCGCAACTTCCTCAACTCCACCTTCGTGAACGTGCAGAGCCTGCGCAACATCGAGACGCAGCCGGTGCTGGAGATCCACCCCGACGATGCCGCCCCGCGCGGCATCGCCGACGGTACGCGGGTGCGCGTGTTCAACGACCGCGGCAGCTACGAATGCCACGCCGCCGTGAACGGCCGCGCCCGCCCCGGCGTGGTCAACGGCCTGGGCATCTGGTGGCGCAAGTTCGGCGTGAACGGCACCAACGTGAACGAGCTGACCAGCCAGGCCCTGTCCGACATCGGTGCGGCGCCCACGTTCTACGACTGCGTGGTGGAAGTGGCGGCGGTGTCCGAGGCTTGATGCGCACGGCGCCACTCGCCCGGACCACGGCGCACCTTCATTCATGGTCCGTGTGCAGGCCGGCCAGCCCACGGCATGATTGAAGAATCTTGCAGCGGCAGCGGTCCGCGCCCCGAGGGTCTATCCTGAGAGGGCCGCGCTGTCGGAAGCGATAGGCTTTTGCGCGGTTCATGCGCCTCTCATGACCCGTTGCCCCCGGTCCGTCCTGACGATCGAATTGGTTCTCCTGCCGCCAGCGGATGGAATACGGGGCATGCCCCAACGAGCGCGCCAACGATCAATCCAACAGGAGTGATGACATGTCGTACATCGATGGTTTCGTGATCGCAGTCCCTACCGCCAACAAGCAAAAGTTCATCGAGCATGCCCGTACGCTCGACCCCATATTCATCGAGTTGGGGGCGATCCGTGTGATCGAGTGCTGGGGCGACGATGTCCCGGACGGCAAGGTCACCGATTTCCGCAGAGCGGTGCAGGCCACGGCAGAGGAGACGGTGGCTTTTTCCTGGATTGAATGGCCAGACAAGGCCACGCGCGACGCAGGGATGAAGAAGATGATGGAAGACCCGCGCATGGACCCCTCTGTTCCCGGCAACCTGCCCATACCCTTTGACGGCAAACGCATGATCTTTGGGGGCTTCGAACCGGTGGTTGATGTGAAGGCGTAAGCGGCAACTGGCCTTGTCGCTGCGCATCGCGGCTGCATCGACCACAACAACGGGCACGATGCCTTCGCCTCCACGAAGGAGGTCCTCAATCGGCGTCCCGCGCGCCGCGCCAGCCGGGTGCCGTTGCGGCCGCCCCACCGCTGGGCGCCTGGATGAACCCGGGCCTCGGCTGGGAGCTGCGATACGCCATCCGGCGTATTGAAGATCAAACGGCAGTTCTTCATACTCGGCGAGCCTTGGAACTGCGCTGCAACGCCATGGCGCCATCCGCGACATCCTGCGCGGGCATATGACGCAACTGCACGAGACCCATGATCGGGATGGACCCTGCGTGGCCCACCGGTCCTACGTCTTCATTTCATACCGCAAAACCCATGACACGAGGTCCCTTCCTGCACCAGGCCAGCAATCTGCATGGTCGCCCCCTGTACGCCGCCATGGCGCTGGCCCTAGGAGCCCAGTGTGCCGCGGCTCAGCAAGCCTCGCCCACCCTGGACTCCATCGAGATCAAAGGTCAGGCGCTTCAGGGGGCTGCCTCCGCCTATTCCAGCACGAGCTTCGACAGCGAAGAGATCGCCGACAAGCATGTGAGCCAGCCGACAGAGCTGCTGCGCCATGTGCCCGGAATGAACGTGCAGAACTACCAGCTCTCGGGCGTGGCCGACACCATCGTGATGCGCGGCTTTGGCGGTGGTGGGCATGGCGGCGACGTGGGCGTCGTGCTCGACGGTATTCCGTTGAACGAAGCCATGTCGCACGCCGATGGGTATGTGGACCTCAATGTCATCGTGCCGCTGGAGATCGAGCGCTTCACGCTCTACAAGGGCCCCGTATCGGCGCTGTACGGCAACTTTAATCGCGCCGGGCTGATGGCGATAGAGACGCGCAAGCGTGGCGAGTACCGGGAGGTGGATGCGAGTCTCGGCTCCCACAGCACGGTGGATCTGCAAGGCGCATGGGGTCTCAAACTGGGTGAGGGGGAATACCTGAACCTGGCGGCGCAGCACCACCGCACCGATGGCTTCCGGGCACAGTCGGACGATCACCGCAGCACATTGGCAGGCCGCTGGAGCAAGCGCATCAGCGCCGACCTGGACGTAGCGCTGTCGGGCCGCTGGCACGAGGCCGATGGCGATTCGCCCGGCTACGTCACGGCCGCGCAGTTCGCGCAGAACCCCTATGGCAAGGACCCGCGCGCCATGAACGATGGCGCCAACAAGCACTTCGCCACGCTGCGCGCGGACGTGAACTACGCACTCTCGCCCGACGTGAAGCTGCTGACGTTTGCCTACACCACGCAGCAGGACTTCACGCGCTGGTTCAGCCGCCCGGTCAATGCCACCACCTGGCGCCAGCGCGAGGAGACTTACGACCGCAATGTCCATGGTGCAGGCACCAGCCTGAACGGCCGCACCCCGGTGGCAGGAACCCCGCTGAACTGGGTGGCCGGGCTGGAGACTTTCCGCGAAGCCACCGACTACCTGTACTTCGACGGGCTGGACAACCGTGCGCGCCTGGCCCCTGCCATCAACAACCGCACCTCGAAGCTGAACAGTGTCTCGGCCTTCGGAGAGATCGAAGCGCCCATCCACCCTCTGTTCAAACCCTCGGCCGGCCTGCGCTGGGACCGTTTCACCGGCAATTGCGAGCGCAACGGTGCCGAGACGGGTACCGACCCCTGCGGCCCGCTGGCCAGGATGTCCCATGCCAGCCCCAAGCTGGGCGTGCGCTCCGACGTCGCGCCGGGCGTGCAGCTGCGCGCCAGCTGGGCCGAGGGCTTTGCCTTGCCCAGCACCTTCGCCAAGTACGCACTGGGCGCCGCCACGCTCGACCCCAACGTCTTTCGCCAGACCGAGGTGGGTGCGCAGTTCAAGCCCGTGCAGGGCCTGGTGCTGGATGTAGCGGCCTTCCGCCTCACCTCCTCCGACGAAATCCGCACCGTGGCCCCCGGCGTGTACGAGAACAATGGCGCCACGCGGCGCAGCGGCGTGGAGGCCAGCGCCCTGTGGGCAGCACACCGCGACGTGGACCTGGCCCTCACCTGGGGCAGCGCACATTCGCGCATCACCGAGAACGGCAATGCGGCCCTCATCGGCAAGCAAGTGGCCGGCGTGCCGCGCTACATGGCCACGGTGAGCGCCACCTGGCGGCCTGCCGCGGACTGGTCCACCACTGCCACCTGGCGCCGGGTGGGCGCCTATGCGGTGAACGCCGACAACAGCGTGGGCTATGGCGGCTATGCCACGGTGGACCTGAGCGCTGCGTACCGAGTCGCCAACCGCTATGAGATCTACGCCGCCATCGCCAATGTGAGCGACAAGGCCTATGCCACCTCGGCCTCGGTCATCGGAGGCACGCAGGTCTTCGCACCCGGTGCGCCGCGGACCTTCAAGCTCGGCACCAAGCTGCAATTCTGACCTGTGACCACCCGATCCAGGAAGCTCAGGCAATCCAGGAGAACGCCATGAAAACCACCACCCCGACACCACTCCTGCGCCTGCTGGCCATCACAGCGCTGGCCCTGGGCCTGGGCTCCGTGCAGGCCCACAACGTCTGGCTGGAGCCTGATGCCAGCGGCGGCTACCTCGTGCAGTTCGGCGGGCACGAAGGCCAGCTGGAGACCTACCCCGCTCACAAGCTGAAGAGCCTGCAGGCCTTCGATCGCCGAGGCCGCAAGATCGACGTGGCGGTGGAACTGCGGCCCGATGGGGTGCGCGTGAAGCCCGAGCGCCAGGCCGCGTTGCTGGCGGCCCACTTCGACAACGGTTTCTTCAGCAAGGTCGAGGGTGGCCAGATGGTGAACAAGCCCATGACCGAGAACCCCGGCGCCACCAGTGGTGTGCATGCGCTCAAGTACCACAAGACCATCATCCAGTGGGGCGTGATCGCAAAGAAGGAACTGGGGCAACAGTTCGAGATCGTGGCCCTGGAGGCGGACACGCCCGATGCAGGCCAACCCATGCGTGTGCGCGTGCTGTTCGATGGAAAACCCATCGCCGGCATCCGGCTGTCGCTGGGCGAGAAGGGGGCGCCCGTCACGACGGCTGAAGACGGCACTGCGACGGTCACGCCCACGGCGGGCATCAATCAGTTGCTGGCGATCCGCCGCGTGCCGGTGGCCAATGACCCACGCACCACCAGCATGAGCTGGGAGTACCTGCTGGCGTTCCCTGCGCACTGAGACCGGCCGGCACGACCTGCCGAAAGCGGATCTGCCGGCGACGGCTGAGGGATTGGAATGCTGCGGGTCTGGGCAACCACTGCTGGGTCGTGGAGAGAAACCCACGCTTGGTTTGCTGGGTTCGGCAATCTTCTGCTCTTGCTTTGTCGAGCGGTCGTGTCAGCCACTCTTCATTTCCCGAAATTTGCATCCGTTCTCGAATAGCGTTGACCATGACACGTGCCGCGCGCATCGAAGCGCGGGTGGCCTGACGCAGACGCCGCTCCAGCCCGGCGCCATCGGCCCTGCAGCACCGGCAAAAGAATGCTATTTATTTAATAGCAAAATCCCCTAGTGGATATTGTGCTGGAGCCCTTTTCGACCTGAAATCCGGCGTGGCGGCGTCCGGCCCGCCACGCCCGTACCGGCAGCCACCGCCCCGCCGGCATCACGCCGCACCCGCCGCCACGCTCTGCGCATCCAGCGCCAGATAGTGGTGCACTGCCGGCCGCTCCGGCCCCACGTGGTAGCGCAGCGCCTCGGCCTGCAGGTCCGCGTCGGCCTTGGAGACGCGGCCGTGCTGGCGCAGGTGCTCGGCCCACGACTCGACCAGGAACCACTCGATCACGCGGCCGGGCTCGGCGGAGTGTTCCGCCACGCCCCAGGCATAGGCGCCGTCGCGGCGGCGCTCGCGCGCCACGTGCTGCATGGCCTGCAGGAACGCGGGCAGGTCGGGCGTGCGCACGCGGTACTCGATCTGCACCATCACCGGGCCGCGGTCGTGCGCCACGGGCTCGGCCAGCAGCGGCTCGGGCCAGTGGTTGGACGGCTGCAGGTCGGCCTCGCCGGTGGGCAGCTTCACGCGGTGAAAGAGCCACGCCGCCAGCACCAGGCCGCCCGCGCCGGCCAGCAGCGTGGCCGGCAGGCCCGCCTGCCCCGCCACCAGGCCCCAGCCCAGGCTGCCGGCGGCCATGGCGCCGTTGAACACCATGAGGTAGATCGCCAGGCCCCGGCCGCGCACCCAGTTGGGCAACACGGCCTGGGCCACGCCGTTGAGCGTGGTGAGCGCGATGATCCAGCCCAGGCCCAGCACCAGCATGAGCGCCACGGCGGCCTCGCGCGGCGGCGCCAGGGTGAGCACGGCCATCACGCCCGCGGTGAGCAGCGAGGCCAGCAGCACCAGCCCGTCGGCATCCAGGCGCTTGCGCAGGCGCGGCAGCAGCACCGCGCCGAGGATGGCCCCGGCACCGACCGCGCCCAGCATCACGCCGTAGAAGCCCGCCGTGCCGCCCAGCATGCGCCGCGCCACCAGTGGCAGCAGCGCCCAGACGGAGCTGGCGAACAGAAAGAACACCGCCGCGCGCAGCAGCACCACGTGCAGTTCGCGGCTGGCGCGCGCGTAGCGCAAGCCGGCGCGGAAGGCGCCGAAGAACTGCTCGTTCAGCCCGGTGGGCTCGGCCTTGGGGCGCTTCCACCACAGCAGCGCGGCGATCACGAAGCCGTAGCTCGCCACATCCAGGCCATAGGCCGCGGCCGCGCCGAAGCTGGCAAGCAGCAGGCCGCCGGCCGCGGGGCCGATGGCGCGGGCGATGTTGATGCCCAGCGAGTTGAGCGCCACGGCGCTTTTCAGCTCGCTGCGGGGTACCAGTTCGGGCACGATGGACTGCCATGTGGGCCCCATGAGCGCCGCGCCGATGCCGCCCACGAAGGTGAGCGCGATGAGCGATTCCACGCTGAGCGTGTTCGTGCGCGCCATCACCAGCAGCGTGCCGCTCACGCAGGCCAGCAGCACCTGCACGGCGATCAGAAAGCGCCGGCGGTCCAGGATGTCCGACAGCACGCCGGCCGGAATCGCCAGCAGGAAGATCGGCAGCGTGGCCGCCGTCTGCACCAGCGCCACGGCGGTGGGGCTGGACGACAGCTCGGTCACCATCCACGAACTGGCCACGTCGCGCATGAAGCTGCCGATGTTGCCCAGCACCGTGGCGGACCACAGCACCGCGAACAGCGGCAGGCGCAGCGGCGCGAAGCTGCCCGAAGGTGCGGACGCGGCGGTGGCTGCGGCGGACGGTGAATCGTGTGGGTGATCGTCATGTGCCATGGAGGCCTCCCAGGTCGTGCCAGGCGACGAGCAGCATGCCGCCCACCAGGCCCCAATGTTCGAAGAATGCGTTGGCGGCGCGCTGTCGCTCGGGCGGTGCCACCTGCCAGAAGCGGTCGGCCAGGAACGCCGCCAGCACGGTGAATCCGGCCAGCGCCAGCGCGCCCAGCCAGCGGTGCCAGCCCGAGACGATGAGCAGCGAGGCGCCCAGCTGCAGCGCGATGGTGGCCACCGCGACGGGCGCGGCGGGCGCCAGGCCGAAACGGCGCATCTCGGCCACGGCGCCGGCGAAGTCTCGCGCCTTGCCGATGCCGCCCTGCAGGTAGGCCGCGCACAGGCACAGCAGCGCGAGCGACTGCATCCAGGGCGCGGTGAAGGCGCCGCGCAGCGCGTCCATTCCGTTCGCCACGGTCACACCGCCCAGCAGGCGCAGCCCAGGGCGCCCCAAAAGCCCTTCAGGTCGGCAATCGGCAGCCGGCTGCTCCAGGCCGTGGCGTGCTGGTGGCCGTGCACGTTGCAATCGTTGGCGCAGGCGCACGCGGCGGCGGCGCGGCGCACCACGGCCTGCAGCGGCGCGCCCTCCTGCGTGCCCCAGCCGGCATAGCCGCCGAAGGTGCGCACGGGCGACCAGTCGGGCATGGCGGGCGGCGGTGCCGCGTCGTCGAATCGGGCGAAATCACCGGCGCCGTACACCACCTTGCCGCCCACCACCGTGAGCAGCGCCGTGGTGTCGGCGATGTCGGATTCGGGGCAGGCGAAGAAGTCGCGGTCGGGCACGGTCAGGTCGGCCAGCTGGCCGGCCTGGATGCGGCCCTTCTTGCCTTCTTCGTTGCTGAACCAGGTGACGTTCTCGGTCCACAGCCGCAGCGCCGCTTCGCGGTCCAGGCAGTTGCGCTGCGGCGTGATCTGCAGGCCGCCCACGGTCTTGCCCGTGATAAGCCACGACAGCGACACCCACGGGTTGTAGCTGGCCACGCGCGTGGCGTCTGTGCCGGCCGAGACCTTGACGCCCTTGTCCAGCATGCGCTTGACGGGCGGCGTGGCCTCGGCCGCGCCGGCGCCGTAGCGCTCGACGAAATACTCGCCCTGGTAGGCCATGCGGTGCTGCACGGCCACGCCGCCGCCCAAAGCGGCGATGCGGTCGATGGACTTTTCCGAGATGGTCTCGGCATGGTCGAAGAACCAGTTCAGGCCGGCCAGCGGCGTGTCGCGATCGACCTTCTCGAACACGTCGAGCGCGCGCTCGATGGTCTCGTCGTAGGTGGCATGCATGCGCCAGGGCCAGCGGTTCTGCGCCAGGATGCGCACCACGCCTTCGAGGTCGTCCTCCATCTCGGGCGCCATGTCGGGGCGCGGCTGGCGGAAGTCCTCGAAGTCCGCCGCCGAGAACACCAGCATCTCGCCCGCGCCGTTGTGGCGAAAGTAGTCCGTGCCCTGCTTGTATTGCGACGTGGCCGTCCAGTTCAGGAAGTCTTCCTTTTCCTGCTTCGGCTTTTGCGTGAACAGGTTGTAGGCCAGGCGGATGGTGAGCTGATCGGCATCGGCCAGTTCCTGGATCACCTGGTAGTCGTCGGGGTAGCTTTGGAAGCCGCCGCCCGCATCGATGGCGCCCGTCACGCCCAGGCGGTTCAGCTCGCGCATGAAGTGGCGCGTGGAGTTCACCTGGTATGCGTGCGGCAGCTTGGGGCCCTTGGCCAGCGTGGCGTAGAGGATGGCCGCATTGGGCTTGGCCAGCAGCAGCCCGGTGGGGTTGCCGGCCGCATCGCGCACGATCTCACCGCCGGGCGGCGCGGGCGTGTCGCGCGTGTAGCCCACGGCGCGCAGCGCGGCGGCGTTCAGCAGCGCGCGGTCGTACAGGTGCAGGATGAACACCGGCGTGTCCGGCGCCACGGCGTTCAGCTCGGCGATGGTGGGCAGTCGCTTCTCCGCGAACTGGTGTTCGGTGAACCCGCCCACCACGCGCACCCACTGCGGCGCGGGCGTGACCGCCACCTGGCGCCGCAGCATGCCCATGGCATCGGCCAGGCTCTTCACGCCGTCCCAGCGCAGCTCCATGTTGAAGTGGAGCCCGCCGCGGATGATGTGCAGGTGGTTGTCGATCAGGCCCGGCAGCGCGCTGCGGCCGTTCAAGTCGATCCGCCGCGTGCCCGGCCCGGCCATCGCCAGCACGTCACGGTCCATGCCGACGTGGGTGAAGCGCCCCTGCGCGATGGCCACGGCACTGGCCGTGGGGTTGGCGCGGTCCAGCGTGGTGAAGCGGCCGTTGTGCAGGATCAGGTCGGGGGTGGTGGGCGGGGTCATGGGCAGGCTCCTTGGGGGATAGGCAATGCGAAGGGTGCGCTCTTTTCAACCCTCGTGGGCGTTGAACATGGCCTTGGCATAGGTGATGCCCAACCCATAGCCGCCACCGAACTTTCTGGCGATGCCGGTCGTCATGTCGTACGTGTCCGTGCGCGCCCAGTCGCGTTGCAGCTCCAGCAGATACTGCAGCGCCGTGATGGGCCGCGCACCCGCCTGCACCATGCGCTCCATGGCGCGGTGGTGGGCCTCGGTGGAGATGTCGCCGCTTGCATCGGCGATCACGTACACCTCGAAGCCCTGGTCGAGCGCCGACAGCGCCGGGCCCACGATGCACACGCTGGTCCACAGGCCCGCCAGCACGATGCGCGGCTTGCCGATTTCGTTGATGCGGCGGATCACGGCCTCGTCTTCCCAGGTGTTCATCGACGTGCGGTCCAGCAGCGCCTGGCCGGGGAACGGCGCGGTCACCTCCTCGAACATCGGGCCGCTGAAGCTCTTTTCCGCCACGGTGGTCAGGATCGTGGACACGCCGAAGCCCGCCGCCGCGCTGGCCACCAGGCCGGCGTTGGAGCGCAGCGTGATCGCATCGATCGAATGCGTGGCGAAGGCCATCTGCGACTGGAAGTCGATCATCACCAGCGTGTGGTCCTGCGGGTTCAGCAGTGTGGCGCCGGGTGTGGCGGTGGCGACGGGCTTGGCAGCGGCGTTGATGCGGGTGGCGGTCATGGCAAAACTCCTGGATGGATCGAGTGAATGGAGGAGAGAAAACAAAAACGGGGAATCGAAAGACAAAAAAAGAAGGCAGACGGGGCGGCGGTGCCGCCGCCCCTCACCGGTCAGTGCGGCATGGCGGGCAGCTCGTTGGGGCGCAGGTCGAACACCAGCACCTCGGCGCCTTCGCCCCTGGCAAAGCGCAGGGCACCAGCGTCACGGATGCGGGCGCCGTCGCCTTCGGACAGGCGCTCGCCGTTCACCTCCAGGCTGCCGCGGGCCACGTGCACATACACGTTGCGGCCGGGGCCCACGTCCAGCTCGGCGGCCTCGTCGCCATCGAACAGGCCGGCATGCACCCGGGCATCCTGGTGCACGGCCAGCGAGCCGTCGGCCCCTTCGGGCGAGATGATCAGCCGCAGCCGGCCGCGCTTTTCGGCCTCGCTGAAGTGCACCTGCTGGTAGCGGGGCGTGGCGCCGGTCACGCCGGGCACGATCCAGATCTGCAGGAAGTGCACGGGCTCGTCGGCCGAGTGGTTGAACTCGCTGTGGCGCACGCCGGTGCCGGCGCTCATCATCTGCACGTCGCCGGGGCGGATGACCGAGCCGGTGCCCATCGAATCCTGGTGCTCCAGCGCGCCTTCCAGCACATAGGAAAAGATTTCCATGTCGCGATGGGGATGCGTGCCGAAGCCCTTGCCCGGCGCCACGCGGTCGTCGTTGATGACCAGCAGGTCCGAGAAGCCTTGCTGGTTGGCATCGCGGTAATGGCCAAACGAGAAGGTGTGGTGCGAATGCAGCCAGCCGTGGTTGGCGTTGCCGCGCTGGTGGGCTTTGCGGATGTCGAGCATGGTGCGTTTCCTTTCGGTTTCTTCGATGAAATTCACACTGGGGGCCTGTCGCTGAAATCGCCTCGATTTCATTGGGCTTCAGTGCTGCGGTGAAGAAAGTATCCCGCGCCGTGATGGGGCGCAGGTTGAAAGGTTTTGCCATCCATCATCGATAATTTCGATGATTCAATCCCCCAGCCTGCCCCCATGCTGAAACTCACCCTCGAAGCCATCGAACTGGTGGACGCCATCGCCCGCCACGGCTCGTTCGCCGGCGCCTCCGAGCGCCTGCACAAGGTGCCGTCCACCATCTCCTATGCCATCGGCAAGCTGGAGGAGCAGCTCGGCATCGCCCTCTTCACCCGCAACGGCCCGCGCGTGGCGCTCACGCCCGCCGGGCACGAGATGCTCAAGGAAGGCCGCTGGCTGCTCACGGCCGCGCACCAGCTCGAATCGCGCATGCGGCAGATCGCCACGGGGTTCGAATCGGAGCTGCGGCTGGTGCACGACTCGCTCATCCCCACCAGCGCGTTCAACCAGGACATCTGCGCCTTCGAGGACCTGCACTGCGGCACGCGCCTGCGCATCGGCTGCGAGGCGCTCACGGGCACCTGGGAGGCGCTGCGCGACGGCCGCGCCGACATCGTCGTGGCGGCGGGCGAAGGCCCGGCCGGCGGCGGCTACAAGGCGGTGGCCGTGGGCAGCCTGGCGTTCGTGTTCTGCGTGACGGCCACGCACCCGCTGGCGCAGCTGCAGCGCCCGATCACCCGCAGCGACCTGCTGGACCACACCGCCGTGGTGGTGGGCGACGGCGCGCGGTCGCTCACCGACCGCACCGTGGGCCTGCAGTCGGGCCAGCGCCGCATCACCGTGCCGTCGATGCAGGCCAAGATCGCCTGCCAGGCGGCGGGCCTGGGCCACGGCTTCCTGCCGCGCGCGTGCATCCGGGTGGAGCTGGAAACGGGGGTGCTGGTGGAGCTGCCGGTGGAGGAACCCCGCCCCGACGAGACTTTCTGGCTCGCCTGGAAGCCCGAGCACATGGGCGAGGCGCTCAAATGGTGGCGCCAGCGGCTGGACCGGCCGCTGCTGCCGGGCATCCTGCCGCAGTGAGGGCGCCGCCGACTCGGCCGATCACAGCGGCAAGCGTCGCTGCGACGGCCGATTCTCGTCAGGGGGGTGCCGACCGCTGCGGGAATTTGCGATAGATCTTTTTCAGTACCCAGATTTCTCCGCACTCCAGGGCCAACCACAGCGGGAAAAGCGGCATCACCATAAAGATGAAAAACACCCGCAAGGGAAAATAAAGGAGAAAAAACATCCCCACATAAAACCCGTGCCGCGGCTGTTTGTTTTTGATGAAAAACAGGATGAAGACGAGAAAAACCAAGCCCGAAGTCAGAAGGACGTGGGCGCCCAGCAGCAGATAGGCCATTGCCTTGGGCAAATAATCATGGGCGGCCACCCATTTGGGCAGCAGTTCCTGAAAGGCCGATGCGACCATCGACAGAAAGAACACGAGGATGCCCAAGCCCAGAACGGCAAATGGAATCCAACACGCGTAAGCCATCCATTTCGAAGGGGCTTGCAATGCTTCGGGACGCGGGTTCTTCATCAATTCCAAATTCTCCTGGGGTCGTATTTCCATGCCGAGGGGTCCAGGGGCACAGGATTCGGCCATGTACCCTGGGGCCACAAATTACCGCCATAGAAGTTTTTGCTGACTCCGGATTCGGTGAAGGCCTTGTCGTGGTACGCATCGATTTCATTGCCTTGCGTACAGCCGTTTTGATCGACCTTGCCCGCGGCCTGCGCCGCCTTGTCCGAGGCGACCAGTTTCCCCCGGATGCTCGTCAAAACCTCGGACTGCTTGAGCGACTTTCCCTGGATGGCAGACTCTGCGACGAGGGCCGTTTTGACCACCGCGTTCACACTCATATTTTCGCCCCGGCATATCAATGCCCCGGCCGGGTAATAACTGCATTGGGGCTTGCTCTTCGCCATGTCATCGTAGTAGCTGCAAACTGCCGTATCCCCTTTGCCATCGAACGATGGAAGGGACGGCATCTCGATATTGGTCCACTCGAACAGACCCAGCGGATCAATGTACTGAACGGGATTGACCGGATAGGTACTGGGATGCACGCCGCCAGACAATCCAATGGGATCCTGCGTGATGTACTGCCCCAGGTGAGGGTCGTAGTACCTGAAGCGGTTGTAATGCAGCCCGGTCTCGGCATCGATCTGCTGGCCCTGCAGCCGGATGCTCTGCTCGATCCGGTTCGGGTTGTATTCCTCCTGCACATCTCCCCAGGCACCGTAGCTGGCCGCCCAGGTGATCTCGCCGGCCTTCTCGCCATTGCCGTCCACCAGCCCGATCGGTGTGCCCAGGTGGTCGCACAGGTAGTGCCGGATGGTGAGCGGGTTGCCCGCTGCCTGGGCCTGTCGCTCGGCCTGCAACTGGCCCACGCTGCCCGCCATGGCCTGCGCCAGATCCTGCGGCATGTGCTTTTGCACCAGGGCCAGTGCCTGCGCGCCGCTGGCGGGGTCCAGCACGGTGTTCAGCGCCGCCTGCACCATCTCCCGCTGCGCCCGCGGCATGGCCGCGAAGCTGTTCGCCGCATCCGTGGTGTCTTCGCCCGGCTCTGCACCCAGGCCCATCAGCATCTGCACCGCATCCTTGGCCCCCTGCCTGCGCTGCAGCTGCAGCAGCGGCACGAAGCTGGCCGGCTCGTACACCGTGTGCCGGATGCCTTGCCCATCCTGCGTGTGCACCAGCCGGTCGCCGTCCCAGCCGTAGTGGGTGCTCTCCTGATGTCCTTCGCGGACCACGGTCTTGCCCAGACGCCGCCCGAACGCGTCGTAGCGGTAGCGCGCCACCGGCGTCCAGCCCGGCTCGCCCAGCGCCTGCTCGAACACCGCCGTCAACTGGTGCAGCGCGTCGTACTCCAGCCGCAGCGTGCGCCCATCGGCGTGCTGCGCCTGCACCCGGTTGCCGAAGGCGTCGTAGCGGTACTGCAGGGTGCCCCCCTGCGCACCGGTTCCCGCACCGGCGCCCGCCCCGCCGTGGCTCCAGCCGATGCGGTTGCCCGGCCACTGCTGCACCGGACCGCCCGCGCGGCCTGGCGCACCGCCCTGCGGCTGCAGCAGATCGAAGCCCGGGTCGTGCAGGTTCTGCTGCACCTGGCTCGCCCAG
>NZ_BQXJ01000011.1:0-87529 GCF_030158975.1 Acidovorax sp. SUPP2539 | reverse complement strand
CCCAGACCAGGAAGACCTGATGCTGGCCTACATCAATGCGCGCGAGCACTTCGCTCCCGAGTACTACTGGAGCCGCAGCGAGCACCATGGCTATCCGTGGGCGGTCGATTTCGAGAACGGCTACACGTTCCTCTACTACCGGGACAACGAGTTCCGAGTCCGCCCCTTCCGCAGTTTTCCCGATTCACCCCTTTAACCATTCGCGGGCGTAGCCCGCCTCGGCATGGCACTGCACACCGACACTGAGATTTACAAGGCGACCTATGACCTGTGCAAACTGGTCACGGAGTACGTCGCCAACATGGAGCGGAAGTACAAGGCGGACTTCGGCGCCGAGCTTCGCAAGCGCTGCATGGCCCTGGTCATGCGCACCTACGAGGCCAACACCGCCGAGGACAAGCCGCCCATCCTTCGGCGCATGCGCCAGGAGGTGGAGGCGGTGAATCTTGCCCTCTGCCTCGCGGTCGATCTCCGGCAGATCTCGGTCAAGCAGTACAGCAGAGCCATCGCCCTGACAGGGAGCATCGGGAAACAAGCCACAGGGTGGCAGAAACATTCGGAGAGTGCGCTTGCCGCCGGTCTGTCAAGGCAGTCCGACCAACGCGCCATGGAATCTGGTCGAGCCGCTGGGCCACAAGCCCACCGACAGGCGCAACAGGGATATCGGCGGCAAGGGCCGCAGTGATCCCGCGCAGTTTTCCCGCTGAGCCATTCGGCGAGCCGACGTGACAAGTTCGATAGACCGTGGGCGGTCGATTTCGAGAACGGCAACACGAACAACAACAACCGGAACAACGAGTTCCGGGTCCGCCCCTTCCGCAAAATCCACCGAGAGTTTCTATGGATCCTGGCTATTCATTCGAAAAGCTGGTGCAGGCGTATTACGACTGCCGCCGGCACAAGCGCACCACAGCGAGCGCACTGCGCTTCGAGCAGGGCCTGGAGCACAACCTACTGGCTCTGCATGAGGAGCTGGAGAGCGGCAGCTACCGCCCGGGTCCATCGATCTGCTTTGCCATCAGCCGGCCCCGGCCGCGTGAGGTATGGGCATCTGGCTTCCGCGATCGCGTGGTGCACCACCTGCTCTACAACCAGATCATGGATCGGTTTCACGCTCGGTTCATCGCAG
This sequence comes from Acidovorax sp. SUPP2539, assembly GCF_030158975.1. Classification (NCBI taxonomy): domain Bacteria; kingdom Pseudomonadati; phylum Pseudomonadota; class Betaproteobacteria; order Burkholderiales; family Comamonadaceae; genus Acidovorax; species Acidovorax sp. SUPP2539. Next base: position 86,400 of record NZ_BQXJ01000011.1, on the reverse strand, counting down.
ACTCGTGCGCCTGCATCCCAGGCCGCGGCACGCTATACGCCGCCGAACGCCTGGAGGCCAAGGTGCGCGGCCAGACGCAAAACTGGAGCCGGCCCGGCTTCTACCTAAAGGCCGACCTCGCCAACTTCTTCGTTTCCATCGACAAGCGCGTGCTGTGGCCGCTGCTGATGCGGCACATCCCGGAGCGCTGGTGGCGCGGCTTGACGAAGATGGTCCTGTTCCACGATCCGCGCCTGGACTATGAGTTGCGCGGCGACGCGGCAACGCTGGCCGCTGTGCCATCGCACAAGCGCCTTACGAACGCCAGCCGCTATCACGGGCTACCGATCGGGAACCTGTCATCGCAGTTCTTCGCGAATGTTCTCCTGAACGAGCTTGACCAACACATCAAGCATCGTATCGGCGCCCGGCACTACACGCGCTACGTCGATGACATGGTGCTGTTGCACGAGTCTGCGGAGTGGCTCAATGGCGCGCTCGCCAGCATCAATGGCTTTCTGCCTGGCCTTGGGCTTGCGCTCAACCCCCGCAAGACGGTGCTGCAACCGATCCATCGTGGCATCGACTACGTGGGCCACGTCATCAAGCCCTGGCGCCGCGTCACCAGGCCGCGCACCTTGCAGTCGGCCCTTGCGCGGCTGGAAGACATGCCCGCAGCCGATGTGTACGCAAGCGGCAACAGCTACCTGGGGCTCGCGCGCCAGGCCAGCCACAGCCACCACGCACAGGCCTTGCTTTGCCGTGCGCTGCTCAAGCGAGGGCATGCCATAGAAGGCAAGCACCTCACCAAGGCATTCCGCAAAGCGCCATAGCCGCCCTCCCCGGAGGGCATCCCTTCCCAGGCCCGCCGCCCACGCTGCGGGCCTTTTGCTTTCTGGAGCCCTGAATGCTCACACCCCAATTCGTCCTTGCCCTGTCGGCCAAGCTGGTGATCGACCTCTTCGCAGGGGGCGGCGGGGCCTCCACCGGCATTGAGCAGGCCATCGGCCGCCACGTCGACAAGGCGATCAACCACGATGCCGACGCGATTGGCATGCACGAGGTCAACCACCCCCAGACCCAGCACTACCGCGCCGACATCCGTGAAGTCGATCCGCTGTTGGTGACCAAGGGCCAGTCGGTAGGCCTGCTTCATGCCTCGCCGGACTGCACTCACCACAGCCAAGCCCTGGGCGGCCAGCCCCGCAGCGAGGAGATCCGCTCGCTGGCCTGGGTGGTCCACCGGTGGGCCGGCAAGACGAAGCCGGATGTCATCACGCTTGAGAACGTCGAGCAGATGCTGCAGTGGTCCCCACTGGTGGCGAAGCGCGATTCGGCCACGGGCCGCGTCATCACGCTGGACAAAGTGACGGATGCCGCCGGCAAAGCCACCTACCGCGTGGCCTCGCCTGGCGAGGTGGTGCCGCGGCGCAACCAGTTCCTGGTGCCCGACACCAAGCGCAAGGGCCGCAACTGGGATCACTTCGTGGGCGGGCTGCGTGCGATGGGCTACAAGGTCGAATGGCGCGTGATTTGCAACGCCGACCTGGGCGCGCACAGCACCCGCACGCGCCTCTACATGGTCGCGCGGTGCGATGGCCTTCCGATCGTCTGGCCCCAGCAGACCCATGCGAAAAAGCCGCGCGCCGGGCTGAAGGCTCACCGGCCGGCTGCCGACTGCATCGACTGGAGCATCCCTGGCACGAGCATCTTCGGCCGCAAGAAGCCCCTCGCGGAAGCCACCATGCGCCGCATCGCACACGGCATGCGCAAGTACGTCTTGGAGAGCCCCGAGCCATTCATCGTCTCTGGCCTGGCGCCTGCCATGGTGCCCGTCACCCATACCCGGGACACGTCATACGACGTGAACAAGCCTATGCGCACGATCACGACCGCGAAGGGCGGCGAGACGGCGTTGATGGCTGCCCATCTGGTGCAGATGGGGTATGGCGAGCGGCAGGGGCAGGCGCCCCGCGCACTCGATCCGCGCGGCGCGCTGGGCACCATCACCGCAGGCGGGCAGAAGTTCGCAACCGCCGCGGCCTACCTGGTGCAGGCCGGCCACGGCGATGGCAAGGCGGGCGGGAAGCGCTGGAGCCACGGCACAAACGACATCACCGGCCCGCTCGGAACGGTCACGGCGAGCGGCGGCGGCCAGAGCCTGGCGGCGGCGTTCATGGTGCAGGCCAACGGCGGTTTCAACAGCACGCCAGCCCGCGACCTGCAAGAGTCCATGTCCACGGTCACGACCTCCGGGAGCCAGCAGCAGCTCATTGCTGCGCACCTCACCACGCTGCGCAAGCACAGCACTGGACGCGATGCGCGCGAGCCGCTGACCACGGTGGCCGCTGGTGGTGAGCACCAGGCGCTGCTGCAGTACGAGCTGAGCCAGGAAGACGAGGCCGGCGCGCTGCGCTGTGCGGCCTTCCTCATGCGATACCACGCGAACGGCGGCCAATGGTCGGACCTGCGTGACCCCATGACCACGATCACCACGCACGACCGCCTGGCGCTCGTGACGGTATGGCTCAAGGGCGAGCCCTGGGTGATCGTGGACATCACTCTGCGCATGCTGGTGCCACGCGAACTCTACAACGCGCAGGACTTCCCGCCCGGCTACGTCATCGACCGCACCGCCTCGGGCAAGCCGCTCACCAAGACGGCCCAGGTGCGCATGGCGGGCAACAGCGTGAGCCCCCTTCCGATGCGGCTCATCGTTGCTGCGAACTATTCCGAGTCCGCAAACGCGCAGATCCGCCGCGCTGCCTGAGTTCCTGGAGCCATATGAACGCGATTGAGTTTGGAGACTGCCGCGAGATCATGCGCAGGTGGGCGGCCGATGGGGTAAAGGTGCAGACCTGCGTGACCTCGCCGCCCTACTTCGGCTTGCGCGACTACGGCCACGCCGGGCAGCTGGGGCTGGAGCCCACGCCAGAGGCCTACATCACCGCGATGGTGGAGGTGTTCCGCTGCGTCCGCGACGTGCTGGCCGACGACGGCACTCTGTGGCTCAACATCGGAGACAGCTACGCCACTCGACCCAATGGCTCAGTCGGTGCATCTACGCTGGAAGGATCGCATGCGCCACATGCGGAGACGCGCCGCGCGAACGCAAGACGCAGCGGTGCGCTGCCCCTTGGCATCAAGCACAAAGACCTGATCGGCATTCCGTGGATGCTCGCCTTCGCGCTGCGCGCCGATGGCTGGTATCTGCGCCAGGAGATCATCTGGCACAAACCGAACCCCATGCCTGAGAGCGTGACCGATCGGTGCACCAAGGCCCACGAGTCCCTGTTCCTGCTGACCAAGCGGCCAAGCGGCCAAGCTACTACTTCGACCACGAAGCCATCAAAGAGCCGGCTGTGCACGCAGCCGACTCGGTGCGGAATCGCTGGGACACCAAGACCTACGCCGCGCCTGACCAGAAGCCCCAAAAGAGAGCAGCGCGAGTGTCTGCACCGCGCGGCTCCTTCAACGGCAAGACCGAGGCGATGGCTGCCACCGGGCAAAACGCATTCCGCGCCATCGTGGACCTGCGCAACCGTCGCAGCGTCTGGAACGTGGCCACCAAGGCATACAAGGGCGCGCACTTTGCCACCTTCCCCCCTGCGCTGATAGAGCCCTGCATCTTGGCCGGCAGCCGCCAAGGCGATGTCGTGCTCGACCCATTCATGGGGAGCGGCACCACGGCGGCCGTAGCGCTCCAGCACGGTCGGCAGTACCTCGGTTGCGAGCTGAACGCCGAGTACGCCCCTTTGCAGCGCGAGCGCATCGAAGCCGCCGCAGCACCGCCACCTGCAGCGCGAAAGCGCCGCACCTCACCACCACGCACCTCCGAGCCCGCACAACGCGGGCTTTTTTGATCATGGAGCCCCAATGGACCACACCGACACCCCAGCACCCTACAAGCCCCCGGCCAGCGACTATCAAGGCGCCGAGCTGCGCCGCAAGCCCGGGCTCACCGACGACCGCATGCGGGCATTCGACCTGCCTTCGCGGGTGGGGACGCGCCTGCACTACCGCGATGGCCGGGTGCTGCCCTTCCCGGGGAGCACGCCGGCATGACCTCCCCAACGGAGACGCTGGCCCAGCGCCGCGCCCGCCTCTCGCTGCCCGCCGTCGCCCGAGCAAACCAGCAGGCTCGGGCGGTCTGGTGGCGTGAGAGGCAAACCAATCTGAGCTGCGCAAGCTGCGGGGCTCGCATACCAACCCGGCCCGTCGAGGGCCAAGGCCTGCCTTGCGGGCATTGAGGAGGAGCCATGGCTGAAAAGCAGCGCTTGCGCGTTTCGTTCTCCGGCGGCAGGACCTCTGCATACATGTCGATCTGGCTCAAAGAGCACATGAGCGATCGCTACGACATGCGGTTCGTGTTTGCCAACACCGGCTGGGAGCATCCGGACACGCTGCGCTTTGTGTACGAGGTGGACACGCGCTACGGCCTTGGGGTGACGTGGGTAGAGTCCGTAGTCGATCCGACTCACGGCAAAGGCACCACGCACCGCGTCGTCAACTACGAAACGGCCTCACGCAACGGCGAGCCATTCGAGGCGGTGTGCACTAAATACGGCCTGCCGAACCAGACCTTCAAGCATTGCAATCGCGAGCTGAAGCTTAAGCCCATACAAAGCTACTTCAACGCCATCGGATGGGCCGGCACGACGACAGCAATCGGAATTCGTGCCGACGAAACTGGCCGCATCAACCCCAAGACGGCCGAGGCTGGGAATCTGATCTATCCACTGATCAGCATGCTGCCCACCACCAAGGACGAGGTTATTGCGTACTTCGAGGATTTCGAATGGGATCTGCGCATCCCTGAGCACCAGGGAAATTGCATCGGCTGCTTCAAAAAGTCCGACAAGAAGCTGCTGACGCTGTACCGCGAAGACCCGGCCAACTTCGATTTCCCGGTGCGGCTGGACCAGCTTTACCGCAACGTAGGGCCGAACAACGTGCCGGGCCCACGCCGCATGTACCGAGGATTCCGCTCTGCACCTGATCTCGTCGCCGAATTCGCGGCGGCTGACGCCTCCTACCGGCCCCCCATCCACGACGGTGGCTGCTCAGAGTCCTGTGAGCCGTACCTAGACGAGCAAATTGACCTTTTCGAGGAAACCACATGACCACCACCCCACACCCCGCAGCAGCGGCAGACAGCGTGCAGCCCAACGGTATCCGCGACCAGATGCCCATGCTCCGCGTGGCATGCATCACGCTGGACGGCATAACGCTGACCGTGCCAGCAGCCGATCTACAGCAGCACATCGAAGGCCTGGACGACAGCAGGGCCGACCGCGAGGGCGACGAGAGCCCTACCTACACCCTCACTTTCAAAACCCTGCTCGTGCGCGACTACGACGCGCTGGGAGAATTCGATGGCTTCTGATCCAACCACCACCCGCGCAGCAGCGGCAGACCTGCCTGAGGCGCTGCGCCTGGCTGATTGGCTGCAATCATGCGCCGAGTCCGTAGAGCATATAAACGCAGCCGCCGAACTGCGGCGGATGCACGCCCTGACCGCATCCGCGCCGGCCGCCAGCAGCGCACCAGCAGTGGCGCCCGCCGATCAAGCAGCCTTGTTTGATGCGCAAGGTTTCCGCGACTTTGTGCTGCGCGACATGCCCGACGACACCATCATCGGCAGCAGCTCGTATTGGGCCGATCATCTGACAGCTTGGGCAAAGCGTTTCGTCAAAGCCGCCCCCACGGCACCCCAGGCAGGAGCGCCGGCCGACATGGCTGACGCCTACTCTGGTGCCCGTGAAGACCTTGCGATCTGGAAACGTCGGGCACTGGAAGCTGAGCGTGACCTTCGTGCGGAGAGAGAAACTTCAGCGCGCCTGGCCTCAGCGCTCAACGATGCGAATGGGCCAATGCACCTCGGAGAGCCAGCACCCCAGAAAGGAGCGCCGGCGCGCGCGCTGATCGGTGCCGCGTGCGCCGCGATTACGCGGAGGCATGACGCTACGAAGACATTGGCCGAGCTGCGCCGCTGCAGCGTGGGCGACCTATCGAACGCCGCTCCTGCGCCCCAGGCAGGAGCAGAGAGCTATCCGCCGAGCGATGCCGCTGCCCTCGAAAAGGCCATGAAAGAGCGGTGGCTGAAGGACGGCTCCATCCCCGCCATCTGGTTTGCCCAAGGCTGGGCAGCCGCGGCAGACACCGCAGCCCTGCGCGCCCGTGGGGCCGTGCCGAGCGATGCCGAACCCGACTTGGTGTGGTCCTTCGATGACCCCGAAGAAGGCGGCTTTGGTCCCGACGAAATGGCTGATCGAATCAGCGACGACATGTCCGAGAGCGAGGGGGGTGGTGTGGTGGTCAGAGTGAGCTGCGCCAAGAACCTCCTGAGCCGCAAGATGCGTGTGTGGTTTGAGAAGGACGACGAAGGCGACCGCGTTACTCACTGGGAATGGGTCGGCAGTTCTACGCCTGCTGCACCAATGAGCGCACACCGACCTAGCCCAGAGAGGTATCGGGAACTGATTGAGCAAACCATGAACGACGATTTCCACATTGGGCCGACACCAATGAGCGCACAGCCGAGCGATGCGGACTTGGACGCGCTGTGCGTACAAATCAGCGACTACGACGATGCGAAATACTTCCGGCATATGGCCCGAGCAGTCCTGGCCCGCTGGGGCGGCGCCCCCAATGCACCTGCAGACCAGGCTTATGCGCCGTTGCCGCCCCCAGGGCGAGCCATGGCTCAGATAGAAGCTACCCTTCAGGAATACGGCTACCCCAGCAACCCAACCAACGCAGCACGCGCGGGTTTTGAGGCTGCGCGTCGCATGCTCGCCGCCGCCCCACAACCACCGGCAGCACCAGGGGGGCAGGATGCATGCGGCGCGCTGGTCATCCAGGTAGAAAAAGCGCTGTGCGCCAAGCTAGGTATTGCCTGGGCGCCTGTTGGCATGAGCATCGAGAGCCTGATTGACCGTCTTGCCGCCAAGGGCCAGGAAGGAAGTGCAGCATGAAGACGCACAAGGTCTTTCATCGGCCGAATCCCTGGGGTGGTTACTCAACGAAAACCCTTTGTGGTCGCTCAAGCATCGAATCAGAGAATGGAATGAATGCCAGCGGCACGGATGCAGACGTGACCTGCAAGTTTTGCTTGCGCGAAATGAAGTCCCGTACAGAGCGCTCAATTCGTGAATCTTCAGCCCTTGTCGCCAAGGGGCGGGCAGAGGGAGGTGCACATGGCTGACGCAAGCAACATCAACCTGCACAGCGAGCAGCACCCGCACTGGTCCGAGACAGTCGAATGGCGTTCGGGCCGCTGGGATGCAATGAGCAGCGCTCCGACGCGCGGCTACCCGATCCTGAACGTTCGGGGGCGCGATGAAGCCGGCCGCCTGCTTGAGCCCATGCACTACGCCTTTGGTGATGGCGACGGCATGATGCCCGCGTTCGGTGGATGGTTCGTCCCATACGCCAACCGCAACGACGGCTTCTATGAAGTTCGTCCGGTGGAATGGCAACCGCTTCGCGCCGAACCGGAGGAGCCCCAGCAATGACAGCTGAAACCACACTGGCGCCCTGCGGGGAGTGCGGCATGCCGTGCCTCCCTGCGGAGTACCACCCCTACGCCGCATGCCTGATGTTCAAGGCTTGCCACAACTCGGACACGGTGCGCGCGAATCTGGATGCCGTCCGCGCTCAGCCCCCTGCACCACAGGGGCCTGCACTGGTTCCGCTGACGGATGGGCAGGCAAAGGCTGTCCTGTGGGCCGAGCATCTGCGATGGATGGAGGCGGCCGGCCTGGACACAGAAGGGATGCGTCCAGGCGAGTGGCTTGAACACTGGCTGACCTACGTTCGCGCCATCGAGGCCGCCCACGGCATCACCGGAGCAACCCATGGCAAGCCGACGTAGCCGCGAGCGCGGCAACAAGCGCGACCGCTGGCGCGATGAGCAGCCAGACGAACCACCACCGCAGCCCGCAGACGCGGGCTTTTTTCTTTCCGCATGAGCGATCACAGGAGACACGAATGAAATCGCAATCTCTGCCCACTCCTACCCCGAAGGCCACGCCGGAGCCACCCTCGGACGCTGCCGACTACCGCTGGGTGCTGCTGGCCGAACATTGCCGGCGCACAGGCGAGACCTCCCAGATGGTCCACACTCGCCGGAAACGGGGCATCTGGCTGGACGGCAAGCACACCAAGCTGGCAAGCAAGAAGCGGCTCTACGTCAACATTGAGGAGTACAACCGATGGGTCGAAAGCCAGAAGCACTGACGCTGCCCGCCGGCGTGACGCGCAGGCGCGATCGCCTGCAGATCGCATTCAGCTGGGAGGGCAAGCAGTGCCGAGAGCTGATGCCGGAGGGCCCCATCACCAAGGGGGCCATCCTGTACGCCTCAAACCTCCGCGCCGAGATCAAGCGCAAGATCGAGGACGGTTCGTTCGTCTACGCAGAGTACTTCCCGGATAGCCCCAAGGCGAAGGCGGCGTCAGCCAGCACTCCGCTGATGGAGACGGCACTCCAGGCCCAGCTGCAGACCTATCAGCAGCAGGTCGACAACGGGCAGATGTCGCCGGCGACTCTGCGGGGTTACGCCAAGGCAATCAACGGGGAGCGCATGCGCCATTGGCACGGCCGCCAAGTGCGCGAGGTGACACCGAGTGATCTCCGTCTCTGGATCTCTGAAATGGATTGCACCAGCAAGGCGATCAGAAACGTCCTGATCCCCCTGCGCAGCGTGTTCGAGGACGCTCTCAACGACGGCTTGATCGACTTCAACCCTTTCGAGCGCATCGCATTGGCCAAGCTGATCCGACAGACCTCCAAGGCCAGCGACTACGTCATCCAGCCATTCACAGCGGCGGAGCGGGCGCAGCTGCTGGCTGCGTGCCGAGCGGACGAACGACCGATGATGCAGTTCTGGTTCGCCACCGGCCTGCGGCCCGGGGAACTGCAGGCGCTCGAGTGGCGGCACATCGACGTGGGGCGCAAAGTGGCAAGGATCGAACAGAACCAGGTGGTGGGCGTCATCAAGGCGCCGAAGACCATGGCCGGCATCCGCGATGTCGACCTGTCGTCGGAAGCACTCGCCGCCCTGACCGAACAGCGACCATGGTCCGCAGCCAAAGGCACACGAGTGTGGCTCAACCCGAGAAACGCCCAGCCCTGGGAGACAGACGCGCAGATCCGCAAGACTCTGTGGATGCCGCTGATGGCCCGATCGGGCTTGCCGTACCGGAATCCCTATCAGGTTCGCCACACCTACGCGTCATCCCTGCTGACCGCTGGGGCGAACCCGTGGTATCTGGCCCAGCAGCTGGGGCACGAGGACGTGGAGATGGTTTTCCGGACCTACGGCAAATTCATCGGCGAGGACTACCAAAAGCCGAAGGCCGTCCTGAAGGCGGTGTCCTGAGCGGTGTGAATCGGGGTGTGAAATCGGTGTGATTCACAAGCCAAAACATGCCAACAATGGGGCAAAAGAAAACGCCTGCCGATGGCGTGAACCATTGGCAGGCGTTGGCTAAGGTGGTGGAGCTGGCGGGAATTGAACCCGCGTCCGCAAGCCTTCTTCGGGCAGATCTACATGTTTAGCGGTCTGTTTTGATTCTCATGGCCCACGTCGCGCAGTCGCACGCTACGTGGGTCACCAGTACCCTTGGATCTCGCTCCATGCCAAGGTACCCGGCACGGAACCAGCCAGCGTGAATAACCTTGCAGCCGGGAGGTCTTACGACCCCCTTGCCCAGCCCGCTAGCATGCTGTTGCAAGGCTCACCGGTGTTTAAGCGGCGAGTGCGAAACGTTCGTCGTTTGCAGTTAGTTTTTTGAATGCAGATTTACGAGCGCCACTCAAGCTCGACATGCACCACACCGATTCCGAACCCACGTCGAAACCAGGGCAGCCCCAAGCCTCCTATTTTAAGGTGCAGAGATCAATTGCAAGACCTCGAGCGGAGATTTAATTGCGGCCTGTGCGCCCCACTCGTGCACCGCGGTCTGCGTACCGAGGTAGCCGTATAAAGCGGCCACGGTGTGCATGCCAGCCGCAAGGCCCGCGACGATGTCGCGCTCATCGTCGCCGACGTAAATGCAATGCGCTGGCTCGATGTCCAGGCGTCTGGCGGCTTCGAGCAGGGGCTCAGGATGTGGTTTGCTGTGCGCGGTGGTGTCGCCACTGATCACCGCTCCAGCGCTGCTGAACAGCGGCGTGGCCGCCACCAAGACGTCCGTGAATCGTGCCGCCTTATTGGTGACGATGCCCCAGGGCATGCCACGCCGGGTCAACTCGGCGATCAATGCCTCCACGCCATCGAACACTTTCGTGCGCTGCTGAATGCAGGCCTCGTAGTTGACGAAGAACTCTTCCCGGAACGCAGGAAAGTCAGGATGGGCCGTATCCATATCGAATGCCACGGACAACATGCCCCTGGCTCCGGCCCCTGCCATGGGCCGATACCGCTCGGCAGGCAGAGACGGCAAGCCACGGTCCGTTCGCAATTTGTCGGCGGCAGCACCCAGGTCAGGAGCACTATCGATCAATGTGCCGTCGAGGTCGAACAAGACGGCACGAACATGGGTAAAGACAGGTGAACTCATACGGCGGCGCGGCGTGCAGCGAGCATGTAGTTGACCGAAGTGTCGGCACTCAGCCAATAGCGTTTGGTCAGCGGGTTGTACTCCAGTCCGCGGCTGTGAACGATATCAAGGCCCGCCAGCCGACTAGCGGACGCCAATTCGCTGGGCTTGATGAATTTCGCATACTCGTGCGTGCCTTTGGGCAGCATGCCCAAAATGTATTCGGCGCCGACGACTGCCAGCATGAACGCCTTGGCATTGCGATTGATGGTGGAGAAAAAGACCCAGCCGCCGGGCTTGACCAGACGCGCGCACGCCTGAATCACCGAGGCGGGGTCCGGCACGTGCTCCAGCATTTCCATGCAGGTGACGGTATCGAACGTGCCAGGCACTTCCGCAGCCAAGTCCTCCACGCTGATTTCACGGTATTGCACATGGGGTGTCCCGGTTTCCAAGGCATGCAGTTGCGCGATGCGCAATGATTTGCTGGCCAGATCGATGCCCGTTACCTGTGCGCCTTTTCTGGCCATCGAATCCGAGAGGATGCCGCCACCACATCCCACATCCAGCACCTGCTGCCCTTCCAAACGCGATATGCCATTGATCCATTCCAGGCGCAACGGATTAATCTGATGCAATGGGCGAAATTCACTTTCCGGATCCCACCAGCGGTGGGCGAGTGCGGAAAATTTGGCCAGCTCTGCTGGATCGGCATTAATGTGATCGCTCATGTGGGTAGGTGCTCCAAAAGAGATGGCCCATAAAAAAAGCCCCGTTTCCGGGGCTTTTTCGTGACTGATTCGGAAATCAGTTAGAAGCGCGGGTACCGACCACTTCGATTTCCACGCGACGATTCTTCGCACGGCCTTCCTTGGTCTTGTTGTCGGCGACAGGTTGCTTCTCGCCCTTGCCTTCAGTGTAAACGCGGTTCTTTTCGATGCCCTTGGACACCAGATAAGCCTTCACAGCTTCAGCGCGGCGAACCGACAGCTTCTGGTTGTAGGCATCGGTACCCACGGAGTCGGTGTGACCCACGGCGATAATGACTTCCAGGTTCACGCTCTTGACCTTGGAGACCAGGTCATCCAGCTTGGCCTTGCCTTCTGGCTTGAGCACGGACTTGTCAAAGTCGAAGAACGCATCGGCAGCGTACGTCACCTTGCTGGCCACTGCGGGAGCAGGAGGCGCTGCAGGAGCGGGCGTTGCAGCAGGTGCAGGAGCAGCAGCGGCAGGGGTAGAAGCAGGAGCCTGAGCAACCAGAGCACCATCACAACCGACAGCAGCGGTAGCAGGGGTCCAGTTGGCATCGCGCCAGCACAGTTCGTTCGTGCCGTTCTTCCACACCAGTTCGCCGGTACCGTTCTGCCAGTTGTCAACAACCTTGCCGCCGTCGGCTGCTTTGACTTGAGCGCCAGCCGAGGTAGCAAGCACAGCAGAGGCCAACAACATCGCCACTTTGTTCAGTTTCTTCATGGTTCTCCTCTTGGGGAAAAAGCCGCAGCCGCGCTGCGAATATGGACGTCATCAGTGACCATCACTAAAAACGTTGAAATGATTGTGCCATACGTAACAACGCAAAGTGGTTGCAGACGGGGCGCGCACGGTAGGACAAAAGCGCTTTACCCCTGATGTGTTGCGCACTTGCGACAAGACGTTCCGCCTAGAATGGCCCTCCTCCGCCGTCCACGCAGTTCTCCATGACACAGTTCGCCAAAGAAACCCTGCCCATCAGCCTTGAAGAGGAAATGCGGCGAAGTTATCTCGATTACGCGATGAGCGTAATTGTGGGTCGCGCGCTGCCCGATGCGCGCGACGGCCTCAAGCCGGTGCACCGGCGCGTGCTGTTTGCCATGCACGAACTCAACAACGATTGGAACCGGCCTTATAAGAAGTCCGCCCGTATCGTGGGCGATGTGATCGGTAAATACCACCCGCATGGCGATCAATCGGTGTACGACACGATTGTGCGCATGGCGCAAGACTTTTCCATGCGCCATCTGCTCGTCGATGGTCAGGGCAACTTTGGCTCGGTGGACGGCGACAACGCGGCCGCCATGCGGTACACCGAAATCCGCCTGGCGAAGATCGCCCATGAAATGCTGGCGGACATCGACAAGGAAACCGTCGACTTCGGCCCCAATTACGACGGCAGCGAGAGAGAGCCGCTGGTTCTTCCCAGCAAGCTGCCCAATCTGCTGGTCAACGGCTCCGGCGGTATCGCCGTGGGCATGGCCACCAACATCCCCCCGCACAACCTCAATGAAGTGGTGGACGGTTGCCTGCACCTGCTGCACCACCCCGACGCATCCATCGACGATCTGATGGAGATCATTCCGGCGCCCGATTTCCCCACGGCCGGCATCATCTACGGCATCAACGGAGTGAAGGACGGCTACCGCACGGGCCGCGGCAAGGTGGTCATGCGCGCGCGCTGCCACTTCGAGGACATCGACCGCGGCCAGCGCCAGGCCATCATCGTGGACGAGCTGCCCTACCAGGTCAACAAAAAGACGCTGCAGGAGCGGATGGCCGAGCTGGTGCACGAGAAGAAGATCGAAGGCATCAGCCACATCCAGGACGAGTCCGACAAGTCGGGCATGCGCCTGGTGGTCGAACTCAAGCGCGGCGAAGTGCCCGAGGTGGTGCTGAACAACCTGTACAAGCAAACGCAGCTGCAGGACACGTTCGGCATGAACATGGTGGCCCTGGTGAACGGGCAGCCGCGCCTTTGCAATCTGAAGGAACTAGTCAGCGTCTTCCTGCAGCACCGCCGCGAAGTGGTGACGCGCCGCACGGTCTTCGAACTGCGCAAGGCACGCGAACGCGGCCATGTGCTGGAAGGCCTGGCGGTGGCGCTGGCCAACATCGACGACTTCATCCGGATCATTCGCGAGTCGCCGACGCCCCCCGTGGCCAAGGCGGAACTGATGACCCGCTCGTGGGACAGCAAACTGGTGCGCGAAATGCTCACGCGCACCCGGGCCGACGGTGGCACCGTGAATGCGGACGACTACCGCCCTGAAGGGCTGGAGCGTGAATACGGAATGGGCCAGGATGGCCTGTACCGGCTGTCCGACACCCAGGCGCAGGAAATCCTGCAGATGCGTCTGCAGCGCCTGACCGGCCTGGAGCAGGACAAGATCGTTTCCGAATACCGGGACGTGATGGCCGTGATCGAAGACCTGCTGGACATCCTGTCCAAGCCAGAACGCGTCTCCGTCATCATTGGCGAAGAGCTGACGTCCATCAAGCAGGAGTTCGGCCAGCACAAGCTCGGGGCGCGGCGCAGCGTGGTCGAATACAGCGCGCAAGACCTGTCCACCGAAGACCTGATCACGCCCACCGACATGGTGGTCACGCTCAGCCACACGGGCTACATCAAGAGCCAGCCGCTGTCCGAATACCGGGCGCAAAAACGCGGCGGCCGGGGCAAGCAGGCGACGGCCACGAAGGAAGACGACTGGATTGACCAGCTCTTCATCGCCAACACGCACGACTACATCCTGTGCTTTTCCAACCGCGGTCGCCTCTACTGGCTCAAGGTGTGGGAAGTTCCGGCCGGCTCCCGTGGCTCGCGCGGCCGCCCGATCGTCAACATGTTCCCGCTGCAAGAAGGCGAAAAGATCAATGTGGTTCTGCCGCTGACCGGCGACATGCGGACGTTCCCGGCCGATCGCTACGTGTTCATGGCCACGAGCATGGGCACCGTGAAGAAGACGGCGCTCGATGAATTCAGCAACCCCCGCAAGGGCGGAATCATCGCCGTCAACCTGGACGATGGCGACTACCTGATCGGCGCGGCGCTCACCGACGGTGCGCACGACGTCATGCTGTTCAGCGATGGCGGCAAGGCGGTGCGTTTCGACGAAAACGACGTGCGCCCCCTGGGCCGCCAGGCACGTGGCGTGCGCGGCATGATGCTGGAAGACGGGCAGAGCGTGATCGCCATGCTGGTGGCCGAAGACGAGACCCAGAGCGTGCTCACTGCCACCGCGAACGGCTACGGCAAGCGCACCAGCATCGTCGAATACACGCGCCATGGCCGGGGCACCAAGGGAATGATCGCGATCCAGCAGAGCGAGCGCAATGGCAAGGTCGTGGCGGCCACGCTGGTCCACGCCGATGACGAGATCATGCTGATCACCGACAAGGGTGTGCTGGTTCGCACCCGCGTGTCGGAGATCCGCGAACTCGGCCGCGCCACCCAAGGCGTGACGCTGATCGCGCTGGACGAAGGCTCGCAGTTGAGCGGCCTGCAACGCATCGTGGAAAACGATGCCAATGTGCCGGACATCGACGCCGATGAAGAAGGTGGCACGCCGAACGCAGACGCCTGATCCCTGCCCCATGCGAAGCGCTCCGAAGAACGCTTTGCTATCACAACCATAGCAATCAGCCCTAGATAAATATGCGCTGAGGCCCCATTTCACTTGAACCCATGAATCGCCCGTACAACTTCTCCGCCGGCCCGGCCGCTATTCCCGCCGAAGTCCTGCAGCAAGCGGCTGCCGAAATGCTGGACTGGCACGGAAGCGGCATGGGCGTCATGGAGATGAGCCACCGAGGCAAGGAGTTCTTGTCGATCTACGAACAGGCCGAAGCAGACCTGCGTGAGCTGCTGGCGGTGCCTTCGCAGTTCAAGATCCTTTTCATGCAGGGTGGCGGTCTGGCTGAGAACGCCATCGTGCCGCTGAACCTCTCGCGCGCAGCGACGGTGGACATGGTCGTCACCGGCAGCTGGAGCCAGAAGTCGGTGAAGGAAGCCCGTAAATATGCGGCGGAAGTACACGTGGCCGCATCGGGCGAGACCAGCCACTTCACCACGCTGCCCGAGCCAGCCAGCTGGGAGCTGAGCCGCGGCGCGAGCTACCTGCACCTGTGCAGCAACGAGACCATCCACGGCATTGAATTCCACGAACTGCCCGACCTGAAGGCGCTGGGCAGCGATGCGCCCCTGGTCATCGATTTTTCCTCCCATGTGGCATCGCGCGCCGTGGATTGGTCGCGCGTGGGCCTGGCATTCGGTGGAGCGCAGAAGAACCTGGGCCCCGCCGGCCTCACGCTGGTGGTGGTGCGAGAGGATCTGCTGGGCTACGCCCTGCCCGCCTGCCCCAGCGCTTTCGACTACAAGATCGTGGCGGACAACCAGTCCATGTTCAACACCCCGCCCACCTGGGGCATCTACGTGGCCGGCCTGACGTTCCAGTGGCTCAAGCGCCAACGCGAGGGCGAACTGACGGGCATTGCGGCGCTGGAGCAGCGGAACATCGCAAAGGCCCGGCTGCTGTACGACACCATCGACCAGTCGCAGTTCTATGTGAACAAGGTGTCGGAGAACGCCCGGTCCCGCATGAACATTCCGTTCTTCCTGCGCGACGAATCGCGCAACGATGCCTTCCTGGCAGGCGCCAAGGAACGCGGCCTGCTGCAGCTCAAGGGGCACAAATCGGTGGGCGGCATGCGCGCCAGCCTGTACAACGCCATGCCCCTGTCGGGCGTCGAGGCCCTGGTGGCCTACATGCGAGAATTTGAGCGCAAACACGCCTGAAGCCCTGACAGTCCAGAGAAAACGCCCCCACACCTTTCATGACCATCCCGCAAGCCTCTCCGGACCTCGCCAGCCTGCGCGTCCAAATCGACAACATCGACCAGCAGTTGCTCACGCTGCTGAACCAGCGCGCCCTGGTCGCCGAACGGGTGGGCGAGATCAAGAAGCGCGAAGGCACGCCTTTCTTCCGTCCCGACCGGGTGGCCCAGGTCATCGAGAAGATCCAGACCGCCAATCCCGGCCCATTGAAGGGGCCGCATGTCGCAGCCATCTGGCGCGAGATCATGTCCGCCTGCCTGGCACTCGAGTCCCCGCAGCGGGTGGCCGTGCTCGGCCCGGCCGGCACCTTCTGCGAGCAGGCGGCCGTGGAGTTCTTCGGTGGCGCGGCCGACCTCATGTATTGCGCCAATTTCGACGAAGTGTTCCACGCCACGGCGGCAGGCAGCGCGCAATACGGCGTGGTCGGCGTGGAAAATTCGGTCGAGGGCGTGGTGACCCGGTCGCTCGATCTGTTCCTGCACACGCCTTGCCACGTGGTCGGCGAAGTGAGCCTGCTGGTGCGCCACAACCTGATGCGGCAGTCCGACTCGCTCGAAGGCATCGAAGCGGTGCTGGCACACCCGCAGGCGCTGGCGCAATGCCAGGGATGGCTCTCCAAGCACCTGCCCCACGCGGAACGCCGCCCAGTGTCCAGCAATGCGGAAGGGGCCCGGCTGGCCGCCACCAATCCGGCGTGGGCGGGCATTGCGAGCGAACGTGCCGCCACGCAATTCGGCCTGCACCTGGTCGCGCATGCCATTCAGGACGATGCCTACAACCGCACCCGGTTCGCCATCATCTGCCTGCCGCACACGCTGCAGACGCCACCGCCGTCGAGCAAGGACTGCACCAGCCTGGTCATCTCGGTGCCCAATCGTCCCGGCGCGGTCCACGACCTGCTGGTGCCGCTCAAGACCCACGGCGTGTCGATGACCCGATTCGAATCCCGGCCGGCCCGCACGGGCCAGTGGGAGTACTACTTCTACATCGACCTCGATGGCCACCCGTCCCTGCCCCATGTGGCACGGGCCCTCGAAGAACTGCGTGCGCTGTGCGCGTTCTACAAGGTGCTGGGCACCTACCCGGTCGCGCCATGAGCGGGCCCGCCATGTTTGAACAGCTGGGGTTGATCGGCTGCGGCCTGATGGGAGGGTCGTTCGCCCTGGCCATGAAGAAGGCCGGCCTCGTCAAGCGCGTAGTCGGGTACAGCAAGTCGCCGTCCACCACCGACCGCGCCCGCCAGATGGGCGTGATCGATGTCGAGGCACCGTCCGCGTTGCTCGCCGTGGCGGGCGCCGACATCGTGCTCGTGGCCGTCCCCGTGGCCGCGACCGAGGCCACGCTCAAGGCCATCAAGCACCTCGTCACACCGCAGATGCTGATCATGGACGTGGGCTCGACCAAGGCCGACGTGGTGCAGGCCGCACGCCGCGCCCTCCGCGACCAGGTGGGATCCTTCGTTCCGGCCCACCCGATCACCGGGCGCGAGGTGTCCGGCGTGGAATACGCGGAAGCCGAGCTGTACAGCGGGCGCCAGGTCATCCTCACGCCGACCGAGCGCACCTTGACCGCCCATCTGCAAAAGGCCGAAGAAGTGTGGCGCACGCTGGGCTGCCGGGTGCAAAGCATGTCGCCCGAATCGCACGACGCTGCCTTTGCGTCCGTCAGCCACCTGCCTCATTTGCTGGCCTTCGCCATGATGAACAGCATCACGGCGCAAGACCATGGCGATATGTTCCTGTCCCTGGCAGGCCCGGGCTTTCGCGATTTCACCCGCATCGCGGCCAGCGACCCCAAGGTCTGGCGAGACATTCTGTTGTCCAACCGCGAAGAGCTTCTGGCACAGTCGCGGCTTTTCCAGCAGGCGTTGCAGCAGTTGGAGCAGACCATGCAGCAGGGCAATCCCCAGGCGCTGGAAGACCTGATCACCCTGGCCAGCGAAACCCGCGCGCACTGGCGCATGGGCGCCCAACGCACCCCCACCCCCAATTCCTGATGTTCAGCACCGAGTTTCTCGACCTCCCGCCGCTGTCCACGGCGGGCGGCGCCATCCAGCTTCCAGGCTCCAAGAGCATCTCCAACCGGGTTTTGCTGCTGGCGGCACTGAGCGAAGGCACCACCGAAATCCACGACCTGCTGGCATCCGATGACACCCGGGTCATGCTCGATGCACTGCGGCAACTGGGTTGCACGGTGGACGAGCAGGGCGCCAGCGTGCGCATCACCGGGCTGGGCACCCAACCCGCGAACGCCCCGGCCGCCCTTTTCCTGGGCAATGCCGGCACGGCGATGCGCCCGCTGACGGCCGCGCTGGCGCTGCTGGGCGGCGAGTTCGAGTTGTCCGGCGTGCCGCGCATGCACGAGCGGCCCATCGGTGACCTGGTGGATGCGCTGTGCCAGCTCGGTTGCCGCATCGACTATCTGGGCAACGAAGGGTTTCCACCCCTTCGCATTGCACACGCCCAAGGCGTGCCGCCGCTATCGCTGTCCAGGCCCATTCCCGTGCGCGGTGACGTGTCGAGCCAGTTCCTCACCGCCCTGCTGATGGCGCTTCCACTGGTCGCGGTCGAGCAAGACGTGGTGATCGAGGTGGTGGGCGAGCTGATCTCGCGGCCCTACATCCACATCACGCTGCAGTTGCTGGCGCGGTTCGGCATCGATGTACAGCATGACCGGTGGCAGCGGTTCACCATCCCGGCCCGCAGCCGATACCGTTCGCCCGGGAGCATCCACGTCGAGGCCGACGCGTCTTCGGCCAGCTATTTCATTGCGCTGGGCGCCATCGCCGGCGTTGCCGAGCAGGACGACGGCCTGCAGATCCTGGGCGTAGGGCAAGACTCCATCCAGGGGGATATCCGCTTCATCGAGGCCGCGCAGGCCATGGGCGCACAGGTCACGGGCGGGCCCAACTGGCTGAAGATCCGCCGCGGCGCATGGCCGCTCAAGGCCATCGACCTGGACTGCAACCACATTCCTGACGCCGCCATGACGCTGGCCGTCATGGCCCTGTATGCCGAAGGCACGACCACGCTGCGCAACATCGCCAGCTGGCGCGTCAAGGAAACCGACCGCCTGACCGCCATGGCGACCGAGCTGCGCAAACTCGGCGCCACGGTGGAGGAAGGCGCGGACTTCCTGCGCGTCACGCCCCCGGCTGCGCCTGGTGGCTGGCTGGCCGCCAGCATCCACACCTACGACGACCACCGCATGGCCATGTGCTTTTCGCTGGCGGCTTTCAATCCGGCGGCGCTGCCCGTTCGCATCCAAGACCCCAAGTGCGTGGCCAAGACGTTTCCGGATTATTTCGAGGCACTGTTTTCCGTCACGCACACCCCCACGGAACGCATTCCGGTGATCTGCATCGACGGCCCCACCGCATCCGGCAAGGGCACCGTGGCCGCCGCCGTGGCGCAGCGACTGGGGTACCGGTTTCTGGACTCGGGCGCCATGTACCGCATCGCGGCGTTGGCAGCCTTGCGGGCGGGCCTGCAGATCGATGCGGCGCACGAGCCGCGCATCGCGACGCTCGCACGCGGGCTGCCCGTGCGATTCGAAGGCGGGCGGATCTGGCTCGGCGCCGATGATGTGACCGATACCATCCGCACTGAAGAAGCGGGAATGGATGCGTCGCGCGTCTCCGCACTGCCCGCCGTGCGGGAGGCCCTGGTGGCCCTGCAGCACAGCTTCCGGCGGCTTCCGGGACTCGTGGCGGACGGACGCGACATGGGCACCGTGATCTTTCCCCAGGCCGCCTTGAAGGTCTACTTGACCGCCAGCGCGGCATGCCGGGCCGAACGCCGGCATAAACAGTTGATTTCAAAGGGGATTTCGGCTAGCATCGCAGACCTTCGCGCCGATTTGGAGGCGCGCGACGCCCGGGACAGTTCCCGCAGCGTTGCGCCCTTGAAGCCGGCGCAGGATGCCCTGGTTCTGGACAACTCTTCGCTCACGGTCGATGCGGCTGTCGAGCAGGTACTTGCCTGGTGGCAGGAACGACAGCCCTTCGCCACCTAGGCACGGGGTTGCAACCCGAGGCTCACGCCCCGGACAGGCCCGCCCGGCCCCACAGGCACCCAGTGCCCAGACCGTGCGGTTCTCCAACCTAACCGCGGTTTTGCCGCAAAAAACCTCCGCAGGCAGCTCTAAAAACGATAGCGATGGTGCTGTCGGAACCCTGTTTGCGGCTTTAGGAAATACATGTCTGAATCTTTTGCCGCCCTTTTCGAAGAGTCCTTGACACGCACCGAAATGCGTCCGGGCGAAGTGATCACCGCCGAAGTCGTGCGCGTGGAACACAACTTCGTCGTGGTGAACGCCGGCCTCAAGTCCGAAGCCTACGTGCCCCTGGAAGAGTTCAAGAACGACAAGGGCGAAGTCGAAGTCCAGGTGGGCGATTTCGTCTCCGTGGCCATCGGCTCGATCGAAAACGGTTACGGCGACACCATCCTGTCGCGTGACACCGCCAAGCGCCTGGCCTCCTGGCTGGCGCTGGAAAAGGCCCTGGAATCCGGCGAATTCGTCACCGGCACGACCAGCGGCAAGGTCAAGGGTGGCCTCACGGTGCTGGTCAACGGCATCCGCGCCTTCCTGCCAGGTTCGCTGATCGACACGCGTCCGATCAAGGACCTGACGCCTTACGAAAACAAGACACTGGAATTCAAGGTCATCAAGCTCGACCGCAAGCGCAACAACGTGGTGCTGTCGCGCCGCGCGGTGGTGGAAGCCTCCATGGGCGAAGAGCGCGCCAAGCTGATGGAAACCCTGAAGGAAGGCTCCATCGTCCAGGGCGTGGTCAAGAACATCACCGAATACGGTGCGTTCGTGGACCTGGGCGGCATCGACGGCCTGCTGCACATCACCGACATGGCATGGCGCCGCGTTCGCCATCCTTCGGAAGTGGTCACGGCCGGTCAGGAAATCACGGCCAAGATCCTCAAGTTCGACACCGAAAAGAACCGCGTGTCCCTGGGCCTCAAGCAAATGGGCGACGATCCCTGGATGGGCGTTTCGCGTCGCTATCCTTCGGGCACCCGCCTGTTCGGCAAGGTCACGAACATTGCCGACTACGGCGCATTCGTGGAACTGGAACCCGGCATCGAAGGCCTGGTGCACGTCTCCGAAATGGACTGGACCAACAAGAACATCGCTCCTTCCAAGCTCGTGTCGCTGGGTGACGAAGTCGAAGTCATGGTCCTCGAGATCGACGAAGACAAGCGCCGCATCAGCCTGGGCATGAAGCAGTGCAAGGCCAACCCATGGCAAGAGTTCGCGCAGAACACCAAGCGCGGCGACCGCGTCAAGGGCCCGATCAAGTCGATCACCGACTTCGGCGTGTTCGTGGGCCTGGCTGCCGGCATCGACGGCCTGGTGCACCTGTCCGACCTGTCCTGGAACGAAACCGGCGAAGCCGCCGTTCGCAACTACAAGAAGGGTCAGGAAGTCGAAGCGATCGTGCTGGCCGTGGACGTGGACCGCGAACGCATCTCGCTGGGCATCAAGCAGCTCGACGGCGACCCATTCACCACCTTCGTGACGGTGAACGACAAGGGCCAGACGGTGACCGGCAAGGTCAAGACCGTGGACGCCCGTGGCGCTGAAATCGACCTCGGCGAAGACATCATCGGCTACCTGCGCGCCTCGGAAATCTCCCGCGACCGCGTGGAAGATGCCCGCAATGTGCTCAAGGAAGGCGACGAAGTCACGGCCGTGGTGGTGAACGTGGACCGCAAGACCCGCAACATCCAGCTGTCCATCAAGCAAAAGGACATGGCCGACGAGCAAGGCGCCATGGCCAACCTGAGCCAGCAATCGAGCCGCGAAAGCGCCGGCACGACCAGCCTGGGCGCCCTGCTGCGCGCCAAGCTGGACAACTCGGACAAGTAATCCGAGAGTCAGGCAACGACCGCTTCGGCGGTTGTGAATGGCGGGCGCCTCGTGCGCCCGCTTCTTTTTGTTCTGTTTCCCAGGTTGCAAAGACTAGGATTCCATGACCCGATCAGACCTCGTTGAAGAACTGGCGGCACGGTTCAGCCAGCTCACCCAGCGCGATGCCGAATACGCCGTCAAGACCATTCTGGACGCCGTGGGCGACGCATTGGTGCGTGGCCACCGCATCGAGATCCGGGGTTTTGGCAGCTTTTCGGTCAACCGCCGCCCGCCCCGCATGGGCCGCAATCCCCGCAGCGGCGAAGCCGTGGCGATCCCGGAAAAGCGCGTGCCCCACTTCAAGCCCGGCAAGGCCCTGCGCGAAGCCGTAGACCAGCGCACGGTCGAAATGGGCATCGTCGATGCACCGTCGCAAAAACATCAAAATTGATAGCTGCCTGCGCTTGGCTGTCAAGCGCCGGGAGCCCGTGGCACGGGTATCGGCGCAGATGGCAGACGCGCCACGGCGTGCCCGTAGAATGCCCCCACACCACCGGGGAGACGCATGAAATACCTCCTGTGGCTGCTCAAGGCAGCCATTTTTTTTACCCTGTTCGCTTTTGCACTGAACAACCAGCAAGACGCCACCGTGCACTTCTTTTTCGGCACGCACTGGAGCGCGCCCCTGGTGCTCGTCGTGCTGACGGCCTTCGCGGCCGGGGTCGTCGTGGGCGTGCTGGGCATGGTGCCCCGCTGGTGGAAGCACCGCAGCGCCGCCCGGCGCGCACAGGCCGCGTTGCCGGCTGAAGCCCCGGCCCCCGCACCGGTCGCGGCTCCAGCCGTGCCGGACCTGCAACAACAACCGCCCTCCATCCATGGAATTTGATTTCAGCTGGCTGCTGCTGGGCCTGCCGCTGGCGTTCGTGCTGGGGTGGTTCGCCTCCCGCTTCGACCTGCGGCAATTGCGCGAGGAGAACCGCCGCGCGCCCAAGGCCTATTTCAAGGGCCTGAACTTCCTGCTCAACGAGCAGCAGGACCAGGCAATCGATGCGTTCATCGAGGCGGTGCAGAACGATCCGGACACGTCCGAGCTGCATTTCGCGCTGGGCAACCTCTTTCGCCGCCGTGGCGAGTACAACCGCGCGGTCCGCGTGCACGAGCACTTGCTGTCGCGCGGCGACCTGAGCCGCACCGACCGCGACCGGGCGCAGCATGCGCTGGCCCTGGACTTCCTCAAGGCCGGCCTGCTCGACCGCGCCGAAGATGCCTTGCGGCGGCTGGAGAACACGCCGTTCGAGAGCCAGTCGCGCCTGGCCCTGCTGGCCATCTACGAACGCTCGCGCGACTGGCCGCAGGCGGCGGCCATCGCCCGCAAGATGCACGGATCGCACCAGGGCGACTTCAGCACGCGGCAGGCCCACTACCTGTGCGAGCAGGCCATCGCGCGGGCCGCGCAAGGCGACCAGGAAGCCGCGCAGGCGCAGTTCGAAGAGGCCGTGGCCGCCGCGCCCCACGCGCCCCGCCCGCGCATCGAACTGGCCCGCCTGCACCACCGCTGCGGCCGGCCGGAACAGGCGTTTTCCACGCTGCTGGAACTGTCGCGCGAATCGCCCGGCGCCCTGCCCCTGGCCGCCCCGTTGCTGGTCGAGGTGGGCGCAGCCACCCAGCGCGCCGAGGAAACCTACCAGCTGCTGCTGGGCCATTACGAGCGGGCGCCGTCGCTGGACATGCTGGAGGCCATCGTGTCGATGGACGCCGCCTCGGGCGACGCGTCCCGGCCCGGGCCGCAGTGGTACGTGCGCCATCTGGACAAGGAGCCCTCGCTGGTGGCGGCCGCGAAGTGGCTGGCGCAGGAAACACTGGAGCACGAGCAGTTCCATCCCCAGGTGCAAAAGGCGCTGGACCAGGCGACCAAGCCGCTCACCCGCTACCGCTGCGCGGCCTGCGGCTTCGAGGCCCGGCAGCATTTTTGGCAATGCCCCGGCTGCCAGACCTGGGACAGCTACCCCGCCCGGCGCGTGGAAGAGCTATGAAGCTTCCGAGGATCAAGGCTCTGCTCGTGGCCGCGGCTGCGGCCGTTCACTGCGTGGCGGCCGTGGCGGCCGTGGAGGTCAACACGGCGTCCGTTGCCGACCTCGACGGAGTCAAAGGCATCGGCCCGGCGCTGTCGGCCAGGATTCTCCAAGCCCGGGAGAAAGGCCCGTTCCAGAACTGGCCGGACCTCGTCGGCCGCGTCCCGGGCCTGGGCAAGGCCTCTGCCGCGCGCCTGTCCAGCGAAGGCCTCACGGTGAACGGTGCCGCGTTCGACGGCGCGCGGGCCACAGCCGCCCCATTGCCGCCCATGGCGGGCGCGTCGCGTTAGACACCCAACGGATTGCGAGCCCGCAGCACGCCCAATCTCCGGGCTCTGCTAGGGTATTCATAGCATGTCCGAAAGGCATGCCCGTAGAATCGTTCGGGCATGCCCCTGATCCTCCTCGTCCTCCTCCCCTTCATCGGCAGCCTGCTGGCGGCGGTGCTGCCGTCGAACGCGCGCAACACCGAATCCACGCTCGCCGGTGCGATCGCGCTGTTCTGTGCGGTGCAGGCTGCGCTGTACTTTCCGGAGATCGCCGCGGGCGGGGTGCTGCGCCAGGAAATCCCCTGGCTGCCCGCGCTGGGGCTGAACCTGGTGATCCGCATGGACGGATTCGCCTGGATGTTCTGCATGCTGATCCTGGGCATCGGCTCGCTGGTGGTGCTGTATGCGCGCTACTACATGTCGCCGGCCGATCCGGTGCCGCGCTTCTTCTCGTTCTTCCTGGCGTTCATGGGCGCCATGGCCGGCGTGGTGCTGTCGGGCAACATCATCCAGCTGGCCTTCTTCTGGGAGCTCACCAGCCTGTTCTCCTTCCTGCTGATCGGCTACTGGTACCACCGCCAGGACGCGCGCCGGGGCGCTCGCATGGCGCTCACCGTGACGGGCACGGGCGGGCTGTGCATGCTGGCAGGCATGCTGGTGATCGGGCACATCGTGGGTAGCTACGACCTCGACCATGTGCTGGCCGCCGGCGAGCAGATCCGCAACCACCCGTGGTACCTGGCGGCCCTGGTGCTGGTGCTGCTGGGTGCGCTGACCAAGAGCGCGCAGTTTCCCTTCCACTTCTGGCTGCCCAACGCCATGGCCGCGCCGACGCCTGTGTCGGCCTACCTGCACTCGGCCACGATGGTCAAGGCGGGCGTCTTCCTGCTGGCGCGCATGTGGCCCGTGATGGGCGGCACCGAGCCCTGGTTCTGGCTGGTGGGCGGCGCGGGCGTGTGCACGCTGCTGGTGGGCGGCTATGCGGCCATGTTCCAGAACGACCTCAAAGGGCTGCTGGCGTATTCCACGATCTCGCACCTGGGCCTGATCACGCTGCTGCTGGGGCTGAACAGCCCACTGGCGGCGGTGGCGGCGGTGTTCCACATCATGAACCACGCCACCTTCAAGGCCTCGCTCTTCATGGCGGCGGGCATCGTGGACCATGAAAGCGGCACGCGCGACATCCGGCGCCTGTCCGGGCTGCGCACCATGATGCCGGTGACGGCCACCCTGGCGATGGTGGCCAGCGCCTCCATGGCGGGCGTGCCGCTGCTCAACGGCTTTCTGTCCAAGGAAATGTTCTTCGCCGAGACGGTGTTCCTCGACGCCTCGCCGCTGGTGGCGACCGTGCTGCCCGTCGCCGCCACGCTGGCCGGCGTGTTCAGCGTGGCCTACTCGCTGCGGTTCATCGTGGACGTGTTCTGGGGCCCGCGCGCGCAAGACCTGCCGCGCCAGCCGCACGAGCCGCCGCACTGGATGCGCGTGCCCGTGGAACTGCTGGTGCTGGCCTGCCTCGTGGTCGGCATCTTTCCCGCGTGGTCGGTCGGCCAGTACCTGGACGCGGCGGCGCGGCCGGTGGTCGGCGGCCCGTTGCCCGAGTTCAGCCTGGCCATCTGGCACGGCTTCAATACCCCCTTCGTGATGAGCCTGGTCGCCCTGGGCGGCGGCACCGCGCTCTACCTTCTGCTGCGCCGCCAGCGCGCCGCCGGCAAGGTGGATGCGCCCCCGCTCATCTACCGCGTGAGCGGACGGCGCCTGTTCGAGATCGCCCTCACCTGGCTCACGCTGTGCGGGCACAACGGGCGGCGGCTGATGGCCACGCCGCGACTGCAGTGGCAAATGCTGTGGCTGGTGCTGGCGGCGCTGGCCGGCGCGGCCCTGCCGCTGTGGACGCAGGGCCTGCAGCTCGGCGACCGCGGCACGCTGCCCCTGTCGCCGGCCTTCGTCGTGCTGTGGACGCTGGGCTCGATCTGCGCGGTGGCCGCCGCGTGGCAGGCCAAGTACCACCGGCTGGCGGCGCTGACGCTCATGGGCGGCGCGGGCCTGTGCACCTGCATCACCTTTTTGTGGTTCTCGGCGCCCGACCTGGCGCTGACGCAGATCGTGGTGGAGATCGTCACCACCGTGCTCGTGCTGCTGGGCCTGCGCTGGCTGCCCCGGCGCGACGAGCGGCTGCGCGGCGTGGACACCACCCACCCGGGCATCGTGCGGGCACGGCGGCTGCGCGACATGGCGGTGGCGCTGGCCGCCGGCGGCGGCATGGCGTGGCTGGCCTTCACCATGATGAGCCGGCCGTTCCCCGAAAGCACCTCCACCTTCTTCCTGGAGCGCGCGCAGACCGAGGGCGGCGGCACCAACGTGGTCAACGTGATGCTGGTGGACTTCCGCGGCTTCGACACCTTCGGCGAGATCGTGGTGCTGGGCATCGTCGCCCTGACGGTGTATGCGCTGCTGCGCCGCTTCCGCCCGGCGCGCGAGACCATGGACCTGCCCGAGCAGCAGCGCAACATGCCGGCCGACCTTCAGACCGACCTGCTCAATCCGCGCAATGCGACCGACACCGCCATCGGCTACCTGATGGTGCCCGCCGTGCTGGTGCGGCTGCTGCTGCCGTTCACGGCCCTGGTGTCGTTCTACATGTTCATGCGCGGCCACAACGAGCCGGGCGGCGGCTTCGTGGCCGGGCTGGTGCTGTCGGTGGGGCTGCTGCTGCAATACATCATCTCGGGCACGCACTGGGTCGAGGCGCATCTGCCGCTGTACCCGCGCCGCTGGATCGGCATGGGGTTGCTGTTCGCCCTGGGCACCGGGCTGGGCGCCATCGCGCTGGGCTACCCGTTCCTGACCAGCCACACCGCGCACCTGCACCTGCCGGTGATCGGCGAGATCCACATCGCCAGCGCGCTGTTCTTCGACATCGGCGTGTTCACCCTGGTCGTCGGCTCGACGCTGCTGATCCTCACCGCCATCGCCCACCAATCGGTGCGCGGCCACCGCTACCACGCGCGCCTGGCCGAGGAACGCGAGGCCGAGCTGGCGGCCAGCCCCGACACCACCGCCCCCGAAGGAGGAGCCCGCTGATGGAAATCGTTCTCGCCATTGCCATCGGCGTGCTCACCGGCTCCGGCGTGTGGCTGCTGCTGCGCCCACGGACCTTCCAGGTCATCATGGGCCTGGCCCTGCTGTCGTATGCCGTCAACCTGTTCATCTTCAGCATGGGCCGCCTGGGCCTGGCCATCAACAAGGAACCCGTGCTGGTGGAAGGTGTTCCGAAGGACCTGCTGCACTATGCCGACCCCATGCCGCAGGCGCTGGTGCTGACCGCCATCGTGATCGGCTTCGCCATGACGGCGCTGTTCCTCGTGGTGCTGCTGGCATCGCGCGGCATGTCGGGCACCGACCATGTGGACGGCACGCGCTCGCACGACGTGCAGGAGATGCCGTGACCCCGGCCCTCGCGCACGCCCTTTCCGCATGGATGCCGCACCTGATGCTGGTGCCCATCGTGCTGCCGCTGCTCACCGCCGCGCTGATGCTGCTGCTGCGCGAAGAGCGCCAGCGGCTCAAGCTGGGCCTGAACATCGCCTCCACCTTCCTCGGCCTGCTGGTGGCCACGGCGCTGCTGCTGTGGACGGCCCAGGCCACCGTGCCCACCACCATGGGCGTGTACCTGCCGGGCAACTGGCCCGCGCCGTTCGGCATCGTGCTGGCGCTGGACCGGCTCTCGGCCATGATGCTGGTGCTGACCAGTGCCGTCGCCCTGTGCTCCATCGTCTTCGCCGCCGCGCGCTGGCACCGCGCCGGGGTGCACTACCACCCGCTGTTCCAGTTCCAGCTGATGGGGCTGGCGGGCGCGTTCCTCACCGCCGACCTGTTCAACCTGTTCGTGTTCTTCGAGATCATGCTGGCCGCCTCCTACGGGCTGCTGCTGCACGGCTCAGGCCGCACGCGCGTGCAGGCCGGGCTGCACTACATCGCGATCAACCTGGCGGCGTCGTCGCTGTTCCTCATCGGCGTGTCGATGCTGTACGGCATCACCGGCACGCTGAACATGGCCGATCTGGCGCAGAGCATTCCCAAGGTGGCGGCGGCGGACCGCGGCCTGCTGCACGCGGCGGCGGCCATCCTGGCCACGGCCTTCCTCATCAAGGCCGCGATGTGGCCGCTCAACTTCTGGCTGGTGCCGGCCTACAGCGCCGCGACCGCGCCGGCCGGCGCGCTGTTCGCGCTGATGACCAAGGTGGGCGTGTACACCATCCTGCGGCTGTGGACGCTCATGTTCAGCAGCGAGGCCGGCGCCTCCGCGCTGTTCGGCAGCCTGTGGCTGATCGGCGGCGGCATGATCACCATGGCCTTCGGCGGCATCGGCATGCTGGGCTCGCAGCGGCTCACGCACCTGGCGGGCTATGCGGCCATTCTTTCGTCCGGCACGCTGCTGGCGGCGGCCGGCTTCGGGCAGAACGTGCTGACCGCCGGGCTGCTGTACTACCTGCCCAGCTCCACGCTGGCGATCAGCGCGATGTTCCTGCTGGGCGACCTGATCGACCGCTGGCGCAACGACGGCGCCACGCTCGCGCCGCACGAGCGGCACGACGACGCGCCCTTCCTCACGGCCGAGCTGGTGCCCGCCGCGGGCCTGAACCTCGACGAGGACGAGACCGTGCTGATCGGCCGGGTCATTCCCGCCGCCGCCGCCTTCCTGGGCCTGGCCTACCTGCTGTGCACGCTGGTGATCGCCGGGCTGCCGCCGCTGTCGGGCTTCGTGGGCAAGTTCGCCATGCTGACGGCGCTGCTCAACCCGCTGGGCCTGGGCTCGTCTTCCGGCTACCAGCCCGGCACGCCGGGATGGGTGCTGCTGGCGCTGATGATCGTCACCGGCCTGTTCGCGCTGATCGCCCTCACCCGCACCGGCATCCGCTATTTCTGGACCACGCACGACCGCCGCCCGCCCCAGTTGCGCGTGCTGGAAGGCCTGCCGATCGCGCTGCTGCTGGCCGGGTGCATCGGCCTCACGCTGTACGCCGGCGCGGTGATGCGGTTCACGCAGGCCACCGCCAACGCGTTGCACACACCGTCCAGCTACATCCGCGCGGTGATGTCGGCGCGGCCCGTGCCCGG
Organism: Acidovorax sp. SUPP2539; assembly: GCF_030158975.1. NCBI lineage: Bacteria > Pseudomonadati > Pseudomonadota > Betaproteobacteria > Burkholderiales > Comamonadaceae > Acidovorax > Acidovorax sp. SUPP2539. The sequence goes on along the minus strand of NZ_BQXJ01000011.1, from coordinate 56,965 downwards.
GCCGGTCACGCCGGCGCAGCCGCCCGCGAAGGAAACGCCATGAAGCGCCTGTTCCCGGCCCCGCTGCTGTCCGTGGCGCTGTTCGTGATGTGGCTGATGCTCAACCGCTCGGTGAGTGCCGGGCAGCTCGTGCTGGCGGCGTGCGTGGCCATCGCCATCCCGGTGCTCACGCGTGGCCTGCGGCCCCTGCCGGTGCGCATCCGCCGGCCCGGCACCGTGCTGCGGCTGGTGGCGTCCGTCATCGCCGACAGCGTGGCGTCCAACCTGCGGCTGCTGCGCTTTCTGGCAACGCCATCGGGCCACCGGCCGCACCCGCCGGGCTTCGTGCAGATTCCACTGGAGATGCGCGACCCGAACGCCCTGGCGGTGCTGGCGATGATCGTGTGCATCACCCCCGGCACGTCGTGGGCCGAACTGTCGCTGGACCGTTCGGTGCTGATGCTGCACGTGCTGGAGCTGGACGACAAGCAGGCCGCCATCGATCACGTCAAAACGCGCTACGAGCGCCCCCTGATGGAGATTTTCGAATCATGACCAACGGTTCCATCCTGTCCATCGCGCTGCCGGTCGCCGTCTTCCTGCTGGTGCTGGCGATGTCCTGCGCCCTGGTGCGCATGCTCAAGGGCCCGTCGGCGCAGGACCGGGTGCTGGCCTTGGACTGCATGTACCTGAACGGCATGCTGTGCATGCTGGTGCTGGGCATCTACTACGGCAGCACGAACTACTTCGAGGCGGCGCTGCTGATCGCGCTGCTGGGCTTTGCCAGCTCCACGGCGATGGCCAAGTTCCTGCTGCGCGGCGAGGTGATCGAATGACCGCCACCACCCTGCCCCTGTGGGCCGAGATCGCCATCGCGGCCCTGGTGCTGGCCGGGTGCGGCATCGCCCTGCTGGGATCGCTCGGACTGCTGCGCCTGCCGACCTACTTCGAGCGGGTGCACGCGCCGTCCGTGATCGCCACGCTCGGGTGCTGGTGCATCGTGCTGGCCACGCTGCTGTACTTTTCGGTCCAGGGCGCCGGGCTGGCGCTGCACGCGCTGCTCATCGGCCTGTTCGTGGCGGTCACCGTGCCGGTGACCAACATCTTCCTGATGCGCGCCGCCCTGTTCCGCGCGCGCCGGGCCGGCCAGAACGTGCCGCCCAGCCTGAGCCGCCTGCACGAGAGCACCGACCGCGACTCCTGAGGCGATCGTCGGCGCATCTTCTCGGCGTGTTTCTCGACGCATTCTTCGATGTACTTGCTACCAAATTTGTAGCAATATGCCCTAGAAGAATATGCCGCCACGGCCTGTTTGACCACATGCCGAACGGTCCGCACCGGACGAGCGGCATCTGTGGCTGGATACAGCCAAATGCTATTAATTCAATAGCATGATGCCCTAGTGGAATATTCGCTGGCGGCCTTTTCCGCTCGAATCAAGAACCCACCCCGCCGAAGCCGCCGCCACCCGGCGTGTGCACCTCGAACACGTCGCCCGGCTCCATCTGCGCCTGGCCGATGTGCTCCAGCACCTCCACCCGGCCGTCCGCACGCACCACCCGGTTGATGCCCGGCTGCCCCGGCTGGCCGCCCGCCATGCCGAACGCACCGTGGCGGCGCCCGTTCGACAGGATGCCGGCCGTCATGGGTTCGAGAAACCGCACCCGGCGCACGCCGCCGTTGCCGCCCTTCCACCGCCCTGCTCCACCCGAATCAGTGCGGATGGCATAGCTCTCCAGCCGCACCGGAAAGCGGAACTCCAGGATCTCCGGATCGGTCAGGCGCGAGTTGGTCATGTGCGTCTGCACCACGTTCGTGCCGTCGAAACCGTCCACGCAGTCCCCGTCGTCGCCGAACACCCCACCGGCGCCGCTGCCGCCCGAGATGGTCTCGTAGTACTGGTGGCGGTCGTTGCCGAAGGTGAAATTGTTCATCGTGCACTGGCTGCCCGCCGACACACCCAACGCGCCCAGCAGCGCATTGGTGATGCAGGTGGAGGTTTCCACGTTGCCCGCCACCACGGACGCCGGCGGCAGGGGGTTGAGCATGGAGCCGGGCGGGATGATGACCTGCAGCGGCTTGAGGCAGCCGGCGTTCAGCGGAATGTCGTCGTCCACTAGCGAGCGGAACACGTACAGCACCGCGGCCATGCACACCGCCGTGGGCGCGTTGAAGTTGTTCGCCTGCTGCGCCGAGGTGCCGGTGAAGTCGATCACCGCGCTGCGGGCGGCGGCGTCCACGCGCACCGCGACCTGGATCTGCGCGCCGTTGTCCAGCGGCAGCGTGAAGGCACCGTCCTGGAGCCGGGCGGCCAGACGGGTGATGGCCCGGCGCACCGACTCCTCGGCGTTGTCCTGCACATGGCCCATGTAGGCCTGCACCACGGGCAGGCCGAACTGCTGCACCATGCGCCGCAGCTCCTGCACGCCCTTTTCGTTGGCGGCGATCTGCGCCTTCAGGTCGGCCAGGTTCTGCTGCGGGTTGCGGCTGGGGTATTCGCCGCTTTGCAGCAGGGCCACCATTTCGGCCTCGCGCAGCATGCCGCGCTCCACCAGCTTGACGTTGTCGATCTGCACGCCCTCTTCCTCAATGCGCGTGGAAAACGGCGGCATCGAGCCGGGGGTGATGCCGCCCACGTCGGCATGGTGGCCGCGGCTGCCGACGTAAAACGTGGGCTCGGCCTCTTCGGCCAGGTACACGGGCGTGATGACGGTGATGTCCGGCAGGTGGGTGCCGCCGTGGTACGGGTCGTTCAGCACGTACACGTCGCCCGGCTGCATGCGGCCGGCATTGCGGTAGATGACCGCCTTGATGCTCTCGCCCATCGAGCCCAGGTGCACCGGCATGTGCGGCGCGTTGGCGATCAGGTGGCCTTCGGCGTCGAACAGCGCGCAGCTGAAATCCAGGCGCTCCTTGATGTTCACCGAGTGCGCGGTGTTCTGCAACTGCAGGCCCATCTGTTCGGCGATGTTCATGAAGAGGTTGTTGAACACCTCCAGCAGCACCGGGTCCACCGTGGTGCCCAGCGCATGCCGCACACTGCGCGCGATGGTGCGGTCGATCACCAGGTGGTCGAGGGCCGTCAGCGCGGCCTGCCAGCCCGGCTCCACCACGGTGGTGGCGTTCTTCTCGGCAATGATGGCCGGGCCGGCGATCACGTCGCCGGGGCGCAGGTCCTCGCGCACCACCAGGGCCGCGTCGTGCCACGCGGGCACGCCGTCCACGCCCACGGTGTACATGCGCACGGTGCCACGGCGCGGCGCCTCGCGCGGCGGGTGCAGGGCCTGCATCGGTTCGACCGGCGCGTCGCCGGCCACCACCGCCTCGACCGAGACCGCCTCCACGATCAACGCCCGGCCCCGCATGAGAAAGGCGAAGCGCTGGCGGTAGGCGGCCTCGAACCCCGCCGTGATGGCCGCCACCTCCGGCACGTCGCCGACGGGCACGACCAGCGCCGCGTCCGAGCCCTCGTACCGCACATGCACCCGGCGGCGCACCGACACCGGCGCACCGCCTTGCTGCTGCTGTGCCATCTCGGCCCGGGCCGCCTGGGCCAGCGCATCCAGCGCGTGGGCGATGCCGCCCAGGGCCTCTGGCGACAGGCGCGCCTCCACTGCCTGCTCGCGGATCAGGTTCTGGTCGGCCAGGCCCATGCCATAGGCCGACAACACGCCGGCCAGCGGGTGCACGAACACGCGCTGCATGCCCAGCGCATCGGCCACCAGACAGGCATGCTGCCCGCCCGCGCCGCCGAAGCACTGCAGCGTGTAGCGCGTGACGTCGTAGCCCCGTGCGACCGAGATCTTCTTGATGGCATTGGCCATCTGCTGCACCGCGATCTGGATGAAGCCGTGCGCCACGTCGTGCGCGGCGCGGCCGGCCTGCGCCGCGAGGTCGGCGAAGCGGGCCTGCACCACGCCCGCATCGAGCGGCTCGTCGCCGCCATGGCCGAACACGTGCGGAAAGTGCGCGGGCTGGATCTTGCCCACCATCACGTTGGCATCGGTCACGGCCAGCGGCCCGCCCCGGCGATAGCTGGCCGGCCCCGGGTTGGCGCCCGCGCTCTGCGGGCCCACGCGAAAGCGCGCACCGTCGTATTCCAGCAGCGAGCCGCCGCCGGCGGCCACGGTGTGGATGCTCATCATCGGCGCGCGCATGCGCACGCCCGCCACCTGGGTTTCGAACTCGCGCTCGAACTCGCCCGCATAGTGGCTCACGTCGGTGGAGGTGCCGCCCATGTCGAAGCCGATCACGCGCACCGAATCGCCTGGGCCTGCGGCCCCGCGCGCCTGGCCCGCGAAGGCCAGTTCCGCCGTGCGCGCCATCCCCACGATGCCACCGGCCGGGCCGGAGAGGATCGCGTCCTTGCCCTGGAAACGGTGCGCATCGGTGAGCCCGCCCGACGACTGCATGAAGTACAGCGGCACGCCCGGCATCTCGGCCGCCACCTGCTCCACGTAGCGGCGCAGGATGGGCGACAGGTAGGCATCGACCACCGTGGTGTCGCCCCGGCTCACGAACTTCATCAGCGGGCTGGTGCCGTGCGAGGTGCTCACCTGCGTGAAGCCCGCCTCGCGCGCGAGCCGCGCCGCCGCCTGCTCGTGCGCGGTGTAGCGGTAGCCGTGCATGAACACGATGGCCACGCTGCGCAGGCCCGCGTCGTGGGCGGCCCACAGGCGCTCGCGCAGGTGGGCCTCGTCCAGCGCCTGCTCGACCTCGCCATGGGCACCCACGCGCTCCTGCGCCTCAATCACGCGGCTGTACAGCAGCTCGGGCAGCACGATGCGGCGGTCGAACAGGCGGGGGCGGTTCTGGTAGGCGATGCGCAGCGCATCGCGAAAGCCCCGCGTGGTCACCAGCAGCGTGGGCTCGCCCTTGCGCTCCAGCAGCGCGTTGGTGGCCACGGTGGTGCCCATCTTCACGCACTCCACCTGCTTGGGCGACACGGGCGCGCCGGGCGCCAGGCCCAGCAGGTGGCGGATGCCGGCCACCGCGGCATCGCGATAGTGCCCGGGGTTTTCGGACAGCAGCTTGTGCGTGACCAGGGTGCCGTCGGGCCGGCGGCCCACCACGTCGGTGAAGGTGCCGCCACGGTCCACCCAGAACTGCCACAGTTGTGTTGCCATGTCGATGTTTTCCTCAGCCTGTTACGAATGAAATGTTTGGACAACATTGACGCAGGCATCACCTGCGAGCCAGGAGAACATCCACGATTTGCCGACCTTTTTCGATGATATCTTCGGCCCGCGGCACGACGCTGCGGCGGCCCGCTCGCATCCCAGGGGGCGCGATTTTTCGATTCCCCTCTTCTCAACGAACCGGCCCATTCCTCCGAGTGCGGCAGCCACCGATCACCTTCATCCACCAGACATGCCAGAACAAATCGACTATGCATTCCTGAGCGCCCTGGAGGGCGGCTCGCTGACCACCGGCTACGTGCCAGCGGCCAACGTGAGCAAGAGCGGCGTGACCATCGCGACCGGGTTCGACCTGGGCCAACGCTCCGAAAGCGATCTGAAGAACCTGGGCCTGGCCAGCGGCCTGGTCACCAAGCTCAAACCCTACCTCGGCACCAAGGGCGCCGATGCCAAGACGCTGATCGAGAAGACCCCGCTGACGATCACCGCCGCCGAGGCCGAGTCCATCGACAAGGCCACCAAGGCCAGCCACATCGCCAGCGTGAAGCTGAAGTACGACTCGGCCACGGCCGCCAAGAAGAACTTCATCGACCTGCCTGCGGAAGCGCAGACCGTCATCGCGTCGGTGTCGTTCCAGTACGGCGTCAACCTGGATGCGGCCACGCCGAAGTTCTGGAAGGCCGTCACCGAACAGGACTGGACCGAAGCGGTCAAGCTGCTCAAGAACTTCGGGGACGTGTACCCCACCCGCCGCGGCAAGGAAGCCGCACTGCTGGAGAAAGTCAAATGAAACGATGGATCGCCCTGGCCACCGCCGTGATGGTTTCCGGTGCCCTGCATGCCACCAATGCCACGCCTGCCGCCGACCACGCGGTCGGCGTGGTGCATGTCACCAACCCGGAACTGCTCTCGGCGCTGCAGAACCTCAAGGCCTCGCTCACGGCGGAGCGCACGCCGCTCGCGTTCGACAACGGCGCGTCGGCCAAGAACTGCCTCGAATACTCGGATCTGCTGTCGAAGAGCCAGCCGGTCGAGTCGACCCGCAACTTCGAGATCCGCAGCGAATACCGGCTGTGCGACAGCATCCGCGTGATCGCCGGCAAGCCTTTCGTCGCGCAGAAGGCCGCCGCCTCCGGCAAGCAGGGCAAGACCCTGTACGAAAAACTGGACCTGCGATCGTTCCCCTCGTCGCTTCGCAATCGCGCCGATGGCAAGAAGCACACGCTCCAGGCGCTGCTGCCTGGCACGCCCCAGTCCGAAGGCAGCGCCGTCCAGGTGGAAACCCCGGAGCAGTTCTTCCGCCTGGAGGTCGTGGGCACCATCGACCACGGCAAAGGCCGCCCGCCCGAATGGATCGTCTGGGTGACGGACGAGCTCAAGAACGGCACCTACCGCGGGTACAGCAACATCGTCGTGCATCCGCCCCGTGCGGCTTCCGGCCTGTACACCGCGGCGGCTTCGCCCCGATGACAATGGGCGGTCCTTTCCTTTAGCCCCATCGCCGGGGCACCGCAGGTACCGAATCGCATGGCCTCTTTCGCCCCCCACCGTCCCTTGCTGGACCAGACCTTTCCCCGCACCCTGTCCGCCTGGGTGGAGCGTTTCGGCCAACCCGCATTTCGCGGCGCCCGCATCGAAGGCTGGCTGTTCGAGGGCGTGACCGCGCGGCGCGCGGCCGAGCAGCGCCTCGCGGCGGTAGGCGTGGTGGCGCGCTTTCGCAGTGCCTACAAGCCGCTGGTGCACTACTTTCTGGAAGAGGTCGATGCCGCCCAACTGGCCGCCGCCACGGTGCGCTACCCGGTGCCAGCCACGGGCTCGCCCGGGCGTTTTCTGCTGGAGGCCTATCCGCTGGCCGACCTGCTGGCCGGGTGCGACCTGCAGTTCGAACCCGGGGCCGACGACCTGCACTATGGCGTGGCGCTGCGCTTTCGCGATGGCCGCGAAACGGCCGATCGGGTCTTCGCACCCAACCGGGTGCACGAAGACCCCACCGGCCCGGACCCGCTGCTGTCGCCCACGGGCTGGCTGCGCGTGGACGCGTCCGGCGCGCCGGGCGGCAACCTGGATGCGGCCGAATCCACCGACTTCGAAGACCTCTTCGCGCACGCCATGCACACGCTGCGGCAGCATGCCTGGCCCGCGCAGGAGCCCTACTTCGAACGGCTGGACATCCGCGTCGACCTGCCGGGCTTCGAGCAGCCGCTGTCCACGCCGCACGAATGCATGAGCCTGCACGAGGCCCTGCACGAAGACCTGTATTTTTCGCTGCTCGAGTTCTTTCAGCAGCACTCCGGCCGCCCGGCGGGCGACCGCCGGCTGCAGCCCGGGCAGATCGTGCCCGACATCCGCCAACACGAAGGCCCGCCGTGCCTGCGCATCGCGCTGCGCGCCTTCGACGTGGCCGCACAGGACGCCGGCGCCTGGGCGGACACCACGGCCGGGCAGGCGCTGGACGACATGGGCCAGGCCCCGCCGCCCGAGCGCATCGCGCAAGCCATGGAGCAACTGGGCGGCCAGCGCTTTTCTGCCCGCAGCCGCCAGGGGCGCGAGGTGCTGGGCCTGTACCGCACCGGCACCGAGGCCCCGATCCTGCTGAGCGGCGGCCAGCACGCCAACGAAACCTCCGGCGTCGTGGGGGCCCTGCGCGCGGCCGAGGCGCTGCATGCGCAGCCCGGCGCGCACTTCGCCCTCATCGCGCTGGAGAACCCCGACGGCTACGCGCTGCACCGCGAACTGGGTGCGCACCACGCCCACCACATGCAGCATGCCGCGCGCTACAGCGCGCTGGGCGACGACATCGAATACCGCGAGACCGCGCCGCTGTACGAGCGGGAGGCCCGCGAACAGGCCCTGGCACTTTCCGGCGCGCAATTGCACATCAACCTGCACGGCTACCCCGCGCACGAGTGGACCCGGCCCCTGTCCGGCTATGTGCCGCGCGGCTTCGGCCTGTGGACGGTGCCCAAGGGGTTCTTTCTGATCCTGCGCCACCACCCGGGCTGGCAGGCCGAGGGCCGCGCGCTGCTGGAGCGGGTGGCTGCCGCGCTGCAGGGCGTCCCCGGCCTGCCTGAGTACAACGCCCGCCAGATGGCGCTGTACGAACGCCATGCGGGCGCGTTGCCGTTCGAGGTGATCCATGGCACGGCCTGCACGCAGTCCGAGAACCCGCGCGGTGCGCCGGTCACGCTCATCACCGAGTTCCCGGACGAGACGGTGTCGGGCGATGCCTTCCGCTTCGCGCACGGCGTGCAAAAGGCCGCCGTGCTGGCCGCGGTGGAGGCATGGCAGGCCCTTCTTTCCGCACGCGGCTGACCGGCAGGACGGCCGGGCAAGCCTGCACGCTCGGCCCTCACGAAGCGGCTCCCGGCCCATGCGATGAACCGCCACCGTCGCGGCCGATGCGCAAGGAAAAGAGCAGATCGTAGAGAACGGGAATCAGCCCCAGCGTCACCAGCGTGCCCAGCGCCAGGCCGCCGATCATGGTGATGGCCATGCCCGTCCACAAAGGGCCGGCGAACAGCATCAGCGGAACCAGCCCGACGATGCAGGTGAGCTTGGTCATCACGATCGGCCGCAGCCGCTTGATGGCCGCGGCCACCACCGCTTCGCGGCGCTCCAGGCCCTCGCTCAGCTCTTCCTCGATGCGCTCGAGCAGCAGCACCGCGTTGTTGACGATGATGCCCGCCAGCGCCAGCAGCCCGAACGTCGCCATGAAGCCGAAGGGATACCCCGTGACGAGCAGCGCCAGCGCTGCGCCGATCAACACGAACGGCACGCTCGCCATCACGATGAACAGCTTGCGAAACGAGTTGAACTGCCAGACGAACAACAGCAGGATGGCACCCAGCGCGTGCGGAAAATACTGCAGCAGGGCGCCGTTGGCTTCCCGCGAGTCCTCGATCTCGCCCCCCAGTTCGATGCGGTAGCCGGGCGGCAACCGGATCGCCGCCACGGGGCCGGCAAGGCGGTTGACGATCTCGGTGGCGGTCAGGCCGGGGTTCTGGCCGGTCACGGTGATGGCACGGCTCAGGTTGCGGCGCACGATGGCGGACGGCTCGGTGCCGCTCACGACGGTGGCCACCGAAGCCAGCGGCACGGGCGATCCGCCGCCCTGCGCAGACACCAGGGTGTCGCCCGGATCGCCGTGCCCGGCCCGCTCGCCCGCATCGCCGCGCAGCACGATCGGCACGTTGACGCCATCGTCGCGAACCATCGACACGTCCGTGCCGCTGTACCGCATCTGCAGCGCCTGGGCGATGCCCTCGCTGGTCACGCCGGCGCGGCGCGCCTTCAGTGGGTCGACGCGCACCTGGTAGCGGGGAATCCGCGCATTCCAGTCGTCGTAGACATCTTCGGTGCCGGGCAAAGCGCGCAGGGCCTGGGCGATCGCCTCGGCGGCTCCCCGCAACACGGTCTCGTCCGGCCCGATCACGCGGTAGATCGCCACGCCCGCCTCGGTCGACCCCATCGAAAAGCGCTTGGGTTCGGCACGCGCTTCGGGATGCTGCGCGCGAAGATGGGCGCGGGTGCGGGCGATGACCGCGTCGATGTCGGTGCCCGCCCGAACGCTGACCGTGAAGTAGGCCATGCCCGCCGCAGGCAGCGGCGGCGCCAGGCCCAGCACGATGCGGGGCCCGCCATCAGCGACGTAGCCGATGCTGTCCACCACTTCCGGGTTCGCCGTCTTGTCGGCGAACCACTGGCTGATTGCCTGCACGGTCCGCAGCGTCTGGCGGGAATCGCTGCCGGGCTGCAGGTTGACCGGCATCTGGAACTGCAGGCGGTCCGATTTCGGCAGGAAGTCATACGGAATGCTGGCGAGGACCGCGATGGCGCCGGCCAGCAGCGCCAGCATCGCCCCGACGAACCAGGGCTTGTGCGCGAGCAGGCTTTCGATGGCCCGGCGGTAGCCCCGGTAGAACGCGGAATCGTAGACCGCGCCCCCCGATGCGTCGGCCGCATGCGCCCGCGCGAAATACAGACACAGCAAGGGGGTGACGGTGAGGCTGAGCAGCCACGAGCCCAGCAGCGTCGTCGCCAGCACGATCGCGAGCGACCGCAGGTATTCGTTGGTGCTGGTCTGGCCCAGGAAGAACGGCGAGAACGCCAGCACGATCACCAGCGAGGACGTGAGCAGCGGCAGTGCCAGCGTGCGGCCGGCGGCGATGCAGGCGGCCCGGCGGTCCTCGCCGATGCCGAGCCGGCGCTCGATGTCCTCCGCGATGACGATGCCGTTGTCCACCAGCAGGCCGAGCGCGAGGATGATCGCGGCGATCGAGACCGTCTGCAGTTCCACGCCGAGCGCGCGCATCGCCACCAGCGCGCCGAGAATGGTCAGCGGCACGATGGCGCCCACGATCAGGCCGGTGCGCCAGCCCAGGAACAGCATGACGACCGCCATGACGATGGCCACCGTCTCGCCCATGACGTGGTGCATCTTGTCCATTTCCCGCTCGACCACGTCGGCCTGGAAGGTCACGATGTGCTGCTCGAAGCCCGCAGGCAGCAAGGTGGCGGTCTCGTCGAGCTTCTGGCGCAGCGCCTTCCCGAACGCGGCAATGTTCCTGCCGGGGGCCATCGACACCGCCACCACCACCGCGGGTTGCCCCTGGTAGATGGCGGCGCTCTCCGGTGGATCAACGGGCATGACCTGCACCTGGGCGAGTTGGGACAGCGGCACCTCCCGAGGGCCGCTGCCGGCCGGGACCGACACCAGGAACTGGCGCAGGTCATCGAGGGTGCGCAATTCGCCGGAGACGGCCACGGTCATCGCCAGACCGGAGACTGCGATCTGCCCGCCAGGCGCCACGATGTTCTGAGCGCGCAGCTGCGCGATCACCGCGGCCGGCGTCAGGCCCGCCTGGAGAAGGCGGCCCCGGTCGAAATCGACATACACGCGCTCTTCCTGCAAGCCGTGCAGTGTCACCCGCTCGACCCCTGGCAAGGCATAGAGCTGCTCGCGCATGCGCCGCAGCGGGCCGCGCATCTCGCCCATGCTGAAGCCCGGGGCCACGATGGCGATCGAGGCGACCGAGACGCGGCCGAAGTCGTCGTCCACGAAAGGGCCCAGCGCTCCCGTTGGCAAGGCGGTGCCGGCTTCGAGACCCTTGGCACGCACCCGCTGCCACAGGGCGCCGAGGTCCTTGACATCGTCGTAGGCCGTCAACTGGATGATCGCGCTGCCCGGGCGCACCGTCGTGACGATCTTCTTGATGCCGGCAATCTCGCGCAGGCGCTCCTCGGTCGGACGGGCCAGCAGGCTCTCGACCTGCTCGCTGGGCATGCCAGGGAAAGCCACGGAGACAAGGGCATCGCGCACCGTGACCGAGGGCTCTTCTTGCGAGGGAAAATCCAAGAAAGCGACGATGCCAGCGACCAGAATGAACAGCGCGGCGAACAGCGTCAGGCGGCTGGAGGAAAGGGCTGCACGGGTGAGGTTCATCGCGGCACACCGGCACCCAGGCGGGTTTCAGGACGAAACAGAGCGACCGCCTGTCCATTGACCAAGAAGGCGGCGCCCGTGCTGACGATGCGCTCGCCCGGGGCCAGCCCCCGAAGCACGGGAAAGCGGGTGCCCTCCAAAGGGCCCAGCACCACTTCGCGGCGCTGCACATGCCCCGTCAGCGCGTCGTAGACGAAGACAGCGGCCTTGTCCTTTTCCGCGGCGGGAACCACCGCGGTCAATGGAATGGTCAGACCGGCCGGCGCGGAGGGCAACGCCAGCATCAGGCTTTCACCGCTGCGCGGGAGCCGCTCCTGTTCGGGCAGGTCGAAAATCGCCTGCACGGTGGCGCCGCCTTCGACCTGGGCCGACACGCTGCGAAGCCGCAGTGCGAACGACCGGTCGCCCTCCCCGCTGCGGTAGGCCGTCGCCGAGGCACCCGGGGCCAGGCCGGCACCCACATCGGCCGGCAGCATGGTCAGCACCTGCGCACGGCCCTCGCCATCGAGCTGCAGGACGGCCTGACCCGGCGCGGCATCCGACTGCGGTTGCAGCAAACGCGCGACCACGGTGCCCGCAAACGGCGCGCGGATGTCCGCCTGCCGCAAGGCGCGTCGGGCCAAGGCGCGGTCGGATTCCGCCGCGCGCACCTTGGACTGCGCGGCCTCGAACGCGGTCCGGCTGGTGATCAATGCCGCGGCGGAAAGGGACCCATCCTCGAACAGGGCCTGCTGCTGGCGCAGCTGGCTTTTGCGCTCGTCCAGATCCGCCACGGCGGCCTGGACGCTGGCGTCGGCCTGCTCCCACTTCAGCCGCGCCGGCTGCGGATCGAGGCGGGCCAGGAGCTGGTCCTTGCGCACGCGATCGCCGACGTCCACGCGGACCTCGGCAATGCGGCCGCCGCCCTCGAACCCCAGTTGGGCGCGCTGCTCCTGGCGGACCACGGCGGTGAACCGGGTTTCGACCGATGCGGCCGCCCCCACGGTTTCCAGTTTGACGGCCCGGGGGACCGTGTCGGCAGGGGCGGCCTGCCCGTCGCAGCCAGTCAGCAACAGCATGGAGGCCCATCCGCAAAGGAGGAGAAAAAGACAAGGAACGGATTTCACGGCAGTGGCCTCCCTGTTCATCGATGCGTCAGTAGGTGTAGGTCACTGCGGCACCGCCGGTGACGGAGGTGCGGCGCACGACCAGCGGGCTGTGCTCCGCGTTGTCGACATACCGCAAGGCGGACACCTGCAGGGAAGTGGTCCAGTGCGGGGCCAGGGCGTGGCTCCAGCTCGCGCCGATGGCATATCCGTACACACCGGAGCCGGCGTTGAATGCGGCGAAGCGCGTGCGCGAAGCCTGCTGCGGCGTGACGCCGAAATAGGCCTGGTTGTATCGCCGGTCGCCCGCATGGACGTCGGCACTGAGCGAGACGGTATCGGCCGAGGTTTTCAGCAGGTTGTATTCGGCCCCCAGGCGGTACCGGTTGCGGCGCGCACCGCTTTCCAGGGCGAATTCCGCTTCGGCGCTGACCGAGAAATCGGGAGTGAACTGCTGCATGAGCAAGGTGCGGGTGGTGACCGAGTCCGGCACGTCTCCCAGGCCCGCCAGCTTTCTGGAGCCAGGGCGAAAGGGACTGTTGCGCTGCACGCGGCCGAAGTCGTAGAACACCGATTGCGATGCGTAGAAACCGCTCTCGGACTGCCATTGCAGGCCGATGCCGCGGCTGGTGTCGGCAAAGAAGATGCCTCGCTGGACAGACAGCACCGGAAGAATCTCCACGCGGTGGTCGTCGGACCCCGGATAGCGGGGGGTCACCCTCGCCGCGGCGCCGATGCTGAAATCGGTCGTGTCCCCGAGCAGGCGGGAGCCCCAGCCCGCGAGCGTTTGGGCATGCCCGGCGTGGGGCATCGCCACGAAAACGGACGCCAGCAGGCAGGGAGCGAGGCGGAGAGCGGTTGGTTTCATGATGGTTCGCGAGGTGTGGTCGAGTCAAAGGGAAGACGGAAGCTGAACGCCGTAGAACGCGCTGAACAGCGCGATCCGGTTCAGCACGAGGTCGCGGGCAATGCCCAAGTGGTCGAGTTCGGACTGGCTCGCCCGCACCCGTTCGGACAGCAACGTGCTGCGGTTTTGCAGGCCCTGGGCGGTGCGGGCCGCCAAGCGCTGAATCCGCGCGCGCTCGCGCATGGCGTTGTCCCGCGCATGCGTTTCGGAAGCGGCCAGCGTGGCCTGCCTGTCCAGGGCATCGGCGACTTCGCGGAAAGCGGACTGGACCGCCTTTTCGTATTCGGCGACGCCGGCCCGTTGGCGCACTTCGGCCAGTTGCAGGCCCGCGCTGTTGCGGCCGTGGTCGAAGATCGGCAACACCAGTTGCGGCGTGAAGGTCCACATGCGGCTGCCGGCATTGAAAAGGCCGCTCAGGCTGTCGCTGGCCACGCCCACCGACGTGCTGAGGCGAATGGAAGGAAAAAAGGCCGCCCGCGCAGCGCCGATGTCCGCATTGCCTGCGCGCAATTCGGCCTCGGCCTGCTGGATGTCGGGCCGCTGCAGCAGCACCTGCGAGTCCAGGTTGCGCAGCGCCGCCACCGGGGCGCCCCGAGGGAGCAGGCCATCGATATCGCCCTCGGCACGGCCGGTGCTGTAGCCGGTGAGCAGTTGCAGGGCCCGCAGGGCCGCCGCATCGTCGTCGTCGGCCTGCAGCGCACGCACGTGGATTCGGTCGGCCTGCGTGCGCTGGGCATCGAGTTCGTCCGCCGAGATCGCGCCGACCTCGTGCTGGCGTCGGGCGATGGACAGCAGCGCGGCGCTGTCGCTGTCGATGGCGGCCATCTGCCCCGCTGCCTGGGCCGCCGCCAGCTTCTGGCTGTAGGCCCGCAGCACCTCGGCGATCAAGGCGCCCCGCGCCGCCTGCTGCCCGTGCGCCGATGCCAGGTACCGTTGCCGCGCGGCTTCGGACAGCGCCTTCATCTTGCCGAAGAAATCGATCTCGAAATCGGAAATTCCCACACTGGCATAGGCCTGATCCTGTCCGTACCGGGCCTGCAGCGCATCGCTGCCGAACCGTTGCCGGTCGCGCTGCACCTGGAGTCCGACCTGCGGCAGGCGCGCCGAGTCTTCGATCCCATACTGCGCGCGGGCCTGCTCGACCTTCAGCGCAGCCAGGCGGAAATCCGCGTTGTGGGCCAGCGCGCGGGCCACCATCGGCGCGAGGTCCCGCGCAGGCGAGAACGCTTGAAGAAACCGGCGCTCGTCTTGCGAGAGTTCGGCCGTCGCCGCTTCGGAAGCCATGCCGCGCCCGGCCGGGTCCGCCATGAAGGTCGCCGGAATCCGGGGAACGGGGCGCTCGAAAGGCGGGGTCAACGAGCACCCGCCGACCAGCAAGGCCAAGGTGGCGCATGCCAGCGAGAGGCCGCTGCGGACGGGGTGTGCGGGCAATGAAATCATGTCGATGGGTGGGTGACAACTCGGCGGGCAGTGTCCCCAGGCGGGATCAAGATTGCTTTCGGGAATCTTCAAGATTTCATCAAGACGCGCGCAAAAAATGGCCGCTCGCATTCGACCGCGCGGCGGGCGGCTGGCAGTACGATTCGCACGGCAAAGCCGGGCACCGGTGCCCGGCGCGTTTTGCCAAGTGCTTCGAAGGCGCACGAAACCCATGAATCAAAAACGAGTGTTGGTGGTTGAGGACGATCCCGACAGCGCCAGCGTGCTGGAGGCCTACTTGAAAAGGGAGGGGTTCCTGGTGGCCGTGGCGAACGACGGCGAGCAAGCCGTCACCTGGCATGCCCAGTGGAAACCGGATCTGGTCCTGCTGGATGTGATGCTTCCCAAGCTGGGCGGCACCGAAGTGCTCTCCGCCATCCGGCGTGCGGGCGATACGCCCGTCATCATGGTGAGCGCCATCGGCGACGAGCCGGAAAAGCTGGGGGCGCTGCGCTACGGCGCGGACGATTACGTCGTCAAGCCCTACAGCCCGAAGGAGGTGGTGGCGCGCGTGTATGCGGTGATGCGCCGCACCGGTGCGGCCCGCTCGCCCGAGGGCGCGCTCAAACATGGCCGCCTCACGGTGGACACCAGTGCCTTCGTGGCGGCCGTGAGCGACGCCGATGGCCAACCCGTCGCGCTCGACCTGACACCCACCGAATTCAACCTGCTGGCGTCGTTGCTGCGCACGCCGTTCAAGGCCTTCACCCGCAGCGAGTTGCTGGAAGCGTGCCTGCCCGAGAGCGATGCGCTGGAGCGCGTGGTCGATGCGCACATCCACAACCTGCGCCGCAAGCTGGAGCAGCGCGGCATCACCGGGGTGCTGGTCACGGTGCGGGCCGTGGGCTACCGCTTCCAATGAAAGGCCTGTTCTCCCCACGCCCCCGGCACACCCCGCTTTGGCGGTGGGTGGGTTTTCGCATGAGTGCGTTGGCCGTGGTGACCGTCATCGCGATCGCGCTAGCGATGTGGTTTCGATTCGCGATCTCGGACGCGGTGGCGCTCGGCCAGCTGCCGCCCGAAGCCCGTCAGGAAATGCTGCAGCTGCGTGCCGACCCACACCGCAATGCCTCGCGGCTGTGGCAGCTGTTTGCGCAGTACTACGACGTCGTCGATTTCCTGCCAGGCATCGCCAACCGGGACTGGTGGCTGCTTGCGGCGATGGTGATCGGTGCCATCCCGTTGATCGTCCTGTGCGGCCTCTACGCTTCGCGCCCGCTGTCGCGGCAGTTCACCATGGTCGCTCACGCGGCACGCCGCGTGAGCGAGGGCGACTTCTCCGCCCGGGCGACGGTGGTGACCGACGCTCCGCAGGAACTCATCGGGCTGGCGGTGGATTTCAACGACATGACGGCCCGGCTGCAGCGCTACGAACGCGAGGTGAGCGAATCGAGTGCCATGGTCGCGCACGAATTGCGCACGCCGCTGAACGCCGCCATGGGCCGGCTCCAGGGCATGCTGGACCAGGTGTTCCCCTGCGACGAGTCGCAGCTGCTGATGGTGCATCGACAGCTGGAGCAGCTCAACCGGCTGGTGGGCGATCTGCACCTGCTCTCCCTGGCCCGCGCAGGCCAGCTGTCGCTGGAGCATGAAGACTTCCTGCTCGAGGACCTGATCCAGGAGCGGCTGGCCTGGGCCTCGCAGCGGCTGAACGCCGCGGGACTCGCACCGCAGGTGTCCATCCCCCGAGGCACCCGGCTGACCGGCGACCGCGACCGGATCGGCCAGGTGCTGCTCATCCTGGTCGACAACGCCATTCGATACGCCGCGTCCGGCCAACAGCTGTCCATCGACGTGCAGGCATCGAATGGCGATATCCACCTGTCGGTCTGCGACCGGGGGCCGGGCGTGGAGGCAGAATCCCTGGCCCGGATGACCGAGCGCTTCTGGCGGGCCGAGCACTCCCGCGACCGCCATCTGGGCGGCAGCGGGCTGGGTCTGTCGATTGCCTGCGCCATCTGCGAGGCCCATGGCGGTTCGCTGGAAATGGTCGGCCGCAACGGGGGTGGATTGTGTGCCCGGGTCCGGCTCCCGCATCCGCCGCAGCGCGCGCCCTAGGTCCGTCGTTCATGCCGAAGGGGCGGCGCCACTGCGGCGCGGCCACCTGCGCCGCCGTGCCCTTGCCGTCCTTTGGTGACAGTCGCCGGTCCGATGCCCGGCCCCTTCCTCCCTGCCTTGGTGCGTGCCGGACGCACCACCGCGCGGCCACTGCAGCCCCCCTGCCTGCGGACCGCCCCGTTTTCCCAGGATCCCGCCCTTGGCATGCTCCGTGCATGGCCAGCCAGGTGATCGCGATGGCCCGAGGGCGGGGCTCCGGCCAGCCGGTCGTTCAGGTAAACACCTGAGGGTGGGATCGCAAACACGCGGTTACATTGAATGCGGTCTTTCGTTTCCCTGTCTCACTACCACTGTGGAGTTCATCGATGAAGCGTAGCGCTCTCCCTCTGTCCGCATGGGCCCTCGCCGGCGCCCTGGGTTGCGGACTGTGTGCCCCCACCGCGTTCGCGCAGACCAAATGGGACCTGGCCGCGGCCTATCCCGCCACCAACTTCCACACCGAGAACCTGGCGGAGTTCGCCAAGGACGTGGACGTCGCCACGGGTGGCAAGCTCAAGATCACGGTGCATGCCAACGCATCGCTGTTCAAGGCCAACGAGATCAAGCGCGCCGTGCAGGGCGGGCAGGCGCCGGCCGGCGAGATCCTGCTGCCCAACTTCGAGAACGAGAACCCCATCTTCGGCGTGGACGGCATTCCGTTCCTGGCCACCTCGTACGCCGATTCCAAGCGGCTGTATGAAGCGCAAAAGCCTGTGCTCGAAAAATTGCTCAATGCGCAGGGCCTGCGGCTGCTGTACACGGTGGCCTGGCCTCCGCAGGGCATCTACTCGAAGCGGGAAATCACCTCGGTGGCCAATCTGCGGGGCATCAAATGGCGCGCCTACAGCCCCGCCACGGCCAAGATTGCCGAACTGATCGGCGCGCAGCCCGTCACCATCCAGGCGGCCGAACTGTCGCAGGCCACGGCCACCGGCGCGGTCGAATCGATGATGACCTCCGGCTCCACCGGTTACGACAGCAAGCTCTACGAGAGCATCAAGTACTTCTACGACACCCAGGCATGGCTGCCCAAGAACGCGGTCATCGTGAGCAAGAAGGCCTTCGACGCGCTCGACAAGCCCACGCAGTACGAGCTGCTCAAGAGCGCCGCCGCGGCCGAGGCCCGTGGCTGGAAGGTCAGCGCGGAAAAGAACGAGTGGTACAAAAAGGCCCTGACCGACAAGGGCATGAAGATCCTTCCGCCCCCGCCGAAGCTGGTGGCCGACCTGCGCCAGGTCGGCGACATCATGCTGGCCGACTGGCTCAAGAAGGCCGGTCCCGATGGCGAGGCCATCATCGCCGCCTACCGCAAGCCGGCCCCCGTGGCAGCCAAGTGATGCGCCGCTTCCTGGACCGCCTGTACCTGGGCGCGGGCGCCCTGGGCGCCACCTTCGTGGCCCTGATCTGCGTGCTGATGATCGCCCAGAGCGTACTGCGCGAGGTCGGGGTGCGCACCGGGGCGCTCAACGACGTGGTGGCGTGGTTCTGCGCCGCCGCGGCGTTCTTCGCCATGGCGCATGCCTTCAAGCACGGCGACTTCGTGCGGGTCACGCTGCTGCTGGAAAAGCTCTCGCCGCCCCGGCGCCGGCAGTTCGAGATCGTCTCGCTGGCCATCGGCTCGGTGGCGGTGGCCTACCTGGCCTGGTCGGCCTGCCTCTTCACCTACGAAAGCTGGGAGTTCAACGACGTCGCCCAGGGGCTGCTGCCCCTGCCGATGTGGATTCCCCAGATGAGCTTCGCGCTGGGCTCGGTGCTGCTGTTCGTCGCGGTGGTCGATGAATTCATCATCGTGCTGCGCGGCGGCGTGCCCACCTTCGTGCGCGAAGTCGAGGACCGGCACGCGCGCGGCGATTTCTCTTCCGACATCTGACCCTCCACCCGACCTGAACCCTCGCTGCGGCCCGGCCGGGCCCGAAAGAAGAATCCCATGGACATTCTGATGGTGGGCGGCGTCCTGCTGCTGCTGATGATCGTGCTGCTCTCGGGCGGCGTCTGGATCGCGATGACGCTGGCGATCTGCGGCTGGGTCGGGCAGGCGTTCTTCACGAACACGCAGCCGGGCAAGAATTTGTTCTCGGCCTTCTGGGAAAGCAACGCCAGCTGGGAGCTGGCGGCGCTGCCGCTCTTCATCTGGATGGGCGAGATCCTGTTTCGCACCAAGCTGAGCGAAGAGATGTTCGAGGGTCTGCGGCCCTGGCTCAACCGGGTGCCGGGCCGGCTGATGCACACCACCATCCTGGGGTGCGGCATCTTCGGATCGGTGTCGGGCTCGTCCGCCGCCACCTGCGCCACCATCAGCAAGGTGGCCCTGCCCGAGTTGCTCAAGCGCGGCTACGACGAGCGCCTGGCGCTGGGCTCGCTTGCCACGGCGGGCACGCTGGGCATTCTCATTCCCCCATCGATCACCATGGTGGTGTATGCGGTGGCGGCCGACGCCTCCATCATCCGCATCTTCCTGGCCGGCTTCCTGCCGGGCCTGCTGCTGATGCTGCTGTTTTCGGGCTACATCGGCTGGTGGAGCCTGCGCAACCCTGACAAGGTGCCGCCGGCCGATGCACCGACGACCTTCCGCCAGAAGATCCGGCAGTCCGGCAACCTGATTCCGGTGGCGGTCCTGATCGTCTTCATCGTGTGGGTGCTGGTGGCCGGCTACGCCACCGCCACCGAGTGCGCCGCCTACGGCGTGGCCGGCTCGCTTGGGCTGGCGCTGTGGAGCCGCTCGCTCACGTGGAAGAACTTCACCGAAGGGCTGATGAGCACCACGCGCACCAGTTGCATGATCATGTTCATCCTAGCCGGCGCGGCCTTCCTGACCAAGACCATGGCCTTCACCGGCATTCCGCGCGAGCTGGCCGAATGGGTCAATGCGATGAACCTCTCGCCCTTCGCGTTGATCGGCGTGCTGACGATCGTCTACCTCGTGCTGGGCACGGCGCTGGACGGCATCAGCATGATCGTGCTCACCAGCGCGGTGGTGCTGCCCATGATCCAGAAGGCCGGCTTCGACCTGATCTGGTTCGGCATCTTCATCGTGCTGCTGGTGGAGATCGCCGAGGTCACGCCGCCCGTGGGTTTCAACCTCTTCGTGCTGCAGAACATGACCGGCAAGGACAGCAACACGATCGCGCGCGCGGCCATTCCATTCTTCCTGTGCCTGGTGGTGTGCATCGCGATCATCACGGTGTTCCCGCAGATCGTCACCGTGCTGCCGGACCTGGTGATGGGCAAGGACGGCGGCTAGGCGCCGGCCCACTGGGGCCGCTGGCCGCCGCCACTCCACGGATGACAGCGCCTCGGCGGCGAGGCCCCGGGTTTTTGCGATACTTTGCGGCATGCTGCTTCACGTCGCCGTCATCTGCCTGGCCGCCTGCCTGGGCGCCCTGCTGCGCTGGGGCTTCGCTCTGTGGCTCAACCCCGGCGGCCTGCTGCCCTGGGGCACGCTGGCGGTGAACCTCATCGGCGGCTACCTGATCGGCATCGCCATCGCCGTGTTCACCCAGCGGCCGGACATCGACCCGGCCTGGCGGCTGCTCATCATCACCGGCTTTCTCGGTACCCTGACCACCTTCTCCAGCTTCTCTGCCGAAGTCGTCACCATGCTGCTGCAGCAGCGCTACGGCATCGCGCTGGCCACGCTGCTTTTGCACGTGGGCGGCTCCTTCACCCTCACCTGGGCCGGCATGCGCACGGCCCTGTGGTGGGCGGCCCGCTGACCGACGGCCCGGCAACGGGCCCTTCTTTTTTTGCCCGCACAATCTCATCCCATGGATTCCAATACCGAACTCAACGACAGCCGCCTGGCCAATGCCTGGGCCGAATTGAACAACCACGCCGTGAACGGCAATCCGCTGCACGCCGATGCCTACCGGCTGGCGTTCGCAGACCCCGAATTCCTGCTGCGGCGCGAAACGCGCGGCATCCGCTTCCAGCTCGAAATGCTCAAGCCCGATCTGGGCCAGACCGCACAGGGCATCGAGAACACCGTGGTGGTGTACGGCAGCGCGCGCTTCATCGCCCCCGACGAAGCCGAGCAGCAATTGGCCGATGCCGAGGCGAGCGGCGACGACAGCCGCATCGCACGCGCCAGGCTCGCCGTGCGCAATGCCCGCTACTACGACCTGGCGCGGCAGTTCGCGCGCGTGGTCGCAGAGCACAGCGAACAGCAGCAGCCGGCGGACCGCATCTACGTGTGCACCGGCGGGGGGCCGGGCATCATGGAGGCCGCCAACCGCGGCGCGCACGACGTCGGCGCGCTCAACGTGGGCCTGAACATCGCCCTGCCCCACGAACAAAGCGGCAACCGCTTCATCTCGCCCTCGCTGAGCTACAAGTTCCACTACTTCGCGCTGCGCAAGATGCACTTCATGATGCGCGCCAAGGCCCTGGTGGCATTCCCCGGCGGCTTCGGCACGCTGGACGAATTGTTCGAAGTGCTCACCCTCGTGCAGACCGGCAAGGCCAAGCCGGTGCCCATCGTGCTGTTCGGCACCGACTTCTGGAAAAAGGTCGTCAACTTCGACGCCCTGGTGGAACAAGGGACCATCTCCGCCGCCGACCTGAAGCTGTTCCATTACACGGACGATCCGCAGGAAGCCTGGAACATCGTCAAGGCGTTCTACAAGCTTTGAATCCGGCCTGACCGCGCTGGAACAGGGTGCGTGCACCCGTTGTTTCGCACCACAGGCCGGACCATCGCATGACGGCGGCGGCATTTCGGAGCAGCGCAAACAATGGGCATTTTGGCTTTTCCCCAAACCAATATGCCCCGCATCGACGCTCCCAATCCATCGGCCCAGGCCGCATCCAGCACATCGCGCCCCACGGAGGCAGAGCCGTCCAATGTGCGTCGGCGCTCCAGTGCACGCCATCAGGCGCCGGAAGGTTTGCAGCAGCAGCGCGCGGACGCACATGCCGCCGCGCAGCACGCTCCGCAACCGCCACGCGTTCGCACTGGACTGCAGGCCTTGCGGCAGACAGCGCAGGCGGCGGTCGATGGCGGCACGGTCATCGCACATGCCGGCGCACGCATCGGCGCGGCAGCCGGTGCTGCCTTTCTGGCAGACCCTGTCCGGACCACCGGAATCGCCATGCTGGCGGGTGGCAGCAGTTACGCCTTGATCAACAACCAGCGCAACAATGACCTGGAAACCGTGAGAGGGGTGGCGATCGCTTCCGCGGGATACACGTTGATGGCAGCACGCGCTTTCTTCGGTGTGCTCCCCGGCGCCGTCCAAGGGGTCGCGGAGGGCATCCAGGCCGCACCCGGGGCCCTTCGGGACATGGCAGAGCTCTTCCAGGCCGTGGCGCAAGCCGCCATGGCAGAGGGACGTGTGCCCCAAATTTCCCAGGAACTGGCCGTCGCTGCCCTCAATATGGTTCTCGTGATTGGCGAGCCCAATCCCGACGACCCGGACGACCTGTCACAGGAGGTGGGGCGCCATGTGCCCCAGGTGGTCGATCACCTCACGGACCTGCGAGAGGGGTCCGCATCCAGGACCGTCCATGCGGCTGCGCTGGCAGCGAACGAAGTCCCGGCGCAATTGGTGCGCAACCTCCACGCCCTGGTGACTGCCGATCCGCCTGTGCTGTCTCACCGCCCCAATTCCCGGGGTGCCAGACCGAACTGAAGCCGGCACGGGAGCGGCCGGATCGGCCACGGCCTCAATGCGGCACGGCGGAATGCGCGTCGGCGTCTCCCAGGCGCGCGGCCAGCCGGGAGCCGCCGCCCACCACCGCCCCCACGACCCAGAAAAGCCCTGCCACCCCGATCAACGCTCCCGCCGAACCGAACAGCACCGGCATCAGCACGCTCGAACCATTGATGGCCATCAGCCGCAGGCCGAGCGCCTCGCCGTGGCGGTTCGACGGGGTGATCTGGTGCAGCATGCTCATGATCATCGGCTGCACCGATCCCAGCGCGAAGCCCAGCAGCACCGAACACAGGCCCAGTGCCCACGGGTTGGGCAGCAAGGGGTACACCGCAAACAGCACCGCCGTGGTGACCATCGCCCAGGTCACCACGACCGCCTCGCGCAGGTGCGCGGCCACCAGGGGCATGAGCACGCGGATCACGGCCGCCGCAATGGCGAACGCGCCCAGGATGGTGCCGATCACCGACGCCGACAGGCCCCGCTCGTGGCCCAGGAGCGGCACCACGAAGGTGTGCACGTCCCAGCACGACGACAGCAGCCAGTTCACGATGAGCAGGCGGCGAAAGCCGGGCTCGGCCAGCAGGTCCCAGGCCCGGGGGCGCACGCCGCCGGCCGCCGCGATCACGGGCGGCAGTTCCACGGTGGCCCGCACCCAGAACCAGGTGGCGATGGGCAGCACGGCCATCAGTGCGAAGGCGGCGCGATAGCCCTCGGTGCTGCCGGCCGTGGGACCGGCATGGTCGATGAGCAGGCCGGCGCAGAACGGCCCGACGAAGTTGGACACGGCCGGGCCGATGGCCAGCCAGCTGAACACCTGGCGCAGTTGCGTGGAGTCGTGCGCCGCGCGCCCCACATGGCGCTGCAGCGCGATGGTGGCGGCACCCGTGGCGCCGCCCGTCATGAGCGCGGCCAGGCACAGCATGGGAAACGCCGGCCACACCAGCGCCCCGGCCGCCCCGACCACCGCCACGACCACGGCATAGCCGACCGGGCGCTTGAGGCCGTGGCGGTCGGCATAGCGGCCCGCCGGCAGCGCCAGGAACACCTGCGTGAGCGCGAACAGCGCGAGCAGGATGCCGACCGCCGCCGCGCTGTAGCCCTCGCGCAGGGCCAGCAGCGGCGCGGCCAGCCGCATGCCGGCCATGCAGGCGTGGATGCAGATCTGTCCAGCGATCAGGCGGGCAAGGGCGGTGTTCATGTCAAACGGCCTCGTCTTCGGTGGTGGGCGGCAGGCCGCCGTCCGTGGCACCCGCACCCGCCAGGGGCACCGCCGCCCCCGGGGCCGGCAGGGCCTGCACTTCGCGCAGCTGGCGCTGGATGGCGCGCGTGCGCACGCCCACCTCGTCGAACCGCCGGGCCGCCGCGTCGATGGATTTGCGCGTGGCCTCGACCACGTCGCCGAACTTGGAGAACTCCGTCTTCACCGCGCCGAGCAGGCCCCACACCTCGGAGGAGCGCTTTTCGATCGCCAGCGTCTTGAAGCCCATCTGCAGGCTGCTGAGCATGGCCGCCAGGTTGGCGGGTCCGGTGATCATCACGCGGCAGTCGTTCTGCAGCGCCTCCACCAGCCCGGGCCGGCGGATCACCTCGGCGAACAGGCCCTCGGTGGGCAGGTACATCACGGCGAAGTCGGTGGTGTGCGGCGGCGACACGTACTTGGCGAAGATCTTGCGCGCCTCGGCCTTGATGGAGGTCTCGAAGGCGTTGCCCGCGGACAGCACCGCCGCCTTGTCGGCCAGGTCCTGCGCGTCCAGCAGCCGCTGGTATTGCTCCACCGGGTACTTGGAGTCGATGGGCAGCCACACGGGCTGCTCGTCGCCCCGGCCCGGCAGCCGGATGGCGAACTCCACGAGGTCGTCGCTGCCAGGCACGACCTTCACGTTGCGCGCGAACTGGTCCACGGTGAGCACGTTCTCGATGATGGCGCCCAGTTGCATCTCGCCCCAGGTGCCGCGCGTCTTCACGTTGGTCATCACGCGCTTCAAGTCGCCCACACTGCCGGCCAGCGTCTGCATCTCGCCCAGGCCCTTGTGGACCTGCTCCAGCCGGTCGCTCACCAGCTTGAAGGATTCGCCCAGGCGCTGCTCCAGCGTGGCGTGCAGCTTCTCGTCCACGGTGCGGCGCATCTCCTCCAGCTTGGCGGCGTTGTCGGCCTGGATGGCGGACAGGCGCTCGTTGAGCACGCCGCGCAGGGCTTCGCCGGTCTGCGTGAGTTCGGCGCGGAAAGCGCCCAGCGCCTGCACCAGTTCCTGCCGCGCCGCGACGGCATCGGTCTGGCCCAGCGCCAGGCGCTGCTCCAGCTTGCCTTCGAAGGCAGTGAAGGCCGCGAGCAACTCCGCCCGGCCGCTGCGCGACTCGTGCACCGCCTGGGCCAGCCGCTCGTCCACGGCCTGGCGCACGCTCTCCAGCGTGCCCTGCATGGTCTGCGTGAAGCCGCGCAGTTGCTGGGCCATGCCCTCCAGCGCGCCATCGTTCTTGGCCACCGCCAGCTGCGTGGCCTGGGCCGTGGCCTCCAGGCGCTGCAGGCGCATCAGCCACTCGGGAGGCAGTTCGGCGCGCGGGCTGCGCAGCAGCAGCACCCCCAGCAGCAGCACCCCCAGCACCAGCAAACCCAGGACAGCGAACATTTCCAAAACCCGACACTCCTTTTGCTATTTATTTGATAGCTACCCCGGCATGAAAATCGCCGGCATGTGGCCGATTCGGCTTGAAACCGCGGCGCGGCCGCGCCGTGGCGGCATCCGTCACACCGGCCGTTCGGCCGGCGTGTTGACGGGCGTCAGCGCGCCCCGGCCGTCGAAGAACGCGATCAGGTTGTCCGCCGCCAGGTTGGCCATGGCCAGCCGCGTGGGCACGGTGGCGCTGGCGATGTGCGGGGTCAGCACCACGTTGGGCACGGTGAGCAGGTCCGGGTGCACCTGCGGCTCACCCTCGAACACGTCCAGCCCGGCCGCTGCGATGCGCTTGTCGCGCAGCGCCGCCGCCAGCGCCGCGTCGTCCACGATGCCGCCGCGCGCGATGTTGACCAGGGTGGCGGTTGGCTTCATCTGCGCCAGCTCGGCGGCGCCGATGGCGTGGTGCGACTCGGCCGTGTAGGGCAGCACCAGCACGAGGTGGTCGGCCGTGCGCAGCAGCTCCTCCTTGGAGACGTAGCGCGCGCCGCATTCGCCCTCCAGTGCGGGCGAGAGGCGGGAGCGGTTGTGGTAGATCACCCGCATGCCGAAGCCGTGCGCGCCGCGCCGGGCGATGCCCTGCCCGATGCGGCCCATGCCCAGGATGCCGAGCGTGCTGCCGTGCACGTCGGAGCCGGCGAACATGTCGTAGCTCCATTTCGTCCACTGGCCGGCCCGCAGATAGTGCTCGCTCTCGGTCATGCGGCGCGCGGTGGCCATGAGCAGCGCGAAGCCGAAATCCGCCGTGGTCTCGGTCAGCACATCGGGCGTGTTGGTGCCCTGCACGCCCGCCGCGGTGAGCGCGTTCACGTCGAAGTTGTTGTAGCCCACCGCCATGTTGGCCACGATGCGCAGCCGCGGGCAGCGCGCCAGCAACTCGGCGTCGATGCGCTGGCTGCCGGTGGTCAGGGCGCCGTCCTTGTCCTGCAGGCGCTCGGCCAGCTCGGCCGGCGACCAGACCGCATCGGCGGGATTGGCCTCGACCTCGAAATGCTGCGAGAGCCGCTCGACCACCTCGGGAAAGATGGCGCGGGCGACCAGGATGCGGGGCTTGGACATGGATCAGGACCTTTCAGCGAAACCAGAGGAATGTCATGGCGACGAGCAGCGGCAGCAGGATGCCGCACGACCAGAGCATGTAGCCGAAGAAGCTGGGCATCTTCACGCCGCGCTCTTCGGCAATGGCCTTGACCATGAGGTTGGGCGCATTGCCGATGTAGGTGCCCGCGCCCATGAACACGGCGCCGGCCGAGATCGCGGCCAGCGTGGGGGCGAGCGTGGTCATGAGCACGGCCGGGTCGCCGCCGGCCGTGTTGAAGAACACGAGGTAGGTCGGCGCGTTGTCCAGGAACGCGCTCAGCAGGCCGGTGGCCCAGAAGTACATGGCCGGATCGGGGGTGCCGTCGGGCCGGGTCACCGCCCCCACGATGGCGCCGAACGGTCCCTGCGTGCCCGCCTTGAGCATCGCGATGACCGGGATGATGGTGAGAAAGATGCCCGCGAACAGCTTGGCCACTTCCTGCATGGGGGCCCAGCCGAACTGGTTGTCCGCGTGCACCTGGCGCGGCGTGAGCCACAGCGAGGCGCCCACCACCGCCAGCAGCCCCACGTCGCGCACCAGCCCGGGCAGGCCCACGGGCGTGCCAGCGATGCTCCACGCCACCGGCGACTTCCAGAACCCGCTGAGCAGCACCAGGGCGATCACCGCGCCCAGCAGCCAGAAATTGACCTGGCCGTCGAAGCCGATCGACCGCGTGTCGGGCGTGGGGTCCGGCCTTGCCGCCTCGCCCGGCCGGCCATGGAACCAGCGGTCGATCGCGTAGAAGATCGCCAGCAGCGAACCCACGAGGAACAGCGTCTCCTGGTGGATGTGCCCGACTGTCCAGAAGAAATCCACGCCCTTCAAAAAGCCCAGGAACAGCGGCGGGTCCCCCAGCGGCGTGAGCGAGCCCCCGGCGTTGGAGACGATGAAGATGAAGAACACGACGATGTGCGCCACGTGCTTGCGGTGGTCGTTGGCGCGCACCAGCGGCCGGATCAGCAGCATCGATGCGCCCGTCGTGCCCATGAAGCTCGCCAGCACCGCGCCGATGGCCAGGATGGCCGTGTTCAGCCCGGGGCCGCCATGCAGGTTGCCGCGGATGTGGATGCCACCCGCCACGGTGAACAGCGCCGCCAGCAGGATCACGAACGGCAGGTACTCGGCCAGCAGCGCATGCACCAGGTTCACACCCGCCGCACCGGCCCCGAAGACCGCAGCGAACGGCAGCAGGAACGCCAGCGCCCACGCGGCGGCGATCTTGCCGAAGTGGTGGTGCCAGAACACGGGCGCGAACAGCGGCACCAGCGCGATCGACAGCAACAGGCCGGCGAAGGGCACGCCCCACAACACCGACAGCGCGCTACCGTCGATCTCGGCGGCCCGCGCCAGGCCCGGCAGCAAGCCCGCGGCGATCAGCAATAAGCCACGCAGGCCGCGGGACATCGGCAACGAAAGGGGCACGGTGTCCCCAGCCTGCGTGGTGGGGACAGGGGTGGGGATTGCCATCGGAGCACCCGGCGGCCGACCGGTGCGCTGCATGCGAATCGATGCGTTCACTGCGGCGCCGGAATCTCGAACACCTGGCGCAGGTAGGCCAGGTACTTCTCGTCGTCGCACATGCCTTTGCCCGGGGTGTCGGACAGCTTGGCCACGGGCTGGCCGTTGCAGCGCGTCATCTTGATCACGACCTGCAGCGGCTCGCAGCCCAGGTCGTTGGTGAGGTTGGTGCCGATGCCGAAGGCCAGTTGGCAGCGACCGCGGAACTGCTGGTACAGCTCGATGGTGCGCGGCACCGTTAGGGCGTCGCTGAAGATCAGCGTCTTGGTCAGCGGATCGACCCGGTTGCGTCGGTAGTGGTCGAGCAGGCGCTCGCCCCAGGCGAACGGGTCGCCGCTGTCGTGGCGCGCGCCGTCGAAGAGCTTGCAGAAATACAGGTCGAAGTCGCGCAGGAAGGCGCTCATGCCGTACACGTCCGACAGCGCGATGCCCAGGTCGCCGCGGTACTCCTTGGCCCACATTTCGAAGCCGAAGATCTGGCTGTCGCGCAGGCGCGGGCCCAGCGCCTGGCAGGCCTGCAGGTACTCGTGCGCCATGGTGCCCAGCGGCGTCACGCCGAGCTTCATGGCATACAGCACGTTGCTCGTGCCGGCGAACTGCCCCGGCCCCGAAGGCGCGCCTGTCGTGCGGCGCTCCCCCGTGCCCAGGCGCGCGCACAGCACGCGCAGCACCTCTTCGTGCCAGGCGCGGCTGAAGCGGCGGCGGGTGCCGTAGTCGGCGATCTTGAGGTCACCCAGGCCATCGGCCTGCAGCAGGGCGATCTTGGCGTCGAGCCGGCGGCGGCCTTCGGGAAAGTCGGGCACCTTCTGCGTATTGCGGAAGTACACCTCGTTCACGATGGCCAGCACCGGCACCTCGAACAGGATGGTGTGCAGCCACGGCCCGGTGATGGTGATGTCGATCTCGCCCGAGGGCAGCGGGCTCACGGTGATGTACTTTTCGTTGAGCCGAAAGAGCCCGAGAAAGTCCACGAAGTCGCTCTTGATGAAGCGCATGGACCGCAGGTAGGCCAGCTCGGCATCCTGGAAATGCAGGCTGCACAGCGAGCGGATCTCCTCGCGGATCTCGTTGACGAAAGGCACCAGTTGCACGCCGGGGTTGCGGCAGCGAAAGCGGTACTCCACCTGCGCGCCGGGAAACTGGTGCAGCACCACCTGCATCATGGTGAACTTGTAGAGATCGGTGTCGAGCAGGCTGGTGATGATCATGGGTGGAAGCGGCCGCGGCGGGCCGGCTGGGCATCTGCAGTGAACGGCAGCGGCGAACCGTCGCATGGCATTGTGTCATCAAGGGCGCCCCATTGCCGGGCACCGCACTGGTCCGGATCTTGCACCGCACCGCTGCCGCCGCCCTGCACGCATCCCGCAGCGCACGCGCTCGTGTCCAACCGCTTCGCCGCCGATCGCATCTCGCACATGTCGCACGGCGGAATGGGGCCGGTCCGAACGGGCCCGCGCAGCGCGTATGCTCGATGCGCCGCAGAGACGACGGCACTTCCTTCCTCAAGAACAAAGGTATTTTTCCAATGCGCCATTCCCGCCCGCCCATCACACCCTCCACCACGCGCCCTGTGTGGCGCTACACCGCCACGCTGACGGCCGCCCTGCTGGTCCTTGCCGGCTGTGGCGGTGGCGGGGGTGGCAGTGGCAGCGCTTCGGCCCCTGGACAGGACTCGGCCTGCGCGGTCGTCAGCGATGGCGGCTCCGTCACGGTCGGCTCCGGCCTGCCCGGCGATCCCGCAGCTCCGGAGCCCGCCTCCGGCTACAAGGTCGGCAAGACCGCGGTCTATGCCAAGCAGTACATGGTGAGCACGGCCAATCCACTGGCCTCGCGCGCGGGCTGCGAAGTGCTGCGCCAGGGCGGCTCCGCGGTCGATGCGGCCGTGGCGGTGCAGATGGTGCTGGGCCTGGTCGAGCCGCAATCGTCGGGCCTGGGCGGCGGCGCGTTCATGCTGCATTACGACGCAGCGGCCAAGAAAGTGCAGGCCTATGACGGCCGCGAAACGGCCCCCGCGGCCGCGACGGAAAACTACCTGCGCTGGGTGAGCGACAGTGACCGCACCCTGCCCCAGCCCGGCGGCGCGCGCGCCAGCGGCCGCTCGATCGGCACGCCCGGCGCCGTGCGCATGCTGGAGTTGGCCTACCAGGACCACGGCAAGCTCAAGTGGAGCGAGCTGTTCCAGCCCGCGGTCAAGCTGGCCTCGGACGGCTTCCAGATCAGCGGCCGCATGGCCAGCGCCATCGCCGGTGCCACCACGGGCCTCTCGCGCGATCCCGAGGCCGTCGCCTACTTCTTCAATGCCGACGGCACGCCCAAGGGCCTGGGCACGCTGATCAAGAACCCCGCCTACGCCACCACGCTGAACACCATCGCCAGCGGCGGCGCCGATGCGTTCTACACCGGCCCCGTGGCGCAAGGCATCGTGAACAAGATCAAGGTCACCAGCGGCGGCACGCCCACCGTGGCGATCACCCCCGGCCTGACCGAGATGAGCGACCTGGCCAACTACCGCGCCAAGCGCCGCGACCCGGTCTGCACGACCTACCGCGACTACTGGGTGTGCGGCATGTCGCCACCGTCCTCCGGCGGCATCGCCGTGGCGTCGGCGCTCGGCATCCTGGAGAACTTCAACCTCGCGAACTACAAGCCCACGGCCATCGACATCGAAGGCGGCAAGCCTTCGGTGATGGGCGTGCACCTGGTGAGCGAGGCGGAACGCCTGGCCTATGCCGACCGCGACAAGTACATCGCCGACACCGACTTCGTGTCGCTGCCAGGCGGCTCGCCCGCGGCCATGCTGGACAAGACCTACCTGCGCAACCGCGCGGGCCTGATCAGCATGACCAAGAGCATGGGCACGGCCGTGGCCGGCGACCTGAGCAACAAGCCCGCCGGCGTGAGCCTGATCGACGAGAAGGGCACGACGCACTTCACCATCGTGGACAAGCAGGGCAATGCCGTGGTGATGACCACGACGGTGGAAGCCGGCATGGGTTCGTTCCACATGACGCAGGGCTTCTTGCTGAACAACCAGCTGACCGACTTCTCGGCCACGCCGACCGACAGCACCGGCGCCGTGGTGGCGAACCGCGTCGAAGCCGGCAAGCGTCCCCGCAGCTCGATGGCACCCACGCTGGTGTTCAAGAAGACCGCGGACGGCCGCATGGGCGACTTCCTGATGGGCACGGGCTCGCCCGGTGGCGGCACCATCATCCAGTACGTGGTGAAGACGGTCGTCGGCGCGCTCGACTGGGGCCTGGATGCACAGCAGGCCACCTCGCTGGTGGACTTCGGCGCGAGCAACAGCCCCACGACCTCGCTGGGCGGCGAACACCCGGCCATCGACAGCAGCAACGGCGGCAACAACGACCCGCTGATCACGGGCCTGCGGGCACTGGGCCACACGGTGTCCACCTCGGCGCAGTCGAGCGGCACGAGCACCATCATCCGCGTGCAGCGCAACGGCGAGAGCGTGCTGCAGGGCGGTGCCGATCCCCGCCGCGAAGGCGTGGTGCTGGGCGATACCTACAAGCCCTGACCGTGCATTGAAGCGCCAGGCGGCCCGGCCGAAGGGCTGCCGCCTGCCGCGCCCCCTTCCGAAAGCACCGATCGCGCGAGCGCTCCGGTGCTTTTTTCATGGAAGGGGCCGGGTCAGGTGCCGACTGCGATGCGCAGGGGTGCGAGGGCGTCCAGCAGCGCCTGCGGCAAGGCCCGGGGCCGGCGGTCCTCGCGGCCGACGTACACGTGCACGAAGTGCCCGCCCGCCGCCGACTCGGGCGCGCCCTCGGCGAACAGCCCGACTTCGTAGCGCACGCTGGAGCGGCCCACGTGCGCCACGCGGATGCCCGCCTCCACCGTCTGGGGAAAAGCGAGCGGCGCGAAATAATGGCACTGGGTTTCGACCACCAGGCCGATCGTCTCGCCCGCATGGATATCCAGGGTACCGCGCTCAATCAGATAGGCATTCACCGCGGTATCGAACCAGCTGTAATACACGACATTATTGACATGGCCGTACGCGTCGTTATCCGCCCATCGGGTGGTAATCGTGCGGAACACGGAATATGCGGAGCGCGGCTCCGGCAGGCGGCGGGACGGCGTGGAAACGGTGGGGGCATTCATGGCGGCAAATTCTGCCAGTGGAGGCGCCCCCTTTGATGTGCCTCAGGCGACGGGCATTTTTGGTTATGCACTCTAATCATGTTGCAACGCAGCAAAATCGCTTGATTCTTGAACTCAACCGCCTAGAATCCGTCCCATGCTGCACTGCAACATGACTTCCAGGTCACGACAGCGCAGATGTCTCAACCATCCGTCCCTCGAGGACTCATCAATAGGAGATACACCATGTCGCTGACCCCGGAACAACTCATTGCATCCCACAAGGCCCACCTCGAAACCCTGTTCGGTCTGACCAACAAGGCATTCGAAGGCGTCGAAAAGCTGGTGGAACTGAACGTCACCGCTTCCCGCGCTGCCCTGGCCGAAGTCGCCACGCACACGCAAGCCGTGCTGAGCGCCAAGGATGCGCAAGAGCTGCTGTCCCTGCAAGCCAGCCTGTTCCAGCCCCTTGCAGAAAAGACCGCTGCCTACAACCGCCACCTGTACGACATCGCCTCGAGCACCAGCGCCGAATTCGGCCGCACGTTCGAAGCCCAGGCTTCCGAAGTGCAGCGCAACTTCAGCAACCTGGTGGACAGCGCCGCCAAGAATGCACCCGCCGGTTCCGAAACCAGCGTGGCCGTGTTCAAGAGCGCCGTCTCTGCCGCCAACAACGCTTTCGAATCCGTTCAAAAGGCCGTGAAGCAAGCCAGCGATGTCGCTGAAGCCAACTTCAACGCCGTGGCCAACACCGCTGCCAACGCCGCCGCCAAGTCGGCCGCCGCCGTGCAGCAGCGCAAGCGCTAAAACCCGTTGTCTCCTTGGATCTCTCGAAACCGGGTTTCAGGGATCCAATTCAAGCCCGGTCTTGCGACCGGGCTTTTTTTATGGGCGCACGGCGCGTGGACTGGCAGCGGGCCGGGCGGGATCACCGCGAGAAGACCTCTGGTGCAGCAGGTCTTGTTTAAGAATCATTCTCGTTCGGCCTATCATCGCCCGGTTTCCAACCTCCAGAGAAGAGACCCTCTCCATGCAGAAGTCCATGAAAGCCGTTTTGGCGGCCTGCCTTTTGGCTGCCGCTGGCGCCGCCTCCGCCCAGGACCAGGTCGTCAACCTGTACTCCGCCCGCCACTACGCCACCGATGAAGCGCTGTACACCGGCTTCACCAAGGCCACCGGCATCAAGGTGAACCGCGTGGATGCCGACGACGCCGGCATCATGGCCCGACTGAAGGCCGAGGGCACTGCCTCCCCGGCCGACGTGATCCTGCTGGTGGACGCCGCCCGCCTGTACCGCGGCGAGGTCGACGGCCTGTTCCTGCCCATCCGCTCCAAGGTGCTGGAAGACACGATCCCCTCCAACCTGCGCGCCAAGCCCGCGGCCGACGGCGGCATCGCCTGGTTCGGCCTGTCCACCCGCGCCCGCGTGATCGTCTACAACAAGGACAAGGTCAGCAAGGAAGACGTGGACACCTATGAAGAGCTGGGCGACCCGAAGAACAAGGGCAAGATCTGCATCCGCTCCGGCTCGCACCCCTACAACCTGAGCCTGTTCGGCGCCGTGACCGAGCACATGGGCGAGCAGAAGGCCGAGGCCTGGCTCAGGGGCGTGGCCGGCAACCTGGCGCGTCCTCCGAAGGGCGGCGACACCGACCAGATCAAGGCCGTGGCGTCGGGCGAGTGCGACATCGCCGTGACCAACAGCTACTACCTCGCCCGCATCATGCGTTCGGAAAAGCCCGAGGACAAAGCCATCGCCAGCAAGGTGTCAGTGGTGTTCCCCAACCAGCAATCGTGGGGCACGCACATGAACATCGCCGGTGGCGCCGTGGCACGCAACACCAAGAACCAGGCCAACGCGGTCAAATTCCTGGAATACCTGGCCAGCCCCGAAGCGCAGAACTACTTCGCCAACGGCAACAACGAATGGCCCGCCGCCAAGGGCGTGGACCCGGGCAATCCGGCCCTGAAAGCCATGACAGACGGCAAGCCCTTCAAGAGCGAGACCATCCCCATCAGCGCGGTGGGCGAGCACATGACCAAAGTGCAGCAGATGCTGGACCGCGTGAACTTCCAGTAAGCCACGCACCGTCCTCTCGCACCAAAAGCCCGGCATGCCGGGCTTTTTCACGCCCGCTGCTTCGGCCATAATTGACGTTTACGTTAACGTCATATCGAGGAGACATCCCCCATGGAAATCCAAGGCAAGGTATTCATCGTCACCGGCGGCGCGTCGGGGTTGGGCGAAGGCACGGCACGCCGGCTGGCCGCGCAGGGCGGCAAGATCGTCATCGCCGACCTGCAGGCGGACCGGGGCGAAGCGGTCGCCCGCGACATCGGCGGCGTCTTCGTGAAGTGCGACGTGAGCCAGGAAGCCGATGGACAGGCCGTGGTGGCGAAGGCCGTCTCCCTGGGCAAGCTGATGGGCCTGGTCAACTGCGCGGGTATCGCCCCGGCCGAGAAGACCGTGGGCAAGAACGGCGCACACGCCCTGCCCCTGTTCGCCAAGGCGGTCACCGTGAACCTGATCGGCAGCTTCAACATGATCCGCCTGGCTGCCGAGGCCATGGCCAGGAACGAGGCGGAGGCCACCGGCGAGCGCGGCGTGCTCATCTCCACGGCCAGCGTGGCGGCCTATGACGGGCAGATCGGCCAGGCGGCCTATGCCGCATCGAAGGGCGGCATCGTGGGCATGACGCTGCCGATCGCGCGCGACCTGGCGCGCAACGGCATCCGCAACATGACCATCGCCCCCGGCATCTTCGGCACGCCCATGCTGTTCGGCATGCCGCAGGAAGTGCAGGACGCGCTGGCCGCGGGCGTTCCCTTCCCGAGCCGCCTGGGCACGCCCGAAGACTATGCGCGCCTGGTGCAGCACATCTTCGAGAACGACATGCTCAACGGCGAGGTGATCCGCTTGGACGGCGCGATCCGCCTGGCACCACGCTAAGCGCGATTGCTATTTAATCGATAGCAGAATGCCCTAGTGGAATCTGTGCTGGCAGCCTTTTTCATCCAAAGCACCTCTGCCGCCAGCACCACCCTCGCCTGCCGATCTATCCGTGCCGGCAGGCCCGCAGCGGCTCATCCCCGCAGCTGGTCGCGCAGCCGCTGGCCGATGTCCGGCCGGGCCAGGAACGGATCGGGCGGGTTCTCCATCCGCACGATGTTCTCCATGCGGCTTTGCACGTTGCCCAGCGCCTGCGGGTGGCTGAAGATGTAGAACTGCCCGGCACCCACCGCGTCGAACACCCGCTGGGCCACCTCGGCCGCCGTCACCTTGCCGCTGCTGACGGCCTTGTCGGTCATGGCTTGGCCGATCAGCTGGCTCTTGGTGGGCTGCGCCGCGGTCGCCACGTCCGGGCGGTTGCGTTCGCTTCGGGTGATGCCCGTGGGCACGAAGTAAGGGCACAGCACGCTGGCGCCGATCTGGTCGGTGACGAGGGCCAGGTCC
This sequence comes from Acidovorax sp. SUPP2539, assembly GCF_030158975.1. Taxonomy (NCBI): domain Bacteria; kingdom Pseudomonadati; phylum Pseudomonadota; class Betaproteobacteria; order Burkholderiales; family Comamonadaceae; genus Acidovorax; species Acidovorax sp. SUPP2539. Next base: position 21,361 of record NZ_BQXJ01000011.1, on the reverse strand, counting down.
TGGTACAGCGTTTCGGACAGGCTCACCACCGCGTGCTTGCTCACGTTGTAGATGCCCATGTTGGGCGCGTTGAGCAGGCCGGCCATGCTGGCCGTGTTGACAATGTGGCCGCGCCACTGCGGGTCCTGCGCCGCGGCGGCCAGCATCATGGGCGTGAACAGGCGCACGCCGTGCACCACGCCCATCAGGTTCACGCCCATCACCCAGTCCCAGTCCTGCACGCTGCTTTCCCAGATCAGCCCGCCCGCGCCCACGCCCGCGTTGTTGAACACGAGGTGCGGCGCGCCGAAGCGCTGCTGCACGTCGGCGGCCAACTGCGCCATCTGCGCGGCGTCGGCCACGTCCACGCGCCGGGCCAGCACGGCGGCGCCCGCGGCCTGCAGCTCGGCCGCGGCGGCATCGAGCGCGTCCTGCTGCACGTCCACCAGCACGAGGTTCATGCCCCGCTGTGCGCCGATGCGCGCGCATTCGAGGCCGAAGCCCGATCCCGCGCCGGTCAGTACCGCCGTCTTGCCCTGGAACGATTCGATCATGCCGATGTCTCCGTTTTCTTGAGTACGTAGCCGATGCGTGGGAAATGCACGTGCAGCGCCCCCGCCCGCGCGTCGGTGCGGGCCAGCGTGTAGCGCGTGCGCGTGGCCGCCACGAGCGTGCCCTCGGTCGGCTCGGTGCCGAAGGTCTCGGCGGCGATGGTGACGGCGCTGCCCAGGGGAATGCCGTGCTCGTCCTGGAACGGCTCGGCCGGCAGCGGCAGGGGTTCGGCCGCCGCGGCCACGGCGATCGCGTCCTGCGCGTTGAATTTCTCCATGCGCCCGTGGCCCAGGGCGGCGATGCGGTCCATCCACTCGGTGACCGCCGGCGTGGCGGCGAAGATCTCGGCCATCACCGGCACGCAGGTGCGCGTGAACCACAGCGGGTGGTAGGCGGCGAAGTCGGCCACGCACGGCTCGGCGCCGAACAGGAACTCATGCTCCTCGGCCATGTGCGCGATGCGGCGCAGGTACGAGCGGTAGGCCGCCGTGGCATCGTGCGGGCGCAGGCGGTTCATGCCGGCGCTCATGGCCTTGCGGTCCTCGCCGAAGGCCTGGGCGGCCGCGGGCGGCAGGTTGGCGAACAGCACGGCCGCGCCGCGCGGCTGCAGGTTGTAGGCCATGGCGGCCCAGAACAACGTGGTGTCGGCCCATTGCGCGAACACGCGCGAGACGCCCTTGAGGTGCGGCGGGTACAGCACCGGCTCGGGCTGGGCGTGCTCCAGCACGTCGCAGATCAGCGCGGTGTCGCAGTAGATGTCGGCCCCCACCTGCAGGAAGGGCGTGCGGCGGTAGCCGCCCGTGAGCGCCAGCACGTCGGGCTTGGGGGCGACGCTGGGCACGATGACCGACTTCCAGGCCAGTTGCTTGAAGCCCAGCACCGCGCGGATCTTTTCGGAGAACGGCGACGAGGGGTAGTGGTGAAGGATCAGCGCGGACATGAACGATCTCCTGGCCAGTGGCTGCTGCTGCTGCGTGCGGGCCGCCGGGCCGTCAGGCGGGGCTCCACAGCATTTCGATGTGGGGGATGTTGTCTTCGAGGTACTCCGCCGAGACGGCCACGAAGCCCATCTCGCCGTAGAAGCGCTGCAGATGCGCCTGCGCGCTGATGCGCACCGCGCGGTCCGGCCAGGTGGCCTGCGCGCGCGCCAGGCCCTCGCGCACCAGGGCCCAGCCCATGCCGGTGCCCCGCGCCTCGGGCGCGACCACCACGCGGCCGATGGAGGGCTCCACGTAGTTCACGCCGGGGTCGGTCAGCCGCAGGTAGGCCTGCAGGTCGCCCGCTCCGCCGCGGCCCAGCAGGTGCCAGGCGGTCTTGTCGGCTTCGTCGGGGTCTTGGTAGGGGCCCTGCTCCAGGATGAACACGCGGCAGCGCAGCGCCAGCGCATCGTGCAGCGCGTGCACGCCCATGTCGTCGAAGCGGGCCCAGGTCCAGTGCAGCGCCATCGTCAGACGAGCTTGACGAGCTGCTTGCCGAAGTTCTTGCCCTTGAGCAGGCCCAGGAAGGCCTCGGGCGCCGCGGCCAGGCCCTCGGCGATGGTCTCGCGCGGGCGCAGTTTGCCGGAGCCGACCAGCGTGCCGAGTTCCTTGAGCGCCTCGGGCCAGATCTCCATGTGTTCGCTCACGATGAAGCCTTCGATCTTCATGCGGTTCACCAGGATCAGCGCGGGGTTCTGCAGCGGCAGCGGCTGGCCGTCGTAGCCGGCGATCATGCCGCACACGGCAACGCGGGCGAAGGCGTTGGCGCGCAGCAGCACGGCGTCGAGGATGTAGCCGCCCACGTTCTCGAAGTGGCCGTCGATGCCGTCCGGGCAGGCTTCTTTCAGGGCCTTGGACATGGCCTTGAGGTCGCCGTGCTCGCGGTGGTCGATGCAGGCGTCGAAGCCCAGTTCCTCGGTCGCGTACTTGCACTTTTCGGGGCCGCCGGCAATGCCGACCACGCGGCAGCCGCGGGCCTTGGCCAGCGCGGCGAAGGCACTGCCCACGGCGCCGGTGGCGGCGCTCACCACCACTGTTTCACCGGCCTTGGGCGCGATGATCTTCACCAGGCCGTACCAGGCGGTCACGCCCGGCATGCCCACGGCACCCAGGTAGTGCGACAGCGGCACGTGGGTGGTATCGACCTTGCGCAGCATGCCGGGGGCGTTGCCGTCGACCACGCTGTACTGCTGCCAGCCGCCCATGCCGACGACCTTGTCTCCCACGGCGAACTTCGGGTGACGGCTTTCCGCCACCTCGCCCACCGTGCCGCCGATCATCACCTCGCCCAGCGGCTGGCTGGCCGCGTAGCTCTTGCTGTCGTTCATGCGGCCGCGCATGTACGGGTCCAGGCTGAGGTAGTGGTGGCGCACCAGCACCTCGCCGTCCTTCAGGGCCGGCGTGTCGGTGGTCACCCGCTTGAAGTTGCTGGTGGCGGCTTCGCCCTGCGGGCGGTTGTCGAGCAAGATCTGTTCGTTGCTGGGCATGTTGGACTCCTTGGGTTGACTATTGTTTTGATAGCGGCATGCCGGCGTTTTCATTGCGCTGGCAGGCGATAGGGCATCGAACCCTGGCGGGCTCATGTCGGGTGGTCAATCGGTGGGCAGTGCGCCCTCCGTGGCGCCCGCGCCTTCGGGCGCACCGGGCGTAGCGGGCTTGCGCCGCACGTACTTGAAGGTGCCGGTGGCATGGCAGCACACGCGGCCTTCCGCATCGGTGACCGTGCCTTCGGTGAAGGCCATGGACACGGTGCGGTGGATGAGCCGCCCCCGCGCCACCAGCGGGCCGCGCGCGGGCTGCATGAAGCTGGTCTTCATCTCGATGGTGACGACTCCGAAGTCGGGCGTGTCGCTGCGCGCCGCCGTGGCCATGGCCACGTCCAGCAGCGTCATGGAGGCGCCGCCGTGCGTGACGTCGAACGAGTTCATGTGCTCCGGCCGCGCTTCATAGTGCAGCTCGGACGCGCCACCCTTCATGTGGTGCAGCGTGAAGCCCAGCTCATCGACAAAAGGAATTTCGACACCAAAACTCAGCACAGGGCACTCCAGGAATCAATGGAAAGACGAAAAGCATAGCCACGAAAACACACCGCCCGCCTCACCAGCGCCGCCGAGGGGTAGCGGAGGTTTCGCCGCCGGGCCGCCCCAAGGCGAAACGCGGCCCCCTCGGGGGGCAGGGAACGACACGCAGTGCGCGACCGTGGGGGCCACATTCAGCCTCCGGTGACGATGCTCACGCCACCATCGACGGCCAGCCACTGGCCGGTGATGTGCTTGCCGGCATCGCTGGCGTACAGCACGCACAGGCCCTTCAGGTCTTCGTCGTCGCCCAGCCGTCCGAGCGGTGCATGGTTGGCGAGCTTTTCCTCGCCCATGGCCTTCAGGGTGCCCACCGTCATCCGGCTCGGGAAGAAGCCGGGGCAGATGGCGTTCACGCGAAGGTTGTACTTGCCCCACTCGGCGGCTAGCGCACGGGTGAAGTTGATCACGGCGCCCTTGGAGGTGTTGTAAGCGATGGTGTTCATGCCGCTGGGGTTGCCGCCCAGGCCGGCGATGGAGGCCACGTTGATGATGCTGCCGCTGCGCCGCCCGATCATGCTGCGCTTGGCGATCTGCTGGCTCAGGATGAAGTAGCCGCGCACGTTCAGGTTCATCACCTTGTCCCAGGCCTCCACCGGGTGGTCCTCGGCCGGGGCGCCCCAGGCGGCGCCGGCGTTGTTGACGAGGATGTCCACATCGCCCACGCGCTGCAGCGTCTCGTCGGCTAGGCGGCGGATGTCGGTCTCCTGCGCGCAGTCAGCGGCGATCCAGCGCGTGTCGATGCCGGCCTGCTGCAAGGTGGCCGTGGCCTCCTCCAGATCGGACGCCTTGCGCGAGCTGAGCACGATGCGCGCGCCGGCCTCGCCCAGCGCCTGCGCCAGCTGCAGCCCCAGCCCGCGCGAGCCGCCGGTGACCAGCGCGGTCTTGCCGGAGAGGTCGAACAGTTGTTGGATGGTGCGGGTCATGTCGGGGTCTCCTCGTTGGTGGTGATGGGGGGTCGGCGCGGCCTGCCTGAACGCTGCCCGATCCGCGCGGCGCCGGTGCATTGTGCTGCGGACCGGCGCCCGGCGGTGTCCCGGGAGCGATGGCCGGGCGCGCTCAGAACGCGTCTTCCGGCAGGCTGGCGCAGGTGTCGTCGCGCGTGCGCACCACGTTCAGCCAGGCGCCGATCTTGGGCAGCTCGTAGTGAAAGAAGTAGCGCGCCGCGCCCAGGCGGCCCACGCTCGCGGGCGCGGCCTGCGCGGCATCGGCGCGCAGCGTGGCCAGGGCCACGTCCAGCCACACCCAGGCCAGCACCGTGTGGCCGAAGGCCTGCATGTAGGGCACGGCGTTGGCGAGCGCCTCGGTGGGCTCGCCCGTCGCCCAGGCGGCCTTGGTGGCCGCGCCCACCTGCTGCAGCGCCTGGGCCAGCGCGTTGGCGTGCGCCGCCAGCGCGGGCTGCTGGATGGCCTGCTCCACGGTGGCGTTGATGCGCGCGGCCAGCAGCTGCAGGCCCCGGCCGTTTTCCATCAGCACCTTGCGGCCCAGCAGGTCCAGCGCCTGGATGCCGTGCGTGCCCTCGTGGATCATGTTCAGCCGGTTGTCGCGCCAGTACTGCTCCACGGGAAAGTCGCGCGTGTAGCCGTAGCCGCCGTGGATCTGGATGGCGAGCGAATTGGCCTCCAGACACCACTCGCTGGGCCAGCTCTTGGCAATCGGCGTCAGCACCTCCAGCAGCAGCCGCGCCTCGTCGGCGTCGGGCGAGGTGCCGGTGTGCTGCTCGTCCACCAGGCGCGCGCAATACAGGTTGAGCGCCAGCGCGCCCTCGCCGTAGCTCTTTTGCGCCAGCAGCATGCGCTTGATGTCGGCATGCTCGATCAGGCGCACCTGGGGGGCGCTCGCGTCCTTGCCGGCCTTGCCCAGCAGACGGCCCTGCGGCCGGTTCTTCGCGTAGTCAAGGCTCGCGTGGTAGCCGGCCAGGCCCAGCATGGTCGCGGCCATGCCGATGGCGATGCGCGCCTCGTTCATCATGTGGAACATGCACTTCAGGCCTTCGCCCGGCTGCCCCACCAGGTAGCCGATGGCGCCCGCGCGCCCCTCGACCGGGTAGCGCCCCTCGCCGAAGTTGAGCAGCGTGTTCGTCGTGCCGCGCCAGCCCAGCTTGTGGTTGAGCCCCGCCAGCGCCACGTCGTTGCGCACGCCCGTGAGCTGGCCCTGCGCATCGACGAGCCGCTTGGGCACGATGAACAGCGAGATGCCCCGCGTGCCCGGCACCAGCTTGCCGTCCGGCCCGGGGATCTTGGCCAGCACCAGGTGCACGATGTTCTCGGTCAGCTCGTGGTCGCCGGAGGAGATCCACATCTTGTTGCCGGTGAGGCGGTAGCGCGGGCCCAGCGCGTCCTGCTGCCAGGCATCGCCATCGCCATCCGGCACGGCGCGCGTGGCCACGTCCGAGAGCGACGAGCCCGCCTGCGGCTCCGACAGGCACATGGTGCCGGCCCAGCGGCCGTTGAATTCGTTGTGCGCGAACACCTGCTGCTGCGCCGGCGTGCCGTGCGCCATCAGCAGGTTGGCGTTGCCAGAGGTGAGCAGGTTGGAGCCGATGCTGACCGAGGCCGCGGCGAAGAAGCTGTTGGCCGCCGCCTCCACCGTGTAGGGCAGCTGCATGCCACCCAGCTCGTAGTCCTGCGCGGCGCCCAGCAGGCCCGACTCGGCATAGGCGCGGCGCGCCTCGTGCGTGGCCTGCGGCAGGATCACCTTCTCGCCGTCGAAACGCGGCTCCTCGGTGTCCACCAGGTGGTTGAACGGCGCGTATTTTTCGCGGGCGATGCGCTCGCAGGTGTCCAGTACCGCATCGAAGGTTTCGCGCGAATGGTCGGCAAAGCGCTCGCGCGCCTGCAGCGCGGGAGCGTCCAGCCAGTCGTAGAGCAAGAAATCAACCGTGGTGCGCAGGCTCATGATGGGGCATCGAATAAGGCTTCACCGCAATGAATGTGGCGGCATACAGCTGCAAAAACAATAGCAAACAACCACCACCGGCGTTCAGCCGGGCGAAGCTGGTGGCGAAGGCGCGGCATGCGATGGCAGGGCCACGATGGTGCCCTGGGCGATGGCGCAGAGCTTTTCCACCCCGCCCTGCACCGCGAACACGTCGCAGCGGCAGACCGCCTGCGACGCCCCGGCATGCACGGCCTGGGCGCGCGCCACCAGGCGCTCGCCCACGGCGGGCCGCACGTAGTTGATCTTGAACTCCGAGGTGACCACCGGCACCCGCAGCGCCGAGCCGCCCGCGTAGGTGAGCGCGTTGTCGGCCAGGTAGCTCACCGCCCCGCCGTGCACGAAGCCGTGCTGCTGGCGGATCTGCTCGGTGATGGGCAGGTGCAGCTCGCACCCGCCCGGGGCGAACGCATGCAGTTCTGCGCCCAGCAGCACGCTGAAGGGCTGCGCCGCCAGCACCTCGCGGCCCATGGCCAGGAAGGCCTCGGGCGGCACGGTGACGGGTGGCGCGGCCATGGGCGTGCCCCTTGCGGTTACAGCACTTCGAAGATGCCGGCCGCGCCCATGCCGCCGCCGATGCACATGGTCACCGCCACGCGCTTGGCGCCGCGGCGCTTGCCTTCTATGAGCGCATGGCCGGTGAGGCGCTGGCCGCTCACGCCGTAGGGGTGGCCCAGGGCGATGGCGCCGCCGTTCACGTTCAGGCGGTCGGCGGGAATGCCCAGCTTGTCGCGGCAGTACAGCACCTGCACGGCGAAGGCCTCGTTCAGCTCCCACAGGTCGATGTCGTTCACCGTGAGGCCCAGCTTCTTGAGCACCTTGGGCACGGCGAACACGGGGCCGATGCCCATCTCGTCGGGCTCGCAGCCCGCCACCGCGAAGCCCAGGAAGCGGCCCAGGGGCTTCAGGCCCTTGCGGCTGGCGTAGTCCTCGCTCACCAGCACGCAGGCGCCGGCACCGTCGGAGAACTGGCTGGCATTGCCGGCCGAGATCACGCCGCCGGGCATGGCCGGGCGGATGCCGCTGATGCCTTCCTTGGTGGTGCCTTCGCGCGTGCCCTCGTCCTTGGAGACCGTCACCTGCTGGGTGATGAGGCCGCGCACCTTGTCGGCCACGCCGGCCGTCACGGTGATGGGGGCGATCTCGTCATCGAACTTGCCAGCCGCCTGCGCGGCGCAGGCCCGCTGCTGGCTGGCGGCGCCGTATTCGTCCATGGCGTCGCGGCCGATGCCATAGCGCTTGGCGACCTGCTCGGCGGTCTCCAGCATGCTCCAGTAGATCTCGGGCTTGGCCTTGGCCAGCGCCAGGTCGCGCAGCATGTGCAGGTTCATCTCCTGCTGCACGCAGGAGATGCTCTCCACGCCGCCGGCCACGTACACGTCGGCCTCGCCGGCGATGATGCGCTGCGCCGCCAGGGCGATGGTCTGCAGGCCCGACGAGCAAAAGCGGTTCACCGTCACGCCCGACACGCTGACCGGCAGGCCGGCGCGCAGCGCGATCTGGCGTGCGATGTTGGCGCCCGTGGCGCCCTCGGGGTTGGCGCAACCCATGATGACGTCTTCCACTTCCGCGCCGTCGATGCCGGCGCGCGCGATGGCGTGCTGCACGGCATGGCCGCCCAGCGTGGCGCCGTGGGTCATGTTGAACGAGCCCTTCCAGCTCTTGGCGAGCGGCGTGCGGGCGGTGGAAACGATCACTGCGGAGGTCATGTGCAATTCCTTGGGATTCGGGGGGACACGTGCGGTGCGGTCGGTCGGGTCAGGAGAAGGCCTTGCCTTCCGCGGCGAGCCGGGCCAGCAGCGGCGCGGGCTCCCAGAACTTCGCATCGTCCAGCGGGTTCTGCGCGAAGCGCTTCATGGCCTGCACCACGTTGAACAGGCCGACCTCGTTGGCGTAGTGCATGGGGCCGCCGCGGTGGATCGGAAAGCCGTAGCCGGTGAGGTACACCATGTCGATGTCGCCCGACTTGCCGGCGATGCCGTCCTCCAGGATGTGCGCGCCTTCGTTCACCAGCGAGAACACCAGGCGCTGCACGATCTCTTCGTCCGAGATCTTGCGCGGCGTGATGCCCAGGCTCTTGCGGTGCTCTTCGATCATGCGGTTGACCACCTCGCTCGGGATCGCATCGCGCTTGCCGGCCTGGTAGTCGTACCAGCCCGCGCCGGTCTTCTGGCCGTAGCGGCCCATCTCGCACAGCAGGTCGGCCGTCTTGCTGTACTTCATGTCCGGCTTTTCCTGGTAGCGGCGCTTGCGGATCGCCCAGCCGATGTCGTTGCCGGCCAGGTCGCCCATGCGGAACGGGCCCATGGCGAAGCCGAATTTCTCCACCGCCTTGTCCACCTGCTGCGGCGTGGCGCCCTCCTCGATCAAAAAGCCCGCCTGGCGGCTGTACTGCTCGATCATGCGGTTGCCGATGAAGCCGTCGCACACGCCCGAGACCACGGCGGTCTTCTTGATCTTCTTGGCCAGGGCCATCACCGTGGCCAGCACGTCCTTGGCCGTGGCCTGGCCGCGCACCACTTCCAGCAGCTTCATCACGTTGGCAGGGCTGAAGAAGTGCATGCCCACCACGTCCTGCGGGCGCTTCGTGAAGCCGGCGATCTTGTCCACATCCAGCGTGGAGGTGTTGGACGCCAGGATCGCGCCGGGCTTGGCCACGGCATCGAGCTGCTTGAACACGGCTTCCTTCACGCCCAGCTCTTCGAACACCGCTTCGATGATGAGGTCGGCGTCCTTGAGGTCGGCGTAGTCCAGCGTGGTGGCGAGCAGCCCCATGCGCTGCTGGTACTTGTCTTCCTTGAGCTTGCCCTTCTTGACCTGCGACTCGTAGTTCTTCTTGATCGTGGCGATGCCGCGGTCCAATGCCTCCTGCTTGGTCTCCAGGATGGTGACGGGAATGCCCGCGTTCAGGAAGTTCATGGCGATGCCGCCGCCCATGGTGCCGGCGCCGATCACACCGACCTTCTGGATGTCGCGCTTCGGGGTGCTGGAGGGCACGTCGGCGATCTTGCTCGCGGCACGCTCGGCCATGAACAGGTGGCGCAGCGCGCGGGACTCGGGCGTCCACATCAGGTTGATGAACAGCTCGCGCTCGTAGGCGATGCCATCGGCGAACTTGCGCTTGGTGGCGGCCTCGACAGCGTCCACGCATTTTTCAGGCGCGGGGAAGTTCTTGGCCATGCCCTTGACCATGTTGCGCGCGAACTGGAAGTACGCATCGCCCTCGGGGTGCTTGCACGGCAGATTGCGCACCAGCGGCAGCGGACGCACGTCAGCCACGCTCTGGGCGAAGGCCAGGGCCTCGGCGGCCAGCGCCTCGGGCGAGGCCACCAGCTTGTCGAACAGCTTCTGGCCGGGAATGGAGCCGATCAGCTCGCTCTTGACCGTCTCGCCGCTCACGATCATGTTGAGCGCGGCCTCCACGCCCAGCACGCGCGGCAGGCGCTGCGTGCCGCCGGCGCCGGGCAGCAGGCCCAGCTTGACCTCGGGCAGCGCCACGCTGCAGCCCGGCGCGGCGATGCGGTAGTGGCAGCCCAGCGCCAGCTCCAGCCCGCCGCCCATGCACACCGAATGGATGGCCGCCACCACGGGCTTGGCCGAGTTCTCCACCGCCAGGATCACCGATTGCAGGTTGGGCTCCTGCAGCGCCTTGTCGGTGCCGAACTCCTTGATGTCGGCCCCGCCGGAGAACGCCCCACCGGCGCCCGTGATGACGATGGCGCGGACGGCCGCGTCGGCGTTGGCACGCGCCAGCCCGTCGGCCACGCCCTGGCGGGTGGCATGGCCCAAGCCATTGACGGGGGGGTTGTCGAGCGTGATCACGGCCACATCGCCGTGGACTTGGTACTCAGCGGTCATGCGCTTGTTCCTCGGGTTTGAAAAGACAACGCTGCGGGCCTTGGCGGCTCTTTAGCGAACGATCGTGCTTTTCCATTCTAGGGGCCTTGCAAGGCGGCCCGGTATCAACGGGTGTCCGCTCTGGGACACCCGCCGGCACGGGGCTCGCACGCAAACGTCATATGCACGTCGGTTTTCCTTCGTTTCCCCGTGCGGGGCGCGCCGGTAGCCTCGGCCGTTTTCCCGCACGCAGAGGATCCTCCCATGAGCGAATGGACACAGCACCTTCCCACCGCGGCGCGCGTCGCCACGCAGCACACGGCGCCGGCCGCCCCGGCCGCGCGCGGCGCAGCGGCCTCCAAGGCCCTGCCCGTGCGAGCTGCCGCGCGCCGGGCACCACGCCCCTGGAGCCCGCGCAGCCTGGCCCTGATTTCATGGCTGGCGCCGCTCGCCCTGGTGCTGGTGTGGGAGCTGTTCGCCCGCGCCGGCGCCCTGTCTCCCCAGGTGCTGCCCGCGCCCAGCCGCGTGGCGCAAACCGCATGGCAACTGGTGCTGCAGGGCCAGCTCATCAGCGACCTGGGCGTGAGCCTGCTGCGCGCGGCCACGGGCTTCGCCATCGGCGGCACCATCGGCTTCACGCTGGGGACGCTGGTGGGGTTCTCTCGGCTGGCCGAAGCCCTGCTGGACCGCAGCGTGCAGATGGTGCGCGCGGTGCCGTTCCTGGCCATGCTGCCGCTGGTCATCGTGTGGTTCGGCGTGGACGAGGCGGGCAAGATCTTCCTGGTGTCGCTGGGCGTGATGTTCCCCATCTACATCAACACCGTGCTGGGCATCCGGCAGGTGGACCCCAAGCTGGTGGAGGTGGGCCGGGTCAACGGCCTGTCCACCGCCGCGCTGATCCGCCGCATCGTGCTGCCGGGCGCCCTGCCCTCCATCCTGGCGGGCGTGCGCTACGCGCTGGCCGTGGCCTGGCTGGCGCTGGTGATCGCCGAGACCATCGCGACCGAGGCCGGCATCGGCTTTCTGGCCATGGACGCGCGCGAGTTTTTGCGCACCGACGTGATCGTGCTCACCATCGTGGTCTATGCCGCCATCGGCGTGGCGTCGGACGCCGTGGCGCGGGCGCTGGAGCGGCGGCTGCTGTCGTGGCACCCCAACTACGCCGCGCGGGGTGGCCGATGAGCGCGCCGCACGCCCCCACCACCGCCGTCGCCGTGCACGGCCTGCGCCGCCGCTACGGCGAGCGCACGGTGATCGACGGGCTCGATCTGGCCATCGCACGCGGCGAGTTCGTCGCCCTCCTGGGCGAGAGCGGCTGCGGCAAGACCACGCTGCTGCGCGCCCTGGCCGGCCTGGACACCATCGACGGCGGCCGCATCGACGGCCCGCCGCAACCGGCCGTGGTGTTCCAGGAACACCGCCTGCTGCCCTGGGAGCCGCTGTGGCGCAACGTGGCGCTGGGCCTGGAGGGCGACACCGCGCAGGCGCTCGCCCAGCAGGCCCTGGCCGAAGTGGGCCTGGGCGACCGGCTGCACGACTGGCCGCGCAACCTCTCGGGCGGCCAGGCCCAGCGCGTGGCCCTGGCCCGCGCCCTGGTGCGCGAGCCGCGCCTGCTGCTGCTGGACGAACCCTTCGCCGCGCTCGACGCCCTGACCCGCATCCGCATGCACGCCCTGGTCAAGGCCCTGGTGCGCCGCCACCAACCCGGCGTGCTGCTCGTGACGCACGACGTGGACGAGGCCATCGCCCTGGCCGACCGCGTGCTGGTGATGCGCGAAGGCGCCATCGCCGGCGAATACGCCGTGCCGCCCGAGGCGCAGACCCTGCGCACCCACCCCGACGCCGTGGCGCTGCGCGAGGCCCTGCTGTCCGAGCTGGGCGTGGCCGCCGAGGCCTGATGCCCCCGCACCGATTCCCGCCTTCCGAATGGCTTCCCGAATGACTTTTTCTTTCTCCCGCACCATGACCTCCGCCGTTTCGACCGACGTTTTCGACGCCCCCCACGCCCCATCGTCCTCCCGCCGCAGCTTCCTGCAGGCCGGCCTGCTGGCCGGCGGCCTGGCCGCGCTGCAGGCACCGGCCTTCGCCGCCAACCGGGCCGCGCGCAACACCGACACCGTGCGCCTGGCCTGGGGCCGCGGCGGCCTGCCCGGCCTGGCCAAGACGCGGGGCGCGTTCGAAAAGCGCCTGGCCCAGGACGGCATCAAGGTGCAATGGGTGGGGCCGTTTCCCAACCACGCGCCGTCGCTGCAGGCGGTGACGGGCGGCAGCAGCGACTTCGGCTTCGGCGGCAGCACCACGCCCGCGCTGGCGGCCATGATTGCGGGCTCGCCGCTGGTGTTCACGCAGTTCGCCATCGTGGAGCCGCGCAGCACGGCCATCATCGCCAAGGACGGCTCGGGCATCGACAAGGTGCAGGACCTGGTGGGCAAATCGGTGGCGGTCAACCGCTCGGGCCTGGGCGAATTCCTGCTCGTGGCCGCCCTGGAAAAGCACGGCATCGACCGCAGCAAGGTCAAGTTCGTGTACCTGAACCCGCCCGACGCCGGCCCCGCCTTCGCGCAGGGCAAGATCGACGCCTGGTCGATGTGGAGCCCGGGCGTGGACATCGCCCGCACCGAGTACAAGGCGCACGACGTGTTCTTCGAGGGGCGCGATCTCGACTTCCTGATCGACTTCAACTCCTACGTCACCCACCGGAAATTCGCCGAAGAGAACACCGCCATCGTGCACGCCGTCAACGCGGCCTACGCCGCCGAAGCCCAATGGGCCACGCAGAACGCGTCCGAGGCCGAGGCGCTCTACCAGCAGGACGCCAACTACAGCGACGCCGTGCGTGCCTCGCTGCTGCAGCTCAAGCGCCGCTGGGAGGTGCACGGCGTGAACGACGCGGCCTTCATCCAGAAATTCCAGAACGCTGCCGACTGGCTGTCGCAGCGCAAGATCCTGCCGCAGAAGGTGCAGGTCAAGGACTACCTGGCCCGGCTGTGAGCACCACCCCGCCCACCCATCCGCCCCACTCTGCGAATCCGGCGCCGACGGCCCACGCCGCCTTCACCGCCACGCACTGGGGCGTGTACCGGCCCATCGTCGAAGGCGGCCGGCTCACCGGCATGGCGCCTGCGCCATGGGACGCCGCGCCCTCGCCCATCGGCCAGTCCCTGCCCGGCGCCATCGACTCGCCCACCCGCGTGCGCCGGCCCGCCGTGCGCCGCAGCTTTTTGAACCCGGCCACGCGCCACGCGAGCGGCCACCTGCGCGGGCGCGAGCCCTTCGTCGAGCTGCCCTGGGACGAGGCGCTGGACCTGGTGGCCGGCGAACTGCGCCGTGTGCGCGCGGCCCACGGCAACGAGGCCGTCTTCGGCGGCAGCTACGGCTGGTCGAGCGCGGGGCGCTTTCACCACGCGCAGAGCCAGCTGCACCGTTTCCTGAACGGCTTCGGCGGCTACATCGCCAGCAAGGACAGCTACAGCCTGGGCGCCGGCCGCGTGCTGCTGCCGCACATCGTCGATGGCATGGACGCGCTGCTGCAGCACCACACCGCGTGGGACGTTCTGGCGCAGCACTGCGAGCTGTTCGTGGCCTTCGGCGGCCTGCCCGTGCGCAACACGCAGGTGAGCCCGGGCGGCGCAAGCGACCACGGCGCGGCACCGGCCCTGGCCCGCATGGCCACGAGCAGGCGCACGGCCTTCGTCAACATCAGCCCGGCGCGCGACGACCTGGCGGCCGTGCCCGAAGCCGAGTGGCTACCGATCCAGCCCGGCACCGATACCGCGCTGATGATGGGCCTGGCCCACGTGCTGGTCACCGAAGGCCTGCACGACGGTGCCTTCTGCGCGCGCTACACCGTGGGCTTCGACCGCGTACGCGACGCCCTGCTGGGCCACGGTGCCGACGGCACCGCCAAGACACCCGAGTGGGCCGCCGCGCAGACCGGCATTCCCGCCGAGCGCATCGTGGCGCTGGCGCGGCGCATGGCCCGCCAGCGCACCCTCGTCAACTGCACCTACTCGCTGCAGCGCGCGCGGCACGGCGAGCAGCCGTTCTGGATGGCCGTCACGCTGGCCGCGCTGCTGGGCCAGATCGGACTGCCCGGCGGCGGCTTCGGCCTGGGCTACGGCTGCATGAACTACATCGGCAGCGGGCACGGCAGCTTCTCGGGCGCGCGCCTGCCGCAGGGGCACAACCCCGTGGGCGCCTTCATTCCCGTGGCGCGCATCGCCGACATGCTGCTGCAGCCCGGCGAGGCCTTCGACTACAACGGCGAACGCCACCGCTACCCCCATGCCCGCCTGCTGTACTGGGCCGGCGGCAACGTGTTCCACCACCACCAGGACCTGAACCGCACCATCGAGGCCTGGCAACGGCCCGAGACCATCGTGACGCACGAACAGGTGTGGACGGCGCAGGCCAAATACTCCGACATCGTGCTGCCCGCCACCACCTCGCTGGAGCGCGACGACATCGGCAGCGCCGGCAGCGAGCCGCGCATGATCGCCATGCGCGCGGCCATCGCGCCCGTGGGCGAGGCCCGCGACGACTACGCCATCTTCCGCGCGCTGGCCGCGCGGCTGGGCTTCGAGGCCGCCTACACCGAAGGGCGCGACACCGCGCAATGGCTGCGCCACCTGTACGAAGCCGCCCGGCCACGCGCGGAGGCGGCGGGCATCGCACTGCCATCGTTCGACACGTTCTGGAGCGCCGGCCACCTCGAACTGCCCCGGCCCGCCGCGCCCGTGGTGCTGCTGGAACGCTTTCGGCAAGACCCGGCCGCGCACCCGCTGCCCACGCCCTCGGGGCGCATCGAGCTGTTCTCGCAGACCATCGACCGCTTCGGCTACGGCGACTGCCCGGGCCAGGCCACGTGGTTCCCGCCCGAGGCATCCGCCTGGCCCATCCACCTGCTGTCGCACCAGCCCGCGGCGCGGCTGCACAGCCAATACGACCACGGCCGCGTGAGCCGCGCCACCAAGGTGCAGGGCCGCGAGCCGATCACGTTGAACCGCGCCGACGCGCTGCGACGTGGCATCGCCGGGGGCGACGTGGTGCGCGTGTTCAACGCCTACGGCGCCTTCCTGGCCGGGGCAGTGCTGAGCGACGGCCTGCGTCCCGGCGTGGCGCAGATCGCCACGGGCGCCTGGTACGACCCGCTGGACCCGCAGGTGGCCGGCAGCCTGGACAAGCATGGCAACCCCAACCTGGTCACGCCGGATGTCGGCAGTTCCCGCCTGTCGCAGGGCTGCGCGGCGCAGAGCGCCCGGGTGGAGGTGGCGCTGTGGCGGGGACCGTTGCCGGAGGTGACGGCGTTCGAGCCGCCGCAGCGGTTGGAAGTGGACGCGGCGCTCGCCCATCCGGCTGCAAGCCAATTCCAGCCCAACCGGGACTTGCACCCAAATTGGCCTCCAGCACAATAGTTACTAGGGCATATCGCTATCAATTAAATAGCACCCATGCTGGCGGAGCGTGTCGAGGGCGAGTCGGGCTATGCTCGCCGTTGGCACGCGCCCGTGGCGCCGCAGTTCGGCGACTGGTGCTATACACGGATTCACGCAACACACCATTCAAGAGGAACGCATGTCGATCAAAACCCTTCTGAAATCCACCGTGGCGGCCCTGGCGATCGCCACCGGCGGGTCGCTTTTCGCACAGGGCACGCCCATCAACACAGCGGCGTTCGACGCGCTGGTCGCGCAGGGCCCCGTCGCTGACGCGGCCACCATCGCATCCAGCACCTGGGCCAGCAAGATCAAGCAGGCCGGCACCCTGCGCCTGGGCGGCACGCAAACCTCGAACCTGTTCTCGCTGCTCAACGAGAAGGACGGCAAGATGCGCGGCTTCGACGCCGGCCTGGCCCAGCTCATCACGCGCTACATCCTGGGCGATGGGGCCAAGGTCCAGTTCACGCAGGTGACCTCAGCCACGCGCGAGCAGGTGCTCATCAACGGTCAGGTGGACATGGTGTTCGCCACCTATTCCATCACGCCCGCCCGCGCCGAGAAGATCTCGTTCGCCGGGCCCTACTACACCTCGCAGGCCGGCGTGCTGGTCAAGGCGAACAACAAGACCATCCAGTCGCACGACGACCTGGCCAGCAAGAAGGTCGCCACGCAGGCGGGCTCCACGGGCCCCGCGATCCTGGCGCAGTACGCGCCCAAGGCAGCCGTGCAGGAGTTCCAGACCCACCAGGAGGCCCTGGACGCCCTGCGCCAGGGACGCGTGGATGCCTACGTGACCGACCACACGCTGCTGCTCAACGCCCTGAGCCTGGGAACCGGCGACGCCAAACTGGCCGGCGCGCCCTTCGGTGCGCAAGACCCCTACGGCATCGGACTGCCCAAGGGCTCGGACGGCGTGGCCTTCGTCAATGCCTTCCTCAAGAAGATCGAAGCCGACGGCACCTGGGCCAAGCTCTGGACCATTTCCATCGGACAGCGCACCGGCAGCACCACCGTGCCGACGCCCCCCGCCCTGCCCTGACCCCCGATGGGCGAGGTCTCCAGGCTCCTGGCCGACCACGGGCCTGCCTTCGGGCAGGCCCTTTTGCTGACGTGGAAGCTCACGGTCCTGTCGTTCGTGCCCGGCTTCCTGCTGGGCATGGCCGTGACGGTGCTTCGGCTCTTGCCGCTGCCGCCGCTGCGCTTCGTCCTGACCGTCTACGTCGAGATCTTTCGCAACATTCCCAGCGTCGCGCTGCTGATCTTCATCGTGTTCGCGCTGCCCGACCTGAACGTGCTGTTCGACTATGAGCCCGCCGTCATCCTGACGTTGATACTGGTCTGCTCCGCGTTCACGGCGGACTACCTGCGCTCGGGCATCAACACCGTCGCCGGCGGCCAGATCGAGGCCGCCCTCAGCCTGGGCATGCGCCCGATGCGCATCGTCTCGGCGGTGCTGCTGCCGCAGGCGCTGCGCGCGGTGGTGCAACCGATGACCTCGCTGCTCATCGCGTTGATGCTGTCCACCTCGTTGGCGTCGCAGGTGCCGTTTCCGGGCCGGGAACTCACCACGCTCGTATCCAAGATCGCCAACGACTCCGCGGCCGGCATGGCCGCGTTCGCAGTGGCCGCCGCGATGTACGTGGCGTCCGGGCTGCTGATCGCCTGGGCCGGCGCCGCCCTGGAAAAGAAGGTGCGGATCCTGCGATGAGTCGCCCCCTCGAAGACATCCTGTTCGGGGCGCCCAGCCCCCGGGCCCAAACCGTCGCGCGGGTCGCAAGCGGGGCCGCGGCGGCCCTGCTGCTCCTGCTGGCGGCGGCGGTCGTGTTCCGATTCCACTCGGCGGGGCAGCTTGACGCCCGGTTCTGGAAATTCTTCGCCTGGCCCTCGACCTGGGCCTTCCTGGCCAAGGGCCTGCTCGGCACGCTGGCCTCGGCGGCGATGGCCGCCGTCATCGCGCTGACCCTCGGCCTCGTACTGATGGTGGGCCGCCGGGCGCGGTCGCGGCTCGTGCGCTGGCCCAGCACCGCGGCCATCGAGTTCCTGCGTGGCACGCCGACGCTGCTGCTCATCTACGTGTGCTTTCTGGTACTGCCCTCGGCCGGGATCAAACTCAGCACCTACTGGATGCTGACCCTGCCCGTCGGCCTGAGCACCGCCGCCGTCGTGGCCGAGGTGTACCGCGCGGGCGTGCTCGCCGTTCCCCGCGGCCAGACCGATGCCGCGCGAAGCCTGGGGCTGACCGAGGTCCAGGTCTTTTCCGTCGTCGTCTTTCCCCAGGCGCTGCGCTACATCGTCCCGGCCCTGGTCGCGCAACTGGTCATCGTGGTCAAGGACACCACCTTCGGCTACGTCGTCACCTATGGCGAACTCATGCAGAACGCCAAGGTGCTCATCGCCAACTACCACTCGCTGGTACCGGTGTACCTGGTGGTCGCGGCGCTGTACTGCCTGGTGAATTACGCGATCTCCAGGGCGAGCCAATGGCTGGGGCGGCCGGTGCATTGACGGTCGTCAGCAGCCCGGTGACGAGACGCTCTGCGAGGAAAAGGACAGCGGTCTTGTGGGATTTTCACTCTGACCTCGGCAACCGATGGAATGCTCTCCATCATTGAGTCGACGACCGGTTCATATTCCTTCCGTGCCGACGATCCATCTCCTGAATGGCGAACATCAACTCGCCGATCAACTCTGCACAAACAATTTCATTTTTCGATTGATAGGCCAGCCCAAACTCTTCCTCATCAGGATCGAAAAACAAAATGCAACTATCGCTTCTGGCAATTTTGTAGGCCAGTTTATTTGGCTGATCAAATATTTTGAAAATCGATACGTCAGTACGGCAGCTTTGGAAATATTGAACCAATGTCAAATGCGCATTGGATTCACAGAAAGCATGTAGGAAATTTTCCAATTCGCCTTCTAAAATCTTCATTTAATTATCTGCAATTTTATGCAGCCAGCGAGAAACAATGGAGGACAAACATGCAGTCATTGTATATGCGAAAAATCAATGGCACCCCAGTTAGCCCCCTTGGCATCCAACCCAACCTTCAATCCATCATTATACTCGTTAATTTCCAATAACAAGTAGTCTTTCATATCTTCGGACAAAAGCCCCATAATTCCCCAATCAGCAGAACTCAACAAATACTCCACATTGATATCTGCCAATGAATCTATTTTTACCAAGCCGCAATCGATAGAGCCCTCAATCCATAAATATATTCTCGAAATATTCAACACACTTAAATTATTAAATACCTTCTTAAATCTTTCGACTTCATGGATTGAAAAATCCAACTCAATGGTCCGCGATGCCATGCCTTCGAAAACCTGGCTTTGCGCACGAAGCTTTTCAGCCTCATCTGGCGTACCTAAATCCCTATACGAAATAGGAAAAATTAATAATTTTAAAAGATTGCTCAAATATTTCGGATAAATTATCCTCCTGCGAATCAATGACTGCCTATCCGACATTTTTTCGATCATCAATAAAATTATTAGCAGCCATTTCTCCAGCCTCACGTGATTACGATTAATTTAAATTACTTATACTCAAATATTTATATTTAAGCCACCTAGCTTCAGATTGCATTTCTAGAGGAATATCGTCTTCCGGCTCCAACCCAATCCGATCCAAGACGTCAAACCAAGCCTCCCGTAGAGACGGTGGCAGTTTTCCCCCGCACCATGGGCAATAGTCAATCGCATGATAGCTCCCTCCGCCACCGTATGTGATCCCGTATTCTCTGAATTTCGGAATAAATTCCAAATTAAAATCATCCGAAATTAGCCGATCACACATGGCCGAGCAGCAGTGTCGAAAAAATTCCATTTAACAATCACCAAGCCATATTCTATATTTAATGATTATATCAGCTTAAAAAGTGTTCAGCCTGCTTAAATCCCATCTCTTCAGCCGACTAAGCAAGAAAATTGCTTTATCAGCTATCGTTCCTTCTACAAACTCTTTCGAATCAAGGAATGCTTATCTGACACTTTACCAATATTTCCAGCCATGACTAGAACAGCCTTTGCCTAGATTTGGACTGAGCATCCAGTCATTATCAACTCCTTACAAGCCTTTCAATCAAAGCAATCTGGATATCAATCTCGTCTTTCTCAGCTTGATTGATCGGTCTACCCTCATCAAGAGTCAACGCATTTATTTCCTCAAGGACGTATATGCAATCAATAACTCTTGAAAAATCCAAATGAGTATTTTCTTTAAAAATCTCACCCAAAACCAACTCCGCATTGAAACAAAGCGAATCCAGACTCAAAGAACCATTGCGATAGCCAGCGATTAATTCAAACAACTTTTCTTTATTCATCTCCATTCCCCCTAGTAGCACAAGAATTACTTGGAGGCCCATTTCTAACAGTAATAACATTACCAGTTGTCGAATTCGTCACAACCGTTATATTATTAACAGGGTCGTGAAACTGGGTGGTATTTGGTCGCGAGCCTGGATTCTGCCGCCCATAGAGCAGAGTATCTATTACGGCGGAAGGAGGAAGCCCACGCCCTTGCATCCGATCAAAAGCATGCCCCGAGAAAGAGCGACCATTAATTTCGCCTGGCAAATTTGACCCAGGCCGCACTTCAACAGGTGCGCGCGTTGTTCCTACCTGTGGATTAGGCGGTGGAAGAGTAGGTCCAATTCTGGGAAATATTGGAATGACCGGGGCACCGCTTGATCGACGTTGCAGACCTTCAGGATCGATATCAAGCAATGGATCACCATCTACATACAAGAACCGATTCCACCCTCCCTCTAGTCCAATCGGATCGGCCTGTATATACCGTGCTATTGCAGGCCCTTGTGCCACCAAGCTCAAAAAACTAACAAGCAATATATATTTAAACCATTTCATCACGATTTTCCCTCTCCTAATTTTGAAATTTTGCATTTTCGCCGTATCCAGTTTTGGCAGTAATTTCCAATGGCCGCCAACCCAGCCCATAAGCCCGATCATAAATTGACTCGAGTTGATTATTCAGCATCAGGAGCCTCGGCCGCTTGCTAATCGGAGTGTCGTTGGCTATAGGATAGTTTTTCACAAACTCCTGTCTTCGAATTTCCTGCGTCGCAGCGAACAGATTCAAAAGCGCGCAAATGTCATTGGGACTGTATTTCAACAAAAATTGAGCCATCGCGGCATGCCGATAAGGCTGATCCTGCTTTTCATAAAACGCCATGAGCGTTTCTGCCATGGCGACAATGGCCTCTTTTTTGGGCATGGGCCGCAGGTAAATCCCTGATTTCAGAGCAATGTCGGTCATGGGCGACTGCTGGCGCAGCCAAGCCTCGCGCGTGAAACCGGCGCCGCTGGTCGTTTCCAGGTTGTACAACTTGCCGTCGCTGTCTCGCCATTGCACGAACAGATGGTTGGGGGCGGCCGCCAGGCTGACGTCCAGACCAAGCCGCTGGCCTAGAGCGTGTTATGAACTTTGCTCCGTGAGAGCGAAGCCAAGGGTAGAGTTTGCAGATGCCCCGCAAGCCCTACCCAACAGACGTCAGCGATGAAGAATGGAGCTTCGCTGCGCCTTACCTGACCC
>NZ_BQXJ01000010.1:0-132821 GCF_030158975.1 Acidovorax sp. SUPP2539 | reverse complement strand
TCGCACGGCCTCCTGCTTGAACTCCTGCGTGTACTTCGCTCTCGTTTGCTTCTCGTTCAATTCATACTCCCGTCCCGGCATTCTCCGGGCTGGGGCTATGCACTCCAGAATTCGAGGGCAACCTCAGACCTCTCGATCTACGTCGAGACGATCATTAGGGAAGGTCTGCATAAACCGCCCCACGGCATGCTTGGCATCGACATGAAGCCCTGAGACGATACGTCGCATGAAACAGCACAGCCTGGGCCTGGGAATGACGGCGAAGCGAACGCGGCGGCGGGAATTCCTGGATGAGATGGAGAAGGTCGTGCCGTGGCCCGAACTGGTGGCTCTGGTGTCGCCGTACCTACCCGAAGGCAAGCGGGGGCGTCCTCCGTTCCCGTGCGAGACCATGCTGCGCATCCATTTCATGCAGCAGTGGTTCGCGTTGAGCGACCCGGCCATGGAAGAAGCGCTGCACGACATGCCGGTGTTCCGCGAGTTCGCAGGGCTCGAAGGCTGGGATGAAAGGCTGCCCGACGAGAGCACGATCCTGCGGTTCCGACACCTGCTGGAGAAACACAAGCTGGCGGCGCAAATCCTGCAGACCGTCAACGATCTGCTCAGCGCCAAGGGCGTGATGCTCAAGAGCGGCACGGTGGTGGACGCCACCTTGATCGCAGCGCCCAGCTCGACCAAGAACAGCAGCGGCGAGCGCGACCCGGAGATGAAGCAAAGCCGCAAGGGGCAGCAGTGGTACTTCGGTATGAAGTGCCATATCGGAGTGGACGCCGACTCGGGCCTGGTACACACCGTGCGCGGCACCAGCGGCGCGGTCAATGATGTGATCGAGGCCAACAGTCTGGTGCGCGCAAGCGACCATGATGTCTATGCCGATGCTGGCTACCAAGGCGCGGGCCAACGCCCCGATGCCAGGCGCGACGTGAACTGGCACATCGCCATGCGGCCGGGCAAACGTCGCCTGCTGGATCCGGCCAAACCGATCGAAGCCTTGACCCGGCAACTCGAGCGCGTGAAGGCGGGCATCCGCGCGCGGGTCGAACACCCGTTCCGCGTTCTCAAGCGCCAGTTCGGGCATGCCAAGGTGCGCTACCGAGGGCTGGTCAAGAACACGGCACAGCTGCACACGCTGTTTGCGTTGGCCAATCTCTGGCTGGTGCGCCGCAAATTGCTGGCTGCCTTGGCATGAGTGCGTCCGCAGTTCGCCAGACAGGCCAAGTCGGTGGCCAATCTACGCCGCATTCACCCGAACTGAAGCGAAACGGGCCCGGAGCGCCATACACATCAACAGCTTCAGCACATCTGTACATTTATGCGCGTGTTGTGCAGACCTTCCTTGGTTCTCGACGACAGGGACCGGTAACCTGCACCGGGGCCAGCGGCGGCTGTTATGTGGGCGTCGTCTTTCCAGTAGTAGCAGAACGCCATCGCCGCTGGCGCCGATGAAAAGGCGCACAGTGTGGCCGCCTTTTCGCCTTTCCGGGTAGGGCCTTTCCCCTTGGTGCCCCTTCCATTCCTTTTTACAGTTGCCGCGCACGCGCCCTTTGCTGCCGGCGTCAACGATGGGATTTGCGAGGCGTCATGAAGGGGGTGGGATATACGCCATCACATGTATATCATCTGGGTGTAGCCATGCAAGTCGCAAAGTGGGGCAATAGCCTGGCCGTTCGCCTGCCGGCGAACGTGGTCGAAGCGCTCGAACTGCGGGAGGGCGATGACATCGAAATCTTCGTCGGTGATGCGCGGTCGTTCGCCGTTAGCAAAAAGCCCGGAGCGGAGGCCATGCTGGAGCGGCTCCGCTCCTTCCGAGGTAAGCTGCCGGCGGACTTCAAGTTCAACCGGGACGACGCAAATGGCCGGGGGTAAGAGCAAGGTGTTCATGGACAGCAACGTCGTGCTCTACCTGCTGTCCGAGGATGCCGAGAAGGCGAAGAGCGCCGAGGAGGTGCTGCAGCGCCGCCCGGTTATCAGCGTTCAGGTGCTCAATGAGGTCACCCACGTCTGCGTGCGTAAGTTGAAGATGGGGTGGAGCGAGGTGGGCCAGTTCCTGGCGCTGGTGCGGGAGTTCTGCAGTATTGTTCCGCTCACGGTCGAGGTGCACGACCGCGCCCGTGAGTTGGCCGCACGGCACCAGCTGTCGTTCTACGACGCCTGCATCATGGCGGCGGCCGCAGCCGAAGGCTGCCAGACGCTCTACTCCGAGGACATGCACCATGGCCTCATCATCGAAGAGAGCCTGTCGATTCGTAACCCGTTCAACGTTTGAAGCAGCATGAGGGCAACACCATGCACACCTCTCAATCGAAAGTGCCGCTGAGCCGCAGGGCAGGACGCGCTGCTGCGCGTGCCTGGCGCTGGTTGCTGCGGCAGGACAGGGGGATCAACACCTGGCTGGTTGCGCGATGGGCCCCGCAGAGTGTCGCAAGGATCGTGGGTTGGTGTCTCCGGCTGGTAGTTGTGGCGACGTTGTTCTATGTGGCGGCCTGGATGGCTGCGTTGGTTCTGATGCTGGCGGCGGGCTGCTGGCTTGCTGCCAACGCGACCGATGCGCTGGATGAAGATGATGAGCCACCCCAGTGGCGCAATGGCCTCCTGGGATTTGGTTTCTACGACAAAAATGGTGTTCGGATCGATCCCTACGATCCGACCGATCCGAACTAGCGGGCTACTTCAACGCCTTCAACGCTATTCCACCGCCTTTGCCGCCAGCCGACTTGGCGTCGCCCACGCCGCCAGCAAGCCCTTGAGCGAAAGCTCCTGCGCGCACGCCGATCCAAGCCAGCGCGCTGACCCAGAATGTTGGGAGCACGAGGAACATGCTCGCCATCACGAAGTTCAGCAGCATGTCTCCGAACGCATTGTTCAGCCCGAGCAGTGGGTCAAGGTTGCTGTGCGGACCGCTCCATCCATAAAGTGCATCGAGGATCGTGCTGTCGATCCAGCGGGCCAACTGGAACCAGAAGTCCACGAAGAAGAGGGCGAACTGCACACAGCTCATGGTCACCACGGTCTTGAGGTCGTAGGTGCCAAACAGCAGGACGAGCGGCACGCAGATCACCATCGCCATCTTAAGGAACGACAACACCATCGGTAGGGCTTGGCGTACCACGTCCATGGCCGGGAAGACGCCCACCGAGCCGGCGGCGAGGCCCACGTCCGCCGCTCCCCGCGTGACGATGTTGGGTAGCGTCATATCGACCTGGCCGCCGTAGTCGGCGTAGGCCTGGCCCTGGTTCATCGTCTGCTGGCGCGGCGCCGCGATGGCCCGGATGACGGCGTCGTCCGCCTGCTGGCGCGACACGAAATTCGCCCAGCGCCCGACCCGAGCAAGGAGGCCGGAGTCCACCTGGGCCAGTAGCCGGCTACGCAGACCGCGGTCGCCGTCGCTCCACCATTGCCTGCAGGTAGGGTAGCCGCCCCCATTCGCGACCTGTGCCAGCCCCGCGTCGCGCGTGGCGTCGTAGGGCCAGGATGTGCGGGGTGTCTGCGAGTGGTAGCTGTCGTAGTACCCGCCTGTTCCAAGAAAGTAGGCAGATCCGATCCACGTCACGTCGTCCATCTGGGCGTCCGAGAGCTCCGGGCGGCCCATAAAGAGCTTCGCTCTCGCGGGGCCGTAGCAATCGCGCGTGAAGTCGGCCACTTCCTGTGCCAGCACGGGATCGTTGATGCGCGTACCGTCGATCTCCATCCGCATCTGCCGTAGATCCGTTCCGCAGGGGATGGCAGCGACGGCGGCCCCGGTCACCGCCTTGGAAATCGCGTGCATGAAGAACCACCACACCGGCACGCGCGCACTCTGGTTGTTGAGGGTGGTGAACGCGTTCGACCAGCGCGTGTCCTGGGGGACGGCCACATCGACCTTGCATTGCTTGGAGCGGCTGGCATCGAACTGGATCGTCGAGAGATCCACGTCAATGAAGGGGATGCCGGCGAAGAGGATGACCACCACGGCCACCCACACGCGGTTCTCGATCCGGGCGGCCGACAGCACGCCCTTGTTGCCTTCGTCGGCGCCTTCGCCCCGGGCGCGGAGCCACTCCTGGACAACGATCGCGACGAAGGGCAGGGCGAACGCTCCGCTCGCGACGAGGATGTTCCAGATGCCGTTCTGGACGATCCAACCAACGAGGGTGAGGTAGTACTCCAGGTAGTCGGTCGTGTAGAGCGTCATGCGAGCCTCGGCGTCGTTCAAACCGTTTGGCGAATGATGCTTTGACCGAAGCCCGCAAACTCTAGGAAATGGGCGTTGGCGTGCAACCGCGTTATGCGGTCAGTCCTTCCTGAGTTCCTGTTGTCGAGGCAAGCACCGGGACGGGACACGGGCAAGCTGGGCTACCCCCTGCGAACATCCGAAGCATTTGCCGCCGCTGCCCCTATCGCTGAGGGTGCGTTGGCCTGCACGTCGGCGTCGCCGAACCGTCACCGCGCGACAAAGGTGGTTGAGCCACCCAACGTTAAGTCACGAGGTCCTGGCCGAACTACGCGGAGCAGTCCACTTCAGTGCTGCGATGGTGCTACACAAAAAATACGCACCACCGTAAGTCATTGAATTACATAGAAATCATGGGCGTGTCGATCCCATCCATCATGGGCGCTACGGACAGGCGCCAGGGACTGTGGGGTGCGTTGGGCATGGGCACGGGCAAAAAAGCGGCAGGCGGAGGGGAGACAGGGCAGGGGGAAGGGCAGGGCGCATTATCCCATCGGGCCCGGGAAGACGGATTCGAAGGGAAATGCGCCCATGCCGGCGGATTGATTGCCTGTGTTGCTATGTAATCAGGAGCAAGCGGCAGCGCCTTCAGTCGCCGGCGCCCCGCCGGTCGATCTTGCGGCTGAGCACGATGCTGGTCTGCGTCTGGTGCACGCCCTCCAACTGGCCGATGCGGTCGAGCAGCGCATCGAGCTGTTCATGGCTGGTGCAGCGCAGGAACACGAGGTAGTCGAACGCGCCGCTCACGGCCGAGACCTCTTCCACCTCCGGCAGCGCACCGAGCATGCGCAGCACCGCCGGCGAGGCCTTGGGCAGCACGCTCAGGCTGCACCAGGCGCGCACGGCCTGCGCCTGCAGCGGCGCGCCCAGCCGCACGCCGTAGCCGGCCACGATGCCTTCGCGCTCCAACCGGGCGATGCGCGCGACGACGGTGGTGCGCGCCAGGCCCAGGCGGCGGGCGAGCAGCGCGGTGCTTTCGCGCGCGTTGGCCTGCAGCAGGCTGAGCAGGCGGCGATCGGTGTCGTCCATTTCGGTGGCCATGGCGGGTCCTTTGGAGCAGGGAGTGCGAATGCGTCAGGCATTTTCGCCGGTTCGGCGAATATTTTGGGCAAATGTGACGTTTTGCACGCTACACATCGACAGCATCGGCACCTAGCATGGCTGCATTCATCCCTTCATCACAACCCCCTTGAGGAGACCGCCATGCTTTCCACCCCATCGACCCATCGCATCGCCATACTGGGCGCGGGCCACATCGGTTTTGCCATGGCCGTGCTGCTGCAGGAGGTGGGCGAATACCGGATCACCGTGGCCGACCGGGACCCCGAGGCGCTGGCCCGGGTGGCGGCGCTGGGCGTCGGCACCGTGCTGCTGCAGGACGACGGCGCCCTGGAGGCGGCTATCGCCGGGCAGTTCGCCGTATTGAACGCGTTGCCGTTTCACCGCGCCGTGCCGGTGGCCACGCTGTGCGCCCGCCACGGGGTGCACTACTTCGACCTGACCGAAGACGTGCGCAGCACCCAGGCGATCCGCGCCCTGGCGCAGGACGCCCGCAGCATGCTGATGCCGCAGTGCGGACTGGCACCGGGCTTCATCGGCGTGGTGGGCAACGATCTGGCGCAGCGCTTCGACACGCTGCACGACCTGCGCATGCGCGTGGGCGCGTTGCCGCGCTACCCGCTGGGCGCGCTGCGCTACAACCTGACGTGGAGCACCGAAGGCCTCATCAACGAATACTGCAACCCCTGCGAAGCCATCGTGGACGGCCAGCCCACCACCGTGGCGGCGCTGGACGGGCTGGAGACGTTCGCGCTCGACGGGGTGGAATACGAGGCTTTCAACACTTCGGGCGGGCTGGGCACCCTGCCCGAAACCTGGGCCGGCAGGGCCCGCCGCATGGATTACCAGTCGATCCGCTATCCGGGGCACTGCGCCATCCTGAAGCTGCTGCTGAACGACCTGCGCCTGCGCGACCGGCGCGATTTGCTCAAGGACATTTTCGAGGCCGCCATTCCAGCCACCGAGCAGGACGTGATCGTGGTCTTCGCCAGTGCATCGGGCCTGCGCGGCGGGCGGCTGGTGCAGGACGCGTACTCGGCACGCATCGTCGGCGCCACGGTGGGCGGGCATGCGCTGAATGCCATTCAGCTGACCACGGCGGCCAGCATCTGCGCAGCGCTGGATCTGGTGGTGCAGGGGCGGCTGCCGCAGTCGGGGTTCATCCGGCAGGAGCAGATCGCGCTGGGGGATTTCCTGGGCAATCGCTTCGGCCGGGCCTATCGCGATCACGCGCTGGCGCAGGCGGAAGGGGTGGCTGCCGCCTGAACCGGGGCGAAGATGGAGCGGAGACGGGGAGGGCTGCGCGGTTCGCGGGGCGGCATCTCGGTTCGCCCACGGTCGCGCCGGACCGCGGCGTGCGCAGTGCAATACCGGCCTCGGTTTTCACCCCCATTCCATGCGCCGGTGCCAGGGTCTGCGCCCATCCCTGGCCCGCGTGCATCACCCGCGCACCTCTGATTGATGACCACGGCATTTTTCCGACAGCCCCTTCCAGCGACGGCGCCGCCGCATTCCGCGGGCGCGCCCAGCCGGCCAGGCCATCCGGCCGGTGTCCCGGTGCGCGTCCCGATGCGGCACAGCACGGCAGGGCCGTTGCACGGGTTGGCCGTTCAACGGCCGCCGCGCCTCTCTCCGGGCTCCGAGCCGATGCGAGCCCGTCCTGGGCCCCCGGTGGCCCTCGACATGGCCTCGGTCGACATCGCCGATGCCCTTTGGGCGGTCGATCTGCCGCAGGCCGGCGGTGCCCGTGGCCTGCCGTCCAGGACCACGCAGGCCCTGCAGCGGGCGGTGCTGGAGGGCATGCGGGATTTCGCGGGGCAGGCGTACACCGTGGATTTCGCCGAGATCACCGGCCGGGGCGGCATGCGTTTCGCGGCCGACCAGTCCAGCGCGGCCACCAAATGCTGGGACCACCTGGAGCACCCGCAGGTCCTTGCCGTCGTGCTGGGGTTTGCCGGCACGCGCATGGAGGACCCCGACGATCTGCTGTGCGACCTCAAGTCGCAGATTCCGCGGGCCCATGCCAACCCGCTGGCCGCAGGCCTGCCCGATCTGGGACGGGTGGGCAGCGGCTGGCAGGAACGGTGGCAGGCCGAGGCGATGGCGCCGCGCGCCAACGGGCTGGATTTGGGCGGCCTGCTGATGCGCTATGCCGGGATGGCGCGTGACAGCGGCAAGACGCTGTCGGTCTCGGTGGTGGGCCACAGCCTGGGCGCGGCGGTGGCCACCCTGGCCAGCTTCGACATCGCGCATTTCCTGGACGCCAACGGCGCGCGCGGCAAGGTCAGCACCTATGCCTTCAACCCGCCGCGCCTGGGGATGGAGGCCGTCGCGCAGCGCTACATCGCCCCGAAGACTGCAGGGGGCATGGCCTTCGCGCTGCGCCAGTTCACCCGGTCGCTGGACCCGATCCAGTCCATGCCGATGCTCATGCACCACCCGGGCTGGGCGGCGTCGCCACGGCCGGGGACCTATTCCGCGGCAGGCAATCCCCAGGTCGTCACCTACCAGGACCGCTGGGCGGACCGGATCAACCTGTCCGCCAACCACGAGCTGCCCCAGTGGCAACCCGTGATCGCATCGGCCATGCATCCGTCGGACCTGGAGCACCTCTTCGGCGCCGTGGCGCAACAGGTGCCGGCGCCGCCACCGCGGCCCGAGGCGCTCGGCACCTAGCGGCCGGGCCCATGCAGCGGCGCCTGCACCATGGGTTCGGCGCCCGCGAACCGGCGGCAGTGGTTCTTGCCGTTCTGCTTGGCCTCGTACATGGCGTGATCGGCCTGGCGCAGCAGCAGGTCGGGGGTGTCGCCATCCAGCGGGTAGATGCTCAGCCCGATGCTGGCCGAGACGAATCCCTGACCGCGCGGCAGCGGCACGGGCTGGTGCACGGCCTGCAGCACCCGCTCCAGCAGGGGCGCGCAGTCGTCGGGGGATTGCAGCCCGCCGATCAGCAGCACCATCTCGTCGCCGCCCAGGCGCGCCAGCGTGTCCTCGGCGCGAAGATGCGACTGGATGCGGCGGCCCACCTCGACGAGCAACTGGTCGCCTGCGGCATGGCCGTGCTGGTCGTTCACGCGCTTGAAGCCGTCGAGGTCGAGGTAGCACACGGCCAGCAGTTCGCGGTGCCGTTGCGCATGGGCGATCGCCAGCACCAGCCGGTCGGCGAGCAGGCGGCGGTTGGGCAGGCCGGTGAGGCTGTCGTACAGCGCGATGTGCTCCAGCTCCTGCTCGTGCGCCTTGATCTGGGTGATGTCGCTGATGACCACGATGTAGTGGTGCGGGTAGCCTTCGTCGCCCAGCACCGCCGCGATGGACACGCGCTGCGGCACGGCACCCTGCGGACTGCGCCCGAGCAGTTCCCCCTGCCAGTAGCCCTGGGCCTGCACCGCATGCCACACGCCGGGAAAGTCGAGATGCGGGGCGGCGGCGTAGAGCGTCTGCACGTGGCGCCCGAGGACTTCGGTGCGGGACTCGCCCATCATCCGCTCGAATGCGGGATTGGCATCCACGATGAGGCGTTCGGCGTCCAGGATGAGCACCGCCTCGTAGCTGTGCGCGAACACGCTGGCGGCGATGCCCAGCCGCATCTCGGCCTCCTTCACGCCGCGCAGGTCGGTGACGAATCCCACGAACATCGGTCCCCCGGGCGCATCGGCGCGGCCGATGGCCAGCCGCAGCGGGAAGGTGCTGCCGTCGCGGTGCAACCCCAGCACCTCGCGGCCCGTGCCGATGATGCGCGCCTCGCCGGTCTCCAGGTAGCGGCGCAGGTAGCCGTCGTGGGCGGCGCTGTCCGGCTGCGGCATGAGCATGCGGATGTTGCGGCCCAGCACGTCGGCGGGCGGCCAGCCGAAGATGCGCTCGGCCGAGCGGTTGTAGCTCTGCATCGTGCCTTCATGGTCGATGGTGATGATGCCGTCCACCGCCGTGTCCACCAGGGCGCGCAGGCGCGATTCGCTGCGTCGCACCTTGCGGTACATGTCGCGGTAGCGGATCAGTCCGTTGGACACACCCGCGAAGATCCCCACCCCGGCCGTCACCAGCGCCACCGTCACCGCGAGCGCCTGTGTCCAGGCGTGGCTGTCCTGCAGTTCCGGATCGGCCTGCCCGACGAAGCGGGCGGCCGCCATGGCGGTGTAGTGCATGCCCGAGATCGCCATGCCCATGATGCTGCCCGACAGCAGGGTGGCCTGCCAGTTGGACATGCCGCTGCGCTGGTGCACCGTGAAACGCACCCACAGCGCCAGCACGGCCAGGACGACCGCCACCACGATCGATGCGGCGAACCAGGCCGGGTCGTAGCGCAGGTCCGGTGCCATGCGCAGGGCTTCCATGCCGGCGTAGTGCATGGCGCCGATGCCCGCGCCCACGAGCAGTCCGCCCATGGCCAACTGCCGCCCGGTGACTTGCTGACGGACCAGCACGTTCAGCGCCACCCAGGAGGCGGCCAGGCCCGGCAGCATCGACAGGAGGGTGATGCCCACGTCGTAGCGCACCGCCACGCACAGGGTGAAGGCCAGCATGCCGATGAAGTGCATGGCCCAGATGCCCGCCCCCAGCGCGACGGCGGAGGTGGCCAGGGCCATCGTGCGGTGCACCGGTTCGTGGGTCAGCCGGGCTTGCCCCGCCAGGTGAAGGGCAAGGGTCGACGTGGCCACGGCCACCGCCACTGACAGCAGCACCAGCCACGGATCGTGCTGCGCCACCAGCAGGTCGGCAGGGGACTCTCCCAGCAAGAAAAACCGCTCCAGCATGCAAGCTCCTCCCGTGTGTCATCGGCCGTGGCCGTGAGGGATGGCTACCGCACGCGCGCGGTGCCACCGTTTATGGACAACGGGTGCATCATGAAGGCGATATCCCCGCGGGGCAAGCGCCGGGTTTCTCAGGGGGGGCGGCCCACGGGCCGCGGCACGGCTCAGGCGGCGGCCTGCAGTCCGTTGGCGAAGTGCTCGCGCATGGCGCAGGCGGCGGCCTGCGCGTCGTGCGCCTGCAGCGCGGCCAGCACCCGGCCGTGCTCGCGCAGCGATTCATCGATGCGGCCCTGCTTGAGCAGCGAGTTGTGACGGTTGAGCTTCATCACCTTGCGAAGGTCGGCCACCATCTGGTTGCGCCAGCGGTTGTCGGCCAGTTCCAGCACCCGCATGTGAAAGCGCTCGTTCACCGCGAAGAAGCGCTCGCGGTCGTCCACGCTGGCGGCCAGTTCGCGGTGCAGTCCTTCCAGCTCGCGAAGTTGCTCGGCCGTGGCGCTGGCGGCGACCACGCCGGCCGCATCGCTTTCCAGCAGCGCGAGCAGGTGGTACACGTCGCGCAGGTCCTTGTCGGACACCTCGGTCACGTAGGCGCCGCGGCGCACCTTCATCGTGACCAGCCCTTCGGCCGCGAGCACCTTGAGGGCCTCGCGCAGGGGCGTGCGGCTGATGCCGAACTCCTCGGCGATGCGCAGTTCGTCGATCCAGCTGCCGGGCTGCAGTTCGCGCCGGAAGATGCGCTGGCGCAGTTGCTCCGCCACCTCTTCGTAGAGGGCGCGGGGGGTGAGGGTGGCGGCTGACATGGCGGGAATGTACCGCAGAAAAACTATAAATTAATAATTACAGATTGGGTTAGACTCGCTTCACTGTGCCAAATCGTTGCAGCGCCACCGCGCTTTTCTCGCCACCCGTGAAGCCTTCCCAGATATGAGCAGCAACACCCCATTCCCCTCTTTCGCCCCCGCAGACCTCGCCGCGTGGACCCGGGCGGCCGCCAAGTCGGCCCCCGGTGGCGATGTCGCGGCGCTGAACTGGGTGACGCCCGACGGCATCACGGTCAAGCCGCTCTATACGGCCGAGGACACGGCGAACCTGCCTTACGCCAACACGCTGCCAGGCTTCGAGCCCTACCTGCGCGGCCCGCAGGCCACGATGTACGCGGTGCGGCCCTGGACGATCCGCCAGTACGCGGGCTTTTCCACGGCCGAGGAGTCCAACGCCTTCTATCGCAAGGCGCTGGCCGCCGGCGGGCAGGGGGTGAGCGTGGCGTTCGACCTGGCCACGCACCGCGGCTACGACAGCGACCATCCGCGGGTCACGGGCGACGTGGGCAAGGCCGGCGTGGCGATCGATTCGGTGGAGGACATGAAGATCCTCTTCGACCAAATTCCGCTGGACAAGGTGAGCGTCTCCATGACGATGAACGGCGCCGTGCTGCCCGTGCTGGCCGGCTACGTGGTGGCCGCGGAAGAGCAGGGCGTGCGGCAGGACCAGCTGTCGGGAACCATTCAGAACGACATTCTGAAAGAGTTCATGGTGCGCAACACCTACATCTACCCGCCCAAGCCCTCGATGCGCATCATCGGCGACATCATCGGCTACACGGCGCGGAACATGCCGAAGTTCAATTCCATCTCCATCAGTGGCTACCACATGCAGGAGGCGGGCGCCAATCAGGCGCTGGAGCTGGCCTTCACCCTGGCCGACGGCAAGGAGTACGTGAAGACGGCCATCGCCTCGGGGCTGGACGTGGACGAGTTCGCCGGGCGCCTGTCGTTCTTCTGGGCGATCGGCATGAACTTCTACCTGGAGGTGGCCAAGATGCGCGCCGCGCGCCTGCTGTGGTGCCGCATCATGAAGGCCACCGGCGCCAAGAACCCCAAGAGCCTGATGCTGCGCACCCACTGCCAGACCAGCGGCTGGAGCCTGACCGAGCAGGACCCCTACAACAACGTGGTGCGCACCACCATCGAGGCCATGGCCGCGGTGTTCGGCGGCACGCAGAGCCTGCATACCAACGCGCTGGACGAAGCCATCGCGCTGCCCACCGAGTTCTCGGCCCGCATCGCCCGCAACACGCAGCTCATCATCCAGGAAGAGACCCACATCACCAACGTGATCGATCCCTGGGCCGGCAGCTACATGATGGAAAAGCTCACGCAGGACATGGCCGATGCTGCGTGGACCATCATCGAAGAGGTCGAAGCCATGGGCGGCATGACCCAGGCGGTGGACAGCGGCTGGGCCAAGCTCAAGATCGAGGCCGCGGCCGCCGAGAAGCAGGCCCGCATCGACTCGGGCAAGGACGTGATCGTGGGCGTCAACAAGTACAAGCTGCACAAGGAAGACCCGGTCGACATCCTGCAGATCGACAACGTGAAGGTGCGCGA
This sequence comes from Acidovorax sp. SUPP2539, assembly GCF_030158975.1. Taxonomy (NCBI): domain Bacteria; kingdom Pseudomonadati; phylum Pseudomonadota; class Betaproteobacteria; order Burkholderiales; family Comamonadaceae; genus Acidovorax; species Acidovorax sp. SUPP2539. The sequence goes on along the minus strand of NZ_BQXJ01000010.1, from coordinate 120,417 downwards.
CGGGCAGATCGCGCGCCTGAAAGCCATCCGCGAAAAGCGCGACGCCGCGCAGGTGCAGCAGGCGCTGGACGCGCTCACGGCCGCGGCGGAAAGCGGCGAAGGCAACCTGCTCGACTTGGCCATCCAGGCGATGCGCCTGCGCGCCACGGTGGGCGAGGTGTCCGACGCGCTGGAGAAGGTCTATGGCCGCCACCGCGCCGACACGCAGAAGGTGACGGGCGTGTATGCCGCCGCCTACGACTCGGCCGAAGGCTGGGAGCAGCTCAAGGCCGAGATCAACGAGTTTGCCGAGGCCGAAGGCCGCCGCCCGCGCGTGATGATCGCCAAGCTCGGCCAGGACGGGCACGACCGCGGCGCCAAGGTGGTGGCCACGGCCTTCGCCGACCTGGGGTTCGACGTGGACATGGGCCCGCTCTTCCAGACCCCCGAGGAATGCGCCCGCCAGGCCATCGAGAACGACGTGCACGCCGTGGGGGTCTCCACCCTGGCGGCGGGGCACAAGACGCTGGTGCCGGCCATCATCCAGTCGCTCAAGGACCAGGGCGCGGACGACATCATCGTCTTCGTGGGCGGCGTGATCCCGGTGCAGGACTACGACTTCCTCTACGAGGCGGGCGTCAAGGGCGTGTACGGCCCCGGCACGCCGATCCCGGCCAGCGCCAAGGACGTGCTGGAGCAGATCCGCAAGGCCTTCGCGGCATGACGACGGCGACCGTCGGCCGGGCGCCCGCGCGCATGGCATGGCGCCGCGTGGAGGTGCCGCATTGACCGCCCCCGCGTTCACCTGGCATCCGGTGGCCGAGGCGGACTTCGAGCCCATGCTGGCGCTGCGCACCGCGGCCATGCGCGAGAGCCTGGAGCGCGTGGGCCGCTACACCCCCGAGCGCTCGCGCGAGCGGCTGCGCGCGGCTTTCACCCCCGAGCACATGCAGCACCTGGTCGCACCCGACGGGCGGCGCATGGGCTTCGTCACCGTGCTGCCCGAGGGCGGCCGGGCGCTGCGGCTGCAGCACCTGTACCTGCACCCGGACTGGCAGGGCGCCGGCGTGGGCGCCGCCGTGCTGGCCCAGGTGCAGGACCGGGCGCGCCGCGAAGGCGCCGTGCTGCGCGTGACCGCGCTGCAGCGCAGCGATGCCAACCGCTTCTACCAGCGCCACGGCTTCGTGCAGACCGGCGAGGAAGACGTGGACGTGCACTACGAGTGGCGGCCCGAAGAGGGGGCCGAATGAGCGCGCCCCTGCCTTCGACCGCTTCTTCTACGGGGGCTTCGCCCCATCGGCCACCTTCGGCCGGCGGCTGGCTGGACGGCATCCTCCACGGCGCCCAGGCCGTGCAGCGCCGGGCCATGTCCAAGGCGATCACGCTGCTGGAGTCGACCCGCGCCGACCACCGCGCGCAGGGCGACGAGCTGCTCACCGCCTTGCTGCCGCACACCGGCCAGTCGTTTCGCCTGGGGATCAGCGGCGTGCCCGGCGTGGGCAAATCCACCTTCATCGAAGTGCTGGGCCTGCACCTCATCGGCCTGGGCCACCGCGTGGCGGTGCTCACCATCGACCCGTCGTCCACCGTGTCGGGCGGCTCCATCCTCGGCGACAAGACCCGCATGGAACACCTGTCCATGCACGAGAAGGCCTACATCCGTCCCAGCCCGTCCAGCGGCACCCTGGGCGGCGTGGCCGAGAAGACGCGCGAGGCCATGCTGGTGTGCGAGGCCGCCGGCTACGACATCGTCATGGTGGAGACCGTGGGCGTGGGCCAGAGCGAGATCGCCGTGGCCGGCATGACCGACATGTTCGTGCTGCTGCAGCTGCCCAACGCCGGCGACGATCTGCAGGCCATCAAGAAGGGCGTGATGGAGATCGCCGACCTGGTCGTCATCAACAAGGCCGACATCGACCCGCACGCCGCCACCCGGGCCGAGGCGCAGATCACCTCCAGCCTGCGGCTGCTCAGCCAGCACGGCAACCCCGAGCGCTCGCTGGGCCACCCCCGCCACGTGCCGGCAGCGGGCCACGGCGCGGTGCCGGCCGAAAGCGAGCCGGCTCCGGCCCCGGCCGATGCCGCCCCCTGGCAGCCCAAGGTGCTGCAGATCAGCGCGCTGCAGGGCCAGGGCCTGCAGGCCTTCTGGGCCGCCGTCAGCCAGTTCCGCCAACTGCAGACCGCCAGCGGCCGGCTCGCCCGCCGCCGCGAAAGGCAGGCCCTGGCCTGGATGTGGGAGCGCATCGAGGCAGGCCTGCGGCACGCTTTCCGCCAGCACCCCGAGGTGCGGGCGCTGCTGCCCACGCTGCAGGCGGACGTGGCGGCCGGGCGCATCGCCGCGTCCACTGCCGCCCGGAATCTGCTCGCAGCACAAGAAAATTCCCGGCACACCGCTATTAAATAAATAGCAAAAGAATCACCACCGAAAGAGCGACCCATGCAAGACATCCTCGAACAACTGGAGCAAAAGCGCCAACTCGCCCGCCAGGGCGGCGGTCAAAAGCGCATCGACGCGCAGCACAAGAAGGGCAAGCTCACCGCGCACGAGCGCATCGAGCTGCTGCTGGACGACGGCACGTTCGAGGAATGGGACATGTTCGTGGAGCACCGCTGCACCGACTTCGGCATGGAAGGCCAGAAGATTCCCGGCGACGGCGTGGTGACCGGCTACGGCATGATCAACGGCCGCCTCGTCTTCGTCTTCAGCCAGGACTTCACCGTGTTCGGCGGCGCGCTGTCGGAAACGCATGCCGAGAAGATCTGCAAGGTGATGGACCAGGCCATGAAGGTGGGCGCGCCGGTGATCGGGCTCAACGATTCGGGCGGCGCGCGCATCCAGGAGGGCGTGGCCTCGCTCGGCGGCTATGCCGACGTGTTCCAGAAAAACGTGCTGGCCAGCGGCGTCATCCCGCAGATCAGCATGATCATGGGCCCTTGCGCCGGCGGCGCCGTGTACTCGCCCGCCATGACCGACTTCATCTTCATGGTCAAGGACAGCAGCTACATGTTCGTGACCGGCCCCGAGGTGGTCAAGACGGTCACCCACGAGGAAGTCACGGCCGAGGAGCTGGGCGGCGCCGGCACCCATACCACCCGCAGCGGCGTGGCCGACATGGCGTTCGAGAACGACGTCGAGGCGCTGATGATGCTGCGCCGCCTGTACAACTACCTGCCGCTCAACAACCGCGAAAAGCCGCCCGTGCGACCGAGCAACGACCCGGCCGACCGCATGGACCGCAGCCTCGACACCCTGGTGCCCGAGAACCCGAACAAGCCCTACGACATGAAGGAGCTGATCACCAAGGTGGTGGACGACGGCGACTTCTTCGAGCTGCAGCCCGACTACGCCAGGAACATCGTCATCGGCCTGGCGCGCATGGAGGGTCAGACCGTGGGCATCGTCGCCAACCAGCCGCTGGTGCTGGCCGGCTGCCTGGACATCAAGAGCAGCATCAAGGCCGCGCGCTTCGTGCGGTTCTGTGACGCGTTCAACATCCCCGTGGTCACCTTCGTGGACGTGCCCGGCTTCATGCCCGGCACGTCGCAGGAGTACGGCGGCATCATCAAGCACGGCGCCAAGCTGCTGTACGCGTATGCCGAGTGCACCGTGCCGAAGATCACCGTCATCACCCGCAAGGCCTACGGCGGCGCCTACGACGTGATGAGCTCCAAGCACCTGCGCGGCGACGTCAATCTGGCGTGGCCCAACGCCGAGATCGCGGTGATGGGCGCCAAGGGCGCGGTGGAGATCATCTTCCGCGAGGACAAGAACGACCCCGCCAAGCTCGCCGCCCGCGAGGCCGAGTACAAGCAGCGCTTTGCCAACCCCTTCGTGGCCAGCGCCCGCGGCTTCATCGACGACGTGATCCTGCCGCACGAGACGCGCAAGCGCATCTGCCGCAGCCTGGTGATGCTGCAGGGCAAGAAGCTGGAGAACCCCTGGCGCAAGCACGGGAACATTCCGCTGTGAGCGATGCACGCCCCATGAAAACCGTCTGGATCGTCGACGGCGCCTACCTCTTCAACTACGGCAAGGGCCGGCCCTTCGACTACCTGAAGCTCAAGAACGAGATCACGCGCCTGAACGGCGGGCCGATCCACGAGAGCTACTACCTGAACTCGGCGAGCGATCCATCCACCGATGCCCAGAACGCGTTCCACTCCTGGATCAAGACCGCGCCCCCCATCGGGCCGAAGTTCCGGGTGCAGCTCTACAAGCTCAAGCGCATGCACGCCAACTGCCCCAACTGCAGCCACCAGTTCGACCGGTCGGTGCAAAAGGGCGTGGACGTGGGCATCGCCACGCTGATCATCAAGCTGGCGGCCCAGAACGTGTACGACCGGCTGATCCTCTCCGCCGGCGATGGGGACTTCGAAGACGCCATCTCCTACGTGAAGTCCGAGCTGCACAAGGAGGTGTGGGTCTCGGGCTCCACCTCCAACCTCTCGCCCGACCTGCAGTCGTACTCGGACAACGTGCTCTGGATGGAAGACATGAGCCCGGCCATCGACCGGCACGCATGAACCCCGTGCCCGCGAGACAGACAGACAAAAAACACGCAAGACACCGCCCGTTAGAACACCTCCACTCCCCAACACCATGTTCACCAAAATCCTGATCGCCAACCGGGGCGAAATCGCGTGCCGGGTCATCGCCACCGCCAAGAAGATGGGCATCGCCACCGTGGCGGTGTATTCCGATGCGGACAAGGAGGCGCGCCACGTCAAGCTGGCCGACGAGGCCGTGCACATCGGGGCGGCGCCCAGCCGCGAGAGCTACCTGCAGGCCGACCGCATCATCGCCGCCTGCAAGCAGACCGGGGCGCAGGCCGTGCACCCGGGCTACGGCTTCCTGTCGGAAAACGAAGCCTTCGCCAAGCGCGTGGAGGAGGAGGGCATTGTCTTCATCGGCCCCAAGCACCATTCCATCGCCGCCATGGGCGACAAGATCGCCTCCAAGAAACTGGCGAACGAGGCGCAGGTCAGCACCATTCCGGGCTGGAACGACGCCATCGAATCGGCCGAGCGCGCGGTGGAGATCGCCCGCGACATCGGCTACCCCGTGATGATCAAGGCGTCCGCCGGCGGTGGCGGCAAGGGCCTGCGCGTGGCCTACAACGACAAGGAGGCGCTGGAGGGCTTCACCTCGTGCCGCAACGAGGCGCGCAACAGCTTCGGCGACGACCGCATCTTCATCGAGAAGTTCGTGCAGGAGCCGCGCCACATCGAGATCCAGGTGCTGGGCGACAGCCAGGGAAACGTGATCTACCTGAACGAGCGCGAATGCTCCATCCAGCGCCGCCACCAGAAGGTGATCGAGGAGGCGCCGTCCCCCTTCATCTCCGACGCGACGCGCAAGGCCATGGGCGAGCAGGCCGTGGCCCTGGCCAAGGCGGTGAACTACCAGAGCGCCGGCACGGTGGAGTTCGTGGTCGGCAAGGACCAGGACTTCTACTTTCTGGAGATGAACACGCGCCTGCAGGTGGAGCACCCGGTGACGGAATGCATCACCGGCCTGGACCTGGTCGAGCTGATGATCCGCGTGGCCGCCGGCGAGCCGCTGCCGCTCACCCAGGCCGACGTCCGGCGCGATGGCTGGGCCATCGAGTGCCGCATCAACGCCGAAGACCCGTTCCGCAACTTTCTGCCCTCCACCGGCCGCCTGGTGCGCTTTCAGCCGCCGGAGGAGTCGATGTTCCAGGCCGACACCACCAAAAAGCTGGGCGTGCGGGTGGACACGGGCGTGTACGAGGGCGGCGAGATCCCCATGTACTACGACTCGATGATCGCCAAGCTCATCGTGCATGGCCAGGACCGGGAAGACGCCATCCACAAGATGCGCGCCGCGCTCAACGGCTTCGTGATCCGCGGCGTGGGCAGCAACATCCCGTTCCAGGCCGCGCTGCTGGCCCATCCGCGTTTCGTGGCAGGCGACTTCAACACCGGCTTCATCGCCGAGAACTACAGTCAGGGCTTTGCCTCGCAGGACGTGCCGCACGACGATCCGCTGTTCCTGGTGGCGCTGGCGGCGTACATGAACCGCCGCTACCGCGCGCGTGCCTCGGGCATCAGCGGGCAACTGGCCGGCCACAACGTGAAGGTGGGCGAGCAGTTCGTGGTGGTGGTGATGGGGCACGAAGGCCGCAACGAGCACCACGCGGTGTCGGTGACGGACTTCCAGGGCAGCTCGGGCTCCAGCGCCGTGTCGGTGGGCGGCAAGAGCTACCAGATCGGCAGCGCGGCCACGCTGGGCCAGATCCGCGTGCAGGGCCAGTGCAACGGCGCGGGCTTCACGGCGCAGGTCGAGCGCGGCACGCCGCGCAGCCCGCTGGCGCTGCGCATCTCGCACAACGGCACGCAGATCGATGCGATGGTGCTGTCCCCCCTGGGCGCTCGCCTGCACCAGCTCATGCCGTACAAGGCGCCGCCGGACCTGAGCAAGTTCCTGCTGTCGCCCATGCCCGGGCTGCTGGTCGACGTGGCGGTGCAGCCCGGCCAGGCGGTGCAGGCCGGCGAAAAGCTCGCGGTGATCGAGGCCATGAAGATGGAGAACATCCTGTTCGCCACCCAGGACGGCATCGTGGGCAAGGTGGTGGCTGGCAAGGGCGAGTCGCTGGCGGTGGACCAGGTGATCCTGGAGTTCCAGTGATGCCCGTGCTCGGTGTAGCGGGCGGGGCGGGCAGGGCCCGAACCGGCCGGCACCGCGTGGCGCATGCCTGTGGGTGGCACGCTGTGGATCAGGCCCATTTTGGCCTGCGGCGCATATTCCACTAGGGCATATTGCTATAAAAATCATAGTAAACCGTTTTTGGAGCCTGCATGGCAAATCCCATCACCGCACGTCCTTTCAAGGTCCTCGGCATCCAGCAAGTCGCCATCGGCGGCACCGACAAGGAGCGCATGAAGGCGCTGTGGGTGGACATGCTGGGCCTCGAACAGACCGGCACCTTCCGCAGCGAGCGCGAGAACGTCGACGAAGACATCCTGGCCATGGGCCGGGGCGCGCATGCGGTGGAGGTGGACCTGATGCAGCCGCTGGACGTGGACAAGAAGCCGGCCGTGCACACCACGCCGCTCAACCACATCGGCCTGTGGATCGACGACCTGCCGCGCGCGGTGGAATGGCTCACGGCCCAGGGGGTGCGCTTCGCGCCCGGTGGCATCCGCCAGGGTGCGGCGGGGCACGACATCACCTTTCTGCACCCCAAATCCAGCGCGGAGTTTCCGATCGCGGGCGAGGGTGTGCTCATCGAGCTGGTGCAGGCCCCCAAAGACGTGATCGCGGCGCTGGGCTGACGAATCGGCAGGCATTGCTTGCCGCCCTCCAGCGGCACTGGCGCCAACTGCACGCAACTCCGGGCATGGCTGCACAGTCAGGCGAGGTGTTTTCGGAAAGATGGCCATGGTTTCGCGACAGAAGGCGACACGGATTTTTCGGCTGTGAGATCGTGCGGGCAATGTCGCGCAACCTCGGTTAAAAAGCCCGATCACTGGCCGGCCGTTGACCGCAGATAACGGCACTTCATCCCGCTCGGGTTTGTGAGGCCTGGATCTGGATTTGCGCCGCTGGCTCCGCCAGAATCTGCGCCTGCCACGACCGGCCAGATGCCGGACTGCCGAAAAACCAGACGAGAAAGGGCCCACCCACCATGCCAACCACCGCTGTCCCACCCACCCCCGCCGCGGCGCAAGCCGTGCAACTGCACCGCCGCCCGCCAGTCGCGCAGGTGCCCGCCGGGCCCTGGTCCGTCGAGGCCATCCAGGCGCTGCTGGACAAGCCGTTCATGGACCTGATGTTCCAGGCCCAGAGCGTGCACCGCGAGCACTGGCCTGCCGGCGACATCGAACTGGCCACGCTGCTGTCGGTAAAGACCGGTGGCTGCCCCGAGAACTGCGGCTATTGCCCGCAGTCGGCCGAGTTCGACACCGGCGTGAAAGCCGAGAAGCTGATGAGCGTGCAGGAAGTCACGGCTGCGGCCCAGGCCGCCAAGGATGCCGGCGCCACCCGCTTTTGCATGGGCGCCGCCTGGCGCGCGCCCAAGGACCGGGACATCGAAAAAGTGAGCGAGTTGATCGGCGCCGTCAAAGGGCTGGGCATGCAGACCTGCGCCACGCTGGGCATGCTCGAATCGCACCAGGCGCAGGCGCTGAAAGACGCCGGACTCGACTACTACAACCACAACCTGGACACCGCGCCCGAGTACTACACCGACGTGGTCAGCACCCGCGCCTACCAGGACCGGCTCGACACCCTGCAGCACGTGCGCGGCGCCGGCATCAGCGTGTGCTGCGGCGGCATCGTGGGCATGGGAGAGGCGCCCGTGCACCGCGCCGGCCTGCTCGCCCAGCTCGCCAATCTGAACCCCTACCCCGAATCGGTGCCCATCAACAGTCTGGTGCGCGTGCCCGGCACCCCGCTGGCCGACAGCGATCCGGTGGACCCGCTGGACTTCGTGCGGGTGATCGCCGTGGCGCGCATCACCATGCCCAAGGCCCGCGTGCGCCTGTCGGCCGGCCGTCAGCAGATGGGCGATGCCGTGCAGGCGCTGTGCTTCATGGCGGGCGCCAATTCGATCTTCTACGGCGACAAGCTGCTGGTCACCGGCAACCCCGAGGGCGAGGCCGATGTGAAGCTGCTGGCCAAGCTTGGACTGAAGGGCCACCGCACCACCCGCACCGAAACGGACGAACTACCACTGCAGGCCTGACCGGCCCTGCCGCCGCCGCGCGGCCGCCGCTCATGCCTTCGGCGTGAACTGCAGCAGGCGCATGGCGCCCGCGATCGACACCGACGCGCCGGCATAGCCCTCCCAGGGGGTGTTGCCGGTGCGCAGCCGCTCGTCCACATTGCGCACGGTCCACTCTGCGCTGCCCGTCAGGGTTTCCAGCTCCTTCCAGGCCAGCGGCACCGAGATGCCCAGGTTCGGCCGCGAGCGCGCCGACCAGGCGCAGACCGTGGTGGCGCTCAATCCGTTGCGCAGGTAGTCCACGAACACCTTGCCCACGCGGTTGCGGGGCCCGCTCTTGGCCACGAACAGGGCCGGAATGGTGCGGGCCATGTGCTGCACGATGGCCTGCGAAAACGCCTTGACCGTATCCCAGTCGTGCCGCCGCTGGATGGGCACCACCACGTGCAGGCCCTTGCCGCCGCTGGTCTTGAGGAACGACGGCAGGCCGAGTTCGGTGAGCATCACGCGCATCAGGGTGGCCGCCTCCTGCATGCGTTCCCAGGCCAGGCCCTCGCCGGGGTCGAGGTCGAACGTCATGCGGTCAGGCCGGTCGATGCGGTCCTTGCGGGCATTCCAGGTGTGGAACTCCACCGTGTTCATCTGCGCAGCGGCCAGCAGGCCCTCCGGCCCCACCACCTCCAGCAGCGGCGGATGGCCGGGGTAGAGCGAGGCCTTGAGCGGCTGCACGCCCTGCAGGCTGCCTTGCTCCTGGTGGCGCTGAAAGAACAGCTCGCCACCGACACCGGCCGGAGCCCGCACCAGCGAGACCGGGCGCTGGTGCAGGTGCTCCATCATCAGCGGCGCCACCAGCGCGTAATAGCGCACGAGATCGATCTTGGTGGTGCCCGATTCCGGGTCGATGACGCGGTCGGCATGGGTCACGCGCAGGGGGGCCGCTCGCGCGGGCGAGGGCTTGGCGTGGGTGGCGGACTTGGCCAGCGCCTTGGCGGGAAGAGGGCGCTCGTGCACGATGTCCTTGGCGGGCTTGTCGTCTCGCAGGCCGCGGAACACGGCGTGGCGGATGCGTTCGCTGTGCGTCCAGCTGGCGAAGGCCACCTCCGCCAGCAACAGCGGCCGCACCCAATGCACCTTGGCCGCGCCCCGGGCCGCGTTGGCGAACGGGCTCTTGGAGGTTGTCAGCGCCCCCAGGCGCTCGCGCAACTGCGCCAAGCTGCGCTCGTTGAACCCGGTGCCGACATTGCCCACGTAGCGCAGGCTCCCGTCTTCGTCCTGCACGCCCAGCAGCAGCGCGCCGATGCCGGTGCGCGTGCCCCTGGGCTCGGTGTAGCCGCCGATCACGAACTCCTGGCGCTGGCCGCATTTGAGCTTGATCCAGTCCGCCGAGCGTTGCGAGACATACGGCGCGCTCCTGCGCTTGCCGATCACCCCTTCGAAGCCGAGCCGGCAGGCCGAGGCGATGAGCTGGCCCGGGGCCGCATCGAAGGCCTCGCTGAAGCGCACCGTCTGGCCCTCGCCCCCGGGAAGGATGGCGCGCAGGGCCTCGCGGCGGTCGGTGACGGGCAGCGCGCGCAGGTCCGCCCCGTTCACGAAGGGCAGGTCGAACGCATAGAACACCAGCCCTGCCGCGGTGCCGTTCTCGAACGCGTTCTGCAGCGCCTGGAAGTCCGGCATGCCCTGGCGGTCCATCACCACGATCTCACCATCGATCCAGCCGCTGTCGATGGGAAGCGCCTTCAGGGCCGTCACGAGGTCAGGCATCTTGTGAGCCCAGTCGTTGCCATTGCGGGTGAACAGCCGCACCTTGCCACGGTCGATGCGCGCGAGCAGCCGGTAGCCGTCGAACTTGAGTTCGAACAGCCAGTCGGCCAGATCGGGCGGCGGACCCTGGACCAGCGTGGCGAGCTGGGGTTTGAGCTCGGCTGGCAACGGGGCCTTGACCGCTTGGGCGGCTTTGGCGCCTCGGGCGGCCTTCGTTGCCCGCGCCTTGCCGGGCCGAGGCGCCTGGCCTGGCACGCCTGGCAGATCGGGCAGGGCGCTCACGCTGTCGGGCATGTCTTGCACCACGTCGAACTCGGCCGCCGGGCGCTCCAGTCCGTCGTGCTCCTTGATTAGCAGCCATGCGGGCTGCCGCTCCTGCTTGGCCCCCCGGGAGTGCATTCGCACCAGCGTCCACCGCCCCTGCAGCTTGTGGCCGTGGATCTCGAACTTGAGCTTGCCGGCCCGGTAGCCCTTCACCGGATCTTCCAGCGGCACCCAGTAGCCCTTGTCCCAGATGATGACCTTGCCCGCCCCGTACTGCCGCGCCGGGATCTGCCCTTCGAACTGGTTGTAGGCGATCGGGTGGTCCTCCACCTGCACCGCCATGCGCTTGTCGGCCGGATCGAAGCTCGGGCCCTTGGGCACGGCCCAGCTTTTCATGGTGCCCTCCAGCTCCAGGCGCAGGTCGTAGTGCAGCCGGGTGGCCCAGTGCTTGTGGATCACGTAACGCAGCGCCTCGGCGGGCGCCTCCGCCCCTCCGCGCGGCTCGGGGGTGATCGAGAAGTCGCGCTTTTGTTCATACAGCGCGAGGGCGTCGGGGGTGGTGGGGGTGCGGGTCATTGGGTCGGGTCAGGCACACCCTGTCGCCTGGCGGCCGGCGTGGCGGCGTTGCCGGATGCGCGGGTGGAGGGGTTTCGCCACGGTCGGTGGTTGCTGGTGCCTGGGTGGATGGCAAGGTAGCAGGGGCGCGCCAGGCGGGGGTGTAGGAAACAGGCGCAATGCCGAATGGGCCCTTGCATCGGCCCCCCCCATGTCCCCTTGCGCCCAATACCCACTCGATTTGGTTGGTCTTTCGCTCAACGGTTTTCCATTCCGATGGATGAGTTGGTGAGATGGGGCGTCTTAGTCACTGGACCTGCCCCGGTTAAACATCGAACGAGGGGTAGAGATGGTCGGTATCGTCAGCGGCAACAGTCTTGGGTTCGGCAACAGTTCCTTGGCCACGTTGGGTCAACGGGCTTCCCAGGGCAATGCATCCCAGGGGCGTGGCAATGAGCAGGTTTTTGTCAATGTGGCCACCGGCAATCTGGTGATTTCCGGCACCGACGATCAGTTGGTGGCGCACGGGGGCAGCTACCAGGCCGTCCGTACCTACAACAGCCAGGGCCTGCTCAACGACGACAACTCGGACAACTGGAGCACCGGTTTCTATCGCCGGCAACTGGTGCTGGCCGGGCAGGCGGGCCAGCAGGGCAGCACGATCACGCTCATCGGCCGCGATGGCGGGGGCGCACTCTTCACCTGGGACGCGGCCTCCAGCCGGTATGTCGGCACCGATGGCGCGGGGGCCTACGACCGCATCGAGTCGACCGGCTCCGGCTTCATCTGGACGGATGGCCAGACGCAGACCCGGGACTACTACGCCGCGGACACGGGCCGCCTCGACAAGACCGTGGATGCCAACGGCAACACGACAACCTACACCTATGGCGCGGATGGCAACATCGCGAAGGTCGTCAATGCGAGCGGGGAATCGGTCGTATACGACTACGCCGGGGGACTGCTGATGCGCGTGCGCGTGGCAGACCGGCAAGACGCCACCACCGTTCGCACCAGCTATGCCTACGATGCGCGCAATCGCCTGGCCAGTGTCACGGTGGACCTCACGCCCGCGGATGGCTCCACGGCCGACGGCAAGATCTACCGCACCAGCTACACCTACGACGGCGACAGCAACCGGGTGGCCACCGTCAGCCAGAGCGATGGAACGCAGCTGGCCATCCAGTACGTGCAGGTGGGTGCGGATTACAAGGTCGCCTCGCTGCGCGACGCCCTGGGCCAGACCTACCGGTTCAGCTACGACACCGCCGCGCGCACCACGCAGGTCACCGACCCTGCGGGCAAGAACGTTTCCTATGCCTATGACGCCAAAGGGCAGTTGCTCAGCATCGCCTCGCCGGGCACGGGTGGCGCGCCGCTGGTGCAGCGATTCGAATACAACGCCACTGGCGATCTGATCCGCACGACCGATGCGGACGGGCGCGCGGTGTTCATGGCTTACGACGCGCGGGGCAATCAGGTTTTGCAGCGCGATGCCTTGGGCAATACGGTGGCCCGCACCTACAACGCGGTGAATCAACTGCTGACGGAGACGGTCTACACCCAGCCGGATCCCGATGGCGACGGCGCGGGGCAGCCCTCGGGGGCACTCACGACGCGCTATGTGTACGACGATGCCAACGGCACCAACCTGCGTTTCGTGATCAGCGCCGAGGGCCGCGTCACCGAATACCGCCGCAACGCCTATGGCGAGGTGGTCGCGGTGCTGCAGCACCATGCATCGGCCTACGCGGTGGCCGGACTGGCCCGTGACGCCGTGCCGACCGCGGCCACGGTCGCCTCCTGGGCGGGGCAGCAGAACCTGCAGCAGGTGCGGCGCACGGACTATGTGCTGGATTTCCGGGGCCAGGTGCAGACGTCGACCACCTATTCGGCGACCGATGCCTCCGGCAATGGCGTGGCCGCCGGCAGCACCGTGGTCCGGCAGGTCTACGATCCCGCGGGCCGCCTGATCCAGACCATCGACGGCAAGGGCGCGACGACGGCCTATGCCTACGACGGAATGGGCCGGTTGCTCTCCACCACCGACGGCCTGGGGCAACTGGCATCCACCCTCTACGACGACGCGGGTGCGCGGATCGTCAACCAGGCGGTCAACGGCCTGCAGGAGACCCGGACGTACGACCGGGCCGGGCGCCTTGTCAGCCTTCAGCGCTCCGACGCAACGGCTGCGGACCTGGGCACCAGCACGTTCGTGTACGACGCCCTGGGCCGCCTGCGGCTCAGCCAGGATGCGACGGGCGTCAAATCCTGGATGCTGTACGACGATGCCGGCAGGAAGACCGCCGATGTGGGCGCGGCAGGCGAATTGCGGGAGTACATCTACAACGGATCGGGGCAACTCACGCGCACCATTGCCTACGCTACCCCCGTCGACACGCGTTTGCTCACGGCGGGCGATGGCAGCCTGGCCGACATCGCCGTGGCTGCGCTGCGCCCTGCCGGCGCGCCGTCCGACCGGACCGAGTGGAGCATCTACGACGGCGCTGGCCGGCTCTGGAAAACCGTCGGCAGCGATGGCAGCGTGACCGAGAACGTCTATGACGGCGCCTCGCGGCTGGTCACGACCCGCCAATATGCCAAGACGGTGGCCGTGGCCTCGCTCGGCGGCACGCCGGCGGGCAGCGCCGTCAGCCCGGTGGCCGACGCGGCGGCCGACCGCGTCACCCGCTACTTCTACGACGCCGACGGGTTGCGCACCGGCACGCTGGATGCCGAGGGGTATCTGCTGCTCAATGCATACGACGCGGCCGGCAGACTGGCGTCCACCACCCGGTTCGCCAAGCTGACCGATGCAGCCAAGCGCGCCAGCGGCACGCTGCAGGACCTGAAGCCCGCGACCAACAGCCAGGACATCGTCGAGCGCCGCGTCTATGACGAGAAGCACCAGCTCGTGGCCTTGGTGGATGGCGCGAGCTACCTGACCACGTTCGAGTACGACGCCAATGGCAATGCCACGAAGCAGACGCGCTATGCGACGGCGCTGAAGGCCGCCGTGGTGTCGTCGATCACCAGCGCGACCCCGGTGGCGCAGTTGCGTCCTGCGGCCTCGGGGCAGGATCAGGTTCGCCTGTCCGAATACGACGCACTCGGGCGCCTGGCTGCCGAGACCGACTACCAGGGAACGCGCACGGAGCATGCCTACGACGCCGCTGGCAACCGCATCCGCACCACGGTCGCGACCGGCAGCGAGGCACGCGCCCGGGTCAGCCGCTACGACGCGCAGGGCCGGCTGCTGGCGGAGCTGTCGGCCGAAGGGGCACGGCAACTGGCGTCGGCGCAGACCCAGGCGCAGATCGATGCCGTCTGGAACAGCTACGCCAAAACGCACACCTACGATCGGGCCGGCCGCAGGACCAGCACCACCGATACCAACGGCCTGCGCACGCTTTTCTTCTACAACACGGCGGGCCAGCTCACGCACACCGTCAATGCGCTGGGAGAAGTCACCGAGACCCGTTACAGCGCCCTGGGCCAGGCCACTGCGCAGGTGCGCTATGGCACGCGCATCAACCCGGGTGAGCTGACCGGATCGCAAGCCGGCGGGCTGGTCAACGCCAAGCTCCTGTCGCTGCTGCAGGCCGCGGCCAATCCCGCGCTTGATCAGATCACCCGCTCCACCTACAACGCGACCGGCACCCTGGCCAGCACGACAGATGCGCTCGGCTTCGCCACGAATTACGTCTACAACGCCTTCCGCGAGGAAACGCAGCGGACCGAGCCCACCGGGGTGTCCACGCCCAATACGGTCTTGCAGACCCGGTACGACCGGCGCGGCCTGGTGGCGGGCCAGACCCGGGATGCGGGGGCGCTGGCCGCCGTCACCGCTTACAAATACGACGCCTTCGGCAACCAGATCAGCGCCACGGACGCGCTGGGCCGGGTGCGCACGCGGACTTTCGACAAGCTGGGCCGGGAAGTCTCCAGCACCAACGCGCTGTGGGCCGTGCTGACCACCAAGTACGACGCGTTCAACCGCATCGTTTCGCAGGTCAATGCCGAGGGCAACACCACCACCTACGCCTACGACGCGAAGAACCGAACCGTCACCATCAGCACCGACGAAGGCCTGCTCCTGAAGCAGACTTACAACCGCCATGGCGACATGGTCCAGGTCTCGGATGCCCGCGGCAACGCGACCAGCTACACCTACGATGCGGACGGAAACCCGACCGGGGCATCGGCGCAGGCATGGCGCTTCGACACCAACGTCACCGAAACGGTCACCACGTCCAAGTCCTATGACCGCGCGGGCCGCCTGATGGAAACCGTGGATGCCAACGGCACACGCACCACCGTCGCATACGATGCCGCCAACCGCGTCATTACCCAGACGGTGGATGCGGGCGGGCTGTCGCTCGCCACGCAGTTCGCCTACGACCCGCTCGGACGCCAGATCCGCATCACGCAACCCGGCGGCACCGTCACCGAGCTGCGCTACGACGCCAAAGGCCAGCTCACCGAGCAACTGGTGGACCCCGCGGGCCTGGCCCTGTCCACGCGGTATGCCTACGACGCCCAAGGCCACACGCTGGAAGTGACGCGGCCCGAGGGCACGTTGACCCGTTACAGCTATGACGGCCTGGGCCGCCGGGTGCGGGAACAGGTGGACCCTGCGGGCCTGAACCTGACCCGCTTGTACACCTACGACCTGCAGGGCAACCTCACGAGCAGCGTGGATGCCAATGGCAACACGAGCTATTACCTCTACGACGACGAGAACCGCCAGACCCTGGCCATCGATGGCGCTGGCAACGTCAGGGAAACGGCCTACGACGCCCTCGGACGCATCAGCAAGCTCACCGAATACCGCCAGGTCATCGCCGACACGTCGGTGCTGCGCCGGTACGCCAGCGGCGGTGCATCGGTCGGCCCGGGCACCTGGGATTCGCAAGTGCGCGCGGGCATCGTGGCGTCTGCCACCGACAAGATCGAATACCGCACCTACGACGCCAACAACCATTTGCAGTCGGTCGTGACGGGCCTTGGCGAGGTGACCATCTATCTGCGCGACGGCAATGGCAGGGTAATGGAGCAGCGCAGCTTCGCCAACCGGATCACCATCGGCGGCTCCAGCGGCTGGACGCCCGGGACCCTTCCGCAGCCTGTGGCCAATGACGACCAGGACCAGCGCGTGCGCATGGCCTACGACGCCTTGGGCCGTGTGATCGTCTCGGTCGATGGCACGGGCGCCGCCACCAAGCTGCGCTACGACGCGGCCGGCAACGTCGTGGAACGGGTGCGGTATGCCAAGCCCATCACCGTCAGCGCCGATGCGTACGACGAGTCGTTCATCTTCCAGCTCGCAGCCCAGGAGGGCGCTGCGGGCAATGTGGTGGAAAAGAGCGCCTACGACCGGGCCAACCGCCTGGTCTGGAGCGCCGACGGAACGGGATCGGTCACGCAGTTGCGCTACGACGGAGATAGCCATGTCGTCAAGACGCTGCGTTTCGCCACGCCGATCACGACCGGCCAGCAGCCGCAGGACGTGGCTTCGGCGGGCGGCGATCAGGCGACCGACTATGTCTACGACGCGGCAGGGCGTCAGATCTATGTGGTGGGTGCGGGCGGTTCGGTTACCGGAAACGTGTACGACCGCAATGGCAACCTGAAGCAGCGCACCGAGTACGCGACGCTCGTCACGGCACCTACGGCGACGCGCGGCGCGGTGTTTTCGCCCGCCATTGCCAATTACGACCAGGCCAACATCGCGTTGGCGCTGCGCCCGCAGGCGGGCGACCGCACCGCGTCGTGGGCCTACGACCAGGCCGATCGGCAGGTGCTGGAGGTGGACGCGCTGGGCGCGGTCCGCCAGACCGCCTACAGCGGGAACCTCACCACCTCCACGGCATATGCCAAGACCGTCAACCTGGCGGGGGTGGCCCCCCGGGACATCACGCTGGCCCGCGTGCTGGGCATAGTGCAGAGCACGGGCCAGGACCGCGTCAGCACGCAACTCGTGGACGGCGCAGGCCGCATCTCTCGCACCGTGGACGCCGCAGGCTATGTGGTCGCACGAGAGTACGACGGGGTGGGGCAACTGAGCCATCTGATCGAATATGCGTCGGTGTCCGGAACGGCCTCTGCCCAGGACCGCCACACCCGCTACAGCTACGACGGCGCGGGCCGGCTGACCGGCAAGACCGATGCGCTGGGCTACCAGGAGAGCTACGCCTACGACGCACTAGGACACCGAACCAGCGTGACCAACGCGCTGGGTGCCACGTGGACCTACGCCTTCGACGCGGCGGGCCGGCGGGTGCGCGAAGCATCGCCGCCAGTGGCCAATGGCGCATCGGGCACCTCCAGCATCGTGACCCTGCTGGGATACGACGCCTTCGGCAACCTCGTTTCGCGCACCGAAGCGGCGGGTAGCGCGCAAGAGCGCACCACCCGCTACGCCTACGACGCGGATGGCAACCAGACCGGCACGACGACGCCCTTGACCCGCACGGCGGGCCGATACGACGCGCTGGGCCGGCTGGTGGAGACGACGGACGCCAATGGCGTGCGAACGGTGCTCGCGTACGACGCGGCCAACCGCGTGCTGTCGCGCACGGTGGACCCTGCGGGGCTGAACCTGGTCACCACCTACACCTACGACGCGCTGGGCAATGCCCTGAGCGTGACCGATGCCCAGGGCGTGACCACCCAGTTCAGCTACGACGCCAAGGGCCAGCTCGTGCGCCAGGCGGTGGACCCGTCCGGCCTGAACCTCGTCACCACGTATACCTACGATGCCATGGGTGGTCGGCTGAGCGTGACCGACCCCAACGGCACCGTCACCGCATACCAGTACGACGTGCTGGGCCGCAGGGTGCTGGAAGTCCTGGACCCGTCCACGGCCACGCATGCGGGCCTGAACCTCGCCAAGCGCTACGCCTACAACGCCACGGGCCAGGTCACGAGCGTGACCGACGCGCAGGGCCACGTCACGCGCTACGCCTACGACAGGCAAGGGCGGCAGCGCTTCGTGATGGATGCGGCGGGCAACCTGTCGGAGACCGTGTACGACGCGGCGGGGAGGGTGGTGCGCCAGACCCGCTACGCGCAGCCGGTTGCCGGAGCAGAAAGCCTGGCGCTGGACGTGGGAGAGTCGCAGCTGGAGGGCCTCAAGCGCCCCAATGCCGCGCAGGACCAGACCGAGCACCGCATCTACGACGCGGACAACCGGGTCACCGCCACCGTCAACGGTGCGGGCGACGTGGTGCGCCTCGTCTATGACGCCAACGGCCTGGTGACCCAGCGCACCGCCTATGCCAATCGCCTGGACATGGGCGCCTGGAGCCCGGGCAGCGACCCGCAGCCCGTGCCCAGCGCGGCCGATGCCGTCACCCGCACCGTCTACGACGCGATCGGGCGCGCGCGCTACACCATCGATGCCACCGGCGCGGTCGTCTCCCAGCGCTACGACGCGAGCGGCAACGTCACGCAGCGCATCAGCTACGCCAACCGCCTGGACCTGGCCGCCAAGCCCCTGTCGGCCGGCCCGAGCGAATCGGAGATGGAACTGCGCCTGGTGCAGATCTTCGATGCGGCGCGCGACCAGCACGTGCGCTACCGCTACGACGCGGCCAACCGCGTCACCTTCAGCGCCGACGGCGTAGGCGGAGTCACCCAGTACCTGTACGACAAGAACGGCAACCTCCTGCAGGCCACCCAGTACGCCACCCCGGCCGGCGCCTTCCAGTGGCGCGACGAAGGCACCATCGGGTTCCTGGGCAGCGCGGCCCAGCCGGGCCAGCACGCCCTGTACCCGCTGGACGCCCAGGGCAACGAGATCCGCACCGCGCTGCTGGGCTACGTGGACGACGCGGCCGCTGCCGGCAACACCGCGCTCTACCTGGCGCGCCACACCGACGGCAGCTACTACTACACCACCGACAGCGCCAACCTGGACTTCGTCAAGACCCTGCCCGGCTGGAGCGTGCAGGGCAGTGGCATCGTGGGGTACATCCGCACCGCGCCCGTGGCGGGCACCACCGCGCTGTACCGGCTGAACCGCCAGGGCACCAACGAAAACCGCTACACCACCTCGCGCAGCGAAGTCGATGGCATCCTCGTCAACGTGCCTCAGACCAGCCTGTCGGACCGCTTCACGCGCAAGGTCTACGACGCGGCCAACCGGCTCACCAGCCAGGTCGATGCCAGCGGCGCCGTCACCACCTACGGCTACGACGCGGCCGGCAACCTCACGCGCGAGACCCGGTACGCCGCGCGCGCCAGCGCCTACACCAACCAGGTGGCCGGCGGCGCGCTGCTCGCGGCGCCCACCGCCGTGGCGGGCGATGCCGACCGCACCGTGCGCCACCTGTACGACCGCGCCAACCGCGAGACCGTCTCCATCGACGGCGAAGGCGCCGTCACCGAGCGCCGCTACAACGGCATCGGTCAGGTCGTGTGGTCCCGGCAAGGCGCGGTGGCGCTCACGGCGACCCAACTGGCGGCGCTCGATGCCGCGCTGGCGCAGCAGGGCGTGCTGGCCGGCAGCGCCGTCGCCGGCTACCTCACCGCCAGCCCGGCCCAGGACCGTGTCACGCGCAACTACTACGACGCGGCCGGCCGGCTGGCCTTCGCGCGCGACGCGCTGGGGCAACTGCAGGGCTACGCCTACGACGGCGTGGGCCGCCTCACGGAGCGCACCGTCTACATGGCCGCGCAGAACGCGGACCACTGGCTGGACGAAGGCATCACCGGCTACACCCAGACCGCGGACGGCCCTGGCAGAAAACCCCTGTACCGCCTGAGCCGGGTGAGCGGCAGCAGCGACCACTTCTATACCACCGATGCCGCCGAGCGCGACCGGGCGCTGCAAAACGGCTGGCAAAGCGAAGGCAACGTCGGCTACCTGGACAGCGCCCCGGCCCCCGGCAAGGTGCCGCTGTATCGCCTGCGCCCGCCCGGCGACGGCAGCACCAACCACTACTACACCGCCAGCGAAGAGCTGCGTGCCAACGCCAAGCAGCAATCGGGCTGGATCGATGACGGCATCATGGGCTACATCGACGTCGCGCCCGGGCAGGGCAACGCCGCGCTGTACCAGATCAACGTCAACGGCACCGGCGAGCACTTCCACAGCCTGGGGCGCGCGGAGATCGACCTGGCGCTCACGCCGCAGCCGGTGCGCACAGCCGTCGACCGCATCGAACACATGCGCTACGACGCGGCCGGCAACCTCATCGCCAGCTCCGATGCGCCGCAACAGCCTGAAAGCACCACCACCTACGACGGCCTGGGCCACAAGACGTCCTTCACCAACAAGGCCGGCAGCACCTGGAGCTATGCCTACGACGCGGCCGGGCTGCTCGTGCAGGAAACCTCGCCCGAAGTCGTCCTGGCCGACGGACCCGCGCGCGTGGTCACGCGCATGGCCTACGACGCCCTGGGCCACCTCACCCAGCGCACCGAAGCGGCTGGCCGGCCGGAGGCGCGCACCACGCGCTACGAATACGACGCCCTGGGCCGCCAGATCAAGACCATCTTCCCGCCCGTGCCGGTGTACCAGGCGGAAAGCGCCAGTGCCTTGCTGGACAACGGCAGGAACGCCGCCGGCAGCCGCATCGACACCGTGGTCGCCGAGATCAGCAGCGAGACCCGCTACGACACCCTGGGCAACGCCGTGGCCGGGCGGGCCGCGGGCAGCACCGCGTGGAGCTACAAAGCCTACGACCGCGCAGGCCAGGTGGCCTACGACGTCGATGCGCTGGGCTACGTCACTGGCTACACCCGCAATGCCTGGGGCGAGACCGAGCGCCTGGTGCGCTACGACAAGGGCCTTGCGCTGCCTGCCGGCGGCGTGCCGCTGCTGCGCGAGATCGAAGTGCGCCAGGCCGTGCAGCCCGGCAGCGCCGACCGGGACATCCTCACCGGCTACGACCGCGCGGGCCGCGTGCAGGAAGTGCAGGAACCCTACGTCTTCTACTACGACAGCCAGACCGGCGTGCAGACCGCGGGCCGCAAGACCACCCGAAACGGCTACGACGCCTTCGGGGACCTGACCTCCGTCGCCGTCAACCTGGACGCCTCGCGCTGGGTCAGCACCCGGCACGGCTACGACCTGCTGGGCCGCCGCGTGAGCACCACCGATGCGCTGGGCTACGTCACCACCCAGGCGTACGATGCGGCCGGCAACCTCACGCGCCGCGTGGAGTTCGCCAGCGCCCAGAGCACCGCTGCCAGCGTTCCCAACACCGCTGGCGGCGACCGCGTGACCGACTACGGCTACGACCTGCTCAACCGCAAGACCACTGAGACCCGCCGCGGCGTGGCCTACACCGCCGCCAACGCGGGGGCGGGCAGCATCGGCGACGTGCTCCAAGAAAAAACGGGCGATCTCGTCACGCAATACGCCTACGACGCGCTGGGCAACCTCACGCGCACCACCGACGCCATGGGCGGCACCACCTACCAGTACTACGACGTGCTGGGCCGCGTGCGCGCCACCATCACCCCGGCCATCAACGTCGGCGTGGCCGCCAACGGCCAGGGCGCGGCCCCCGTCAACCCGCTCACCGAATTCCAGCGCGATGCGCATGGCAATGCAGTGACCACCACGCAGTACGCAAGCGGAGCCACCCTCTCGGGCGATGGCGCCAGCTACAGCCGCAGCGCCGCAGGGGGAGCAGACCGCACCAGCATCACGCGCTTTGATGCGCAAGGCCACACCATCGAAACCATCGATGCTGACAACAAGAGCCATTACTACGCCTACGACGCCCAGGGCCGGCTGGCCAAGGAGTGGCAGAACGTCACCTACCTGGACGATGCGGGCACCCGGCAGATGCAAAGCCTGTGGCGCGCGTACGCCTACGACGCGCTGGGGCGGCAGACCCACACCTACGCCCCGCTGCAACGCAACACCGACCCCACCCAGCTGAGCCTGGGGGACACCGAACTCACCTACAACGCGTTCGGCGAAGTCACGCGCAAGCGCGTCCTGGACGCCGGGGTAGCGCTGCAGGGCGATGAAACCTACGAATACGACAACGCCGGCCGCGCCTGGCGCAGCAATGCCGGCGACGGCGTCGCCAAAGTGCTCGCCTACAACCTGCAAGGCCAGCAGACCCTGCAGCTGGTGGCCTCCGGCAGCATCGATCTGGCCGGCTACCGCACGGCCATGGAGGCGCTGGGCGGGCAGGCCGAAGTGGGCGAGCAGTTCCGGCGCACCGAAATGCGCTACGACGTGCTGGGCCGCCTGGTGCAGACCCTCGCGCCCGAACGCGCGAGCGAGCAGACCATGGCCATCACCACGCGCCAGAACCTGCTGTACGGGGTCATCTCCCAGAGCGAGGTCGCCAACGGCGTGGTGGGGCAAAGCCGCAAGAACCAGGTGAACCTCGTGTGGCGCTCGCTGCAGGACCTGGGCAGCGGGGACGTGCGCATCACGCTGCAATACCTGTCCGAGGGCTACAAATACGGCAACCAGGAAAGTCCCGATCTGCAGGCGCAGAAATCCGTCACCCGCAGCATCGTGGTGAGCGCCGAAGAGGCGATGACCGGCTACGCGTTCCAGTGGGAATCGCCCCTGTCGCAAGAGGCCGGCATCGCCCGGGGCATCGCATCCATCCAGAAGATCCAGGTCGAAAAACTCGACATCTTCGGCAACTGGGCCACGCTGTACGACGTGCAGCAGCCCACCGCGAGCGCGGTCGAGCTCAACTGGACGGAAAGCGCGAGCCCGGGCTACATCTGGAACGAGGCGGGCGAGGGCCGCAAGCCCATCTACCGCTACTACAACCGCTACAACGACACCCACCTGTTCAGTGCCAACCCGGCGGACCGCGAAGCGCTGCTGAACCAGCGCACGGGCTGGCTGGACGAAGGCATTGCCGGGTACGTTGCGCAAAACCCCGGGCCGGGCCTGGTGGAGCTGTACCGCCTGGGCAAGGCCGGCACCGACATCTCGGTCTACACCTCCAGCGTCGCCGAGCGCAACCGGCTGCTGGGCAGCGGCTGGGAGAGCCGGGGCATCGATGGCTACGTCGCCGCTCCCGGCAACGATGCGGGAGCGATGGCGCAGCAGGGGATGACCAAGCTCTACGCCCTGCAGCACAACCGCACGAGCGGCGTGGACAGCGAGTGGACCGACGGGCTGTACACCACCTCGCTGAGCGAGCGCAGCGCGCTCATGCTGGGCCGCAAGGAGCAGACGCAGTCGCAGACGGACCCGGTCTTCGGCGGCACCAAGAGCACCCCCGTGGGGCAGGTGACTATGCTCTACGGCCAGATACCCAGCCAGAGCATCGAGGTGAGCCTGCCGCAGGACGTGGTGAGCACGCTGCGCATCGAAACGCGCAGGACCGGCACCACGCAGTGGGTGCAGAGCACCCTGAACGCCTCCAACCTGCGCACGTTCGGCTCGGCGCACCGCATCGACCTGGGCGGCCTTGGGCTGGCGGCCGGTGGCTACGAGTACCGCGTCACCAACGCGAAGGGCGATGCGGTGCGCGAAGTCGGCACGGGCACCTTCGCCATCACGGGCAATGGCGTGTCCGACGCCGACAGCGCGCCGCCGCTGCAGGGCGTTGCCGTGATCCGGGCGACCATCGACGGGCGGGCCTACCCGGTGCTGCAGTGGCCGCAGCCGGCGCAGAACCAGGGCGTGGTCTACCGTTGGCGCCCTCAGGGCAGCAGCGTGTGGACGGCTTCGCGCACGGTCGGCACCGGCGTAGTCGCCTATGGCGACGGGCGCACCAGCGGGTTTGGGGTGGGCATGCAGGGCGTGTCGCTGGACATGAGCCCGGGCGTGTACGAATACGAGATCGTGGTGACCAATGCGTTCGGTGGCACCGCCCAGCGGGCCAAGGGCGTGGTGACCATCCCGCAGGCGATGTCGGTGCGCGACACCACGCCCCCCATCGTGATGGCCAACAACAACGTCACCAATCTGGGCATCGTGGGCTATCTCTGGGACAGCCCGGCGGCGGATCGCAAGCCGCTGTACCGCTATTACTTTCTGTACCAAGGCAACGCCCACCACATTTCCACGGCCGATGCCAACGTCATTGCCGAGTTCGACGGCATCATCGCGCGGGACGCGGCGGCGGGAGCGCCGCCTGCGATGGTCAAGGAAGGCATCCTGGGGTACGTGCAGACCTCTCCCACGGGGTCCAACCAGCGGCTGTACCAGTACATCTACGGCGGCGACACCGTATTCCGGCTCACGGCCAACCCGGCGGATGTGGGCAGCTACCTGCCCATCTATGCGGAGCCCAAGAGCGATCCGAACTTCCACTTCAACCCGGGCACCTGGTACCAGAACGCGTACCAGAACGACGGCTACATCTCCAGCGTGCCGGTGGATGGGACCACGGCGCTGTACTCGGTCTACAACGGCAATGCGGTGGGCGGGCGCAGCCTGGGGGACTACCTGACCACCCCCAGCGAATACGAGATCACCTCCACCTTCATGCTGCGGGCTGTGACGGCGGCCACGCAGACCGTGGGCGGCGTGGGCATGGGCCGCGCGGTCATCGACGGGACCGATCACGCGGTGCTGCAATGGCCGCAGCAGGAGGCGGGCGTGCGGGTCAAGATCACGGCCTCGCCCGGCATCCCCGGCGGCACGCCAGCGCCCTACCTGTTCCGCCAGGGCGATGGGCGCTCGCAGTTCGCCGGTGGCGCGGCGCTGCAGGGCTTCGTGCTCGATGGATTGAACGGGGGCACCACCTACCAGATCCGCATCGAGATCGAGCACCCCGCGAGCGGCAATCAGAAGGCCTACATCGCCCGCACGGACGTGGCGATCACCGTGCCCTCCACCGGAGCCAATGGCCAGGTGACCATGGCGGACACGACGCCTGCGTACGTGCCGCAACTGCGTGCGCAGACCCAGGTGCAGGGCGGCTTGAGCGCCCGGCCGGTGACCGCACGGGAATACGACCGTTGGGGCAACGTGGTGGCGATCGACGAGACGCAAGGGCTGGGCGCGGGCAAGCTCGTGCGCACGGCCACGCTGCGCTATGACGCCAACAACCAGGTGGTGGAGCAGCGGCGGCTGCACGAGGACGGGAACTTCGCGCAATCGTGGGCGAGCACGAAGATCTACTACGACGCGCTGGGCCGGCAGGTAGGCCTGCGCGATGCCAACGGCAACCTGAACGCGCAGGTGCGCGATCTGGCAGGCAACGTGGTGCAGGAGCGGCATGCCGACGGCGGCCGGATCGACAGCGCGTACAACGCCTTCGGGGACAAGGTGTCCTCGGCCGAGCGGGTGACGGACAGCCGCACGGTGGTGACGAAGTACAGCTACGACAAGCTCTCGCGGCTGGAGCAGACATCGCTGGCGCAGGGCATCTCGCGCTACGAGGTCAACGGCACGGGCGGGGCGGTCAACACCGCCACACCTGCGGACGGCGCACTGCACGCCTCCAACGGCGTGGACATCAGCGGCGCGATCACGCAAACGGTGCTGGAGACCAACCAGTACGACGAAGCGGGGCGCAAGGTGCGGGTGGTCAACGGCAATAACGAAGCCACGCGCTACCGCTACGACCGGGCGGGCAATGTGGTGCTGAGCGGGCAGGAGACGGTCAAGGTCACCGACCCCCTCAAGAAACCCGGGGTCGACAACACCCCGGTGGCACCGCTGGCCTACCAGATGCGCTACCGCTACGACGCGCTGGGCCACAAGGTGGGCCAGACGGACGCGGCCGGCATGAGCCAGTCCTGGACCTACGACACCTTCGGGCGCCTGATTGGGCGCACGGACGGCAAGACGGGCGGCGGCACGGTGGACTTTCAGTACGCCTACAACCGGGCGGGCGACCTCACGCACGAGGGCAATGGGGCCGGCAAGAGCCTGGACTATCGCTACGACGGTGCAGGCCAGAGGATCGAGATCCGGGACAACTACCTGGGCCAGACCACGAGCTACGGCTACGACCTGGCGGGCAATCGGGTGTCGGAGAAGATGGCGCAAAAGACGCTGCTGTCCTCCGGGGTGCTGGACAACGTGGTGTACCAGGACAACCACCTGGTGTACGACGCGCAGAACCGGCTGCGGGCGGTGTTCGACAGCCGCGCGGACGTGCGCATCACGTACGACCTGGCGGGCAACCGCTCGCAGGTGACGACGCACGTGATCAACACCATCCGCCCGGATGCGAAGTCGCAACCGGCGAACGTGGTGGTGCAGGACCAGCAGGTGATCCACACCAGCACCACGGCGTATGGCTACGACACCATGAACCGGCAGATCCGAAGCCAGGAAGTGTCCTCGGTCACGGGTGCGGTGGACACGCACCAGTACCGCTACGACTACGCCGGCAACCGGACCCAGGACCAGACCTACAGCGGCGGGCCGATAGAAGGCTCACCCAACGGCAAGCTGGAAAAAACCTACAACTACGTCTACGACGACCTGAACCGGATGGCCAGCTACACCGGTTATGGCGTGGCCGAGCGCACGGACCAGATCCTGTACGACGGCGCGGGGCGGCAGGTGTATGCCAAGTCGCTGGTCAAGGCCAACAACCTGTGGAACGAGGAGCACCGCTACAACCGCTATGACGCCACGGGCAAGCTGCAGGACACGCGCATGGTGCTGCGGCGCGACGACACCAAGGCGGTGACGCAGCGCACGGACGTGGCCTACCACGATGCCGATGGTGTGACGGGACTGGGCTACGACGCGGCGGGCAACCTCCTGGGCAACCGGCAGGTGAGCGATGGCAACCAGGGCAACGCCACCACCACGAAGTACGACTACCAATCCCTGAACGGCAGCTACCAGCAGACCGGCTCGAGCGCCACCCGCGGTGGAACGAACGCCACCACGCGGACCTGGCGCGATGCCAACGGCTTCGTGAGCAACATCGAGCAGACCACCGGTGCGGCAGACGAGCGGTTCAACCGCGCCTTCGTGAACGACGTGCAGGGCAACGCCGTGTACGTGAACCAGGGCGCGGGCCACACGGGCCGTGTGCAGAACCAGCCCGGCGGCTACCTGGGCGGCTGGGTGGGCGACTCGGTCAACCCGGGCCACGTGCAGCGCCAGCTGGTGGCCAATGGCGAGGTCCTGGCCCGCTACGGCGACGCGCCGGACAGCGAGAACCCGCCGGCCAACGCAGGAGACATCCCCAAGTACGTGGACACGGCCGAGTTCCGGCTGAACGCGGCGCCGCTGAAACTCAAGGGGGCGAACCTGGACGCGATCGCTTACACGGTGGTGGGCGGGGAGACGCTCAAAGACATCGCGCGCAACATGCTGGGCGATGCCAAGCTGTGGTGGCGCATTGCCGAGGCCAATGGCCTGGCGGTGTCGGGCGACGGGCAGCTGGCAGCGGGGCAGACGCTGAGCGTGCCGAAGCTGGCGCTGAACGCGAACAACGTGGACACGTTCCAGCCGTACGACCCGAGCCGGGTGACGGGGAGCATGGATCCGAACCTGCCGGCGCCTGCGGGACAGGGTGGGGGTGGGTGTGGGGGCCTGGGCAAGATCATTATGGTGGTCATTGCCGTCGTGGTGACGATCTATACGGCCGGTGCAGCGGCTAGCGCTTTGGGTACAGCGTTCGCACCAGCTGCGGGAGCAGCCGGCATAACGGTGGGAGGTACTACCTTGACAGCGGCTGGCGCCGCTCTTGCTTCTGGGATGGGGGCGGTCGCAGGCTCGATTGCCAGTCAAGTTGCTGGCATTGCAATGGGCTTGCAGGACGATATCAACTGGAAGGGCGTTGCACTTTCTGCCATTGGCGGTGGCATCGCTGGTGGCTTGGCAGGTACCAGCTTGTTGGGTGGCAGCGGTTTCGACGTGTCGGTTGCCCGCGCCGCAGTGGGCAATGCCATGTCACAAGGAATAGGGGTTGTCACAGGCTTGCAGGACCGCTTCGATTGGAAGAGCGTGGCTGCCAGCGCGGTGGGCGCTGGCGTGGGCTGGGGCATGAACAATGCGCTGGGCTTGACCGATGCCAATGGCATGAGGCTGCCCCAAGCCGCGGGACCTGAGTTGTTTGCAAAGGCAGGCTTGAGCGGGTTTGCGGCGGGCTTGGCGACGGCCGTGGCCCGGGGCGGGAGGGTCAGTGTGCAGCAGGTGGCGACCGATGCGTTTGGCAATGCGCTGGGGGAAAGCCTAGCTCAACAGAATAGCGGGCTGAAGAGTTGGATCAATGCATTTGAGAATCCCACCAATTACGGCAATACACCTGGGGTGCAGGTAGCCGATGCAAGTCGTTATGCTGCTGAAAGCTCCTTGCAGGTCCCCGAGAGAAGTGATAGTTCAAATGGCTGGTACTCAACGGAACCCGGTTGGATGGAGATGGTTGAAAAAATTCCTGGTGGGGTTGAAGTCAGAGCAAAGCGCGAAGACACGACAGGCAATGCCACTTTGGACGAAGCACTCACCTCAGGGGTTGCACCGTTGATATCGGTAGCGAGCTGGGTGCATGGTGGCGCTCAATTCGCATCTGATCAGGTCTGGGCGATTGGCAATTTTGTGACGGGTGGCTGGCTGTCAAATCACAACAGTTCAGCCCAAGACGCTCTCGCTCGCAATACGGCGCTGGTCCAATCTGCCATTGGCATGCCTAGGCAAATTTCCGGACTTGCACTCAGAGCGGTCACGGGTAACTGGCAGGGAATGGACCCCCTCAACTCGCAGCAGATCGGCGCACTCAATGCCAAGGGCGATCGATTAGGTGCTAAGGTCTTAGCAGGACAAACTGCTTTGAACATAGGCGGACTTGCTGCTGGCGGTTTTGGAGCAGTACGGAGCAGCATCGCGGTGGGTAGCGCTGCCCGCACGGGGGCGATCATGGCGATGGAGGATGCAGGGGCAAATTTGGCAGCTCCTCGAAGACTTAATTCACAGTTTGGGGGAGTGCTTGTAGATGGAGTTGGCAGTACCGGAAGTGCTGGCGCGCAACGAACCGTGTTGTCTACTAGCGGTGTATCCGAGCAAGCGCAATTGGCTTCATCCATGATTCCCGGACTCTCTGCAACACAGGCTAGAGCCTTGCTTGATGCGGCCTTCAATCCGAACAAGCCTGTGGAGGTGGTGTTGGGCGGTAGCCGAGTTCGATCATATTTTGGTGAAGGCACATTCCGATTGGATAGTGACCTGGATATCGGCTTCAATGCGAAGATGAAGAACAACCAAGTTGACCGAATCCTTGATGCTTTTGATGCGCAAGGTCTACTGCAGTCGGAACGAGGGATACGAATCTTCTCGGGAAATAATCCACCGAGTGGCCCAATCATCAGCCCGCAAGAATTCTTCCAGAGGTCTGGTTTACGAGGTCCGTTTCCCCCGGAGCGCGCGGGTCAGCCGTTCGGTCCTTCGGGATTTATTTCGTTCCATCCAGATGGAACCATTACCATCGTTCGGCCCGGAGGAGGTCTGTGATGCGGCATTGTGAGATTGGTAACATGGTAGTCGACTGTTTGACTGTTGCTGTCGACTTTCATTCTTTTGGCAAGGCCCTTTCGCCTCAATATGCGATTGCGTACCGTTTTACCGTCGACTTCATCGATGCCATCGAAAGTTTCTCAAACTTCTATCGGATTTTTATAGAACGAGAGGCTGAGGATGAGGGCTTTGAAGAAGATCTTGAAGGAGACTATCTACGCCTTCAACAAACTGGATACTTACCATTTGAGCAGATGCTTAAGGAACAGCCAGATTTGTTGGCAAGCGTGCTGTTGAAGATTTTGCCTTCTGAGTTCATGGGCTACTTGTTCCAATACAATGATTCCACGAGCAAGCCCTCCTTTGTTCTTCAAACGCTGACGAACGTTGAAATAGGCGGCGGCCATATTAGCTGTGAGGGGGCATCTTTTCGATTCCCAAGTAGATGATTTGGCAATACTGGAAGCGGTATGGCTGGTGCGGCTACCAAGTGGTCGCGAATTAAGGGCAGATTCGGGGGAGCATCTCGCGAGGTAGGTTCAATTGTGGACGTCGAGTCTGGAGCGGCTTTGTTGCAAAAATTGCCCCGCTTGACCGGCGCCCGTGGACTGACGGCGCGAAAGAAGCGAAGAACAGGCAGCGGAGCCAGTACCGCACGACGAACTGGAATGAGTACAACGCGGCGCTCAAGGCGAGGATCGTTGACTATGTGGCTCGATGAGAGCATGCAGTGGTTCGCTACGCCGACCGGCAAGCGCGGGTGCAGCCCGACCTTCTCGGAAACAGCCATCCAGTCCTGCTTGAGCATCAAGTGCCTGTTCGGTCAGCCTTTGCGCCAGGCGCTGGGCATGGTACAGAGCCGGCTGCGGCTGGCCAAGCTGGACTGGCCTGCGCCAGCCACCGCCGCACGGCTGTCTCGCCCAGCGTCATGTCGCGGCAGACATCTTCAACGCTCAGGCCGCGCTCGCAAACCATCTGCACGACTTGCAGTTTGAACTCCGCATTGAATGTCCGTCTTTGTCTCTTGGTCATGTTCCTCGTCCAGGTGGATTCCACCTATCAAGGTGTCTGGGGAAATTAGACCAGCACATGGTGGTGCGGCGCGACAACACCAAGGCGGTGACGCAGCGCACAGACGTGGCTTACCACGATGCCGATGGCGTCACGGGCTTAGGGTACGACGCGGCGGGCAACCTCCTGGGCAACCGGCAGGTGAGCGATGGGGACCAGGGCAACGCCACCACCACGAAGTACGACTACCAATCCCTGAACGGCAGCTACCAGCAGACCGGCGCGAGCACTTGGCGCGGCGTCTTTAACGGCACCAAGCCCCCCGATGCCGCGACGAAGACCTGGCGCGACGCCAACGGCTTCGTGAGCAACATCGAGCAGACGACGGGCGCGGCCGACGAGCGGTTCAACCGCGCGTTCGTGAACGACGCGCAGGGCAATGCGGTGTATGTGAACCAGGGCGCGGGCCACACGGGCCGCGTGCAGAACCAGCCCGGCGGCTACCTGGGCGGCTGGGTGGGCGACTCGGTCAACCCGGGCCACGTGCAGCGCCAGCTGGTGGCCAATGGCGAGGTCCTGGCCCGCTACGGCGACGCGCCGGACAGCGAGAACCCGCCAAACCCAGGAGACATCCCGAAGTATGTGGATACGGCCGAGTTCCGGCTGAACGCGGCGCCGCTCAAACTCAAAGGGGCGAACCTGGACGCGATCGCCTACACGGTGGTGGGCGGGGAGACGCTCAAAGACATCGCGCGCAACGTGCTTGGCGATGCCAAGCTGTGGTGGCGCATTGCGGAGGCCAATGGGTTGGCGGTGTCGGGGGACGGGCAACTGGCAGCGGGGCAGACGCTGAGTGTGCCCAAGCTGGCGCTGAACGCGAACAACGTGGACACGTTCCAGCCGTACGACCCGAGCCGGGTGACGGGGAGCATGGACCCGAACCTGCCGGCGCCTGCGGGGCAGGGCGGGGGCGGGTGTGGGGGACTGGGCAAGATCATCATGGTGGCCATTGCCGTCGTGGTGAGCGTCTATACCGCAGGGCTTATGAGTGGTGCTTCTGGAAGTCTCTTGACTACCATGCAGGCTGGAATGGGGGTTATGAGCGGTGGCACGCTGGGTGGCGCTGTCGGTACCTTTGTGGCTGGCAGCATGAGCACTGCAGGCGTCGTTACTACCGCTGCAGCAGCAGGTGCAATGGGCTCCATTGCCAGCCAGATCGTTGGCAATGCCATCGGTGCGCAAGACGGGTTCAACTGGAAGGGTGTGGCCCTCAGCGCGTTGGGCAGTGGCGTAACCAGCGGCCTGGGTGCCTCTGGCTTGCTGCCCACCACCGATAGCGTGTTTGCCAATGCCGCGCTGCGGCAAGCCGTGTCCAGCACGATCTCGCAGGGAGTGGGCGTGGTGACAGGACTGCAGCAGCGATTCGACTGGAAGAGCGTGGCCGCTGGTGCGGTGGGCGCTGGCGTTGGGGCCTCGGTGGGACAAGCGCTGCAGAGCGCAAATGCCTTCAGCAGCTTGGGCGGCGGCTTCGGCACCGATCTGGCGCGGGGCGCGGTGTCAGGCTTCGCTGGTGGGATGGTGACGGCAGTGATGCGTGGCGGGCGGGTGAGTGTGCAGCAGGTGGCGACCGATGCGTTTGGCAATGCTTTGGGGCAGAGCTTGGCAGCGGGCAGCCAGCTACAGCCGGAATCCATATACAGCTTGGGTGGCACAGGGGCCCAATTGCCCAACCAGGATGCCTTGGCACAGCGACAGTCCGAATATGACCAGATGGTCGATTCTTTCGGCAATCCGAATGTCTATGGCCGGGATGATGACGTGCTGCTGGCTGCAGGGCCAGGATACAGCGGCGGTATGGGCCAAAGCGACCGGGATCGCAACATTGCGCGCATGCTCGAAATAGCCAATCGGCCCGACGCCAGTTCCATGGAATCGATCCGGCAGGCGGACGGGATGGGGTCGACCGGCATCGGCAGCGGTGACCGTTGGATTCCCAATGGGAGCAGTGATCTTGATGGGGGCACGGTGGTCGGCGGCAAGATGACGCAGGCCGAGATGGACGAGTTCGACCGGCTCAATGCATCAGAGGTCGATGCGGCCAGGATCGCGCGTTACGGCTCCATCAGCGCTTACCAGCCTTCGGCATGGGAACGCACTTGGCTCTCTCCAGAGGTCCAGCATGTGATGAACAACACCATCACGGGCAAGGTGGTGGGCAGTGTTGTCAACACTGCCGGTTCCATTGCTGCATCGATACGCTCGGACCGCTACAACTTTGCCACGGGAAGAACCCTCAACCCGGTCGAGCAGCGCAATGCGAGAATCGACAGCGTTCTCAACTTGGGAGCGAGCCTGATCCCCGGAGGCGGAGCGGTGGGGATGATACGCACGGAGATGGCAGAGGCGCGGACGCTCAGTGCGGCGGCGGCTCGTCGTATGGAGTTGAACGCCAAGTTCGGCCGCAGCGGCAACTTGGACCTCGATATCAACGCGCGAGGCGCGGCGTCATTGCGCAACGAAGTGGATCGTTTGGTCAGCGAAGGGCATGCAGTGGGTCGTCACGGCGAGCGGGTCACCGAACTAGGCTGGGCCGGCAGGTGGGCCTGCGCGATGCCAACGGCAACCTGAACGCGCAGGTGCGCGATCTGGCGGGCAACGTGGTGCAGGAGCGGCATGCCGACGGCGGGCGGATCGACAGCGCGTACAACGCCTTCGGCGACAAGGTGTCCTCGGCCGAGCGGGTGACGGACAGCCGCACGGTGGTGACGAAGTACAGCTACGACAAGCTCTCGCGTCTGGAGCAGACGTCGCTGGCGCAGGGCATCTCGCGCTACGAGGTCAATGGCACGGGCGGGGCGGTCAACACCGCCACACCTGCGGACGGCGCACTGCACGCCTACAACGGCGTGGACATCAGCGGCGCGATCACGCAAACGGTGCTGGAGACCAACCAGTACGACGAAGCGGGGCGCAAGGTGCGGGTGGTCAACGGCAATAACGAAGCCACGCGCTACCGCTACGACCGGGCGGGCAATGTGGTGCTGAGCGGGCAGGAGACGGTCAAGGTCACAGCCCCCCTCAAGAAACCCGGGGTCGACAACACCCCGGTGGCACCGCTGGCCTACCAGATGCGCTACCGCTATGACGCGGTGGGCCACAAGGTGGGCCAGACGGATGCGGCCGGTATGAGCCAGTCCTGGACTTACAACACCTTTGGGCGCCTGATCGGGCGCACGGACGGCAAGACGGGCGGCGGCACGGTGGACTTCCAGTACACCTACAACCGGGCGGGCGACCTCACGCACGAGGGCAATGGGGCCGGCAAGAGCCTGGACTATCGCTACGACGGTGCAGGCCAGAGGATCGAGATACGGGACAACAACCTGGGCCAGACCACCAACTACGGCTACGACCTGGCGGGCAACCGGGTGTCAGAGAAGATGGCGCAAAAGACGCTGCTGTCCTCCGGGGTGCTGGACAACGTGGTGTACCAGGACAACCACCTGGTGTACGACGCGCAGAACCGGCTGCGGGCGGTGTTCGACAGCCGCGCGGACGTGCGCATCACATACGACCTGGCGGGTAACCGCTCGCAGGTGACGACGCACGTGATCAACACCATCCGCCCGGATGCGAAGTCGCAGCCGGCGAACGTGGTGGTGCAGGACCAGCAGGTGATCCACACCAGCACCACGGCGTATGGCTACGACACCATGAACCGGCAGATCCGAAGCCAGGAAGTGTCCTCGGTCACGGGTGCGGTGGACACGCACCAGTACCGCTACGACTACGCCGGCAACCGGACCCAGGACCAGACCTACAGCGGCGGGCCGATAGAAGGCTCACCCAACGGCAAGCTGGAAAAAACCTACAACTACGTCTACGACGACCTGAACCGGATGGCCAGCTACACCGGCTACGGCGTGGCCGAGCGCACGGACCAGATCCTGTACGACGGCGCGGGGCGGCAGGTGTATGCCAAGTCGCTGGTCAAGGCCAACAACCTGTGGAACGAGGAGCACCTCTCCAACCGCCGTGAAGCCACGGGTAAGCGCGCAATGAACGGGTGTGAGTTTTTCCTAACTGATACCAATCTGATAATTTAAATATTATTGGTATCGTTTTAAATCATAAGTAATTACACCTATTGATCTAATCAAGATAAATCGCTAATTGATCCACGGGGATTACATTTTGAGTCAAATCGGCAGAGGGTGATAAGACGTAAAGGGATATTATCCGCGCATCCATTTCCGTTACAAATCCGGCATGGCCGGCATTCCTCATGACACGCCGAGTCACCATCCAGACGCCCCTGGGCGAGCAGTTGCAGTTTCGCCAGCTGCAGGGCAAAGAAGCGCTCTCCGAGCTGTTCTCCTTGGACGTGGACCTGCTGAGCGAGAGCAAATCCATCGACCCCAAGGCCCTGCTGGGCAAGAGCGCCACCATCGTGGTGGAGACCGAAGGGGGCGGCACGCGCTACCTGGACGGCATCGTCACCCGCTTCGGGCTGCAGGGCCAGGACCACCGCTTCTACACCTACAAGGCCCGCCTGAGCCCCTGGCTGTGGCTGGCCACGCGGCAAAGCGACTTCAAGATCTTTCAGAACAAGACCGTGCCCGACATCATCGAAGAGGTGCTCGGCAAATACGGCTACCCGCTGCAGCGCAAGCTCACCCAGAGCTACCGCACCTGGGACTACTGCGTGCAGTACAACGAGACCGACTGCGCCTTCGTCTCGCGCCTGATGGAGCATGAGGGCATCTACTACTTCCACGAGCACAGCGCCGGCCAGCACATGCTCACCCTGGCCGACGACATCGTCGCCTCACACAGCCCGCTCGCGGGCGCCGCCGTCATCCCGTTCTACCCGCCCGAGAAGGCCGCCGTCGCCGACAAGGAGAACATCCACGCCTGGCAACTGGCGCAGGAGATCAAGCCCGGGCGGCACTACAACGACGACTACGACTTCAAGAAGCCCAAGGCCGACCTGTCCAACATGCGCCAGACCCCGCCGGGGCACGCGCACGACAGCCACGAGATCTACGAATGGCCGGGCGGGTACACCGAGTTCGGCGACGGCGAGAACTACGCGCGCTCGCGCCTGCAGTCCAGCCTGACCGGGCACAGCACCGTGCGGGGCGAGTCGCGCCACCGGGCGCTGGCGCCCGGCTACACCTTCACCCTGGAGAACCACCCGCGCGAGGACCAGAACCAGCAATACCTGCTGACCGGGCTGGAGTACCACTTCAAGGAAAACCCCCAGGTCAGCGCCGTGGCGCCGGGCACCAAGGGCACGCCGCAGGAGGAGGGCTCGTTCCAGAAGTTCACCCTGCAGGCCCAGCCCACCAGCCTGCCCTACACGCCTGCGCGCATCACCCCGAAGCCCAAGACCACCGGCCCGCAGACCGCGGTGGTGGTGGGCCCGCCGGGCGAGGAGATCTGGACCGACCAGTACGGCCGCGTGAAGGTGCAGTTCCACTGGGACCGCATCGGGGCCATGGACGAGAACTCCAGCTGCTGGGTGCGGGTGTCGCACCCCTGGGCGGGCCTGAACTACGGCAGCATCCACATCCCGCGCATCGGGCAGGAAGTCATCGTGGACTTTCTGAACGGCGATCCGGACTACCCTATCATCACCGGGCGGGTGTACAACGGCATCCAGATGCCGCCGTGGAAGCTGCCGGACAACAAGACGCAGTCGGGCACGCTCACCAACTGGAGCAAGGGCGGGGGCGGGGCGAGCATGCTGCGCTTTGAGGACAAGAAGGGCATCGAGCACCTGGAGCTGTCCAACACCTACGGCAACACGTACCTGAACATGGGGTACCTGATGCACCAGGGCAGCGGCTCGCAGCGCGGGTACGGGTTCGAGCTGCGCACGGACCTGTGGGGGTCGATCCGGGCGGACAAGGGCCTGCTGATCACCACGTATCCGCAGGACTTCACCTCCAAGGTGGCGAGCAACAACCCGGACGGGTTCGATCAGTTGGGTGCGACCCTCGCCAGCACCTCTTCACTCATGCAGGAGGCCGGGCAGGCGGTTTCGTCGGTGAACGCCACCATCGGCGCATTGGCCGATGC
Source organism: Acidovorax sp. SUPP2539 (assembly GCF_030158975.1). Classification (NCBI taxonomy): domain Bacteria; kingdom Pseudomonadati; phylum Pseudomonadota; class Betaproteobacteria; order Burkholderiales; family Comamonadaceae; genus Acidovorax; species Acidovorax sp. SUPP2539. The sequence goes on along the minus strand of NZ_BQXJ01000010.1, from coordinate 83,709 downwards.
CAAGTCTTCGCAGATCGCCAGCATGGGGGCGGGCATCGCGGCCATGACCGGGGGCGCGGCGGGCGGCTTGGCCTCGCTGGCCAAGATGGCAAGTTCCCGCTCGGGTGGCGATGGAGGAGGGGGTGCGGAAACGGCCATGCCGACCAACACCGACCCGGCCATGCCGGATGCGCGTGGCCTGATGGATTTGTCCAAGGACATCACCAAGCCGATCGTGTCCATCGTGAGCCCGGAAGGGCAAAGCATGATCAGTCCCAAGCCCATCGTCGTCAGTTCGGGCCAGAGCACGTCGGTGCATGCACAGCAGCACGTGACCATTTCCAGTGGCGCGCAACTCACGCAGTTGGCCAAGGCTGGCATGCTCACGCACGTGACTTCGGGCGGGCAAAGCAACATGGTCTCGGGCGGTGACGTGGCCTCCGTGGCCCAAACCGGCAACATGAATCTGGTGGCGGAGCAGAACATATCGCTGTCCTCCACCAGCCTGAACGCCAACGTGCTGGCCAAGGAAAACGTGGTGGTGAATGCGCAGAGCGACACGGTGTTCGTGAACGCGGGCAAGAACATCACGCAGGTGGCGGGAGAGAGCGTGACCCTGGTGTGCGGCGCCGCGTCCATCACCTTGAAGGCCGATGGCACGATCGTGCTCAATGGCGTGAAAGGCGTCTTCAACTTCCAGGACGACCTCGACCAGTTCGGGAAAAAGATCAACCTCAATTGCTGAGATCTCAGCCTGCGGTCTCATTTCATAAGAAAAAACATGCTTTATCACTTCCAAGAAGGCCACATCACGGCACCGCTCCATGTGACGGACCGCACCATGCACCTGTTGGCGCCCGAGCCCGGCTCCGGCGGCATGACCATCGCGATCTCGAAGGATCCGCTGGAGGCGGACGAAACGCCTCCGGAGTTCTTGAAGCGCCAGTTGAACGATCTTTCCCGGCAAGTGAGCAAATTCACCCGCAGTGAGATCGAGCCCGCATTTTTGGGGGCCGGCCAAAAAATCGGCGGCTCGAAGTTTTCAGTGAGCTACAAGCAGCAGGGCAAAACGGTTTACCACGTGCAGTCGCTGTTCCTGCTGCCGGACACGCGCCAGGTGCTGAGCCTGACGTTTTCGCTGCCGGTCCCTTTCACCGATGAGCACCACAAGATGGTGGGCGATGTCTTGGGGAGTTTCGTCTTGCGTGAGTGACGACGGGGCGACGACCCAAACGCACGTGCCTGAAGGCACGGCTTGAAAAAAGATGGAGACAAAACATGGGCGGACTGGCGGCGGCGAGGCTGGGCGACGACATCGGGCACGTGTCGGTGTGGTCGAGGCTGGCGCGGGTGGGATTGCGGCTGGCGTCGGGGATGGTGGAGACCTTGTTGGTGGCAGGGGCGGTTGCGCTGTTGGCCGGGGTATCGGTGGCCACCATGGGCTGCGGGGCGATCCTGGCGTGCGGCCTGCTGGCCGGCTTCATCGGAGGGGCGACTGGCTGGAGCAGCTACAAGGAAAAGAAGATCCAGGAGATGACCGAGGACATCGGTGAGCTGGAGATCACGGGCAAGCTGGGCATGCAGGGAGCGGGCACCGTGCTCATCGAAAAACGCCTGGCCATGCGGGCCGTCGCCGACTTCACCGCCTGCACCAAGCACTCCTCACCCAACCCCAACTTCATCGCCGAGGGCACAGACAGCGTTTTCATCGAAACTTTTCCCGCTGCGCGCAAGGGCGACAAGCTCATGTGCGCCGCGCAGATCGCCACCGGCGCGGACACCGTCTTTTTCGGCGGCAACAAGACCGCCTACCTCAACGTCGCCGACGACAAACTGTGGTGGGAGACCGCGCTGGAGATCGGTGTCGGCCTGGCCATGGGGCGCGGCAACTTCCTGGGGCGAGTGGGGTGCCTGGCCATGGGCGCCGTCGTCGGCATGGCCGGCGAGTGGCTGGGGCGCGGGTTCCGGTCCCTGATCGGCTATCCCGTGCATCCCGCGACGGGCGGTAAGGTCCTGGACGGCAGCCGTGATACCGACTTCGTGCTCCCCGGGCCGTTGCCCATCGAATGGCGGCGCTTTTACAGCAACCACGATCACCGTCAGAACACCGTGCACGGCGAGGGCTGGAGCGTGCCCTACGACATCGAACTGCATGTCGTGCGCCCAGCGCCCGGCAGCGGCCAGGCCGGACGCCTCGTTTACGTCAATCCGCAGGGGCGGCACATCGAGCTGCCCTGGGTCGAGCCAGGCAACGCCCTCTTCAATACCGGCGAGGGCTTCATCGTCGGGTGCACTGCCGGAGGGCACTTCGAAGTCAGCGGCCTCGACCACATCCACGAGCAATTCGGCCCGGCGCCCGAAGAGCCCGGCACCCATGTCCTCAAGCTCCTGCGCCTGCGCGACCGTTTCGGGCACTGGATCGCGTTGCGCTACGACCGCGCGCGGCGCCTGGCGGGCCTCACCGACCACCTGGGGCGCGTGCTGCGGCTGGACTACGCGGGCCAGTCCCGCCAAGTGCAGTCCATTCAACTGGTGCAGGCCGCCCCCGGCGAGCAACTGGGCCTGCTGGCCAGCTACCGCTATGCGGCCGAGAGTCCCCATCAGGATCGCCAGGGCCCCGATCATTCGCCCGAAGACCCCGCGCCCGGCCAGCTCATCGAAGTGCTCGACCGCACGCGCAGCCTCACCCGGCGCTTCGCCTATACCGAACGACTCATGGTCCTGCAGGTTGATGCCGGCGGCTTTGCAGGCCACTACGCCTGGGAGAGCGCCGCACAGGCCAGCGGCCCCGAGCGCCAGGACGGCGCGCGCGGCCCCCAGGGCCAGCGCCTGCGCGACTGCCGCGTCGTGCGCCACTGGACCGAGGACGGCGAAACCTACGACATCGCCTACACCCTAACCGGCGAGGACGTCATTGCGAACGGGGGGGCGCAATCCGGCGGCGGCGAAACGACCGCCACCGACCAGCTGGGCCGCTGCCAGAGCTGGCGCTGGGACCGCCATCACAACCTCACCCGATACCAGAACCCCCTGGGCCACACCTGGCAGCTGTGCTGGAGCGAGCGGCGCGAACTGCTCGCCTGCACCCGGCCCAGCGGCGCCACCATCACCTTCCAGTACGACGAGAACGCCCTGCAGATCGGTGTCATCGACCCGCTGGGCCACCTTACGCGCACGCTGTGGGACAGCCGCTGGTTCGTGCCCCTGCGCGTGACCGGGCCCGACGGCGCCACTTGGCGCTGGGAATACGACGACCGTGGCCTGCCCACCACCGAAACCACGCCGGACGGCCGCACCACCGAGACCGCCTGGGACGCCAGCGGCCTGCCCGTGCAGATCACCGACGCGCGGGGCGGGCGCAGCACCCTCGTGTGGAACGAGCGCGCGCTGCTCATGCGCCACACCGACTGCTCCGGGCAAAGCACCCACTACGCCTACGACGGGCATGGGCAGTTGCAACGTGTCACCGACGCGCTCGGGCAGGTCACCCGCAGCACCTTCGATGCGCGCGGGCGCCTCGTGTCCGTGGCCCTGCCCGACGGCAGCAGCCAGACCTTCGCGCACGACAACGCCGGGCGCCTCTTGCAGCACACCGATGCACTCTCGCGCGCCACGCGCTATGGCTACAACACGCGGGGCCAGCGCCTGTGGCGCGTGGACGCCGAGGGGCGGCAAAGCGGCGTGCGCTACGACGCGGCGCACCGCATGGCCGAGTTCACGACAGAAAACGGCGCCAGCTACCGCTTCGGCTACGACGCGGGCGACCGGCTCATCGAAGAAGTGCGCGTGGACGGCACGCGCATCGCGCTCGAATACGACCCTGACGGCCAGGTCAGCGCCATTACCCACCACGCGGGCGGGGGCGATGACGTGTTCGGGGACATCGAAGCCCAGGCCGCCGAAGGCACCTTGGCACAAGGCGCCAAAGCGCGGAGCGCCATGCCTGTGCGGCGCACCGAGCTCGTGCGCGACGCGCTCGGGCGCCTCATAGAAAAGCGCTGCCAGGGCCAGATCCTGCGCTACCGGCACGATGCCGCGGGACGCGTGGTGGAGGCCGCGCGCCTGCGTGTGGTGGGAGCAGGAGAGGGCGAACATGGCCACCAAGGGCCCGCTCGGGAAGCACTGCTGCACACCGTGCGCTTCGAATACGACGCCGTGGGCCATCTGGTGGCCGAGCACGCCACGGATGCGGTCACCGGGCACACCCACCGCCTGCGCCATGCGCACGACGCACTCGGGCACCGCACGCGCACCGAACTGCCTGCCGTCGCCCGGCCAGGCGGCCGGGTGCTGCAGCGCAGCCTGAACTACCTGCGCTACGGCTCGGGGCACTTGCACCGCATCGACCTCGGTCTGCGGGAATCGCTGACGGCAGAAGAAGTTGAAGAGGCCGCCGAAGCTGCAAGAGAAGAAGGCGATGACTTGACTACCTTGCCGGCGAGCGAGGCGAACCGGCTGATCGCCGACTTCGAGCGCGATGCGCTGCACCGCGAAGTTCACCGCAGCCAGGGCAGCCTGGGCACGCGCTATCTGCTCGATCCGCTCGGACGGCGCGTTGGCAGCTGGACGCGCTCGGATGCGGGCCTGCAGGCGGCGGGCTGGGAGCGCGAGTGGCATCAGCAGCAGGTGGAATTGGCCGAGCACGGCCCCAGCCATGCCACCGGCCTGCTCAAGCAATACCGCTACGACGCGGCGGGCGAACTGCGCGACAGCGTTCACAGCCACAAGGGGCGCAGCAGCTTCCAGTACGACGGCACCGGGCGGGTGCTGCAGGCCTTGCGCCTGGGGCCGGGGGCCGGGCAGGGCGCGCCGAATGCATCGGGCGCATCAGGCACCGAGCGGACGCAGGAGCGTTTCGACTATGACCCCGCCGGCAACCTGATGGACTCGCAGGCAAGTCATGGGGTGGGAGCGGGGCCGGCGGGCGCCGGTTCGCGCGGCTACCTGCGCGACAACCTCGTGCGCGTGTACGAGGACAAGCGCTACGCCTACGACGGCCTGGGCCGCCTGATTCAGAAAAAGAGCGGGCGGCACACGCTTCAGCACTTCGAGTGGGATGCGGAGGACCAACTGGTGGCCGTGACCACGGTGCGCCGCCCGGGCACGGCCGAGGCCACGCGGCAGGTCACGCGCTACCGTTACGACGCGCTGGGGCGGCGGGTGGCGAGCGAGGACGCATTCGGGGTGACGGAGTTCGTGTGGGAGGGGATGCGGCTGATCGAAGAGCGCCGCGGGACGCGGGTGACCAGCTATGTGTATGAGCCGGGCGGCTATGTGCCGCTGGCGCGCATCGATGCGCAAGGGGGCAGGGTGGCCGAAGCTGCGCAGACGGCTGTGCCAGTCACGGGGCGGGCCTGGGAACAGGCCGCGCCACGCGAAGAGGCGCCGGACAGCGCGCAGATCTACTACTTCCATGCCGACCCCTCCGGCGTGCCGGAGGAACTGACCGACCCCGAGGGCCAGGTGCGCTGGCGCGCCAGCTACCGCACCTGGGGCGGGGCGCTCAAGGAGCAGTGGGAGGCGGTGCGCATCGACGGCAGCGCCATCCCCGAGGCGCAGGCGCACGGCCGGGGCGAGGCGATCGAGCAGAACCTGCGGCTGCAGGGCCAGTATTTGGACCGGGACACGGGGCTGCACTACAACACGTTCCGCTTCTACGACCCGGACATCGGGCGCTTCATCAGCGCCGACCCCATCGGACTGGCGGGCGGCAGCCATCTGCATCTCTATGCGGACAATCCATTGCGGTGGACCGACCCTTGGGGCCTGGAAAAGTACGTCATCATCGGCGAGGGTCAGGGCGCGGTGGAGGCCTATGCCAAGGCGATGAGAGACAACCCGCGGCTGTCGGGACACGAGTTCAGAACGATCAAGAAGGACTGGCCTGGAGTCATCCGTTCCAGTGGCGCCTCCACGGAAGCCATGAGTTCCTACGAATGGGAGCGCAAGGCCGTGCAAGGCAATATTGACTGGATCAATGATCGCCATGCAGAAGGTTATAAATTCATCGATATCGGGGCCGATGGCGCAGAAAATCGAAGCTCTTTTTATCTCGCGGAGAAACAGGCTTTGACGGATCTTGGCGTCAAACCAGCGAGAGGGAATGCGGCGGCCATTGCTGCCGCGCGAGCAGCGGCGCCTGTGAGCGGCCGGCCGAAATCCAAATTGGGATGCTGAATGGGTTCTTCTTTTTCCAACGAGTACATCGCCACGTGGATCCATGTGCCCATACCGCGGCATGGCGAAGAAAGAGCGCGAAATTTCTACGAGAAAGACCTCGGGTTCAAAAGAAGCTATAGCGAGTTTTGGGTGGCAGAAGACGGCTTGGTGCGTTTGCAACTCAAGTTCGTGGAACACGTTGAAAAAATCAACGCGCTCCAGCCGTCATCGCTGTGCAGCATCTTCCTGAAGGGCGACTTTCTCTCGCTGTGCGAGCGCTGGGTACACCAAGGCGTGTCCATCGAATTGCTGCAACTCGATCCTGGAGGCTTCACGGCAGTCGTTTTGGACCCCTTCCTCAATCGCCTTGAGTTTCGTGGCGATGAAGAGTCCAGCGATTTCTCGATCGACACGAGTCAGTGGCCTTTTTTTCGCCGTGCTTAGCTGATCTTCAGCCCATTCCTTCGGGTTTGATCTGGGCGCGCGCAATGACGGGTTTCCAGCGCGCCTGTTCTGATTTGATGAAGGCGTCGAATTCCGCACTGGTGTTTCCAACCGCCAAAGCCGTTTCCTGAGACAGCTTCTCCTTGACCAGAGAGCTTCGCGCTGCCTTGACGGCCTCGGTTTCCAGTTTCGCCAGATGGGCCTTGGGCCATTTGCTGGGAGCCATCAGCCCGTACCACTGGGTCATTTCGAAGCCTTTGAACCCCTGTTCAGCCACCGTGGGCACATCCGGCAATTGGGGAAGCCGTTGTGCAGTCCCCGTGGCAATGCAGCGCAATTTCCCGGCCTTGATGAAAGGCAGCAGGGCAGGTGCGCCCACGGCTGCAGCCTGCAGACGTCCGGCCATCAGGTCGGTGAGCATGGGGCCCGTTCCCCGATAAGGCACGTGCAACATGAACGTGTCGGTCACCATCTTCAAATACTCGAATGCCAGATGGCCAGCGCTGCCATTTCCCGCCGAACCGTAATTGAGCTGGCCAGGGCGGGCTTTTGCGTAAGCAATGAACTCCGACAGACTTTTGATCGGCAGGTCCGGATGCACCACGTACAAGCTCGGCACTTTGGATACCAGCGTGATGGGAGCAAAGTCGCGGTTGGCGTCGTATGCCAGTTTCGGAAAGATGTAGGGGTTCACCGCCAACGTGCCGATGTGGCCCAGGATCAAAGTGTGCTCATCGGTACTGTTGGCGACTTCCTGCATGGCGATGTTTCCTGCAGCGCCCGGCTTGTTGTCCACGAATACGTTCTGACCGATGGTCTTGGACATTTCTGCAGCGACCGCGCGGGCTACGATTTCGGAGCTGCCGCCGGGCGCAAATGGGACCACCAGTCGTAGTGGTTTCGTAGGCCAGGTGGATTGGGCACTCCCGATACGCCATGGCAGAAGCGAAACGGCTGCGGCAGAGCCCGAGAGGACGAGGCGACGGCGGCTGAGTACCGCCGGATGTGAAATGCGCATGGCTTGTCTCCATATCGTTGTGGTCAAGCAAACTGCGGATGGTGCAGATGCAGGGGCTTGCTCAGCTTAATGCAAGGCGGGCGTGGCATGGTGAGACTCAAAGCAGATCACGCAAGCATCATGTTTTAGTAATTTTACATAATATCCATCGTATCTAGTCAGTAGATATTAAAAAATGGGATCAATATCCCGACAGATAGATGCAAATGATGCAATTACGACCAACTCCTCCGCTGAATCGCACGGTGTGGACTGTAGGTGCATCCAGCTAGCCGTGTCAATCGTCGAACTGCCGGCTTTGTGTCCAGACGATTCTTTTCTGACTTCAAACTGACTCGGTGTGTGATGGTTGATCACTCCAGCTTGAGTACCGGGTTCGGTGGCGGCACCGGCACGACCCAGCGGTCGGGTTCGGACAGGACGACGGCAGCGAGCCGTCCGACGCTGGCGCCGCCACGGCCCATGACCTGGTAGCGCAAAATGTTCACGCGGCCCTTGCCCTGGCCCGAGGTCATGCGGTGCCAGCCGGCCTTGATGACCTCGCGCTGCACCTGCAGGCCCGTTGCGTCGGCTTGATCGGCGGGCCCGGTCTCTCGGGCGTAGAGTTTGAAGATCAGCGGCGACACCAGCGCCATGCCTTCTTCCACAAAATGCACGGCGGCGCCGGTCTCGTTGTGCTTGATCTCGCGGCTTGCCAAGCCGTTTTGCAGCCAGCGCATGAAGGCGATGGCGACCTCGCTGGGCTCGACCTTGCGGGCGGCAGCTTCGTGCGGCAGCTCGGGCAGGTGCGGCGCCAGGACCACGGGCGTGGGCTGAGTGCGCGCCGAAGTCTCAGGGGCCGAGCCGAACAGCGGACGCACGAAGCCGGCCTCGGGCCGCTGCGGGGGCGTGGCCGTCGATGGTGCCGTGTCACGCGGGGACGCCGGCGTCGGTGCCGCTGCGGGCACCTTCGACGTTGATGCAGCCTTTGATTTGGGCGCGGGCTGTTCCGGTGCAGGCGCTGCAGGTGCTTTCTTGCCGTTCGGCGTTGGCGCATTCTTGGGCGCCACCGGCGGTGGCCTGGACAGCGCTGCCGGCGTGCTGGAACGCACAGGCGCGGGCGCGGCGGTGCGCACGTCGTCGTCCTCGTCCAGCCATCCATCATCGACGTCGAAGCCATCGTCCTTGCCCCCGATGCGGATCACATCATCCAAGGGCGGGAATGTGGGCTCTGGGCGTTGGGGTGCTTTCGCCTGTGCAGGCGGTTTGGTTGGTACGGCAGCAGCTGGTGCTGGCGCAGTTGCCTGTGTGGCCGCTGCAGGATCTGCCGCAATCTCCTGCGCATTGCCGTTCGATCCTGCTGCAGGCTTGGGCTTGGGCCGGTTGAACGCTGGGGCCTTGAGCTGGTTCTCGTTGGGCTTTTGAGAAGTTGCCGCAGCCTTGGACTTGTTGCGGTTTGCTCCAGCCTCCTGGGCGTGGGATGCCGCATCCTTGCCGGCTTGCCTCGATGCACGCGCTGCATCAGCGCTTTCGGCGCCCTGCTGCACCGACACCTGCCCTGCCCCATCCTCCTGGTCGCCCTCTCCTGCTGCTTCATCCTTGCGTTTGTCCCGCACCACGATGCGGCCGGCCATCGGCTGGGGGTACTGGCTCGGATCGTCATAGAGCTTGGCCAATGGAAACCTCAGCATGGTCAGCGAGTGGCTGTAGCCTGCTGCAGCCTTGTCCTGAGGCGTTGCGGCAGCTTCCTGCGGGTCTGTCGCACTGTCGGCATTGCCTGCTGCATCCTGGGCCTGACCCTGCACCGTCACGTACCAGATCGCCTGGCCGCTGTGCGGATTCACCTCGATGCAGCCGTACTCCTGCCAGGTGTCGAACAGCCGGTCGTTCTTGGCCTCGCCCGGTACGGCTTCCTCGGGGGCATGGTCCTTGATCCAGGTGCGCACGCCATCGGCAAGGCGCTTGGCCACGAACCACATCGAGCCGTCATGCACCCAGCCCGCCGCGCCCGAGCGGTTCAGCGGCAGCGCGGTGCCCGCGCGCAGCATGGCCTTGACCGCATTCATCAGCAGGTCGATGAGCGGGATCGCATTGCTGGTGGTGAACCGCGCCCGGCTGCCGTGCAGCAAAGCCCGCTGGGTCGATGCCTGATCGGCGCGGCCGACGATGCTCGCCACCAGCCCATCCTTCGTCCCCGAAAGGAAGCGGGTCAGCGCCTCCAGCGTGTGCGGCCGGCGCGCGAGAAACGTCACCGCCGTGGCCGGTGCGATCTGGCCCAGCAGCGTGACCGCCAGGCGCGAATGCGCGCCATAGTCCCTTGCGGATTTGGGGGCGAACTCCACGAGGTACTCTGCCGCCCTGCCCGGCTCGATCCGCGTCATCGGTCCCCCGATCGGATTCCACCGGGTGCGCTCCGTCGCCCCGGGCGTGCGCCAGGTCACGCGCAGATCCGTCATGGGCTTGGCGATGTCGTGCAGCAGCGCAGCGAAGAACACCACGTAGGTCCACTCGTCGCGCTCCGCGTCGATCTGCTCGATGGGGGCGCCCTCGGGCAGGAAGTGCCCGTTGCGCCAGGTCATGGCCGCCAGGAGCATCTCCAGGGTGTGGGCCAGCAGCCCGCCCACATGCGCGTGGTGATGGGCCTCGGACGCCGGCATCAGCTGCACCATCTCTGCGTAGCGGTGGATCGCGGGCAGCAGATCGCGCTGCCACACGCTGTGCGCCAGGCGCGACTGGCGCCACATGTCCTGCATGGCCTTGTCCGCGTTCACGCACACCAGCAGCTCATCGGCGGGCAGCAGGCGCAGCCACCCCTGCTCCGAGCCCTCCACCGCGATGCGTCGCGGCGTGTTGGGTGGGCTGGGTGTGGACGGTGTGGGTGCCGCGGCGGGAAGGGTTGCACGAGCGGGCACGCCCTGACGCCCAAGCATCAGGCCTGCATCCACCCACCGGCTGCGAAGCCATTCGAGCGATCGCTTCATGCGGGCGCCAGCAGGTAGCGCGACAGTTGCTCAAGCCATGGCTTGGATGCCGGCCGACTGTCATCGACGCAAAGCCAGTCCTCGTCCACATGCGGCATCTCGATGAAGTCCAGCCAGCATTGCTCCAGCGGACTCCACAAGCAAGCGGATGCCTCGGGCCGGTGTTCATTGCCCCACCAGGCGCGCACGCGTACCAAGTCCAGGGTTAGCAGATCCTGCACGATGGCAAGCCGGCGGGCGTGGGCCACCCGAACATCCAAACTTGCGGCAGCTTCACCGGGGATGCGGCAGACATGCCGGAGCAACACGTCGCGAACGCAGATGTTGGGTGCTTGCCAGTCCTCTAGGTGGCGCTCCAGCCCGTCGTAGCGGCCCAGCCATTGCAGCAGCCTTGATGTCCAGTTGGCCAGGCCCAGCGAGGACAGATGCTGCACGATCGCGTAGACCGCGTGGGCGTGATCCAGCGCATCGCGGCCGGAGTGCGGCCATCCCGCGTTGGGGGCGGGGTTGCTGTGCTGCGCCCTCAGTCGCGGTTGCCGCGCAGGGCTGGGCGGCGAGAATTCTGGGTCCAGTGCTTCTTCCATGATGGCGCAGCACTGTATTGACAACGGGCCAGGCAGGCCAGCGAGAACCCTGCGCGATGTCGCGGAGGGTTTACGCTTGCTTGGCCGGTCCGGTTCTGCTAAGCATGCATGAAACAAAGAAAGGGAATGAATGCCGACCATGAAACAGTCGCCTGACATGAAGCAGCAGTTCGCTCAAACACTGCGACAGGCGATGGAAAACGCTGGCTATGCGGCCAAGCCCGCCGTGCTACAGCGCGAGTTCAACAGCCGGCGCCCGGCCGACAAGCCGATCACGCTGCATGGCGTGCGCCGCTGGTTGATGGGAGAGACCATTCCCAGCTACCCCAAGCTGCAGGCGCTTTCCGATTGGTTGGGAGTGCCGGTGCACGAACTCATGCATGGGGCCAAAAGCCCTTCGGTCAAACCATCCAACTCGCCACGACCCATGGCACCTGACGACCGAACCGCAGTGGAGGCATTCCTCAATCTGCCAGCTGCTCCGCGACGCATTGCACGGGATGTGATACTTGCCATCGCCCGTGCGAACGAGGTCGGCAGAACCTCGTGATCGACCGGGTTCTACAAACTACAAAAGGGAGTTTTCTATGAGATTGAATCGTCTGGACTTGGCCGGCTTGTTGGGTGGTGCGATGCGTCCTGGGGCGGACATTGGTCCCGCCGACACGCAGTTGGAGGGCAGTTACCGGCGTGGCTATCAGCAAGCCATCGCCGAGGTGGCCGCGCAGATGCGCGCCGACCAGGACGTAACCCCGGAACTACTGGATGCCTGGGTGGAAGGCGTGGGCATGCAGTGGCGGCATGTCAGTCCCCTGCATCGCAAGATTCTTGCGCCGGCACTGATCGAGACCTGAAATTGGGACCCCGCCGAAAGGCGGTATCGATATACTGGTGTTTCATACAGTCATTGGAGAGCGCCATGAACGCCATCGAAACCCGATACACGGTTGCACTGCGCGACTGCCCCACCCTGCCTGCGAGCGAGCGCATTGCGGCTGAGGCCGCCTACGCCCGCTCACTGGAACGCCTGCTTGGTGGACCGGAGGGCGTCGTGGACACCCTCGCATCCGTGCAACGCATTCAGGAGCAGGAGGACGATGATGCTTCGCCCGAAGCCCGCACTCGGGCCCTGGCGACGATCAACCGCTGGGCGAAGGCGGCTGCGGCAGCGCGCCAGGCCGGCTTCGCTGAGTTGCAAGGCGAGGCCGAGGAAGGCTACTTCGAAGTCCGGCTGGACTGATTGCCATGGACCAGATCGCCATCGCCATTATGGGCGCGGCCGCTGCCTGGCTCTCGCAGTCGCGTGATCCAGCGCAGGCACGATGGGCTTGCATCTTCGGGATGCTGGGCCAGCCCTTCTGGTTCTATGCCGCCTGGAAAGCCAGCCAGTGGGGCATCTTCGTGGTGTGCGTGCTGTATGCGATCGCCTGGATGCGGGGACTGTGGGTGCACTGGCTCTCGCCTCGGCGAGCGACGGGTGTGGGGACGATCCAGATTACGCCAGGGCGGGAGCGTTGATTTCTCATTCGTGTTTATGCTCAGTCTTACACCGCCACGATCTGTGTCACAAACTGCACAGAATGATCATCTCGAATCACCGCGCCAAGCGGAGTATTTGTCAGGCGGTTTTCGCAGGTCTCGTCAAATTCAATTGGTACGTTTTGCTGTGCAAAAAGAAATTGCAGTGCTCTTGCCGTGCCAGTTGAGATGCCGCCATCTGCATCACCGCCATGCATGGCGACCCGCATCGTTAGGCCCTGCTGTTTGATTTCCTCAATGTAATCGCGAATGGATGCAAGAACTTCGTCTGGCATCAATTCATCATGCACAAATGGAAGCAAATGAAACACGCGCACTTTTGCGCCTGGCAGGGAATTTCCAGTGTATGGGTCAAAATTCTCTGAAGCGCAAGCTACAGCAATACATGCTGTCATATTGTCAGTAACCACGAGCTGGTTTGGCTGACTGGTTCCAGTGCTGTACAGGTGTCTTGTACTTTCCGTATTGGGCACCGTACCGTTGAAGCCTGCGACTTTCACCGTCACGCCTTTATGGAGTTCAAAACTGTAGCGATGAGGCACTGAATTCGCGGGTGTGTCGATGCGAACGCAGGGAGGATAGATTGAATTGTTCCTGTTCTTAATGGGGGAATTCTGGTGGTTCCGTTCCGACTGGTACATTTCTTTGGGAACCATTACAAGCGTTTGCATGTTAAAGCGGCGTCCCAGGCGGTGGTGAGAAACCTTGACGCTCTCTTCGCTAGAGGCGGGCGTGCTTCTATTGCGCAATCCATCAAGCGCTCCCCGATTCATGGAGGTTGATGCTTGAGTCGGGCGCCCCGGTGATGTCGAGGCATCACTCGAACGCGGTGGAGACCCGGTTCCTGAAAACGATTTTTTCTGTGCTGAAATGCATTGTCCCACGGCTATAATCCTTGATGAAAAAGAGCATGCTATGGGAGTTGAGCAATGACTTCACGAAGATGCGGAACTCATTCGCTCCGTCGCGAAGTCCATGGCGAGTGATTTAGCTGCGGACTGCCTCAAAGAAAGCAATGGATGCTGGGCTGCTGCAAGCTTTTTTTGCTCAGATCCCAGGCTAATGCTGAAATCATCAAATGGTGTATCTGCGGCATGTTCGCGGCAGTCGGGCTGTTCGCCACCATCGCCAAGCTCTGGCACTGAAACAGATTACTCCACCCCTTTGGCCCGCCTCGTGCGGGCTTTTTTCTTTCTGCTGCGACAGTGCTGCTGGCCAGAGCTGAGGCAGAGGTCCCGACGCTTGGTCCTTATGCAATTCGACGGTGGCCCGATCAGTCGGCGATAGGCTGGCCCACCTCTACGGCGTATGGCTGAAACTCGCACATGTTGTATGTAGTATTTATATACAACATACAAATAATACATGACGGCCTCCAACTCGGCAGGCCTCGCAAGCCCTTTCACTCACCGCTCGCAAACTGCATAACTGCCGTGCTGCCCGGGCTGTCGCAGGGTATTTCGGGATCATGGGCAGGCGCCCCGCCGCCGACCCATGACTCATCGCCCGTAAAAGCCCTTTCCCCTGTCCCCGTAGGCCCTTTCGTGCGTCCGACGATTTAGGAGGACGCACGCCCTTTGGATACGCCCCTTGCTCCAGTAGGAAACCCTTTGCCCGTAGGCCCCCGCCCTCGGGGGGCGCCTTTCTCCTGCATGCGCCTTTCACCTGCGGTATTTCACGGAATTCCGCAGCTTTTATTGCCTACCACTGTGCGGAACGCCCGTCAAGCGTAAACCGTCCGCCACGTAGCGGAGGGTTTCGGCTTGAGGCCACTACCTACAAAAAAGACACTGCCGGCCATTGGCGACGTTTGCCCGGATGGGTGACGTCTTTGGCCCGCAGTCTCTTGGCTTGCGGGCGTTTTCTCTACAGGTGGTGGATTCATGGGGCAGGCGCACGCAAAGGCGGCAAGTGCAGCGGCACGGGTTGCGGTGATGGGCACGGCGATGGGAGTGCTTGGCTGGCTGGCGATGCCGGCCCAGGCGCAGGCAGTGGGCGATGGATCGGTGCGCACCGGCCGCTACAGCACGCAGCAGGCGGTGCCGGTGGCAAGCGCCAGCGACCCGCTCGCCGTGTTCGCCACCATCACGTTCCCGCGCCAGCAGGTGCGTACCGTGGGCGATGCCGTGCGCCACACGCTCCTGCGCACGGGTTGGCAGATGGTGGACGTCGCGGCGCTCTCGCCCGAAGCGGCTCGCTTCCTGATGCTGCCGCTGCCCGAGTCGCAGCGCGTTCTGGGCCCCTACCGGGTACAGGACATCCTGGATCTCCTTTTGGGCACCACCTGGCAGTGGCACCACGATCCGGTGCAAAGACGTCTCTGGTTCACCGTGACGCCTGCCTATGCGCAACTGACGCAGGCCAGCACCACCGCGGCTTCGGTCGGTGCGATCACGAAGCCCGTGCCCGACCGAGATGCTCAGTCGTTGACGGGAACGCCGCTCGACGCTACACGCAACACCGCACCGACCACTGCGCAGGAGACCCGCGATGCAGCAGCACGTTGAACCGCACATGGCCCGCGACACGGCGCAAGATCCTGGCCAGCGCGCCCATCGGGATCACGAGATCGACCTCCTGCTGGACCACCAGGACGACGTGCATCGTCAGGACGGCCAGCCGATCGATGGCCAGGATGCCGCCAGGGCATGGCACCCAGACACCGCTGCGATGCCGCTGGCAGATGACCCGCAAGCGCCAGCGGATGCCAGTGCTCGCCGGCGCCGACCATTCGGCAAGGCGACCACCGGGATCCTGGTCCTGCTGCTGACCCTGATCGCCTGGACGGCTTACGGCCGCTGGATGCGCTCGGATGTCCCGCTGGCGCCCGAACCGGCCCAGCCGGCCGCACTGGCCCAGCCGGCCGAACCTGCGGCCACGGCTGATGTAGCCCAGGCCGATCCGGTCTCGACTGCGGCCAGCCTCGCCGCGGCGCCGCCGCCGCCGGCATCGGCCTCAATGGCGACCGCGAGCGCGGTGGTGCCGCAGGCCTTGCCGGAGCCGACGCATCCGGAACTGCCCGCGATCGACGTCGCACCTACTTTGGCCAGCATGCCGAGACCCGGCACCGTTGATGCCGGCGCGGCGGCACCCACCGACGCCCAGGATCAGCGCCTGGATCGCCTGGAGTCCCAGCTCGCCCGCATCGAAACGCTGCTGACGCAGCGCACTGCGAACCAGGCACCGCCTACCGCCGCTGCCGCCGTTCCGGGCACACGCCAACTGGTCCGGCCCCGCGCTCCAGCCGCCAAGCCTGCCGCCGCTGCTCCGCCAGAGGCTCCGAAGCTCGCCGGCCAGTTGCTGTCGGTGGACATTTGGGACGGGCGTCCTTCCATCGTCGTTGGCACCGGAGAGACCGCCGACCAGCGCGTGCGGGTGCTGCAACAGGGCGACTCCTACAACGGCATCATCCTCAAATCCATCGACGTGGCCGCGCGCCGCGCCACGTTCGACGTGGGCCAGGGCCGTCTGGTCCAGCTGTCCGTGGAGGGTCAGTGACATGCTGGTGATCCATTCGCGTGCTGCCATCGTTCATTGGTCCCTCGCCTTCCTGATCACGCTGGGTGCTGCAGCGCCCGCCGTCGCACAGCCAAAGACACAGCAGCAGCGCACGCAGGAGGTGACCAGCCAGCGCGGCGGCGCCGACCGTGCGGGCACGGTGCTGGACGAGAACGACCAGCTCATCGCCTCCATCTGGGGCCTCTCAAGCGAGGAGATGCTGCGCGCCAAGGTGCTGCTGCAGGGCCCTCGCAAGTCGTTCTCCGTGGAGAACCTCTCGCCCGTCGAGGCATTGGGCATCCATGCCCGCAGCGATGCGGAGCGCCGCAAATACGCAGAGATGTTCGCGCGCACCTTCCACGCGGACGTGGAGCGCTCGCTCGCCTGGAATGCCGCCTTCACGGAGGCCATGGCCCGGATGTATCCCAATGAGCCTGTCATGGACTTCAGCGGCCAGGCCAAGGTGGCCGCACCCATCGGCGCGGCGGACATGCTCAATGTGCCGCGCTCCCTGGTGGTCGATACGTTGCCCGGCACCGGCACGCCGAAGGCGTCGAAGGCCCGCTGATGCAGACGATGCTGCAACGCCGTCCCATGGTGCTGGGCTTGCTGGCAGGCATGCCCGCTTGCGTGCTGGGCGCAGAACCCATCGGCCCATGGCTGCCCTACCGCCCCGAGGACGTGAAGCGGATCGAGCCGACGGGCGCGCCACTGCCGCAGATCTCCCGCGGGGTGGCTGCGCCGACGCGCCGCATCGATCCCGTGCTGAACGACATGCGCCCGGACATCCGCCCCGCATCCATGGTGCAGAGTCACCCGCCGAAGGCCTACGCGGTCACCGCAGCGCGCATGGGCGTGCCGCCCTGGCTGCTCTTCGGCGTCGCCCTGCAGGAATCCAAGCTCAAGTTCGGCGAGCGCACCCTGCCCTACCCCTGGACGCTGTGCGTGCGGGGCCAGGGACTGCGCTACGCCGACTACCCCGAGACGCTGGCCGCGCTCAAGGGCTTCATCGCCCGCCGCGTGACCAACATCGACATCGGTGCGATGCAGGTCAACTGGCACTGGCATGGCGACAAGCTCCAGCAGCCCGAGCGCGCCCTCGATCCCTACCCCAACCTCGCCGTGGGCGCGCAGATCCTGCGCGGGCACTTCGAGGCAGGCGGCAACTGGCGCCGCGCCATCGCGCTCTATCACACGGGCTCGGACAACACCCGCGAGACCCTCTCGCGCGGCGCGCGCTATGCCGATCAGGTGCTCCAGCGACTGGGGCGCATGGGCGTGCCCGTGGCCGCTCTGCTGCAGAGCGCTCCACGTCTGGCCTTGGGAGGCTCGCATGCGCAGGCTTGATGCAATGCTTTTGGCTTCTGCAGTGATGTGGACCGCTGCTGCGAACGCCGGCCAGCCTGCACTGCAACAGATCCATGGCAGCGATGCCACCGTGCCGGTGGCACCCTACCTCGCCGCGATCGTGGGCGGCGAGGACCAGCAAGGCGTGATGCAGGGCATGACGTTTCCGCTGCGCTCCAGCCTGCGCCAGGGCGTGCTGGCGATCGAGGGCATCTCCGTGTTCAACGCCCGCTGGATGACCCAACCCATCGCGGTGATGGGCACCGACTGGGCATCGCTGCAGTGGCTGCATCTGCATCAGGACCGTCTGCGCGCGCTCGGCGCCTCGGTGGTGGTCGTCGCAGCCGGCAGCGAGGACGAGTTCAAGGCGCTGCAGCGCACCGCAGCCGGCGTGCCGGTGGCGCCCGCGCAGAGCCCATGGCTGGAGTCCCGCATGCGCGCGGCCGGCATAACGGTCTATCCGGTCTTCATCGACCTCGATGGCCGGGCACGCCAGATCATCTTCGACGGGGCCGATGACGATCTCGGGAAAGGCACGCCATGAAGAACCACGCGGTCCTGGAGGCGCTGCTGCGCCCGCCCATCGAGTTGTGGAGCGTGGCCATGGCCTGGGGCGTGGCCCTGGTGGCGGTCGTCGCGCCTTGGGCGCTCATGATGCCGCCCCTGCTGGGCTGGGTGGCGGCAGTGATCGCCTTCGCGTTCGGCTACCAGCGCCTGCGCCAGGCGCTGCAGATCCTGCGCTACCAGCACTTCATGAAGTACTACAAGGTCACGCGCATCTCGCCCTCCAAGATTCCGGTGGGCAAGGACGAGTACTACCTGGGCGAGGGCTTCGAGTGGACGCAACTGCACACCCAGCGCAAGCGGGATGCCACGCGCACGGAAGCGGAGCCGTTCGTCAAACCCAGCGCCTCCGAGATCGCCCGGCGCCGCTGGGGCACGAAGCTCAATGCCGAACTCCAGGCCAAGCTGCACACGCAGCCCTCCCAGTTGGGCCGGCCTTCCCACCCTTCCCAACCCACAATCCTGGTGCGTGCCCTGGCGGGCGCGCTGTCCAGCGAGGCCTGGTTCAATCCTCTGCGCTCCCATCCCGACCTGGGCGGCTCGCCCATCCTGCACGGCGTGGGTGCGCTGCAGGAAGGCCCCGTCAAGATGCGCCAGTCCTCGCGCTCCGGCCACATGATCGTCATGGGCACCACGCGCGTGGGCAAGACGCGCATGCTGGAAATGTTCGCCACCCAGGACATCCACGCCGGCCACGTGACCATCGTGATCGATCCCAAGGGCGATGCGGAACTCATGCTGCGTCTGTACGCGGAAGCCGCCCGCGCAGGCCGGCTGGACCAGTTCTACCTGTTCCATCTGGGCTACCCCGAGATTTCCGCGCGATACAACGGTATCGGCAATTTCGCGCGCATCACCGAGGTGGCCACGCGCGCGACCAATGCCCTGCCGTCCTCCGGCAACTCGGCCGCGTTCAAAGAGTTCTCCTGGCGCTTCACCAACATCGTGGCGCAGGCCCAGGTGGCGCTCGGGCGCGTGCCGACCTACGAGACGCTGCTCAAAGATGTGACCGGCATCGACGGGCTGTTCATGGACTACGCCCGCATGATCTTCACGCGCCTGGCGGCGCAAGGGCAGCACACCGACTGGGAAAAGCGCGTTGCCGCCCTCGAAGCGGTCGTGGGCACCAAGGGTGGGCCGGCCGTGCCGCGCAGCCTGGCCGACCGCACGCCCGATCTGGTGGCGATGTTCCTCTGGATCAGGGACTCCAAGGTCGAGGACACGGTATTGCGAGGCTTGGCTGCCGCGTTCAGCTACGAGCGATCATTCTACGAGAAGATCATCGCCAGCCTCGGGCCGTTCCTGGAAAAACTTACCACCGGAGCCGTGGGCAAGCTGATCTCCCCGGACTACTTCGATGCCAGCGACAAGCGGCCGGTCTTCGACTGGATGACCGTCATGCGCCAGGGCGGCATCGTCTATGTGGGCCTGGATGCCCTGTCCGACTCGGTGGTGTCCTCGGCCGTGGGCAATTCCATGCTGGCCGACCTCGTGAGCGTGGGCGGCAAGCTCTACAAGACCGGGCTCGATCCGCACCACCCGGATGGCAAGCTGCAACTGCCCACCGTGTGCTGCCATTTCGATGAGGTCAATGAGATCGCAGGCCCCGAATTCGTACCCATGGTCAACAAGCTGGGCGGGTCGGGCTTTCGAATCACGGCCTACACGCAGTCGATGTTCGACATCGAGGCGCGCGTGGGCGACAAGGCCAAGGCCGGGCAGATCCTGGACAACTTCAATCACCTGGTGATGCTGCGGGTGCGTTCGGTCACCACGGCCAACCTGCTGGCCGAGCAGGTGCCGCAAGTGGAGGTCGTGCACCTCACGCCCATGTCCGGCGTCACCGACACGGCGGCGCAGGGCACGGGCGTGGACTTCACGTCCCGCAACGACGACATCGTGACCACCACCAAGGTGGCGATGATCGAGGCGGCCGACCTTCTCAGCCTGCCGCAGGGCCAGGCGTTCGCGCTGCTGGAGGGAAACCGACGCTTCAAGATTCGCATCCCGCTGGCGGACTCCACCAACGATCCGTTCGTTCCCGAGTCGCTCAAGAAGGTGGCCAGCGACATGCGCAACCGCTACCGCACCAGCGAGCAATGGGCCAAGGAGACGGACTGGATGGGCGACTGGATGGCCGCGCAGCCGTTGGGCGCCGCGGCCGCGGACCTGATCGCCACCGACCTGGCGCACGAGGACTCGGATGCAGGCGAAGACGGTGTGGATGCAACGGGGGCAAACGACGCCGCGATGACCAGCACGGCCCTGGGCCAGATCATGAGGCACGGATCATGAAGGAGCTGTCATGAGCGACGCGCCTCCCAAGGGACCGGTGCGCCCCCGCACGCGCGGCCCCGTCGAACTCGTGCTGGAGATCGGCATCGGCCTGACCTTCGTGGCGTTGTTCTCCTGGTTCGTGGGCATCCTCATCGAGATCGGCGGGATGTACCTGCTGTGGAAGGACGAGGGAGTGGTCCATGCACGCACGCTGGTGGAGCAGGACCTGGTATACATCGCCGCCGCGCCGCGCAGCCTCCTGGTGCCCGACACGGTGGCTTTCTCCCAACGGATCGTGCGGTGGGTGCAGATGCCCTATGAGCGGCTCGGCGTGCTGCGCTGGTATGCGCGCTTCAACGGTCCGCAGGCGGCGCCTGAGCCCACGCCATCGCACGCCACCGCCGCAGTCGGTGGCAATCCGCGGGAGGGCAGTCCCTTGTCCAAGGGTGTGGGTCAGGTCAGCCGCTCCATGGGCAAGCTCCTGTCGCAATGGGCGCTGGTGTCGATGTACGTCGCGCAGGACGTGCTGCTGCGCATGTCGGTGGCGCTCTTCGCCCTGCCCGCCTTCATCCTCGCCTGCCTGGTGGGGGCCGTCGATGGCCTGGTGCGCCGCGATCTGCGCCGCTGGGGCGGCGGGCGGGAAAGCTCCTTCGTCTATCACCACGCCAAGCGCTACACCGCCTGGTCGCTCACCGGCGGCTTCGGCCTCTATCTCACCTGGCCCTTCGGCGGCTTCAACCCCGCCTACATGGTCCTCGTTTTCACCGTCCTCGTCGCCGCCACCCTCTCGACCACCGTGGCGGCATTCAAGAAATATGTCTGAACCCATCAGGAGAACCATGATGCAATCCCCGCCCTCCCACGAAACTGGCCAACGCTGCCGCAGTGCCTGGCTGATCGCCCTGCTGCTGGCGGCGGGCGCGGCCGCAACCGTTCCCGCGCACGCCGGCGACGAGGACACCGAGCGCGAGCACCTGGCGCGCATCGCGCACGAGATCGAGCGCGTGCAGGCCATGGTGGCCACCGCCGCGCAGGATGCGCCCACCGGCCAGCGCGTCAAGTTCCGCTACGACTGGCTGGCCAGCGACTTGCAGATGCTGCGCGAGGGCATCGAGCGGCACACCGACACCCCTCGCCAGCCGCGGCCCGTGGCGCCGCTGCGCGGCGACTACCGCCAGTGATCCCTGCTTGCCGCACACCAACTGCACGGACACCCCCATGAACCAGACCATGCGCGAGGCCTTTCGCACCGGCTCGGGCGCCGATCCCGCAACCTTCAAGACCACGCTCACGCTCATCGTGAGCGCCGTGGTCCTGACCTTCTTTGCCTGGATCGTGATGCAGCTCATGGATGCCTACCGCCACGAGCGCGTGACCGCGGTGCAGGCCACCATCGCCGGCGTCAAGGCCATGGTGCTGCTCTCGCTCGTCTTGTACGTCGTGGTCTAGCCGCGACCGTTTTCCATCCCACTTTCATTGAAGGACCCATTCATATGCCATTGTCCCCATTGCGCCGTCTGCAAAGCCTCCAGGCGCTCGCCCGCAACACCCTGTCCCTCGCCCGGGACCGCGCAGCCCGTGCATTGCTCGCTCCTGCCGTGGCCCTGATCTGCACTCCCGCCCTGGCAGCGCTGCCCACTATGCCCAAGCCCGGCGAGGCCATCGGCGGCGGCACGGTCGCCGAGGGCGACTGGCTGGGCAACATGGGGGCCCTGATGAAGGCCGGCCTCATCATTCTCGGCCTCGTCATCGTGGGCTATGGATTCATCCATGTCGTTGCCGGTGCGATCTCGAAATGGCGCGCCTACACCGCTGGAAAAGCGGAAAAAGCCGACCTGGTGGAGTATTTCATCATGGCCGGCGTACTCGGTGGGTTCATGGTGATCATGGTGACCTACGCGCTGGAAACCATCAAGTGAACCGGCAAGTCGCGCTGAATGCCCCGCACTCCCGACAGCCATCCAGACGCACCGCAGCACTTTGCAGCTTCGCGCGGGGCCCCGCTGACCGCTCACGTGAACGTCGAGCCATCGATCTTCAACGGGATGACCACGACCGAGGCCAAGGTGATCGCGGCCGCGGCACTCGCTGCCTGTCTGTTCATGGGCGCCATCGTCACCACGTTCACGGGCCTGTGGCAGGTCATGCTGATGCTCGCGATCTTCGGGCCCATGGCGGTGCTGTGGTTCTCCTCGACCTGGCTAGCCCGCATCAAGCGCGGCCGGCCCGATGGCTACTACACCCAGTACCTGCACCTGTGGGCCGCTCGCCGGGGATGGGTCCGGTGCCGCTTCATCGGGCACGAGGGCTGGTGGGACCTGGGGCGCTCCTTCGAGGGATCCCTCGCCTCTTCCTTGAGGCCACCGAGGGAGGTGCGCAGGGATCCGCACGGCCAGTCCCCTGCCGACACACCTCACCGACCGGATTGATCCGCCCGATCAACTGAGCCACCGACACCATGAATCCCTACCTCGACGCCCTGTCATCGGCCCGGGCACAGAACGCCACGCTGCGCCACGCGATCCTCATCGTCGCAGCCATGGGCGCCCTGGGCATGTACTACGCCCACTCCATGCCCAAGAACCTGGACCTGCACCTGGCGCCCAACGTCAAGGCCGGCGACAGTGTGCACGTGGAGAGTGGCAACGCGCCCGTGCCCGACACCAACGTCTATGGCTTCGCTTACTACATCTGGCAGCAGGTCAACCGCTGGCAGGCCGATGGCGCCAAGGACTATGGCTCGCAGATATTCTCCCTGCAAGCCTTCGTGACGCCAGCCTGCCGGGCCCAACTCGAAGCGGACATGCAGTCGCGCTACAACAGCGGCGAGTTGCGCTCGCGCACGCGGCAGATGACGGAGATTCCCGGCTTCGGTTACTCCAGCGCGCGCGTGGTCGCGGACGGCCCGGATGCCTGGACCGTGCTGCTGGACATGCAGCTCATGGAGAGTTTCCGGGGCCAGCCCGTCAAGGATGCGTTCATCCGCTACCCGCTGCGCATCGTCCGCTACGACGTGGACCGCGAGAAGAATCCCTGGCGAATGGCAATCGACTGCTATGGCGCCAACCGTCCGGCGCGCCTGGAGATGAGCGAGGTGCAGGCGGTGCGCAGCGGCCAGGCCGCGCCCAAGCTGCCCACCACCCTCACGCCCGCGGCCCTGCCGCGCACGGCCGACCAGCGCGCGGACCCCAACAGTCCACAGGCGACGCCCCTGCAGGCCCAGGGCGCTGTCGGGTCTGCTCCTGCCAGCACCTCGTCCAGCGCGCCCAGCAACTCATCCTCCTCCGCTTCCCAATGAAGTTTCAACGCACCATGCACCGATTCACTTACCGACTCACTGCGCTGGCCGCGGTTCTGGCGGGTTCGATGTTGCCCTCCCTGTCGCATGCGCAGGAGGTCAGACAACTCTCCCTGGCCAACGTCCCGCCAGACATGATCGACGCCAGTGCGCAAGGTGGCGGCAAGCCAGCGGGCAGGAACGACGTCGATCTGGGTCAGGATCTGTCTCCCGAGGCTGCCGGCGCGCAGTCCGGCTCATTCGGAACCGCAGCGGGTTCGCCCGCACGGGCAGCCGCCCAGGCCGTGCGCACATCGTCGTCCGCGTCCCGCACGCGCCGCCCACCCGCCACGGGCGCTGCCGCCCGCGCCGGCGTGGAGCGCGCCGTCTTCGAGCGCGCGCCCATCGCCGTGCCCCTGCCCGTGGGCCGTGAGCGGCTCATCACGCTGCCGGCGCCCGCTGCCCTGCATGTCCCGCGCGACATGGAGTCGGTGGCCCGCCTGGAGGTGATCGACCGCACGCTGTATGCGACCGCCCTGGTCCCCTTCACCACCTTGCGCATCGTCGCGGAACTGGTGGACAGCGGCCAGCAGATCCCGATGGATCTCGTTGCGGGCGAGAGTACGGCTTCGGCCACTTCCGAGCTGGAGGTGTTCGTGGTCGAGCCGGGCAAGTCCGGCCCCGCGGCAACCGCCACCGCCGGTGCCGCAGGGGGCGTCACCGCGGCCAAGGAGGCCGAGCCGGAGAAGCCCGCGGCCGACATGGTGCAGCTCACCCGGTATGCGGCGCGGATGCTCTATGCACCGCGGCGCCTGGCCTACGACCTGCCCGGCGTGCGCCAGGTCGAGGTGGGCACGCAGCCCGTCACCGGCCTGCTGCGTGGCGCCCAGGTGGAGGCCGCGCCCCTGGGCCAATGGCGTTCGGGCAACCTGTACGTGACGGCCGTGCGCGTGACCAACCGCGCCAGGACGCCCCTGGAGTTGCCTTTGGAGGACCTCCGGGGACGCTGGATCTCCGCGACCGCGCAGCACGGGCGCATCGGCCCGGCCGGCAGCGACTGGGATACCACCGCCCTGTACCTGGTGTGCGAGCGCGCCTTCGAGGCCTGCCTGTAACAGGAGAGCGAGCCCATGGCCACCACCAGCAACAAAATCATTCCCGTCCTGGGCACCGTCGGCGCCGCCGTCATCATCGGCGTGCTGTACCAGCAGTTCTCCGGACCCGCCCAGCCGAAGGCGGACGCGCCTATGAAGGCCGTCCCCGATCCCGCCAGGGCCAAGGCCGGCCTCCCCAAGGCGACCGGCGCCGACAACGACACGCCGGCCGAGACACTCGCCACCGTGGTGGCCAGCAATACGCAGCTGCGCCAGGACGTGGCCAAGATCATCGAGACCAACAACCGCCTGTCCGAGGAGAACCGGCGCCTGGGGGGTACGGGTGGTAACGCAGGTGCGGGTAGCCCGGCGCAGGCCAACAACCCCAGTGCCGCCTCCGTTCCGGCACCACAGGCCACCGCCATCGATCCCCCCTCCGCCGAAAAATCCGCCCTGGGCAACGCGATCGACACCGCCGCAGAGGCTGCGGACACGCTCATGAAGGGCCTGCCTGGTTCGCCAAGTTCGTCCAGCTCGTCGACCACGCGCGGCCCGTCCACGGGATCGCAGGCCGTGCCAGGCTCGCGTGCCGGTGCGGCGGGCTGGTCGGATGCCGGTGCCGCTGCCCAGGCCGATTCGGCCGCCGGTGTGGTCCAGTACAAGCTCATGACTCCCATGGGCTACGTCGCGCACGTGGACCCGGCGCGCGGATCGGGCGCCGTGGCCACGACGCGGTTCGTGCGAACCACGCAGGCGAGCGGCGACGCCGGCATTGCAGGGCCGGCAGGACCCGCCACGCAGGCCGCAAGAGCCGCCGCGCAAAAAGCCGAGGACATCCCCTTCTTCACATTGCCCGAGAACTCCACGCTGGCGGGCGTCACCGCCATGACCAGCCTCATCGGCCGGGTGCCCATCGATGGCCGGGTGACGGACCCCATGCAGTTCAAGGCCATGGTCGGGCGCGACAACCTCGCCGCGAGCGGCTGGGAGCTGCCGCCCGACATCGCCGGCATGATCGTGACGGGCGTTGCCATTGGGGACATGGCGCTGTCTTGCTCCGAAGGCAAGGTGCGCTCGATCACCTTCGTCTTCAACGACGGCACCGTGCGCACCGTGTCCTCCCGCAACCGGGGCGGCGGGATTTCCACGGGGAGCGGATCGGGCGGTTCATCTGGCGGCGACATCGGCTTCATCTCGGACCTGCACGGCAACCCGTGCATCCCGGGCAAGTTCGTGACCAACGCAGCGAGCTACCTCACCGACATCAGCATGCTGCGCGGCCTCGGTGTGGCCGGCCAGGCCTTCGCCGACGCGCAGCGCACGCAGCGCAACAACAACGACGGATCGACGTCCTCCTCGATCACGGGCGACCGGGGGCGCTTTGCCATGGGCCAGGCCGTGAGCGGCGCCACCGACGAAGTGACCCAGTGGATGCTCCAGCGCCTTCGCAACAGCTTCGATGCCGTGATCGTGCCGTCCGGCAAGCAACTGGTCATCCACCTGGACCAGGAAATCCGCCTGGACAAAGCCGTCAACGCCCGCCGCCTGGTGCATCGCCAGCAGGGGGGCACCCAAATCGCACGAGGAGAACGCCATGGTCTCGAATGACCTCATCCCAACGACATCACGTCTGATGCCTGCAGCCTGTTTGTCCCTGGTCCTGCTGGGCACCGGCTGCTCGGTCACAGGAAACCGGGAATCGCCCATCAACGAGGTTACCCGCGGTAGCCCGACCGTGCTGGACATCTACCGCGGCAAGGCCTCGCCCAAGGATGACGAGGGGGCCCAAACCGCCCGCACCCGTACCGCGCAGGACCGCCTGCGCGAGGCGTCGTCCGCCAGGCCCATCGCCGCTGGCGATGCCGACACCCAGCGCTACTGGTCCGCCCTGGAGCCCATGCGCCAGCGCTTCGCCCGCGTGCCCAACCCCGATCTCGTCATGGTGGTCTATCCGCATCTGGCTCGCGGCACCTACCCGGTGCCGGGTTATGTGACCACGTTCCCGATGTACGAGCAGACCTTCTACGCGCTGCCGGGAGAGGTCGAGCAGGACCTGCGGGCCGTTAGCGCTGTGCAAGGTAAAGCCGGCACCCGTCCCTCTCGCTGACATCACGCCTTTAGCCCACGACAACCACGCACGATGCTCCTTGACTTCATCCGACCCAAGCGCGCTCCAGGCCCACCTGCCAGCGGCGCAGCCGCCACCACCCCATCCAACGGCCAAACGGTGGGGCAACGCCGGCGCATGGCCCTGCGCCCGCCCTCCTTCACCGACATGCTGCCCTACGTCGCCTACCAGGGCGAGGACAAGGTGTTCGTACTCAAGGATGGCGCCACCCTCGGCGCGATGTTCGAGCTGTCGGCCATCCCCACGGAGGCGCAGGCCGCGGAGTTCCTGGCCGAGCATGCCCTCAAGGTGCAGGAGGCCCTGCAGGCGCTGCCCGAATCGGACGCATCGCCCTGGATCGTGCAGTTCTTCGCCAACGACGATCGCAACCTGGGACCGCTGGCGGGCGCATTGAGCGACTACATCGCCGAACAGCACAAGGACTACCCCGAGCGATGCCGTGCGATCCTGGACTCGCGCTTCACCCAGTCGGTCCTGGCCGAGATGTCCAGGCACCTGGATCTGGTCTCGCGCCCGCAGGGCCTGTTCACAGACACGCTGGTCACGGGCCAGGTCTGGCGCGGCCAGGTGCGGCGCGTGCGCTGCTGCATCTACAAGCGCTTCGCCGGGCTGGCCGACGACCCGGCGCCGCCCACCGCGCAGATCGAGTCGGTGGCGATCACCCTGATGTCCACCTTCAGCGAGGCGGGTGTCGCCGCGCGCCGCTGCACCGGCCGCGACCTGTACGAATGGCTGCTGCCGTTCTTCAACCGCGCCGTGCCCTGGGCTAGCACGCCCACCGACCTTTTGCGCCAGGCGCCCTACCCCACCGATGAGGGCACGGGGTGGCCCCAAGCGCCCCTGTTCGGCTGCGACCTGTCGGACCTGCTCAACCTCTCGCCCCCGAAGTCCGACCTGGCGGCCGGCACGTTCGAGTTCGATGGCTTGCCCGTCAAGGCACTGGCTCTGCAGAGCATGCGCAGTCAGCCGCAGATCGGCCACTTCTCGGCCGAACTGCAAAGCGGCAAGGAGAGCTTCGCGCGCCTGGACCGCCTGCCCGCCGGCGCCATGCTTTCCATCTCTCTCACCGTGCAACCGCAGCACCAGCTGGAGCGCCACATCGAGCGCATCCGCGATGCCTCTCGCGCCAAGTCCGCTGCAGCCATGGAGACGCACCGCGAGTGCGAGCAGGTCCTTGCCCGGATGGTGCAAGGGGACAAGCTCTACCCCATGATGATGACGCTCTACGTGAGCGGACACGACACCGCCGACCTGGAGCAGCAGATCTCCCAGGTCAATGCGCTGCTCGTGCCCTCGGGCCTGCGGTTCATCGATTCCAAGCACGACCTGGTGCCCCTGGACACCTTCATGCGTGGGCTGCCCTTCAACTTCGATCCGGCATTCGACAACCGTTCACTGCGCCGCTCACGCCTGACCTTCGCCTCCCACGCCGCCGCGCTGCTGCCCGTGTATGGACGGGCGCGCGGGACTCCCCACCCGGGCATGTGGTTCTGGAACCGCGGCGGCGAGCCGCTCTGGGTCGATCCGCTGAACCGGCGGGACCGCAAGAAGAACGCGCACATGCTCGTGCTGGGCCCTACGGGCGCGGGCAAGTCGGCCACGCTGAACTACCTGGCCATGATGACCATGGCCATCCACAAGCCTCGCCTGGTGATCGTGGACGCGGGCCGCTCCTTCGAGCTGCTGCTCGCGTACTTCAAGGGCATGGGCCTCTCCACCCACCATGTCACGCTCACGAGCGAAGCGGACGTATCGCTGCCGCCCTTCGTGCATGCCTTGCGGCTGCTGGACGATCCCGATGTCATG
This sequence comes from Acidovorax sp. SUPP2539, assembly GCF_030158975.1. Classification (NCBI taxonomy): domain Bacteria; kingdom Pseudomonadati; phylum Pseudomonadota; class Betaproteobacteria; order Burkholderiales; family Comamonadaceae; genus Acidovorax; species Acidovorax sp. SUPP2539. Next base: position 55,035 of record NZ_BQXJ01000010.1, on the reverse strand, counting down.
TCCTCCTACAACGCGGCCGAGCAGCAGGCCCGGGTCAACGCCGGCGTGCCGGACGACGAGGGCATCGACATCCTGATCGGCGAATTGGATGAGGAGCCCTCGGGCACCCAGGCCGCAACGGCCACGCCTGGACAAGACCAAGATGACGAAGGGACGGAGCGGCGCGATCTCCTGGGCGAGATGCTGATCGCCGCCATCATGATGGTCACCGGCGGAGAAAAACAGGAGGTCGCACGCATGGGCCGTGCCGACCGCTACCTCGTCTCGCGGGCGATCATCCGCGCGTCCGTGCGCTGCCGAAAGGAAGGCCGCACGCACCCGCTGACCCAGGACGTGGCCATCGAACTCATGGGCATGCACCGCGACGAGACGCTCTCCGGCCCGCGCCAGATGCGCGCGGAAGAAATGGGCCAGTCCATGATGACCTTCACGCAGGCGCTGCGCGGCAAGCTCTTCAATCGCGAGGGCCAGGACTGGCCAGACGCGGACGTGACCCTCATCGAGATGGGCACGCTGACGCAAGACGGCTATGGCGACGCCCTGGCGGTGGCCTACACCAGTCTCATCGACTCGGTGCAGTCGCGCGGCGAGCGCACGCAAGCCGAGGGCCGCCCCATCGTCTTCCTGACCGACGAAGGCCACTTGATCACCACCAACGAGCTGCTGGGCCCGAAGATCGCCAAGGGCACCAAGATGTGGCGCAAGCTGAACATCTGGTTCTGGCTGGCGACGCAGAATTTGCAGGATTTCCCGGACTCTATGGAGCGGGTGCTCTCCATGTGCGAATACTGGATGCTGCTCACCATGGATCGCTCGGAGATCGCCGAGGTCGCGCGGTTTCGCAGCCTCACGCCCGAGCAGCGCCATCTGATGGAGTCCGCCCGCAAGGAGCCGCCCAAGTACACCGAGGGCGTCATCATCTCTGCGCTCGGCCAGATGCTGTTTCGCAACGTGCCGCCTGCGCTGCCGATCGCCCTGGCCATGACCGAAGGCCATGAGAAGGCGCACCGGCGCCGGCTCATGGACCAACACGGCTGCACCGAACTGGAGGCGGCCATGCTTGTGGCCGAGGAACTCGTGAAGGCACGCGGATGAGCGCCGTGCATCGGATCTGCTCGAAATTCCGGCCGTGGGCACTGGCATTGCCGGCGTTCATGATGGCCTTCCTTGCCCAAGCTCAGGTCATCCTGGGCGATGACCTGTACCGGGGCATCACGCAAGTGGAGGTCTTCGCCAACTCGGCCATGCTCGTCACGCCCCAGCGCTCGGATCGATACAAGCTCGACATCTACCGGCTGGACGCCATGTCCCGGGTGGAGCAGTCCATCAACCAAGCGCTGCCGCAAAACGAGGCCGATGCCCGCGCCTGGCTCGCGGCGAACGAGGCACGCATCCGCCGACAGGTGCAGCCCGTGGTGGCGAATGCCGCCAATGGCATCACCCTGGCGATGCACTACCGCATCGACCGGCTGCCGGCCATCGTCGTCAACCGGCAGACCGTGGTGTTCGGGATGACCGACGTGAATGCCGCGCTGGCGGCCTTCCAGCGCGCTCGACCAGCCTCTGGGCCGAGGGGCTTGCAATGATGAGCCCTTCGTCTTTCGGCCGCGTAACGAGCACCCTGGCAGCGCTGCGATCCGGCTCCATCGCTCTGGCCGTGGCTGGCACATTTGCCATGGCGCCAGGTGCCTTGCTTGCGCAGACCACCAACACGGTGGCGATCCTGACCGCCACCTTGCAATCTTTCCCCAGTTGCCTGTCCTACCAGGTCAAGGGGATGTGCTTCTTCCTGCGCTGCACGATCAAGGGCTGCGCCATCCTCTCCTCGATCCGCGTGAGCCATTACGTGCCCGATGCGATCGTGAGTACCTACAACGACCCGCTGATGCATCCCTGGCTGGAGGTGGGCAAGCCGATCGCCGCCACCATGGCCGTTGTCGGTTCTGCTATGGCCGGCATGCCGCTGGATTCTGCGGCCGATACGGCGCGCGATGACACCGAGATCACCACCTTCAAGGGAGCGGACGCCATCGGCAATCCCGTGGGCATGGTGGCGAGCGTCCTGTCCAGCGGCACTCTGCCGAACGTCCCCTCGGTGTTCGGCATACCCGGCCTCACGGAGTTGATGGACTTCCCCTCCGAAGAGTTGCCCAACATTCAGCGCGAATGGATGTCCGTTCCCATGGATGCCGCCAACTCGGTCCTGCAGGGAGCCGCCAGCCTGGCCAAGGCGCCGATGGACATCATCGGGAAAATCTCCAGCCTTCCCGGGCGCCTGTCGCAGCTGCAGTCGGCGGCCGGCAACGTCGGCAGCTTCCTGGGCTCCACCAGCGGGCTGGCGACCCTGGGCATGAATGGCGCGGCTCTCGCGGGCATCGACCTGGGGCCCCTGCAGCAGGTCGTCTCCATCGCCTCGCTGGCTGGCGGCAGCACCGACCTCGGTGTGGGCAGTCTGTTCTGTCCGGGCGGCGCTTCCGCATTCGGCTTGCATTACCAATCCGAACTGGATGCGCTCTTTTGGCGCGGCATCCTGCCGGTGGAGATGCTGTACCCATCTGCCTGGGTGCCCACACGCAAGGAGGTGAGCCATTCGGCAATAGCCAGTACCTGGGGCAGCATCTACCCGCGCACGGGAGAGGTGGTCCAGCAGCATCCGGTCAAGGCCTCGGCCGTGCTTGCGGAACGCGTGGCCAGCATCATCAAGAAGCGCGCGCAACCCCACATCTACAAGCGCCTGGAGACCAGTGGCGGCTACAAGTATTTCTCATCCATTGAGGACTCCGACACCCGCTGGTCGATGGTGTATCCCCGAACCGATACCAGTTGCGTGCGGTTCGGGGAAAACGACTCGCTATCACTGCTTTCCTTCGGCGATGGCCGCACCAGTGCCAACGGCTACGTCTGGAACCTTTGGAACAAATACGACTGCTGCCAAAACCGCGGCATCTACCTGTTCTCGGTCCCATGACCGCCCGAAACCTGCCTCAAGCACCCGTCCCTGCTCTCCAATGACCGCCAAACCTTCCACCCATCCCACCCCTCGGCGCACCGCCATCGCGGCGGCAATCGTCTGCGTATTCGCCTTGGTCAGCACGCCCGCTGTCCATGCACAGCCCGTCTCCAACTCCACGCTCTACTACCGCATGGGCGGCGGCACGCCGGGCGGCGGCGCCAACAACCGCGGGCAGACCTCCCAGGCCCTGGGCCTGCAGGCCAACCTGCGCCTGAACTACTCCTGCGGCAAGTTCGATGTGGGCATGTCCTGGGGCAACATCATGAACAACATCTCGCGGCTGGGTCAGCAGGTGACCAATGCCGTGCAGGCGGGCATCGCCTCGCTGCCGCTGTACGTCCTGCAGCGTGCCCAGCCGGGCCTGTACCAGCTCTTCCAGAACTACAGCCAGAAGGCGGATCTGCTGGTCGCCTCTTCTCTCAAGACCTGTGAGGAAACCGAGGCCATGATCAGGGCCGGCCAGAATCCCTATGAGGACTGGATCAAGATGGCCAAGGGCGATGCCTGGAAGGTCAAGGCCAATACGTCCGGCGACATCGTGCAGGCCAAGATCGACATCAACAAGAACGAGGAAGCGCAGCGCACGGGCGTCAACTGGGTGTTCGGCCAGAAGGCGGGCGGCATCAACTCGCTCCCCCTTCGTCCCATCCGGGATCTCTCGGTGGCTGGCTACAACGCCACGCTGAACAAGTCCGTCACCGCCTCCTCCAGCACCAGCTATGCCGGCTCGACCGACAAGTCCACGCGCTTGGTGCAGGCCTTCGCATCGCCGGACGACCTGGCCAAGTTCACCACCGAGGTGCTGGGCGACAAGCGCGTCTATACCTGCTCGCAAAGCGCGGATTGCCCCACCGCGACGGCGGTGACCACGGCGTCGGGCCTGGGCCCGAAGTACGAAGCCGAGGTGGACCAGGTGCTGCCGAAGCTGCAGGCGATGGCAGGCGCTCCCTCGGGCAGTCCCTACGCCGATCTGAACACGATCGCCGCGCCCGGCATGGCCATCAGCCCGCAGCTGCTGGACGCGCTGCGCAAGTTGCCTCCCGACACGCGCGGCATCGCTGTGACCCGGCTCGGGCAGGAGTTGGCGATGCACCGGGTGATCGACAAGGCGCTGGTGGCGCGCGCCGTGCTGCTCACGGGCCTGAGCCTACCCGAGGTGACGGCCGCGGGCGACGCCATGCGGGACACGCAGTCGCAGATCGACCGGCTGACGCAATTCATCAACGACCTGATGTTCGAGGCCCGGATTCGGAAGGAACTGACCTCCGACACGGCCCTGGCCATCATGGGCAGCCAGTTCCAGGCCGACTCGCGCTCGATGCGCGTGCCCGATGGGCGGGCAGCCGATCCGCAGCCGATGGAAAACGGTCGCGTGAAGGTGACGCCATGAGCACGCAGCCTCTCGATCCGCAAGAACCTGCAGATGAAGCGAAAGCGCCACGCCCGGGCACGCCGCGGCGCCGGCTGCTTCGCTTGGCGGTCATCGGACTGGCCTGGTTGGCCGGCGCCAGCGCGATGGGGTTCGTACTGGTCGCGCTGCTGTCGCACCTGCAGGTGCGGCCAAAGACCCTGGCCACGCTCCAGATTTGGGCGACCGACATTCGGCACTACGGTGCGCTGGTGCAGTGCATCGCGGTGGCCGGCATCGGCATCTGGTGGCACGCCATCGTGGCCTGGGGGGCGCGCCGCGGCATCGTGCGGCCGCAGGAGCATGCACAGGTGATTGCGCTGCGGCCGAAGGTGATGGCGTTCTGCATCGCCTACCTGTTGCTCATTCCGATCGGACCCACCACCTTGCTGCGCTGGCTGCAGGCATGACAGGCGTCCAGGCGCCGCTAGATCTCACTGCTCCATTTGGCGCAGTGAGATTCGATGAAACCAATCCAGAAGAAATCGATGTCGAAGATCCACCTCAAACCGGCCTTGATCTCGTTGAGCGGGGCCACGCCCCTGCCCTGCGCTTGCCCCTCTGCCCTAAGAGTGCGCCACGTCCACCGCCTGCTCACGCAACTCGTGCACGCGCTGCAGGAGCCAGGTCGCCCAGCCCTGCCTGCCGCCCTCCTGGCCACGTTGGAGGAGCCGGCGGCTGAATGTTTGCCCGCCGAGTCTGTCCAGTTGCCAGGCACTCCTCGCAGATTGCACTGATCCGAACTCACCTTCCGCCACCACCATGCAGCTCGACAGCTACCTCGAAATCTTCACCACCATGTACGGGTGGGCCTTCGCCAACATCATCGGCGAGGTGATCACCGGCACCGGCCTGGTGATCGTGCCCTTCGCGGTCATCCTCTTCAACGCCTGGCGCGAGGCCAAGGAGCAGGGCCTGGAGAGCGCCGGCGTGCTGCCGCTCCTGGAGCGCGTGGGCATGAATATCATGGTTGCCCTGTTCGTGATGTCGCTGTGCTTCGCCACGACGCCCATCACGTCGCTCAACTCCGTCAACCTGAGCTACACGCCTCCCGCAACGCCCTTGGAGCCCAATCCCACCCCCGCCTCACGCAACAGTGGCACGGGCTCGGGCTATGACACCGCTATGAAGGATTCGACGGACGGCACCATGAGCCCGGCGGGCAACCTTTCCTATGTGCCTGCCTGGTGGTTCTCGACCATGGCCATCTCATCCGGTATCAACAGCGCCGTGCGCGCCGGCATCCGCAGCGGCGACTCGCAGATCCGCATGGTCGAGGACATGGCCCGCACCGCCACCATTCAGGACCCGCGCGTGCTGAACAGCATTCAGCGCTTCTACAGCGAGTGCTTCATACCGGCACGAAGTCGCTATCTGGCGGCGGCGCCTGGCGCCCTGTCCGCGACGGGCCAGGGTGTGGTGGCGATGGATAACAAGGAATACGGGCCCACGGACGTGGACTGGATCGGCAGCCAACTGTTTCGCACGGAGCCGGGCTACTACGCCGACATGCGCTCCTACAACCCGGTGCCGGGGTTCCAGGTGGACTTCTCCCGGGACATCGACTACTACAACCCGGCCAGCGGCATCGCACCGCCCCACTCCGGCGTGGTGAATCCCGAGTGGGGCCGGCCCACGTGCAAGCAGTGGTGGGAGGACAGCGCACAGGGTGTGCGTGAGCAGATGGTGGGCCACGCCGGCAGCTTCGGCAAACTCGTGGAAGTGGCTGGCAGCGCGATGAGCTGGAGCAGCCCGGATCAGGCCAGGGACGCCTTTGCAAAGCTCGCTCAGACGAAGGCCAATCCGCACTTCGTGGATTCGGATCGCATCATGGGGAGCGACTATGACGTGATGACGACCGTAGGACGGTCATTGACAGGCGCTGCCAGCACATTGGGTGTGGGCTGGGAGGCTGGGTTGGCGAGCATGTCGATGCTGCCTTTGATGACGGGTCTCCCAATGATCCAGGCACTGGTGCTGATGGCGATCTACATGTTCCTGCCGCTGATCACATTCCTGAGCGGTTACGACCTGCGCGTGCTTTTCTACGGAGGCGTGGCGATATTCACGGTAAAGCTCTGGGGCGCAATGTGGTTCATCGCGCAGTGGATTGATGCCAGGCTCATAAATGCCATGTACCCCGGGGGACAGGGTTGGGTCATTACTCAGGAAATTACCCAGATCGCAAACGGATCAGTGCCCGCAGGATACAAACGCATGATTTTGAACATCCTGCTAATGGCGCTCTTTATTGGGTTGCCGTTGGTTTGGACTGCAATGATGGGTTGGGTCGGCTTGAAAGTTGGTGGAGAACTCGGAGAAATGATGAAAGGCGCCGAAAAAACAGCATCGGCAGCCGGAAAAAGGACTGGCAATGTCGTCGGAAGAAAATAATTAATCGCCGTAAATATTTTCGTAGTAGTTTAATTCTGATGCCGATATTCTTCCCATAGAAAAAGCGCTTCGAGCCTCAGAGGCAGAAGCTATTCCTGGGCCTTGGCGTATCAAATTCCAGAATGCTCCCGCGATTACAGGCAAAAAAATCATGAAAACGCGCAGCAAGAGTTTGCTGCCATGAAAAAGCAGTCGCCAAAAATATTGATTCATTTTTGTTTGCATGCCCTCAAGGCTCCCTTGTTATTGATGCCCGAGATCATCGATACGCGCTGTTGGCGTGTCAATGCTTTGTAAGCGAACGGCTTGTAACTTTCTGCCGAAAGCCACATTCGTTTCGGTCCTGGCTAATGTGAGATCAGCGGGACATCGATCCCCGATGCGGTCACCAAGAATCCAGCTGCTTTCGCTTCGACGGCCAGTTTCCCTCCCAGGATTGCGTCGATCTCCCGGACCTTGATTTCCATCGCCCTACACCCGGCGGCATGTTCAGCGAGCAATTGTTGCATCTGAATCGGGTTCAAGACGAGCCGCACAGGTGGTGATTGTCCGGGCCGTGTGTGGCGGTAGATCGCACTGATGATGGTCTCATACAGGTGAACCATGTACTTCTTCTCCCTGCTCTCTCGATGGTAAAGCACAGCATCTTGTATTGCGCAATACAAATCAATAATGGCCTACAAAAACGATAGATGACCGAAGTCAGCACGCCCACCCAGCAAACCTACAACGAACTACAGCAGGCCTACAGCCACTTCAACCAAGCGCTCTTCGCTGGATCACTGCCCGGTTGCCTTATCACGCTGCAGCGCGAAAAGCGCACATGCGGGTACTTCTCGGCCCAGCGGTTCGCCAACCTGGAGGGCGGCATGACGGACGAAATCGCCATGAATCCTGCCTACTTCGCCGTGGTGCCTGTGGTGGAAACGATGCAGACGCTGGCCCATGAGATGTGCCACCTGTGGCAATCGCATTTTGGAAAGCCCGGGCGTGGCCGCTACCACAACGAAGAATGGGCATCGAAGATGGAGGCCATCGGCCTGATGCCCTCCTCCACCGGCAAGCCCGGGGGCAAGCGCACGGGAGACATGATGGCGGACTACGCCATCGAAGGCGGTCCGTTCCTCAAGGCATGCGCCGAGTTGCTCACCCGCTCATTCCGGATCAGCTGGTATGACCGCTTCCCTGCGCCAGAGCATGTGCGCGCGGGCCAAGGCAGCATGGGCATGCACTTGGCTGCGTCAGTGGGCGGTGGCAGCGTGCCGGCGCAGTCCATCGCCGTGATGGCCAGCTTGGTCAATCCAGCGGCCATGCCAAGCGACGACGGTGAGGGGAACCCTAAGCCCGCGGTGAACAAATCGAACCGCGCCAAATACGTTTGCTCGTGCGAGAAACAGGTGTGGGGCAAGCCTGGATTGCTGCTGATTTGTGGGAGCTGTCAATCCAGATTCTGGCCGCAGACGTGAATCAATATCTCTCTCTTTGCCAATAAACGAATCCGTAGCCTCCACCGCAAAGAAGCAAGAAGCCCAGGAGTTTTGTGTACCACTGTGCCCACCAAGCCCTATGCAACTCCGGGTCTAAAAAATGCGGAAGATCCTTGTGGGAGTAATAATCAAGGGCTGGACCAATCGCCAGCCAAGTCAATCCCAGCAAGGCAGGCCATACCACATTCAAGCACCCTTGATACCAAGCAAAGCCAGCCGAAGCCAATATAACCAAAAGTGCAATCGCTACTTTGAAGAATGTGGCTAGGTCAAGGCCTACGCTTTTCGCAGCCGCGCTGAAAATTAAGAACGCGGCGATTCCCAGTATCAGGATCAATGCTCCTTCATTCGAATTATTTCCGCTCATCAAAAATCCCTTTCTTGATTGAAATGTTTGCTTGCCATGAAAAGCTTCCATCGTCAAGCCTAAACCGTCTGCCACGTGGCGACGGGTTTTCGGCTGACGGCATGCGACGCGCTCCCTACAGTGCCGTCCATGCCAATTCACGATGCTCCTGCCCCCGCGATGGATTCCACGCGCGTATCGCACGCTGCCGAGTCCACCATCCTCTGGTCCTCCAGCGAAGGCCAGATCACCAATGCCGGCGCCTTCACCATCGCCCTGCTCTTTTGCTGGCTGGTGGTGCCCGTTGCCTGGGCCCTATACCGCTATCTGCGCACGGCGAACCATCGCTACGTCTTGACCGACCAGAGGTTGCTGGAGCATTCGGGCATCGTGGTCAAGCGCATCGAGGCGCTCGAACTGTACCGGGTGAAGGACCTCTCGGTTTCCGGGAATCTGTTACAGACGGTTTTCGGGCGGGGCCGTATTGTCCTGCTCTCCACTGACAGCACCAATCCCACCCTGGTGATCGATGCCGTGCCCAATGCGGCAGCGGTCTCCCAACTCATCCGCGATGCCGTGGAGCGCTGCCGCGCAGCCCGTGGCGTGCGTGCTTTCGACTACTGATCCGCAATGGCCGAATACCAACTCGCCCGCGAGAGGCTTGCGGCCGAACGCAGGGCCGCAGGCCTGCGGCTCTTGCTGATCACGACTGCCATCGCTCTTGGCGCCGGCATCGGCCTGCTTTGGGACGACGCATCGTCGTTCCATGGCCTGGTTCGCGTCGGCGGCCTGGGCACCTTGGCCGGCAGCGTGGCACTCCTACTGACCCATCCCAAAACGAAATGAGGAAATCATCGATGTCCCAGATCCATCGGCCGCGGCTGCGCGCCATGCTCCTGCGCGCAACTGTGCTGGCCAGCCTGTCCCTGTCCGTGGGCGCGCAGCCGGTTCCACCCAGCCTCAAAGCCACGATCGAGCAGAACACCGCCGGCAAGGTCCGGGTCGAGCAGATCACCGTCTCCCCCATCCCCGGCATCTACCAGGTCGTGTCGGAAGGTGAGATCTTCTACACCGACGCCTCGGGCCGTTTCGGCTTCGTCGGCGGTGCCATGGTGGACATGAAGACGCAGCAGGACCTCACGGCGCCGCAGCTCGAAAAGCTCAACAGCGTTCCCTTCGCCAGCCTCCCGCTCAAGCATGCGATCAAGGAGGTACATGGCAATGGCCGCCGCAAGGTGGCGGTGTTCGAAGATCCGCAATGCCCGATCTGCCGTGTCTTCACCAAGTTCGTGGACCAGCTCGATGATGTGACCGTGTATCGGTTTATGTTCCCCGTCATCAGCCCGGAGTCCGCGCAGCTTGCGCGGGCAGCGTGGTGCTCGCCCAGCCGGGCCGACGCCTGGCAGCAGGTGATGGCGGGCCGGCGCCTGCAGGGCCGCGAGGACTGCGAGACCAGCGGCTTGGTCGAGATCCTGAAGTTCGGCGAGAAGCACCGCATCCAGAACACGCCCACAGTGATTCTCGGCAACGGCAAGCGCTTGGTGGGCGCCACGCCGCCCGAGCAGTTCATCGCCGAGCTGGATGCCAGCGGGGCCGAGAGCAAATGAATCAGATCCAAAGGGAGAACGACGGCATGAAAGCATCGAACATGAAGAGAGCGATCGCATCGGGCTTGGTGGCCACCGCGGTTTGCATCGCCGCCGGCGTCGCGGGTGCGCAAGAGCGAGGGAATATCAAGTTTCCGCCTGAGTTGAAATGGAAGTTAATGCCGCTGGTGACTTTCAACTATCCGGAGTATCACGATGGCACGCCAGAGCAGAAAAAGCTGCTAGAGCCGATCTGGAAAGAAAACATCGAATCGACGCCGCTCAATTTCAATCGAAACGACGGCAGCAGGCTGGGCAGCTTCATCCTGTATCAAACGCATGAGGATAGAGAAAACAAGTACATCTTCACGATGTTCAACGCGGCCAAGTCCAAATGCGAAGACCCGCCCAATGGCCCATTCGTGCAAAAAGGCTATGTTCCCCCGATGTACAGCATTTGCCCCATGCGCGTGATCGTGGAAGAAAAATCCACCGGCCGCAGGAAGCAAAAGGATTTTCCGAACTACTGCCACCTGTTCATAGACGACAAAAACACACCGCTGGCACAGAACCACACGGAGTTCGCGTTTGACGACAAGACCGGCAGCGCCTACTTTCGGGTGGTGCAGTATGGAAAGCCGGCACCCGAGTGTGATCGTGCGTTGCACCTCGGATGACAGGTGCCAGTAAACATGCAACGCACCCTCTTTGCGCTTTGCTCGGCGCTGCTTCTGGGCTGGCTGGCGCTGCTCGCCACGCATCTTCCTGCTTCGGCTCAGCAACGCTTGGTGACCAATGACCGCGTCACCGCCGATCAGGTGTCTCAAGCGATCGCAAGGTCACCTAACGCCAGCCAATGGCTGCGCGCGAATGCGAACGCCGTGGGTAACCTGGCCATCAACGTCGAGAGCGGTGGCTTCCTCTCGGTCTACAACGGTTCATGCTGTTATGGCGTCCTGCAGATGAACAACGACAACATTCGTCGGTACGCTCAGGTTTCACCCGATGAGTTCAGAACCTGGAGCCTGCAACGTCAAGTGGACGCATGGTCGAGCGTCATGTCGGAGGCTCTACAGGCCAACCCCGCACAGGCCCTGGCGGCTCTGGGCACGTTCGATGGCCGCCGCGTGGACGCAAACATGATCCTTGCCTGCGTTCAACTGGGCATCGGCAACTGCCAGCGCATGATCGCCTCCGGGCGCTGCTCGGGCTTCGCCGACTCCAACGGGACGACCATCTGCGGCATGGCCGATCGCATCGCGGGTAATGCACCCTCCCCCACCACGCCTGGCACCACCGCGCCTTCCACGCCGATTTCTGGCGGGAGCGGCATCGCATTCAACGACGGCTGCATCCGCGGGTCCGACGGCCAGTGCGTGCCCGTCACCGAGGCGCTGCGCATCGGCTTCGAGCAAGGCTCGGGCGTGTCCATGGCACGCATGCGCTCCATCATCCAGATGCTGCTGGTGGCCATCACGCTGCTGGTCGTCTCCAGCGCCCTGGTGGGCGTATGGCAGCAGTACGCCCGCGGCGTCATCGACAAGGGCACGATGATGGAATACATGCAAAAAGGCTGCGTCATCGTGATGATCGTCTTTGCCGTGATGACGATTTTTTGATTCAGGAGATCATGCGATGGAGAAAAAAGTGACCGACGAAATCATCGACAGCGCCGTGCAAGGTGTCGCAGGCTCCGCAGGCACGGTCCTTGGCTCACTTCTATGGTTCGCTCAGAAGTTGTCGTTCGTTGGGGCCTTGGTGTCGGCCGCTGGACTTGCGTGCGCTGTGCTCATGGGGGCGGAGCAGCTGTTCACATGGTTTTACTGGCTGATCGGCTGCTCGATCACGGCGTTGGCGCTCGGCATCTTGACCCGACAGCGGTGATGCGGCTCTGCCAAGCGGTTGCCGTTCGTAGAGGATTCCGCGGGGATGGTGCCGCTCGATGACTCCTCGCAAGTAGCCCATGGACGTCCTAGCATAGATGGTAGTGGTCTGCAGGCAGGCATGTCCCAGCAGCATCTGGATCACGCGCAGATTGGCTCCGGCCTGGTACAGGTGAGTGGCGAAGGCGTGCCGCAGCGTGTGCGCCGTCACCATCGGCAGGCCTGCGGCATCGGCGTGCCGGCGAACCATGCGCTGCAGCACACAGTAGTCCAGAGAGCCAGAGGCGCTCGCATGAACGAACAGGGCCTGGACTGGGTGCTGGCCAGCTTGAAGCAGAGCGGGGCGCGCTTCGCACATGTAGCGCTCTAGCCAGTGCGCGGAGTGCTCCCCGAATATAACGAGCCGCTCTTTGCCACCTTTGCCCATCACCTGGGCTGCACGGGTGCGCAGGCACAGTTGATGCGGCCGCAGACTCAGCAGTTCCGCGGCACGCAGGCCGGATGAGTACAACAGTTCCAGGATCGCACGGTCGCGCAGGCCCAGGGCGAACCGGGTGTCGGGCTGATCCAGAAGCCTGCGCACCGTGCGTTCGCAGGGGACGTACCCCAGGCCTTGCTGGTGGAGTCGGCGCCGCGGTGGCGAGATGAATTGCCAGGGGTCGTACTCCACCATGCTCTCACCTGCCAGCCAGGCGTAGAACCTGCGCAGCACCCAGGTCTTCTTGTCCACCGTGGACTGGGCGTGCCTGCGCAACTGCTCGTCCAGCCAAAGCCGCAGGTGCGAAGCGGAGACGTCCAGCCGCGTGATGCCGAATCGGTTTCGCAGCCAACGCTGCCACTCCCCCAGTGCATAGTTGACTACCTGCAGGGTGCCTCGCGCATAACCACATTCGTGCTTCAAAAAGTCCTGGAAGCGCTCTTCCACGAACAGCTTCGGTCGTGCCCCGCTCATGACAGGCCACCCCATAAGCACGATTCCTGAGCGTCGGCAATTCCAATCAATGCGGCAGCATCCGCAGGCCCCATCGAGGCTGCGACGACTTTCTTGCAAAGGGCGCTCGGAAGATGTTCCTGCGAGTTTCCACGCATGGGAGGAAGGCTGCGAGCGCGCGCGATCCATCCGCCGGCGAATCCGGCCTGAATCTTGAAATCCATGGGGGTCCCTAAATCGCGCCGTGGGCGCGCAGGTCTTTGATGGCTTGGTCTGTCAGACCGGCTTCACGCAGTAATGCGTCGGTGTGCTGGCCTACCGCGGGGATCGGCTCCATGCTGGCTTGCCAGCGGTTGCTTCGCCCTGGAGGCAGCAAAGCAGGCAGCGGACCGACTGGCGAGTCCACTTTGCGCCAGCGCTCGCGTGCTTTCAGTTGGGGGTGGGCCCACAGCTGTGCCATGTCATTCATGCAGGCATTGGCAATTTGCGCTTTTTCGAGTCGCGCCACCACTTCGTCAGTGGTCAACTTGTCGAAGACGTTCAGAATCAGCTGCCGAAGCTCATCCCGGTGCGCATTGCGTTGCGTGCTGTTGGCGAAACGTGGCGCCTGAGCGAGCGCGGGCTCACGCAAGACAACGGTGCAGAAACTTTCCCATTCCCGCTCGTTTTGCACGCCCAGCATGACCTTGCCACCATCGCCCGCGGCAAATGGTCCATAGGGGTAGATCGTTGCGTGGGAAGCGGCGCTGCGCTCCGGAGGCGGTGCCCCCTCGAAGGCGTAGTACATCGGAAAGCCCATCCACTCCACCAGAGACTCAAGCATGGAGACATCGATGTGGGCACCCTCCCCTGTCTTCTCGCGCCGTAGCAGCGCCGCAAGGATGTTGGTATATGCATACATGCCCGCAGCGATGTCGGCAATCGAGTTGCCGGTCTTGCAAGGCGACTCCTCTGTACCCGTTATCGAAAGCAGGCCCGCTTCGCTCTGAATCAGCAAGTCATAGGCCTTCTTGTCCCGGTATGGCCCGTCGTCACCGTATCCGGAGATGTCGCAGACCACCAGGCGGGGATTGGTGTGGGAAAGGCTGGCGTAATCCAAGCCCATGCGGGCCGTGGCGCTGGGCGCAAGGTTCTGCACGAACACGTCCGCCTTCTCGATCAGTCGCCTGAGCACGTCCAGCGCCCGTGGCTGCTTCAGATCCAGCGTCAGGCTCTTCTTCGATCGGTTTGTCCACACGAAGTGCGATGACATGCCCCTCACCCGCTGGTCGTACTCGCGCGCGAAATCCCCTGACTCTGGGCGCTCTACTTTGATGATGCGCGCGCCCAAATCCGCCAGCTGACGGGTACAAAAAGGCGCTGCGATCGCATGCTCCAGAGAGACAACGGTAATGCCTTCGAGAGGTCGGGTCATCGCGCGCCTCCTCAGTCCACTTCTGCGCGCGAAGCTTTGACGATCTTTTCCCACTTGGCCAGGTCGCTGCGCAGCTGGGCCGCAAACTGATCGGGGGATGTTGGTGCGGCGATCTCCACACCCTGCTGGTCCAGCTTCTCGCGCAGATCCTGCGCTGCCATGGTTTTTCGCATGCCATCCTGTAGCGTGCGCACCACCGCTGGTGCTACCCCAGCCGGGGCAAACAAGCCGATCCACAGCGTACCTTCGTAGCCTGGCACCGCTTCGGCAATCGCCGGCACGTCGGGCAGTACAGGCGTGCGCTTGGCGCCGCTCACAGCCAAGGCGCGCAGCCGGCCTGCCTTGATGTGTGCCAGCGATGATGGCAAGCTGGCGAACACGATGGGCAGCTGTCCTCCCAATACGTCGTTCAGCGCTGGTGCAATGCCTTTGTAGGGGACATGCTGCAGCGAAACACCTGCCATCTCATTCAGCATCTCGCCCAGCAGGTGATTGAGCGTGCCGTTGCCAGCCGAGGCGTACTGGTACTGGGCGTCCTTGCGCCGAGCAAGGGACAGGAAGTCGCCGAAGGTCTTGGCAGCGAATGATGGATTGACCAGCAGAACGTTGGGCACGTTGCCAATCATGGCGACAGGCACGAAATCCTTCACGGGATCGAATCCTGGATTTCGATAAAGCGCAGGGTTGATCGCCTGGCTACTGCTGATCGTGACAAGCAGCGTGTACCCGTCCTTCGGACCTCGCGCCACGTATTGGGTCCCGATGTTGCCGCCGGCGCCAGGCCGGTTGTCGACAATGGCTCCGGTGCCCAGCACCTCCCCCAGTTTGTGGGCGACCACCCGGCCAACGATGTCGTTGGTGCCGCCTACCGTTTGCGGCACTACCAGCGTGAGCGGGCGCGTGGGATACGCCGCCTGGGCCTGCGCGAGCGTGGCGCCGAGTCCCAAAGTTCCCATCAGCAGCGTTGCTGCAAAAAATTTCAATCTCATAGTTCTACTCCCTTTATTACCCGGCTTACGATTCGGGCTGGGGGTGAATTCTGCAGAGATTCGCGCGCTACACAATTTGCGATTTCAGAAGCGAGGCTTCGTTTTTCATTAATGCTCGAAATACGTTTTCTTACATGCAGTTCGACCTGACTGATTTGCGTCTGTATGTGTGCGTGGCAGAGATGTGCAACTTGACCCGGGCCGCGGCCAAACACAATATGTCCCTCGCTGCGGCAAGCACGCGCATCAAGGCGCTGGAAATGCAGGCTGGCGTCTTGTTGTTGGCACGCGAAGCAAGGGGAGTCCGACTGCTACCGGCTGGCGAGGCTTTTGTTCATCATGCGCGCTTGATGCTGCAACAGGCAGACCTTCTGCACGCAGAAATGGGGGAATATGGCGGCGGATTGCGCGGGCATTTACGGCTGCTGGCCAACACCACTGCTGTCACAGATTTCTTACCGGAAATCCTGGCAGATTTCCTCTCGGATCACCCACATGTCAACGTTGAATTGGAAGAGCGGCCCAATGCGATGATCCCGCGAGGTGTCCTGGAAGGCCGTGCGGATCTGGGCATCATTGCTGGTTCTATTGATACCTTGGGACTTGTCTCTATCCATTTCAGCACCGACCGGCTGGTTCTGGTCACCTCGCCCAGCCACCGGTTCGCACGGCGACGCTCAGTAAACTTCGCTGAAACGCTAGAGGAGGACGTGGTGGGGATGCCGGAGGGCAGCACGCTGCAGGCATTTCTGGATCAGATCACCCAGCAATTGGGGCATCGTCAGAAACCTCGAATTCGGTTGCGGAGTTTCGAGGCGATGTGCCGCATGATCAGCAGCAATGTGGGCATTGGGGTGCTGCCCGAGTCGGCTGTCATCCGCAATCAGTTGGCTATGCCACTGGCGATGGTGGAATTGCGAGACGAGTGGAGCGTGCGTGAACGCCACCTGCTGATGCGTGACAGGGCAACTCTGCCCGTGTATGCACAAGCATTGGTGGACAACCTTTGCCGGCATTACGATGCTGGTCGCCTACTCTCAGCGATCCCACCCCAAATGCTTGCGGCATCCGGGTGAATTCCTTGCCCGACCTCTCGCCTATTTGGGAGTTGTCGTGCTTCCGTTTGCGAAATACGGGATCAGCATCCGATTGCCCTCGGCGCCGGTCTCTCGAAGGTACTCGACCGAAAATTTCTCCCCGATGCGCCGCAGTTCGTTTCGCAACTCAGGTTCGGGCGTATCCACCTTGATGCCCTTGCTTGTCAACTCCGCCAGCGAGACTGTGGATGCCGCTTCACTTGCCATCCAGCCACGTTTTTGCGCCTCGCCAGCTGCCGTCATGACGGTCTGGCGAGTGGACTCGGGAAGTGCGGCCCACTTGGCCTTGTTGGCGATCACGATGTTCTTCGGATACCAACCCCGCGCGTTGTAGAAATACTTCGCCGGCCCCTCCCACAACTTCGAGTCCACCCCGGTCGCGGGCGATGTGAACATGGTGTCCAGCCGCTGGTCCTTGAAGGCCGAGCCGATGGCCTGCGTGGGCACGTCGACGGGGGTGGCGCCCATGAGTTGGGCAAGACGCACCGTACTGGGGTTGTAGGTGCGCATTTTCGATCCGCGCAGATCTGCAACGCTGCGCACAGGGCGCGTGGTGAACAATCCCTGGGCTGGCCAGGGCACGGCGTAAAGGATCACCAAGCCCTGCTTGTCCAGGGTCTCCTGCAGGATTGGGCGCTGAGCATTCCACAGCCGTAAAGCATCGTCGTAGCCGTGGACGATGAAAGGAATGGCATCTGCGCCGGCGATCAGGGTGTCGCTGGCCATGGAGCTGAGAAGGACCTCTCCCGCAGCCAGATCTCCGGAGCGTACTTTGCCCACGATCTCGGAGGGACTGGCGGCAATCCCGTCGGTGCGCACCTCGATGACCAAGCCGCCCTTGGTCCGGTCATTCACGTTCTGCGCGAATTGGCGCAAGTTCACGCCATGAAAAAGCTCCTTTGGGTAGCCCGAGGCCAGCGTCCAAGTGCTCTGCGCAACCTGAGCGGCCACGGGCTGAAGGCTTGCACATGCCGCTACGGTCGCCAGCAATCTCACCGCCAACCGAAGCATCATCTTGGTCGAGACCACTAGTCGAACAGGGAGTTTCATCGCGATCTTTCTTGTATTTTAAGTACCCCCGCTTTACAGCCGAAGATTAGACCTGCAGTGGGCTGGGGGGCGGATTCGAGTAAGAGTAGTTGCTCATCAAACCGATCCTCTTTCCTCGAATGTTTTCAACCGAAAAAATCTCGGATGTCTGCAAAGCGCCTTGCAGCAGACTCATGAGCAATTTCGCTGACAGCTACTTGTGCATCTGTGATCGAAATCATCGGCAATTCGGCAGCGTTCATTCGCTCTGGAGCGCACCAGTAACTATCAACATCGAACGATGCATGCGACCTGCACAGCAATGGCCTATCCTCGTAAATACTGCAGCGGCGATTAACTAAAAATGGACAAGGAACGCCCGCAAACTTTGTCACAGGGTGGCATGTGTCAGCTCGAAGGAATTTAGCTTTCTTGCCGGTACTCTTTTCAATTCGCTCTGCTTCCACATTTGTGATTTGCACATTCATGTGGCAGCATGAATCACATTCTTCGGCGCATGCGACAAATGGCTTTCGCAACTCTGCGTACTCATCCACCAGCGCAAAGATTTTGCTGAGCTTGACTCTAGGAGCGGCATTCATCCGACTGATAAGCCGTGTCTTCTGACTTGCCTGAACCGCGAAATTAGCAGGAAGAGCATTAACATGAGCATCCACACGACGTTTCATCGTCAATGTGGACTTTTCAAAGTGCTCTCCATCAAAAAAGTTTGTTGCGCTCATGGTTCTGACATGTTTTGCATCCATATTGGTGTTATTGTATTAATAATAGAAACGACCAGCTGACGGAATCATTTTTTTATCCTGTATTTCAACTCAGATTGAAAGAATTACGTCGTGCGCCGATACTTTTGGCACCAGTCATTTGGCTGCAGCGGTAAGGTCTGCGTTTGAAAAACCATCAGGTACGTCCTCGTACGCCAGCACCGGTCCAGTGCGGTCGCTAAGTTCGTTGTAGGCCACGATAAAAGCAAGCATCGGCCTATTTCGCCGTTTTACCGTGAGCATTGCCTGCGGTTTTTCCGCATTTTTTCTATATATTTTTAAGCCGACTGATTAAGATTTTTCACTCAATGGCGGACGCCTATACCTAATGGTGGTTGAGTCGCTACTGGGGTATTTGAAATACTGGGGAGGGAATTTAAGCCTTTCATAACTTCAGCCGTGCCCATTGACTTTGCATCACGCTCGAGAAGGCTGCAGCAATTATTATTCAAAATCAGACACCAGTTTTCATCGCTCTTTGCGAATTTATGGACTTCTTTCAATCCACGCAGGATGTCTAGGTAGAGGGCGTATGCATTTAGCGTGAAATGCTCACCGTTTTTGGTCAGAGGCCTGCTGCTGGATTTGTCTGACGCCAGCCCTATGTTGACTGGATGAACCTGATGCATCACACCGCACCGAACAAGCGTGTAGAACACCTCTGAATTCCCATAGAGGCGAGCGTCAAAAAACCGACTGTCATCAAGAAGAGACTTCATCCTGACCTTATTCCCAACCTTTTGGACCTGCTCCCCATCCTCATAGATGGCCCGTGCAAAGGCATCGAAGGCCGAGATGGCTGCACAGGTCATAGAGAACGACAAATTGCCAAGCTGGCCGCCTCCATGCCAAGCCGGGTCCGATTCTGCATTTCTGATCAATTCCCAGTCGGACAGGACTTTATCGAAGGTGTCCAACTCAGCAACCAGCCGATCAATGATCCGGCTGGCATATTCCTCAAACGTGATCCTGAGAGCTTGTGTGTCAGCCATAGTTGCTTTCCTCGAAAATCAGCCAGCTCATTTTAATTCTCCCTTTTTGGAACCAAGCTATTACCGGTGGCGAATCATTGCCTCTTTCATAAGCGCTTCGCACGCCTCATTTTGGCTGTACGTCTTTCCTCGTCCGTAGAAGCGTGCTTATACGCACAGCCGGCACGTGTAATCTCGTCCTTCAACATACGCAACTTCGGATTTCGCGCTTCAGCATCTCCCACGCGCCGCTCGATCCCTTCCATCAATCGTAGAAACCCTTCATCCATTTTGTTTCCTTAAAGCTATTGGGAGTTCAGGTTTGGTCGCCATATTTGAGATCAACCGCCCGCTTGAGCAGTCCCAACTCATGTGCAGATATTGAAGGTACACACTGCCTGAATCTGTTCAGTAGATCGAGACCGTTGATCAATTGAATTGTCTTCAGAAGCTCAGCGAGGGCCACCACATGCCCCCATACATCCACCTTCTTCAGGTGCCCAATCGAATACGAGAGGTAGTCGTCAAAAACCTCACCCTGACTCAGTGCGGCGAGATGAATACGGGCATCCAATCTGTCGCCGTTATGTCCCATTAATTGTTCTTGCTCGTCCTTGTCCGCCAAACTTGACCAATGCAAGCAGTCGGCGGCCATCCCGGATGCCAGGGTCAAGACGGCTCCAACTCTTGATGCATCCGACATGGGCAACGGCATTTGCCAAGCTGTATGCCCGAATCCGCTGTTCGATGCCTGACAAGAAACTTCGGTGACTAGAAACCCGGCCGACATAGCCATCACGGCATGACCGGCCTCGTGGTACGCCGTGATTTCGATCTGCTTGCGCTGCGCCATGGGTTACTCGGCTACTTGATCTGATCGATCAGCGCTACGCCGTTCTGACCACGAGCAGTTCGCCTCTCCAACTTGACCGCTTTCAGCGTCGCATCGGCTTCTTCGTGCGTAGGGAGTGTCCGATCGTTCACGATCCGATGAAACGCCCCGCAATGCGGATCGGAGCATCCGCAAACCACTGCGCGTACAGGGTGATTCGTACCGCTGCGCTTTTGCATCGCGTTGGTTCGCTCAGCACTTTTGATCGTGCTGATCACCGCATCGCGCCCCATGAATTTTCCGCTCATCAGACCCCTTGTTGTGCTGTCACTGTGTTGACCATTTTGAGCGAATTCCACGCCCCCGTGGGTGACGAGGTGAGCTTGGACCATCGGCATACGAGCCGAATCTATATACTGTGCTTTCATACAGTATTTATGATTCTTATCCGGCCATTTGACCATGCCAGTTCCTGCTCATCCATCTGGTGCCTTTGGCTTAGATGCACTCCCCCGGCACGTGGCCGAGGCGGTGTGGCGCGGTGCGGAAGTCGGTAGTTCGTCATCTCGCACAGTTTCTACAGGATTTGCGGCCCTTGACTCCTTGCTTCCTGGCGGTGGCTGGCCTACCCATACCCTGACCGAGTTGCTCATGCCCCAGGCGGCCCTGTGCGAGTGGCGTCTGCTAGGTCCATCGGTCCCAGCGTTCCTCGATTCTGGCGGGCGTGTTTACCTGATCGCGCCCCCGAAGCAGCCGCACGTAGGCGGCCTGATCCAACTCGGACTGGCGCCGGACCAGGTGGTATGGATTCATGCAAGCGCCCCGGTGGACCGCCTCTGGATCACCGAGCAGCTCGTTAAATCCGACCCTGCCGGCGCCGTGCTGGCGTGGCTGCCCCAGGCGAGACCTGAGCAGATCCGGCGCCTGCAGATCCACGCCCAGTCTTGCGATGCCCCCGTGTTTTTGCTCCGCCCAGTCACCGCGTTGAACGATGCCTCGCCCGCTCCGCTGCGGGTCGCGGTGTCGCTCGCCCCTGGCTGGCAGCTGGAAGTGCGCATCCCCAAGCGGCGCGGCGGGGCGCTGGATGAAGCACTGTATCTGGAGGCAATGCCCGCCAGCTTGGAAGCGGTGATCCCGCCGCGATTGAAAGTCCTGCAGGCCCTGCCTGCAGGACGCTCCCACAAGGAGGCCTCCGATGCTCGGGCATTGGGCCGCGTTGCTCCCCATCCCTTTACCGGCCAGCCCATCCCCCATTGATGTGACAGCCCTCGGAATCTGGGCCTTGCAGTTCACCCCCCGGGTGGCGTTGCTGGAGGATTCTGTTGTCGCAGAGATGTCGGCCAGTGCGCGGCTCTTTGGCGGGATGCAGCCATTGCACGATCTCTTGGAGACGGGCGCGATGGAGCTCGGCGCCCGCATCGCCTGGGCGCCCACGGGCACCGCCGCGTTGGCGCTGGTGCACCACGCCGCCAACCGGGAAGACTGCGACGGGTTTCGAGCGCCGCTGGCCCACTGGCTGGACCCGCTGCCGCTGGCGGCGATCACGGCAGTGGCGGCGCACCACGCCACCCTGGCACGGATCGGTTGCCGCACGCTCGGGGATGTTCGGGCCTTGCCTCGGGGCGGCCTGAGCCGCCGCTTTGACAAAGCCCTGCTGCAGGCGATGGACCAGGCGTACGGGCTGCGGCCCGAGGTGTACGACTGGATCACACTGCCCGAGACCTTTCACGCCAGGCTGGAGTTGATGTCGCGCGTGGAGACCGCACCGGCCTTGCTGTTCGGCGCGCGGCGCCTGCTCTTGCAGATGGCCGGATGGCTTGCGGCAAGGCGATTGGGCGCCACGGCTTTCACGCTGCGCTGGTGCCACGACGTGATGCGCGCCAAGGATGCGGGCACGGGCGGCGAACTCACCGTCCGCACGGCGCACCCCACCCAGCACGTGGAGCACTTCGCACGCCTGCTGGCCGAGCATTTGGCCAAGGTCCAGCTGCTGGCGCCTGCCGGCGACATCGAGTTGCTGGTCTCGGAGGTGGCACCCATCGTCGAAGAGAGCCGATCGCTGATACCGGAGACGTTGCGCAAGGGCAGCAGCACCGATCTCGCGCTCGAGCGCATCCAGGCTCGTTTGGGAGAGGGCTGCGTCCGCCGACCGATCCTGTGCGAAGACCACCGGCTGGAGTGGATGCAATGCTGGGAGAGTAATGCATTCAAGCGCCGCAAAGCGGCAGAGCCTGCTTACGAGCTGCCGTTGCCTACCTGGGTGCTGGAGGAGCCACTGCGCCTGATCGAACGCGACAACCGCCCCATCTACCAAGGTCCCCTGCAGCTCCTGCTTGGGCCCGACCGGGTCGAAGGTGGCTGGTGGCACCGCAGCGAGGCATGTGAAGGGGGTGGAGGTGGCGGTGGCAAAGACGCGAAGCCGCTGAACGTGCAGCGTGACTACTGGCTGGCACTGAGCCCGCACGCAGGCGTGCTGTGGGTGTTCCAGCAGCGCCTGGCGGGGGACCAGACGGCGTGGTTTCTCCACGGGCACTTCGGGTGAGAGGCAAGCGATGAGCCGGCCCACCCGCGCGATCCCGGACTATGTGGAGTTGCGCTGCCTGTCGAATTTCAGCTTCCTGCGCGGGGCGAGCTGGCCCGGTGAACTCGTGGAGCGCGCCAGGGACCTTGGATACCGGGCCCTGGCCATCACCGACGAGTGCAGCATGGCGGGGGTCGTGCGCGCCCATGTCGCGGCCAAGGCCGCAGGCCTACCCCTGATCCTGGGTTCGCAGTTTTACATCCAGCCGCGCTGCGCCGCCGAGTCGCCGACCACGTTGGTGGTGCTCGCGCAGAACCTCAACGGCTACGGCAACCTCTGCGCGTTCATCACCAAGCTGCGCCGCGCCTCCAGCAAAGGCACGTATCAACTCACGCTGGACCAGATCACCGGAGCGGAACTCATCGATTGCCTGGTGCTGCTGTGCCCGGAACGCAAGGCCAGCGATGCGCAACTGGAAGCGCTGGCGTTGTGGACCTTGAAGCAGTTTCGGGGCCGCTGCTGGATCGGGGTGGACCAGGTGCGGCAGTTGGACGATGAGCTTTGGCTGCACCGCATGCGTTGGCTCTCGGAGTTGACAGCCTTGCCGTTGGTGGCGGTGGGCGATGTGCACATGCACGTGCGCTCCAGGAAGCCGCTGCAGGACGTTCTCACGGCCACACGCGTGGGCAAACCGCTCACGGAATGCGGACACGCCCTGCAGCGCAGTGCCGAGCGGCACCTGCGCACCCGGCTGCGCCTGGCGCAGACCTATCCCGCGGACTTGCTGGCCGAGACGCTGCAGGTGGCGTCTCGGTGCAGTTTCAGCCTGGATGAGCTCAAGTACCAATACCCCGATGAGGTGGTGCCGCACGGCCTGACCGCGGCGGACTATTTGAGACAGATGACCTATGAGGGCGCCGGCCGGCGCTGGCCCTCGGGCATCCCGGTCACCGTGCAATCGCAGATCGAGCATGAGCTGGCCCTGATCTGCGAGTTGCGCTACGAGCACTATTTTCTGACGGTGTACGACATCGTGGCCTTCGCGCGCTCACGCCACATCCTCTGCCAGGGCCGTGGCTCGGCCGCCAACAGCGTGGTCTGCTACTGCCTCGGAGTGACCGAGGTGGACCCTGCGCGCATGTCGGTGCTGTTCGAGCGCTTCATTAGCCGGGAGCGCAACGAGCCGCCGGACATCGACATCGATTTCGAGCACCAGCGGCGCGAAGAGGTGATCCAGTACCTGTATGGCAAGTACGGCCGCGACCGAGCAGCGCTCACTGCCACCGTGATCAGCTACCGGCCCAAGTCGGCGATCCGGGACGTGGGCAAGGCACTGGGTTTCAGCCTGGAGACGGTCGAGGCCCTTGCCGATGGCCAGAAGTGGTTCGACGGAGAGGACATCCGGCTGGAGCGGTTCGAGGAACTGGACATGTCGGTGACCGATCTGGCTGTTCGCCAGCTCATCACGCTGACCACCCAGCTGATGGGGTTCCCGCGGCATCTGTCGCAGCACACGGGTGGTTTCGTGCTGACGCGGGATCTGCTGTGCCGCATGGTGCCGGTGGAGAACGCCTCGATGGCCGATCGCACGGTGATCGAATGGGACAAGGATGACCTGGATGCCGCAGGCCTTTTGAAGGTCGACGTGCTGGCGCTGGGCATGCTGTCGGCGATCCGGCGGGCCCTGGACATGATCGGCCAGCGCCGCGGCTGCGTGATGGGGATGCAGGACATCCCGGCCGAAGACAGCGAGACCTACGACATGGTCTGCAAGGCCGACACGATCGGCGTGTTCCAGATCGAGAGCCGCGCGCAGATGAGCATGCTGCCGCGCCTGCGCCCGCGCTGCTTTTACGATCTGGTGGTCGAGGTGGCCATCGTGCGGCCCGGACCGATCCAGGGCGGTATGGTGCATCCGTACTTGAACCGGCGCCAGAGCAAGGAGCCGGTGACCTATCCCAGCGAGGCGCTCAAGACGGCGCTCGGCCGCACGCTGGGGGTGCCGGTGTTCCAGGAGCAAGTGATGCAGATCTCCATCCTGGCCGCGGGCTTCACGCCCGGCGAAGCCGATGGACTGCGCCGCGCGATGGCGGCCTGGAAGCGCAAAGGGGGTCTGGGCAAGTACTACGACAAGATCGTGGACGGCATGACGTCGCGAGGATACGAACGAGCGTTTGCCGAGCAGATCTTCGAGCAGATCAAAGGGTTCTCGGAGTACGGATTCCCCGAAAGCCATGCGGCCAGCTTCGCCTTGCTGGTCTATGCGTCATGCTGGATCAAGCGGCATGAACCGGCCGCGTTCCTCGCTGCGCTGCTCAATAGCCAGCCCATGGGCTTTTACTCCCCGAGCCAGCTGGTCCAGGATGCCCGCCGCCATGGTGTCGAGGTGCGGCCGGTGGACGTGATGTTCAGCGATGTAGAAACCTCGCTGGAGGACCTGCCGGACGTCCCTGCCGTGCGGCTGGGCCTGCACATGATTCGTGGCCTGCAGGCGGCGAGTGCGCAGCGCATCATGGCTGCGAGGTGCGAGGGCCCGTTCGACAGCGCGGAGGAGCTGGCCCGGCGCGCCAAGCTCGAACAGCACGAGATGAAGCTCTTGGCCGCTGCCGGAGCGCTGGCCACGCTGTCTGGTCACCGGCGCCAGCAGGTCTGGGATGCCGCTGCGCTGCACGCTCCGCCCGACTTGCTGCAGGACGCACCCGTGGACGAGGATTACTTAGAGTTGCCCGCTGCGCCGGAAGGAGAAGACGTGGTCTGGGACTATGCGTCGGTGGGCCTGACCTTACGCAGCCATCCGATGGCGCTCTTGAGAACGAAGCTGGACAAGTACCGGCTGAAGACTTCCGCCGAACTCAGGCGCATCCCTAACGGTCGTGTGGTCCGCACGGCTGGGATCGTGACGCTGCGCCAGCAACCTGAGACCGCCAAGGGGACCATCTTCGTGTCCCTGGAAGACGAGCACGGCGCCACACAGGTCATCGTCTGGCGCGGCGTGCGAGACGCGCAGCGCGAGGTGCTGCTGGGCTCCAGATTGCTGGCAGTGAAGGGGCGCTGGCAACGCGAGGGCGAGGTATGCAATCTGGTGGCAGACCGCCTCGCGGATCTGTCGCCGCTGCTCGGACGGCTGGCCACCGAGAGCCGGGATTTCAAATGAGGAAGAAGCGATGACGCAGGCACATCTGTTAGGCGAGGCTCCGATCGACTCCTCCATCCAAGGGCTGGTCTACCAGGCGCAGTTCCTCAACGAGGAGCAAGAGCCGGCACTGATCGCCACCATCCGGTCACTGCCGCTGCATGCGGCGCAATACAAGCAGTACCTGGCACGGCGCCGGGTGACGAGTTTTGGTGGGTCGTATGACTTCGATGCCAACCGACTGCTGACGGGGGTGGACCTCGATCCTCGGCTCCACCCGTTGCGGGACCAAGTAGCGCAGTGGGCCGGCGTCGCACCAAAGGATCTGGTGCACGCGCTGGTCGCCGAATATGCACCCGGCACGCCGCTGGGCTGGCACCGCGATGTACCGGACTTCGAAACCATCGTCGGAGTGTCGCTTGGTCGGCACGCGCTGCTGCGGTTCAGGCCATATCCCCACGATCCTGCGACACGCAAGGTCGTGCAGCTGGGCCGCGCTCAATCTACAAGATAGCGGGTGAGGCACGCTGGGGTTGGCAGCAAAGCGTAGCACCGACGAAAGAGCTCCGGTGGTCGATCACGTTTCGCACGCGGATGAATCGAAGCCGCAATGGCGTGTGAGCCATGCATTCCCGTCACCGCGCCACTGTCTGAAAGCACGTGTAAAACCCCGCGCATTCAGCCTTCCGACGCCATCAATCAAGCCGCCGAATGCTCCAATCGGCAGTCCCATTTTTTGCAGCTGATCGAAGTGATTCTGAAATTTTGTTGGTCGCACCGAGTGCGCTTTTCTTGTGCTCTGGTCCTTTCATTCGCTGGCGCGTTCTCCAGTGTTTCATTCGCCCGCACGCCGCAATTCGATAGCACGGCGCTGCTCACGCCGCAGCCCACCAGCTTCGCGCAGTGTCCGCAGTTCTTCGCGGGCGGTAAGCCACCTGCGATCAAGCCACGGCGGGAGCTGCGTGAGCTTTGCTACGAGGCGTTTGCGGTGCTACACAGCGGCGCAACGCGCACACCCGTGTATGTGGCCCAACGCCTCAATCGCCAGAGCATCGAGGACGCCGATGAAAAACGCGCAAAGCGGTTTTTTGCGGATGCCCGTTTGACCCGGGGAGAACGGGCAGAACTGGAGGATTACAAGAACTCCGGGTACAGCCGTGGACACATGGCGCCTGCAGGTAATATGCCGACGCCAACCGCTATGGCGCAGAGCTTCAGTCTCGCGAACATGGTTCCCCAGAATTCACAACACAACGGGGGACCGTGGAACAAGATCGAGCAGGACACGCGCCGCTACGTGCTGCGAGCCAAAGGGGA
The DNA here is from genome assembly GCF_030158975.1 of Acidovorax sp. SUPP2539. Taxonomy (NCBI): domain Bacteria; kingdom Pseudomonadati; phylum Pseudomonadota; class Betaproteobacteria; order Burkholderiales; family Comamonadaceae; genus Acidovorax; species Acidovorax sp. SUPP2539. Next base: position 27,899 of record NZ_BQXJ01000010.1, on the reverse strand, counting down.
CGTGTTTGTTGTCACGGGGCCGGTGTTCACGGACAGTGGTCCAACGATTGGCACAAGTGGGGTGAAGGTACCAACTTACCTATACAAGTTGGTCTACGACGCGACCACTCATCGCGCTTGGGCGCATTGGCAAGAGAACCGGGCAGGCGAGACAGTAGGTCCGCCCATCAGCTATAAAGAACTGGTCAAGCGGACCGGAGTGGAGTTTCTGCCGAAGATGGCCGTACAGCACTGATCGGTAGAGCCTATGGGCTGCTTTGCAGCGATGCTGCCGTTCGAAGTCATCTCGCTGGCTGTCCGCTGATCGCCAAGAATTGGGCACTGGCTTACTGGCTAATCTTTGGGCAAACCCTATGCAGTAATCGCTGCTGAGTTCAACAGCCGCTGCCTTACGACTTCGCGGGGCGCAAAGTGGCGGCCCACTACAGAAAGTAACACCCTGCTCGGGGAATGCATCTGCCGCCCCTTGACAGAGAAAGGAACTCCTGTAAGCCGCAATCGACGAAGATCCGCGCCTGCTTCGCTTTCCGACAGGTACATTCCGCGCCTATAACTCTGCGCTAGGTTCAGAGGGTGCAAGGCGTGTTCTTTTCGATATACGGCGCTGCTCACAACCACTCTCTGACAGCCGATAGTTAGCCTCGTGCAAGGCATGGCACATGCTCCTGACCTGCTGCGTAGCAGAACGGCTTGCGTTACAAAAGGTGGAGGGGGCAAGATATCTACAATTTGTGTGATCGCGCTACGAAGTGCACGATCACACAAATTCCATGACGGAGTAGATCTGACGGCCTAGAGGTCAGCATTGCGACTGGAGGTGCTCCTAGTCACTGACATGAAGCTAGGATAGCGCATCACGCCTTGATCTGCAAGTCCCCTGCGTATCGGCGTCACCACCCCACTCATGCGAGAGCAAGACGTACAAATGACGAAGAAAACTCTTTCGCAACTGTTCGAAGCGATGTATCACGGAAAGCACAACTTTCATGAGTTCATGTCTGAACCTCTTCAGAAGTTGTACTGCAGAGCGGAGATTGGCCCGGCAAGCTATCGGCGCGAAGTGCTGATTCCAGACAAGAAGTTAAAAATATTCCATTCGTTCCTGAATCTTGTAATTATTGAGTTTCTTCCATTAAACGAAAACGTAGTATTTTCCTATAGAAAAGGATTCGGCGTTTATGACGCCGTGTCCAAGCACTCGAAATCCAAGTACTTCTTCCAGACTGACGTATCTTCATTTTTCTCGAGCTTAAAAAGAGAGCTTGTGCATAAGGCAATTAAAGATGGCGCGGCGAACTGTCCCGTCGCTGACGTTGTACAAAATTTGCCTCGTATATTGGAGCTGATCTGCATTGACGACGCACTACCGGTCGGGTTTCCTTGCTCCGCTCCGATGAGCAACGCTGCTCTTTACCGTTTCGATAACATTCTCGAAAAACATTGCAGGTCGCAAGGGCTGATCTACACGCGATACTCCGACGACATTGTCATTTCTTGCAATCAAAAGGAAGCGCTCAGTCAGATCGAAGATACAGTTCAGGAGATGCTGCATGTATACGGAGCACCTGACTTGCACCTAAATCGCAGCAAGAGTAAATATTTTCAGGTAGGCGGCAGGATAAAGATCTTAGGCCTCATGATACTTCCGAACGGAAAGGTGACGGTCGAATCAAAATTAAAACGCGAGATCGAAGCACTGCTTTATAGTCATTCATTGGGGCGTGACGCGTTTCTAGCAGCACTTCCGAGAGACGAGGATCATGGTATCGCTCGAATAACCGGGTGTCTGAACTATATTAATTCCGTAGATAAAGAGTACCTAGAAAAACTGCGGAGAAAATTTGGTGCAACAGTAGTTGACACGCTTCTTCATCGTCCGTTGCCCAAGGAAAAAACACAATGAGACTGAATGTAAGGATCTCGCACGTTCAGCAAATTGTCGAGTTGATTTTCGATGCAACGCTTGAGCAGGGGGCAATAGTTTGCATCACCGGAAAAAATGGAGTAGGAAAAACGACGTTGGTGAAAGCGATCAGAAACTTGACCAATGCAGATACATTTGCTCGAACCTCATCTGAGGATGCCTTCAATAAACAAAGCTCAATTGAATACCTATTAGATGATCAGAGCTTGAAGTATGTTTATGAAGACTCGATATCGACAATAAACTGTCGCACACCCGTCCCTCTCGAGTATCGGGAAAAGATATTCGTAGAATTGCCCATCCCATATGGAGAGCGATTCACGTTTTTTCAACGGATTAGTGGCTTGGACAAGGATATTCGGCGAGCAGTTGCTGTCGGAATGTATGAAAAACCAAAAGAACTAATAAAATTCCTTCAGCAAATATATCAAAATTCAGATTTTGAAAATCTGGTGGCAATTGATGTAAAAGGCGCGGCTTATTATTGTCGACTCAAAGAGGGTGGGCGCTATCTTCGCGAAGACTATTTTAGTTCAGGCGAATATTTTCTAATCAATTTATACAGACGTGTTGCAAAGGGGTACAAGCTCATCGTAATTGACGAGATTGATATCTCCCTTGACGCGGCAGCTCAAGTAAGGCTTATAAATAAGCTTCGTGAATTCGGATCGCAAAACAACGTCAGATTTCTTCTGACGACGCACTCTTTGGCAATGATGCAAACGGTGGCGCCTCATGAATTATTCTACTTGAATTTCAATTCCGAGACAGGATTAGGTAGGGTTGAGAATATTTCCTACAACTACATTAGAAGTGTATTGTTCGGATTCAAAGGGTGGGATAAATACATCCTCACTGAAGACGACGTTTTGAAGGATGTGGTGGAATATTTGCTGCAGGCCTACTGCAATAATCTATATTTTTCATATAAGATAATTTATGTAGGTGGCGGCGAGAATACGATTGATTTGATGCGGAGAAATAGGAAGGAAGAGTTTTTTTCAACTACAGAAAATGTAATTTGCGTACTCGATGGCGATCAAAAAAAGAAGAGAATTGCAAAGGATCAATCTGTCTATTGCATACCATTCGAGAGTCTTGAAAAAGAGCTCTTGGCGCATTGTTTAGAAGGTGGGCTCAGCGCAAAATTCGACTATAAAAAATTGGAGTTTGGTAACGTCGAGAGACTCATAAGATACTTGCCTCAATTTCGGAATCCTGGCAACCACTCTACGTCGATACCAACGATGCCAATCTCCTTCAAGATAAAAATTTCCGATTTTTTGAGAAGGTTTTATTTATGGAGGCACAAGAAGAATAACTCTCAGAGTCCAGATATCGCGACAGAGAGTCAATTTTCGGACGCTGGAAAGAGGTTGCTTAGGGTGATCGTTAGTAAGAGAATAATGAGCCGGCAAGATATCATTCAGCATCTTTGCAAAGCAAATGAGCCGGCAATTATTGAATTCAGCCGCGAGCTTCAGCAATTCTTGACGATGAATCCCCAAGAAGCTGGTGACGCATCATCGATAGCCTCGGTCATCGAAGATAAATCTCCGAAACTGGGATAACTTCACCTGGCTTTGCCGTTCAAGCTGGCAGCGCGTTGGAAAGTGATTGAGCGCCACATGCTCACTGCCATCGCAAACGACGAGGCAGACAAAAGCTTTGTGAATAATATGATCGCGCCTGAGTTCTGGTCCCGCATGCCGCCGGAAGGGCTTACACGGGAGCAACGGCAGGCGTTCCGATAGTAATTAAGCCCGATTAGCGGCGCCTTCGAGCTGCTTTATTGAGATCAAGTCCCGCGCAGAGGGCCCAAGGAGGAGAGCGCACGATGCTTTCTGCACAATCCGTTGAATCAAGTGAGCGGTCAGCTTAGGAAAAGTGCTTGGGCACCCACCACGTAGCGCCTTCATTACGACAACGGATAGCTTGAATGTCTGCCTATAATTAAGCGGCTATTCCGTCGTCTACTGGCCAGCTGCATCGACCAAGATCGCCGTTCGCTAAGGCCGAGAAGAGCCCGAAGTCTCGTCAACGCTAGCTAAATCTGGGGTACGCATATCCTGCGTCATCCGTTTTTGAGTCCTCAATGCTGACAACAGCAACTAATTTCACATTTCACATTTCACCAAAACACTGGTTCTGTCCTATGTAGTTCAATGTTGGTCGGAAACAAGCTGCAACGCAGTTGAATAACTGACTTCCGTAAATTCGTTCGCAAGCTCTGGTGCAGGAGCGCCCCATTCAAGTGCTTCTATCTTTGCAGCTTCAGCAGAGTTCACAGGCACAACGGAAATAAAGTCTTCATCCTCCGAAGGCTCAGTCTCTGCAATAGGCATCTCACGATTCAAGCTGCGAACTGCCTCCTCGACTGTTGCAGCTTGGCCAAGCCATAGAAGCCCATTTGTAGAGGCGCTGAAGACAGCAAATAAGCTCATGGTTGCTTTCCTTAGATTCAATCGGATTGCAGCTGAACCCACCTCCACACCTCGGATTCGGCTGCAAGGCTCTGTAATTTGGTAGTGGCGAATAAATGCAGAGAGGGAGCTGCGTGGGCTCTTTTTCGATCATATCCGGCGCCGTTCCTCGCCATCAAGGAAAGTTAGACGCGCTGCTCGCCCAGCGCACAAATGAAAACGCCCTGCCGCGCAAAGCGGGACAGGGCGTTCAGGAACCGGCCGTCAATCGGCCAGCAGTTTCTTCGCAAGGGCGACTTCGATGCTGTCTCCCGCATCGTTGAGCACGTCCAGGCCTGAGTCGGGCATGTCACCCGATGTCGATTGCGATACCGCGATCTTCTTGGCCATCAGCTTCAAGCAGTCCATCTGGGTGCTGCCAGCGTAGCCTAGAAAGATCACCATCACCGCCAACTTCTGCCCAATCCGCCAGGAGCGCCGGGCCGCCTGCTGGACGGTATAGACGTTGTAGCCGCTTTGCATGAACACGATGGTCGGGAACTCCAGCAGGTCCAAGCCAGTTTTCACCAACTCGGGATTGCAGATGAGCACGTCGATGCCCCTCTCTACCTGGTCGGCCACCCAGTCCTCACGGCGGGCAGCATCCACGCTGGCGCGCAGAACGCCCACCTTGAAGCCATGCAGTTCCAGGAGCGCCTTCAAGCGCGCCGTCGTGTCGCGGGTGCCCGAATACACCGAATAGACCAACACCCTGCGCCCCTGAGCCTTCTCTTGCTGGCAGATCCTCAGCAACTCCAACTCTTTTGGAGCAGGTTCGCTGTCGGTAAAAACCGCCGGTTGAACAGCCAGCATCGCGCGCGTTCTCGGGTGCTTGACCGTCTCCGTCCTAAAACAGCAGTCTGGCCAGGCCAGCAGCACGTTCATCACGACGCCCAGCAAGGTGCTGTCCTTCATGGCCAGCGCCTGCTTGAGGTCACTGACCAAGACCCTGGTCAAACGCTCATAGGCATCCTTCTGCGCTTCGCCCATCGGCACCTCGATGAACTGCTCCTGGTAGGGCGGCAGCACCTTCTGGCCGATGTCCCGCAACTTGAGGAACACAGTGACAGGCAGCACGTACCGCATGATGCCGACCGGGCCAAAGCCCGGCGCCTTGCTGGTGCGTACCGTCATCTGTTTGGCCTTGGCCGTCCGGTGCGAGGTGCCACTGGACTCCTTGTACACGTCCTTCAGAATGCCGTGCTCGCGCATGAAGCCCATGGCGGCGGGCCCCATCGAGCCGCTCTTGGACGGCTTGAATCCGTCCTCGATCAGGCTTGCCGGGTTCAGGCGCCACAGCAGGTGGAACAGGTCGTCGGCGTAGCCGCCCATCAGCGTGCCGGTCAGCAGCAGCGTCTTTCGACACTGGCTGGCCAGGACTCCCATGGCCTGGCCCTGTGCAGAGCCCTCGTTCTTGTACTCATGGCCCTCATCCACGACCAGCAAGCCAAAGTAGCCGCGGGGCAGATAGCGCTTTACGAACTCGGTGGCCTGATACCCGCCCTCGCCGATGCTGAACTCGAAGTTGGCCAGCGAGCGCTCCATGCGCGTGGCCTGCCGATCACTGAACACCAGCTCGCCATTGGCGTCCATGAGGTTCAGGAACTCGTACACGTTGTCGCCCAACATGGCGCCCAATGCGTCTTCTCCAAAGATGTCCAGCAATTTGCGGGCGGTTTTCTCTCCAATGGTCGGCATCTGCTTGAGCGCGCCCAGCACCAGGTCGTGCATCGACTGGATCGGCCGACCCGATCGCATCAGCGTCCACAGTGAACTTCCGCAGTGATCGCACTTGCCTCGCCGGTCTCCCAGGCTGGCCATCGCCAATTCCGCGGAGATTGGCATCGGGTGACCTTCGTCGTCATCGCGCGTGATTGGCGTGAGGCAATCGGGGCACGCTGCTACAACGAGTACCTGGTCATGCACCTTCTGATGCCGTGTGACGAACGCAGGTTTCCAATGGAAGCCCATGCGCATCCTCACCCGGCCCAACACAAAGAACTCAGGCTGGCTGGTCTTGAGGCCCAGGGATTTGCGGAGCATCAGCAGCTTTCGCAGCGTGTCCGGACCATTGAGCACCCACACCTTGGCGTCAGGCACCGTCTCGCGGATCTCGCGCCGCCACTTGTACACAAGGTGCGGCGGCGAGATCACCAGCGTGCGCGGATGTGTGCGCTGCAGCAGCGCGGCCGCGCAGATGGCCATCATGGTCTTTCCTGTGCCCATTTCCGCATTGATGACGGCAGCGGGTTGATCGTGATCGACTAAGAGCTTGACGGCGGCATGAACCGCGTCGGCCTGGGCCTTGAAGGGCTTGCGCTTGAGCGAGTCAAGAATGCTTTGCCGGGCTTGCCAGGCACCCTGCCCTTCATCTCGTGCCGGATCGTAGATCGGCGGGTTCTGTGAGCGCACCTGGGCCAGCAGCCCGTCGCCAAACTCTTCGATGAAGTTGGCCAGGGCCATGTTGTCGAAGCCGTCCTGGGTCAAGGGTTGGGCAGCATCAGCTGCAGGAGTGGAAGGAACTGCAGGGATTTCTGCAAGAGAGGCATTGACGGTTTGCATAGAGGTTCTCCTTGAACGAAAAAACGCGGAGAACCAGCGGGGGGCCAGTTCCCCGCGCGGGTTGCAAAGTGAGTGGCCGGATGGCCACGGGATCAGAGAGTCAAGGTGCGGTTCTTCACGCCATCCTTGATGAAGCCGACGAAGTGATCCGTCAGGCTCACGCGAACAGCCTGTACAGGGCCAATGGCGGGATAGATCGCGTCACCCAAGGCCTGCGTGGCGCGCTTGTTTTCACACCAGGTCAGCAAGGGTTGCCGCCAGTGGTCCAGCAATGCGACGGGAGATAGCCCGACGATGGTCTTCCACACACGATCCTGCAGCGTCACGTTGGTCAGAGGACCGCCGTCGAAAGACGCTTTTGCGCCGCCCTCCTGGTGCAACACCCAGGCGATCCGATTGGCGCGGTCAGGCTGCTGCAGACGCTTGTCGAACACCCACATCTGGCTCAACGGACCGAACAGGTTCTGCCTGGGCAACCTGCCGGCATGCTTGGTGAGGCGGTCGGTGCCGCCCACGTCCACCGGATGTCGCTCGCCGGCGGCGTTCACCAGGTGAAAGCGCTGCACGCCCCGCTCCTGGTCACCCAGCTCCATCGCTGCGATGAACTGCATGATGGAGCCGTCCCGGCCGTAGATTGACAGGAACATGAATTGGCCTTCGCTGTCTCTCAGGCACGCGTCCACGAAGATCTCTGGGAACTCCTCGATGCGGTAGAGCCCGTTGGAATCAGCCATGCGCGTCACCTCCCTGCGCTGATGCAGCCTCGGGCACCCAAAGCCATGCGGCAATCCACACGCCACCCGATGCTGGTGCCACGAAAGGCTCATCATCGATTTCAATGTCGTTGTCCGATGGCCGTGCATAGATCGCTCTTGCACGCTCGATTTCTTGCGAGAAGGCGATCCTGTCGCCGCGTAGCTCATGCAGATGAAGGCCGAGCTCCGTGACGCATTCGGCCAGGCCGGATGTGCACCAGCTGGCGATGGTGGCCTGCGCCAGTTCCTCGATCCTCAGCATGGCGAGAGTCCTGTGTTGTCCATGGATTCACTCCTTGAAAAAGAAGCGGGTCCAAGCCTTTTCAGGACTGGACCCGCAAGGGTTGTTGAAAGAAAGTTGCCACCGAAGTGGCTTCGTTTCAAAGTGTTGGCGTCAGTTGCGCATTCGCCGCGATGCCACACTCGTGCTCCATCCGCTCAATATCTGCAGGCGTCAACGGTTCGCGCTTGATCAGGTTCACGACGAGGAAATGGCGATCACCACCCATGTCCAGGAAGAAGCCGAAGCTGCTGTCCTCACCGAAGGTCAACTCGATCTCCTGGTCGATCACTGCGATCCGCCGTGCGCTGGCCGTCACCATGAATGAGGGCGTGCGATCACCCCCTTCCAGGTTGATTTGCTCCAGTTCGCAGTAGTCCACCGACACCTCGTCGGCCGCCCAGATGGCTTTGAACAGCCGAGCCTTGCCGGTCTTGCTGGTCTTGGCACATAGGGGGCAGGAACCGAGTTGCCCGGCTTCCAGTTCACACTCGCAAAAATGGCAGAAATTGGCGCCCGATACGGGCACTGCGTTAGTCATGTTTGACTCCTTCAGGAAAAAGGCGCGAGGCAGTCCCGTGCAGGGCCTGGCCCCGCACGGGTGGTGGAAATGTTCAGCCGACCTCAGTCGGCTGCATCAAGCTGGAGATCAGTCCCAGCCATAGTTGGCTTGCATCTTTTGCCGTACTTCCCCAGCAACTGCGACCCATACCTCTCCATTGATGAATGGGCTGTCGAAGGTTGCGGGATCGGCTTGGCTGACCGCTTCGGCATACTTTCTGATCGCCTCCACGATGAGCAGTTGCACCACCGCGCCGTAACGGCTGTACTCCATCATCTCGACGACCAGTTCCACGTTGGTCAGCGGCTTTTCTGGCATGGCAACGCCGCCCTCAATACTCCGAAGGCAACAGCAGCGTGGTTACGCTGCGGTCGCACTCGGTGATGATCCAGACGGTGGTGTTCCCTTCGAGCTGGTAGGCCGAAAGGATGCGGTTGCCAAGGCGCACAGCCTGGTCGTTCAGTCGGCGATCGTCTTCACAGAGATCACCCCAGTCGCCCAGCAGATGCCGGCGCAAAAGCACATAGGGGTTCAGCCGACCGCCGGCGACCAGGGCGTTCACACCTTGCGTCATCACGGTCGATCCCAATGGGAATCGGGGCAAGCATTGCGCCGCTTGAGGCGCTTCGTACACAGCGTTCATGGACTTCTCCAAAAATGGGGAAACCGCCCCTTGAGGAAGCGGTGTTCCCCAAGGGTTGATGAAAGGGCTGCGGCAGCAGCCGCGGTTTGAATGCGCCGGCCGAAGCCGGTCAGCACAAGGCCGTTCAGCGAGCGATGGCGCTCGGTGCGTGAACAACCGGCTGCGTGGGCTCTGCGACGTCAAGCTGCGGAGCCTCCGTCTCGGCTTGCACCTGGGCCGCGTAGTGCAACTGCGCTGCCTGGCGGATGGCATCGATCTGGCGCAGGGCCATCTCGTGCTGCTGCGCCACCACTTTTTCGGTGATGCGCGGCGGCTGCGTGGTCACGATGCGGGTGGAGAAATCTCCGCACCCAGTGCCCAAACCCATGGCATGGGTCTGGTAGCCGGCAGCATTGACGCTCCAGCACGAAGCGCTGGTCAGCAGCCCGCCACCGATCTGGCGACGGGATGTGCGGATGATCAGCTCGCGCCGTTCATCCAGGGGGACGACCGTCTTGGCATTCCAGCCATCGCGGTCCTTGTAGATCTTCGTTTCCATGGTGGTTCTCTCCTGCAAAAAGGCGTGAAGCCACCCCCTGCAGGGCGAGGCCCCACAGGGTTGATGAAAAGGTTTTGACAAGAACTCCACTTGGCTGATCGCCCAAGCGGGCACGTTTTCAGAGTTGAACGTGCCTGAAACCATTGGTGATTGGTTCAAATGGTTTCCCACAAAGGCCATGGGTCCGGCCGCTGTGGGAACCCATTTGCATGGGTTCTGGCCTTGTCCAGGACAAGGAAAGAGGCGCTGCGCGCCGGGTATCAGGGCCTGTAGGCCTCGCGGTGCATTTGCCTCACGCGCCGGAAAAGCACGCGCCGCATACGCCGCAAAAACATACGCACGGTCGGGTTGACCAGCACATAGATCCCGAGCCCGATCTGTCGATACACGTTTCGGGCAATGGCCAGTGCGGGATGCACTGGCTGGAGGTTTTCCATGCGCTGCAACTCGGCCATGGCACGCTCGTGCTGCCAGGCGACCGCAATGCTTTCCGTCATCGACGGCGGTATCCTGGTGTTGGCCAGGCAGGTCCAGGTGCTTTGCTCGTAGGCCGCATCGTCCCGGCAAAGCCAGGTGATGAGGCGACCGTCATAGTCCAGCCGCGTCTCCAGCCACAACGCGACCCGTTGGTCGGTCAGTCCTTCGCTGGTAGCCACGCAGTGGCCGTTCATGCGGCGGTACTCGGTGTTGATGAACATTTCTTTCCTTTGCGGAGAAACATGAAGCCATCCCCTGTGGGTAGGCCCCACAGGGTTGATGAATTGGTTTTGACAAGAACTCCATCTGCTGATCGCAGACGGGCACGTTTTCAGAGTTGAACGTGCCTGAAACCATTGATGAATGGTGCAAATGGTTTCCCGCAACGGCCGTCTTTGCGGCCGCTGCGGGAACCCATCTGGTGGGTTCTTTGAGATGCGTGCGTCAGCTGATCCGCACGACCTGTCCCAGCCGGTGGTCCGGCGTGAACTCGATGGCGTTGATGATCGGAACGAACTTGTCCAGCATGACGATCGTCTCGCTGACCTTGCCCTTGTCGTCCACTTCGGTCGTGACCATGCGCTCCTTCTTCTTGAAGGTGTCGCCCTTGATGAGGAACGTGCGCCCGGTAGCGGAGCGGATGCAGCCCGTGACCTGGCCAGCTGCCAGCGCAAGCGCCAGATGCCATTGGGTCATGTCGCGCAGCGGTCTGCGGTGGGAGCCACGCGCTTGATTGAAGCAAGCCTCGAAGTTCGGCCACAGCAGGCCGTTGCGATGCTTTTGCAGTTCGTCAGCCAGTTGCTCGGCATCCATGCGCACTGCATGGAAGACCATCTCACTGCCCTCCTGGATCGGCGGCACCTGGTATGGCGTGTCGAGCCATTCCTCTGGCAATGTTTGATGGGCCAGTTCCCCGGCCTGGGCTTGCGCGAGCATGTCCAGCACATCCTTGCGGGGATGGCCCGGCCGGCATTTCGTGCCGAAGATCACACACTGTTTGAACTCTTGCTCCGGCGCCATGAAGAACCGCAGATCCTGGAAGTTGCGTGCCAGGTAGGTGCGAATCTCGTTGTCGAGTGCGTAGAACGGAACGATGTACACGAGGATGCCGCCGAGCATGAGCAACGGGGCAGTCTTCTTGAGAAACGTGCGCTCCAAGCGCTCAGCCTTTTCACGATCGCTATCCGCATCGCTGCGGTTGGCAGAGTCCTTGACGCCATACCCATAAGGTGGGTTCAAGTACAGCAGTCCGATGGACCTGGGTTTGATCACCGCATCGTGGATGTCAGCGTGCAGCACGCGGTCCAAGATGGTCTTTGCGTGCCACGCACGCTCGCGGTCGAACTCCACACCCAAGGTCTCAATGGTCGGACCTGTGCCACTGTCAAACTGCATGCCGTGGCGTAGGTCTGCTAGCGCGGCGCCTTCACCGCAACACGGGTCGAGCAGTCGCATGGGCCGATCGCAAGGGGTGATGAAACGCTGAATGCGAGCGAGGGTTTCATCGTCGGTCGGGAAGTACCCGTTCTTCACGAAATTGCGCGCCAGGCGCGAGAACATCAATGCCATGGGCACATCTCCTTCAAATGAGGGACGGAGATGCCCCGGTGGGGCATGGCCCCGTCCGGGTGGTTGATAAATGGCACAAGGGCCATGGGCCCAAGCTCGCACGAATGCAAGCCGGGGCGCCACGGGTTTCAGCCTTTACGAGGTGGTGAACGATGCGTGAGCACGTCCTTGATGCCCCAACGAGCGATCATGGTGGCCCACAGAACTTCGCCGTTGTCGAAGTAGTGCGGGACATCCTGCTTGCGCAGTCGGCAGTCCATATGGAGTACCGCGATCACGTGCGCGTATAGCGACTCATCGAGCCACCGCAGATCGTTGAGGTTGAAGGCAAACAGGTCGCCGTTGTACAGACCCGCGAGAAAGCAGGCGATGTACCGGGCGTGCCTGGCCTCACCTTGCGCGATCCGCAGCAGGACCTTTAAGGACTCGACTCCACGCTGCTCCAGCTGATACCTGTCCTCGTCCGAAGGCGGGGAAAAGTACATCTCCATGAGCTTGCGTGGCGGTTTCTCGCTCTTGATGCGCAGCGCATTCACGAATTCTTCATAGACCTTGAAGAAGGCCTCTTCCGAACCCGTGGGTACATGCACCATCACGACGGTGTGCTTGTTCGACATGGCACGCCCTCCCGCTCAGGCGGCTCTGCGCTGTTGCGCAGGAGCCAGCCATTGACGTTGCACGAGCAGGTGGACCAGTGACTCTGGCAAGTCGGCCCGCAAGGCCGGTTGCATGAAGCAGCTGCGCACCAGCGTGAGCATGGAGCATCTCTGGCCTGGCGCATGGCGTTCACGCGCCAGGATCAGCTTGTCGCACTCCGGTGCAGGTGCTGCAGTCAGCCACTGTCGCAGTACAGCGTGAAATAGCTGGCGCTGCTCTTGTGCCAATCGGGGAAGCACGGGGGAAAAATGGGAAATCATGATCGTCTCCAAGAAAAATGGGGACGACCGAAACCCTGCGGGGACGGTAGTCCCCAGCGGGTTTAAAGAAGAAGTGACCTACAGCAGTTTGATGACTGCCGTCGTGATCACGATGGTGAGGCCGGAAAAGCCGAAGAAGCTGGTGATGATCCAGCGGGTTTGATCGACCACGCTTCTCTGGAGGCGGACCTCCATTTCGGCACTGGCGCGCAGCAGACGTGTTTCCAGCTCGGAACCATCTGCTTTGGTGAAGAGCTTGTCGCGCATCTCTGCGCGAATCTCATCCGTGCCGGCGTGAATGGCTGACTCGAACTGCCGCTCGACCTTGCGCGCCGTGTCCGGGGGAATCCCGGCGCCGGTGAGCGCTTCGTACAAGCCCAGTTCGATGGTGGATGGCATGCTCAAAAGTTTACTCCTTTGCAAGAAAACTGCGAGCACGTTCCCTTGCGGGCCGTGGTCCCGCAGGGGTGGATGGATGAAGAAATGAACTCGGATCGCTCACGCGGCCCTGGCACGTTTTCAGAGTTGAACGTGCCTGCTCGAAACCATTTTTGGTTTGACTCAAATGGTTTCCCTCATCAGCCGAACTGCGGCTGTTGGGGGAACCCATCTGGGTTCCGTAGGGATCGATCACGACCAGACAGGTTCGGCTTCAGCCCATCGAATCGCTTCCTCAATGCCTGCCTGATCCGCTGTGCTGGCCGCTGCGCACACATCGTCCGACAGGCCGAGTATGTAAACGCCGGTGCAGTTCTGCGGTGTGGAGAAACATCGGTCTTTGGCGACAGCCAATAGTGTGCTTCCCACCACCGCTTCGCCGTGGCGCATCAGGAGCGCCGCCACTTGCGTGCGCGCTTGTTTGGTCAATGGAACAGGGAACTGAGGCGCTTCCCTGTGAAGGCGTGCCAGCTCGTTAATTCCGCCACGATTCGTGTCGTACATGTCGTCTCCGATAAAAGATGGGGACGACCGAAACCCTGCAGGGATCGATGTCCCCGATGGGTTGATAAAGAGAACTGCACTCGTCCCGCTTTCGCGGCCCGGGCGACTACTGGATCATTCGAGTGCCGCGAACTCCGTCACCGCTTCGACGGGTGTTCGCCCCAAGTCAAAACGCTCTTCGAACCAGTCGTAGCGGTCATCCACAACATCGGAAGGACGCCCCAAAGTGCGCAGATGCCCGCGTGCTTCCGCGTTCCATGCATAGAGACGGTCGCTGCGCTCCTGTGCCGATCGTTCTTCTTCAAATCGAGCCTCGATATCGCTAACGAGCGCATGCAATGCAGGATCGTTTTCGCCGACGCGGCGGTAGTGATCCACCATTTGTTTGAACGCCGTGAAGTGCGCCTCATCCGTGGTCGTCAACCGCGATAAGCCAACGGGATGGGTGCCACCGCTGTGTAACGCCATGACAACATCACGCAGCCAATAGGCGGTGCTGTAATGCCCAAGCACTTTGGCACGATGGGTCATGAAAGGTGACTGGGTAGCCATTCTTTTGCTCCTTGTAAAAAGACCGAGAGCGCGAACCCCCTCGCAGGGCATTGGCGCCCGCAGTGGGTTGATAGAAAGGACTGCACTCGGACTGCTTGCGCGCCCTGGCACGTTTTCAGAGTTGAACGCGCCTGCTTGAAACCATCGTTTCGGTTGGATGGAAATGGTTTCCCTCATCAGCCATGTACCGGCTGCTGGGGGAACCCCTCTTTCGGATTCCACTGGCTTGGAATGAGTCTTGAACGGATACCTCCTCGCTGCGGTATGGACGGGCCCGTTAGGGCCTATCGTGTTGCGCAGGCGGGCCACCGCGAGTGAAGGTCCAGGTGGCCGAGTAATGGCGCGGTGAACGCATGGGTTCTTCCGCAAAGCCGCGGCACATCAGGTTGCCGCCACCCAGTTGAGAGCAGAGCCCGTGCTGCAAGCAGCGAAGGGCTGTCCCTTGGGCTCCTAGAGCGGCCACGGGACAGCCCTCCTGAAGGGCGGGCTGTTGAAACGTCGCGGAGATCAGCGCTTGGCGAACCAGGTCTGCAGCTTGGGATCGAAGTCGTACCCTTGCTTGCGCAGCCATGCGGCCTGGGACCGCAGCAAAGCCCGGTCCACCGTGGGATCGAGCTTCAGCGGATCTGCGCGCTCAATGGCTTCGAGAAGGTCCGCATCGAACAATCCTTCGTCCACGGCTTCGACTGACTCTGGAGCCGGCGCAGGTCGGGGTTTCATGAAATCGTCCCAACGCTTGTCGACGTTCTTAGCGGCTCCCCTGCCCTGTTCCTTGGGTGGCTCGGAGGGCTTGGCCTGGACCTGGACGGGTTTCGGCTCGTCCAGTGGATCAAGTTCAGTGGGTGTGCGGTCGGCGGGAAGTCGGTCCTGGGAGACGACTTGCAGGTCATGCAAACGGGCACGGATTTCCGTGACTCCCTTGCCGAAAGAGATGTACTGCGACAGGTAGATCTCGCTGACCCACACGGTGGCTCTGTATTCCCCTTCCTCGAACTGGTCGAGGAGCGGGTCTTTTACCTTGAATTCGCCAAAATTCGTGGTGAGGTCCGCGATGCAAAAGGCGCCGTTGCGGCTCTGGCGGATTTTCTTGATCCGCAAAGTCGCGTCGTCAACTCTGATCATTTGCTGGTGGTCTTTCGCGATGTGCGCGGGCCACCGTCCACCCGCGGGGAGACGGGTCCCGGCGGGTATAGAAAAGAAAGCACCGCACCTGCCGAGGCAGGTGGGATGCAGTGGGCTTTGAATGTCTGACAGGCTTGCGACCTGGCAGGCTGGGCACTAGCGGACTTTTGAGGTGTGCGATTCAGCGGTCCATGCCGACAGGAACCCCAGCTCCGAAGAGCGTGCACGCTTCAGGGGTTGACGTGCCTCATGTGCTGGCGAACCAGCTCCGGTTATTCCAGTGGTACCGGTAAACACTCGCAAAACGGTGCAAAGCATACGCGCTTTTGAAGGCGAGTCAAACTCGCCCTCGCACTTTCCGTGCATCAGTGCATAGACGTTTCGTCGGTTTGAGGCTCGCTCCGACATTTGGGAGACGCAACGGCAGCTTTCACCTGTTCATCGCGTTCGATCAGCCAATCTGGCTCGGCACCAGGCAGCAGTTTTTCGACGCACTTTCGCTGTGCGAACCACGCGATGGCCAAAGCCTGGTACTCGATCTCTTGAGGCGTCTGACCTTCGTCGAGCATGCGCTGTACAGCGGTGCTCAATGCGTCATTGATCTCTCGCAACTCGTCGGGGGTGAAGTTCATGTCAAGCATTTGCATCATCAGGGTTCCTGCTTTTGGGTCCAGTTGCCGTCCTGCAGGGCCTGCCGGGCGAGTTCGTCGGTCCGAAAGTATTCCTCGGACTCACGTGAGACAGGGCCTTCGTCATCGGCGGTGCCGACGTAGTAGCCACGCTGTGATTGCAGAACCTGCAGGGGCAGGCGTTTGCCGCACCACTCTTTGGCCAAATGTCCATGGCGAGTGGGTGCAGTGTTGGAGAGCGTAGTAGTTTGATTCATGGTGTATGCCTTTCGTGAAAAAAAGGGACACCTGCCCCCACTGGGGATCGGTGGTCCCCAGGGGATGGAAGAAAAAAGAAAACCCCCTTGCCTGCAACGCAGGTTCAGGGGTTTGAGGGCTTATGGCGAATCAGGCAGGGGCGGAATCGACGGTCCTGCGGACAGCCCTTCCCGTTGCATAGCCCGCGTTGTACGCTGCATTTCCTTGAGGAGGTGCAGCGGGTGGGCGGGCAACCTGTGGGTGCCGTGGTGGAGCCGGTGGGCGGTTCACTGGGCCACGTTGTTGGCGTGGCTGCTGGGCAGCGTGCTGCGCGGAGCGCTCTGCAGGCCGTGCCGCCGGCGCTGGCGCCGGTTGCTCCAGCCTTTGCTCTTGCTCTGGCTCGTGCCATTCTTGATCGACCCCCTCCCCTTGCGACGGTTCGTCGTAACCGGGTTGCAGGTCGTCTTGAGGTGCATCCGCCTCACGGCGGTACACGTTCTCGCCGTCGATGGTGATGCTGTTGATCAGAAGCAGGCGCCCCTTGATGAGGGTAGCCATCTCCTTTTGACCCGTCTTGCGACGGTTCTGATCCAGCACATCGCGTTCGTACAGGTGAGGGTAGATGTCGCCGATCCGAAAGGACACGACGACCTTGCGCTGTTCCCGAACATCGACCCCCAGTCTTTCGACCATGTCGATGGCTTCGTCCCCACTGACCCGAAGATCGAAGTAGGTGTAGTCAGGTTTGTCTGCATTTCCACGCAAGGCGGAAATGCTGCATGCCAGAAAGGTGTCGGCACGGCGGCCGCCATTCTTGGTTTCAACCCAGCGGACGCGGTTGAGGTAACCGATGCCGTTGGTATGCAGATTGAAATAGTCGTTGCCTTGGGTGGTTGCAGTCATGGTGATTTCCAAAAAGATGAACTTGAGGAAATCACGCACCCAACCCACAGCCTTGCGGCTGAGGACAGGGAAACATGATTTCCCTGTCCGGGTTACGAGGATGAAGGTACTCCGGAATCGACCTTGGGAGTCGATTCGAGCGCCTCTCAGGAGTTGAGGCGCTTCTGTGTTGCCTTTCGGCAGTTCACGGGGCGAACGTTATTCAAACCGACCTCGTTTGTCAAGATGGCTGGAGTGACGAGCCGGGCGACGGAGATCGAGCGCCGTGCCGATGAACTGCGTGCGGATCTGGAGCGGGCCAACCTTGTGGCCGATCAAGCCAGAACCTCGCTGGCCGAGGCTCAGAATACCGCTCGCGCGGCCGCGGCCGAACGGGATCAGGTGCGGACCGAACTGGTCAAGGTACAAGCCGTTGCCGAAGCCGCGGAGCAGGCCCACCAAGAGCAGCGCAAGACCATCGCTGCAGAGGCGTTGCGCCAGGCCGAACGACTGACGGCGACGCAGGGGGAGCGCGACCAAGCACGGGAAGAGGCCGCTACGCTGCGCGGCCGCCTTGAAGCCCTGGCATCGCATCCCCGTTCAAAGACGTAAGCATCGGTAGCAAAGCTGCCATGAGATCTGCGGGCATCGCAATGGTCAGTGAGTCAACGGCTGAGGAGCGATGCGCTGGGTGGTCTTGCTCGCCTGCTCGTTTACCCAATCCCGGCTTTTGCCCTTGACGCACCAATCAGGATTACGCACCCAGTCTGTGAACCACATTGCAGGGTTGTCCTTCAAGTCCGTGCAGATCGAGTAGCCGATGAACGGCATATAGAAGCGCTGGGCCACAGACGTGACCGGAATCAACAACATGACAAACACATTCAGCAAGAGGGCGAAGATGAAAAAACGCTCGAACTTCTTGATGCTCTTGTCGCTACAAGGTATGGCGCGCATCGCTCCCAACACGAGCGCCACAAGAAATGTCAATGCCATGAATGGTGCCATCTGGGAAACCGGTGCAATTCGAACGACCGGGGCCAACGACGCAATTTCCCGGAAGGTTGGTATCAGGCCATATTGAGTCGCCAGAATGCCGCTTGTCGCAATTCCAAGAAAAAGCGGCGTAATCCACCACATGGCTTTCCGTACTGTTTTGGCGTCGTGCATGCTCTGATGGTATTCAAGTGGTGGCGTCTAATATCGCACGCAGGCAATGCGGCAGAGCCAGTCCTTCACGCTCTGATCGATGGCCCTGCCTAGTTCGACTTTCTTCTGCGCCACGGCATTGAGCAGATCGTCCTGCCAAGACTGGGTCTTGGTGTCGATGTAGTAGATGCCTTGCGCGGTATGCTCCGGAAGCATCTTTAGGGCGGCGATCACCTTGCCTTTGATGCCGTAGTGGTTGTCCAACGAGTTGAGCACATAGCCGGCGAAGACAGCCGTGATTGCCATCGCAAACAATGGAGCCACAGCCACCGTTGTGACCATAGAGACGCCAGCAGCGGCCGAGTAGGCAATCAGTCCCCCCAAGCCTCCTTTGACCGCCTCCACACCAATACCGCCCACCAAGTCGTACATGGTCTTCTCATCATTGAACATGAAGTCCATCAACTCGATCCCTGTGGACACCACCACACCGAGCATGAAGCCACCCTTGGCAATCCCCTGCAGGCTTTTCATGCCAAGTCCCAGTTGCAGCATCTTAGGATTTGTCGCCAGATACCGCGTGCCCTGCAGGGCGCTGCTGCGCTTGGCCGAGTAGCCCTTGATGATGATGTAGGTGCCCGTCGCCGTGGTCTTGATGAAGGTGCCGATTCCGGCCATGCCAATAGCGTTCAGTGTTTTTGCAATGGCAAGCGCATCGTTGGCGCCCTGCGCCACCGGCCCCACCCAAGGTTCGCTGGCATTAGGACTGAACTCTTTCTGCCAGTACTGACCGAAGGTCGATTGGGACAGCATCTTGCGCAGACTGAATTCCAGGGCGGCATTGCCCCTGGCCCTGTCCTGCAGGATGCTCATGTACTGCCCCTGTGTCAGAACCAGGACGTCCACCTGGTTCTTGTCCATGGACTGGGCCAAGGTTTGTCCGTAGCCGACGTTGAAGAACGTGGCCGCAAGTTCTGCGCTCATTCAATCCCCCCAGGATTTCATTTTTGTTGGGGGCGGATGCTAACCGCTTCCAGAATCTGCATGGACGCCAGGATGCAACAAGGTGTTTGATCGCTCATCGACCTGGATGGCCTACATGTTTTGTGCGGAATGGCGCCGTAGCCGCCGAAGAACGCGGCCGTCATCCCCACCAAGCGCAGCTGCTCTTATAGCTGATCACGCCGGGAATTGGTCAGCTGTCGCTGTGGCCTCGCAGGTCACGCAACTCAGTCGTCATCACGACGATGGTGTGCGCGCTATGTCATCGTTCATCCGCAGCTTTCAAGCGGCTTTTAAGCACGCAGGTAGGTCATTCGTGATTACCCATTGGATCAAACAGGAATACCTGTGTGGTGGAGACCTCAAAGGGTGGGAGAGTGCCCCATGGTAGATTGATGCGGGATCATGGCTCTTGCACGAGCTAACCCGCATCACCCATAAACCACAACTTAGGAGCACCCTCCCATTGACGACGAAAATCACGAAAATTCTTAAGGCTTGGTGCGTCGAGGTTGGAGAGGAAATCACCATCACGCAAGCGAGGCGCGAATATCTCAGCCTCGAATCGCCCCCGGAGAGATTCACCTTCTACTGCAACGACCCGGCCTGCCGTAAGCTGCCAGAACTGGTGTCCATTGTGGGCGCAAACTACAGATTTCCAGCCCAAGAGAATAAGAAATACGTCGCACCATATTTCCGTAGCAAGGACGAGCATCACCCTGATTGCCAGTGGCTGGTGCAATTGGACGAGAAGAAGCCGACCTCGGACGAGAAGCCAGAGGAAGCACTGCAGCGCATGGCTCGCAGGAAGGTGAACGATCTAATCACTGTCTTCGATCCGCGCAGCAGAGCCACAGCAGCGGTGATAACGACACAGCCAGGGACTATTGCAGGTCATGGCGAAAGCGCTGCCGGTGAGGGCAGCATAAGGGGAAATACGAAAAATGGTGATATCGCCGGCGAGAACCGCACCAGTGATCTCGACCGCCTTGTCGACAGCTACCTTGAGGCGACGCAAACCCTTACCCATGCTGAATTTGAGGCGTTGAGACTAAAAATTATTGGGCGTGGCAATGTTTCCTATCGCGATTACTTTCACTGGGTCGGTCGTTCGGATGGAAGCGGGGTTACATACGGTGGAATTTCCAAGCCAGAGTCCTATGGTTACGGTTTTGATCTAATTTTTTTTGATAAATATCAACGCAGGCCAGTACATCTGTATGTGCCTTCGAAACTCTTGCGAGCATACAAACATCATAGATTTCTCAAGTCCTCTGTTGATGAGGTGCTGAAATCCGAAGGGAGAAAATACTTAAAAGTTTTTTGTCTCGGCCGTTTTGAATTCTCCTCGCAGCATGACAGCTGGAACTTGGTTGTCGATGATCTCAATCACTTGGTGCTTAGGGTAATTTCGAAGGAGATTCTCGACCCCAGCATGATTTGATCCTCTCCAAGCCCGACATAGTGTTCATTATCGTTCCACCTTTCGATCAATTCATCAAGGGTATTTTTTGGGGTTCGGCTCTCTCGCACTGGGGTATCAGGAACGTCAGAACCAACCCAACGGACGATGTATTCGGTTGAGCGCACCGTGAAATCGCGGTGCTGCAGGCAATCGAGCGCGAAGCCGTTGTCGATCGCAGTCAATACTGGCTGGGCGCCACAGTGCGGGCATCCTTTGACGTGATAGACCTTGCTGTAGATGATTTCCTCTGCATCGGCATTATTCATTCCAGAATCTCTTTCAATTTACTTGAATATAAATCTGGAGATCAGCCAAGCTGTATAAGCGACCACCGCGATCAGGAAGAGACACCTGATGAAATGCACAAATCCAGGCGTGACAATCCTCGCGCTTTGCACGACACCCATAATAATTTCATTGACCATGCCCACATTTTTGATGGGCGAAGTTTTTGAGGGATTTTTCATATTCATTGATTGCTCCGTAGTTCAAACGGGTTGAGGCGGTAATCCCCGCACCGAAGCCAAATCGCTTGGCCCGGCTTGCAAAAATCGTGATCGATGCCGTCTCATCCGCCCTCTCTCCCCGCGGCAGGAACAGGCGGGCTTTGCGGCCATCCGGATGCTCGAATGCAAGGTGGTCCCAGGTCGCCACGAACCCTTCGGTATGCAGCCATTCCCAGGCTTCTGCCGCCAGTTCGAACTCCTCGCATCGGTGATCCGGTGACCACATGAGAACTTTCCTGTTTCAGCGTTGAAGTGGTATTTGCGGTCCTACGCGGCAGCGGCCAGCCAGGGTGACCCGGCGGCCATAGCCGTCGCACCACCTGGTCCAGCCATCTCCGGCTCCACCACGTCACGCTCGGTTTCCTGCTTGCGATCGAGCAGTTTCCAGACACCTTCGTCCAGGGTGCCTGCGATCAGCGGCACGACGACCATGACGTTGCGGCGCTGCCCCAGGCGGTAGGCCCGGTCTTCGGCCTGGCGCATGAGCGCCGGCGTCCAGGGAGGCGATGCGAAAGCCACGTAGTTCGCCGCTGTCAGCGTGATGCCCACGCCGGCCGCGGACGTGGTGCCGATGAACACGGTGACCGCTGGATCGTTCTGGAAGGCATCGATAGCCTTTTGGCGCTTGGTTGCCGAGTCGCTGCCCACCAGCGTCACGCACTGGATGCCGGCCGCGGCGAAGGCGCCCTTCATGGCCTCCACCGTCGCCATGTACTCGCAGAACACGATGATCTTGTCGCCCTCGGACAGCCCTTCCACCGTCTCGATCAGGAAGGGCGTCTTGAGCGCCTCCAGGGCTTGCCGCAGCTTGGTGATCTTGGGCATGGCCTGCAGGGTCATGTCGTCGTGGATCGCCTTGTAGGCTCTCAGACCTTCGGCTGGCGAGATGTACCGCACCTGGCGGCTCTTGGTTCCCAGGTCCTTGAGAACGTCCTTGCGCCGGCGCAGCATCCACCCTTTGAGGGCCCCTGCGAGCAGCGCCCTCTTCTCGCGCGAGCCCGTGAACTGACCACGGAAGTCCTTCAGCGGCATCTGCCCCAGCCGATGGCCCGTGAGCCGCAGCAGTGTGTGCAGTTCGATCTCGCGGTTCAAGAGCGGCGTGCCCGAGATGACATACCGGCGCGGGATGCGCGTGGCCATGATGAAGGCATTGCGCGTGCGGCCAGCGTGATGCTCTTTCAGGTAGTGGGCCTCGTCCACCGCCATCACCGCGAACGACAGATCCGTCTCGCGCACCAGGCCTCCCAGGCGCTCATAGTTGGCGATGATCCACTCGCAACCGTGCAAGGTGGCCATGCGGTCCTCGCCGACCATGCCCACGATCGCATCCGGGTACACCGCCCGGATCTCCCGCTCCCAGTTGATGCGCAGCGACGCAGGACACAGGATGAGCACCCTGCCCTCCCCCGCAGCCATGCGCGTGGCCACGACGGCCTGGCGGCTCTTGCCCAGGCCCATGTCATCGCCCAGGCATGCGCCCGTCTGCGAGGCCAGGTGCCGGACACCGGCGACCTGGTAGTCGCGTAGCCCGGCATGCACAGCCATGCGAGCCAGCTCGGTCTCGTCGATATCCACGTCCACGCCGTCATCCAGCTCGGCCGACATGAACGCCACGCCCTTGGCTTCGCCCGGGCCACTGTCACCGAATTCCGGACGGGCAGCGGGCACCTGGATGGGCGAGGCCTGCGAGGTGGAGCCCACCAGGTCCTCCAGGACGACCGGCTGCTCATGGACGAAGACAAACTCGGACGCAACACCTGCGAACTGGCTCAGCGCATCCAGGATCTCCAAGGCAGTGCCCTGCACCTGCCAAGCCGCTGCATGGCGATGGAAATGCCCCTGCAGCGCCTTGACGACCCGCACGCAGGGCGCGTCATAGGCGAAGCTCACCGCGTGCCGGCCACGGGCCATATCGCCCTTGGCAAGCGGAAAGATCTGCACATCGAGCAACTGCGCGAAGTAGTCCGGCTCAGGAGAGGCCACGGCAGCGCGTAGGAGCGGCAACGCATCGTCTAGGTCCACATGCTGGCCGCGATACACCGCGCGCAGCCAATGCACCAGCTGCTCGGGATCGGCCTGCTCCAGCGCCCACATGCGCCGGCTTGCGACCCACCAGGCGCCGGCTTGCTGCAGGGTGCGCCCCATTCCAGCCATGTAATGCAACTGCAGGCCAATGCGCCTGCCATCCGAGATGGCCTGGATCAGCAAGTCTGGAGCGCGCAGGGAAATTGGCGCTAATGCCAGAGCGCTTTCGACCTCGGGCGTCAGTCCATTCCCGGTTCTTGGGTCGGTAATCATTTAATCAACGCTCAGCATTCTGATTCGAATCAGATGAGTCTGATAGACCATGGGCCCGAATCCGCTCCAGAACCGCTCGATTGTGTTCGCGAATACCCCTGGCTATATCACTGGGCGTTTGGGCATAGTCCCACTGTGCGGCGATTTTCAAGGCCGCTGGGTGAAACTCGGAAGGAATGGTCTTAAGCAGCGCATCGACCCCGGCGCTGAAAACCTTGACGTATTGATCGAAGAATTGACGGCAGTCCTTGGAGGCAGCAATGGCGATGCGCGCGCAGATATTGCGCCATGCGCCCTCGTCGAAACGCCCCTGCGCATCGATGGCTTGAAGTTCTCGTGCTGATTCAGTATTCATGGTCGACTCCGGTCGGTTGTGCAAGGCCAATGGTCTGGCTGTTGAACTCAGCCACCGCGATCTCCACAACCGAAAGGACAGCAGTCGTCATCTATGCCATGGGCACAAAATCCGTTATCGGCATTCGATTGCTCGGTTTCCTGTATTTCATCGATCGACGCATAGTCGAAATATTGCGCTGTTTCTTTTGCCTGTGCATGAAACTCCGCAGGAATAGTTTTCAGTGCATTGTCGATTTCCGCACTGAATCGCTTGACGTAATAATGATGCGAGAGCCCACATCCCCTGAAGGCCTGGTCTGCCATTTTTTCGCATACTTCGCGCCAGGACTTTTCATTGAATACACCCAGGGAATCCACACTCTGAATTCCATCCACCGTTTCACTCATACTCGACTCCTATATTTCCGGTTGAATTAATTTCTAATATTGGCGACGTTTACCCGGAAAGGTGAGTTAATGAGTGCTGAGGGTCACATGGGGATGTCGTCGAATTCCTGCGGCTGGCTCTGGTAATCGCCCTGGTAACCGCCTTGATCGCCACCTTGGTTTTGCGTTTGCTGCTGCCCACGGGATGGGGTGAACTGGATCGACTCGATGCGCGACAGCTGCAGCGCGACGTCCTCGGCCACGATCTTGATGACCTGTACCTCGTCGCCGGCCTCGTTTTTGGCCATGAAATCGCGCTCCTCGCCGACCACCAAGACACGCGCGCCCGTCTTGAGGAACTTCGCGCAGGCCTCGGCCTTGTTGCCGTAGATCTCCACCTCGCGCCAAAAACCGCCAACCTGCTCGAAGTCGCCATGGTTGTTTTGCCCATAGCGGCTGAACATGACCCGCATCTTGGCCACGATGAACTCCTCGCCGGTCTTGCGCGAAATGTTGCGCTCCAGCGTGGGCGGCTTGGCCAAGTTGCCCTTGCCGATAAAAAGGTTCTGCATCAATTTCTCCACAGTGCGTTTCAATGACCGATCCCTGGCTGCACCAGACCTGGGGCGGTTGGAATTCATCCAGGAATCAAGTCACCCGGGAATGCGGCGGGCGTACACCGGCTGCTGCGCCCGGGTGAGGATGTACCGCAGGGCACGGATGCGCTTGCGCGCGGTCAGATGCTGCGCATTGAGCGACAGGGCCTGCTCGGAGGCTTGGCCGTACCAGGCACGAACACTTGCCTCCCGCGATTGCAGCAAGGCTTGGACATCGGTCCAGGACAGGTGCCGCTTGCCGGCCCCCAGCTCGCGCCAGCGCAGGAACGTGTAGCCGTTGGAACGCTTGTGGTGCAGCATCAGGTAGATGGATGCGCCAGGGACTTGGCGGACAACGCTCGCCAGTTCACGCATGGCTTGCTCCAGCCGGTCGATCTCGGCAATCAGTTGGCGCAGCTCCTGGCGGGTGCCCTTACCCGTAAAGGCCTTTGTGTCAGCTCGTTCCTGACACGTCTCGTCCTTCAGCGATTCGCGTGCCCACTCGACTGAATTGACAACACGTTCCACTTGCATCGTGGAGCATTCAGCCCTTTCATCCACACGCCCTTTCATCACCGCAGCCCTTTCATCATCGACGGCGGTCACGGCAACGCGATTCACGGGCGTGCCCCAGCGTCCGGCCCACGGCATCAGCGAGCCACTTCCGCTGTCTGTGCAGCATCGGAAGCGCCCTCGGTCACGGTAGAACCATCGGCCTGCTCGGCCTGAGCCAATCTGGCGCCGACCGTCTGCAGCAACTGGCGCTCCACGGCGGTGATCTGGATGCGGCGGCGCGAGTGGCGTGGCTGCAGCTTGGTGGTGAAGACGTCAGCCGGCACCGCGCCGAACACCTCGGTGGCGAACTCCAGGCGTTTGGCCGCTTGCACGCTGGCATCGCCACCCGCCTCCGGTACGAAGTCCGCCCGGCACAGACCTCGGACTTCCTCGCGCGTGAGCCAGCGATCAAACCGCGCGGTTTCGTTGAAAACGCGGCGGATGAATCGAGTGATCTCCGAGATGGCTTGGCGCGTCTGATCGTCGGAGCGCAGGTTCTTGCGAGCGAGCGTCTTTTGCACACGGACGTAATGGTCGAAGTCCACGATGAGACTGGACACTGCGTAGCCATAAGGCGAGCGAAAGCCCAGGTTAAGCACTTGCGGCTGGGAGGATTGCAGCAGCGAATAGGTCAGGCCTTTGCGCTTTTGCTCCTCCAGCACGCCCAAGGCTTCCTTGGATTCGCGGGCCAGACGCCGCTGTACCTGCTGCATGGAGTCTTCGTGGCGCAGGAGCGCCCAGTCTGCGTAGGGGTTGTCATTGGCCGTGAGCATCCACAGGTTGCGCAGCGCTGCCGCGATCCGCTTGCCGCCGATGATGGGAGCCGCTTCCTTGCCGGGCTCGCGAGTGCGCCCCATGAACATGCGGATGGCTTCCTTGGTGTGGACCGACATCTGGTCGACATCGGTATCGACCAGATTGCCCACCTCCAGCATGGAAAAGAACTCCTTGGGCATGACGAGCGGGTCGGCACCGCGGCGGGTCTTGAAGTCCGCTTGCATGCGCTCGAAGCGATCCTTGCGGTCTTCCAGTTCGACGTAGCGGTCATACAGCGGGTCGGATTCAGGCATGTCGCCCGCGAGGAATTCGGCCAGCACGGACTCCTCGCCCGAGATGGAGTAGCCGTCCTGGAAGGGTGAATTGGGCTCGGTGGAGAAAGTCAGGCGTGACCGGGGTGGCGCCAGGATCGTGCTGTTCTGGACGGGTGCGGGCACGGTGGCCGAGGCGATGGCGTTCGACGAAGCGTTTTTCTTTGTGGCTTTGGCCATGGGATCCTCCTTGATTTGAGGGGTGAGAGGGGTTGTCGATGAAGAAAGCGGGACCGGGACGGTTGGCCGGTAGCTCAGTGGTGGGCCGGTGTGCCGGGAGCCATCCTCCTGCGAATGCGGCGCCGAATGGCTTTCTGCATGACTGGGAATACCCGAAACGTCATGAGCCATGCGAGCAGGAAAGACAGCCCGACCATCGCGATGAAGAACGCGCTCCAGCCCGGAGTGAGGGTGAACGAGGTGGCGGAAGTGCATTGGCCGAGGATGACCAGGACAGGATCGACCGGATCGATGCGGCCGGTGAGCGCAAAGTAGGCCAGCATCGAAAATGCGGGTGCGCTTGCCAGCGCACCGCTGGCGACGGCGGGCGGCAAGTTCAGTCGTAGCCAGGGCCAGAACGAGAGCTTGCAATCGTTGGCGGGCCAGCCTTCGCGAGCGCGCTGGATGATGTGGTACGCGAGTTCAAGGATCACCATGCCTGCGACAAGAACCAGGATCAGTTGCGGCATGAAGTACATCAACCAGGCGTCTTGGGCTTGGAACTGCCCATCGGCAGAGCACGAGGCCTCGAAGAAGAAGGACGAGAGCTTGAACTCGGCTTGGCTGGCGGTGGCGGCCATGGCGGATGCCGCGCCGGCCGAGGCGAGGATGGCGCCGGCCCACCGCAGGCAGGGGCGAAAAACACCGATATGCAGCATCACGCGGCATCCTCGACGGCGGACGCAGCCGCGGCGGCAGACTCATTCCAGGCTTGCAGGAACGCGAAGTCTTTGCCGCGCATGCCGGGTAGCAGGTTGGAAACGGGCTGCTGAAGCAGTTCCATGACGGCATCTCGGTCCACCTTGATATGGGTTGCGGTCTTGGTGTGGATACGCACTTCTATCAGGCCCAACTGGGTAAGGCGGTCCAGTGCGCGCTGCGCTTGCCACTTGTTGATCTGACCGTCCAGCGCGAACTGCGAAACCTGGGTGATCGCAGTCTTCCACTCTGCGACATCCGCTTGTTCCCGCAGCGCGGTATGAAGCATCAGTGCATCGCTGTACTTGCCCAGACGGTGCAGTAATTCCACGAACAGGCGCTCGCTGGTCATCTTTTTTGCCATGGTTTTTTCTTCCCTTCTGTTGAAATGATCGATCTTGGATTTGACTGAGGCAATCTGGTGCAAAACGCTCCACGTGGCACGGCGTGCCGTTTGGTGCAAAACGCTCCACGTGGCACGGCGTGCCGTTTGGTGCAAAACGCTCCACGTGGCACGGCGTGCCGTTTGGTGCAAAACGCTCCACG
>NZ_BQXJ01000009.1:0-174800 GCF_030158975.1 Acidovorax sp. SUPP2539 | reverse complement strand
GGCCACAACTCAAAACCAACCTTTCTTGTCAGACTCTCCGGACAACTCAGTCATCCGTCTCACCTGCCAAGCCCGCAAGTATAGACCACTTTTCCCACACCCGTAGGAGAAAGATGACAAAAAATTGCAATGTATCTTGCCACAGTCGCCTTGCGCCTCCGTCAGCGCTAAGCCGGATAATTCCTCACATATGGCACTTCTCACCTTACTTAATGCTCAACTGGCTTTCGGTCATGTTGCACTGCTAGATCATGCTGGCTTTTCCCTGGAAGCCGGCGAACGCGTCGGATTGATCGGGCGTAACGGTGCTGGAAAGTCATCGCTACTGAAAATCTTGGGCAGTCTTGCCAAGCCCGATGATGGCTCCCTACAAGTCCAACAGGGAGTTCGAATTGCCTACGTTGCGCAGGAGCCGGTCCTAGAGATGGAAGCTAGTGTTTTCGCCGCAGCCTCAGAAGGGCTGCGCGAAGTAGCAGAAATAAGAGATCTTTACCTCTCTGGCGACCCGGGACTGGACCTCAATGCGTTGCAATCGCAGATTGAGGCCTACGACGCTTGGAACTGGGAACAGCGGGTTGAAGAGACCCTGCAGCGACTTCGACTAGATCCCCACTCGATCGTGGGCAACCTATCAGGCGGAACAAAAAAACGAGTCGCTCTTGCGCAGGCATTGGTCGCAAGACCGGATGTTCTGTTGCTGGACGAACCGACCAATCACCTCGATCTGGATTCCATCGAATGGCTGGAAGATCTATTGATTGATTTCAAAGGCAGCGTCATCACGATCACCCACGATCGCTCATTCCTGGACAGAGTAGCCACGCGGATTGTGGAGCTCGATCGAGGGCAACTCCGATCGTATCCGGGAAATTTCGCCCAGTACGTGTTTCAAAAGGGTGAGCAGCTTGCCCAGGAGGCCGTTGTCTCGGCCAAGGCCGACAAGTTGCTCGCTCAAGAGGAAATTTGGGTGCGCAAGGGTGTTGAAGCCCGAAGAACCCGCAGTCAAAGCCGCATCGGGCGCCTTGAGGCCCTGCGAGCTGACCGCAGTGCTCGGAGAGAGGTGCTGGGCAGCGTCAAGATGGATATTGCCTCGGGTGCCCAAAATGGCTATCAAGGCAAGATCGTTGCGGAGTTGTCTGACGTCAGCAAATCTTTCGGAGACAAAGTCATCGTCAAAGGCTTTTCTGGAACGATCCTCCGCGGCGACAAAGTGGGCTTGATCGGCCCCAATGGTGCGGGAAAAACCACTTTGCTCAAGCTCATCCTAGGTGAACTAGCTCAAGATGAGGGCACCGTTCGGCGAGGAAGCAATCTGCAGGTAGCGTACTTTGATCAGATGCGACATGCGATCAACCTCGACGCGACCCTTGAAGACTTCATCAGCCCTGGCAGCGAATGGATCGAGATTGGCAGGCAACGCAAGCATGTCAAAAGTTACCTCAGCGATTTCCTTTTTTCCCCTGCCAGGGCTCACTCACCAGTCCGCTCACTTTCAGGAGGGGAACGCAACCGACTGCTTTTGGCTCGCCTCTTCGCACGTCCTGCCAATGTGCTGGTGCTTGACGAGCCAACGAATGACTTAGATATCGACACGCTGGATCTTCTGGAGGAATTACTTCAGACGTATGACGGCACCGTATTCCTTGTGAGCCATGATCGGACCTTCCTTGACAATGTGGTGACCAGCACCATTGCGTATGAAGGAAACGGGCTCTGGCGGGAATACGAGGGCAGTGTTCAAGACTGGCTGACCCAGTCCCGGCGCAGTGGGCTGCTCAATCCGACGTCTTTGCCACCCTCCAAGGCGGCAGTTGAGCGCAATGACACTGTGGATGCAGAGGAAAAGTCAGCACATCTTCCCAAGAAGAAGTTGAGCTACAAAGAGCAACGGGAGCTTGAACAGCTCCCAACTCAAATTGCCACACTAGAGACAGAGCAACAGTCAATCCAGTCAGCACTGGCTGACGGTTCGTTATATGCCAAAGATGGTGCACGAGCGGCCTCCCTCCATGCAAGGGAGGGAGAGATCGAAAATCAACTGATGATTGCGCTGGAGCGCTGGACAGCTTTGTCGTCCTAACGCCCCGTCTTATTGCGCACCGATACCTAGATGCGATGGTGCAATCGATCGGTTGCACCACGCAGCTTGGCGATCAAAGCCGGTGCAATCTGCGTCAAAGGCAAAACCTCATCTGCAGCGCCATGTGCAATGGCCTCCCGGGGCATACCGAAAACGATGCAACTTGCCTCGTCCTGCACATAGTTGTAACTGCCAGCATCCTTCATCTCGCGCATCGCGGAGGCACCATCATTTCCCATGCCGGTCAACATGATGCCGAAAACGTTACGTCCCGCTACCCCCGCGGCCGACTTGAATAAGACCTCCACCGACGGCTTGTGCCGATTGACAGGAGGACCATCATCCACCACGGCCACATAGTTGGCTCCACTGCGTGCAATATGAAACTGCTTTCCTCCGGGCGCTATGTAGGCATGGCCAGGCAAGATGCGCTCTCCGTTGGCCGCTTCTTTCACTGTGATTTGGCACAACCCATTGAGCCTGGCGGCGAAGCTGGTGGTGAAACCTGGTGGCATGTGCTGAGTGATCACGATCGCCGGTGAGTCTGCTGGCATCTGCATCAGCACTTCGCGGATGGCCTCTGTTCCACCAGTGGATGCACCGATGCAAATCAGCTTTTCCGTCGACAAGCGGCCCAGCAATGTGGTCGTATGCGTCGGAGCATGTCCCCCCTCTACAGAACCAGTTGTTGGAGAGTGCGGACGGGTCGGGCTTTGCACCGGCGCTCTCCGGACCTGTGCGACAGCGGCCACCCGAATCTTCTCAACGATCTGGGTCGCCAATTCATTCAGACCACTGGAAAGGCCGACCCGGGGTTTGGCAACGAAGTCAACCGCTCCCAGTTCGAGCGCCTTCATGGTGACTTCAGCCCCCCTCTCCGTGAGCGTGGAAATCATCACCACGGGCATGGGTCGAAGGCGCATCAGGCGCCCAAGAAAATCAATCCCATCCATGCGCGGCATCTCGACGTCCAGGGTAATGACATCGGGGTTCATTTCGCGAATCATTTCGCGCGCAATCAAAGGGTCGTTGGCGGTGCCGATGCACTCCATGTCCCGCTGGCGATTGATGATTTCGGCCAAAAGACTGCGCACCAACGCCGAATCATCCACAACGATCACCCGGATCTTCCTGCTCATTCCCTCATGTCCTTGTTCATTTCTCAAAAGAGGTCCACTGATCCGCCGGCAGTCGCTTTGGCAACCGTCGCAGCGTTGCCGCGAACTTCCTGCTCCACCAATGTCTCTGGATGCGCATGGGCGAGCCGCTTCACCATCGCTTTTCCTGTCACCGGAAAGAAAACGACTTTGCGTGGATAGATATCGAGCACGTCTTCCGAAACAATCGGGATACGCTCTGTCTGGAGATAGTTGAGCACAAAGTTGGTGTTGCGCTCACCCACATTCATCGTGGTGAAGTTATGCATCACCTGTGCCCCACCAAATATCTTGGCCTGCATGCTTTCCCGGCGAGCTCCAAGTTTCAGCATTTCGTTGATCAGCAACTCCATGGCATACGAGCCATAGCGGCCGGATACATCGGAAGAATCGCCATCGGGGAGCATGAAGTGATTCATACCACCGATCCGGCTACGGCTGTCCCACAGGCAAGCGGCAATGCATGAGCCGAGCACGGTCATGATCACCAGATTCTCATCCGAGACGAAATATTCCCCGGGAAGCACTTTGACCGCATTGTGCTGAAAATGATGATCAAAAAAGAAGAATGAGGCTTCTCCCGGCCGGCGCGCTTGCGCCTTGAGCTCCGGCAATGTTGATTGCTTTGCTGCGGAGGCTGGAGTGCCAGTGTAAATATCGGCACTGAGCGGCGCAATTCGCGGTGCACGACGCCGCTCTACCGTTCCACCATAGGCGGACGGCGGTGCGCCAGACGGAGGGGGAAAGCCAGGGCGGGTATTGGTCATGTGGGCTCTTGCAGAAGACTATCGGTCAACGGCGCTCATACACGGTCTTGCCGCGCAAAGTGAAAAGGTCACGGGACTCGCTGAAGTTTTCAGCATGCCCGACAAAAAGCATGCCGCCTGGTTTCAACACACGATGGATGCGCTCCAGTACCTTGCGCTGGGTGGGGGCATCGAAATAGATCATGACATTGCGGCAAAACACGACGTCGAACGGCTCCCGAAAAGGCCAGTCATCGCGGATGAGATTCACGCTCAGGAAATCGATGCTTCGGCGCAACTCAGGTTTGGCACGCGCAAAACCGGCATTCGACGCCTTGCCCCGCAAAAAGAATCGCTGAAGGCGCTCCGCACTCAGCCCCTTCACACTGTCCAGCCGATACACCCCCTCTGCTGCCGTTGCCAACACGCGGGAGTCGATATCGCTGGCCGTCAACTTGAACGAACCGTTACTGCTCAACGACTCCATGGCCGTCATCACGATGGAATATGGTTCTTCCCCGGTGGATGCAGCGTTGCACCAAACACTCCACGGACCCGCAGGCCGTGTACGCAGGAGATTGGCCAGAATCTCAAAGTGGTGCTGTTCGCGGAAGAACGCCGTCAGGTTGGTCGTGAGCGCGTTCACGAACTCCTGCCACTCCGGGCCATCATGGGTTTCCAGCCAGCTCAGATATTCATGAAAGCTCGTATGCCCGGTATCGCGCAACCGCCGCGACAAACGGCTGTAGACCATTGCATGTTTGCCATCGTGCAAACTGATACCAGCCCGCTGATAAATGAGCGCCTGGACACGTGAAAAATCTGCGTTGGTCCAGACGAATTCTCGCCCTTGGGCCAAGGGTCCCGATGAAGGCGAAACCGCTGGTGATTCCGCCACGCCTCGTGCAGGAGGGAGAGGACTGGAGGTCTGGCGCATGTTGCTTTTCACTTCGAGAGGTCGGTGGTTCACAGGCCAGCGGTTACGGATACAGCCACGTCGATTGATCTCTAAGCCGTTGCGTGGCGGCGAGGTGTCGGCCTTATTCGTTGGCAGAAACCAAACCCATGTCCATACTGGCCATGAGCTTCTCGATATCCAACAGGATGAGCATGCGCTCACCCACCGAGCCCAAGCCGACGATGCAGTTGGTGTCAATGGTGCTCTCCACCTCCGGGGCAACGCGGATCTGGTCCGAGTTCAGTTCCATGACGTCGCTCACCGAGTCCACCACGATCCCGACAACCCGGTTTCGCAGATTCAGGATGATGACCACCGTGAAGCTGTTGTATTCCGCTTTGGAACAGCTGAATTTCAGCCGCATGTCAACGATGGGAACAATGGTGCCGCGCAGATTCGTCACGCCCTTGATGAAGTCTGGCGCATTGGCGATGCGTGTCGGCGGCTCATAGCCGCGGATCTCCTGCACCTTCAGGATGTCGATCCCATACTCCTCTTGATCCAGCCGGAAAGTCAAATACTCCCGGGCGCCAGAGACAGTCGCTTCATTGGTTTTTTCCATCACTCCAGCCATAGGGCTCTCCTTATATCAACGGGTCGCGGGCTCAGTGGCGAGCGCGCCGCACCAAAGCACCTGTGTCCAGGATGAGTGCCACAGTTCCGTCCCCGAGAATGGTGGCGCCGGACACATTGGGCACTTTGCGATAGTTGGTTTCCAGGTTTTTCACGACGACTTGGTGTTGGCCGAGCAACTCATCCACCAACAATGCGACCCGGCTACCGTCCGCCTCAACCACCACCATGATGTTGCTGGACTTGCTTTGATCCAGGCGAGGGACCTGGAATGTTTTCTCCAGGGCGATGACCGGCATATATTCATCCCGCACCTTGACCAGTTGAGATCCTTGCGCGACCGTATTGACATCATCGGGATTGACCTGGAACGACTCCACGACAGAAGACAGCGGAAGGATGTAGACCTCTTCCCCCACTCCCACCGACATGCCGTCCATGATCGCCAGCGTCAGCGGCAACCGCACGGACACGCGCATGCCATACCCTTCGGCAGAATCGATTTCCACCGACCCGTTGAGTGCAGCGATATTCCGTTTCACCACATCCATGCCGACCCCACGCCCGGAGACATCGGTCACTTCATCGGCAGTGGAGAAGCCTGGCGCGAAAATCAGGCCCCACACATCTGCGTCGCTCATCTGATCGGAGACATCCAGCCCACGCTCCCTGGCTTTTCGCATGATTTTTTCGCGCGAGAGTCCTCGACCGTCGTCACGTACTTCAATCACGATGGAGCCGCCTTGATGCGAGGCGGACAACGTGATCGTTCCATGCTCGGACTTCCCTGCAGCAAGCCGGTCAGCAGGCATTTCAATGCCATGGTCGCAGCTGTTCCGAACCAAATGCGTCAATGGGTCGGTGATTTTTTCGACCAAGCTCTTGTCCAGTTCGGTAGCTTCACCCAAGGTGACCATCTCGACTTTCTTGCCCAGCTTGTTGGCCAAGTCTCTGAGCATCCGCGGAAAGCGGCTGAACACGATCGACATGGGAATCATGCGGATCGACATCACGGACTCTTGCAAATCCCGTGTGTTGCGATCCAGATCAGCCAACCCCGCGAGCAACTGCTGATAGGCCCCCGCGTCGAGGCCGCGGCTGTTCTGCGCCAACATGGCCTGGGTGATCACCAATTCGCCGACCAGATTGATCAACTGGTCAACCTTGTTCACTGCCACACGAATGGTGGTGGACTCCATCTGCGCTTGGCTGACCGCCTTGGGCTCCGCAGCGCGGGCTGCGGCTGCAGGCTGCTTGGCAGACGGGGCATCCGACACATTTGCAACGGACACCTCCGTCCGATCGCTCGGCATACCCGGGGACCCATTGAAGAATCCATAGGGTGCTTCCGTGGACACCTCGCCCGCTTGCAGCAGGGCTGCTTCCGGATCAGCTTCCACACTGGCCGAACCGTCTTCTGCACCGATCCTGACCTGGTCTTTCGACACATGGAAGGCGAACAGATCCAGCAGGTCATCGTTGGTGGAAGTGGTCTCGACCGCGAACAGCCGGATACCCTGCTCGTCAGAAGGGACGTCGCGAATGGAGCCGAGGCCGGGAATATCGCGGAACAATTCCTTGATGGCGTCAGCCTGTTCCAAACGCTCCAGCGGACCGATACGGATCTCGAGGGAGCGCGCGCTACCCGGTGCGGCTGCCGCAGCGGGAATGGATGGGGCAGGCGTGACCGGAGCTGGCGCAGGCACAGGAGTCGGCGCTGGCGGCGGTGGGGGGGGGGGCGCCACGGCCGCCACAGGTTCGGCAGGAACATTGCCGGCAGCCAATTCACTGATTCGGCGAACCAGTTCCGCCGTGGATACGGCTTCGCCCTGGCCTCCCGCTTGGTGCCTGGCGAGCAGGCTGCGGGACGCATCGGCAGACTCCAGCAGCACATCCACCATTTGGGGAATGGGCTGCAGTTCATGGCGCCGCAAGCGGTCCAGCAGCGATTCCATTTGATGGGTCAACTCTGCAACATCGGAGAATCCGAAGGTTGCAGCCCCTCCCTTGATGGAATGCGCGCAACGGAAAATACCGTTCAATTCTTCGTCATTGGCCGCACTCAGATCCAGGTCCAGGAGCATGTGCTCCATCTGGTCCAGGTTCTCACCCGCCTCTTCGAAGAAGATCTGATAGAACTGACTGAGATCGAAGTCCGCGCCACCGCCCGCGCCTTCTTGATAGGTATCCGCCATTAGGGGCTCCAGTACTTAGGTTATCTGCACGCGATGGCGTTAGCGAATGACTTTTTGAATCACTTCGATCAAGCGGTTCGGATCGAAAGGCTTCACGAGCCAGCCCGTGGCGCCTGCGGAACGTCCCGCCTGCTTCATCTGGTCGCTCGACTCGGTCGTGAGGATCAGAATGGGAATGGTCTTGAACCGGGGATGCTCACGCAGCTTGCGGGTCAGGCCGATTCCGTCGAGTCTTGGCATGTTCTGGTCGGCCAACACCAGATGGATATCGTGGGTTTCGGCCTTTTCGAGCGCGTCTTGCCCATCTACCGCCTCCACCACGTGGTACCCCGCCCCGGTCAGGGTGAAGGACACCATCTTTCGCATGGACGGTGAATCATCAACGGCAAGAATCGATTGCATGTAGGGCTCCACTCACTTGAATATATAAGGTAACCAGTTACGGGCGCGGGCTCAGAACAGGTCGATTGATCCTGCATCCATTTCGCTCTGCGTGACAGGATTGGGACGGTCGGGGGCCATTTCAGCGAAGGGCGCGGCTTCTTCGCCCTCTTCGGTACCCATGGCTTCGGAGGCCAGGCGGAAAGCGCATCCTTGAAGCACCTTCGTGGTGTGCCAGATCAGTTGGGAGGCCATGTCCTGGAATTGCAGTTCAGTGACGGCACTGCGAAGTGCCGTCCGCAGCGCGGCGAGTTCCGCCGAATCGCCGACCACATCGTCGGTCAACGCACCGTTGGCTTCGCCGAAGCGTGCCAGCAGGTTGTCGGTCGCATGGCTGAGCAGGCCCTCCAGTCGGTGCAGATCATGCATGACGACCAACAAGGAGTCTTGCAATTCTGCAGCAACCATGACTGGCACTTGAACCCCTGGGCCGCCAGGGCTAGTTAGCGTAGATTGCATCGTTTCTCCAGAACTGCAAGCGGCTGCAGGGCAAACAAATTCCAATTCGGCAAGACGCTGGTGGCGGAATCCACTGGCAAAGACGTCCCATGCAAACCATTCTCTCGGCTTTCCTCGATCACCGCCGCACGGGACAAACACCCTTGTTTGTTCCAATATGTATCCTATGATAGCGTTCCCCATGCCATCAGGAGTAACGGATCGACCCTTGCGCATCCTGCATTTAGAAGATTCTGTAGCGGATCATGAGTTGGCTTGCATTACGTTGCGCCGCGCCAACGTGGTGTATGAAATCCACCACGTGGACACACTGACATCGTTCATAGAGCAACTCGATGCAGAGCCTTTCGATCTGATCCTTGCGGACTACCGCCTGCCCGGCTTCACTGCGCTGGACGCTTGGAGTGTGGTGGCGCAGCGGGAGCCCCATCCGCCCTTCGTCTTGCTTTCCGGTGCCATCGGCGAGGCGGCAGCGGTGGATGCGATGCGGCTGGGCATTGCGGACTACCTTCTCAAAGACGACATGGCGAGGCTGCCGCACGTCATTGACCGCGCCATCGAAGTGCACGAGGCTCGGCGCGCGAGGGAGAAAGCCACGGCCGATCTGGCTGCGTCCGAACGGCGGCTGGCAGAACTCACCGAGCATTTGCAAAGCTCGATCGAAAAAGAACGGGCCGCCATTGCCCGCGAGATCCACGATGACATTGGCGGTGCATTGAGTGCCGTGCGCTTCGATGTGGGCTGGATCAGCCGGCATGCCAAGGACGACGGGACGCAAGCCCATGCGGCGGCCGCCACCGAGATGCTGCAGCACGCCATCGAGGCGAGTCAGCGCATCATGATGAATCTGCGCCCACCCATCCTGGACCAGGGCTTGGTGGCCGCCGTGCAATGGCTGGCGGAAAGTTTCGAGCGGCGCACCGGCATTCCCACCCGGGTGCACACGAGCAAGGACACAATCCACGTGGATGCAGCCATTCAGCTGGTGGCTTACCGCACGGCGCAGGAAGCCCTGACCAATGTCTTCAAATATGCCGAAGCACGACAGGTCGGCGTCGACCTGTCGGACAGCGAGGGGGTACTGACACTGGAGGTCACCGACGACGGACGGGGCATGGAGCCTGCCATGCGCGAGAAGCCCAAATCATTCGGTCTCAAAGGCCTTCAAGAACGAGCGCGCACCGTGGGAGGATGGCTCGACATCAGCAGCCATCCCGGCAGCGGAACCGCCGTCATCCTGTCGGTGCCGCTGACACCCCAAAACATTTCAGAGGAGGAGGCACCATGATCCAGGTCGTGCTGTGTGATGACCATGCGGTCCTGCGAAGGGGCATCCGTGACACGCTCTCGGAGGCACCGGACATTCAGGTGACGGGCGAGGCCAGTGGCTACTCCGAGCTGAGGGAGGTATTGCGCACCGCGCCTTGCGACGTGCTGCTGCTCGATCTCAACATGCCCGGTCGCAGCGGCCTGGAAGTGCTCGCCAGCCTTCGCGAGACGGACTCCGCCGTCAAGGTACTGGTCGTCTCGATGTATCCCGAGGATCAATATGCGCTGCGGTGCCTGCGCGCGGGCGCACAGGGCTATGCCAACAAAGCAGGCGACCCGGTGGAGTTGATCGAAGCCGTGCGCACCGTGATGAAAGGCCGCAAGTACCTCACTCCGGAGGTAGCGCAGATGCTGGCGGACAGCCTGGCGCAGCCGAGTCCCGAGTTGCCCCACGAGGCGTTGTCGGAGAGGGAACTGCAAACCCTGGTGAAGATTGCGTCCGGCAAACGCCTGTCAGACATCGCGGAAGAACTGATGCTGAGCCCCAAGACGGTCAGCGTCTATCGGTCCCGCGTGTTGGAAAAACTCAAGCTCACCAACAACGCGGAACTCACGGTGTACGCCATTCGCAACCAGTTGGTCTGAAGGCCTGGCCGCCTAACGCTGTGAAGCGAAAAGATCGATGGATTGCTGCATCAGCGCCATGACGGGCTGCTCGAGCATGGGCAGGGTCGCCGCAATGCCCAGAAGGCCCACGGTCAGCGTCACGGGAAAACCCACCGCATAGATGTTCATCTGCGGCGCCACGCGCGAGATGATGCCCATGGCCATGTTCACGAACA
Organism: Acidovorax sp. SUPP2539; assembly: GCF_030158975.1. Classification (NCBI taxonomy): domain Bacteria; kingdom Pseudomonadati; phylum Pseudomonadota; class Betaproteobacteria; order Burkholderiales; family Comamonadaceae; genus Acidovorax; species Acidovorax sp. SUPP2539. The sequence goes on along the minus strand of NZ_BQXJ01000009.1, from coordinate 164,080 downwards.
GCAACAGGGCAATCATGGGCAAGGCAATCCAGAGGGCACTGGAAAAAAGCGAAGCGCCCAGATCATGCAATCGCAACTGCCCCAGGGCCTGCATGAAATGACCATTCACAGGAAAACTGTCGAAGCTTTTCACCACCGCCATCAACACCATCAGGTGGCCATTGATGACGACAAAGAGCAGCATGGCCATGTGCCCGAAAAACCGGGCCACGGCACTCACCTGCGTGTTGCTGGAGGGATCGAAGAACGATGCGAAGTTCAGCCCCATCTGCAGGCCGATCACCTCGCCCGCCAGTTCCACCGCCGTGAACACCAGGCGCACCGCAAAGCCAATGGCGGCCCCCACGGCCAGTTGCTGGGCCACGGCACCCAGAGCCTCGCGCCCGTTGATGTTGATGATGGGCTGATCCGGCAGGGCGGCCTGCGCGCAAACCGAAATGAGGAAGGCCAAGCCGATCTTGGCCCGCATCGGGATCACGCGCATGGAGAACACCGGCGCCACCATGAACATGGCCAGGATGCGCAGGAAAGGCCAGAGGATCGGTGACAGCCAAGCCACCAGTTGGGCCTCTGAAAACGTGATCACGACACGACCGACGGGATGGATTCGATGGTTCTGCGGATGAAGTCCACGAGCGAAGTGATCATCCAGGGGCCGGCGATGGCGAACACCACCATGGCGGCAATCAGCTTGGGCACGAAGGCGAGCGTGGCCTCATTGATCTGCGTGACAGCCTGAAAGATGCTGACGAGCAGCCCCACCACCATGACCACGCCCAGCACCGGCATCGAAATCATCAGCAGCAAAGTCAGGGCGTCTCGCCCCATCGTCAAAACCATTTGCGAGGTCATGCGCACTCCTCAGGTGGCGAAACTGGCGGCCAGGGAGCCGATCAGCAGATTCCAGCCGTCCGCCAGCACGAACAGCATGAGCTTGAACGGCAATGCGACCAGCACAGGCGACAGCATCATCATGCCCAGGGACATCAGGATGCTGGAAACCACCATGTCGATGACCAGGAACGGAATGAAGATCATGAACCCGATCTGGAACGCCGATTTAAGCTCGCTGGTCACAAATGCCGGCACCAGCACGCGCAGGGGCGCGGTTTCCGCCGTGGCCCCTGCATCGAGCTTGGCCAGGCGGGCGAACAGGGCGAAGTCGGACTGGCGCGTCTGCTTGAGCATGAAGCCGCGCATGGGGGCCTCCGCCCTCTCCAGCGCCTGCTCGAACGTGATGGTGTTCGCGGTGTAAGGCACGTAGGCGTCCTGGTACACGCGATCGAAGGTGGGCCCCATCACGAAGAACGTGAGAAACAGCGACAGACCCACGATCACCTGGTTCGGCGGTGCCGACTGGGTGCCGATGGCCTGGCGCAGCAGTGACAGCACGATCACGATGCGGGTGAAGCCCGTCATCATGAGCAGCACTGCCGGCAAAAATGACAGGGCCGTGAAGAACAGCAGCGTCTGAATGGGCACCGAAAAGCTCGCGCCCGCGTTGCCCGAACCGACCAGCACGGGCAACGAACCCGGTGCCGCTTGTGCAAGTGCCGCCGGAGCGAAAACCGTGGCGGCAACCGCCAACGCCCACCCGCTCCAGGCGCGCCGGCGATCAGCCATGGGGCGCCTCTTGCCCCCGCAACTTGGCTGCGGCCACCTCATCGGCAAAGGACGGCGCAGGAATCGCGCCCCGGGGCGCTCCGGCAGGCACGGAAGGGTCGATCACATGCAGGCAACGGATCTGCTGCGCCGTGACCCCCAGGACCAGCCAGGTCCGCTGGTGCTCCGGCCCCACTTCCACCGTGATCACGCGTTGCTGTGGCCCGATGCCCACGGTGGAGACCACCTTGGAGGCGGCGCTCGCCGCCGCTCCCGGCCCGCCGCCCTGGCGTTGCTGCATGCGCCGGATCCACCAAGGCAGCGTGGCAATGGCCGCCACGAAGAGCACGACGATGACCAGCGTCTGCGTCATGTTGCCGCCCGCGCTATCCACGGCTGACCCTTCGCAGGCGTTCCGAAGGCGTGACCACATCGGTCAGGCGGATACCGAACTTGTCGTTCACCACCACCACCTCGCCCTGGGCAATGAGATAGCCATTGACCAGCACGTCCATGGGCTCGCCAGCCAACGCGTCCAGTTCGACCACCGAGCCTTGTGCCAGTTGGAGGATGTACTTGATCGGCACCTTGGTCCGGCCCAGCTCCACCGACAGCTGCACCGGAATGTCCAGCACCATGTTGATGTCGTTGACCGGAGAGTCCGAGTTGGCCGAGAAAGGCCGCACCGGGTCGCCAGCCAGGGGGCCACCCTGGTCCGCTGCAGGCTCGTCCGTTCGCTTTTGCTCCTCCAGCGCCTCGGCCCAGCCAGCAAACGGATCGTCTGCGCTGGCGTCCTTGTTGTCGTTGTCGCCTTCAGTTGACATTCTTTTCTCCCAGCCAGCTCAGATCGGAATTGCGCAGGCATTCCTCGATCCGGATGGCGTATTTCGCGTTGTGCGTGCCGTACTGGCACTCAAAAATGGGCACGCCTCCGATGGAGGCACGGATGCGGGGTTCACGGTCGAGTTCGATGAAATCGCCGGGCTTCATGGCCAGCAACTGCTCCACCGTGGCATCGGCCTTGGCCAGTTCCGCCACCAGCGTCACCTCGGCGGCCTGGATTTCCCGCGTGAGCACGCGCACCCACCGACGGTCCACTTCGATGGAGTCGCCCTGCGTGGACGAATACAGCACATCGCGGATGGGCTCCAGCGTCGCATAGGGCATGCAGATATGAATCGCGCCGGACAGATCCCCGATTTCCAGTTGGAAAGCCGTGGAGACCACGATTTCGCTGGGGGTCGCGATGTTGGCGAACTGGGGCTGCATTTCCGAACGCTGGTACTCCAGTTCGAGCGGATAGATGCCGTGCCATGCCTTCTTGTATTCGGCACAGATCACATCGACCAGGCGGTTGATGACCCGCTGCTCGGTCGGGGAAAAATCCCGCCCTTCGATGCGGGTCTGGAACTTGCCGACGCCGCCATACAGCGTGTCGATGATGCCGAACACCAGGGACGGCTCGCACACGATCAGTCCGCTGCCACGCAGCGGACGGATGGCAACGATGTTGAAGTTGGTCGGCACCGCCAGCTCACGCAGGAAAGCGCTGTAACGCTGCACCGACACCGTGCCCACCGAGATTTCCGGGCTGCGCCGGATGAAATTGAACAGGCCGATGCGGAAGTTGCGCGCGAACCGCTCGTTGACGATTTCCATCGTCGGCATCCGGCCGCGCACGATGCGCTCCTGGCTGGAGATGTCGTAATTGCGGACCGCTCCGGTCTCGGCCACTTCCTCGACCGACTTCTGGCTCTCACCCGTGACACCCTCCAAAAGGGCATCGACCTCTTCCTGCGACAGAAATGAATCACTCATGGCAGTCTCCTGTCGCCGTCACTGGATGATGAAACTGGAGAAAAGGACTTGCCGCACAGGATTCGTATCAGCGGCAGGCTTGGCACGCGGTGCCTCTTCTTCGTCCTCCACCTCCTGGCTGGCGGGGCGCTTGCGGGGCTTGGGCACCGTGTATCCCAAGGGCTTGGAGACTTCGCGCCGGATGTCGGTCGCCAGTTTTTCCTTGCCTTCGCGGCCCAGCAACTCCTCGGAGGTGCGCTGCGACACCAGCATCAGGATGGCGCTGCGGATGCTCGGCAGGTAGAGCTTGACCTGCTCTGCCGTTTTCGCATCGGCCAGTTCCAGAGTGAGACCGATCTGGGCGAATCGCTCTCCACCAGTATCGGCCAGGTTCACGACCATGTTGTCGATGGGCAGGAAGGTGGGTGCCACCTTGGGCGCTGCCGGAGCGTGGGGGCGGGCCTCCGCGCCCTCTTCGTCTTCGGCGTGGCTGCGGCTGCTCATGATGAACCAGGCCGCGCCTGCACCAGCGATGACCAGCAGGGCAACGACCACACCGATGATGAGCATCTTCTTGCTCTTGGCCTTGGGTGGCGCTGCGGCGGCAGGATTGGCAGACACGTTGGGATTCCTTGCGCAACAAATTCAGGACAGGGCGGCACAGCGAGGGCCGCACAGGCGGCACACCTCATTCGATGTCCCCATTATTGGGCGTCCCGGCTTTCGATAATAGCCAGAATAAAAGCCCAAAACCATGGCTTTCAGCCTCCTAGGGCGGCGCTTCGTCCAGAACCGATGCGGGATGCCGGCCCACCCGGACATGCCGCCCGCGGCCATTCTTCGGCCCGGTGCGCCTGGGCCGGCTCGCGTTCAGGCAAAGACGTCCAGCGCGCGGGCGGAACCCGAGGGGCTCTTCACGGCCAAGCCCGCTCCCGAGCCCACGCCGGCGGCGGCCTGCACCTGGGCGTGCCGTGCCGGTCCGTCGCGGTCCGAAGCGGGGCGGCGGCCGTCGCTGCCCGAAGCCCCTGCACCGTCGCTACCCGACTGCCCCACGGTGACACCGGACAACTCCAGCCCCTCGCTGCGCAACAGATCCCGCAGTTGCGCCGCGCTGGAGTCCAGCCATTCGCGGGTGTTGGCTTGGTCACTGCGGAACGTGACATGCGCTTCATTGCCCGACAGCGACACCATGACCTCCACGGGCTGGCCTTCACGATCGATGGTGAGTTCGGCGTTCTGTGTTTTCTGGTGCACCCAGTAGGCGACCTGTTCGGCGATCTGGTCCTCCACCCCCACCTGGGATGGGTCGGCCAGCACACCTGAGCCATCGTTGGCCACCGGCGCGTCGCTCAGGGAAAAGCCCATTCCGGACTCCGCTCCGGAAGCGCCACCCCGTGACGATTGCCCATCGGAGGCCCCGGACTCCATGCCACGCTCCGAAGAGCGCAACGCCACCGCTTCGGCCAGCGCGCCAGCGACCGGCACAGCCGCACCCAGGGCATCCTGCGGTGCCCGCGCCAATGCCGGCCCCCCGGCGGCGCCCGCTCCATCGCGCCGGTCCGGCGCCAAGGCAGCGACCGCTGCGGTCAATGCGCCAGGCATCTCTGCCGAAGCCGGCTTCCTGTCTTCCTTGCCCAGCGCATTGCGCAGGCCGGCAGCACCCGTTCCTGCCGCGGATGGGTCCACGCCCAAACCGGCAGCGGAGGAACCCGCAGCCGCCGAAAGGCGCGCCTGAAGGCCCTTATGAGGCGTGCTGCCAGGGACCACCGGTGCAGCCGCATCGGACAGATCCGTTGCACGGTCCATCCAGGCCGTCTGTCCGACCAGGCTGCCCGAGTCCATCAGGCCGTTGAATCCATTGGCCCAGGCGCCCGTTCCCGCGTTGTCGCCCAACACCCGGCCCAGCGGTTGGCCCAGCATGCCCTGCTGCGCACCAGCCTGTGCCAGGATCTGCCCCTGGCCTTGGGGCAGCTGGGTAGGAAACTGCCCCCCCTGCAGCGCCGCCAGTGCGGCAGGGTCCAACGGCAGTGCACCGGCTTCGCCGGCCTGCAGCCAGATGGCCTGGGCCGCGCTTGGATCGGCCGGCAGGGCCCCTGCGGTGCCATCCCCGAATGCAGTGGTATCCATGGCGGCCAGCAGCAGGGAGAAGCCACCCTGCCCCGCGGCCTGCTGCGTAGCATCCTGCGCTGAGCTGGCCTTGCCGGCGGCACGCGCGCCGCGCGTCTCGTGGGTCGTGTGCGAGCTGTTGATGCGTGTCGGTTCCATGTTCACCACTCCTTCGGCCCCTGCTGGCCCTGGGTTGCGTTTTCCTTGCCGAATTGCAGCGCAGCGCGCTCATCGGTTTGCTTCTGATCGCGACGCGCCTGGAGCTTGTCCATCTCGCGGCGCCGTTTCTCGACCACTTTCCTCAATGCCGACAGCCGCAACTCGGCCGCCAGCACGGCACGGGTGGCATGTTCCACGCGCCCGGCCTGATCGCCCACCACCCCGGTCTGCAGGCCGACCGCATGGGCGAGCCGGTCCATGAACTGGTAGTGGTGGTACATGACTTCGGGCTTGACGGTGGTGTCGGCCTGCGCGCCCCAGCGTCCCTGGGTTTCCAGCGCGTAGCCTTCCAGTTGCTGCAGTTGGGCCTGCGATGCCTGGCGCGCGCGCTGCGCGTCCTGCAGCACCTGCCGCGCCTCGTCGCGCTTGCGCTCGGCCATTTCGACGGCCACCAGAAAAGCATTCAGCGAAGACATGGTCGGTTCACCCCTGGCCCATCAATGGTTGAGCACCGCGCCCATGAAGCCCAGGCTTTCGCCCATGGGCGCCGCTTCGAACATGTTCTGCTGCAAAAAGTCCGCCATGGCGGGCTGCAGCCGGATGGCTTCGTCCAGCGCCGGGTCGGAGCCGCTCATGTAGGCGCCCACCTGGATCAGGTCACGGCTCTTCTGGTAGCGCGAATACACCGCGCGGAACCGCCGGGCCAGTTCGAAATGCTCCCGCGACACCACGTTGTGCATCACGCGCGAGGCCGACTGCTCGATGTCGATGGCCGGAAAGTGCCCCGTTTCCGCCAGCGCGCGGGACAGCACGATGTGCCCGTCCAAGATGGCGCGCGCCGCATCGGCGATCGGGTCCTGCTGGTCATCGCCTTCGGACAGCACTGTGTAGAAGGCCGTGATGGAGCCCACCCCGTGCAATCCGTTGCCGCTGCGCTCCACCAGCGCAGGCAGCTTGGCAAAGCAGCTGGGCGGGTAACCCTTGGTGGCGGGCGGCTCGCCGATGGCCAGCGCGATCTCGCGCTGCGCCATGGCATAGCGGGTGAGCGAATCCATCAGCAGCAGCACATGCTTGCCCCTGTCGCGAAAGTGCTCCGCAATCGCCGTGGCGTACGCGGCGCCCTGCATGCGCAGCAGCGGCGGCGCATCGGCGGGCGCCGCCACCACGACGGCGCGACCCCGGTCTTCCTCTCCGAGGATGTCTTCCACGAATTCCTTGACCTCGCGGCCACGTTCGCCAATCAGGCCGACGACGATCACGTCGGCCTGCGTGTAGCGCGCCATCATCCCCAGGAGCACGCTCTTGCCCACGCCCGAGCCGGCGAACAGCCCCAGGCGCTGGCCGCGCCCCACGGTGAGCAGGGCGTTGATGGCACGCACGCCCGTGTCCAGGGTCTCGCGCACGGGATCGCGGTCCATGGCGTTGATCTGGCGCCGGTCCATGGGCTCGGAATTCACGTTGACCACGGCACCGCCATGGTCCAGCGGAATGCCCTGGGAATCGATCACGCGCCCCAGCAGCCCGTCACCCATCGGCAGCCGCAGCACGCCGGCGGCCGGCGATGGCCGGGCGTCCTCGCCGAGCCTCGGCTGGGGCACATATGCCGCCGCAGGCACCACGCTGGCCCCGCTGGACAGCCCGTGGATGTCCCCCGCCGGCATCAGGAAAGCGCGGTCGGCCGAGAACCCGACGACCTCCGCCAGCACCGGCTCGTGGCCAGGCATCTGCACCATGCACTGCGACCCCACGGGCACGCGGATGCCAACGGCCTCCAGGACCAGCCCCGTCAATCGGGTGAGCGTGCCGCGGGTTTCCAGGGGCGCGCCCTGCGCGACACGGGCCCGCGCATCCGCCATGAAACGGCCCCAGGCCGTGTCCGCCGGGCTCTGGACATCAGCCCCAGCGGGTGCATCCGGCAACAGCGAAGTTTCAGGGAGGGTGTCAGCCATGGGCCTTCTCCCCTTCGGCATCCCAGGCGGACGCCAGGCCCAGCGCGGCGATCGCACGCTCCCAGCGCCGGCCCAGCGAGCCATCGATCACCGTCCCGGCCGACTCCACGAAGCAATCGCCTGCGGCCACGGCCGCATCGGGCAGCCACTGCACCTTGGCCCCCGCATAGGCTTCGCCCAGCGGTTTTTCAAGCACCTCCCAGTCGGCGGGATTCATGCGCACCGTGGCCGGGCGGCCTTCGGCGATCAGCATCCCCAGGGCTTCGCGCACCACGGGCAGCAAGGCCTGCGGCTGGCTCGACAATTCCTGGCGGATCACCTGGCGGGCGATGTCGCAGGCCAGCTGCAGCACTTCCTGCGCGACATGCTGCTGCATGTGGACGAGGCTGGCCTGGGCGGCCTGCACCACCTGGTCCATCCGCTGCGCGACCTCCTGGCCCTGGCCGGCGATGTAGTCGTCCATGCGCTGCTGCCATTCCAGCCCGGCCTTTTCCTCGCCATGGGCTTGGCCCTGCTCGAAGCCCTCCTGCCGCGCCGCTTCCAGGGCGCTCAGGTGCGTGGCCTCGTCGAAGACGACCGGCAGGGGTTCCGGTTCGGGCTCTGGCGCCGGGGGCAGCAGATCCGATCCGTCCACGGCGCCGAACTGCCACTGGGTCACCTCCCCGACCTCTTCGCTGGGGATGAACCGCGTGTAGCTGCGCGGGTTATACGAATGCGTCATCACCGCCGCCTCCGATCACGATCTGGCCTTCATCCGACAGGCGGCGAACGGTCTTGAGGATTTCCTTTTGCTGGGCCTCGACTTCGGACAGCCGCATCGGGCCACGCGACTCCAGGTCTTCGCGCATGGCCTCGGCGGCGCGCGACGACATGTTGGCCAGGAATTTCTCGCGCAGCTCGGGCACGGCGCCCTTGAGCGCCACGATGAGCGTTTCGGACGCCACTTCCTTGAGCACGGTCTGAATCGCACGGTCGTCGAGCTTGGCCACGTCGTCGAAGACGAACATCTTGTCCATGATCTTCTGGGCCAGGTCGGGGTCGTAGCCCCGGATCGACTCCAGCACCACGCTGTCCATGTTGGAGCCCAGCAGGTTGATGATCTCGGCCGCCGCCTTGACGCCGCCCAGCGAGCTCTTGCGGATCTTGTCGCCCCCCGCCAGCACCTTGAACAGCACCTCGTTGAGGTCCTTGAGCGCAGTGGGCTGGATGCCCTCCAGCGTGGCCACGCGCAGCAGCACCTCGCTGCGCTGGCGGTCGGTGAGCTGCATCAGCACGGCGGCGGCCTGCTCGGAATCCAGGTGCACCAGGATGGCGGCGACGATCTGCGGGTGCTCGTTGCGCAGCAACTCGGCCACCGACAGCGGGTCCATCCACTTCAGGCTTTCGATACCGGAAACGTCGCCGCCCTGGAGAATCCGGTCGATCAGCAACGCGGCCTTGTCGTCGCCCAGCGCGCGCTTGAGCACCGAGCGCACGTAGTTGCTGGTGTCGGACACCAGCAAGCTCTGCGCCGCGGCGTCGCCGGAGAAGCGGTTGATGACCGAATCGACCTTCTCGCGCGAAACCGAGCGCATGCGGGCGATGGTCTCGCCCAGTTTCTGCACTTCCTTCGGCGACAGATGCTTGAAGACCTCGGCGGCTTCCTCTTCGCCGAGGGACATCAGCAAAATCGCAGCATCGTTCAGGCCTTGGTCATCCATGGAAAGCTCGTGGTTTCATGCGTCGGTGGGAAATCATCGCACGGCGCCGCGTCACGACTCGCCGTTGACCCACGTCTTGAGGATATTCGCCACAGCCATCGGGTTCTCCTTGGCCAGCACACGGGCCTCTTCCAGGCGCAGTTGCTCGGGCGTCTGGGCGACCTCCTCGGGCTTGGACGGCGCGGCCAGCGCCGGGCGCTGCGGCTCTTCCGCCTCGATGGCGTCGAGCTGGCCGCCCTGGGCCACCGGAATCGCCCGGGGCTTGCCCATGCCCTTGATGGCGGGGCGCACCAGGCCGAGCAGTACCATGGCCGCGAACAGGGACATGCCCACGGGCCAGCCCAGGCTCTTGGCCAGTTCGATCATCTCGGGCTGCTTCCACAGCGGCAGGTCCACCACGGGCGTGGAATCGACCAGGAACGGCGTGTTCATGAGGTTCACCGAGTCGCCACGCTCCTTGTTGAAGCCGATGGTTTCGCGCACCAGCGCCGTCATCTGCTCCAGTTGCTCGGGCGACAGGGCCTTGTTGGTGGGCGCCTTGCCCGCGGCTTCCGCCACGGCCTGGTAATTCACCACCACCGCCGCGCTCACGCGCTTGAGGGCGCCGCTGCCGCCGCGCGTCACGCGGACGGTCTTGTCCACTTCGTAGTTGGTGATGGATTCGCGCTTGCTGCCCGTGCCCTGCGCGCCCTGCTGACCGGCGGCCGTCGGTGCGGGGTTGGCGCCATTGATGGGCGCGGTCGAAGGCTGGGGCGGCTGGTTGCTGGTGGCGCCGGGCACGCCGCTGGGCGGCTGGGCGCCCTGGGTGCCGGCGCTTTCCACGACCTGCTGGCTGCGCACGGCGCTGGCGTCGGGCGTCTGGTTGGGGCGGTGCTGCTCGGAGGTGGATTCGGTCTGGCTGAAATCGACCTCGGCCGTCACCTGCGCCTTGACGTTGTTCTTGCCCACCACCGGCTCCAGGATGTCCAGGATGCGGCGCGTGTACTGCTGCTCGATCTGCTGCACGTAGCTCAGCTGCTGTGCGTCCACGCCCGAACCGGCGGCCGTGTCGGGGGACTGCGACAGCAGCTTGCCGGTATCGTCCAGCACGCTCACGGCGGAGGGCGACAGCTCCGGCACGCTGGAGGCCACCAGGTGCACGATCCCGGCCAGTTGCGTGCGGTCCAGGAAACGGCCGGGGAACAGGCTCAGCAGCACCGACGCGGAAGGCTTTTGCTGCTCGCGGAAGAACCCGTTCTGGTTGGGCAGTGCCAGATGCACGCGTGCGCTTTGCACCGAAGACAGCGCCTGGATCGAGCGGGTCAGCTCGCCCTCCAGGCCGCGCTGGAAGTTCAGCCGCTCCTGGAACTGGGTGACGCCGAACCGGTTCGTCTCCATCAGCTCAAAGCCCGTCACCGAGCCCTTGGGCAAGCCCTGGGTGGCCAGGCGCAGGCGCACGTCGTGCACGCGCTCGGCCGGAATCAGGATGGCGCCGCCGCCCTCGGCATATTTGTAGGGCACGTTCATCGTGGACAGCTGGGCCACGATGGCACCGCCATCCTTGTCGCTCAGGTTGGCGAACAGCACCCGGTAGTCCGGCTGGCGGCTGAAGACCACCGCGGCGACCACGGCAGCGATCAGCAAGACCATGCCTGCGCCCAGGCGCATCCGCTGGCCCCGTTCGAGCGCGGAAAACCGCTGCATCCACGAGGGGTTGGCGGGACTGATGACAGGGACTTCAGCAACTGCGGACATGGTGCTTTCCAAAAGGTCCGACCCGGCAGAGGGTTGGCGTGGGGCGATTATTGGACGAGCCCCTTGCCGACGTAGCCGAGATAAGGCCGTCGTTTCACCATCTATTCCCCAGGATGGCGCAGCGCCGGCCCCCTAGGATTGCACCATCCCGCCATTCCTTCGGACACAGCCATGGACCTCCGCATATCAAGCCCCACCACGCCACTTGCAGGCGCTGGCCTTGCGCGCCGTGCCGCGGCACCGCAGGACTCGCAGGAAGTGGGGTTTTCCTCGGCGCTCAAGGGCGCGCTGCAGTCGGTCAGCGCCTCCCAGAACCGGGCGGCCGACCTGCAAAAGGAAGTGCAGATGGAAAACCCGGCCGTGAGCCTGGAAGAAACCATGGTGGCGATCCAGAAGGCCCAGATCGGCTTTCAGGCCACGCTGCACGTGCGCAACCGCATGGTTCAGGCCTACACCGACATCATGAACATGCAGGTTTGACGCCAGCCTGCAATATCGAATCCATCATTTGCTATTATTTTTACAGCGAAATGCCCTAGTGCTTATTGCACTGGAAGGCCATTTGACTGGTAATTCCTTGCACCGCTGCGGTTGATACAGCCGCGCCGCATGGGCTTTCGATTCACTGCACCGCCCGCCTCAACCCCTCTCGGCGGCGGCGCCGATCCTGAAAACAACACTGCCGAAGGCGCACTGCGCGCCAGCCTGCTGGCCGCCACCGCTCGCTGCACTGCGCGATGGCGCCGCTTGGCACTGGCCGGGCAGGCAGCCCGGCGAGGGAACGCCCCCCGCCCTCCTCAATGCATCATCTGCGGTTGGCGCTCCAGCAAATGCTCGAACTGCGACAGCCAGGGTTCCGCCAGGCAGCGGATCTGGGCATCGTTGCTCAGGATGCGCTGCATGATGCGCGTCTTTTCACGGCGGTGCTCCGGCAGCAGATCGTGCTCCTGGGCCTTGAATCGCAGTTGCTCGATGAGCACCGCGCAGGCGCCTTCGTAGCGAACCACGCCGTCCCAATCCTTGAGCTTGGCAGCCTCCAGCATCTTGGCGCTGCTGTCTTCGATGGCTTTGTAGTAATCGATGAGCATTTCAGACATTCTTAGTTTCTCCCACCGGAGGCCGAAGGACGGCCGCCGGCACCGATCTCGCCCCAACCCTGCGCCACCGGCACGATCAGGTTGACCACTTCTTCCACCAGGGTGACGTCGTTGCGCAGGTTGGCCATGGTGAGCCGGCCCACGCAGTAGTCATACAGGGCCCGCAGATTGGCAGCCAGTTCACCACCCTGGGCGGGATTGAGCGCTCCCTTGAGGCCCTCTTCGATGATGCGCACGGCCTTGCCCAGTTGACGGCCCTTTTCCTCCACATCGCCGCGCTGCATGGAGCCGCGGGCCGCGTTGAGCGACTGCACCAAGCCGTCGAACAACATCTGGATCAATTGATGGGGCGAGGCGCCATCCACACTGGATTGCACACCGACCTGCCGATAGACCGAGGCGGCGCGGGAACTGACTGGCGTGTACATCGAGAACTCCTTCATGCTACTTACATTCAATATCGGCAGATCAAGAAGGAACTCAAGGACATTTACGAGGTGTTTTGGCGTTCTGGCAGGGTGGCGCAACGGCGAGTGAACCCAGGGTTCAAGCCGGCCGCGCGGCGGCGGCGGGCTCGGACACCGGGCTTACTTGTTCCACTGGGCGACCTGCTGCGTGATGTAGCTGTTGAGGGCCGAGAGACTGCCCATCTGGGTGTCCAGCGCGGTGTATTGCGCGCGCATGCGCTTTTCCAATACGGCCGCGCGGTTATTCACCTTTTCCTGGTCGGACGTGTTGCGCTTGACTTCCAGGTCGAGGGCGTCGGACTTGTTGTTCATGAGGCCGTCCAGCGACAGCAGTCCAGAGGTGAACGACTTCATGCGAACGGCAGCGCCAGTGCCCGTGCCGCCCGAGGCCGGGTCGGACGCGAACAGCTGCTTGAGCGTGTCGGGCGTTTTCAGCGCGTTGTCCAGCTTGGTGTTGTCCACCGTCAGCTTGCCGCCGCGCTGCACTTCCAGGCCGATGTCGGAGAGCGTCTGCAAGGCAGACGTACCGCCGACTGCGGCACCGATGGCCGCCCGCAGCGAGTTCTGCAGCCCGACCGCCGTGCTGTCGCCCTGCAGCACGCCCTTGGTCTTGCTCTCGCTGTCGTATTTGGTCGAGGAACCCAGCAGGTCATTGACGGCGTTGTAGGCATCCACGAAATCCTGGATGTTCTTCTTCATCGTGGCGGTATCGGCCTTCACCCCCATCTCCACGTCGGTCGTGGTCACTTGCGACACCGTCAGGGTCAACCCGGGAATGGCTTCGGTGAACGTGTTGTCCTTGGACGTCACGCTGATGCCGTTGATCTTGGCCTGCGTGTTCTGTGCGTACTGGATGGTATTGGCCGCCAGACCCACTCCCGGGGAGTTTTGCGGATCGAAGGCGAGCTTGGAGAGGCCCGGCGCCGCCGGATCTTCCGCCACCTGCACGCGAAAGCCCGACTCTTGCCCGGTGGTCTTGGAACGCAGCAGGAGCCGCTCCCCGGAGGCATCGCGCAACACGGTGGCCGTGACGCCGGCGTCGCCCTCGTTGATCTTGGCGGCGATGTTCGTGATCGTGTCGGTCGCGCTGACCGAGACATTGATCGGCTTGGAGGACCCCACGCCGAAAGTCGGTGGATTCGCAGTGGAATCCCAGGTGCCCAACTGGATGGTCATCGTGCCTGCGCCAATGACAGAGTCCTTGGCGACGGCGGTAGAAGCATTCGATTGCGCGCGGGCCAGTTGCTGCACGCTCACACCGAAAGACGATGCGCTGGCAATTCCCGACACCGTGGCCGTGACGGCCGCACTGTTGGAAGAGCTGACCGCCATGCCGTTCCATGCGCTGTCCCGGGTCAGCTTGGCCGCGGCGTCCGACAAGGTCGAGAGCAGCGACTTCACCTGGGAGAACGTGGAAATCTTGGTCTGGATGGTGTCCGCTTTGGCTTGCAGCTGAACGAGGGGCTGCTTTTCCAGCGCCACCGTCTTGGTGACGATGGTTTCGACGTCGAGCCCGCTGCCAATGCCTATCGAGGTAATACCCATTTTGGTCTCCCAGGCAGCCGGGGCCGCCATCAACAATCAATACACGATTGTGGCGAGAATCGCTTCGATCTAAAAGCAGGAAAAGCGGCGACAGGAGTGGCCCTGTCGCCGCTTAAAAGGGTTCGGACCGCTCCGATCCCCCTTTTTAAGCCACTGATCAACCACGCAGCAGAGACAGAACGCCCTGTGGCAGCTGGTTGGCCTGTGCCACCATCGCGGTGCCGGCCTGTTGCAGGATCTGCGTGCGCGACAGGTTCGCCGTTTCCTTGGCGAAGTCGGCGTCCACGATCCGGCCACGCGATGCCGACAGATTCTCGGCCTGAATGTCGATGTTACCCACCGAGTTCTCGAAGCGGCTTTGCAGAGCGCCGAGGTCGGCACGTGCGGAGTTCACCTGATCGATCGCGCTGTCGATCTTCTTCAGGGAAACCCATGCGTCCTTCTGCGTCGCGACGGTCACGGTATCGATGCCCTTCTTGGCGGTGCCGGTGGCGGCCGCGAGCGTCGGGGCGGCGAAGCCCGTGTTCGCCACGGAGAAGCCGGTGGTGCCGCCGAAGGTGATGGTTTCCGGCACGGGAGGCGTTGCACTGTTCAGCTTGGACGAAGCGAACTCCAGGTCGTACGTGCCGTCGTCCTTCTTGGTCAGGAAGGCGGTCACACCGGTGTCGGCGGACTTGTTGTTGATTGCGGAAACCACTTGGCCCAGGCGTTCCACACCAGAACCGGCAGCCTTGATTTCGCCCAGATCGATGGCGGATGCCGAGCCCACCTGGATCGTCAGGCCACCGGCAGCGATCTTGGTGCCGAAGCCCGTGACCGTCGTGTCGGAAGCATTCAGGGAGGTCACGCTGCCCGTGGAGTACTCGATGTTCGACAGGCCCGCAGCCGACGAATTGGTCAGGGCGCCGACGGTGATGTTTTCACCGGAGTTGGCACCGACCTGGAACAGGGCGCCAGCAAAGCTGCCGTCCAGGATCTTCTGGCCGTTGAAGCTGGTTTGCTTGGCGACGCGGTCGATTTCGTCGGTGAGCTGCTTCACTTCGGACTGCAGTGCAGCGCGGTCCTTGGTGCTGTTGGTGGCATTGCTGGCCTGCACCGACAGTTCACGCATCCGTTGCAGCATGTCGCCGACCTTGCCCAGGGCGCCTTCTGCCGTCTGGGCCAGCGAGATGCCGTCGTTGGCGTTGCGGGCTGCCACGGTCAGACCCTTGATCTGGGTGTTCATGCGCTCGGCGATCGACAGGCCGGCGGCATCGTCCTTGGCGCTGTTGACGCGCAGGCCGGAAGACAGGCGCTGCATCGAGGTGGTGAGAGAGTTCGCAGACATGCCCAGATTGCGCTGTGCGTTGAGCGAAGCAATATTGGTGTTGATGGTAGAGGCCATTGAAATGCTCCTTGGTAACTTAAATTCCGGCTAGACCGCCGATCACAACGCTGACCCCCATGGCCAGCTGCCAAGACCGGGGCGGCAGTCACGTGAACCCATCCATCGCTTGCCGGTCAACAAATTCGCTTGAACCTGTTGGTTAGGTTATCGGGCAGGCCCTGGAGAACTTGAGCGTCTCCACGCAAAAAAATCGACTTTCCCCGGCACCGCCCGGGTCAGCCACCTCCCACAAGGGTGGATATGGACGGTTTTCCGCCCTTTTTTCCCCACGCCAGGAAAACCCCACCTGGGGAGAATTCTCCCAACGCTAGGGTTGCCCGCTGATGGTGGTGTCCTTGGCCACGGCAGCTGTGCCTTGTCCCTTTTGCGAAGGAGTTCCGTAATGGCCTCGACGATCAACACCAACATCGCCTCACTCAACGCCCAGCGCAATCTGGGAATGTCGGCAGCCTCGCTGACGACCACCATGCAGAGGCTGTCTTCCGGCCTGCGCGTCAACAGTGCCAAGGACGATGCGGCCGGCCTGGCCATCGCCGAGCGCATGAACACCCAGGTCAAGGGCCTGGCCGTGGCCTCCCGCAACGCCAACGACGGCATCTCGCTGGCTCAGACGGCAGAAGGCGCCCTGGGCAAGGTGGGCGACATGCTGCAGCGGATGCGCGAACTGGCCGTTCAGGCCAGCAATGCCACGAACAGCAAGGCCGACCGGGCCGCGTTGCAGTCCGAAGTCAAGCAACTCACCGACGAAATCGACCGCGTCTCCAAGCAGACCAGCTTCAACGGCCAGAAGATCCTGGACGGCAGCTTTGCGGGCGCCTTGTTCCAGGTGGGCGCCAATTCCGGCGACAACGTCACGCTCGGCGCCCTGGCGGACACCCGCGCCTCGGGCCTGTCCAGCATCATGTACTCGAGCACGAGCACCGCGATCGCCGTGGACGCGTCAGATACGTCGATCTCCGCCTTCGGCAGCGCGATCCCCGCGGGCGGCCTGACGATCCAGGTCGGTTCGGGTTCCGCCATCGACCTGGGAAGCATCAAGGCCGCCGGCTCCGGCGTGGAACGTCTCGGCCAGGTGATCTCGGCGATCAACAACAAGACGGCCGATACGGGGGTGACCGCCTTCCTGACCAAGAACGACGACGGCAGCTACGGGCTGGAGTTCGCCTCCTCGAAACTGACGAATGCCGTTCCCCCCGTGCCAGAGACCGTCACGTTCGGCGGCACGACCGGATTCACCGTGGCCAATACGGGCTTTACCCCGCCCACGCTGACGAACGCCACGGGCACCGGCCAGAAGGGGATCGACAGCGTCGATGTCGGAACGCAGAGCCAGGCCTGGGTGGCTCTTAAAAAGATCGACAGCGCGATCGATCAGGTCAATTCGGCGCGCGCTGACCTCGGAGCCCTGCAAAGCCGCTTCGAAAATGCCATCGCCAATATCGACATCCAGGGCGAAAACATGTCGGCAGCCCGCGGCCGCATCGTGGATGCAGACTTTGCCAAGGAAACGGCGAACCTGTCGCGCACGCAGATCCTGCAGCAGGCGGGCACTGCGATGGTGGCCCAGGCGAACCAGTTGCCCCAGCAGGTGCTGAAACTCCTGCAGGGCTGAAGAAGAAGGCATCCGGGGCTAATACACTGCCGTTGGAGGCCGAAATCTTCGGTCTCAGCGACATTTTTCATTCTGGAGTACGCATGCCTTCGCCTTCCATCGAGCAATTCATCGAAAGCTTTCTGACCGCCGTCGATTTCCAGGAGCCGGTGGAGGTCACCGCGGATACCGAACTGCGTGCTCTGCCCGAGTGGGACTCCCTTGCCGCCCTGGGTGTCATCGTGATGTTCGACGTGGAGTACGGGAAAACCATCGTGGGCGACGACCTGAAGAACTGCGTCACGGTCACGGACCTCTACAAGCTGTTGGGGTAGACCACCATGGGCCTGTCCACCCTGCACAACGTGCGCTTTGCAGGCATGGCGAGCTGCGTGCCCAAGCGCGTGGTTTCCAACCTCGAGGATTGCCCTCCGAAAATCCGCTCGGAGCGGGAAAGGCTGGTTCGCAACATCGGCATCCAGCAGCGCCGCCTGTGCGCGTCGTGGCAATGCTTTTCCGATCTGGCGCAAGACGCCACGGAAAAGCTGCTGCAGGAACTGCAGTGGGCCCGCGAAGACGTGGATGCGCTGATCGTCGTGACGCAGTCGCCCGACTATCCCATTCCCTCCACCGCCATCATCCTGCAGGACAAGCTCGGGCTGTCGCAGTCCACGATCGCGTTCGACGTGAATCTCGGCTGCTCTGGCTACCCGTTCGGGTTGCACCTGCTGGGCAGCATGATCGCGTCCGGCACGGTGAAAAAGGGCCTGCTGCTGGTGGGAGACCGCTCCGCAAGCGAAAAGGACCCGCTGTTCTCCGACGCCGGCACGGCGACCGCACTGGAATTCGATCCTTCAGCCGCGCCCATGTATTTCGACCTCAACAGCGACGGCAGCGGCTACAAAGCCATCATCAAACCGGTGGGTGGGCATCGGGAGCCCTATGCCTTTCATCACAGCATCCCCACACGCGACGAGGACGGGGAACTGCAATGGCCGGACCGCCTCCTCCTCGACGGACCGGCCGTGCTCAGCTTCTCCACGCAGAAAATTCCTCCGGCCGTGGAGCGCACGCTGCAATATGCAGGCGTGTCCAAGGACGATGTGGACTACTTCGTCTTCCATCAGGCCAACCGGATGATCAATGAAACCATCCGCAAGAAGCTGGCACTCCCCCCTGAGAAAGTCCCATCGACGCTGGCCGACTATGGCAACACCAGTGGGGCGACCCTGCCGGTCACCATGACCGCGCGCCTGAACGAAACGCTGGCCAGCGGCACGCACAAGCTGCTGCTGAGCGGCTTCGGCATCGGCCTGTCCTGGGGCACGTGCATCCTGGACATTGCAGGGGCACGCTTCCCGGCCATGCTGGAGTCTTGACCCGATGGACGCAACGCCCACCCCCTTCCACCTGCAGGGACAGCGCATCCTCGTCACGGGGGCCACTTCGGGCCTGGGCCATGCCATCGCCATCGCCTGCGCACGCATGGGAGCCCAGGTCATCGGCGTGGGCCGAGACGAAGAGCGCCTCACCCGCACGTTGCAGGCACTGCAAGCCGTCGCACCGGCAGCCGAGCACCTCGTGGTGCGTGCAGACCTGACCCAGCCTACCGATCGCTCCGCGCTAGTGGAGCAGATCGCTTCCGTGCCATTGAACGGCATCGTCCACAGCGCAGGCATTTCTCGCCTGTCTCCCGTGCGAATGATCACGGAACAGCATCTGCGCGAAGTGCAGAGCATCAACGTGGACGCCCCGATGCTGCTGACGCAGGCCCTACTCAAGCGCAACCTGATCGCGCCGGGCGGATCGATGGTGTTCATCGCCTCGATCGCCGCACACATCGGTGTGCCGGGAGTGGCCGCCTACTCGGGCACCAAGGCCGCATTGATTGCGATGATGCGCTGCCTCGCGATGGAGGTCGTCAAGCGGGGCATCCGGGCCAACTGCCTCTCGCCCGCCCTGGTTGAAACGCCATTGCTCGACGCCACCGCCACGCTCGTGGGCTCGATGGAAAAGGAGCGAGGCAACTACCCGCTCGGTTTCGGCCAGCCGGAGGACGTGGCCAATGCCACCGTGTTCCTGCTGTCCCAGGCCAGCCGATGGATCACCGGCACGACGCTGGTGATGGACGGCGGCCTCACCATCAGTTGATCCCCCCTCATGGCTACGCCCTCCACGGATACGTCCGCTCCGCATCGGAACCTGCTCATCGTGGGCGCTGGTGGCTTCGGCCGCGAAGTCCTGACGTATATCGAAGACGACAACCCGCTGTTTCGCCCCAAGGGCTTTCTGGATTCGCGCACTTCGGCGCTGAACGGCATGCAGCGCTCGATCGGCATCGTGGGCGATCCCCTGACCTACACCCCCGTGGATGGCGACGTTTTCATGGCCGCACTGGGCGATCCGATGGCGAGATACAAGTACACCGAGGTACTGCGATCGGTCCACGACGTCGACTTCGCCACGGTCGTGCATCCCCAGGCCCATGTGACGCGGCATGCCCGGCTGGGCCGTGGCTGCATCATCGCACCCCGTGTCGGCATTTCGGTGGATGTCCAGCTGGGCGATTTCGTGTGCGTCCAGGAATATACGGTCATCGGGCACGATGTCCGCGTCGGGGATTGGTGCCAGATCAACAGCCACTGCTCCATCGGCGGCGGCGCGAAGATCGGCAACTTCGTGTCGATCCATCCCAATTGCGTCATCACCAGCGGCACGGTCATCGGCGACAACGTCAAGGTCGGTGCGGGCAGCGTGGTGTATGGCCGCATTCCGCCCAACATCACCATCATGGGCAATCCGGCCCGGCGCTTTTCCTGGAGTTGAACGTCTCCGGCGCCCCGGCACCGCATGCCCCCGCGAGCGACCCACCATGGCCTCACTGCCCCCTTCCTTCCCGCCCGACGCCTTGGTCAGCCGCATCAACCTGGATCGCTTCCAACTCGATGAAGCACTGCTCGCCATGCTGGACCTGTACCGCCGCGACCCGCATTTCTGCATACCTGAGCAGGCGCGCGAGATCTTCGCCCGGCGCGGGGACCGGACGCGCTTCATCCTGCTGGGAACTAAGACCTTCGCGGAAGTCTTCATCCGTGCAACCCGCGACCAAGGCTGGGCCCTGGCCGTGGTGGATGATTTCAAGCACGCCAGCGGCGAGGACTACTACGGCGTGGACATCATTTCCACCGACCGCTTCCTTGCGATGCTGCGCGAGGACCCGGACATCATTGCCATCAACTGCTGCCGGACGGATTATTCAAGGCGGTTTTTCGACCGGCTCTGCACCCGCCACGGCATCGCCCATTTGAACCACGAGCAGGTCACCCGGCTCTTCGGCATGAATGACCGGGTGGACTACCGCACGGCCGACTGGGCCCCTGCCATCAGCAGCAGGTTCGATGAATTCCTGGCGCTGGAGCGGCGGCTTGCGGATGCACACTCCGTGAGCACATTGCGCAGCGTGCTCCTGTTCCACCTGAGCTGCAATCCCGAGTGGTATCTCACTGTGGCCAGGCCCTATTCGACGCTGTACTTCCGCTCGGGCCTGCTGACATTCTCGGACCACGAGAGGTTCGTCGATTGCGGCGCCTCCATCGGCGAATCCACGACCGGGCTGCTGGGCCTCACGGGCGATCGCATCGAACACTCCTGGATGATCGAGCCCGATCGGCTGAACATCGAGGTGCTGCGCAAGCTGCAGCAGGGCTACGCAGGCACCGCGCTCGAATCCCGGATTTCGCTGCATCCCTTCGCCGTCGGGGAGAACGACGCGGAAGCCCCGTTCCACCATCTGGGAGGGCATGGCGGCAGCATCGCCGTCGATCCGAGCGCGCCCTTGGAGACCGTGCGCATCCGGCGCATCGACGATCTCATCGATGCGCCTCCGACCTTCATCAAGATGGACATCGAAGGATTCGAGATCCCGGCGTTGCGGGGCGCCCAGGCGGCCATCCGCGCCGGCCTGCCCAAGATGGCGATCTCCGCCTATCACCGCGCGACCGACCTGCTGGACATCCCGGCGCTGGTGGATGCCGTAGCCCCCGGCTACTCGATCGGGCTGCAGCACCACACCGAAGATCGCTGGGATACCTGCCTGTATTTCTATCGCTGAAACGCCTCTCCAGAGGCATTCACTCCACTACCCAGAGGGCACCGCAGGATGGCCAAGATTCGGGGCGGCCTTGACCGCGTTCTACTGAAATATCCGGAAATCGACCCGGCCAAGGTCCGGCTGATCGGCTGGGGCGCTGGACAGGCGTTCACGGACTACTACCCGCTGCTGGGCCTGCCGGTGGAATACACCGTGTGCCCGTTCACCGCCCACCAGGACAGGCAGATCCATGGCGTTCCCGTCCGCAGCCCCGAAGCGCTCATGAAGGAACCGCATGAGGAAGTGCTCCTGGTGATCTTCGCAGCGCATTCGGCGGAAATCATGAACCAGATCCGCAACCTGTGGGGCGACTACCGCTGCGTGCCGGCGCTCACCCACAGCGGCCGGCATGGAGACATCGACCAGCTCCAGGCTTTCTCCAGGGTGTTCGAAGGACTGTCCCTGCAGCGCAAACCGCCCCTGCGAACGCCTTCGCTCGGCATCTTCGTGCAGGGCCCGGTGTTTCCCTATACCCCCATGGCACTGGCCTGGCAGCGAATGGCGTGCCCCGAGGCGCATCTGTGCTTCGTCACCTGGGATCACCAGTCCGCCGCCAGCCTCGATGCCTGCCGACCATGGGTGGACGCCGTGATCACGCTTCCCCAGCCCCAGAACATGGTGGACAGCCGCAATGCCATCATTCGCTCGGCCAAGGCGGGCGCCCGGCATCTGGCCGAAGTGGGCGTGCCGTACTCGGTGCGCATGCGAAGCGATACGGTCGTCACCGGATCGCTCTACCGGGCGGTGGAAGAACTGTTCGACGATGGCAGCAGGAACGAGGGGAAGTTCGGCTTCCTGGCGCATTCGTCCTGGAAGCAGATTCCCTTCCATTTCTCCGAGCGTTTTCTCGTGAGCCGCACCCAGGACATGTGCGAGCTGTGGGCACTGCCGGAAGACCTGCGCGGTGCGTCCGAGATCCAGCACCGGACCGACGAGCCCTACCAGCAGATCCAGAAGGCGGCCGTCGAATGCCTGCTGTGGCAGAGCCTGGCGCGCAAGTGGGGTGAGCCGGCCCGGGACCTCGCCGATGGCTACCGGTTCGCCGCGAACCATCTTCTGCCGATGGACGAGTACGCCGATGTCCTGTCGCTCAAGAGCGTCCCGCTGTTCAATCTGACCCTCAACAAGGGCTTCGTCGGCACGCCTGCCTGGTGGCGGGAGGTCTACGCCGATCTGCCCTCGGCCATGCGGCAGGCGCACGAGGAAAGCGCTCAGGGCTTCACGATCGCCGAATTCTTCAGTGGCCGGGTCGGCTGACGGCCCCCGACCCGTTCAATAGAGCACGGCGCGCCGCTCGGGCGTCATGGGCTCGAGGGCTTCTCCACGCTCCAGCCTTTGCACGAAGTCCGGGTTCGCAAGGAGCGCGCGGCCCCAGGTGACCATGTCGAGATGCCCCTCCTGGATTTCGTGCTCGGCATCCGCAGCGGACAGCGAAGCGCCCCCCATCAGGAAGTGGGGCCAGAGGGGACGCACACGGCGCACGATTTTTCCGGAAGTTTCGGCATAGGGCGCATCCGCGCAACTGATGTCCAGTTGCCTCAGTCCCAGGCGATCCAGCTGGGGGATGAGATGCTGCAGCATGTCGTCGAGGTCCGGCCACTCGTACAGTCCGCCCATCATCCGCGCAGGCGAGAGGCGGATCATGAGTCGCTGGGGGCCGCAAATGGGCAGCAGGCGCTCCACGAGTTCCAGCACGATGCGGCAACGGTTCTCGACCGATCCTCCATAGGCATCGGTCCGGTCATTGATGCGCGCATCCAGGAACTGGTCGATCAGGTATCCATGTCCCATATGGATCTGCACGCCGTCGAAACCTGCATTCAGGGCGCGCTGCGCGGCCTCCTCGAAAAGACGGTAGATGGCCGGCATCTCCGACGCATGCAGCGCACGGGGCTGCCCGTAGGGCTGGCCATTCTGGCGGTTGATGCCGGCCGCTGGCCGATCGGTGGAACTGACCGGCGCCATGCCGCCAGTGAAGTCCGGGTGCGAGATCCGCCCGCAATGCCACAGTTGCGCCACGATGCGCCCGCCGGCCTCCTGCACCTGCCGGACGGCGGGGATCCAGCTGTCGGCCTGCTCGTCGTTCTGCAGGTGGGGCACGTTCCGGTAACCATCCGCCGAAGCATGGACCACGATGCCTTCCGTCAGGATGAGCGATACGCCGGCAGCGGCACGCCGTGCGTAGTAGGCAGCGATTTCGTCCGTGCAGCGGTGCTGCGCATCGGCAAAACCACGCGTCATGGCGGCCATGGCCACACGGTTGCGCATGGGACCGAACATGTCGTGGTGAACGAAGGGGCTCAGCAGTTGCAGGCTCATGGGGCGAACATTCCAGTGAAATAAGGGTGGTCGAGATAGGCGGCCAGACTGTCCTGCCATGTGCGCTGACGATCCAGCCCGCGGGCCTTCAGCGCAGCGTTGCGCATCACCACCGCATCGGGGCGCACGGCTTTTTCCTTGCGGGCCATGGTTTCCGCAGGAACACGCGCGATCTCGATGCGGCGATCCAGCCCCAATCGGAGCACGATCTCCCGCGCCAGTTCGAAGAAAGAGGCTTGCCCATGGGAAGCCATGCAGAACCGGCCCGTCTCGCCGCGCGCCAGCAACAGCAGGCTGTTGTAGGCCAGATCGTCCGTGAGCGTGGGCTGCCAGATGCGGTCACCGATCTCCATGCGGTCCACGCCGGAGCGCAGCAGTCCCGCGAGGTGCGGAATCAGCTTGCCGACGAAATTCTTGTCGCGCGCATGCTCTCCGAAAAACCCGCCCATGCGCACAGTGAGCGCCTGCGGCGATGCCTCCAGCACGATCTGCTCCGCCTCCAGCTTGAGCCGTCCGTACACGCTCAAAGGACGGGGGGGCGTGGCCTCGTCCACTGTCTGGCTTCCGTCGTAGATCAGGAAGGTCTGCGGGTAAAAAAAACGGGCCCCGCATTCGCGGGCCAGCTCGACCACGTGGCGGGTTCCTTCGATCTGCACCTGCGCCGCCGCGTCCGCATGGTCCTCGCACCAGTTGACGTCGGAACACACGGCGCAATGGATCACGATATCGGGCCGCCAAGCGCGCAAGGCCTGGGCCTGCTCGCGCTGGCGCACATCGAACGCGTGGCGGTCGAGGGCCGCGACCAGGGCAGTGGGTACCTGCTCAGCCAAGTGGCGGGTGAAAGCCTGCCCGAGCATTCCGCCGGCACCCGTGATCAGGATGCGCGAGCCCTCCAGGGCGGACAGTTCGTTGAATTCACGCAAATCGTCGCCCCTCATGTTCAGATCCAGACAAGAACAGGTCGGCAGCCATTTCGGGGACGCAGCGCATCACCTCGTTGGGCCGGTACGGCAGGGCGCCGACGAGCAGTCGGCCCGGCGCCTTCCAGACAGACCACCAGTGCTGCGCGAAATCCTGCATCGATACCGGCGAGCCCGATCCCACATTGCGCACCCAGGGCCTGCCCGCCTCGACGTCACCGCGCTCAGCCGCATGCCGGAATGCCCGGGCGACCGCCTCCACGGGGACGTAGTCGCGCACCTGCGCACCGGGTGTCATCGAAAAATCAAGGCCCTGCGATGCGGCCAGACGCAATGCCGGCCAGAAGTTCCCGGCGTACTGGCCTTCGCCGAAGACCGAGAAGATCCGCAGGTAGCACAACTCCATGGCGTGTTCGATCGCGTGCGCATGCGCAGCCTGGAAACCTGCGGCCTTGGATGCCGCGTAGCCATACGCGGGTGCCAGCGGTGCGCTGGCCGGAATGAAGTCGAAGGCATCCGCGCTGCGACCGTATTCCGCGAAAGTGCCCGCCAAGACCGACCGCTTCACGCCAGCGGCACGCGCCGTATCGAGCAGTTGCAGCAAAACGGTGACGTTCCAGTAGAACAGGGCCTGCCAGTCGGCCTGCTGCGGCGGGACGCCCGGCGACGCCAGGTGCATCAGCACGTCCGCCCCGGCCAGATCGGCGGGCGCCAACTGGTCCATGGCGCGGCTGAGCCACACAAGGCGAGGATGCACCGATGCAGGCGCGTCGGCCGGATGCCTCAGGACGGTGACGCGATGGCCCGCCTCCAGCAGGGATGCCAGCACGTGTCGGCCGATGAACCCCGTCCCTCCCGTCAGGAATACATGCCGCTCAGTGGTCATTTGGTGGCCCTTCCGGCATCTCGAAGGGGCTGGCGAAATCCTCCATCCGCGGATGCTCGCGGTCACGCACCGACAGCACAGGATGGTCATCGGGCCAGGGAATGCCGGCAGAGTCCCAGCGGATGCCGGCATCATGCCGAGGTGCGTGGGCCGAGGTGACGTGATAGACGATGGTCGCGCCCTCGGTCATTGCATAGCAGCCGTGGGCACACCCCGCCGGAATGTAGACCTGGTTGCCAAGCTCGGCGTCCAGCTCGAAGGTGGCAAAGCGACCCTGTGTCGGCGAGCCTCGGCGCAGATCGACCACCACATCGAAGAGGCGGCCGTGGCTGCAATGCACCAGCTTGGCATGGTGGTGCGGCGGCAACTGAAAGTGCAGCCCGCGCAGCACGCCACGCCGCGATACGCTGTAGAAACTCTCCACCCAGTCGCAGTAGAGCCCCCGGGCAAGGAACGCCTCGCGGCTGAAGGTCTTCACGAATCGCCCGCGCTCGTCGGGCCGCACTTCGGGCTGGATCAGGTAGCAGCCCGGCAGAGGGCTTTCTTCGAAGCGCATGGTGGGTGCTAGAAGTTGACGCCGAAATAGGTTTCGATGCGATCGGCCACAAAGTCGATCATGGCCTCGCTCAATCCGGGGTAGATGCCCAGCCAGAACGTGTGCTCCATGACCGTGTCCGTATTCGCCAGGCTGCTGGCCACCCGGTACGTCTGTCCCTGCATCGAAGGCTGCCGGGTCAGGTTGCCGGCGAACAGCAGCCGCGTGCCGATGCGGCTCTGCTCCAGGTACTCCAGCAGATCGACGCGGCGGGTACCGGCCGCTTCGCGCAGCGTGAGCGGGAATCCGAACCACGAAGGCTGCGAATTCTCCGTGGCCTGGGGAAGCACCAGGAACTCCTCGCAGCTTTTCAGCCGGCCAGCGAGATGCTCGAAATTGCGCTGCCGTGCCGCGATGAAACCGGGCAACCGGTCCATCTGCGCCAGGGCACAGGCCGCCTGCATGTCGGTGATCTTGAGGTTGTAGCCGACGTGCGAATACGTGTACTTGTGGTCGTAGCCTGGCGGCAGATCGCCCAGTTGCCAGCCATACCGCTTTCCGCAGGTGTTGTCCTTGCCGGGCCCGCAATAGCAGTCCCGCCCCCAGTCGCGGAATGACGTGACGATGCGTGCCAGTTCATCGTCGTTGGTGAAGACGGCGCCGCCTTCGCCCATGGTGATGTGGTGGGCCGGATAGAAGCTCAGGGTTCCGATATCACCGAAGGTGCCTACCAGCCGTCCGTCGTAAGTGGACCCCAGGGCGTCGCAGCAATCCTCGATGAGCCACAGTCCATGCTTGCGGCACAGCGCTTGCACCGCTTCCAGGTTGTAGGGATTGCCGAGGGTGTGGGCCAGCATGATGGCCTTGGTGCGCGGCGAGATCGCAGCTTCGATCAGCGCGACATCGATGTTGTACGTGCCGAGCTCCACATCCACGAAAACCGGCACCGCGCCATTCTGCAGGATGGGATTGACGGTGGTGGGGAACCCCGCCGCCACACCGATCACCTCGTCGCCCGGGCGGATGGCCCTCTGGCCCAATGCAGGAGACGTGAGCGCCGAGAAGGCGAGCAGATTCGCGGACGAGCCGCTGTTCGTCGTGAGCGCATGGCGCACCCCGAGGTACTCGCGTAGGCGCTTTTCGAACGCATCGTTGAAACGCCCCGTGGTCAGCCATCCGTCGAGCGACGCAGCCACCATGTTCTGCAGTTCGGCCTCCCCGATCACCTTACCGGAGGGTGGAATGGCCGTGGCGCCCGGCAGGAATGGCTGGGCGCGATACGCGTGGGCCGCGTATTCGCCAACGAGCGCGGCGATCTGCTCGCGAATGTGGTGCAACTTGTCCATAGAATTTCAGCGCTCAGCGGCGCAATACGATTCGATCTGACGCTCGGTCACCTGGCGCATGTCTTCGCCGCGAGCGTGTGCGGAATGCCATTGGGCAATGCTCTCCACGGCCTGCGCCAGCGACCACCGAGGCCCCCAGCCCAACAGAGAGCAGGCCTTGCTGCTGTCGAGCCGAAGCATCTGCGCCTCGTGCACGCCCTCGGGCCCGGCCGCGAAGCGGCATTCGACAGGGCAAGGCCACGCGGCAGCCAATTGACGAATGACGTCGCCGACGCTTCGCACGTCCTGCTCGGCGGGCCCGAAATTCCAGGCGCCCGATGCCACCGGACCCTTCTCGACGAGTCTCTGCGCCAATTGGAGGTACCCGGCCAGGGGCTCCAGCACATGTTGCCATGGCCGTACGGCAGCGGGATTGCGCACGTCCAGCGGATCGCCGCCGCAGGCGGCTCGCAGGAAGTCCGGAATCAGCCGGTCGCGGGACCAGTCACCGCCGCCGATCACATTGCCCGCCCGCGCCGTGGCTAGCGCCACACCGTGATCCGCGTGCCTTGCCGGGGCGAAAAACGAGTCGCGGTAACAGGCGGCCACCAGCTCGGTGCATGCCTTGCTGTTGCTGTAAGGGTCGAACCCGCCCAACGCGTCGTCCTCGCGATAGCCCCAGGGCCACTCGCGGTTCTCATAGCATTTGTCGCTCGTCACCACCACCACCGCGCGCACCGACGGCACGCGACGGACGGCGTCCAGAAGGTGCACGGTACCCATGACGTTGGTCAAATAGGTGCCGACCGGATCGGCGTAGGACTTGCGCACCAGGGGCTGTGCAGCCATGTGGATCACGATCTCCGGCGCCGCCGCTTCCAGCGCGCCCGCAAGCAACGCCGCATCCCGCACATCGCCGATGACCGAATGCATGCCTCGCGCGGCCCGGGTCAGCGCGAACATCGCGGGCATGGAGTCCGCCTCCAGCGCATACCCCGTCACCTGCGCGCCCAAACGCTGCAGCCAGAGCGACAGCCAGGTGCCTTTGAAGCCTGTGTGGCCCGTGACGAACACCTTGCGTCCGGACCAAAAACTGCTGTCGGGACCGCTCACCATGACTTCCAGGGCGCATGGCCCCCCTGCCAAAGCTGTTCGAGATAGTTCTTGTCCCGCAGCGTATCCATGGGTTGCCAGAAGCCTTCGTGCCGATAGGCCCGCAACTGCCCAGACCGCGCCAACGCCTCGAGCGGAGGGCCTTCCCACACCGTCTCGTCGGAGTCGATCAGATCGAAAACGGCAGGAGACAGCACGAAGAACCCGCCGTTGACCATGCCGCCGCCGCCATCGGGCTTTTCGCGGAACGACAGCACGCGGTCGCCCTCCATGTCCAGCGCGCCGAAGCGGCCGGGTTGCCGGGTGGAGGTGAGCGTGGCCTGCCGTCCATGCGCCCTGTGGAACCGGATGAGTGCCGTGATGTCGATGTCGCCCACCCCGTCGCCATAGGTGAAGCAGAAGGCCTCGTCCTCGCTCACGTAGCGCCGCACACGGCGCAGGCGGCCACCCGTCTGGGTGGCATCGCCGGTGTCCACCAGGGTCACCCGCCAGGGTTCGGCATACCGCTCGTGAACGTCCATGCGGTTGTTCACCAGATCGAACGTCACATCGGACATGTGCAGGAAATAGTTCGCGAAGTACTCCTTGATCACGTAGCCCTTGTAGCCGCAGCACACCACGAAGTCATGGATGCCATGGTGCGAATACATCTTCATGATGTGCCAGAGAATCGGGCGGCCGCCGATCTCCACCATGGGTTTGGGCTTTTGCTGCGTCTCCTCGCTCAGGCGGGAACCCAGCCCCCCCGCCAGGATGATGGCCTTCATGCTTTTCCGCCCATCGATGTTTCGGAGCCCTGAAGCGCCCGGGCATAGGCCGCCTGGAAATGCGCCACCCGGTCCTCGATCCCGGCGCCCACGAGGGCCGGGCGCTGCGCCTGATCGACGCCCGCCTGCACCTTAATGCAAATACCACCGTCTTCCGCGAACACCTTGCGCGTGAAGGCGTGGCCGTCGGCATGGATGTGTTCCATCATCTTGGCGCCGGCAGGCGTGGTCCCGGTGAACTCCACGCCCACAGTCCTCGAGTGAACCGAGGTCTGGCGAGACGTGGTCGGCTCGAACGACTGGACATGGAAGCTGTAACCCATGAACGACGTAACAGTCAGGTTCGGAAAAATATGGTGGTGGGTGTAATGCGCGAAGCGCCAGGGCCACTGCCCGATCTTGCTCTCCATGCGGGCGAACCGCGCTACCCACTGCGCATCGGCGGCATGCTCTAGGTGGCTGTGCAGGCGATCCTCGAGGAAGAAGCGGGGTGCCGTTTCGGCCCGGTCCATGCCGTCGACCTGCATGAAGGTGCGCGAATGCACGGCAGGGACGTGATACCCCTCGAGGGCATTTTCGATCACGATTTTCCAGTTGGCGTCCACCGGCTCTCGGAACTCGTCCAGCAAGCCTTGCATTCCCTCGCTGGCACGCTCGAGAAAGGCGTATTGCTCGCCCAGATACTCGCGCAGTGCCGGGCCGCCTTCGGAAATACGGACGAATACGAACTGCCCCACCGCCTCGCAGTTGAATTCCTGCAGGCGAAAGCGGGCAGGTTCGGCCACCACCTCGGGAAAGCAGTGTTTCGCCGGGATGCCGACCGGAACGCCCTCCCGGTCGTACACCCAGCCATGGTAGGGGCAGCGCGCAGGCCCGCGGTGCGTGCCCGATTCGCACAACTGGGCATGCCGGTGGGAGCAGACATTGAGGAAAGCACGCGGCCGCCCCTGGCTGTCACACTGGAGCAACAACGACACCCCGCCCACCTGCACACCGCGGTGCACGAGACCGTCGAGTTCGAAGCGCATGCAGACGAAAACCCAGCTTTCGCGGAACAGCCCCTCCAGTTCGCGGGCGTGGTGATCGGGATCTCGATAGAAGTGGGGGGAAACGACACTGGTCGGCATGGATCGACTCTTATGGATGGATGTTGCAAGGACCGCGGCCCCGAGTTCGGTACCGGTCTGGGGCCTGCCGAGCCAGCGGCGGCTCGTACAGCCCATTGTCTCTACAGTGATCTGAAATGGGCCCCTTCCTAGCTGCGCATTGCCTGCTCCATCACACGGGTGAGCCGCTGCATCTGCGCAGGATCCATCTTCGGAAAGAACGGCAGACCGATCAGGGTCTCGGCGAGCGCATCCGCTTGGGGCGTGGGCAATAGCGTACAGAAGGGCAACAGGGCTTCCATGCGGTGCATGAGAGGCTGGTACCAGCGACGCGTCGCGATGCCCTGCGCGGCACACAGTGCCTCGAGCCGTCCCCGGCAGGCAGCGTCGGGCATCCGTGCACACAACAGCGTCGGTGCTGCAATGGCACCGGCCGGGCCCGCCATCTGCCATGCAATCCGGCCGTCCGCCGCGCGTGCAAGGGCATCCTGCATTTCCCGCTGCAACGCGCGCCGGACCTGCGCGCCCTGCTCCCAGCAAGCGAGCGATGCCAGCGCCACGGCAGCGTGCAACTCGCTCATTTTGGCGTTCGTTCCCACCGCAGCCAGGGCGCCGACCGGCAGGTGGCTGGCCGGGTCGAGGTTGATGCCGAAATTGGCCAGTTGACGCACTCGCGCCGCCAACCCGGGACGGGACGAGACCACGAAACCGCCCTCTCCCGCCGGCAGCGACTTGGTGGCATGGAGACTGAACACGAGCGTGCCAGAAGCGCCTGCCAGCCACTGGCTGCCAAAGCCGGCTGCCGCATCGATCACCACCGGAAGGCCCGTTTCGTCCTCGAAGCGTTGCCAGGCCGTCATGTCGTGCGGCATGCCGAGGGCCGCCACGGGCAGGACGGCATCGACGGCATCGGTGGCATGGGCCGCGCGCGCGATGTCGGGCGTCAGCAGCCAGCTGTCGGCATCCACATCGCAGAGTACCGGCACGTGGCCGGCGCGCAGCACGGCCGTCGCCGTGGCTGCGAACGTGAAGGTGGGCATGAGCACCCGGGAGCCGGCACGCAGCCCCAGCGATTGCAGCACCAGCTCCAGGCCCAGGGTGGCGCTTGCCACGGTCGTGACCTGTTCTGCGCCCAGGCCGAAGCGCTCGGCGAAGCGGTCCTCCAGTTCGCGCACCAGGGGGCCGCCGTTGGAGTAATAGCGCGCGGAATGCATGCGCTGCAGATAGGGCAGGAGGGACAGCGGGTCCGGCACATCCGGCACCAGCAGAGGAATGGGATCGGTGGGAGCGCCGGCGGTCATACGGAGGGCGTGCCGTGCACACGCTTCTCGCCACCGTCCAGGCGTGCCAGGACCGGCTCCGCATCGGCGAACACATCCAGGAAACGGTCACGGCCTTCCAGGTAGTTGAGCCACATGAGCCGGAACGCCTTTTCCAGCTCGGCCGTGCGGGCGGCATAGTCCATGAGTGCGCAGGCGGAAACGCGTTGCCGTGTTTCGTGGCGCAGGCGGGCCAGGGTTTCCGGATCGGCCATGAACGCCAGGGCCCGCTCGACGTATTGGTCGTCACTGCGCGCCACCCAATCGGGATAGCCCACGCCCTGCAGCGTGCGCGCGGTGCTCGCGTCCACACCGCGCTCGGCGTCCAGCGCCACGATCGGCAGCCCCATCCAGAGGGCATGCAGCGTGGTGGTGCCGCCGGAGATCGGGGCCGTGTCGAGCGCCACGTCGGCGATATGCCCCAGTTCCATGAACTGGTTGAGCGGTTGCTGGTGCATCACGAACACCCGGTCCAGCGGCAGGCCCTGTGCCTCGACCCGCATCTGCATGTTGGCCTGCGCGGCCTCGGCAGACCGCTCCTTCACCATGATGACGAGGCGCGCATCGGTGCGTGCCTGCAGGATGCGGCCCCAGACGCCCAGCATGCGGTCCGTGACCTTGGCGGAATTGTTCAGCGAGATGAGCGTGGGGTAGCCGTTGCGCAGCATCGGCGGCTCTTCGCACAGCGGCGCATAGGTGGGCGGCGCGTAGCTCGCCATGCAGGCCAGGCGAAAGAGCCGCTCGCTGTAGAAGACTTCATGTCCCGGCGGGGTGATGCCAACATCCGTCAGGCGGTAGTCCATGGCCTTCATGCCCAGCGGGCTCATGAATCCGAGCCACGTCACCTGCACGGGCGCTGCGCGGCGCGCGAAGACCAGCAGGCGGTTGCCGGCGGTGTGGCCCGACAGGTCCACCAGCACGTCGATGCCGTGCGAGCGGATGAGCGTGTACAGCTCGTCGTCGGACAGATGGATCATCTCGTGCCAATGGGGCACGCATTGCTGCAGGGCATCGGTGATGCCGTCTCGCCGCCCGCCCGAATACACATGCACCTCGACCTCCTGAGGGTCGTGGTGGCGCAGCACGGGCAGCATGAAGAATGCGATGGAGTGCTCCCGGAAGTCGGCCGTGACGTAGCCGACCTTGAGGCGCTTCTTCGGCCGCCGATCGGCCACCACGAGCGCAGCGGCCTTGCGCGTCAGCGGATCGGCGTAGCGCCGGCCCCAGTCCCGGTAGACCTCCAGCGTCTTGACGGGATTGCCCTCGATCTGGTCATGCAGGAAGGCGCGCATCACCCACATGGCCGGATTGTTGCCGCGGCGACACACATCGTCGATCATTTGCAACGCTTCGGCATGCCGGCCCAGGTTGAACAGCGCGAACGACAGGCCATGCTGCGCATCCGGCATGCCGGGCTGCAGGTTCAGGGCGGTCTCCAGCGCCGGAATGGCCTGCGCCCAGTTTTCCATCTTGAGGTAGGTGCGCCCGACATGCATCCACACGTCCGCACGCTGCGGATCGAACGCCAGGGCGGTCGCGAATTTCGTCAGGGCACCCATCAGGTCCTGCTGCGCCAGGCACTGCTCGGCCTGGAAGAGCGCGATCAGCAGCTCGGCATGCTCTTGCACATCGGCGTCGTCGGTGGAAGTGGGCATGGAGCACATCGGCGGCAGGCAATGGGGAAGGGTTGGATCAGGGCAGTGGATCGAAACGGCTGGGGTCCATCTTAGGGGCTCGCGGAGCCTGCGGTGGCCCCAATAAACCATGGTTTGCCCGCCTGTTTTGGCGGTGGGCGGCCGGTTTCACCAACAGGGCAACGGGACTTGTCAAGGGGAACGAATTGGGGTGTATCCCGCCTGCATTTCCGTTTTTGCGCTTCAAAAAGACTCTGACAGAATGGCCCCATGTTTGTAATCATCGGTTACCTGGTCTGTCTCGGGTGCATTTTCGGCGTGTACGTGGTGCACGGCGGGAATGTGAGCGTGATCATCAAAGCGCTCCCGTTCGAGATGATCACGATCTTCGGCGGCGCGCTGGGCGCGTTCGTGGTGAATAACCAGCCGAAGGTGCTCAAGTCCACGCTGAAGGCGCTGCCCATGGCGCTCAAGGGGTCCAAGTACACCAAGGCGCGGTACATGGAACTGATGGCCATGCTCTACGACATCCTGCAAAAAGCCCGCAAGGAAGGGCTGATGGCCATCGAAAAGGATGTCGAGACGCCCCACGAGTCGGAAATCTTCAAGAAATACCCCACGGTCGGCAACGACCACCATGTGATCGAGTTCATGACCGATTACCTGCGCATGATGGTGTCCGGCAACCTGAACGCCCACGAGATCGAGGCGCTGATGGACAGCGAGATCGAAACCCACCACCAGGAAGCACATGCCCCCGTGGCAGCGCTGGCCCGCCTGGCCGGCGCCCTGCCCGCCTTCGGGATCATCGCGGCCGTGCTCGGTGTGGTGAACACCATGGGCTCGGTGGGCCAGCCGCCTTCGGTGCTGGGCGGCATGATCGGCTCGGCGCTGGTCGGCACCTTCCTTGGGATCTTGCTGGCCTATGGCGTGGTGGAACCGCTGGGCGGCCTGGTCGAGCAGAAGCTGGAAGATGCCGCCAAGGAACTGCAGTGCATCAAGACCACGCTTTTGGCCAGCATGCAGGGCTACAACCCCGCCACCGCGATCGAATTCGGCCGCAAGGTCCTGTTCTCCACCGACCGACCGAGCTTTTCCGAGCTGGAAAGCCACGTGAAGGGCAAGAAGTAGGCTGAAGACGCCACCATGGCCGACAAGAAACTCCAGCCGATCATCATCAAGCGCGTCAAGAAGGGCGGCCATGCCGTGCATGGCGGCGCCTGGAAGATCGCCTATGCCGACTTCGTGACGGCCATGATGGCGTTCTTCCTGCTGATGTGGCTGCTGGGCTCCACCGCCAAGGGCGAACTGCAGGGCATTGCCGCCTACTTCAACTCGCCGCTGAAGGTGGCCATGCAGGGGGGCGACGGCGCGGGCAACAGCTCCAGCGTGATTCCCGGCGGCGGCAACGACCTGTCCAAGGTGCACGGACAGGTGCGGCGCTCCGACTCGGAGACGTCGACGAACCGCCGCGCCAACCTCGAAGCCGCACGCGCAGAGCGCGCCCGCCAGGACGAGATGCGCATCAAGGCGCTGCAGGCCAAAATCGACGCGCTGATCACCGAAACGCCCAAGCTGAATGAATATCGCTCGCAGATCCGCATGGATGTGACGCCCGATGGCCTGCAGATCCAGATCGTGGACGACCAGAACCGGCCCATGTTCGACAGCGGCAGTGCGTTGGTAAAACCCTACATGCGCGACATTCTTCGAGAAATCGGAACCGCGCTCGGCGGCGTGCAAAACCGCATCAGTTTGGCGGGCCACACCGACGCGACGCCCTACGGCAACGGCGACCGCGGCTACAGCAATTGGGAACTGTCGGCCGACCGGGCCAACGCCTCGCGCCGCGAACTCGTGGCCGCCGGCATGCCGGATGCCAAGCTGGGCCGCGTTGTCGGGCTGGCGGCCAGCGATTTGCTGGAACCCAAGGAGCCGCGCGCGCCCGCCAACCGGCGCATCACGATCACGGTTTTGACCCAGGAAGCCGAGGAACGGCTGCTCGGAAAGAAATCTGCCACCATCACTTCCACGGAGTTCACCGCCGAAAAGCGCGAGAATCCGGCATCCGCCCCTCGGCCGTAACGTCTTGTCACCAAACCTGCGGCCCATGACAATACACACTGCAATTTCCGACCGAAAGGGTCCCACGTGACCACTGCACTCCGCTTTTTGATCGTTGACGACTTCTCCACCATGCGACGCATCGTGCGCAACCTGCTCAAGGAAAGCGGCTTCGCCGATGCCGACGAGGCGGAAGACGGCGTGGTGGCGCTGAACAAACTGCGCAACAGCAAGTTCGATTTCGTCGTCACCGACATCAACATGCCCAACATGAACGGATTCCAGCTGCTGGCTGAAATCAAGAAGGACGACAAGCTCAAGCACCTGCCTGTGCTGATGGTGACGGCGGAAGCCCGCAAGGAAGACATCGTGGCAGCCGCCCAGAACGGGGCAGCCGGCTACATCGTCAAGCCGTTCACCAAGGCCACGCTGGAAGAGAAAGTCACCCTGATCCTCAAGAAAATGGGCCTGTGATCATGGATACCTCGGACAACAACCTTCCGGAAGCCGGCGCCGTTCACAACAAGATCGGCCAGCTGACCCGCCAGCTGCACGACTCGCTGAACGAACTCGGCTACGCCGACAAGCTGCGCGGCACGATGGGCGAGTTGCCCGATGCGCAAAGCCGACTTTCCTACATCGCGCGCCTCACGGGCGAAGCGGCGGAGAAGGTATTGAGCCGGGTGGAGCAGGCCAAGGCCCAGCACGACTTCATCGCCGAGGAAACCCGCCGCGTCGTCTCCTCGCTGGTCAAGGACCCCGTGGCGGCCGTCGCCAAGGGCGAGATCATGAACTTCCTGCACGACGTGGAACGCGTCACCAAGGAAGCCGACGGCCACCTGACCGAAATCATGATGGCGCAGGACTTCCACGACCTCACCGGCCAGGTGATCGCCCGTGTGGTCAACCTGGCGGCCACGATCGAAGAGCAGCTGGTGCAGTTGCTCATCCAGACCGCCCCCCCGGCCGCGCAGGCGCAGGTCGCCCCAGTGGTGGAAGCGCGCCGCGAACACCTGGCCGGCCCGGTGGTCGATCCCGAAGGCACGCCCGATGTGGTCACCGACCAGTCGCAAGTGGACGATCTGCTGGCCAGCCTGGGCTTCTGATGGCGCGCGGGCGCTGGCGCTCCTGAAAAAGGAGCGCCCCCTGCATATCCACATGTGATTTCATGGCCTTTTGGCATGCAATAGCAATAAGTACTAGGGCATATTGCTATCAATTTTGATGCAACGGCGTGCGTGACGCCCCGCCCCTGCCGGCCCACCCCACCGGCCGCCATCCTGAATAGCCGCCCGACAAGCCGTCTATTCGCGCTTTAGGTTTCCGGGGCGCTCACGACAATGGCATGACCACCAGCCGTCATGCCACCATGGACTCCAGCCAAGACAAAGACCTCCCCGCGACAGAGCACAAGCTCCAGAAAGCGCGCAAGGACGGCCAGGCTGCGCGCTCGCGGGACCTGTCCCACATCGCCGTCCTCGGCATGGGCGCCTGCAGCGTCCTCGTGCTGGCGCCCATGCTGACCGAACACCTGCAGCTGGCCGTGCGCGAACAGCTGGTGTTCAACGCCGCCACGGTGCAGGCCACGGGCAGCATGGTCACCCGGCTGCACCAGATGGCTCTGATCGGCGTGGTCGCCAGCCTCGTCTTCGCCGTTCTCACCAGCGCCGCAGCCGTGGTCAGCGCCATCGGCGCCGGCGGCTGGGTGTTCAGCTTCCAGCCCATCACGCCCCAGTTCAGCCGGCTGAACCCGATCTCGGGGTTCACCAACCTGGTGTCCAAACAGCAGCTGGTCAACGTGGGCAAGATGGTGCTCATGACCGGCGTGATCACCGCCGTGGCCTGGAATTTCCTGGGCAACAGCATCCAGAAGCTGTCCATGCTGGTGCTGCAGCCCTCGCCGGTGGCTCTGCGCTGGGTGGGCGAATGGATGACCTCGGGCGTGAGCCTCATGCTGCTGGTGGTGTTTCTCGCGGCGGTCGTCGACGTGCCGCTGCAGGCGTTCTTCTTCAAGTCGCGCCAGAAGATGTCGCACGAGGAAATCAAGCAGGAGCACAAGGAATCCGAGGGCAGCCCCGAGACCAAGAGCCGCCAGCGCCAGCGCGCCCGCGAGATCGCCGACCGCGCCAGCATCGCCGCCGTGCCCAAGGCCGACTTCGTGGTGATGAACCCGACCCACTATGCCGTGGCCCTCAAGTACGAAGAAGGCACGATGAGCGCCCCGCAGGTGATCTCCAAGGGCACCGACCTGCTGGCCTTCAAGATCCGCGAAATGGCCACGCAGCATTCGGTGCCGGTGCTGCAGTCGCCCATGCTGGCCCGCGCGCTCTACGCGCATGCCGAGCTGGACCAGGCCATTCCCGCCACGCTGTACGCCGCCGTGGCGCAGGTGCTGGCCTACGTGTACCGCCTCAAGGCCGCGATGCGCGGCGAAGGCCGCATGCCCGAGGCCCAGCCCGACCCGTTCGTGCCGCCCGAGCTTGATCCGCTGAACCGCACCACCGACGCAGGGACCGCCCCATGACGCCCTCCATGAAATCCGTCCGGCAGTGGGCCGGCACCAACGCCTCGGCCGTGCAGGGCATGTCCGCCCCGCTGCTGGTGGTGGCCATCCTGGCGCTGATGGTGCTGCCCATCCCCGCCTGGCTGCTGGACACCTTCTTTACGCTGAACATCGCCGTCGCGCTGATGGTGATGATGGTGGCGGCCTACATGCTGCGGCCGCTGGACTTCGCGGCGTTTCCCTCGGTGCTGCTGCTGACCACGCTGATGCGGCTGTCTCTCAACGTGGCCTCCACCCGCGTGGTGCTGCTGGAAGGCCACACCGGCCCGGGCGCGGCGGGTGCGGTGATCGAGGCCTTCGGCCACTTCCTGATCGGCGGCAACTTCGCCGTCGGCCTGATCGTGTTCGCCATCCTGGTGGTGATCAACTTCGTGGTGGTGACCAAGGGCGCCGAGCGGATCGCCGAAGTGTCGGCCCGCTTCACCCTGGACGCCATGCCCGGCAAGCAGATGGCGGTGGACGCCGACCTGAATGCCGGCCTCATCGACGAGAAGGAAGCCAAGCGCCGGCGCCTGGAAGTGGCGGAAGAGGCCAACTTCTTCGGCTCGATGGACGGCGCCTCGAAGTTCGTGCGCGGCGATGCGGTCGCCGGCATCCTGATCCTGCTGATCAACATCGTCGGCGGCTTCGCCATCGGCATGCTGCAGCACGACCTGTCGGCCGGCCAGGCGGCCAACAGCTACATCCTGCTGGCCGTCGGCGATGCGCTGGTGGCGCAGATCCCGGGCCTGCTGATCTCGGTGGCCGCGGCCATGGTGATCTCGCGCGTGGGCAAGGAAGAGGACATGGGGCACCAGATCGTGCAACAGCTCTTCATGTCGCCCCGCGTGCTGGGCGTGACGGCCGGCATCCTGATCCTGCTGGGACTGATCCCGGGCATGCCGCACGCCGTGTTCCTCATCATGGGCTCAGGCTTGGGCTACGCCGCCTGGACGCTGATGAAGCGCGCCAACGCCCCGCAGCCGGTGGTGGAAGCGCCCCCGCCCGCGCACGACGGCGAAGCCAGCTGGGACGACCTGCAGCCCGTGGACCTGCTGGGCCTGGAGCTGGGCTACCGCCTCATCACGCTGGTGGACAAGAACCGCCAGGGCGACCTGCTCACCCGCATCAAGGGCGTGCGCCGCAAGTTCGCGCAGGAAGTGGGTTTCCTGCCGCCGGCCGTGCACGTGCGCGACAACCTGGAACTCAAGCCCAGCGCCTACCGCATCACCCTGCGCGGCGTGGTGGTGGGCGAAGGCGAGGCCTTCCCCGGCATGCACCTGGCGATCAACCCCGGCGGCATCACCACCCCCCTGATCGGCACGCCCACGACCGACCCCGCATTCGGCCTGCCCGCCCACTGGATCGACGAACACCAGAAGGAAGCGGCACAAATGGCGGGTTTTACGGTCGTTGATTCAGAAACCGTGATGGCGACGCATTTGTCACACTTGATGCAAGTTCAAGCCGCCAAGCTCCTGAGTCGCACCGAAACCCAGCAACTCGTGGAACACGTGGCAAAACTGGCCCCCAAGCTCATCGAGGAAGTGGTTCCCAAAATGGTGTCGATCGCAACGTTCCAGAAAGTCCTCCAGCTGCTGCTGGAAGAGTCTGTGCACATCCGCGACATCCGCACCATCATCGAGACGCTGGCCGAACATGCCGGCGCCACCACCGACCCGGTGGAACTGGCCCGCCGCGTGCGCATCGCGCTGTCGCCCGCCATCGTGCAGCAGATCTACGGCCCGACGCGCGAACTGAACGTGATCGCCATCGAACCCGGCCTGGAGCGCCTGCTGGTGCAGGCCCTGAGCAACAACGCGGGTCCTTCGCTGGACCCGGGCGTGGCCGACATCCTCACGCAGAAGGCCGCCGAAGTCGCCATGAAGCAGGAAGAACTGGGCATGCCCGCCTGCCTGCTGGTGCCCGACGCCATCCGCAACGCCATTTCCCGCCTGGTGCGCCGCGTCGCGCCCCGGCTGCAGGTGCTCGCCCACAGCGAGATCCCTGAAACCCACACCATCCGCATTGGCCCGATCCTCAAAGGTGCATCCGCATGAACATCAAACGCTTCACCGCCCCCACCTCGCGTGAGGCCCTGGCCAAGGCGCGCATGGCCTTCGGGGACGGCACCCTCATCCTGTCCAACCGCCCCACCGCCAATGGCGTGGAAGTCATGGCCACGGCGGAAGACACGCTGTCCAGCCTGGAAAACGCGCCCGAGCAAGCCGCGCCGAGCCGCCTGCAGGAGCGCGCCTCCGACATGGCCGCCAGCCCCGCGCGCACCCTGGCCCGCCCCGCAGCCGCCGCGGCCCGGGCCGAGCCCCAGCGCAATGCGGTGGCGCAGGACACCGAGCAGCTGGCCATGAGCACGCTGTCGTTCCAGGACTACGTGCGCGAGCGCATGCTGCGCCGCCGCCACGAAGCCCTGACCGGCACGGCCGAGGCCCCTTCGATCAACGAGCGCAGCCGCGAACGCGCGCCGGACCGCGAGCGCGAACGCATGCCCGCACCGGCCGCCGCGCCCGTGGTGCGCCACAACCCGCTGCGCTCCATTCCGATGGACGTCGCCCCCGAGCCCGTGGCCCCGCGCCGCGTGCAGGTGCCCGTGCCCTCGCTGGCCCCCGCCGCCGGCCAGCAGAACCTGATGAGCGAGCTGCAGTCCATGAAGGACCTCATCGAGGACCGCTTCAACACCCTGGCCTGGCTCGGCCAGGCCCGGCAGAACCCGATCCAGTCGAACCTGATGCTCAAGCTCATCCGCGCCGGCTACTCGCCGTCGCTGGCCCGCGCCGTGCTGGAGCGCCTGCCCGAGGAACTGGGCGCAGGCGATGCGGTGCGCTGGCTCATGGAAGTGCTGGAGCGCAACCTGAAGACCGACGCGCACGCCCGCCCCCTGTATGAAGAAGGCGGCATCTACGCCATGGTGGGCTCCACCGGCGTGGGCAAGACCACCACCACGGCCAAGCTCGCCGCCCTGTGCGCCCGCATCCACGGCCCGGGCAGCGTCGGCCTCATCACCCTGGACACGTACCGCGTCGGCGCCCACGAGCAGCTGCGCACCTATGGCCGCATGCTGGGCGTCGTGGCCCACCTGGCGCACGACCGCGCCGCACTGCAGGACCTGCTCGGCCTGCTGGGCGGCAAGAAGATGGTGCTCATCGACACCACCGGCGTCGCCCCGCGCGACCCGCGCAAGCGCGACATGCTGGATGTGCTGGACCTGCCCAACGTCAACCGCCTGCTGGTGCTGAACGCCGGCTGCCATGGCGACACGCTGGACGACGTGCTCAGCGCCTTCAAGACCGCCGGCTCGCAGCAGGCCATCCTGTCCAAGGTGGACGAAGCCGTGAAGCTCGGCCCTTCGATCGACGCCCTGATCCGCCACCAGATGGTGCTGCGCGGCGTGACCAACGGCCAGCGCGTGCCTGAGGACTGGGAGGCCGCCGATGCGCACAAGCTCATCAGCACCTCGATGCGCTCGCCCGCCAAGTCGGCCTTCGACCCCAAGGCGCCGGACCTGAACTTCTTCTTCTCGCACTCGCCCGAGCTGGCCTCGGAAAGGGGACTGGTCGATGCTTGATACCGGATTCCACCAGGCCACGAGCCTGCACAGCATCACGCCGCAGTCGGACCTGCGGGTCGTGTCCGTCGTGGCGCAGCCCGACGCCGCCTACGGGTTGGAAACCCTGTGGCAGGTGTGTTCCAGCCTGCAGCGGCTGGGGTATCCCGTGGCCGTGCTGGACGGCACCGCCCGCGAAACCGACGACGCGCCGGGCCTGGCCCACCTGCTCGCCGAGCCCTCCTGGCAGAACGGCGCTCCGCTCGAAACCGGTCCGGCAGCCTCGTCGCTGGCGGTGATTCCGGCCGGCTACGGCATGCAGCGCCTCGCCCGCCAGACCGCCGACGGCCCGGCCGCGATGCAGGCGCTGCAACCCTTATTTCGCACCTATGCGCTGCTCGTGCTCTACGCCAGCGCCGAGGTGCTGGCACCGCTGGTGCGCGCGACCTCGGCCATCCCCCTGGTGATCGCTGAGGGCGGCCCCGACAGCGTGGTGCAAAGCTACCGGCAACTGAAACACATGGCGATGCACGCCGGCGTTCACTGCTCGGTGGCTTCCATCCTGCCGCCGGGCGGGCCGGCCCAGGCCGACCCGACGCATGCGGCGTTGAACACGCTGCAGCGCTGCGCCGAGCGGCACCTGGGCAGCGGCATCCTGACCAGCACGGTGCGTGCCAACCACGCCCAGGACGTGCAGCGCCTGGCCTTGCAACTGCTGGAAAACGCGTGCACCATTGGCGCCGCAACGCCGCCCCCCACCCCGCCCTTCGGCATGACGGAGACGGCTGCGCATTTCGCCCGGAGACATTGACCCGATGTACACCGCCAAAGGACAGCTCGACCGCGATGCGCTGATCCGCCAGCACGTGCCGCTGGTTCGCCGGATTGCGCACCACATGATCGCCAAGCTCCCGCCCAACGTGGAGCTGGACGACCTCATCCAGGTGGGCATGATGGGCTTGAGCGAGGCGCTGTCGCGCTACGAGGTGGCGCAGGGCGTGCAGTTCGAGACCTTCGCCACCCAGCGCATCCGCGGCGCCATGCTCGACGAACTGCGCGAGGGCGACTGGATGTCCCGCAGTTCGCGCAAGAGTCAGAAGGAAATCGAACACGCCGTCCACCGGCTGGAGCAGAAACTCGGCCGCAGTCCGCTCGAGTCAGAAATCGCCGCCGAGCTGGACCTGAGCCTGGGCGAATACCAGACGCTGCTGGGCAAGGTGCGCGGCACGCAGTTGGTCTACCTGGAAGACATGACGCGGGGCGACGACGGCGACGACAGCTTCCTCGACCGACACGTGGCCGATGGCGAAGCCGATCCGATGGCCATGCTGCGCGACCAGCGGCTCAAGGCCTCGCTGGTGGCCGCCATCAAGAGCCTGCCGGAGCGCGAGCAGCACATCATGGGCATGTACTACGAGCACGACATGAACCTGAAGGAGATCGCGGCCGTGCTGGGAGTGACCGAATCGCGCATCTGCCAGCTGCACAGCCAGTCCATCGCCCGGCTGCGCGCCAAGATGCGCAGCCACTAGCGGAGCGCCGTGGCCCCCAACGGGCTCATCCCCTGGAGCCAACGAAAAAGGCCGCATGCAGATGCGGCCTTTTTGCTTTGGGGGACTGGCTTTTGCCAGGAGCGAAGGGGAAGCCGGGCGGGATCAGCCCTGCGACCGGTAGATCCGTGCGGCGCCGCCCGATCGTGCCGGAGCACCGTTTCCGTAGGTCGCAGCCTCCTGGGGCGGCAGCAGGGTCGCCACCTGGCGCTCGGTCAAAGCGGACAGGCGTGCCAATTGTTCACGCTGCTGGGACAACTGGCTGCGCAGGGCCTGGATGCGGCGCTGGATGTCGGCCGGCAATTCGGTGGGGCGGGGGATTTTCTGGAGCGCCTGGGACAGATCGAGAGCGGCCTGGCGCAACAGGGGGGCGGTACGTTCTACCGCGAGCGCGTCGGTTTCCAGCAGGGCGGCACCGACGTCTTTCAACCGGGATTCGACTTCAGACAGCGTGGTTTCGAGTTGCATGGGTGGATCCTGTGCCGATCAACCCCTGCAGGAAACCCGGGGTCAGTGGCTGTTGCTGGTGTGGGAGATGATTTCCTGCGCATTGGACAGCAGCTTGTCCGCGATCGCATCGGCGTCCACCGTGAACGTGCCCTTTTCGATGGCGGCGCGCACGGCCTTCACCTTGTTGGCATCGAAATCGGTGCTGGCCCGGCCGTTGGCTTCGAGTCCGCGGGCGGCGCTGGAAAACGTGACAGGCACGCCAGCGGCCGCAGCAGCAGCGGGCGCGGCGCTCTTGGCTGCCGTTTCGGCGGCGACCGCAGGGGCCTTGGC
Source organism: Acidovorax sp. SUPP2539 (assembly GCF_030158975.1). Lineage (NCBI taxonomy): Bacteria > Pseudomonadati > Pseudomonadota > Betaproteobacteria > Burkholderiales > Comamonadaceae > Acidovorax > Acidovorax sp. SUPP2539. Next base: position 120,374 of record NZ_BQXJ01000009.1, on the reverse strand, counting down.
CTGCTTGGCAGCAGTGGCGGCTTGCGACACTGCATTGGCTATTTCGGGGTTCTGACCTATCTTCATCGCTCTCTCCCACCCCGCTCGATGTGGGGCACAGTAGCAATGTTTTCGACCACTTCGGCAGGGACTTTAGGCTTTTATTGCGCCCCATCGCTTACAAAGTGATCTCTACTGTTCCATTTTCGGACACAACACCAGCGACGACACGGCCATTCTCCATACGGATGCGCACAGTCTCGCCAACGGCGCCTGCGGTGATCGCCTGGCCTGCGGATGTTACCGAATAACCCCGCCCCTGCGCCACCACCCGCACCGCCGCCCCCGCCTTGAACAGGGTCGGCGCCTTCACCATGTGCTGTCGCACGGCCTGGCCGGCCATGAGCTGGCGCGAGGCCACCATGCCAACCCAGCTTTCGGGATTGGCCACGATCGCGGTGGTTTCCGCCGCCCAGTCCACTTCGGCCTCGGTCGCATCGGCGGCCGTGAGCACGGCCCCGGACGCGACATTGCCCGTGAGCACCCACGCCGGGCCATACGCCTTGACGGTGACGGGCAGGAACACGTTCCACGCGGTGGCACCGTCCACGCAGCGCAGCCCGAGGCGGGTGCGGCCCCACAGCCGCGAGCCGGCAGGCAGGTAGGGCTCGACGCGGGCGCACGGCGCCAGGCGCAGGCGCGGGTCCAGGGCCCCCACGCTCACTTCCATGCGCAGCGGCATGCTGGCCGTGCCCGACTGGCCGCGCTGCAGCGCATCGTCCAGCCAGCGCTGGGTGATTCCGCCCAGGTCTGCCGCCGGTTCGGCCACGGCCTGGGCCCGCAGTGCCGCGGCGGGCAGGGCAAAGGCCGCCGCCAGCGCGGCCATCCGGGCCAGGCGCAGGGTGGAAAAGAATCGGGGAGCGGTGGTATGTGACATGGGAAGGCCTCCTGTGGCAGGGAATGCGCCGCCCAACAGGGAAGGCCATTCGACCCCTGGCACTTTAGGGCCGGCCGGCGCGCACGAAGCACCGAACTGCGCGCCAATCGCCGCGTTCTTCGCGCTTTAGAAAAACCGGCCCATTTCCATAATCGAACCCACGCCGGAACCCCTCTTTTCCTCCGGCCAGGACCCAACGCTTTGCGAGGCTGACATGCTCAACAAGATGACTGAAAGGCTGGATTTCCACGGCAACGCGCTTTTGCTGCGTGCCGAGCGCCAGCGTGCCATCGCGAGCAACATCGCCAATGCCGACACGCCGGGCTACGTGGCCCGCGACTTCAATTTCGCCGACGCGATGCGCGATGCGACCGGCGGCGGCTCGACCACGCTGAGCACCGGATCGGGGTCGACCATGTCCCTGGCCACCGGCCAGCGCCAGCAAAGCGCCACCGATCCGCGCCACATTCCGCTGCCGGCCGCCACGACGGGCATGGGATCGGGCAGCACGCTGGGCTACTCGGTGCAGACCCAGCCCAACCTGGACAACAACACGGTGGACCTCGATCGCGAGCGGGCCGCCTTCGTGGACAACGCCGTGCGCTACGAAGCCACGCTGCGGTTCATCAACGGCAACGCCAAGACGATGCTCAGCGCCATCCAGGGCCAGTAAGCGCCGTAACGCCCCCACCCACGGAAAGCGGAAACCGCCATGTCCATGTTCTCCATCTTCAACGTCTCGGGCAGCGCCATCAGTGCGCAGTCGCAACGGCTCAACGTGGTGGCCAGCAACCTGGCCAACGTCGAGGCCGTGGCCGGCCCGGACGGCCAGGCCTACAAGGCGCGCCAGGTGGTGTTCCAGACGGCGCCGATGGGCGCCGAGAGCGCCGCCGGCGTGCGGGTGAGCGCGATCAGCGAGAGCAACGCGCCGGGCAAGCGGGTGCACGACCCGAGCCACCCGTCCGCCGATGCGGAGGGCTACGTCACCCATTCCAACGTGAACGCGGTGGAGGAGATGGTCAACATGATCTCCGCCTCGCGCTCCTACCAGAACAACGTCGAGGTCATGAACACGGCCAAGTCGCTGCTCCTCAAGACCCTGCAGATGGGCCAGTAACTTTTTGGGAAGAACCTCGCCATGATCCTCAATCCCATCGGCTCCACCGCCACCGTGAATTCGGGCACCAGCGCCAATTCGGCCACCGACCCCAACGCCGCGCAGGACCGCTTCCTGAAGCTGCTGGTCGCGCAGTTGAACAACCAGGATCCGATGAATCCGATGGACAACGCGCAGATGACCTCGCAGATGGCGCAGATCAACACCGTCACCGGCATCCAGACGCTGAACCTCACCATGCAGACCATGGCCGAGCAGTTTTCCACGATGCAGACGCTGCAGGGCACGGCCATGATCGGCCGCTCGGTGCTCGCGGAAGGCTCCAAGATGACCTACACCGACAGCACGGGCAAGGGCTACTTCGAGCTGGCCGGCGCGGCGACCAGCACCAAGGTCGAGGTCGTCACGCCCGGCGGCGCGGTCGTCGGCACGGTGGACATGGGCGCTCAGGACAAGGGCCGCCACGAGTTCGAGTTTGACGCCAGCAAGTACGCGGGCAACAAGAGCGACCTGCAGTTCCGCGTGGTCGCCTCCACCAAGGACGGCACCGTGCAGTCCACGGCGCTCATGCAGGCGAAGGTGGTGGGCACCGGCTCCAACAGCGGCGCGCTGACGCTCGACCTGGACACCGGCAGCACCGTCAACTACAGCCAGATCAAAGCGGTGCTCTGACCGGCACGCCCTTCCCACCTATCCACGCGCTTTCCTTCTTCCTCTCAGGAGAACACCATGAGCTTTCAGCAAGGCCTGTCCGGCCTCAACGCCGCCAGCAAGAACCTGGACGTGATCGGCCACAACATCGCCAACTCCAACACGGTGGGCTTCAAGGCCTCCCGCGCCGAGTTCGCTGAAATGGTGGCCTCGGCCATCGGCTCCGCGGGGGGAACCAACGCCGGCATCGGCGTGGAGACCGCCGACGTGGCGCAGCAGTTCAACCAGGGCAACCTGTCGATCACCGGCAACAGCCTGGATGTGGCGATCAACGGCGACGGCTTCTTCAAGCTGCAGCAGCCCGACGGCACCAATGCCTATACCCGTGCGGGCAATTTCAAGCTCGACGACCTGGGCAACGTGGTCACCAACAGCGGCGCCAAGGTGATGGGCTACACGGTGGACCCGGCCACGGGCCTGCGCACGGCCAGCAACGCCACGCCGCTGTCGTTCCCCACCTCGCAGCCGATCCCGGCCAAGCAGACCACGTCGATCACCGCATCGTTCAACCTCGATGCGCGCGCGCCGGACGCCGCGGGCGACTCCACCGCCACGCCGCCCGTGCCCGCCACGCCGCGCGCCACCTACGGCACCTCGATCAACGTGTACGACAGCCAGGGCGTCGCCAAGCCGGTGAGCCTGTACTTCCAGAAGAACGGCGCCAACACCTGGGATGTGTACGACAAGCTGGACGACCCCACGGCAACGCCGCCCGTGGTGGCCGCGCCCGTCGGCCAGATCACCTTCGACAACAACGGCAAGATCACCGCGCCCGCGGCCACGGCGCCCGCCACGGGCTTCCAGATGCCCATCACGATCTCGCCCACGCCGCCGAATCCGAACAACCTCACCGACTACAGCGTGAACGTGAAGCTGGACGGCGTGACGCAGTTCGGCACCAAGTTCGCCGTGTCCGACCTGTCGCAGGACGGCTACACCGCCGGGGAGCTGACGGGCATCAACATCGAAAACAACGGCATGGTGATGACGCGCTACTCCAACGGCGTGACGCGCGCCGAAGGGCAGTTGGCGCTGGCCAGCTTCCGCAACACGCAGGGGCTGGCCTCCATCGGGAACAACAACTGGGCCGAGACGTTCGAGTCCGGCCAGGCCGTTATGGGCTCGCCCACCGACGGCAAGTTCGGTGCCCTGCGCTCCGGCGCGCTGGAAGACTCCAACGTGGACCTGACGGCCGAGCTGGTGAACATGATGACGGCACAGCGGGCCTACCAGGCCAACGCGCAGACCATCAAGACGCAGGACCAGGTGATGTCCACGCTGGTCAACCTGCGCTGATCCTTTTCCTGACCCTTGCCCTCACCGACTGAGACGCCTGCGCGAGACCCTCCATGGACCACATCATCTACACCTCGATGACGGGCGCCAGCGCTGCCGCGCAGCGCCAGTCGGTGCTGGCCAACAACCTGGCCAACGCCTCCACGAACGGCTTCCGGGCGGAAATGTCCACCTTCCGCGCCGTGCCAGTGCAGGGCGACGGTGCCAAGACCCGCGTGTTCGCCCTGGAGGCGACCTCGGGCCACTCCGAAGCGTCCGGCCCGGTGCAGCGCACCGGCCGCAACCTGGATGCCATGGCGGTGGGCAATGCCTGGTTCGCCGTGCAGGGACTCGACGGCACCGAGGCCTACACCCGCAACGGCAGCCTGGAAGTCTCGGCCACGGGCCAGTTGCTCACGAGTAACGGCCTGACCGTGCTCTCGGACGGTGGAGGCCCCATCGACGTGCCCCAGGGCGCGGAGATCGCGCTGGGCTCGGACGGGACCATCACCGCCAAGGTCGGCAGCCAGCGCCCCGCAGCCGTGGGGCGCCTGAAGCTGGCCACGCCCACGCTGGAAGACCCGCTCAAGCGCGGCGACGATGCCCTGTTTCGCACCACCTCGGGCGATCCGCTGCCCAGTGATCCCAATGCCCGCATGCTGTCCGGCGCGCTGGAAGGCTCCAACGTGAATGCCGTGGAGAGCATGGTCGGAATGATCGCTGCCTCCCGCCAGTTCGAGGCGCAGTTGCGCCTGCTGCAGACGGCCGAGACCAACGACAAGTCGGCCAGCCAGCTGCTGAGCCTCAACGGCTGACCGCCGAGCCCGACGCAACCGCCTCCCCAAAGGAACCGCCATGATCAATTCCCTGTGGATCGCCAAGACCGGCATGTCCGCCCAGCAAACCCAGCTGGATGTCATCTCGCACAACCTGGCCAACGTCTCCACCAACGGCTACAAGCGCAACAACGCGGTCTTCGAAGACCTGATCTACCAGAACCAGCGCCAGGTCGGCGCGCAGACCACCGAGCAGAACCAGCTGCCCACCGGCCTGCACCTGGGCCTGGGCGTGCGCACCGTGGCCACCAGCCGCAACTTCACGCAAGGCAGCCTGCAGCAGTCCAACAACAACCTGGACGTGGCGATCAACGGCAACGGTTTCTTCGAAATCACCCAGCCCGACGGCACCATCGGCTACACCCGAGACGGCTCGTTCCAGCTCGACGCGCAGGGCCGCATGGTCACCTCCAGCGGCCTGCCGGTGGCCAACGGCATCACGGTGCCCGCCAACGCCACGGCCATCAGCATCAGCACCGAGGGCGTGGTCTCCGCCACCGTGCCGGGCAGCACCGCGCCCCAGCAGCTGGGCAGCATCGCGATGGCCAACTTCATCAACCCGGCCGGCCTCGAGCCCATCGGGCAGAACATGTACAAAGAGTCGGCCGCGTCTGGCCAGCCCCAGCAGGGCACGCCGGGCACGAACGGCCTGGGCTACATGCGCCAGGGTTTCCTCGAAACCTCGAACGTGAACGTGGTGGAAGAGCTGGTGACCATGATCCAGACCCAGCGCGCCTACGAAATGAATTCCAAGGCCATCCAGACATCGGACCAGATGCTGGCCAAGCTCGCGCAGCTTTGAAGCGCAACGCCGACCGTTCCCACGAAGAACGCCCACGCCCCCACCGCTTGTTGCAGGATTCCGCCATGCGTACCGCCTCCTTCCTCCGTTCGTCCCCCCTGCCGGCGCCGTCCGCTCGCCTGGCCGCCGTCGCCGGCCTGGTGCTGCTGTGCACCGGCTGCGCCACGCTGTCGCCGCCGCCGCCCGTGGACCTGCTGCCCACCACGCCGCCGCCCGTGGCCGCCACGCCGCGGCCCTCCGGCCCCGCGACGGGCAGCTTGTTCCACGCGGCCAGCTACCGGCCGGTGTTCGAGGACCGCCGCGCGCGCCTGGTGGGCGATGTGGTCACCATCCAGATCATCGAGACGGTGTCGGCCAGCCAGAAATCGACCTCCACCGTGGACCGCAAGTCGGGCACGGCGTCGGGCATCACCGCGCTACCGTTCATCAGTTCGACCAACCTGGGCAAGGCCTCGCTGGGCGCGACCAGCACCAACAACTTCGAAGGCAAGGGCGGCACCGAAAGCACCAACACCTTCACCGGCACCATCACCACCACCGTGATCGACGTGCTGCCCAACGGCCACCTGGTGATCGCCGGCGAAAAGCAGATCGGCGTGAACGACAACGTGGACGTGCTGCGCTTTTCCGGCACGGTGGACCCGCGCGCCCTGCAGCCGGGCAGCGTGATCAGCTCCACGCTGGTGGCCAACGCCCGGGTGCAGTCGCGCGGCCGCGGCGCCCAGAGCGAGGCGCAGGCCATGGGCTGGCTGTCGCGGGCTTTCAATTCGGTCACGCCGTTCTAACCGCGCCGCCACCCATCCCCGCAATCTGCCGCCACGGCCTGGCGGCAGATTGCTACTATTTTAATAGCACAATGCCCTAGTGTTGATTGCACTGGCGGCATTTTTCGCTTGTATTCCCCCGGGGCCGGCCGCCCCAATTGACCGGTAATCCGGCATCTTTTTGGCCCATCCCGTGAAGCGGTCCGCTTTCACAATCGAGGCCATGAAAGCCCTGCCCTCTCCCCTGATTTCGCGCGCGTCGCGGCTCGTGTGGCTGCTGGCCGCCCTGGCCACCCTGTGCGCGGCGTTGCCCGCCCATGCCCTGCGCATCAAGGAAGTGGCGGCCGTGCAAGGCGTGCGCAGCAACCAGTTGACGGGCTATGGCCTCGTCGTGGGCCTGGACGGCACGGGCGACCAGACCACGCAGATGCCCTTCACCACGCAGGCCATGACGAATTACCTGCAGCAGATGGGCATCAGCCTGCCGCCCGGCACGGCGGCGCCCCAGCTCAAGAACGTGGCGACGGTGATCGTCACCGCCCAACTGCCCGCCTTCGCCCAGCCCGGCCAGACCATCGACGTGAGCGTGTCCTCCATGGGCAACGCCAAGTCGCTCAAGGGCGGCACGCTGATCGCCACGCCGCTGCGCGGCGCCGACGGCGAGATCTATGCCATGGCGCAGGGCAACATGGTCGTGGGCGGTGCCGGGGCGTCTGCCGGCGGCAGCAAGGTGCAGATCAACCACCTGAGCGCCGGCCGCATTCCCGATGGCGCACAAGTGGAACGCTCGGTGCCCACCCCGCTGAACGACAGCGACACCATCACCCTCGGCCTGAACGCCTCGGACTTCCAGACCGCCCGCAAGGTGGCCCAGGCCATCAACGGCAAGCTGGGCAACGGCGCCGGCATCGCTACGGCGCTGGACGGCCGCACGGTGCAGGTGCGCGCCCCCCTGGACCCCGGCGCCCGGGTGAACTTCATCGCCGACCTGGAAGAACTCGCGGTGGCCGACTCCGTCCCCTCCGCCAAGGTCGTCATCAACGCCCGCACCGGCTCCATCGTGCTGAACCAGGCCGTGACGCTGGGCCCCTGCGCCATCGCGCACGGCAACCTGTCGATCACCATCAGCTCCACGCCCGTCATCAGCCAGCCCAACCCGCTGTCGCAAGGGCAGACCGTGGTGGCGCAAAAGAGCGACATCACCGTCAAGCAGGAGCCGGGCAACATCATCCAGATGCCGCCGTCGCCGCAGCTGGCCGACGTGGTGCGTGCGCTCAACACCCTGGGCGCCACGCCGCAGGACCTGCTGGCCATCCTGCAGGCCATCAAGGCCGCAGGCGCCCTGAACGCCGAGCTGGAGGTCATCTGACCATGGCCGCCACCCCTTCGACCCTGCCGCCGATGCGACGGCGCCCGACCTGACGGGAGACCGCACATGGCCATGACCCTGCCCTCAGCCGCGACCACCACCGCCACCAACGCGCTGGCCGTCGATTCGCGCTCGCTCAACGCGCTCAAGTACGAGGCCGGTCAGAACAGCCCGCAGGCCGCCAAGGAAGCGGCCAAGCAGTTCGAATCGCTCTTCATGCGCGAGATGATCAAGAGCATGCGCGAGGCGACGATGAAGTCCGGCCTCATGGAAGGCGGCCAGGCCGACCTGGGCACCGACATGCTCGACCAGCAGCTGTCCATCCAGATGTCGGGCCGCCAGGGCGGGCTCTCGGAGGCCATCCAGCGCCAGCTGACGCGCCAGATCGGCGGCGGCGATGCCGGCGCCGGCGCCGAGCCCACGTTTTCGGTGCCCTCCACCTTGAGCCTGGGCGCCGCCAGCCAGCGCGCCGCCGCCGTGGCGGCCGACCCGTCCGCCCCCGCGCCCAAGGGCCGCGAGAGCTTCGTGCAGCACCACCGCGATGCGGCCGAGCGCGTGGCCAAGGAAAGCGGCATTCCCGCCAGCTTCATGCTGGGCCAGGCCGGCCACGAGACCGGCTGGGGCAAGAGCGAGATCCGAGCCAAGGACGGCGACAACTCCTTCAACCTGTTCGGCATCAAGGCCGGCAAGGGCTGGACGGGCAAGGTCGCCGAGATCACCACCACCGAGTACATCGGCGGCGTGCCGCGCAAGGTGACGGCGAAATTCCGCGCCTACGACTCCTACGAAGACTCCTTCAAGGACTACGCCAAGCTCATCAACGACAACCCGCGCTACGAGAAGGCGCGCGAGAAGACGCATTCCGCCGTGGCCTACGCCACCGAACTGCAGAAGGCGGGCTACGCCACCGACCCCGAATACGCCAGCAAGCTGAGCCGGGCCATCAACAGCACCTTGCGCGTCTCGCCGCGCACGGCGGCGTGACGGAAAGCGCTCCATGAGCCTGCTCAACGTCGGCGCCCGCGCCCTGCTCGCCAACCAGGTGGCCCTGCAGACCGCGGGCCACAACATCGCCAACGTCAACACCGCCGGCTACTCGCGCCAGACGCTGTCGCTGCAGACCGTGCAGGGCCAGTTCACCGGCGGCGGCTACATCGGCCAGGGCGTGGACGTGCAGACCATCCTGCGCAACCACAACGAGCTGCTCACGCGGCAGGCCGCCGCCGCCAACGCCACCCAGGCGGCCGACCAGACGCGCGGCGAGCGCCTGTCGCAGATGCAGGACGTGTTCAGCGGCGGCACGAGCGGCCTGGGCGCCTCGATCACCGACATGCTGAACGCCCTGTCCGACGTGGTGGCGGCCCCGACCGACATCACTGCGCGCACGGTGGTGCTCACGCGCATGGACGAGACCGCCGGGCGCATGCGCTCCGCGGCCGACCGTCTGTCGGAGATCCAGTACACCGTCACCGAACAGCTCAACAGCAACGTCAACGCGATCAACAGCCTGGCCAGCCGCATGGCCGGCGTGAACGAGCAGATCGCGCGCGCCACCGGCAACGGCCAATCGCCCAACGACCTCCTGGACCAGCGCGACCAGATCATCCGCGAGATCAACCAGTATGTGCAGACCACGCAGGTGCAGGCCGACGACGGCACCGTGGGCCTGTTCGTCGCGGGCAGCCAGCCCCTGGTGCTGGGCTCCACCGCCACGCAGCTGTCCGTGGGCGAAGCCACGTCCTTTCCCGGCAGCGGGCAGACCAAGCTGTTCTTCAACCGCCCCGGCGTCGCGCCCGTGGAGTTGGACGAGAACATGCTCGGCGGCGGCGAGGTCTCAGGCCTGCTGCGCTTCAACAACACCGATCTCGCCGAGGGCGTGAACCTGCTCGGCCGCATGGCGCAGTCCATCGGCATGACGATGAACGCCCAGCACAAGCTGGGCCTCACGCTCGACGGGCAGTCCGGCAAGGACCTGTTCTCGGTGCCTACCAGCATGCCCGGCTACACCAAGGGCACGGCCGTGGGCACCGTGTCGTTCAGCGACGCGACGAAGTTCGCCGCGTCCGACTATGAAGTGCGCTTCACCACGCCGCCGGCCGGCCAGGTGGTGCGCATGTCCGACGGCAAGGCCACCGCCTTCACCGACCTGACCGACCTGGCCAGCAAGCAGATCGACGGGCTGAACTTCAACATGACGGCCGCAGGCGCCACCGGCGAGCGCGTGCTGTTCAAGCCCTTCAGCTCCACGGCCGCGAACATCCAGGCCAAGGTGCTGTCGCCCCGCGACCTGGCCGTGGCCAGCCCCGTCAACGCCGCCATGGGCAAGACCAACGGCGGGTCGATGCAGCTCACCAGCGTGCAGGCGACCTCCACGGGCTTCACCGCCCCCCCCATTCCGGCGGGCGTGAGCCTGAGCTTCGCCGCCGGCCCGCCCACCACCTACACGGTGACGGGCTCGACCAGCCCGCCCTCGGGCACCGCGGGCCTGGCCTACACGCCGGGCCAGCCCATCAAGATCGACGGCTGGGAACTGACGCTCAAGGGCACGCCCAACACCGGCGACACCGTCACGGTGGGCAATGCGCTGGATCCTCAATACGGCGACACCTACACCCGCAACGCCGGCAACGCCTCCGCGATGAACGCGCTGCGCGACGTGAAGATGTTCGACGAATCCACCATGAGCGACGGCTACGCCGGCCTCATGGCGCAGGTGGGCACGCGCACGCAGAGCGCGCTGAACTCCGCCCAGCTGTCCACCACCATCGCGGGCAACCTCGAAAAGGACCGCACGGCCGTCTCGGGCGTGAACCTGGACGAAGAGGCCGCCAAGCTGATCCAATACCAGCAGGCCTACCAGGCCTCCGCGAAGGTCCTGCAGATCGCCCAGAGCATTTTCGACAGCCTGATCCAGACGATGGGCCGATAAACCGCGCCGGAGAAAGACATGGCCAACTTCTATCGCACCTCCACCGCCAACATGTACGACAACGCCCTGCGCAACCTGGGCACGCGGCAGACGGCGTTGTCCAACCTGCAGGAAAACCTCACCTCCGGCAAGCGCGTGGTGCGCGCCAGCGACGACCCGGTGGCCGCCGCGCAGGCCGAGCGCGCGATGACCCGACTGGCACGCGTGCAGACCGACCAGCGCGCGCTGGAGAACCAGCGCAACTCCATCGCCCAGGCCGAATCGACCATGGGCGAGGCCGTGGACCTGGTGCAGGAGGCCCGCCAGCTCATCGTGAGCGCCGGCAACGGATCGCTCACGCCCAACGACCGCAAGACCATCGCCAATCAGCTGCAGGGCCTGCGCGAGCAGCTGTCCTCCATGGTCAACCGCAAGGACAGCAACGGCATGCCGCTGCTGGGCGCCCTGGGCAGCGCGCTCACGCCTTTTCTCGGGCCGCAGTCCGGCAGCCCCGACTACACCTTCTCCGGCCTGCCCGGCCAGGGCTCGGGCACAGACAGCTCGCTGCCCCTGTCGCTGGACGGCGAATCGGCCTTCATGTTCGTGCCGCAGCGCGACGGCGCCTACAACGCCGCCGTCACCACCAGCTCGACCGACCACCTGCTGACCACCGACGGCATCAAGCCCACCGACACCAGCCTCATCACGGGCAACAACTACCAGATCGTCTTCAGCGGCGTGGGCCCGGGCGCCACGGCAGGCACCACGACGGCCACGTACACCATCACCAACACCACCACCGGCGTGTCGTCCGCGCCCGTGACGGTGCCCGACTTTCCGTCCGACAAGCCGGTGAGCATCGGCGTGACCGGCATCCCCGGCATGAGCTTCAACATCACCGGCACGCCCGTCAAGAAGGTCGATGGCACCTACAGCCTCTCGCCCGCCAACGGCGACAGCATTTCGCTGCAGCCCAGCGCCAGCATCTTCAGCACGCTGGACAGCGCCATCCGCGACATCGGCAACGCCACCACCAGCGGCGCGGCCTCGCAGGCCGTGGGCCAGGCCCTGAACAACATCGACATCGGCATGGAGCGCATGCACAACATGCGGGGCTACGCGGGCGAGTTGCTCAACCGCGCCGACCGCATCACGGGCGACCAGGACAAGCGCGCCGTGCAGCTCGAAGCCGACCGTTCGCGCGCGGAGGATCTCGATATGATCAAGGGCATTTCCGACTTCCAGAACAACCAGGTCGGGTATGAAGCGGCCCTGAAGTCCTATGCCCAGGTGCAGAAGCTGTCCCTCTTCAACTACATCGGCTGAGCCCGCGCGGTAACGGCCGCCTTCGCATCCCATGGTCCAATCCGTTCTTGGCAGCCTTCTCCTCGGTTACCGCCCACTGTGGAACCAGGCGCGGCGCCTGGCAGCCGTGCAGCTCTATGTGCAAAGCGACGGCGCCGCTGTCGTGGATGCGCCCCACCTGCTGCGCACCTTGCAGGAACTGTGGAGCGCCAGCTCGCCCCCCCTGCTGCTGTCCCCGCAAACGCCGCAGCTGCTCACCGACCTGCTGACCCAGGCGCCGCGCGGCGCCCCCTGGATCGAAGTGCGCAACGAATGGCTGGGCGATCCGGCCTTGCTCGCCCAGGTGCAGGCCGCCCACCAGCGCGGCCTGAAACTCGTCTGGCGCGGCGAACTGCACCACCTGCCCGAGCCCGCTGTGGCCGGCTGCTTCGACAACAGCCTGCTCACCCTCAGCGCCGCCGACGCCATGGCCGCGCTCAAGGCCACCGCCGCCGTGCCCCGCGCCGGAGCGGGCGCCCCCCACCAGGCCGCCGTAGGCCAGCAGCCGCAGCAGCCCAGCCCCGTGCTGGCCGGACAGATGTACGAGAACGTGGCCAGCCGCGCCCTCATGGAACACTGCCTGGACCGGCACAAGGCCCTGGCCCTGGCCGGCTGGCCCGCGGAAGACGTGCTGTACGAACTGCGCCACCAGCCGCCCCAGCCCGGGCACGACACGGTGCTCAAGCTGATGAAGGCCATCGACGCCGAGCAGTCGCTGGAGGCCTTTGAACAGATCCTGGGCGAAGACCCGTTGCTCGCCTACCGCTTCATGGTCTACACCAACTCGGCAGCGCTCGGCCTGCGCACCGGCGTGGATTCGCTGCGGCGCGGCCTGGTGATGATGGGCTACGGCTCGCTCAAGCGCTGGCTGTCGGACCAGCTGCCGCACGCCAGCACCGACCCCAACCTGCAGCCCATCCGCGAATCCATGGTGCTGCGCGCCCGCCTGACCGAGCGCCTGCTGGACGCCGGCGTGGAAAACGACCTGCGGCGCGAAATCTACCTGTGCGGCCTGCTCTCGCAGATGGACGACCTGCTGGGCGAACCCCTGGGCGCCATCCTGCGCCGACTGCCCCTGTCCGAACGCATCTACGACGCCACCGTGCTGCACACCGGGCCGTACGCGGCCAGCCTGGAGATGGCCTGCGCGCTGGAGACGGACAACGGCGCGGCGATCCGCCAGCTGTGCGAGACGCACGAGATGGATCTGGAAGAGGTGAATCGGGGGTTGCTGCGGGTGTTGGCGGATCTGGATGTGAAGCGCGGGGGTTGACGACCCAAGCGTTGGAGATCGAAGTCGGGGCATGGCGTTGGGCCCAGTGATTCGCAGAAGCGGTAGTGGCAAGCGGAGAAACGTCGCAGAGCACCTTCCGATCGCTCCTCTTTGGCTTGAGCTCGTGCGCAGGCACGCGGGTTCTTTTTTCTGACAGCGAGCTGCCCACGGCGGGGGTAGCTCGCACACGCTGCAGACGTTGGTGTCAGTCGATGGTGGGGCTTTGGCCCAACCGGTCGGTGGCGTGCACGCGGTGGCTCAGGCGGTGATTGTCGAAGTTTGATAAGTCTATCCAGGTTGCGTGCATTACTTGTTTGATTTACAGCCTCTAACTTTCAAAGCAATTTTTATAAACAGTACAGCCTTGGAAAATTAAATACCTTACGAGTAGGCACAAGGAGAAATTCGACCCCTCCTGTTTTATAAAAAATCTGCCACCCTCTGGAATCATAGAGATTTTTGCAAAATCAAAATCAATTTGATTTTTCAGAACTATATCTCCATGTGTCTTGCCCAACAGCTCAGCAACAATTACATTGTAATCAACACCCCACACACCCCATTTTTCAACCTCTATTGCAGGTCTATTTTTAACATGCAAGCTGACCGTCACCCGCCCCCCAACATCAAAACCAAGTTGTCCATAAAAAACTTCTCCAAAATCTCCTTCTGGGAAAAGTTTTTTCAAAAAATCATTCCTATCTTTATATTCAATCATAAGTGCAAGGAGATCTTATACAGCCACAAAATTCAAGCAGAACCTCAATTTATGAATTTTCATTGAATTGTCCTTTGTAAAAAATCTTCTCGCCAGCTGCTTTATTGCATGCTACCTACTGACGACACCTGATTGCCGCTTAAGTCCTCAGGCAGCAAGCCCTCCATGAGCAATAATTTTTAATCGACGCTTTTTGGAGGTTTATTTTCAATAACAAAAACCTCATTTAAGGGGCACTCAAAATACCCCCATTTTTGCCAATTAGCCGTCAACCACCCTAAATCAACAGCGTATCCATCATTTCCAGCAGGCAGAGATTCCGGAGGGAGCACAGCATAAGTGATTCCAGCCTTATACCCGGAAGAGACCATTAAAGAATAGTTGCCATCAGCTTTATTAAAACACTCTACGACCATAAAATCCACAAAATCCTCATAAGGACTCTTCCCGGTGCATCTCAAAATTGTGCCGCGGGACAAATTCCCAGAATAGTCAATTAACTTGATAGCCATACAACTCCATTATTAACATCTTAAATTATGCTTTCCAGAGCTATCAGCGGGCTTTGTTTGTTTCCCATCAATATTAAACTCACCCATATGACGACCTTTACTATCCGTATGCTCTATTCGTCCATGCTGGGTGTCCGCAGCCCTTAGATCTCCTGAGGCGGTTCTATATACATCTCTACCATTGTTTTTACTAAGCTTCGAGTCGGGCTCCCACCCGTTTCTGCTTGCTACTTTTTGAATTTTTCCTCTTACTGCCGCAACTCTTTCGGAAGGTGGCATTTTAGAAATTCTTGCTTCAAAATCCGCCGCACTTTCAGGCTTAGCATTCCACCCCCAAGGATCCACCCAAGCAATCGGATTCGGCGCATATTGATGCAGGTTCATTCCACCCGCTAACCCAATCGGGTCTGGCGTCGTGAACGCTCCCACCTCCGGTTCGTAATACCTAAATGTGTTGTAGTGCAACCCTGTCTCGCGATCCAAGTACTGCCCCTGCATCCGAAGGTTCTGTGGTGCAACCGCTTGCCCGCCAGCAACAGCCTGCCCCATCGGGCGTCCGACATCGTCAAAGGCCTGCCAGCTTTCGCTGACGGCACTTCCCCAGGTTTTGTATTGCGCCCGCCAGACCAGACTGCCCCGGTTATCGCTCAACTCCTCTGGCAGTCCGTTGGGCTGGTTGTGGAAGTAGTACACCTGCGCATTGGGCACGGCTGCGTTGCGGCTGAAACTCGGCTCCGGTATCTGGGAGTGAGATTTGCCGCCCTCATTCGCGTCGTTGGCCGCAACCACGTTGAACCGATCCTCCCAATCTGGATTCGTCGTCGGAACAGACTGCGCCTTCCCTTCTTTCGCATTGGCCCCGAACGCATGCTGCGCCGCAGGGTGGGGTTCGATCGCCCCCAGCCCGTCGATCCGTGCCAACGGGCTGTAGCTGTCAGGCTCGTACAGGTACGTGCTGCAGTGTTCGCCCCGGCGCTCCTGCAGCAGCCGCATACCTTCCCACGTGAACAGCGTGGTACCGAAATCATCCGACTTGGCGATCCGCCGACCAAGCGCGTCGTAGTGGTAGCAGAACACTTGCCGCACAGGCTCACCATTGCCTCCTGCTCGCACCACTGCTGCATGCGTCATCCGGTGCTGCGCGTCGTACCGGAAGTGCTGCTCGGTATGTGAACCGATCCGCTTGCGGATCAGCCGGCCGAAACCGTCGTAGTCGTAGCGCTTGTCCTCCAGAACCTTCACCCGGTTGTCGCGCACCCAGCCACGTCCCTGCGTCGCGAGTGCGCCAGCTTCCAGGGCGTTGATCCGGTTGCCTGCCGGGTCGAAATGGAATGATTCGTTGAGTTGCGGATGTCCAGTGTGCTGCGCACTGGTAACGCGGCCACTCGCGTCATAAAGGTAGCGGGTCTGCCCATTGCGGCTGTGGTGAAGGCTTTGCAGTTCGCCGTTGCGGTCGTAGTCGTAGCGCTTGAGCAGGGTGTCATCCAGGCCCGGCTGCTGCAGCCGCGCGTTCCACTCGGCGCTTTGCGGGCTCCACTGGCCAGTGCCATTGCCGACCCGGAGCATGGCCGGGCGTACCCAGGCCGCGCTTCTACGGCCTGCACCGTCATAAGCGAACCGGCTGGCCAACCGCCCCTGCGTGCGCAGCACTTCGCGGTGCAGATCGTCACGCTCAAAATCCGCCACGACGGCGCCGTCCAGGTTGATCTGGTGCAAATGCCCGCTGCCGTAGTGAAGGTGGTTGATGGTGCGTCCATCGGGCAGCACTGTGGCGATGCGATTGCCCAGCGCGTCGTATTGGTAGCGCACGGTGCTGCTGTGCGGAGCGCCGGGCACCACAGGGTGCACCGCCGTTTCTTGCAGCAATTGGCCCGCCTTGTCGTACTGCCATGCATGGCGAGACAGCAACTGACCCTCTGCGGTTTTCTCTTCCGCCTGCACCAGTTCCCCGGTTGGGCTGTAGGTGTATGCGGTTTGCATCTGCAGCTCTGGCTGTTCGGTTTCAGCACTCAGTGATGCCACCGTCTTTTTCACCAGTTGGCCGCCTGCGTCACGCACCAGACGGGTGCGAACCGGTTGTATCGGAGCATGGCCCGGCACTTCGTCACCCCCGCCGGGCATGGGATATTCCGTCACCCCCACCACCTGACCAGCGGCGTCGCGCTCGAGAACCTGCCGCGTGCCGTCGATGCGGGTTTCGCTGACGAGCCGGTCTGCGGCGTCGTAGGCGAACTGGTAAGCCTGTCGGTTTTCGTTGATTAGAACGGCCAACCGGTGGGCTGCGTCGTAGCCCAGTTGGATGTTGCTGTGCTGCGATCCCACGGTGCGGGTGCGACCGATCAACTGGCCGCGTGCGTTGTAGCTGTAGCTCGTGCCATGCCCCATCGCGTCGGTGGCGATGACGCACTGGCCCGCCGCGTTGTATTGGTATTGGTAGGAGCTGCCATCAGGCAGCGTGATGCGCAGCAGACGGCCTTTTGCATCGTGTTCGGTGCGGGTCGATTGCCCCAGCGCATCCGCTTCCGTCAGCGGATGGCCGCGGCGGTCATGGGTGAAGCGGGTGGTCTTGCCCGAGCAATCGGTGTAGGCCGTCAGCAGGCCTCGGGCGTCCCAAGCCAGCCTTTTGCGCCCTCCGTGTGCGTCGGTGATGACCAGCGGCAGGCCGCGCTCATCGTTGGCATAGGTGGTCTGGTGCCCCAGAGGGTCGGTTTCTCCGAGCAGGTTGCCGTAGTCGTCGTAGCGGTATTTCCAGGCGGCGCCTGCAGCATCGATGCTCGACTGCAGCAGGCAAGCCGGGGCCGGGGTCCACCGCATGCGCTGGATACGGCCCAGAGGGTCGGTCTCAGCGGTGACGTTACCGGCGTCGTCATAGGTCCACGTCGTCGTTCGGCCCAATGGATCGGTGTGCTGCAAGAGCTGCTTGGTGTCGCTCCATGCCTGGGTCCAGACACGGCCCAGGGTGTCGGTGTAAGAGACGATCTCGTGATCGGCATTCCAGGTCCAATGCTGGGTTCGGCCCTGAGCATCGGTCACGCCGGTGGTCTGCTTGGCTAGGTCATACGCGAACTGGTATCGCTCGCCATCGTCGGTCCAGTGCTGCACCACTCGAAGGTGCGGGCCCTTGCGCTCGCCCAGCGCCGCATCGAACCGCTCCCACGCGTAGTGGCAGACCAAACCCGTAGGCAGCCTGTGGCTGATCATGTGGCCCTGGTCGTAGGCAAAGCGCCGGACGACTTCCCCGTTACGGTCGATCACCTGCGCGAGTTGGGAATGGCCGGCATCTTGGTGATGCTGGTAACGCACGAGCACCTCCGGTGTCTCGTCTTCCGAGCCGATACGCAGCACGATCTGCCGCAGACGGCGGCTGGCCTCCGCATATTCAAACTCCAGCAGCCGGCCAGTGCTGTCCGCCACATGGGTAAGCCGGTAGTCCGCGTCGTAGCGCAGGGCATGGAAATTGCCGTTTCGGTCCTCGATACGCCGCAACTGCAGCACGCCCTGGCCTCTTGTCCCGCCCGGTACGGCATCTTCAGGTGCACCGAACCACTGGTATTGACCATCGCCGGTCACCGCAAAGTAATCACCACCCTCGCTACGGAAAACGCCGAAACCTTCCGCCACGCTGAAATGGCCCTCGCCGTGCGCCGGAGCGGCAAAAGTGACATCGCGCCCGTCCATATCGAAATAAGTGACCGTCGGCTCTCCCTGCGCATTGATGCCCAGGTGCAGTTGCACACAGTAAGGGGTGCTCCAGCCTTGGCCGAATGGGCCTTGCGTGCGCAGGTCAAGGCTGTTGTAGGTACGCTGCCAGACAATGGGCAGCACGCCTGGCAACACGAAATCCAGGTCATTGCCACCCGACAGCAGCTTGGCCCCGGTCGCGATGTGCACCGGATTGCCCAAAATGGCGGGCAGCGTCATGGCCGCAGAGCCTGCAGCCTGTGCAGCCTTCAGCAGACAGTTGATGTCCTTCAGGACGGCCCTCGGATTCTTGGCCATCCTCCAGAGACACTTGGCGTTCTTATAGAAACGGCGAGCTTCGAGCACGAAAAGTGCCGCACGCAGGGCGAACGACACTTCGTCATCGTAGTCCCGTACGGTTTCCGGCTCGCCGCCGATGAAGACGTTGGCGGACCCTTCATGGATCGACGCTCCGCAAATTACCTTGTCACCTTTGCGCGCGGCCAGCGCGTCGTTGATGATGGTTTGCTTGGGACCCTGGGCCGCTCCTTGTGCAATCAGATTGACGGGTTTGATGGTGTGCTTGCCACATTCGACCTCATCCAGCGGCACCTCATCGGTCGCCCGAGCGGCTCCCTTGCCGTTGATGATCACGTCCTGAGAGGCCGTCAGGATCTTGCCGGTGACCTCCCAACTCTCGGGAACGATCGCATCTGCAATCTTTTCGCCGATGGCTCCACCCACCATGCTGACTGCCACCGAAGCCAGCGCACCGGTGGCCACCACAGCGCCCACCAGAATGGGCGCAGCCAGCCCACCACTGACCACCGTGCCAACAGCGGCAACACCAGCCGCCACACCCGCCGCAATGGTGCCGGCGCAGACAGCACCCAGAATGGCAGCACCTGCAGCGATGCCCACCACTTTCGCCAGCAGTCGAGAATTGGCATTGCTGTGCGCGATCGGATCGTGGAGACGGGCAGCTTGCGGAAATTGGCTCATGGATGGTTTGGCAAAAGGCGATTTGCACGGTGCGCATTGGCACGGGAATGCAAGGCAACGGATGCCCTGCCCAACAGCAGGCTCAATCGCGTGGCTGGAAGCTGGCGCAGATGGTTTTCCAACGCTGCATTTGCGTGTCGGTGATAGGCGCCACCGATGCGGCCGTCAACACCAGCACCCGGACTTTGTCCGGCAGCAGCCACGAGCGCTGGCGCTGATAAACCCATTGGCCGTTTTGCTTGAACTTCTGCGAAACCTCCAGCCCGATGAGTTCATCCTGAGCTGCAGATTTCTGCTCGTGCCTCTCCGTGACTTCGAAATCTTTCACCTGCAAAGTCACGGACTTGATCTGGCGCTCCATGAACGCGCCATAACTCTCGCCAGCATCGAGGCGGTCGCGCGTCACTATCAAGCTCAGGTCCAGCCCGCTCGTGCCCGTCATCAGCATGTTCATGCTGTTGTCCTGAAGGCCTGCGGGCAATTCGAACGTGCCCTCTTGGATATGAAACTGCATTCGGTGCTTTCGGTTTTATGGGGGAAAAAGCGATCGATCGGCGGGCGGCGTTCCGCCTTACTCACCGGATGAGCAATTGAGTTGAATGGGCGCGCCGTGCACGTCCAATAGTTCAGAAAGATCGATCAGACCGTTCTTGCCCTTGATGACGACCACGCCCTGATCGGTCAGCTTGATCGACGCCTGGCCCTCGCCTTCGCCAATGGTCAGGGTGATGCTTTCCCCGGCCTGCAGACGGATGTGCTTGGCGGCCTTGATAAGCACGGAGTCGCTCGTCGCCTGCACGTTGACGTTCTGGTTCCCGATCACGGTAGCCGTGTCGGCTTTGGAGGCCAAGGTGATGTTGTGCTGCGCGGTGAGGTTCATGTTGCCCGTCTGGGCTTCCGACGCCACATCGCCCTGCGCCACGGTGTTGCGCTGGCCGCCTTCGGACACGTGGATCAGCATGCCGCTCTTGGCCAGTTGCGTGAGCTGTGCACCGCTGGACACCGTGATGTGCTCTTTGGCATGCATGGACGCGCTTTGCCCCGAGCTGATGACAATGGGCTTGGGACTGATCATCGAATGCCCTTCAGGGCTCACGATCGACACGATCGGCTTGGTGATGTCCTTTGACAGTTCACGCAGGGCCTGTGCCTGCGGCATTGCCGGGTCGGTGTTGGAAGGCAGTAGCATTTCAGGACCACCACCACCACCACCGCCGCCGTGGCCGTCGCCACCCGATCCGCCGCTGAACGCGGACAGCGCCGCTGAGGCCTTGGACAGCGTGGCGACTGCCGCTTTGCCCCCGGTCATGGCGGCAATGCCTGCGCTCAGTTCCATCATGTGCGAGGTCTTGAGCCCATTGATGGCGCCAATGGCGCTGTTCATTGCGTTGACCGCTTGGCCGGCTTCCTCCATCAACGCCGCAGTCCCCGCCAGCCCATCTCCCAGCTGATCGAACCCATCGGGGTTGTTGCTCGCCACCTTGGAGGTGAAGTCCTGCGGGTACGTGGTGATCAGCAGCCCCTTGTCCGCCCGGATCGACCCCCACAGGTCCGTGCGCAGCTCGAACCCGTACCCGCGCTGCGAGCCGCTGCCCTGGTGCATCAGGTACCCCATGTTCAGGTACGTGTTGCCGTAGGTGTTGGACAGCTCCAGGTGCTCGATGCCCTTCTTGTCCTCAAAGCGCAGCATGCTCGCCCCGCCCCCGCCCTTGCTCCAGTTCGTGAGCGTGCCCGACTGCGTCTTGTTGTCCGGCAGCTTCCACGGCGGCATCTGGATGCCGTTGTACACCCGCCCGGTGATGATGGGGTAGTCCGGATCGCCGTTCAGAAAGTCCACGATGACTTCCTGCCCGATGCGCGGGATGTGGATGCTGCCGTAGTTCAGCCCCGCCCAGGGGTGCGACACCCGCACCCAGCAGCTGGAGTTCTCGTCCATGGCCCCGATGCGGTCCCAGTGGAACTGCACCTTCACCCGCCCGTACTGGTCGGTCCAGATCTCCTCGCCCGGCGGGCCCACCACCACGGCGGTCTGTGGGCCGGTGGTCTTGGGCTTCGGGGTGGTGCGCGCGGGCGTATACGGCAGGCTGGTGGGCTGGGCCTGCAGGGTGAACTTCTGGAACGAGCCCTCCTCCTGCGGCGTGCCCTTGGTGCCCGGCGCCACGGCGCTGACCTGGGGGTTTTCCTTGAAGTGGTACTCCAGCCCGGTCAGCAGGTATTGCTGGTTCTGGTCCTCGCGCGGGTGGTTCTCTAGGGTGAAGGTGTAGCCGGGCGCCAGCGCCCGGTGGCGCGACTCGCCCCGCACGGTGCTGTGCCCGGTCAGGCTCGATTGCAGCCGCGAGCGCGCGTAGTTCTCGCCGTCGCCGAACTCGGTGTACCCGCCCGGCCATTCGTAGATCTCGTGGCTGTCGTGCGCGTGCCCCGGCGGGGTCTGGCGCATGTTGGACAGGTCGGCCTTGGGTTTCTTGAAGTCGTAGTCGTCGTTGTAGTGCCGCCCGGGCTTGATCTCCTGCGCCAGCTGCCAGGCGTGGATGTTCTCCTTGTCGGCGACGGCGGCCTTCTCCGGCGGATAGAACGGGATGACGGCGGCGCCCGCGAGCGGGCTGTGCGAGGCGACGATGTCGTCGGCCAGGGTGAGCACGTGCTGGCCAGCGCTGTGCTCGTGGAAGTAGTAGATGCCCTCGTGCTCCATGAGGCGCGAGACGAAGGCGCAGTCGGTCTCGTTGTACTGCACGCAGTAGTCCCAGGTGCGGTAGCTCTGGGTGAGCTTGCGCTGCAGCGGGTAGCCGTACTTGCCGAGCACCTCCTCGATGATGTCGGGCACGGTCTTGTTCTGAAAGATCTTGAAGTCGCTTTGCCGCGTGGCCAGCCACAGCCAGGGGCTCAGGCGGGCCTTGTAGGTGTAGAAGCGGTGGTCCTGGCCCTGCAGCCCGAAGCGGGTGACGATGCCGTCCAGGTAGCGCGTGCCGCCCCCTTCGGTCTCCACCACGATGGTGGCGCTCTTGCCCAGCAGGGCCTTGGGGTCGATGGATTTGCTCTCGCTCAGCAGGTCCACGTCCAAGGAGAACAGCTCGCTCAGCGCTTCTTTGCCCTGCAGCTGGCGAAACTGCAACTGCTCGCCCAGGGGCGTCTGGATGGTGACTCGGCGTGTCATGGGTGCAGCGGCCGCGAAGGGCCGGTGGGTCGGATTGGAATGGGCCGAATGATAGTGCGCGGCTGAGCGCATCCCACCCCCCGGAAATCCCCCCGCCAGCGGGAAAATGCCTCTAGATGTAACCAATTGCGGCCGTTTCGGCCGCAACGCACACGAAATCACACAGACGGCCGCCCCATCTCCAGGCCCATGGGGCACCGCCCGGCGGCCACCGGGCCTCCCCCGGAGTCACCCCCGCACGCCCCCGGCCAGGGCCGCCGCCTGCTGCTGGAACACGCGCCAGAACGCCGCGTCCTGCGTGGTGGTGAAGTTGATGCGCATGAGCGTGCACGGCTGGCGGCTGGCGTGGAACAGCGCGCCCGGCGCGAGCAGGTAGCCCTCGTCCAGCATGCGCTGGGCCAGCACGTCGGTGTCCACGCCCGTCTCGACCCAGCCGAACATGCCGGCCGGCTCGGCCGCGAAGGTGCAGCCGGCCTCCAGCGCCAACTGCACGCTGCGCGCACGGGCCTGGGCCAGCCGCTGGCGCATGCGGTCGCTGTGTCGGCGCAGCATGCCCTGCTCGATGCACAGGGCCATGGCTTTTTCCAGCAGCGAGGGCGTGGTCAGCGTGGACAGCAGCTTGGTGTCCAGCAGCGGCTCCACCAGGTCGGGCGGCGCGGCCAGGTAGCCGATGCGCCAGTTGGGCGCGAGGATCTTGGCGAAGCCGCTCACGTAGATGGTGCGCGCCAGGCCGTCCAGCACCGTGAGGCGGGTGGCGTGTTCCGGCGCGATGTGGCTGTAGGTGTCGTCTTCGACGATATGAAAGCCGTGCCGCCCGGCCAGCTGCAGCACCTGGTGTGCGCTGCCCGGCGTGAGGCAGTAGCCGGTGGGGTTGTGGAACACGCTCACGCTCACGAAAAGCTTGGGGGCATGCACCTCGCAGTAGCGCTCCATCACGGCGAGGTCGGGGCCCTGGGCGCCGCGCGGCACCGGCAGGATGCGCATGCCCAGCGCGTCGAGCCGCGCGAACTCCACCGACCAGCCGGGTTCTTCCACCATCACGGTGTCGCCCGCCTTCAGCAAAGTGCGGCTCACGATGTCCAGCGCGTGCGTGGCGCCCATGGTGGTGATGACCTGGCTGGCCTGTGCGGGCACGCCGAAGCCCTGCAGGCGCCGGGCCAGCACCTCGCGCAGGGTGGGCTCGCCCATGGGGTCGCCGTACTGCAGCGAGCTGTCCTGCAGCGCCCGGCCGCTGGCAACCTTGCGCACCGCCGCGCCCATGAAGGTGTTCTCCAGCCAGTCGCGGGGGAACACGCCGGCCCCCGGCTGCGGGTGGCTGGAGGCCTGGTGGAACATGCCGCGGATCAGCGCCGTGGCATTGACGCACGAGCCCGAAGGCAGCGGGGAAAGCACGGGGGACGATTTGCGGTCGTTTGCTATTTTTTCTATAGCGCCATGCCCTAGTGGAATATGTCCTTCAGGCATTTTTTGTGCAATATCGCGCACATAGAAGCCCCGCTGGCTGCGGGCCTCCACCAGGCCCTGCGCGAGGAGCTGGTCGTACGCGGCCACCACCGTGTACGCGCTCACGCCCTGCAGCCGAGCGCATTCGCGCACCGAAGGCAGCCGCGCACCGGCGGGCAGCAACCGGGCCCGGATGCGTTCGGCGAAGCGCTCGGCCAGTTGTTCGGTCAGGGATCGTCGGGCGGTGCGGGTCAGCATGGCGGGTGGGCTCCTTCACTGTGCTGATGCAAACACCAATACAGATCATGAAATTGTCGAAATAACTGTATTGCAACTGTAACGGAATCTGCTCCTACATTGGAAGCCACACCCCCTACAACACCCCATGCCCTTCGTCGAATTCACCGCCCTGCTGGCCCTGGCCACCGCCATGAGCTTCAGCCCCGGTCCCAACACCACGCTGGCCACGGCGATCGCCGCCAACCGCGGCCTGCGCCACGCGATGCGCTTCGTCTGGGCGGTGCCCCTGGGCTGGAGCGCCCTGCTGCTGGTGTGCGCGGGCGGTGTCGGCGCGCTGGTGATGGCGGTGCCGGCGGTGCGCCTGGGCATCAAGGTGCTGGGCATCGGCTACCTGCTGTGGCTGGCCTTCAAGCTGAGCCGCAGCGCCCAACTGGGCCAGGCGCAGGCCGGGCGCATGGACGTGGGCTTCTGGCAAGGCGCGGCGATGCAGTTCGTCAACATCAAGGCCTGGCTGCTGGCGCTGACCATCGTGGCCGGCTGGATCGCCGGGCGCGACGATGCCTTGGCGCGGCTGGGCGTGGTGCTGCCGGTGATGGTGGTGTTCGCCTTCTCCAGCAACCTGGTGTATGCCGCCACGGGCGCGCTGCTGCGCCACTGGCTCGCCCAGGGCTCGCGGCTGCTGTGGTTCAACCGCGCCATGGCGCTGGTGCTCGCGCTCACCGCCGCCTGGATGGTGAACGCATGACCGTCCACCACCGCCGCTTGCGCCCCCTTTGTTTCACTGGACCCTGCCCATGACGCACCCCGCCACCTTGCCGAGCGCCCCCGGCGCCCCCACCACCGGCTGGCAGTCGCCCGAAACGCGCGGCCTGCTGTGGGGCCTGCTGGGCGTCACCATCTTTGCCTTCACCCTGCCCATGACGCGGCTGGCCGTGGGCACGCCCGAGGCGCCGCAGATGTCCGGCGTCTTCATGGCCATGGGCCGGGCGGCGATCGCGGGGGTGCTGTCGGCGCTGTTGCTGTGGGCGCGCCGCGCGCCCTGGCCGCGGCCCGAGGACTGGCGGCCACTGGCCTTCACCGCGCTGGGCGTGGTGTTCGGGTTTCCGCTGCTCACCTCGCTGGCCATGCGCCACGTGGGCGCGGTGCATGCCAGCGTGATCATCGGCATGCTGCCGCTGGCCACGGCCGGCGTGGGCGCGCTGCTGCACCGCCAGCGCCCGTCGCCGCGCTTTTGGCTGTGCGCGCTGCTGGGCACGGCGATGGTGGTGGCGTTCGCGGTGCTGCGCTCGGGCAGCGCAGGCCTGTCGCTGCACCCGGCCGACCTGCTGCTGTTCGCGGCCGTGCTGTGCGCCGCCGTGGGTTACGGCTACGGCGCGCGGCTGTCGCAGCGCATGCCCTCGGGCTCGGTGATCTGCTGGGCGCTGGTCATCTCGCTGCCCGCCACGCTGCCGCTGGGGGCCTGGTCGTGGCCCACGGCGCCCATGCCGGCATCGGCGTGGGGCGCACTGGCCTATGTGTCGGTGTTTTCGATGTGGCTGGGGTTTTTCGCGTGGTACCGGGGCCTGGCGCTCGGCGGCACGGTGCGCGTGAGCCAGGTGCAGCTGGTGCAGCCGTTCCTGGGCATGCTGTTTTCGGTGCCGCTGCTGGGCGAATCGCTCAATGCGGTCAGCCTGGGCTTCGGCATCGCGGTGATGGCCACGGTGGTGGTCGGCCGACGCGCCCCGGTGCGACAAGGCCCCGCCAGGAACCCCCAACCCGCCGCGATGCGCGGTTAAGCTCTTTCCCCGGCGGGCCCACCCGCATGCCCGCCACCCGCCGCACAACGGCTTCCTCAACGACGACCCCGGCGCCCCGGAGAACAAGCGCCCCCTGGAGATGCACTCAATGACGAACTGGACCCTGGCCGCACGCGCCGCGAAGATGAACCCCTCGGTGATCCGCGAGATCCTGAAAGTGACCGAGAAGCCCGGCATCATCAGCCTGGCGGGCGGACTGCCCTCCCCCAAGACCTTCCCCATCGACGACTTCGCCAAGGCCTGCAGCGCCGTGCTGTCGCAGGACGGCCAGTCGGCCCTGCAATACGCCGCGAGCGAGGGCTACCAGCCGCTGCGCCAGGCGGTCGCCGACTTCCTGCCGTGGGACGTGAGCGTCGAGCAGGTGCTGATCACCACCGGCTCGCAGCAGGGCCTGGACCTCGTGGCCAAGGTGCTGATCGACGCCGGCAGCCGCATCCTGGTGGAAACGCCCACCTACCTCGGCGCGATCCAGGCCTTCGCGCCCATGGAGCCCGAAGTGGTGAGCGTGGCCAGCGACGACGAAGGCGTGCAGATCGATGACCTGGCCCTGAAGGCCGGCAGCGGTGCCGACAAGGCGCGCTTCTTGTACGTGCTGCCCAATTTCCAGAACCCCACCGGCCGCACCATGAGCGAGGCGCGCCGCGCTGTGCTGGTGGCCAAGGCCGCCGAGCTGAACCTGCCGCTGATCGAGGACAACCCCTACGGTGACCTGTGGTTCGACCAGCCCCCGCCCGCACCGCTGACCGCGCGCAACCCGGAAGGCTGCATCTATCTGGGCTCGTTCTCCAAGGTGCTCGCCCCCGGCCTGCGCCTGGGCTTCATCGTGGCGCCCAAGGCCGTGTTCCCCAAGCTGCTGCAGGCCAAGCAGGCGGCCGACCTGCACAGCCCGGGGTTCAACCAGCGCATGGTGCACGAGGTCATGAAGGACGGCTTCCTGGGCCGCCACGTGCCCACCATCCGCGCGCTGTACAAGCAGCAGCGCGACGCCATGCTGGAGGCGCTCACGCGCGAGATGGCCGGCCTGGACGTGCACTGGAACAAACCCGACGGCGGCATGTTCCTGTGGGTGCGCCTGCCCGAAGGCATGAGCGCCATCGACCTGCTGCCCGAGGCCGTGGACCGCAACGTGGCCTTCGTGCCGGGCGCGGCCTTCTATGCCGACAACGCCGACCAGCGCACCCTGCGCCTGTCGTTCGTGACGGCCAGCGCCGCGCAGATCAACACCGGCGTGGGCGCGCTGGCAGCGGCCATCCGGGCGCGCGTCGCCCAGAAGGCCTGACGCATGCTGCGGCTCTGGGGACGGCTGTCGTCCATCAACGTGCGCAAGGTCGTGTGGACCGTGCAGGAGCTGGGCCTGGAGCTGCAGCGCACCGACGCGGGCGGGCAGTTCGGCATCGTGTGCGAGCCGCAGTTCCTGCGGCTCAACCCGAACGGCATGGTGCCGCTCATCGAGGACGACGGCTTCACGCTGTGGGAGTCGAACGCCATCGTGCGCTACCTGTGCGCCAAGCACGCCAGCGGCACCCTCTACCCCGAGGACCTGCGCACGCGCTTCGTGGCCGAGCAGTGGATGGACTGGCAGCAGACCACGCTCAACCCCGCGGGGCGCGACGCGTTCCTGCAGTGGGTGCGCACGCCCGAGGCGCAGCGCGACCCGGCCGCCATCGCGCGGTCGGTGGCGGCCACCGAGCCGCTCCTGGACCGGCTGGAGGCGCACCTGGCGCAGCAGCCGTGCCTGGCCGGCGAGCGCTTCACCATGGCCGACATCGTGGTGGGCTGCGAGATCCACCGCTGGTGGGGCCTGCCGCAGGAGCGCGTTGCGCGCACCCACCTCGACGCCTGGTACCAGGGCCTGCTGTCGCGCCCCAGCGCACGCGGCGTGATCGACCAGCCGCTCGCCTGACCCCATCGCCCGCCATGCGCCAGCGCCCCTTCAAGCAGATCGACGTGTTCAGCCACCGCCCCGGCGACGGCAACCCGCTGGCCGTGGTGCTGGACGCGCAGGGCCTGGACGACGCCGACATGCGCCGCTTCGCCGCGTGGACCAACCTGTCGGAAACCAGCTTCCTGCTGCCGCCCACCGAGGCGGGCCGTACGGCGGGGGCCGACTACCGCGTGCGCATCTTCACGCCGCGCGGGGCCGAGCTGCCGTTCGCCGGGCACCCCACGCTCGGCACCTGCCACGCCTGGCTGGAGGCCGGCCAGGTGCCGCGCGATGCCGGCCTGGTGGTGCAGGAGTCGGCCGGTGGGCTGGTGCGCATCCAGCGCAGCGGCGACCGGCTGGCGTTCGCCGCGCCGCCGCTGCGCCGCAGCGATGCCAGCCCCGCGCTGGTGCCGCTGATCGCCGGGGCCCTGGGCATCCGGCCGCAGCAGATCGAGGCCGCCCAGCTGCTGGACAACGGCCCGCGCTGGCTGGGCCTGGTGCTCGACAGCGCCGAGACGGTGCACCGCCTGCGGCCCGACCACGCCCGGCTCAAGGACCTGGGCCAGGATGTCGGCGTGATCCACGTCGGCGCCGACGCCCACGATGCCACGCAGCCCGGCGTGGTGGTGCGCGCCTTCGCCGCGCCCATGGGCAACCCCGAAGACCCGGTCACGGGCAGCCTGAACGCGAGCTTCGCGCAGTGGCTCATCGCCGAAGGCCGCGCGCCGCACAGCTACCTCGTGGCCCAGGGCGAGAGCCTGGGCCGGGCCGGCCGTGTGCACATCCGCCAGGACGCGCAGGGCCAGGTCTGGGTCGGCGGCCGCAGCCTCACCTGCATCGAGGGAACCGCCCGCCTATGAGCTGCGCCCCGCCCGCCACCGCACCGCCGCGCCAGATCCCCACCGGCTGACGCGCCGCCCCCTTTTTTGAATGGTCGATGGGTCCCGGCGCCAGCCGCGCCGCGCTGCCGCATGGGCGCGCGGCCCGAAACGCCGGCCTGCCGACCCGCTTCCACCCCGTTTTCCATCGCCCCCGGCCCAGCGGCCGGCCTTTTTCCTCCCCGCAAAGAAGCCCACACCATGCGCCAACGCCCTTTCAAGCAAGTCGATGTGTTCACCCAGCAGCCCTACCTGGGCAACCCGCTGGCCGTGGTGCTCGACGGCTCGGACCTGTCCACCGAGCAGATGCAGCACTTCACCAACTGGACCAACCTGTCCGAGGCCACGTTCCTGCTGCCGCCCACCGAAGCCGGCCGGGCCGCCGGCGCCGACTACCGTGTGCGCATCTTCTGCCCCGGCCGCGAGCTGCCGTTCGCGGGGCACCCCACGCTGGGCAGTTGCCACGCCTGGCTGGAGGCCGGCGGCCAGCCGCGCACCGAGGGCGAGGTGGTGCAGGAATGCGCGCTGGGTCTGATCACGCTGCGCCGCGACGGCGACCGACTGGCCTTCGCCGCGCCGCCGCTGCTCAAGAGCGGGCCGCTGGCCGAAGAGGACGTGGCCCTGATCGCGCGCGGCCTGCGCATCGAGCGCAGCGACATCGTGGCGCATGCCTGGTGCGACAACGGCCCGAACTGGCGCGGCGTGATGCTCGCCAGTGCCGAGCAGGTGCTGGCCCTGCAGCCCGACAGTGCCGTCCTCGGCCAGCTGGACATCGGCGTGGTGGGGCCGCGCGGCAAGGTGGGCGTGGTCGGTGCGCATGCCGACGAGGGCATCGCCTTCGAGGTGCGGGCGTTCTTTCCGGGCAACAACGGCCTGGCCGAAGACCCGGTGACGGGCAGTCTCAACGCCGCCCTGGCGCAGTGGCTCATCGGCGCGCACCTGGCACCGCCCAGCTACGTCGCCAGCCAGGGCACGGCAATGGGCCGCGCCGGGCGCGTGCACGTGCATCAGGACGGCGAGCGCATCTGGATCGGCGGCGGTTCGGTCACCTGCGTGAACGGCGAGGTGCGGCTGTGAACCTGCCCGACGCCTGCATCGACCATCTCGTGGTGATGGCCGACCGCCTGGACAGCGGCGTGGACTGGTGCCGCCGCACCCTGGGCGTGGTGCCGGCCATGGGGGGCGAGCACCCGCTCATGGGCACGCACAACCGCCTGCTCAACCTCAGCGGCCCGGCGCACCCGCGCACCTATCTGGAAATCATCGCCATGAACCCCGGCGCCCCCGGGCCGGCGGCGGGCACACGGCGCTGGTTCGACATGGACGACCCCGCTCTGCAGGCGCGCGTGGCGCGCGACGGCCCGCAGCTCATCCACTGGGTGGCCTCGGTGCGCGACGTGGCCGCCGCCCATGCGGCGCTGGCCGCGCGCGGGCTGGACCGGGGCGAAGTCGCCACCGCCAGCCGCCCCACGCCGCTGGGGCTGCTGCAGTGGCAGATCACCCTGCGGCCGGACGGCCAGCGCCTGCTGGGCGGCTGCCTGCCCACGCTGATCCAGTGGGGCGAGCGCCATCCCTGCTACAGCCTGCCCGCCGCCAGCGGCGTGCAGCTGCAGTCGCTGCGGCTGGAGCACCCCGAGGCGCCCGCGCTGGCCAGCGCCTGCGCCACCCTCGGCCTGGGCACGCAGGTGACTGTGTCGCCCGGGGCCGCGCCGCGCCTGCAGGCCGTGCTGGCCACGCCCCGCGGCCCCGTCACCCTCGCATCGAAGGAGCCCGTCTGATGTTTCTCTTCACCTTCCAGGACATCCTACTGTTCGCGTTCGCCGCGCTGGTGCTCGTGCTCGTGCTCACGCCCGGGCCCAACAGGGTCTATTGCGTGTCCCGCAGCCTCACGCAGGGGCCGCGCGCGGGCCTGCTTGCGCTTCGCATCCTGTCCGAAAAGAAAGCCACCGCATGAACGCCCCCACCACCGCCATCGACGCCTTCGCTCCCGCATCGGCACCCGCCACGGACAGCGCCGGTTTGCACGCCATGGCCGCACTCCCCACGCTCGCCGACATCGAGGCCGCCGCACAGGTGGTCTACGCGGACTTCGCCCCCACGCCCCAGTACCGCTGGGCGCTGCTGAGCGAGCGGCTGGGCACCGAATGCTGGCTCAAGCACGAGAACCACACGCCCGTGGGCGCGTTCAAGATCCGCGGCGGGCTCACGTACTTCGACCAGCTCGCCCGGCGCGGCGCGCTGCCGCGCGAGGTGGTCAGCGCCACGCGCGGCAACCACGGCCAGAGCATGGGCTGGGCCGCGCGCCGCCACTGCGTGGCCTGCACCATCGTCGTGCCGCGCGGCAACTCGGTGGAAAAGAACGCCGCCATGCGCGCCCTGGGCGTCACCTTGATCGAGCATGGCGACGACTTCCAGGAGGCGCGCGAACACGCCATCCAACTGGCGGCCGACCGCGGCGCGCACATGGTCCCCAGCTTCCATGCCGACCTGCTGCGCGGCGTGGCCACGTACTGGTGGGAATTCCTGCGCGCGGTGCCGCAGCTGGCGGTCGCCTACGTGCCCATCGGCCAGGGGTCGGGGGCGTGCTCGGCCATCGCGGCCAAGCGCGCGCTGGGCCACGGCGTGCGCATCGTCGGCGTGGTCAGCGCCCATGCCACCACGTATGCCGACTCCATCGCCGCCGGCCACGTGGTCGAGGCCCCCGTCACCACGCAACTGGCGGACGGCATGGCCTGCCGCGTGGCCGACCCCGCAGCCCTCGCCATCCTGGCGCCGCACCTGGACCACGTGGTGAAGGTGACCGACGCCGAAGTGGCCGCCGCCATGCGCGCCCTGTTCACCGACACGCACAACGTCGCCGAAGGCGCGGGCGCCGCCGCGTTCGCCGCCGCGATGCAGGAACGCGGCTCGCTCGCCGGCCTGCCCGTCGGGCTGGCGCTCACGGGCGGCAACGTGGATGCAGCGATGTTCGCTGGCGTGCTGTGACGCAGCCGATCCCCCAAGTCACCGGACGACACGAAGGGAGGAGGTATGAATCAGGGGGGATGTCGATAGGAAAGAACCTCCAGCACAATAAAGATGCCGGCGTATCGTTATTAAAAAATTAGCGTTTGGTTTTGAATTGCCCTGCGCCATACGGCTGGAAGCGAATGAAAAATCTGTCGTCACCAAAACGCTCAAAACGGTGTCGCAATTTTTCTTTTTCAACGGCAGTGAAGGGGTTTGCAGAAATTGCTGCATGTTCGATTGCCGGCCTGTTGACAGGGCGCCTGCATCTGGTCGCAAAGAAAAGCCCGGAGAATCTGCGCTCGCGGCTACAGCGTTGCAAATAAGCTGCAGGAATCACTTCCAGTCGTGGTAACTTTCGGGACTTTTCCGAAAATTAACATTGAGCAAAATAATCCATCGACGCGCGCTATCTTTGGTGCTGGTGGCAATGGCGGCTCCCACGGTGCAGGCACAGATCACGGTGCAAGGGTGGACGGTTGGGAGTTGGGGATCGGATGGCAGAAGTTGCTACCCCTCCATCCAGGAAGCCTGCACCATTGGCGGGAATGGCCAATTGAGTCCATCACCGACGGCTGGTACGGGATATACCTGCCGGGAAATGGGCACGGAAGGCCCCTACTGGGCGGCCATCAATAAGTGCTACTACCAGCAATTTCCCACCTTGGTCGCTTTGTCGGGACCATCGGAAACGCGCCCCGCCGCCACGGGCGGTTCTGCCGAAATCACCTTGATTGCCAAGGTCACCAACAGCACCGCCGCCAAGTCCGGCGTGGCGCTCGGCTTTTCGGTCGATGTCACCCCCAATTCTGGCGGGCATGAACACCACGACGTGGCCCGGCCCAAGGGCTTGTTGAACGCAACCCAGGGCGTCACGGATGCCAATGGGGAAGTCAAAATCGTCTTCGAAGCCCCCGAAGTGGCGGGGATTCATACGATCCAAGTCGCTTGCGCCGTTTGCTCCAACAGCCCGGTTTCCAAAGAGATACAGGTCAGGGTGCCAGACCTGCTGCCCATTTCTCCGAATCCGCCCCAGAATGCAGATGGGACTTTCGTTTATGCGTTGACCAGTGTGGATAAAACCCACCAAGGCAATGGGCGGTATCACCACAATCAATACTATTTGACACAACAATCGTTGCAGAATCTGCTCGGGTTGATTGGCTCTTTTGCTGCTGAAGGTTGGGGCACTGTGGCATTGAACGATGCGAGCCTATTTTGGGGTGGCCGCTATGACATCACGTCCAACTGGCGCGGACCACATGCGGGGCATCGAGAAGGTCGTGAAATAGACATTTCATTTGCACGTGCTAACAACCCGATTTCAGCATCTAAGCAAAATGACTTTTATGATAAATTTTGCAAAAACAAAAAAGTAAATTTTCCTTTTTCACTTCTTCATCACTACGTGAATGCCCCACACTTTCATGTTTATCTAGAAAAACAAACGGGCTGCTGGAAGTCGGAACATTAAATCATGAATATCATTAAATACACACTCCTTACCTTGCTGACTCTATCATTAGGCACAGGCCAAGCCAACGCTCAAGACAGTGCGGTTTATGATGCATCACTAAATTCGTGGAAGCTCTACTTTCAAGATCCCGAATCCTCTCAATGGGTTAAAAGAACCTACGAAGCACGCACAGCCATTCGCCCGACTATTCAATCAAGCATTACAAAAAATGGCAAACAGCTCACTTACAAATACATCATCCGCAATCAGCGAGGCGCAAAACAAAATATCAGCATCATTAACATCTGGGGGATTCCTATGGTTTATGACGTTCCGAATTTACCCCTAATAACCTCAAGTGCGCAAACAGAGAATGACAAGTGGACCCAACAGTATTGGGATCAATTGACCGCCAAGAGAATTTTTGAACAAACTATTGTCAAAGCGCCAAAGGGCTGGAGTGCCGGACTGCGGGTTGACGAAGAAGCAGGGCAGACCAGCTTTGTCTGGACTTTGGGGTTGAAAGACACGGACTCCTATGGGATAGAGCCAGGACACTTGCAGAGTGGATTTACGGTATCCAGGGTCGAATTACCCGGCATGGCACGGACCTACCTACAGGGACGCATTGCCGAGCCTTGGGGCCTGGATGGACTGCCAGACACTCCGTTCTGGAAAGCGAAGGTCGATGAAATCGAAGAACTGGATTATCTGTTAGTGCCTGTTCTAGCCCCCATCATTCCCATCCCCAATCCGTACAACGCTGGCGAACTTGCGCGGCGCCTCAAAGCGCATGTACAAACTTGGCCAAAATACGGCCATGCGAGTACAGACACGCTGGCACGACTCAACCGCCAGTTTGACGTCTTGATCCCCGCGCTGGAAATGAACAACAAGCCAACAGCGCGTGCAGCTGTGGCAGCACTGCGCAAGGAATGCACCGATCTCCATCGCGATCTCATGGATGCCAAGGCCGGCGAAGACGATGACACGCAAGCCTCGGTCGCGTTGCCAAGCACACCCGCACAACGCAGCGCCACGCCCGCTCCGGCGCTCGATCGCCTAGCGGCCAGGGTACTGATTTTTGATTTGAGCTATTTGATGGATCGGATGGATTCAGGGCGTTGACTGGCTATATTTTTCTTGAAATATAGCAATGGAGACTATTCAATTCGTTCGGGCAATATCGTTGGCTCCACTACTTCACCTTGGTTTGGTTCATGGGCAGGACAGCGCGATCTTTGACACACGACAAAATGCATGGAAGCTCTACTACCAAGACCCAGAAACTTCGCGGTGGGTGAACAAGACCTACATTCAACAGAATGCGATCAAACCAAGCATCAAGTCTGCCGTACGAGATAGCGGATCAGCGTATATATACCGTTATCGACTAAGCAACAGCCGCGAAGCAAAACAGGCAATCGATCTCTTCCGGATTTGGGGGATCCCACTGGTATATGCAATACCAAATTTACCAGCGGTGACGGCAAACGCAAAAACAGAAAATGACAGATGGACACAGCAATACTGGAATCAATTAATTTCCAAAAGAAATTTTGAGACCAAAATAATCAAGGCGCCCACAGGCTGGAGCGGAAACTTGCGCGTTGACGAGAATGTGGGCCAGACCAGTTTCGTCTGGACTACTGGCTTGAAAGATACTGATCCGGATGGCATTTCTCCAGGAAGAACACAAGACGGCTTTGTCGTGACCCGTGTAGAACTGCCCGGCATGGCACGTGCAAAGCTGACAGGGGCCACCGCAGAGCCTTGGGGATTGGATAACCTGCCTGATACACCCTACTGGAATCAGAAAATCGACGAAATCCAAGATTTGGATTACGTCTTGGTCCCTGTTCTGGCGCCAGTGATTCCCGTGCCGACGCCATATAGCGGCGCGGAACTGGCTCGCAGGCTAAAAACACACGTTCAGTCCTGGGTGAAATACGAGCATATCCATGCCGATGTGCTCACACGACTCAACCGCCAGTTCGACGTTTTGATTCCCGCATTGGAAATGAACAACCAGCCCACCGCGCGCGCGGCCGTCGCGGCGATGCGCAAGGAATGCACCGATCACCATCGCGATCTGGTGGATGCCAAGGCCGGCGAAGACGATGACACGCAAGTTTCGGTGGCGTTGCCGCGCACACCCGCACAACGCAGCGCGACGCCCGCTCCGGCGCTCGACCGCTTGGCGGCCAGAGCGCTGATGTTCGATCTGCGCTACCTCCTGGATCGGATGGATACGGTCCGTTGATGCCCCACTGCGGATTCTGCGCAACACCCGCATCGGAACGGCCGCCAGCACAATGAAAACGCCGGCATATAGCTATCAAAAAAATAGCATTCGTCACCCGCGAGACAAAGGCGCACCCAGGCCCCGCCCAGAATCGCCGGCATGGGAACCCTCTACCTCGTGCGCCACGGCCAGGCCTCGTTTGGCGCGGATGACTACGACCAGCTGAGCCCGCGCGGGCGCGAGCAGGCGGTGCGCCTGGGCGAGTACTGGCGGGCCCGCAACGTGCGCTTCGATGCGGTGATCACCGGCACGCTGCGCCGCCACGTGCAGACGCTGGAGGGCATCGCCGAGGGCCTGCAGATCACGCCGCAGCCACTGGCCCTGCCCGCCCTGAACGAGTACGACAGCGCGGCGCTCATCGCCGCCATCCATCCCCACCCGCTGCCCCGGCCCGACACGCCCGAGCTGTACCGGCACCACTTCCGGCTGCTGTGCGATGCGCTGGCGCAGTGGATGGGCGGCACCATCAGCCCAGCGGGCATGCCCAGCTGGGTGGCGTTTTCCAGCGGCATCCGCGCGGCGCTGGAGCACGTGCGCCGCCATCACGTGGGCCACCACGTGCTGCTGGTGTCCAGCGGCGGGCCGATCTCCACCGCCGTGGGCGAGGTGCTGAGCACGCCGCCCGAGGTGACGATCGCGCTCAACATGCGCATCCGCAACAGCGCGGTGACCGAGTTCAGCATCGCCCCCAAGCGGCTCATGATGCAGACGTTCAACACGCTGCCGCACCTGGACACCGAAGAACACGCGAGCTGGGTGACGCACGCCTGACCCGATGCGGGCGGCGCCCGCGCGCAGCGTGCGCTCGGGGCGTTCAGGGCGCGCCCTGAATGAAGTCCACGAAGGCCCGCAGCGGCGCCGGCACCAGCCGGCGGCCGGGGTAGTACAGGAAGGGGCCGGAAAAGCGCAGCCACCAGGGTTCGAGCACCGGCTCCAGCGCGCCGCTGTCCAGGTGGGGCCGCAGCCATTCCTCGAAGAGGTACACCACGCCGGCGCCGGCGATCGCGGCATCCACCGCCAGGTCGGCCGCCCCGCCGAGCCGCACGATCAGCCGCCCGGTCACATCGACGCGCACCACGGCCTCCTCGCCGCGCTGGAACTCCCACAGCGGCATGGCCCCGCTGGCAAAGCGCCCCCGCAGGCAGTGGTGCGCCAGCAGGTCGCGGGGATGCTCGGGCCGGCCATGGCGATCGAGGTAAGCCGGCGCCGCCGCCGCGGCGAAGCGCTGCACGCGGGGCCCGATGGGCACGGCGATCATGTCCTGCTCCAGCCGCTCGTCGTAGCGGATGCCCGCATCGCAGCCGGCCGCCACCAGGTCGACGAAGCCGTCCTCCGAGAGGATCTCCAGGGAAATGTCCGGATAGGCGGCGAGAAAGCGCGGCACGATGGACGGCAGCACGAGGCGCGAGGCGCTGACGGGCACGTTCAACTTGAGCGTGCCGACGGGCCGGTCGCGAAAGCCGTTCACCACGTCGAGCGCCGACTGCACCTCGGCCAGCGCCGGGCTCAGCCGCTCCAGCAGGCGCTGGCCGGCTTCGGTCGGCACCACGCTGCGCGTCGTGCGGTGCAGCAGCCGCACGCCCATCTGCGCCTCCAGCCGGCGCACCGCCTCGCTCAAGGCGGAGGCGCTCGCGCCGCTCAGGCGGGCGCCTTCGCGAAAGCCCTTGGCCCGCGCCACCGCCACGAAAGCATTCAGATCGCCCAGGTCCACGTTCATTGTTCTGCACCCCGCACAGCCTGTGCCGATTATGGTGGCTTATCAAACAGTGGGGGCCTGCCTAGACTGGGCCTGCAGCCAGCGAAACCCACCGGCACCCTGCAGGTTCCGCCCCCATTTCCTCCACGAAAGCCCCTCATGCCCCATCCCACCCCCGCATCCCACACCCTCCTCGGCGACCGCGCCGTCCACCGGCTCGGCTACGGGGCCATGCAACTGGCGGGCCCCGGTGTCTTTGGCCCCCCCAAAGACCGCGCGGCGGCCGTGGCCGTGTTGCGCACAGCGGTGGAAAGCGGTGTGAACCACATCGACACCAGCGACTTCTACGGCCCGCACATCACCAACCAGATCATTCGCGAGGCGCTCGCGCCGTACCCGGACGATCTGGTCATCGTCACCAAGATCGGCGCCGTGCGCGACGGGCAGGGGGCGTGGCTGCCCGCGCTCTCGCCCGATGCGCTGCGGCAGGCGGTGCACGACAACCTGCGCCACCTCGGCCTGGATGTGCTGGAGGTGGTCAACCTGCGCGCCATGTTCAGCACGCACGGCCCGGCCGAAGGATCGATAGAAGCCCCGCTGAGCGCGCTGGCCGAGCTGCAGCGTCAGGGCCTGGTGCGCCACATCGGCCTGAGCAACGTGACGCCGGCCCAGGTCGCCGAGGGACGGCGCCTCTGCGCGATCGCCTGTGTGCAGAACCACTACAACCTTGTGCACCGGGACGACGACGCGCTGATCGACGACCTGGCGCGCGATGGCATTCCCTACGTGCCGTTCTTCCCGCTGGGCGGCTTCTCGCCGCTGCAATCGGCCGCGCTGTCAGAAGTAGCGCAGCGCCTGGGCGCCACCACCATGCAGGTCGCGCTCGCGTGGCTGCTGCGCCGCTCACCCCACCTGCTGCTGATTCCCGGCACGTCGTCGGTCGCGCACCTGCGCGAGAACCTGGCCGCGGCCACGCTGGTGTTGCCCGACGATGCCATGCAGACCCTGGACCGCATGGCCGATCGCGCCGCGGGTTGACCGCCCGGGCCGCCGCCGCCCGACCACCTCAGGCGCCCTGCGGCAGCGCGCCATCGGCCAAGAGCGCGTCCAGTTCGGTCCACAGCGCATCGCAAAGCCCCGCGCGAAATGCGGCGGCCTTGAACACGGCGTGCTCGCCCTGGTAGACCGTCCAGAGCGCGCGGTGGCCGTCCGCCACGCATGCCCGCACGTTGCAGAGCCGGTCCGCTACCTTCACCAACAACGCCAGTTCCAAGGGCCCGGTCACTTCGGCGAGCTTGGCGTAGGTCTTCGATTTGCGCTCTTTTCGGGTCGCCCCCGGCGCGTCCGTGAGCAGCGCGACGCACCCGGCCACCCGTTCGCCGAAGCGGGCCTGCACGTCGGCCACGGTGGCCTGGGTGTCCTCCACCACGTCGTGCAGGTAGCCGATCACCTGGGCTTCCTCGCCGTAGGGCGCGAGGACAGCGGCCACGGCGTCGAGGTGGTGCGAATAGGGGTGCGGCCCGTACATCTGTGCGCCATGCAGGGCGACCGCGTAGGCGCGGGCTTCGGATACGGTGGAAGTGGGCATGCGGGCATTCTGACCCAGGCAAGCCGACCCCCGAGAAACCAGCAGCCAGGTGACGATGGGCGCGATCAACGGCGCCTGGCCGCCGCGCCCGGTCCACCGCGCTGCGCTTTGGCGACAGCCGAGGGCGGCGGGGCAAGCTGGTGCGGCGCAGGGCCCACACCCGCCGCCGCGATCAGCACATCGCGCAGCGGCTGCCGGCCCTCCCGCGTCGCCAGCCCGATGCCGACCGCCAGCGCCTCGCCCTCGGCCAGCGCCCGGTACACCACGCCGGGCCGCCGCAGCGCGGTGAACGACCGGGGCAGCAGCGCCATGCCGCGCCCGCTGGCCACCTCCGCCAGCAGGACATGGTGGTCCGCCGGCTCCCGCAGCTTCGGTGCGGCGAACCCATGGCGCGAAAACACCTGCTGGCAGTGGTCGTAGAACGCGGGCTGGCGCGCGCGCTCGAACCAAAAGAGCGCCTCGCTCGCCAGGTCGGCGAGGCGAACCGACCTGCGCCGGGCCAGCGGGTGGGACGACGGCATCGCTACGACCATGGGCAGGCGATCCAGCTCCTGCACGTCGAGCCCGGGGGCCTGCGTCGGCAGCGCGACGAAGGCGGCATCCAGTTTGCCAGCGCCCAGTTGCCGCACCAGCTTCGGCGAGGCATCGGACACCACCGACACCGTGGTGCCCGGCTGCGCCACCTGCACCCGCTGCGCCAGCCCGCGGAACCAGGCCGGCTCGACCGCGCTGGTCAGGCCCAGGCGCAGCGTGGCCGGCATGCCCTGGGCCGCCACCGCCGCTTGCGCATCGCGCAGCAACTGGCCGACGCGGCGCGCGTAGGGCAGCAGCCGGCGCCCGGCCTCGGTGAGCGCCACGCCCTGGGTGGTGCGGTCGAAGAGCCGCGTTCCCAGCCGCTCCTCCAGCTCGCGGATGGCCCGGCTCAGCGGCGGCTGGGACAGGTGCAGGGTTTCGGCCGCCTGCCGGAAGCTGATGGCGTCCGCCACCGCCAGAAAGAGCGCGAGGGAGCGGG
Organism: Acidovorax sp. SUPP2539; assembly: GCF_030158975.1. Classification (NCBI taxonomy): domain Bacteria; kingdom Pseudomonadati; phylum Pseudomonadota; class Betaproteobacteria; order Burkholderiales; family Comamonadaceae; genus Acidovorax; species Acidovorax sp. SUPP2539. The sequence continues at coordinate 80,651 of NZ_BQXJ01000009.1, read as the reverse complement.
AATCGAGAAGGTTCGACATACCAAAAAGGTATCACGAATCGGGTCATTCCCAGGTTGATCAACCCTCCCTAGAGTGGCGGCTTCCATCCACTTTTCGAGAACCGCCATGACCCGTTATCTCACTGATTTTTTCGCCCGCCAGAACTGCGCGCAGCAGCGCCAGGGCGGCGCCCGATGAGCGCCGGGCGCTACGAACGGGGCCGGCGCATGCTGGCCGCCGTGGACGGCCCTGCCGGCCTGGCGGTGGTCGAGGCGCTGGCCCAGTCGTTTCCGGACTTCGCGCGCTACCTGCTGGAGTTTCCGTTCGGCGACATCTATGCCCGCGAAGGGCTGGGCCTGCGCGAGCGCGAGCTGGCCACGGTGGCGGCGCTGTGCGCCCTCGGCCATGCGCTGCCGCAGTTGAAGGTGCATGTGCACGCCGCGCTGCACGTCGGCTGCCAGCCCCAGGAAATCGTGGAGGTGGTGATGCAAATGGCGGCGTATGCGGGCTTTCCGGCCGCGCTCAACGGGCTGTCCGTCGTGCGCGAGGTGTTCGCGGAATCGGGCATCGCACTGCCGCTGGCGTGATCGCCAGCGCTTCGTCAGTCTCCGCCCCCGGGCCGGTCCACCACGGTATCGAGCGGCAGCGCGTGCAGCTCGCCCAGCAACTGCACCAGCGCGGCTGCCGCGGCCTGCACCACCGCCCGGCCTTTTTCCGCCGTGGCGCCCGCGGCGTTGCCCACCGCGCCGGCCGGGTGGTAGTCCTGCATGGCCCAGCCCATCTTGGCGCTCTTGCCATTGCCCAGGAGGGCGTAGCGCTCCGCGCGGTCCTGCGAGGTGGAGCGCCAGTGCTGCGCCTGCGCCATGTGCACGGTGCCGGGGGCGAGGTGCAGCATCATCGATGTCTCGATCTCGCCGCCGTGGATGCCGAAGCGGTGCTCCTCGGCGCTGAACTGCGCGCTCACGGCCTCGGGCAGCGGCAGGCTGAACCAGCTGGCGCTGTACACCAGCAGGCCGCAGTGCTGGCGCAGCTCGCGCGCCACGATGTCCATCACGCTCACCTGGCCACCGTGGCCGTTGAGCAGCAGCAGCTTCTTCACGCCCGCGCGGGCCACGCATTCGCCCAGTTCGGTCCACAGCGCGATGAGCGTGGCGGGCTTGAGCGTGAGGGTGCCGGCATAGGCCGTGTGCTCGGTGCTCAGGCCCACGTTCTGCGGCGGCAGGAACAGCGCCGGCACCTCGGCCGGCAGTTGCGGCAGCGCGGCATCGATCACGCCCTGCAGCAGCGCGGCGTCCACGCTCAGCGGCAGGTGGGGGCCATGCTGCTCGATGGCCGCCACCGGCAGCACGGCGACGGTTTGCGCCGCCCGGCCCGAGGCTTGCGCCTGCGCGAAATCGCGGGCGGACCATTCGGCCCAGAAGCGGGAAGGCGGGGCCGGGGGAGCGGTGCGGGGTGAGGTCATGGGCGGTTCAGAAGGTGGCCTGCGGCAATTCGTTGCGGGTGAACACGAGCGAAACCTTGGCCTCCGGCGGGATCGCGGGAAGCGCTGCATCCCACGCCTGCCACGCGGCGCGCAACTCGGCCAGGCGCGCGGGCTCGCGATCGCGCAGGTTGGCGCGCTCGCGCGGATCGGCTACCACGTCGAACAGGTATTCCACGCCGTCCACCTGCAGGTACTTGTGGCGGCCGCGCACCAGCGCGCGCTGCTCGCGGTGCTTCATGCGCCAGCACAGGTCGCGCTCCGGATTCCACGCGGGGTCGTCGAACAGCGGCAGCAGGCTGGTGCCGTCCAGCGGGTAGTCGGGGTGGGCGGCCACGCCGGCCGCGTCGAGAAAGGTGGCGGTCCAGTCCATGGTGAGGCTGGGCGTGTCGATCACGCGGCCCGGGGCGATGCGGGCGGGCCAGCGCGCCAGCAGCGGCACGCGGATGCCGCCCTCCAGCAGGTCCATCTTCTGGCCCACGAACGGCCAGTTGTTGGAATAGCGCTCGCCGCCGTTGTCGCTGGTAAAGACGATCAGGGTGTTTTCGGCCAGGCCCTTTTCCTGCAGCGCATCCAGCACCCAGCCGATGCCTTCGTCCATGTGGTGGACCATGCGCTGGTAGGTTTCCAGGCTGCCGCCGTCGATGTGCTTGCCGAAACCGGCGAGCCGCAGCGATTCGGCGCGGTCGTCCCGCGTCAGCCAGGGCCAGTGGGGCGCGCTGTAGTGCAGGCTCAGCAGAAAGGGGCGGTCCGCCGTCTGGTCGCGCACGAAGTCCACCGCCCGGCGGCTGAGCAGGTCGGTGAGGTAGCCGTCTTCGGTGTGCTCGGTTTCGTTGACCCAGAAGTCCGGGCGGCCGCGCGGGTCGCAATGCGCGAAGTAGTCCGAGCCGCCGGCATGGAAGCCATAGAACGTGTCGTAGCCGGACATGCGCGGGCCGAAGTGCGGCGGGTAGCCCAGGTGCCACTTGCCCACCAGGGCGGTGGCGTAGCCCGCGTCGCGCAGCAGCGAAGGCAGCGTGGGGTGGCCGGGTGGCAGGCCCAGCACCTTGTCGCCGTGCACGCTGGCCAGCGGCTCCTCGGCCGCGCCGCGCAGGCGGTATTGCCAGCGCCCCGTGGCCAGTGCGAACCGCGTGGGCGAGCACACGGCCGAATTGGAATAGCCCCGCGTGCATCGCAGGCCTTCGGCCGCCAGCGCGTCCAGGCGCGGTGAGACATCCACGGGCACGCTGTAGGCGTCGCGGGCGCCGGTGCAGCCCAGGTCGGCATAGCCCAGGTCGTCGGCAAGGATGAAGATCAGATTGGGGCGGGAGGACGTCATGGACCGGTCGCAGTAAGGGGATTGGCGCGAAATTGGGGCGGCGCAAACCAGCAAGGGACCGTCGATTGTCGCCGCCTGCCCGGCACCTGAACCCTCGTCCGCTCGCCATCCGCGCACCGGCAGGCTGGTTTGTGTCCTACAGATCGATTACATCAGAGGATTAAAAATTACACATTGACACACACCCATCCCGCCGGCCAAATCGGCATTCGACTCTAGCGAAAAGGCTGCATCCATGAACTTCTTCCAACGCATGAAACTGGGTACCTTGCTGGGCTCGGGCTTTGCTCTCGTGATCGCCATCGGCTTCCTGGTGGCCGCCTTCGGACGGGTACAGCTCGATCACATCGGTGGCAACATCAAGCTGCTGTCGCATGAACGCATCGCCAACCTGCTGGTGCTTCAGGAGATGAAGGACGGCATCAACACGGTGGCCCGGGCCGCACGCAACATCGCGCTGCTGGAAGACCTTCCGCAGATGGCCGATGAAAAACGCCGCATCGACAAGGCCCAGGCACGCAATGCCGAACTGCTCAGCCAACTGAACCAGCGCATGACCAGCCCCGAGGCGAAAGCCCTGGTTGCCCAGATCGGGCAGGCGCGGCCGGCCTATGTGGAGGCCCTGAACAAGGCCGTCGACCTGGGCCTGGCCAACCAGAACGATCAGGCACGCGAGCAGTTGCTCGGCCCGGTGCGCCCTGTGCAAGCCGCTTATTTCAAGGCGCTGGACGACCTGGTCGACTACCAGAAGGCCGCCACCGTGCGCACGGCCGACGAGTCCGAAAAGGACGCGGTCGCAGCAGGCACGCTGATGCTCGCGCTGGCCGCTCTCGCGGCCGCCGCCGGCGCCATGGTGGCCTGGGCCATCACCCGGCAGATCAAAGGACAGCTGGGCGGCGAGCCGGCCTATGCCTCCGAAGTCGCGCAGCAGGTGGCCAACGGCAACCTGGCGGTCGGCGTGCAGTTGCGCCAGGGCGACACCCACAGCGTGCTGGCGGCCATGAATGCCATGCGCACCAGCCTGAGCGGCATCGTGAGCCAGGTGCGCGAAAGCAGCGAATCCATCGCGACCGGCGCCGGGCAGATCGCCACCGGCAACGCCGACCTGAGCCAGCGCACCGAAGAGCAGGCCTCCAACCTGCAGCAGACGGCGGCGTCGATGGAAGAGATGAACTCCACCGTCAAGCAGAACGCCGACACCGTGCGCACGGCCTCGCAACTGGCGAGCTCGGCCAGCGCCACGGCCTCCAAGGGCGGCGAGGTGGTGGGCAATGTGGTGCGCACCATGGAAGACATCACCGCCAGCTCGCGCCGCATCAGCGACATCATCGGCGTGATCGACTCCATCGCCTTCCAGACCAACATCCTCGCGCTGAACGCCGCGGTGGAAGCCGCCCGCGCGGGCGAACAGGGCCGCGGCTTCGCCGTGGTGGCCAGCGAGGTGCGCAGCCTGGCAGGCCGCTCGGCCGATGCCGCCAAGGAGATCAAGGCGCTGATCGGCCAGAGCGTGCAGACGGTGGAGCAAGGCTCGGCGCTGGTGAGCGAAGCCGGCGCCACCATGAACGAGATCGTCGATCAGGCCCGCCGGGTGGCCGACCTGATCGGCGAGATCGGCGCCGCCACGCGCGAGCAGGAGCAAGGCATTTCGCAGGTGAGCGATGCGGTGAACCAGCTCGACCAGGTGACGCAGCAGAACGCCGCGCTGGTGGAGGAATCCGCCGCAGCCGCCGACAGCCTGAACCACCAGGCCACCCGCCTGGTGGAAATCGTGAGCGTCTTCCAGCTCGAAGAGTCGGCCTCCAGCGCCGTCATCCGCCGCGCGCAGGCGCAAAGCCGGACGGCGCCGGTGCCGACGCCCTCGCTGGCCTCTGCGCCTGCCCCGGCCACCAAGGCCCCGCGCGCCATGCCCGCCCCTGCGCGGAAACTGCAGGCCTCGCCCGCCAAGGCCCCGTTGGTGGCCGCGCCCGCCAAAGCCGCCAAACAGCCAACAATGGCGGGCACGGGCGCGGACGACTGGGAAACCTTCTGACGCCACAGCCCCCTGCCCCACCGGACGCCGCCCCACGCCCCACCGGCCGTGGGGCGTTTTTCTGGGGCGTCCCGCGCGGCGCCTAGAACCGCCAGCCGAGCGAGGCCGACACGCTGCGGCCATCCCCCGGCGAGTAGCCCGACGAACCGCTGTCGTACCACGCATAGACGTAGCGGCGGTGGGTGGCGTTCTTCACCTGCACCGACACGTCCATCGCGGGCGTGAGGCGCCAGGTGGCGCCGAGGTTCAGCAGCGCGTAGCGGCCGGCGCGGCCCTGCGTGTTGGTGCGGTCCAGAAAGTAGTCGCCCTGCGCGCTGGCCGAGGCGCTCAGCTCCCATTGCTCGCCGGCGCGGTAGGTGATGCCGGCGGTCGCCAGGTGGTGCGGCACGTTCTCGACCTCGCGGCCTGCCGTGGCGGGCGCGCTCGGGTCGGGCGTGGTGATGCGCGCCACCTGGCGCGAATAGGCCAGCCAGCCGGTCCAGCGGGCGTGCAGTTGCGCGTTGAGCTGCAGGTCGTAGCCCTTGCGCAGCGTGCGGCCCACATTGCCGAGGCCACCGGGATCGGGCAGGCCGTCCACCCCCAGCACGCGCGCCACCTCGCCCGAGGCGCGCTGGCGCCACAGCGCCGCGCGCGCCTCCAGCCAGGGCAGCGGGCGGAACTTGGCACCCACCTCCCAGCCGTCGTTGATCGAGGGATCGAGGTTGCGCGACTGCGTGCGGTAGGCATCGATGCCCGTGCCGATCTGGAAGGTGCGGCCCCAGTTGCCATACACGCTGGTGTCGGGTGTGAGCGCGTAGGCCACGCTGAGCTTGGGCTGGCGAATGGTGCCGTAGTCGTGCACGGGCGCGCTGGTGCCCGCGAGCCCGTCGGAAAAATGCCCGCCGATGCGGTCCACCCGCAGCGCGGGCACGATCTTCAGCGCCGCCACGGGCCGCACCACCGCCTGCAGGTACGCCCCACGCGTGTCCAGGTCGAAGTTCCAGTCGCGAAACGTCGAGGTCCGCAGGCGCTCGATGGTGCGGTAGCGCTGCGCGGCGTTGCTCTGCCACTGGGCATCGACACCGCCTTCGAACGTGAACTCGTGCGCCCAGTCCACCCGTGGGCGCCAAGTGAGCGACGTCAGAGCGCCCCGGTGCGTCTCGTCGTTGTCGCGCTCCTGCTGCACGGCGGCCTGTGAAAAGCGCACCCAGCGCTGGTTCTCGTAATGATTGCCATAGGCCTTGGCGGACCAGGAGAGGCGGTCGGCCAGCTCGCCGTCGATGTGCAGGGCGAGTTGGCCGGTCTCGCGCTCGCTGCGGTCGGCGCTGGCGTAGGCGGGGGACGAGCGCGGCGCGGCCTCGGCCTGCTCGCGCGTGAGGTAGCCCGATTCGAGCGCGCGGTTGCGGTAGTAGCGGGCGGTCAGGCCCGTGCGCCAGCGCCCGTCGTCGCTGGTGTAGAACCATTTGCCCGACAGCGCGCGCTGCGTGCCGTCGGCGTGCGCCCGGTAGCCGTCCGACTCGCGCCAGGCCAGCGTGTAGTTCTGGCTCCAGTTGCCGCTCTCGATGCCCTTGGTCACCTGCACCTCGCGCGTGCCGAAGCTGCCGACCGTGGCGATGGCGCGGCCCTCGTTGCCGCCTGTGCGCGTGACCACGTTGGCATTGCCCGCGATGTTGTTCAGCCCGTAGCGCGGGTCGTTGGTGCCACGCACCACCTCGATGGCCTCGATGTCGATGGGGAAGACCGCATCGAGGTAGGGCATGCCGCCCGCGTTGTCGTTGGAAGGAATGCCGTCGATCAGCAGCTTGACGGCATTCACGCGGCCCTCGCCGTTGAAGCCGCGCATCGAAAAGCGCCCGGCATCGGTACCCTGGCGGAACGGCGTGACCTGCACGCCCGGCGCGCGCGCGAACAACTCCCAGGCGTGGTCCACATGCTGGTCCTGCAGCACGCTGGCGCCCAGGATGTCGACCGAGCTGAACACGTTGCGCACGGGCAGCGGGCCCGCGCTGGCGGCCTGCACCTGCACGGTGCCGAGCGTGAGGGCGGCATCGGCCGTGGGTTCGGTCGCAGTGCCGGGTGCAGGTTGCGCATGGGCCGCGAGGGCCGTGGCGGTGGCGGTGGCCAGCGCAAGGGTGTGGCGCGCAGCGCCCGAGGGAAAGGAAAGTCGTTTCATGGCCATCGTCCGTGGGCCCTCTTCCGCATCGGCCGGTGCGCGGCGATGCGGGGCGAGGGCGAAGAAAACCGAAGGGCTGCGCCCAGGCGCTCGCCCACGCGCCGCCCCGGGCCCAGCCCGGGGTGCGGCGCACGATTCAAGGCATCACGAAACGAACGGCGGCCCGCGTGCGGGCAGCGGCGCGCCCACCAGGGCGGCGATGCGCGCAGCCGCCAAGGGCTGCACGGCATGGGCCAGCGGCTGCGGCGGTGCGGCGTGCCCCCGGAGCGCCGGCGGCGGGGCACCGCCCGGCAGGCACAAAGCGCAGTCGAGCGTGTGCAGGCCCCCGCCATCGGGCGCGGTGCCATCGTCCTGCGCCACGAGCTGGAACACGCCCGCGGCACTGCACACCACCATCAGCGACTGCGGATGCACCAGGGGCGACACCGCGGCCACGCCCAGCGCCAGCGCGAACCACGCCAGGAGCCAGCGGGCGGTGAGGAAGGGCGTGCGCAGCGCATTCATGGGCGGGGGGATTATCGGCGCCGGGGCCGGGCGCGCATGGCGACCCGACCATCAAAGAAAGGCGCGCGGCGTCACGGGAGGGCCACCCAGTCGGGATGACCGGGCACCGCGGCTTCTTCGGCCACCAGTGCCGCGCAGCACTGCGCCACGTGATCGACCAGCGCACGCACGCGCGCCGGCACGAACCGGTTGCTGGGCAGCACGGCGTGCAGGGCATAGCGCTGCCCCCGCCAGTCGGGCAGCAGCGCGACCAGGGCGCCCGAGCGCAGGCTGGCGCGCACGTCGATCGCCGACTTGTAGACGATGCCGCCGCCCGCCAGCGCCCATTCATGCGCAATGGAGCCGTCGTCCACGCTGCGCTCGCCCTCCACGGCCACCGAGACCGCCTCGCCATCGGACGCCCGCTCGAAGTGCCAGCGCACCTCCCGCCGGCCGGCGATGTGCAGGGTGAGGCAGTCGTGCCCCACCAGTTCGGCGGGGTGCCGGGGCACGCCCCGCCGCGCCAGGTAGGCCGGTGCGGCGCAGGCTACGCGCCGGGTGATGCACAGCGGCCGGGCGATCAGTTGCGAATCGGCCAGCGCGCCGTAACGCAAGGCCACGTCCACCGCATCGCGGCGCACGTCCTGCACCCGGTCGCTGACCGACAAGGCCAGGTGCACACCCGGGTGCTGCTGCAGGAAGCCGTCGAACCACTGCAGCAGCAGGCTGCGCGACAGGTCCGACGGTGCGGCCACGCGCACGGTGCCGCGCAACGCGCCGGCCTCCGAGGCCGCCTGGCTCGCGCCCTCCTCCAGCAGCTCGAGCGCCCGCGCCGCATAGTCCAGCAGGGTCTGCCCCTGGTCGGTGAGCCGCATGGCGCGGGTGGAGCGCTCGAACAAGCGCGCGCCCACCTGCGCCTCCAGCCGCTTGAGCATGGCGCTGGCCGCCGCAGGCGTGATTTCCAGCACCCGCGCCGCGGCGGTGAGGCTGCCGCCCCGGGCGGTTTCCACCAGCACGCGCAGGTCAGAGATATTTTCAAATTTCATTTGAAAGAGATAGAGATTCAAGCCGGCTTATCAAATCCATTTTGCCAACCTACAGTGCATCCATCGCTGTTTTCCCATTTCTTTTCAGAGAAAGCCACCCATGAAAGCCATCGGCTACCACGCCCCCCATGCCATCGACCACCCCGAAGCCCTGGTGGACCTGGACCTTCCCGCGCCGATCCCCGGCGAGCACGATCTGCTGGTGCGCGTTCACGCGGTGTCGGTGAACCCGGTGGACACCAAGGTGCGCGCCAGCGCGGCGCCCGAAGGCGGCGCGGCCAAGGTGCTGGGCTGGGACGCCGTGGGCACCGTGCAGGCGCTGGGCAGCGCGGTGCAGGGTTTTGCCGTGGGCGACCGGGTGTACTACGCCGGCGCCATCGACCGCCCCGGTTCCAACGCCGAACTGCACACGGTGGATGCGCGCATCGCCGCCCATGCGCCTGCCACGCTGTCCGATGCGCAGGCGGCCGCCATGCCGCTGACCGCCATCACGGCCTGGGAAATCCTGTTCGACCGGCTGCGCGTGCCCTCGGGCGACGGCGCTGCGGCGGGCCAGTCCCTGCTGGTGGTGGGCGGCGCGGGCGGGGTGGGATCGATCCTGATCCAGCTCGCGCGCCAGTTGACCGGCCTGCGCGTGATCGCCACCGCCTCACGCCCCGAGACGCGCCAGTGGTGCCTGGACCTGGGCGCGCACGACGTGATCGACCACCGCCAGCCGCTCGCCCCGCAACTGGCCGCGCTGGGCGTGCCGCAGGTGGACCATGTGGCGGCCCTCACCCACACGCCGGCCTACATGGCGCAGTACGTGGACTGCGTGCGGCCCCAGGGGCAGATCGCCGTGATCGATGACATGTCCTCGCTGGACGTGATGCCGCTCAAGCGCAAGAGCATTTCGCTACACTGGGAAATGATGTTCACCCGCTCGCTGTTCGGCACGCCCGACCTGCACCGCCAGGGCGAGCTGCTGGCCGAAGTGGCGCGCCTGCTGGACGCCGGACGCCTGCGCAGCACCTTCACCACCGACGGCGGGCGCATCGACGCGGCCCACCTGCGCCAGGCGCATGCGCTGGTGGAAAGCGGCCGCGCCATCGGCAAGGTCGTGCTGCAGGGGTTCTGATGGCGGGTGCCGGCATCGGCCGACAGCCGGGCCACCCGGGCGGCTGGCACCATGCCGCATGCCAAAGCCCCCCACGCGCGACCTGACCCAAGGCCCCATCGGCCGCACGCTGCTGGTGTTCGCACTGCCCATCCTCGCGGGCAACGTGCTGCAGTCCCTCAACGGCTCCATCAACGCCATCTGGGTGGGGCGCTATTTGGGGGAGGCGGCGCTCACGGCCACGGCGAATGCCAACAACATCCTCTTCCTGCTGATCGGTGCCGTGTTCGGCGTGGGCATGGCGGCCACCATCCTCGTGGCGCAGGCCATGGGTGCCAGGAACCTGGCGCAGGCCCAGCGCGTGATGGGCACCAGCGCCACGTTCTTCGGGGGCACCTCGGTGCTCATCGCACTGGTGGGGCTGCCGCTGTCGCGCGAGATCCTCGGCTGGATGGGCACGCCGGCCGACGCGTTGCCGCTGGCCGAGGCGTATCTGCGCACGCTGTTCCTGGCGATTCCGCTGCTGTACCTGTTCGCGTTCGTCTCGGCGGTGCTGCGCGGCGCGGGCGACACGCGCACGCCGTTCCTGTTCCTGCTGCTGGTGGTGGTGCTGGACACGGCGCTGAACCCGCTGCTCATCTTCGGTCTGGGGCCGCTGCCGCGCATGGGCATCGCCGGCTCGGCCATGGCCACCCTGGTGGCCAATGCCCTGAGCTTCGCGGCGCTGCTGGCCTGGCTGCGCTACCGGCGCCATCCGCTGTGGATCGGCCGCTCGCAGTGGCGCCTGTTCGTGCCCGACCCCGCCATCCTGCGGGCGCTGGTGGTCAAGGGCATTCCGATGGGCGTGCAGATGGTGATGATCTCGCTGGCCATGCTCATGGTGATGGGCATGGTCAACGCCCAGGGCGTGGTGACGGCCTCGGCGTATGGCGCGGCGCTGCAGCTGTGGACCTACGTGCAGATGCCGGCCATGGCCATCGGCGCCGCGTGCTCGTCGATGGCGGCGCAGAACGTGGGGGCCGGCCGCTGGGACCGGGTGGACGGCGTGGCGCGCAGCGGCACGCTGTTCAACTTTTTGCTCACGGGCGCGCTGATCGCGCCGCTCATCCTGCTGGACCGCATGGCGCTGTCGCTCTTTTTGCCCGAGGGCAGCGCCTCGCTGGAAGCCGCCCGGCACCTGAACCACATCGCGGTGGGGTCGTTCCTGTTCTTCGGCGTGACCTTCGTGCTGTCGGGCGTGGTGCGGGCCACGGGCGCGGTGGTGCCGCCGCTCGTCATCCTCGGGCTGGCGCTCTGGGGCATCCGGCTGCCCATCGCGTACGGGCTGCAGCCGGTGCTGGGCGCGGACGCGATCTGGTGGAGCTTTCCGGCCAGCGCGCTGTGCGCCATGCTGATGTCCATCGCCTACTACCGGTTCGGCGGCTGGCGCCAGGCGCGCATGCTGCCGCCCGGCGAATCGGTGGCCACGCCCGCCGAGGTGGGCGGCCTTCCGCCCGCGCCGGTGTGTACGCCGGCGCACGCCACGCCCACGGCGCGCCGCACGGAGGGCGCTCCCGCAGGCGCCGCCGTTACCATCGGGCCATGACGACCGACGACCGCTCCGCCCCTGCGACCTCCCCCACCCCCACGCTGGCCACGCAAAACCTCTTCCGCGAAGACGCCTACCTGCGCGAATGCCAGGCCACCGTGGTGGCGGTGCAGCCGGACGGCGGCATCGTGCTGGACCGCACCGTGTTCTACCCGCTCGGGGGCGGCCAGGCCGGCGACAGCGGCGTGCTGCTGCGGGCGGATGGCAGTACCGTCGCCATTGCCGACACGCGCAAGGGCAAGGATGCCGAAGGCCGGCCCACGGCCGCCATCGTGCACGTGCCCGCACCGGGCGAAATCGCGCCCTGGACGGTGGGCGAGGCCGTGACCGCGCGCATCGACTGGGAGCGCCGCCACCGGCTGATGCGCTTTCACACCACCACCCACCTGCTGTGCCACCTGGTGGCGCAGCCCGTGAACGGCTGCTCGATCACCCCCGACTACGCGCGGCTCGATTTCCACATGGACGGCGCGCTGGACAAAAACGCACTGACCGCCGGCATCGCGCGCCTGGTGGCCGAAGGCCATGCCGTCACCCTGGGTACCGTCACCGATGCGGAGCTGGACGCCAACCCCGCCCTGGTCAAGAGCATGAGCGTGCAGCCGCCGCGCGGCACGGGCCAGGTGCGCACCGTGCGCGTGGGCGGCACCGGCGAGGCGGGCGCGCCGCAGATCGACCTGCAGCCCTGCGGCGGCACGCATGTGGCGCATACCGGCGAGATCGGCACCGTGGTCGTGACCAAGATCGAGAAGAAAGGCGCCCTGTCGCGCCGCGTGGTGCTCGGCTTCGCCGCCTGACACCGGCCCAGGAACCAAACCCCGGGCTGCGGCTCCCACCCTGCGACATGTCACACCGCCTGCTACAGCGCTTGCTGCCCGCTCTTTTTTTGATAGCTGCCGGCGCTTTCCACATCGGCGCCGAGGCCCAATTGGGCCCCAAGACCACCGGTGCCAGCAGCGGCAGCAGCACCGTCACCACCCCCCATGTGCAGGCCGAGCTGTTGGCCCACGCCCCCGAGGGTGTGGCGCCGGGCAAGCCGCTCTGGCTGGGCCTGTCGATCACGCACCAGCCCGAGTGGCACACCTACTGGATGAATTCGGGCGATTCGGGCCTGCCCACGCAGCTCGAATGGCAGGTGCCCGCCGGCATCGAGGCCGGCGACATCGCCTGGCCCGTGCCGCGCAAGATCCCCATCGGCAACCTGGCCAACTACGGCTACGAGGGCACAGTACTGCTGCCGGTGCCCATGGCCGTCTCCGATGCGTTCGCGCCCGGCCCGCTGGCGCGCACCGCCACCTTCCACCTGCGCGCCTCGTGGCTGGTGTGCCGCAAGGAATGCATCCCCGAAGAAGGCGACTTCACGCTGCAGCTGCCGATCCGCAGCACCACGGCGCTGAGCGCCGGGGCCTTCGATGCCGCGCAGCAGGCGCACCCCCAGCCGCTGCCGGCCCCCGCCACCGGCGCCCCGGCCAGCAGCGCCCGCGTGGACGGAGGCGCCATCGCCCTCACCGTGGCCGGGCTGCCCGCCGCGCTGCGCGGCAAGGCGCTGGAGTTCTTTCCCGAAACCACCGGCGTGATCGAAACCGCGGCCGACTGGACGCAGGCTTGGCAGGGCGACGTGTGGACGGCGCGCGTGCCGCTCTCGCCGCAGCGCAGCGCCAGCCCCACGCCCATGCCCGTGGTGCTGGCCCATGCCGGCCAGGGCTGGCGGGCCGAGCTGCCCCTCACGGGCGGCTGGCCCCCGCTCGCGGCGATGGCCAGCGTCTCGCCCGCGCTGGAGGCGGCCTTGCGCGCCAACGCGGCCCAGGGCGGGGGTGCGCCGGCCGCGCCCACCGTCACCGCCGCGCCGCTCGGCACCCTGCTGGCGGCGCTGGCGGGCGCGCTGCTGGGCGGGCTCATCCTCAACCTCATGCCCTGCGTGTTCCCGGTGCTGGCGATCAAGGTGGTGGGCTTTGCCCAGCATGCGAACCACCGCCGCGCCCACCGCATCGGCGGGCTGGCGTACACGGCGGGCGTGGTGCTGTCGTTCATGGCGCTGGGCGCGCTCATGCTCGCGCTGCGCGCCGCGGGCGAGGCCGTGGGCTGGGGCTTTCAGCTGCAGTCGCCCGGCGTGGTGGCCCTGCTGGCGGCGCTGTTCACCGTGATCGGGCTGAATCTGGCGGGCGTGTTCGAGTTCGGGCGCTTCCTGCCCAGTTCGGTGGCCAGCCTGCAGGCCCGCCACCCGGCGGTGGATGCCTTCCTGACCGGCGTGCTGGCCGTGGCCGTGGCCTCGCCCTGCACCGCGCCGTTCATGGGCGCCTCGCTCGGCCTCACGGCCACCTTGCCGGCTGCGCAGGCGCTGGCGGTGTTCGGCGCACTCGGCCTGGGGCTGGCGCTGCCGTACCTGGCCGCCAGCTGGGTGCCCGCGGTGGCGCGCGCCCTGCCCCGCCCTGGCGCCTGGATGGACACGCTGCGCCGGTTCATGGCGTTCCCGATGTTCGCCACCGTGGTGTGGCTGGTGTGGGTGCTGGGCCAGCAAAGCGGCATCGACGGCGCGGCGGCCCTGCTGGCGCTGCTGGTCACGCTCAGCATGGCGGTCTGGGCGCTCACGCTGGCCGGGCGCACCCGCTGGGCGATTGCTCCTATTTCGATAGCACTCCTGGCATATTTGACTACGGCATGGGCACCGAAAGTGCTTGAAATCGCGCCCAGCCCGGCGGTGGCGGCGGCCGCTGCCACGGCGGGCGGCTGGCGCCCCTGGCAGCCCGGCCTGCCCGAGGAACTGGTGGCCAAGGGCCAGCCCGTGTTCGTTGACTACACCGCCGCCTGGTGCGTGACCTGCCAGTACAACAAGAAAACCACCCTGGCCCACGAAGACGTGCTGAAGGACTTCGCCGCCAAGAACGTGGCCCTGCTGCGCGCCGACTGGACGCGCCGCGATCCCGCCATCACCGCCGCGCTGGCGCAACTGGGGCGCAGCGGCGTGCCGGTGTATGTGTTGCAGGCGCCGGGCCGCCCGCCCGTGGTGCTGTCGGAAATCCTGGGCGTGCAGGAAGTGCGCGCGGCCATCGCCGGTCTGTAAGCGCTTCGTTCAGCAGGCGACCCATCGCCCTGCCAGCACGGGGGTTTTGGGTGGCGACGCGCTGGAGGCTCGGTGACACTGGGCCGCCTTGGGGGCCCCGGCCCCGCTCGTTCTTTCGACAGGAGAAACGCCATGCTTCGACGGACCCTCTTCGCCTGCCTTTTCCTCGCCGCGGGCGCTGCCCAGGCGGCGGCCACCGTGGGCCAGCCCGCGCCCGACTTCGCACTGAAGGACGCCACCGGCAAGACCGTGCGGCTGTCGGACTTCAAGGGCAAGCACGTGGTGCTGGAGTGGACCAACCCGGGCTGCCCCTTCGTGCGCAAGCATTACGACAGCGGCAACATGCCGGCCACGCAAAAGGGCGCGGTGGACCAGGGGGTGGTGTGGCTGTCGGTGAACTCCACCGAAAAGGCCAGCAGCGACTACCTGGCGCCCGCGCAACTGGCCGCCTGGTTCACCGAGCGCAAGGCGGTACCCACCGCCCTGCTGCTGGACGAGGAAGGCACCGCCGGCCATGCCTATGGCGCGCGCACCACGCCGCACCTGTACATCGTCGATCCCAAGGGCACGCTGGTGTATGCGGGCGGCATCGACAGCATTCCTTCGGCCCGCCCGGCCGACATCCCGAAGGCCACGAACTACGTGAAGGCCGGCCTGGCCGACGCCCTGGCGGGCAAGCCGATCGCGGTGTCCACCACGCAGCCCTACGGCTGCTCGATCAAATACAAATCGCCGGCATAAGCCGGCGACGGGGCCGGCGACGGTTCTGCCATCCGCCGGCAATGGGCATGGCAGCACGGCCCCGGGCGGGCCGCGTGCCGTGGTGCGCTCAGACCACCAGCGCGGTCGCAGCGCCCACGCCGCACAGCGCGGTCAGGCCCGCGAGCAGCCCCACATCGCGGCGCTCGTTGCCCGCGTGCCAGCCGAGGAACGTGGTGATGACCAGGGTCGCCAGCAGGCACAGCAAAATCAATTCGATCATGGACATGGCAGGGCTCTCCTTGGCTGATTGATCAACGGGGGTCGTGGGGCAAGGCGGGCGTTTCGCGGGGCTGGCCGCGCGAGGTCCACAGCGAGGCGGCGACCGAGCCGGCGATCAGGCCCGCAGTGACCAGCAGCGCATAGCCGATCGGGATCTTGTACAGGTCGATCAGCAGCATCTTCGCGCCGATGAACACCAGCACCAGGGCCAGGCCATAGGCCAGCAGGTGGAAGCGGCTCGCTAGGTCGGCCAGCAGGAAGTACAGCGCCCGCAACCCCAGGATGGCGAAGATGTTGGCGGTCAACACGATGAACGGATCGTTCGTGATGGCGAAGATCGCGGGAATGCTGTCCACCGCGAAGATGATGTCGGTCGTGCCGATCAGCACCAGCACCACGAAGAGCGGCGTGTAGTGCTTGACGCCGCCGATCATCGTCGTGAGCTTCTCGCCGTCGAACGTGTCGGAGATGCGCATGCGGCCCCGCAGGAACTTCAGCACCGGGTTGGTGGCGATGTCGGGCTCCTTGCCCGCGGCCAGCCACATCTTCACGCCGGTGATGACGAGGAAGGCGCCGAACACGTACAGCAGCCAGTGGAACGTGGCCAGGAGCCAGGCACCGGCCAGGATCAGCACGGTGCGCAACACGATGGCACCGATGATGCCGACGATCAGCGCACGCTTTTGGTATTCCGCCGGGACGGCGAAGTAGCTGAACAGCATCAGGAACACGAAGATGTTGTCCACCGACAGGCTTTTTTCCACCAGGTAGCCGGTGATGAACTGCATCGACACCGTGTTGGCCACCTCGCGGCCCTGCGAGCCGTTGAGATACCACCACAGAATGCCGACGAACACGAAGGCCAGCGAGAACCAGAGCAGGCTCCAGCCCACGGCCTCCTTGGTGGTCACCTTGTGCGCTCCCTGGCGCTCCATGACCAGCAGGTCGATCCCGATCGCGACGACCACGAAGACGGCAAAACCCGCCCACATCCACCAGGTTCCAATGGTTTCCATGGCTTTAGCCTCCGATCGGTTGAAAGCCGTGCGGTGACGGCGGTTGGGGGAACGCCGAAGGCGGCGCAACTGAAACGGGCTGCAGGTGGTTCATGGCTTGTTGGAAAAGTAATTGGAGGGAGAACGAACCGGACTGTGGGGCCGCCGCAGCCAGAAAAGAAGATGCCTTCCCGGTACCATTGCTTCGGTTTTTCCGAACCATTCCATTTTCCCCACCGCCCGCCCCGCCATGAGCCAGAGCTTCAACTATCGCCACCTGTACTACTTCTGGGTGGTCGCCAAGGAGGGGGGCGTGGCCCGCGCGGCCGAGCGGCTGGACATGGCGGTGCAGACCATCAGCGCCCAGGTCCGGTCGCTGGAAAAGGACCTGGGCGTGGCCCTGCTGCGCAGCGAAGGGCGCAACCTCGTGCTGACCGATGCCGGCGTGGCGGCCCTGCACGAGGCCGACCACATCTTCGCGCTGGGCGAGCAGTTGCCCCTGCGCGTGCGCGAGGCCACCAGCGGGCAGGCGGTGCGGCTGAACCTGGGCATCTCCGACGGCATCGCCAAGCTGGCCGTGCATCGGCTGCTCACCCCCGTGCTGGACGAGCCCCACCTGCGCCTGCTGTGCCACGACGGCGAATTCCAGCCCCTGCTGGCCGAACTGGCGCTGCACAAGCTCGATGCGGTGCTGGCCGACCGCTCCGCCCCGCCCAACCCCGCCCTGCGCACCACCAGCCAGTTGCTGGGCACCAGCGCCATCGGCTGGTATGCGCCGCCGCTGTGGGCCCGCGCCGCCTCGCAGAACTTTCCGCACAGCCTGGCCGTGGTGCCGGTGATCCTGCCCACCGCCCACGCCGCGCTGCGCGCGCGCATCGACCACTGGCTGGAGCGAGAGCGCATTCGCCCCCGGCTGGCCGGGGAGTTCGAAGACAGTGCCCTGCTCAGCACCTTCGCCGCCGCCGGCATGGGCGTGATGCCGGCGCCCCTGCTGCTGGGCGAGCACCTGCAGCGCACCTACGGGCTGGAGCCGGTGGGCACCACGGCGGACGTGCACGAGCACTTTCACCTGATCTACAGTGCGCGCAAGGTGATCCACCCCCTGGTCACCCGGCTGGCCGAGGCCGGCGCGGCAGGGCTGCTGGGGGATGCGGCCACGGATTGAAAGGGCTGGACCGGCCGCCGGGGCCGGGCATGGACCTGGCGCAAAAACCCGGCCTTGCGGCTACGCCACAATCAGGGGCATGAGCTTCGCCCCCCTCCAGAACGACACCTTCCTGCGCGCCTGCCGGCGCCAGGCCACCGACTACACCCCCCTGTGGCTGATGCGCCAGGCCGGCCGCTACCTGCCGGAGTACAAGGCCACGCGGGCCCGGGCGGGCAGCTTCATGGGGCTGGCCACCAACGTGGACTACGCCACCGAGGTCACGCTGCAGCCCCTGGAGCGGTTTCCGCTCGACGCGGCCATTCTGTTCAGCGACATCCTCACCGTGCCCGATGCGATGGGCCTGGGCCTGTCGTTCGCCGAGGGCGAAGGCCCGCGCTTTGCCCACGTGGTGCGCGACGAAGCGGCCGTGGCGGCCCTGGCCGTGCCCGACATGGACAAGCTGCGCTACGTGTTCGATGCGGTCACCAGCATCCGGCACGCGCTCGACGGCCGAGTGCCGCTGATCGGCTTTTCCGGCAGCCCTTGGACGCTGGCCTGCTACATGGTGGAGGGCAAGGGCAGCGACGACTACCGCCTCGTGAAGACGCTGATGTACAGCCGCCCCGACCTGATGCACCGCATCCTGGCCATCAATGCCGACGCCGTGGCCGCCTACCTGAACGCGCAGATCGACGCGGGCGCCCAGGCCGTGATGGTGTTCGACAGCTGGGGCGGCGTGCTGGCCGACGGCGCCTTCCAGGCCTTCAGCCTGGCCTACACCAAGCGCGTGCTGGCCCAGCTCCAGCGCACCGGCGTGGACGGCACCGACGTGCCGCGCATCGTGTTCACCAAGGGCGGTGCGCTCTGGCTGGACGCCATGAAGGACCTGGACTGCGAGGTGCTCGGACTGGACTGGACGGCCAACCTCGCCCGTGCCCGCGCCCTGGTCGGCGGCGCGGTGGGTGGCCCCGGCAAGGCGCTGCAGGGCAACATCGACCCCAACGTGCTGTTCGCCCCGCCCGAGCAGATCGCGCTGCACGCGCGCGCCGTGCTCGACAGCTTCGGCCCCCCCCACACCGACCGGGCCACCACCGGCCCCACGCACATCTTCAACCTGGGCCACGGCATCAGCCAGTTCACGCCCCCGGAGCATGTGGCGGCGCTGGTCGAAACGGTGCACCGCCATTCCCGCGCGTTGCGCCGGGCTTGACAGGCCTTGACAGCAGGAAACGCAGGCGGGCGAGTTATGCACACTGCGCGCACCACGTTGGCGCACGGCCTGCATTCCCGGGAATCTTTTCGATGGGCGTCAAAATAATTGGTCAGCGCCTGTAAGCCATTGATTCATAAGGACTGGGAGAATTTGCCGAATTTCCGGGCAATGTAACAAAACCACGTGTTTTCAAGGCTTGGCGGCCGGTCGGACGTGGATATCAACAAAGTTATCCACAGAAAATCGGTACTTTTCCAAAATCCTCGTCAAATCAAGCACTTGCGTCGCCCATTGAAGAAATTGCCCGACCTTCGCACCCCGCCCTAGCACAGAATCGCCCCTTGACAAGACCAACACGGGTCCACTTATGCACAAGGTGCTTGATGCGGTGCAGCATCTGGCCCAGCATGACAGGCTGCGGGCGGCATTCACCATATTTTTGATAGATCATTGATTCATATGGATTTTTTTGAATTCCCTCAGGCCATGCAGATTGCCGGAGGGACGCCCCGCCGCCTCTGAGCCAGCAGCCAGGCCTGGGATGTCAACAAAGTTATCCACAGAAAAAGCCTGCAGCCCCTCAAATCCCCGATAAATCAATCACTTAACGCCTGCATCGCCATCCCGCGTGAACAAGTGCCCGTAAACGACGCCCCTCCCTCCCCGGCACCCGCCATCCTGCAGATTGCCGTCCAGACCCCTGGGCACAGCAATGTGGGCGACCTGCTGAGCTACGCCAGCGACCGGCCCCTGCCCCCCGGAACGCTGGTGCGCGTGCCGCTGGGCACCCGCGAAGTGCTGGGTGTGGTCTGGGATGCGCCCGAGGGCGGGTTGCCGCCGCTGCCCGCCGGCCTGTCCACCCGCGCCGTTGCCGCGGTGCTGGAGGGCGTGGCGCCGCTGGCGGCGCCCTGGCGCCGGCTGGTGGCCTTCACCGCGCGCTACTACCAGCGCGGGCTGGGCGAGGTGGCCCTGGCCGCCCTGCCCCCCCAGTTGCGCGACCTGGGCCCCGCGCAGCTCGCGCGGCGCCTGCGCCGCCCGGCGGCGTCGTTGCAGGGTGGCGATGCGCTACCGGAGATCGCCCTGAGCGCCGAGCAGGAAAGCGCCCGCGCCGCCATCGCCGCCGAACCCGGGCCCTTCCTGCTCTACGGCAGCACCGGCAGCGGCAAGACCGAGGTCTACCTGCGCTGCGTGCAGGAGGCGCTGGAGGCCGATCCGGCCGCGCAGGCACTGGTGATGGTGCCCGAGATCAACCTCACCCCCCAGTTGGAGGAGCGCTTCACCGCCCGCTTCGCGCCCCGCTACGGCGCGGGCAGCGTGGTCTCGCTGCACAGCGGCATGACCAACCCGCAGCGCCTCAAGAGCTGGCTGGCGGCGCATGCGGGCACGGCGCGCATCGTGCTGGGCACGCGCATGTCGGTGTTCGCCAGCATGCCGGGCCTGGCGCTCATCGTGGTGGACGAGGAACACGACGCCAGCTACAAGCAGCAGGAAGGCGCACGCTACTCGGCGCGGGACCTGGCGATCTGGCGCGGCCGCGACCAGGGCGCCAAGGTGGTGCTGGGCTCGGCCACGCCGTCGCTGGAGAGCTGGCATGCCAGCCGGCCCGCCGAAGCCGGTTTCCCGGCAGGCCGCTACCGGCGGCTGCACATGCCCAGCCGCATCGGCGCCGGCGAACTGCCGCACGTGCGCCTGGTGGACATGGGCCAGCAGCAGCGGGGCGCCGTGTTCTCCGCCCCGCTGCTGGCGGCCATCACCCAGCGCGTGGAGCGCGGCGAGCAGTGCCTGGTGCTGCTCAATCGCCGCGGCTTCGCGCCCGTGCTGCACTGCAGCGACTGCGGCTGGAAAAGCGACTGCCCGCACTGCAGCGCGCACCAGGTCTTCCACAAGATCGACCGCACCCTGCGCTGCCACCACTGCGGCTACACCCAGCGGGTGCCCCATGCCTGCCCGGGCTGCGGCAACCCCGACATCGCCCCCATCGGCCGGGGCACCGAGCAGCTGGAAGAGCAACTGGCCGCCCTGCTGCGCAACGTGATCACGCCCGAGCGGCGGGCGGCACGCGTCGCCCGCATCGATGCCGACACCACCAAGGCCAAGGGCGCGCTCGAATCCCAACTGGCCCAGGTGCATGCGGGCGAGGTGGATGTGCTGGTGGGCACGCAGATGGTGGCCAAGGGCCACGACTTTCGGCGCATCACGCTCGTGGCGGCGGTGCAGCCCGATGGCGCGCTGTTTTCCAGCGACTTCCGGGCGCCCGAACGCCTCTTCGCCCTGCTGCTGCAGGCGGCCGGCCGCGCGGGGCGCGATGCACGCTACGTGGCCGAGCAAGGCAGCCGGTGCGAGATGTGGGTGCAGACCTACCACCCCGACCATGCCGTGTACGCCGCGCTGCGCCGGCACGACTACCCCGCGTTCGCCGACAGCCAGTTGGCCGAGCGGGCCGAAGCCGCCATGCCGCCCTTCGCCTACCAGGCGCTGGTGCGCGCCGACGCGCGCACGCAGGAGGTCGCCCAGGCATTCCTGGCCGCGGCCAGCGCCGCCGCGCAAGCCGATGGGTTGCCGGGGCTGGAGCATGTCACGCTGTTTCCCCCCGTGCCCCTGGCGATCCAGCGGGTGGCCAACGTGGAGCGCGCGCAGATGCTGCTGGAAAGCGGCAGCCGCGCGGCGCTGCAGCGCTTTCTGTCGGCCTGGCAGCCGGTGCTGCACGCCACGCGCGCGGCGCCGGAGCACAAGGGGCTGATCCGCTGGCTGGTGGACGTGGACCCGCTGACGATCTGATCCCCGGCTGGGGCGTGCCTGGCGGGTTGGCGCCATGCGGCATCGCTTGCTACCAAATAAATAGCAGAACGCCTAAGTCAATATTGCGGTGGCGGCCGAAAAGCTCAGGAAGGCCAGCGCGGTGGAGACCAGGATGATCCGCGCGATGCGCCCGTTGTGGGCGCCGAAGCGCTCGGCCAGCAGCGACACGTTGCTGGCGCTCGGCAGCGCCGCCACCAGCACCAGCACCGTGTGTGCGAACGGCGTGAGCGGCACGCCCGCCGCGATCGCGCCATGCCCCGCGCCCCAGACGAGCAGCGGATGCACGAACAGCTTGGCCAGCGCGACCGGCACGTAGTCGCGCGGGGGCACGCGATCGTGCTGGTTCATCTGCGAGCGCGCCAGAACGGCGCCGATCGTGAACAGCGCCACGGGCGACGCCGCGCCGGCCAACATCGCCACCGTCTGGTCGAGCGGGCCGGGTAACTTCCACTGCAGCGCGGACGCCACGGCCCCCAGAGCGATGGCCCAGGGCATGGGGTTGGTCGCCATGCCGCGCAAGGCCCTGCGCACCGCCACCGCCACGCCGTGCGTGCCCACGCCGTCCAGCCGCGACAGGGCGATGCACAGCGAGGTCGTGAGCACCATGTCCACCAGCATCGTCAGGATGGCCGGCCCCGCCGCGGAGGCCCCGAGCAGCGCCACCAGCAGCGGCACGCCCATGAAGCCGGTGTTGGGAAAGGCCGCCACCAGCGCGCCGAAGGCGGCATCGTTCCAGCCCAGGCGCGCCCGGGTGAGCGCCACCGTGGCGCCGACCAGGGCCAGGCCGCACAGGATGTACAGGCCCGCCACCGCCGGGTCCAGCAACTGGCCGATGGGCGTGTTCGCGCCCAGGCGGAACAGCATGCACGGCAGCGCGAAAAACAGCACGAACGCATTCAGCCCGGGAAT
Organism: Acidovorax sp. SUPP2539; assembly: GCF_030158975.1. Classification (NCBI taxonomy): domain Bacteria; kingdom Pseudomonadati; phylum Pseudomonadota; class Betaproteobacteria; order Burkholderiales; family Comamonadaceae; genus Acidovorax; species Acidovorax sp. SUPP2539. The sequence continues at coordinate 58,374 of NZ_BQXJ01000009.1, read as the reverse complement.
GGCCGCCTGCGGCAGCGCGCCCGCGCGCGCGGCCAGGTAGCCGCAGAGCACGAGCGCGAAGAAGGGAAAGGTGATGGACAGAACGGACAGCACGGCCCATTGTCGGCGCAAGGCAGCGTGCAGAGTGCCGCACGTCACCGCGAAAAAAAGCCCGCACAGGGCGGGCAGCGGGACCGGGGCCGATTCCAGGCCCCGATGGCGTGGCGCAGCGCGCCGCAGCCTGTCCGGTCAGATCTGCACGCCCTGCTCCACTTCCTGCACCTTGCGGCGTGCCAGGGCGAGGTTGGAGCGCTCCTTGTCCAGTACCAGGTAGATGAACAGGCCTTCGTGCGCGGCCAGCGGGCGGATCACGTGGTACTGCTTGCCCAGCGTGATGAGGATGTCGTCGATCTTGTCGGCCAGGCCCAGCGAGCGCATGGTCTTGTTCTTGGCACGGACCACTTCGGTGTTGCCGGCAGCCGCCAGTTCCATGTCCACGCCGCTGCCGACGCTGCCCAGCAGCATGCCGCTGCCGCTGTCCACCACGGCCGCGCACAGGGCGCCGTCGATGGAATGGAGTTGGTTCAGAGATTCTTGAAGGGAGGCCATGGGTTCGATTCCTTAAACAGAAAGAGACGAAAGGGGAAGCAAGCACACATGCGCGCCGCCGGCCGACCCGGCAACGCGCGGGGGATCATTCGGGGCGGCTCAGTTGCTGCGCGACCTCGCCGGCGGTCCACAGGGCCCGCCCGAGCACGGCCTGCTTTTCCAGCACCAGGCACAGGATGCAGGGGAAGGCCCCGCCGATGGCCTGGAAGATCGCCAGGCCCGCCTCGGTCTCGAAGGTGAGGCGGCGGCAACCGGGGTAATCGATCTCGCGGCCCACGGCACGGGCCATGGCCATGAGCGAGCCCGCCATGGCCGCCAGCCGGCGCACCTCCAGGCCGCCGCCCACCGACATCGAGGCCACCTCGAAGCCGTCGAGGGTGGTCACCAGCGCCATGCGCACGTCGCCCGCGGGGGCCACCACGCGGTCCAGCACCTCCCGGGCCGCCTGCGCGCGCTCGGGGGGGACGATGTTCGCCTTGTTCATCATGGGATTTCAGTCCATTTCGTTCTGCAGGGACAGCATGGAAGCCAGCACGCCCACGGCCTCCAGCAGTTGGCCGCGGTCGCGCGGATCGGCTTCCAGGATGGGCACCACGCCGTGCGGCGAGGCCGAGAGCGCGAGGCCGAACGCCTCGATCTGCGCGGGCGTGGCGGGACGGGCGCTGAGCACCAGGGCCAGCGGCGGATCGGGTTGCACGGCCATTTCGGCGAGCAGGTCGAGCGTCTCGGCCACGGCCGAGGGCCGGGCCACGTCGGCCATGATGAAGACGCCCATCGACACCGAGAGAATCCATTGCCGCACGAAGTCGAAGCGGTCCTGCCCGGGACAGCCGCACACCTGCACGTGCTCGCCATCGCCCAGGTCGATCTCGCCGAACTCCGCGCCCACGGTGGTGAACGCCTTGGAATGCGCCGCCCGGTCGAGGTTGGGCACGTCGGAAGACGCCATCACGTCGCCGCACAGCGAGCGCAGCGCGGTGGTCTTGCCGATGCCCATGGGCCCCACGAGCGCGATGCGCGGCAGTGCCCCGTTCATGCCTGGCCTCCACCGCGCACCCAGCGCGTGAGCCGCTGAACCAGCCCGCCGTGCCCGGAGGGCTTCGGGCGGTCGGCGCGCAAGGCGGGTGCCGGTGCCGCCGTTTCGGTGCGCAGCACGTTGCGGCGGGACAACTCGGCCAGCAGCGCCTGCGCAGTGGCGGGCTCCAGGCCGCTGTGCTCGCACAACTGCGCCAGGCTGACCGGCGCGCGGGTGAGCAATGCGAGCGCCCGCACGTGGCCGCCCGAACGGAACGGCGCCCCCAGGGACACCCAGGTACTCAGCCGGAACCGTTGCTGGGGGTCGCCGAACGCGGCGCGCGCTGCGGCGGGAGACTCCCACGCCGTGTCGGCGGAGGCGGCCGTCATCGTCTGGCGCGCCCTCCAGTCCATCAGGAACACGGCGGCACGGTCCAGCACGTCGATCAGGTCCGCCAGCGTATAGCCGGTCTGCAGGCGCGCGGTCCACTGCGCCTGGGGCGCCTTGTCGGGAAACGAGCCCCCCACGCAGACCAGGCACGGCGCGCGGGAGCCGGGCTGCGCCGCGCTGGCGTCGTCCAGCAGCAGCACCTGGGCCTCGGCGGCCGGCACTTCATGCCAGCGGAGCAACGATTTGCGCGACGCCACGCTGAACAGCTTGTGGAACCGCTCGTAAAAGTGGGGAGTGAGCATCTCTGCGGCCACCCCCGCTGAAGCATCGCGCATGGCGGTGACCCCGGTGGAAAAATCAAATTGGAGGGGCCAGTATAAAGATGCACATTGATACATTGTCAAGAATTTGCTAAAAATGAGAAAAATGATTTCTTCTTGACGAATTCCAGATCCCGGTACGCCGTTCGCGCCGAAACCTTGTAAAAAGGGCCGGTTCGATTCCGGCCCATCCCGGTATCATTGCGCGCTCTGGCCCCCTTCTCCCTGGGAAGCGGTGCTCCACCCGTGCCTCGCCGGCGCCTGTCCACCCCCTTTTTTCTGCGCATGTCCGCCGGTCTCAATCTCGCCCAGCTCCAGGCGGTCCACTACACCGAGGGGCCATGCCTCGTGCTGGCGGGCGCAGGTTCGGGCAAGACGCGGGTGATCACCCACAAGATCGCCCGGCTGATCGAAACGGGGCTGGAGGCGCGCCGCATCGCCGCCATCACCTTCACCAACAAGGCCGCCGCCGAGATGCGCGAGCGCGCACAGGGCCTCATCGGCCGGGCGGCCAAGGACGTGCTGGTGTGCACCTTCCACGCGCTGGGCGTGCGCATGGTGCGCGAAGACGGGCATGTGCTCGGGCTCAAGCCCCAGTTCAGCATCCTCGATGCGGACGACGTGACCGGCATCCTCAAGGACGCGGCCGGCGGCACGACCGACATGGCCACCGCCCGCCAGTGGCAGTGGACCATCAGCAAGTGGAAGAACATGGGCCTGAACGCCCAGGAATCGCTGGCGCAGGCCGCGGACGACAACGAGCGCAGCATTGCCGTCCTGATGGCGCGCTACGAAGAACGCCTCACCGCCTACCAGAGCGTCGATTTCGACGACCTCATCGGCATGCCGCTGCGCCTGCTGCGCGACCACCCCGAGGTGCGCAGCAAATGGCAGCGGGTGCTGGGCCACGTGCTCGTGGACGAGTATCAGGACACCAACGCCACGCAGTACGAGTTGCTCAAGCTGCTCGTGGGCGAGCGCGCGCGCTTCACCGCCGTGGGCGACGACGACCAGTCCATCTACGGCTGGCGCGGCGCCACGCTGGACAACCTGAAAAAGCTGCCGGTCGACTTTCCGCAGCTCAAGGTGATCAAGCTGGAGCAGAACTACCGCTCCACCAGCGCCATCCTGCGCGCGGCCAACAACGTGATCCAGCCCAACCCCAAGCTGTTTCCCAAGACGCTGTTCTCCGAACTGGGCGAGGGCGAGCCGGTGCGCGTGGTGGACGCCGACAGCGAAGAGCACGAGGCCGAACGCGCCGTGGCCCGCATCCAGAGCCTGCGTGCCGCGGCCAACCCGCCGCCGGCCTGGAAGAGCTTTGCCCTCCTCTACCGCGCCAACCACCAGGCCAAGCCGTTCGAGAAGGCGCTGCGCAAGGCCAACATCCCCTACAAGGTCTCGGGCGGCACGAGCTTCTTCGACCGCGCGGAAATCAAGGACCTGTGCGCCTGGTTCCGCCTGTGGATCAACAACGACGACGACCCGGCGTTCCTACGCTCCATCACCAGCCCCAAGCGCGGCATCGGGCACACCACGCTGGGCGCACTGGGCGAATTCGCCACCAAGCACAAGCTGAGCATGTTCGGCGCGCTGTTCAACGGCATGCTGCCGGCGGCCATCCCCAAGCGCGCGCTCGACGGGCTGATGGAGTTCGGGCGCTACGTCAACGACCTCGAATACCGCGCCCGGCACACGCACGGCGCCGAGGATTCGCGCGCCTTCCTGGCCGACTGGCTCAAGGAAATCGACTACGAAAAGCACCTGTACGACGGCGAGGACAGCGAGAAGGTCGCTGCCGCGCGCTGGAGCAACGTGCTGGAGTTCTGCGACTGGATGTCGCAGCGCGCCGGCGGCCAGATCGACGACACCTCGGGCAGCGTCGTCACCAAGGAGACCAAGAGCCTGCTGGAGGTCTCGCAGACCATCGCGCTGCTGTCCACCATCAGCGAGCGCGAGAAGGACCAGGACATGGTCACGCTGTCCACGCTGCACGCCTCCAAGGGCCTGGAGTGGCCGCATGTGGTGCTGGTGGGCGTGACCGAAGGAATGCTGCCCTTCAAGCTCGACGACGACGAGGGCCGGCAACTCAAGGTGAGCGACGACACGCTGCAGCGCCTGCAGGAAGAGCGCCGCCTGATGTACGTGGGCATCACCCGCGCCCAGCGCAGCCTGGCCGTCAGCTGGACCAAAAAGCGCAAGAAGGGCCGCGAGATGGTGAACGCGCAGCCCAGCCGCTTCATCGCCGAGATGGCGCTGGACAAGAATACCGCCCGCGAAGACCCGCGCGAAAAGCTCAAGGCGCTGCGCGCCGAATTCGCCGCGCGCAAGGCCCAGAACGCCACGCCATGACCGGCCGTGCCATGATCCGCCGCCACGTTGCCGCCGGGCGGGCCGCAGCGTGCGCCGGAATGCGCCGGCCGCTGGCACAGAGCGTGCGTGTCGCCGGTCCGCGCCACCGCACCTGGGCGCGGGCATCGTGCGAGGCGGACGGCAACAAGAACATCAGCGCCACCTGGATCGGCCAGGTGGAACAAGGCAGTTGCGGCTAGGAGATACGAGGAACATGGAACAACGCACCACATCACACCACCGCCCCGTCCGTGCTGCGCAAGCAGTCCGGGCGGCCATGACACCGCGGCGCCTGGGCACCCTGGCCCTGGCCCTGTGTGCCCCCGCAGGCGCTGCGCTGGCGCAGACGCCCGCCCAGACGGAGGCCGCCGGCGACGCCTGGCGCCGTTGCACCGCCATGGCCGGCGACAGCACCGCGCGCCTGGCCTGCTTCGACCAGTGGGCGGGCCAACAGGCCTGGAAAGCGCCTGCGGCATCGGCCAGCGCGTCCACCGGCAACACCACGGCCAGCACCGCACCGCCCACCCCCGTGGACACGACGCTGCCGGCCACCCGCCTCATCGACGTGGCCCAGGTGGAAGGCTGCCGCGACGAGCAGTACAGCACGCTGTCGCGCTTTTGGGAATTGGAGTCGGGCAGCGATTGCGGCACCTTCCGCTTCCGTGGCTACCGGCCGATCAGCATCTCGGTGGTCAAGGGCAGCAACGTCAACCGCCAGCCGACCTCGCCCGTACCGGACCACAACGCCACCTCGGCCGTGGACTACCGGACCACCGAGAACCGCATCCAGCTGTCGGTGCGCACCAAGATCGCCCAGGGCCTGCTCACGCAGGGCCATCCCACGCTGAAGGACTCGGTGTGGGTGGGCTACACGCAGCAGTCGTACTGGCAGCTGTTCAGCCCCGACATCTCGCGCCCCTTCCGCGCCACCGACCACGAGCCGGAAGTGATGTACGTGTACCCCACCGACGCCAAGCTGCCCTTCGGCTGGCGCTGGCGCTACAGCGGCATCGGGCTGGTGCACCAGTCCAACGGCCAGAGCCTGCCGCTGTCGCGCAGCTGGAACCGCGTGTACCTGATGACCGGCATGGAGCTGGACAACCGCTGGAGCGTGAACGCGCGCCTGTGGAAGCGCCTGAGCGAAAGCGCCGACAGCGACGACAACCCGGGCATCAGCGACTACATCGGCCGGGGCGAGCTGCAGGTGAACTGGAACTACGACCGCGACAACACCGTGGGCGTGACCGTCCGCCATTCGCTGGCCTCCACGCCGCGCGGCTCGGCACGCATCGAATGGCTGCAGAACCTGGGCAAGGGCCTGGGCGGCAGCAAGAGCAACCTGCGCCTGCACACCGCCCTGTTCAGCGGCTATGGCGACAGCATGATCGACTACAACCGCAAGCGCACGGTGTTCAGCGTCGGCCTGAGCCTGGTCGATTTCTGAGCGCCTGAACGCACGGCCGGCCCCCGCCTGCGCGGCAAGGGGCCGGCCGCATCACATCCCGTTACCCTTTGACAGGGCTGCTGCCTTGAATCGGCGCACACGCGCCGACACAATGGCACGCACATCGCAGTCCGGCAGGCCCCGCGCACCACTCCCTGGAAAAAGAGGCGTTTTCATGCCGCTTTCTCCACCATTGCTGGTCCAAGCCCCCGGGACAATGCCCCTCGGAGGACGAAACCATGGACATGCAATATCAGCTCAAGGCTGGAAGTTACTACCTGTACGACATGCGCGAGGCGCCCAGTGCCGTCACGGGCGAGCGCCGTTTCAAGCTGAAGACCGATACCGTCGCCATTGCCTTCGATGCGCACACGGGCGAAGTCCACCAGCACGGCACGCCGTCGCGCATCCAGTCCTGGGCCAGCAACACGCGCCGCCGCCTGCGGGCGGCCGGTGCGCTGGATGTGGCCAACGACATCGTCGTCGTCTCCGGCCCGCTGCCGGTGGACGAGCTCAACAAGTGCCTGTGGATCAACGGCTACTGCCGGCGCATGTTCAAGCGCCTGGCGAGCCTGCCTCACGGCAAGCTGCAGCGCCCGAGCGAGCCTTTCCGCAAGGCCGCCTGAGAGCTTCTGAAAAGGATCAGGCCAGGGTTTCCTGCCCGCCCTCGGCATTCACATCCACGGTTTCCAGCACGTCCGCGTGCTTGACGATGGTCACGGGCACATGGCTCGCATGCACGAGCGCCTGCGACACCGACCCCAGCAACGCGCTGCTGATCGCGCCCTGCCCGCGGGCGCCGATCACCAGCATGCCGCAGCCGTGGCGCTCGGCGATGTCCACCAGCGTGTTCGCCACGTCGCCCACGCCCACATCGGTTTCGTGCTCCACGCCTGCGGCCTCGAAGATCGCACGGGCCGGGGCCATCAGATGCAGGCCGGCTTCCAGGCTGGCCGCCGCGATGAGGTCCGGGTCGCGCGACACCACCATTTCGTAGAGCGTGGCGGGCTCCTGCACATGGGCCAGCACGACGCTGGCGCGCAGCCCCTGCCGCAGCAGGGCCAGGGTGTGGTGCACCGCATCCAGGGAGAGGTCCGAGCCATCGACGGCGATGAGGATCTTGAGCATGTCCGTGTCCTTTCCGGGAGTCTGAGGGGCCTGCCGGCGATGCGCTCCGCTCGCCCGGCAGGCAGTGCGGTCCAGTGTACCGGCGCCCCGCCGCGCCCCCGACCCTGTGGGCGTCTGGGACAATGCGCGCCATGCTGCAGTTCGACCTCCTGACCACCGACCCCGAAAGCCACGCGCGACGCGGCACCCTCACCCTGAACCACGGCGTGGTGCAGACCCCCATCTTCATGCCCGTGGGCACCTATGGCACCGTCAAGGGCGTGATGCCGCAGAGCCTGCACGACATGGGCGCGCAGATCATCCTGGGCAACACGTTCCACCTGTGGATGCGCCCGGGGCTGGACGTGATGCAAGGCTTCGGCGGCCTGCACGCGTTCGAGAAGTGGGACAAGCCCATCCTCACCGACTCCGGCGGCTTCCAGGTGTGGAGCCTGGGCGCGATGCGCAAGATCACCGAGGAGGGCGTGCACTTCGCCTCGCCCGTGAACGGCGACAAGCTCTTCATGTCGCCCGAGGTGAGCATGCAGATCCAGACCACGCTCAATTCCGACATCGTGATGCAGCTGGACGAGTGCACCCCGTACGAAACCAAGGGCCACCTGACCACCGAGCGCGAGGCGCGCACCTCGATGGAAATGAGCCTGCGCTGGGCTCAGCGGAGCAAAGACGAATTCCACCGTCTGAACAACCCCAACGCACTGTTCGGCATCGTGCAGGGCGGCATGTTCGAGAACCTGCGGGCCGAATCGCTCGACCGGCTGGTGGAGATGGATTTCCCCGGCTACGCCGTGGGCGGCGTTTCGGTGGGCGAGCCCAAGGACGAGATGCTGCGCATCATGGCGCACACGCCGCACCGCCTGCCGGCGCACAAGCCGCGCTACCTCATGGGCGTGGGCACGCCCGAAGACCTGGTGGAAGGCGTGGCGCAGGGCGTGGACATGTTCGACTGCGTGATGCCCACGCGCAATGCGCGCAACGGCACGATCTTCACGCGTTATGGCGACCTGAAGCTGCGCAATGCGCGCCACAAGGCCGACCACCAGCCGCTCGACACCACCTGCACCTGCCATGCCTGTGCGGGCGCCGAGGGCGTGGCCTGGGACCAGGGCGGCCGCGGCGGCTTCAGCCGTGCGTACCTGCACCACCTGGACCGCTGCGGCGAGATGCTGGGCCCGATGCTCACCACCATCCACAACCTGCACTACTACCTGAACCTGATGCGCGAGGTGCGCGAATCGCTGGATGCGGGCCGCTTCGGCGAATTCCGCCGCCAGTTCGCGGTCGATCGCGCGCGCGGCGTGTAGCCCCGAAGCCCCGGCGCCCCAGGCCCCCGGCGATGTCCGCTGCGGGACGGCGGTGGTATCCGGCCCGGCGCGCGCCCGCTACGATGGCGCCATGCTGACCGTCCACCACCTCGAAACCTCGCGCTCGCAGCGCGTCCTGTGGCTCCTGGAAGAACTGGGCGTGCCCTACGAACTCCGGACCTACCAGCGCGACCCGCGCACCCGCCTGGCGCCGCCGGAGCTGCGCAAGATCCATCCGCTCGGCAAATCGCCAGTTATCACCGAAGGCGACGAGGTCATCGCCGAATCGGGCGCCATCATCGAAACCCTGGTGGACCGCTACGGCGCGCAGGCGCAGGGCGAGCTCGCGCACCTGGAGCCCGCGCGCGGCACGCCCGAACGCCGCCAGTGCCGCTTCTGGATGCACTACGCCGAAGGCTCGCTGATGAACTGGCTGGTGATGAAGCTGGTCTTTCAGACGCTGCCCAGGCAGCCCATGCCGTTCTTCGTGCGGCCCATCGCGCGGGCCGTGTGCGGCAAGGCGGAGCAAAAGCTGGTGGACCCCAACCTGGCCACGGCCCTGGCCTTCATCGACGACCACCTGTCGCGCAACGTCTGGTTTGCCGGAGCCGACCTCACCATGGCCGATTTCCAGATGAGCTTTCCGGTCGAGGCGGCCATGAGCCGCGTGCAGAACGCCGACCGACACACGCACCTGAAGGCCTACCAGGCCCGCATGCGGGCCCGCCCGGCCTACCAGCGGGCGCTGGCCAAGGGCGGCCCGGTGGTGATGGGCGGCTGAGGCGCCACGCCCCCTGCATACCAGCGCCCTTTCAAGCCGATCCCCTAGAGCGGTCCCGCCGGGGCCGGGCCACCGGCCAATGGCCCGGCGGCGTGCGGCACCGTCGCCGCACTGGCGTCCGAGTCGCTGCCGGGCAGCAGCCCCCGGCCCGCGCCTGCGCCGCAAGCATGGCAGAACCGGGCGAATGCGCTCTTGCGGGTGTTGCAAGCGCCGCAGTGGTCGAACAGCCCGATGCCGCAGTGGGGGCAGAAGTCGATGGTGGGATCCTTCAGGTCCACCGGCCGCTCGCACCCCGGGCACACGCCCTTGGCGAGGCGCGCCAGGGCGACGTCGTAGCTCAGCTCCTTGCGGCGCTCCTGATCGGGCAGCGCCTCGGCCCGCTTCTGGCGCTCCAGGTAGCGGTTGAGCGCCACGATGGCGTAGCGCCCGACCAGCGCGGTCACGACGATGCCGACCACGTAGCGCACATAGCCGCCGTAGCTGGGCAGGTAGGGCACCAGCTCCACGAAGAACGCGAACAGCGCGAAGAAGATGAAGCCCCACACGAACGGCCAGTAGGTGCCCTTGCGCTTCTTCACGAAGAGCCAGCCGGCCACCACCAGCAGCGGCAGCGTGAGCGCCAGCCGGTACAGGAACACGCGCAGCTGCACCTTGCGCTGCTGCACGGCCATGCGCTCGTAGCCCTCCTTTTCCAGCGCAGCCAGGCGTTGCTGCGCGGCCGTGGCCGCCTGGCGCGCATCGAGCGCGGCCTGCTGCTGCGCTTCGACCGCCTGCTGGGTCTGGCGCTCGCGCAGTTGGAGCCGGTCCAGCGCCTGCGTGCGCTGCACCACCTCGGGGTTGTGCTCGGACTGCTGCGTGGCGCTGCGCGTGGCCAGCCAGTTGTTGAAGGTCTCGCGCTCCGCAGCGGTCTCGCTGCGCGACTTGGCGCGCTGCAGGCGGGCCTGGTCGAGCGCCGTCTCCGCGCTCTCCTCGGCCTGCTGCGCGTTGCGCACCTGGGCGCGCAGCGTCTCCGCGGCAGGGCGGTCCAGGAAATCGTCGAGCTGCAGCGTGGCCTCGACCTTGGGCAGGTCGTCCACGACGGTACCGCCCAGTCCGATCAGGAAGCTGGCGAACACCAGCGACACCAGCCACAGGCCTCGGCGGAACCATTTTTCCGACAGGCGAAGGGATTTGCTCATGACCAGCTCCTCGGCATTGAAATACTATTAATTTGATAGCAACACAGACAATCAATATCCCGGCATCAGCGGCTTTTGACTATAAACCCGCGTTGGTGTCACGGCGGCGGCAGCGCCACCGGGGCCGCTGCCAGTTGCGCGCGCTGCAGCCACGCCAGGGCGGAGTCCACGGTCACCGTGGCGATGCGGTTGGCAAAACGCTCGCTGTCCGGGTGGTCGTCGAACGCTACGTTCGCCGCCGTCACCCGCCCGCCCAGCCGCGTGAGCGCGCCCACCTTGAGCACGGTCGGCTCATACCCCTTGTAGCGCAGCCAGGCCTGCGCCTGATCGCGCCGGAGCACGGTGCCGGGCTCCATGGCCGCGGCCAGCGTCTCCAGCGCCCACTGGTTCGACTGCTGGTACTTCGTGCCCCAGGCGTAGCTCACCATGCTGTAGGGCCGCTGGTGCATGGCCGTGGCGCGCGTGCGGTCGGCGAGCACCGCCATCATCCGCTGCTGCACCTCGGGCGTGGGCACGGCCCACACGGCCTCGTAGCGCCACAGGTCGTCGAGAAAGAACTCGCCCAGCCCCTGCCGGTACACCACGCCCACCGCGGTGCCGCACTCGTTGAGCTTGTGCACCACGCGCCACGGCCCCTGCGGCGTGCGGTAGGCCCAGCCCAGGTGCGAGTAGCGCAGCCCGTACCGGGACAGGTCCTGCCCCGCACGCGCCAGGACCACCACCTGGGTGCCCGAGCGGGCGTGCTCCGCGTCCAGGGCCCGGGCAGTGCGGGCGGCCAGATCCATGCCGCGCTCGATGAGCTGCGGGGTCGGCTTGCGCGCCTCGCAAGATCGGCCCGCGTGCGCGGCACCGGTTCCGGCGAGAGCAACCGCCGCCAGGGCGGCCAGGGCCCGTCTGCGCATGGTCCGCCCCCTCACAGCCGCTCGTTGTAGAGCAGTGCACGGCCCAGGGCATTGGGCACGAAGGCCAGCGCCTCGCCCGCCACCGACAGGACGACGCCGGTGCCGATCACGCTGCAGGCCACCGCCGACCCCACGGCATGGACCGTGCCGGAGGCCGCGCGGCCGGCCACCTCCACGCTCACCTGCGCGCCATCGGACGCCCGCTCCAGCACATACACGGTGCCGTTGGCCGACGCCTCCACGGCCTTCACGGTGAGGATCGCGCCCCCCACCGACAACGCGACGGGAACGGCCGCCACCGCCCCGGCGGCCGTGGACGCCACCGAAGCGGTGCCCACCACGGAGGCCACGGGCAGCAGCGACAGGCCGACGGACACCTCGCTCTGCGCATGCACGGCGCCTGCCGCCAGCGCAAAGGCCAGGCCGAAGCCCACGGCCCGGCGGGTCCAGGAAAAACGGGGAATCAGAGTCTCGATGCGCATGGTCTTTCTCCAGAAAAAGGGCGCGACAGCGGGGCCGCCGTGCGCGCAAGGGACGGCCGGGAAAGCGGGCACCGCGCACGCTCCGGCCCCCGGGGTCACTCCGCCGTCGCCTTGCCCGCCTTGTCCGGGGCGGCGGCCGGTGCGGAAGGGGTGCCGCCGGCTGCCAGGGAGGCCTCGCGGCGGCCCTGCCAGCGGGCGTCCGCCAGGTCCGCCTCGTGGCGGTCGCGCAGCATCTTGGCCAGCGTGAAGGCAGTGGTGATCAGGTAGAGCCAGCTCACGCCCAGGAAGGCCTGGTAGGTGGGGTTGATGTCCATGCTCCACAGGCCCCAGCCCGTGAGGCCCACGGCCACCGCGAACGCGCCCCAGACGACCAGCTTGAACATCGGCGTGTCCGCACCGTGGCGCGTCTGGTTGTCCCGCACGAACTTCGCCAGCATGAACACGGCCGAGAGGCAAAAGACGTAACCCATCACCATGAAGGCCCGCTCCATGGCCACCCCTGGCAGCCACGCCAGCCCCACCGCGCAGCAGAACACGGCGATGCCGAACGAGACCCAGACCTGCAGGCGCCAGGCGGGTGTATCACGCTGGATCAGGGGCGAAGGAGCAAAGGGGTGTGACATGGAGAGAAGGGCTTGCGGCCCGTGGTGGAACATGGGGCGGATCATGCGCAGGCCGCCCACCCCGGCCCGCCCTGGAATGCACGGGTGGCGGGCTTTCGGCTGCCTGGTATCGCGTGGCGATACTTTCCCTGCTTCCCCAGTCCCTCGGCGAGTGCCACAGCCGCGCGGATTGCGGTAATCTGCCGCCATCATTGGCTCTCCCTCCGAAGGACTCCGCATGCCTATCCAGAAGATCGCGGCCGCGTGCGCCCTGCTGTGCAGCGCCGGCTTCGCCTCCAGCGCCCTGGCCGGCGTCATCGCCGGCACGGGGGGCACGCCCTCCAGCAGCGTGATGGGCACCACCGATGCCACCACCTATGCCATCGCCGAAAGCGGCCCCGGCCACAGCCTCGTGGTGCCTTACTTCACGGCGCAGAACGGGCAGATGACGGTGCTGCACCTGGTCAACACCGACTTGAACAACGGCAAGGCCGTGAAGCTGCGTTTTCGCGGCGCCAACAACGGCGATGGCCTGCTGCACATGACCGTGCTGCTGGCCCCCGGCGACGTCTGGACCGGCGCGGTGACGGCCGGTGCCAACGGCATCGCGCAACTCACCACCGCCGATGCGACCTGCACCTCGCCCCGGCTCGCGCCCGGCGTGGCGCAAGCCTTCGTGACCGAACGGCTCAACCCCCTGTGGACTGCCAACGTGCAGGCCAACCACACCCGCGAAGGCGCCATCGAGGCGATCGTGGCGGCCGACATTCCCGCCGCCGCCGTGTACGGCACGGGCCAGCAGGAGCGCTCCGCCCTCTTCACGGCCATCCGCCCGGTGAACGGCACGGCCCCCTGCACCGATGCGGCGCTGAACGCGGCGCTGCTGGAGGACACCAGCGCCGAGGCCACGGCCGCTTCCCGGGGCCTGGCCACGCCCACGGGCGGCGTGGCGGGCACCTGGTACATCATCGACGTGCCCAACTCCACCACCTTCTCGGGGGCTGCCACCGCGATCCGCGCCGTCAACAACGCGGGCCGCAATGCACGGGGCAACTACGTGCTGTTTCCGCCCACCGCGCAGGCCGTCACCGCGCCCGAGCGCTACACCGCCGACCCGCTGCTGGTCTCGGCCGGCTTCGCCACCCGCGTGAAGAACATCGACGGCGAAACCAGCGAGCCCACCAATGCGGCCGTCATCCAGGCGCGCTACTACGACCTGCCCGATCTGTCCACGCCCTACTACCTGCCGGCCGGCGAACGCAACGCGCGCAGGACGGCGGGGGACCTGTCGGCGCAACTGGCGGCCACCGAAGTGATGAACCAGTACGCCACCGACCCCTCCATTTCCGCCCGAACGGATTGGGTGCTGTCCATGCCCACCAAGCGCTACAGCGTGGCCTACGACTACAGCCAGCCCCCGGCGGTCGCCCGCGTGTATTCGGTGGTGCCGCCCTCGGACCTCGGCAGCCAGTATTTCTCGGGCGACGACACCCAGGTCAAGACCAGCCCCGAGAGCGTGTGCAGCCAGTGGAACCTGACCTATTTCGACCGCCAGACCAGCACCAAGCTTGCCCTCAGCCCCGTGGTGGCCTGCGGCACGGTGGCCACGCTGGGCTTCCAGGAGGCGGGCCGCTCCGGCGTCTCGGCCTCGATCACCGCGCAGCCCCGATCGGACGCCTTCGTGTCCGGCTGGGCCAGCATCGCCACCAATGCGTCGGATGGCCGACCCATCATCGGCGCCGCACTGCTCAAGCTCACCAACCCCAATGCCACACCTGGCGTCGCGGGCAATTACGGCCTGACCATGCCGCACATGTATAAAGCGCCCTGAGCGCACGCAGGGCGGCGGCCGATTGAGGCCGCCATGGGCCCGGCGCTCGGAACGGGTTCACGATCCTTGCCGGAGCCGCCGGGCACCATCGCACGGCATGGCTCCCATCCTCAGCGCGGTGGTTTCGATTTGCGGGTGGCCTGCTGCATGCAGCGGCCGCCCAGGGCGGGCCTTTGGCCCCGCCCCACCACCACCGTGCCGACCCCATCGCGTGACAGGCTGCCTTTGCGCGGCCTATGGGCGATGCGGAGACGTTCCCACCTGCCATCCCAATCACAGGAGAAACCGTGAAAGTCAAAACCATTTCCGGGGCGGTCAGCGCCCTGCTCGGCACGCTGGCCATGGCCGGCGCAGCACACGCAGGCGTGATCGCCGGCACCGGCGCCACGCCTTCCAGCACGCAGTTGGGCGGGACCGATGCCATCAGCTTCAAGGTGGCCGAAGGCCAGGCAGGCCATGCGCTGCTGGTGCCCTACTTCACGGCGCAGAACGGCCAGATGAGCGTGCTGCACCTGGTGAACACCGACCTCGACAACGGCAAGGTGGTGAAGGTGCGCTTTCGCGGCGCCAACAACGGCGACAGCCTGCTGAGCGTGCACGTGCTGCTGTCGCCCGGCGATGTGTGGACCGGCGCGGTGACGGCCGGTGCCGACGGCCTGGCGCAGCTGACCACCACCGACCGCAGCTGCACGCTGCCGCACCTCGCGCAGGGTGTGGCGCAACCGTTCTCCACGGGCCGACTGGACCCCGCATGGACCCCCGAGGTGATGGCGGCCAACACCCGCGAGGGCGCCATCGAGGCCATCGTGATGGCCGACGTGCCGCAGGCGGCCATCTATGGCCCCAACGGCGCAAGCCAGTCGGCGCTGTCCGTCGCCATTCAGCAGGTGAAGGAGGTCGCGCCCTGCTCCGAATCCGTGCTCAATGCCGCGCTGATGCAGGACACGAGCAGCGAAGCCGTCGCCGCCAGCCGCGGCCTCGCGGCCCCCAGCGGCCAGCTCAGCGCCACCTGGTACGTCATCGACGTGCCCGGCTCCACCACGTTCTCCGGCGCGGCCACGGCCATCCAGGCCATCAACAACACGGGCCTGCCGGCGCGCGGCAACTACATGCTGTTCCCTCCCACGGACACGGCGGTCTCGCAGCCGGAGCGCTACACCGCCGACCCCCTGCTGGTGTCCGCAGGCCTTGCCACGCGCAACAAGGACGCGCAGGGCAACACCGCCTTCCCGACGACCGCGGCAGTCGTGCTGGCCCGCTACAACGACCTGCCCGACCTCTCCACGCCGGTCTACCTGCCTGCCACAGCAGACAGCGCCCGGGCCACCGCCGGCGATCTCTCCCGGCTGCTGGCCGTGCGCGAGTTCAAGAACCAGTACGTTCTCGACGACTCCATCTCCGCCCGCACCGACTGGGTCGTGGCGACCCCCACCAAGCGGTACAGCGTGGCCAAGGACTACAGCCAGTCGGACCCATCGAACCAGCGCGTCTATTCCCTCGTGCCGCCCACCGGCGGCGGCGAGCAGTACTTCCATTCGCTCAACACCCAGGTCCGCGACGGCGTGTGCAGCCGGGGCGGCAGCTGGAGCTTCCGCATGGGCTCGCGCGATGGCAGCCTCACCCCGGAAAGCGTGATTTCAGACGCGGCATCGCAACCCGAAAGCTGCGGCGCACTGTCCGTGCTTTCGTTCTCGGACACCCGGTCGGCCGTTTCTTCTTCCGTGGCCCGCAAGACCCTGCAAGGAACGTTTTCCAATGGCTGGGCCATCTTCCGGATGCCCGACGCGAGAGGCATTCCCCTCATCGGCACTGCGTTCACCAAGCTGAGCAACCCCAGCGCCACGCCCGGCGTGGCGGCCAACTATGGGCTGACCTTTCCGCATGTCGTGAAGGCGCCCTGACCCCCTGAGGCAGCCTCCCGTGACCTCCGCCCCGGCGGTGGTCACGCCCCAGGCATTCCAATGGCGGCTGCGTGGTGGATGAGCCGCGCCGCTCGCCGTGAAGCCATCCGGGCCGATCTTCCCGCCTTGCCGCGCGCCGCCGGCCTTCCGGCCCCGCGTCAGATCGCCATGGGCAGTTCGGTCGTCGAGAGCACGTTGCGGATCACCATGAACGAGCGCACCTGCCGCACGCCTGGCAGGTAAAGCAGCTGCTCCGCATGCAGGCGGTTGAAGCTCTCGCTGTCCCTGGTGCGCACCAGTAGAAAATAGTCGAACTCGCCCGTCACCACGTGGCATTCCATGCAGCCCGAGATCCTGGCGGCGGCCTTCTCGAACTCGGCGAACGACTCGGGCGTGGAGCGGTCCAGCACCACGCCGATCATCACCAGCATGCCCGCGCCCACGGCGCGCGGATTGAGCAGCGCCACCACCCCGTCGATCAGCCCCAGGCGCTTGAGGCGCTCCACGCGCCGCAGGCAGGCAGGCGCGCTCAGGTGGACCTTGGCCGCCAGCGCCACGTTGGAGACCGAAGCATCGCGCTGCAGGGCCCGCAGGATGGCCTTGTCGGTGCGGTCCAGTTCGCCGGTGAGATCGGCGGCGGGTGCCGGCATCGCAGGCTTTCTTAATTTTGTTGCGCACATGAATGATTTCCCGCAATGAATTCGAAATAAACAGGCTTCACAGCCTTTTTCAGGCCGATTTTCAATCCATTTTTGCAACCCTGTTGCGCCCGCATTTTCCTACCATTCCAGGCAACGGACTGCCCTTGTCGGTTGCCCCTGCCACTGCGCGGCAGCGGCAATCCACCGCGGCGCCGGAGCCCCGCCCCCATGCCCTTCCCTTTGCCAGGATGCTTCCCATGAACTTGCAGAAATTCCCCCGCCATTCGCTGACCTTCGGCCCCACGCCCATCCAGCCGCTGCCGCGCCTGTCCGCCCACCTGGGCGGCAAGGTCGATCTGTACGCCAAGCGCGAGGACTGCAACTCGGGCCTGGCCTTCGGCGGCAACAAGACGCGCAAGCTCGAATACCTCATTCCCGAGGCGATCGAAGGCGGCTACGACACGCTGGTCTCCATCGGCGGCATCCAGTCCAACCAGACGCGCCAGGTGGCCGCCGTGGCCGCGCACCTGGGCATGAAGTGCGTGCTGGTGCAGGAGAACTGGGTGAACTACTCCGACGCGGTGTACGACCGCGTGGGCAACATCGAGATGAGCCGCATCATGGGCGCCGACGTGCGGCTGGACGCCGCGGGCTTCGACATCGGCATCCGCCCGAGCTGGGAGCAGGCCATGGAGGACGTGCGCAAGGCCGGCGGCAAGCCGTTTCCCATTCCCGCGGGCTGCTCCGAGCACCCCAAGGGTGGACTGGGCTTCGTCGGCTTCGCCGAAGAAGTGCGCCAGCAGGAAAAGGAACTGGGTTTTCAGTTCGACTACATCGTCGTGTGCTCGGTCACGGGGAGCACGCAGGCCGGTATGGTGGTGGGCTTCGCGGCCGATGGCCGGGCGGACAAGGTGATCGGTATCGATGCATCGGCCAAGCCGGAGCAGACCCGCGCGCAGATCCTGCGCATCGCGCAGAACACCGCCCAACTGGTGGAACTGGGCCGTGACATCACCGAAGCCGACATCGTGCTGGACACGCGTTACGGCGGCCCCGAATACGGCCTGCCCAGCGAGGGCACGCTGGAGGCGATCCGCCTGTGCGCGCGCCAGGAGGCCATGCTGACCGACCCAGTCTATGAAGGCAAGTCGATGCACGGCATGATCGAGATGGTGCGCAACGGCGAATTTCCGGCAGGCTCCAAGGTGCTGTATGCCCACCTGGGCGGCGTGCCCGCCCTGAACGCCTACAGTTTCCTTTTCCGCAACGGTTGATCCCCCCAGGAGAACGCAGCACCATGACACGACTCGGCTGGCCCGGCGCCACCCCCTTGCCCGATACGCTCGACCCCGGGGAAGTCCAGGAATGGTGCGATGCGCTCGACGGCCTGCTGGCCGCCTGGGAGCCCCGCCAGGGGCGCGAGCGGGCCGCGGCGCTGCTCGACGCGTTACTGGCCCATGCGCGCCAGCGCGGGCTGCAATGGAGCCCGGCCGGCATCACCTCGTACCTCAACACCGTGCGGGTGGAGGAACAGCCGCCCTACCCGGGCGACCCTCAGATCGAGCAGCGGCTGTCGGCCATCGTGCGGTGGAACGCGCTGGCCATGGTGGTGCGGGCCAATGCCGCGCAGGGCGAGCTGGGCGGCCACATCGCCAGCTACGCCTCGGCGGCGGACCTGTTCGAGGTGGGCTTCCACCATTTCTTCCATGCGCGCACCGAGCAGCACGGCGGCGACCTGGTGTATTTTCAGCCGCACTCCGCGCCCGGCGTGTATGCGCGCGCCTACCTGGAAGGCCGGCTGAGCGAAGACTCCCTGCGCCACTACCGTCAGGAACTGGCTGCCGAGGCCAAGGGCATCCAGGGCCTGACCTCCTACCCCCACCCCTACCTGATGCCGGATTTCTGGCAGTTTCCCACCGGCTCGATGGGCATCGGCCCGATCAAGGCGATCTACCAGGCGCGCTTCATGCGCTACCTGGCCGATCGGGGCCTGTGCGACACGGCGGGCCGCAAGGTCTGGGGCTTCTTCGGCGACGGCGAGATGGACGAGCCCGAATCCATCGCCGCGCTCACCCTCGCCGCGCGCGAGGGGCTGGACAACTGCATCTTCGTCATCAACTGCAACCTGCAGCGCCTGGACGGCCCGGTGCGCGGCAACGGCCGCATCGTGGACGAGCTGGAATCGCTTTTCACCGGCGCCGGCTGGAACGTCGTGAAATGCCTGTGGGGTTCCGAATGGGACGCACTGCTGGCGCGCGACCATGGCCACGCGCTGGCCCGGGCCTTTGCGCAGACGGTGGACGGCGAGTTCCAGACCCTGAGCGCGAACGACGGCGCCTTCAACCGCCGCCACTTCTTCGGCAAGAGCCCCGAGCTGCAAGCCCTGGTGGCCCACCTGTCGGACGACGACATCGACCGCCTGCGCCGCGGCGGTCACGACCCGGCCAAGGTGCATGCCGCCTTCGCGCGCGCGGCCGGCCACACCGGCCAGCCCACCGTGGTGCTGGCCAAGACCATGAAGGGCTACGGCATGGGCAGCGTGGGCCAGGGCCGCATGACCTCGCACCAGCACAAGAAGCTGGGCGCCGACGAACTGCTGGCCTACCGCGACCGCTTCCACCTGCCACTGACCGACGAAGAGGCCCGCACCGCCGCCTTCTGCAAGCCCGCCGACGACAGCGCCGAGATGCGCTACCTGCACGACCGCCGCCAGGCGCTGGGCGGCTACCTGCCCGCACGCCGCGCCCGGGCGCCCGAAGTGGCCGTGCCGCCGCTGCCGGTCACCGGTGGCTTTGCGCTGGAGGCCGACGGCAAGGCCATGAGCACCACCATGGCCTTCGTGCGCCTGATGGGCAACCTGCTGAAAGACGAGGCGCTGGGGCCGCGCGTGGTGCCCATCGTGGCCGACGAGGCCCGCACCTTCGGCATGGCGGGGCTGTTCCGCCAGGTCGGCATCTATGCGCCGTTCGGCCAGCTCTACCAGCCCGAGGACAACGCCTCGATGCTGGTGTACCGGGAAGAAAAATCCGGCCAGATCCTGGAAGAAGGCATCACAGAGGCCGGCGCGCTGGCCTCGTGGACGGCGGCGGCCACCAGCTATTCGACGCACGGGCTGTCGATGCTGCCGTTCTACATTTTCTACAGCATGTTCGGCTTTCAGCGCGTGGGCGACATGATCTGGGCCGCGGCCGACCAGCGGGCACGCGGCTTTCTCATCGGCGCCACCTCGGGCCGCACCACGCTGGGTGGCGAGGGGCTGCAGCACCAGGACGGCAGCAGCCACCTGATGGCCTCCACCATTCCGAACTGCCGTGCCTACGACCCGGCCTTCGCGGGCGAGCTGGCCGTGATCGTGGACCACGGCATGCGCCGCATGGTCGAGGCGCAGATCGACGAATTCTTCTACATCACCGTCACCAACGAGAACGTGACCAACCCCAGCCTGCCCGCCGACGCGCGCGACGGCGTGGTGCGCGGCATGTACCGGCTGCGGCAGGGCGCGCCGGCACTGGCGCACCGCGTGCAGCTCTTCGGCAGCGGCGCCATCCTGGGCGAGGTGCTCAAGGCCGCCGACCGGCTGGAGCAGCAGCACGGCGTGGCGGCCGATGTGTGGAGCGTGACGAGCTACGTGGAACTGGCGCGCGAGGGGCAGGCCTGCGAGCGCGGCTGGCGCCAGGGCGAGCGCGATGCGGTGGGAAGCTGGTTCGAGCAGCAACTGGCGACCACGTCCGGGCCCATCGTCGCCGCGAGCGACTACGTGGTGGCATTGCCCGAGATGGTGCGCGCCTTCGTGCCGCCGGGCCGGCGCTATGTGACGCTGGGCACCGACGGCTTCGGCCGCAGCGACTCGCGCGCCGCCCTGCGGGCGCATTTCGCGGTGGATGCCGATGCCATCGTGCAGGCCAGCCTGCGCGCCCGCGAGGAGGACGACACCGACGAGGCGTCGGCCGAGCAGCAGCGGCTGCAGGGCCTGGCCTCGCTCGCCGTCACCTGAGGTGGCGCGCCCCGCCTTCGCGGCGGGGGCTCCGCAATGACAGCCTTCAGTCGGCCAGCAGGCCCGCCACCCGTTCGCGCAGCAGATCGGGCTGCACCAGCGTGGCCGGCACGGCCGGCCCGACGTTCAGGCCCACCCGGTTGAACAGGCCGCGCCGGAAGGGCCGCGCCATCGCGGTGCCGCGCTCGATGCGGCTGAAATACGAGCCCCACAGGTTGGTCAGCGCCATCGGGATCACCGGGGGCGCCACGCCTTCTTCGCGGGCGCGTTCGAGGATCTTCATGATGCCGCCCTTGAACGGCTGCAGTTGCCCGTCGCGCGTGATGCCCCCCTCGGGAAAGATCGCCAGCAAATCCCCTTCCCGCAGCACCTGCGCGGCGCGCTCGAACGCCGCGGCATAGACCGCGGGATCTTCCTTTTGCGGGGCGATGGGAATGGCCTTGGCCAAGCGGAACAGCCAGCCGAGCACCGGCACGCGGAAGATGCGGTGGTCCATCACGAAGTAGATCGGGCGCGGGCTCGCCGCCATGAGCAACACCGCGTCCACGAAGCTCACGTGGTTGCACACCAGAATGGCCGCGCCCTGGGTGGGCAGGTGCTCGTCGCCCCGGATCCTGAAGCGGTAGACGAAGCGCGAGGCCACCCACGCCACGAAGCGCAGCAGGTACTCGGGCACCAGCAGGAAGATGTAGAACGCCACGATGGCGTTGGCGATGCCCGTGAATAGGAAGATCTGCGGCACCGAGAAGCCCGCGCCCAGCAGCGCGCCGGCGATGAGCGAGCTGCCGATCATGAACAGCGCGTTCAGGATGTTGTTGGCCGCGATGATGCGCGCCCGGTGCGTGGGCTGGCTGCGCATCTGGATCAGGGCATACATGGGCACGCTGTACAGGCCGGCGAACAGGCTCAGCAGCGCCAGGTCGGCCATCACGCGCCAGTGCGCGGCCTGCGCCACGAAGGCGCCCAGCCCCATCTCGGGCGCGGGTGGCAGGGAGCGGGAGGCGAAGTACAGGTCGATGGCGAACACGCTCATGCCGATGGCGCCCAGCGGCACCAGGCCGATCTCCACGTGCCGGCGGCTCAGCACCTCGCACAGCAGCGAGCCCACGCCGATGCCCACCGAGAACACCACGAGCAGCAGCGAGGCCACGTGCGCATCGCCGTGCAGCACCTCCTTCGCGAAGCTCGGAAACTGCGAGAGGAACACCGCGCCGAAGAACCACATCCAGCTGATGCCCAGCAGCGAGCGGAACACCACGGGGCTCGCGTGCGCGAGCTTCAGGTTGCGCCAGGTCTCGGTCACCGGGTTCCAGTTGATCGACAGGCCCGGGTCGGTGGCCGGCACGCTCGGGATGAACTGCGCCACCGCGCGCCCGGCCAAGGCCAGCAGCACGCAGGCCGCCGCCACCCAGGCATGGCCGATGTCCGGCACAGCCACCAGCAACCCGCCCGCCACCTGGCCCAGCAGGATGGCGACGAAGGTGCCCATCTCCACCATGCCGTTGCCACCCGTCAGCTCGCGCTCGTTCAGCACCTGGGGCATGTACGCGAACTTGACCGGCCCGAACAGCGTGGAATGCAGCCCCATGAGGAAGGTGCAGGCCAGCAGCACGGCGGCGCTGGAGGCGAGGAACCCCCAGGCCGCCACCAGCATGATGGCGATCTCCAGGTTCTTCACGAAGCGGATCATGCGGGTCTTGTCGAACTTGTCCGTCAGCTGCCCCGACGTGGCCGAAAACAGCAGGAAGGGCAGGATGAACAGCGCGCCGATCACCAGCCCGGCCATGGACGGCGGCATCCACGACACGCTGAGCTGGTAGGTCACCATCACCGTGAAGGCGAACTTGAACAGGTTGTCGTTCGCCGCGCCGGCGAACTGCGTCCAGAAGAAGGGTGCGAAGCGGCGCTGGCGCAGCAGGGCGAACTGGTTGGGGTGCGACGGCTCGGCCGCGTGGGGGTGGTCGGCCATGCGGGCCTGTTCTTGGCTCATGCCGTGCTCCTGTGTGGAATGGTTCTTCAGACGCGTTGCGCCGCGGCGCCAGGCTGGGCCCCCTCGTCCGCGCTGGCGGCGATTGTGCCCCGGCGCAGGCCCGTTGCGGCCGCCGCCGGGCGGCGCCAGGGCACCGCCCGCACGCACTGGGCCCAGTAGGCGCCCGGCAGTGCGGCGCGGTGCGGTGCCAGCGCTGCGATCACCGGCCATGCGGCCAGAGCCGCCGCCACGTGCTTGAGGCTGTGGCCAGACACCCAGCCGCCCGTCCAGCCGAACACCGCGTGGTCGCCCAGCTCCAACAGCTTGGCCAGGGCATACCAGCCGATCACGGCCACCAGCGACAGGGGCGGCCGGCTGGACCGCGCCGGCACCATCGCCAGCGCCGCGACCAGCAGCATGCCCCCGCCCTGCAGCAAGCCCCAGGGCAGCACCTGCCCCGCCATGCCCCAGGCCCGCAGCGACAACGCGCCCGCCAGCGGCAGCACACAGGCCAGCACCCAGGCGGGCCGCGCACCCATGCGCCCATCGACCGCCAGGCCCAGCAGCCCGGTGAAGGCCACCAGCATGCCCATGCGGTCCCACAGCAGCGTGATGTCGTGCGGCACCGCGTGGTACAGCGCCGAGGCGCCGGCCGTGAGCAGCAAACCCGAGAAGAAGATCGCCGCCATCACCGCCGTAGTGGTGCGGCCGGTGCCGCCCGCTTGCGCCACCCCCTCGCCGCACCCGCCAGCCTTGCCGCTGCGCACCCACTGCACCAGGCGCCGCACGCCCAGCAACCCCATGAGGGCGAACGGCAGGTTGGTGAGAACGTCCACGGCATGCGCGATGCCCCACAGCGTGCGCTGGTCGGCAAAGGCATGCTGGTGCGGGTCCGCCGCCACCTGCGGGCCCCAGGCGCCCACGGCGGCCAGCACCGCCAGGGCGCCATACAAGGCCCACTCGGCCGGTGCCGGACGCGAGAGGAAGGCGCGGGAAAAAGAACGGGTGGACGACGGCATGAACGAAACTCCGGAAGGCAGCGGGATGGAACGGGGGACGGATGGGGAATGGAACGCAGTCTCTACGCCCTCGCCATGCCAGGGCGCACGAAACGCGCCCAGACCCATCGCCAGCCACGCCGGGTATCCATAATCGATACCCATGAGCACCACCGCCGACCTCGTTACCGCCCTCAAGAAGGAACTCAAATCCGCGCAGATGACCTATGCGGACCTGGCCCAGGCGCTGGGGATGGCCGAATCCAGCGTCAAGCGCATGCTGGCCAAGGGCGACATGCCGCTGTCGCGCATCGATGCGATCTGCCGGGCGCTGGCGCTCGATTTCGCCGATCTGGCGCGGCGCGTGGCCGACAGCCAGCCGTTGCTCAAGGAGCTGAGCCAGGCGCAGGAAACGGCCGTGGTGGCCGACAAGAAGCTGATGCTCATGGCGATCTGCGTGCTGAGCCAGTGGACGCTGGAGCAGATCGTGACCACCTACCGCCTGAGCGAGGCCGAGGGGGTGAAGTACCTCGCGCAGCTCGACCGGATCGGCATCATCGAATTGCGCCCCCTGAACCGCTACCGCCTCAAGCTCGCCAAGACCTTTCGCTGGCGCCCCCACGGCCCGGTGATGCACTACTTTCGCGACCATGCGCTGCTCGACTACTTCGCCGGCAGCTTCGACGGCCCGGGCGAAGGCGTGCTGCTGGTGCACGGCGCGATCAGCCGCAGCCTGGCGCCGGCCTTCTGGGAGCGCATGCAGCGCGTGGCGCACGATTTCGCGCAACAGCACCTGGCCGACCAGCGCATGCCCGAGCGCGAACGCGAGGGCTACACCGTCCTGCTGGCGCTGCGCAGCTGGGAGTTCGACGTGTTCACCAGCATGCGAAGGTAAATCGCATTCCGTGCCCTGCCACGTGGTCCGAGAGCGGCCATTTCGAGCTCTCTCGAAGCTTGGCGGCCAAGACAGGCAGTGATGCCGCGGGTCACTTCAAGGATGAAACAACGGGCTTGAGAGCGCTGCAAATGGACGTCGCGAGTTCCTCCTGCTGTTGAATCCCGAAGTGGACCGAGCAGTCGAAGTGCCGAGCCCAGGTGATCCGTTTGAGAGAAGAATCCACCAGCCGTATGGACGCACGGATGCGCTCGGTGTCGATGCGCAGGCTGCTTTCGACGCAATGGTGCGACCTGCCGCGCTGGCTGGTCCCTCCAGGGTCACCGGCATTCGGCCCGGCCGATGACGCGGGCGCCACCAACACGTCTCCAAAAGCACGAAAGAGCTGGTTCACCAGTTCCTCATAGAGCCCGCGGGCGAAAGCATGCCCGTCAACACGCTCCGCAATGCATTGGACCGGCTGCACCATGAGACGGTTGGGATGCACCGGGTCTTCGAGAGGGGATGCAGGGCGGTGGATCACCGGCATGTAGCTACCCACCGGAATGCGGATCTCGATTCCTCCCTGCGGCCTGTGGGCCGCGTAGTAGGCGTCCAGCCTTTGGCGCAGTCGCCCGATCTGAACCCTGACGATCGGGTCTTCACCCGGCATGTAGGCAGAAGCTTCGCGGTCGAAAACCTCGATCCCGATGGTGTGCTCGTTGGTATTGCGATTTTCTCCGGCGACCGCCTGCTCCACGAGAAAACGGAAAAGCCGCTTCATCCGATGCGCCTTTGCAAACGCATCGCTCTCCAATATTGCGTCGCACGCCTCCCTGATTTGATTTTCTTCGATCTCATTCATCTTACGCCTCACTGAGTACCTCATCGGTTAATGGTGCATCCACGCGTGGCCCTCCCAAAAGCCCCAAAAAACGCTGGCACTTCAATCAGGCGACCGGCGCGACTCCAATAACTTGAAAACCATTGGTTGCCGCCATCGCCGGCTTTTCAATACCCGTTTAATGCGCTGCCACGCGCGGCCGACATATTCACCCCGCAATGTGTTTTTCGGGCTAAGCCGTTCTGAATAGATCTGAAAAAAACTGCGCGTCCTCAAAGAGGAATACTGTTACGGTAACAGCCGACAGGAGTTACCGTATCGATACTTCACTTTTTCTTTGCCGGAATTAATATAGCGCCACACCAACCAAATTTGGCAAACGGAACCCCGCCAGCTATGGAGAGATAAATGGCCGACTCACTCCCCGCCGATGTCATTCAGGCAATCGCCATATCCAATGCAAAGTCCATTGGCGAGCAGCCTGCCATTTTGGCGAATCTCGCGCTAGCACAGCAAATATTCAACCAAAATATGCAGCAGCAAATCGCCTTGAGCCAGCAGCAGGCCATGAATCAAGTGCAGATGGCAGCCGCCGCAAAATGCGTCACCATGATCGAGAAAAGCGATGGCAAACAAGGCGAGCCTTCCATGGAAAGAATACTCAAAGACATTCAGGAATTCATGAAGGTCATTCAAGAAAAAGCCGCCGGCAAAGCATCGGGCCAATAATTCATTCACGAATGCCATTCATTGCATTTCTTGCAAATGCAATGAACCATCCTCCCAATTCCGGGGTGCGGTAGGTAACCCGCTTTTTTATCAACCTGCAATCCATCTCAAGGAGAAACACCATGGCAACTCTGCCCGAAGAAGTAGTGAGCGCTGTCGCGATCGGCAACCTGAAAGCCATCTCGGAACAGCCCGCGATGCTGTCCAACCTGGCCTATTCCAATACCGTGGCCAATACCAATCTGTCCCAGCAGAACGCGGTGGCCAACCAGCAGGCCATGAACGAACTGGGCATCTCCATCGTTGCCAAGGCATCCAACACGGTGAGCAACATCGGCCCGCTGGAGGCCCGCTCGGCCGTCGATGTCCTGACCAACGACGAACTGGCGCAGACCATCGCCGACATGAAGGCCACGCTGCAGGCTTTCAGCGGTCGTTGATCCCGGCCTCTCAGCGCTGACACGGAGGACAAAACATGATTGATGCACAAGTCACGAGTGCGGTCGCCGTCGGCAATCTGAAAGCCATTTCAGAGCAGCCGGCGATGCTGTCCAACCTCGCGTACGCGAATGTGGTCACGACCAACAACCTGGGACAGCAGAACGCCGTGGCAAACCAGCAGGCGATCGGCGAACTGGGTATTCCGCTGGTGGCGAAGGCCACGAACACCATCAGCACCATCGGACCCATGGAGGCCCGGTCTGCGGTGGATGTTCTGACCAACAACGAGTTGGCGCAATCGATCGCCGATCTGAAGGCGGCGGTGAACGCCTTCGCGGCGCCTTCGGGCGGAAGCGGTGCGGCTGGCCGAGCAACGCTCCGGGCGCTGATGGACAGGGGCCTTCGCGTGGACCCGGCCGGGCAGTTGGTCGTTCCACCGGGTATCACCATCCTTGTCCCCGGAAAAGTGGCCAAGGAGGAGATCCTCATCGATCTCCAGCCCAACTACTTCACCGTGAAGGTCAAGGCGAACGGCTGAATGCGTCGACAAGCTCGATGACAAAGGTGGGGCTGCCTGCGGGCCGCTCCACCCCTTTCAAACGGAGGGAATATGGGAACCATCGAAATCAAGAGCGTGGGCGACGACACGCCTCGGCACCCCGCCGTGTCGGCTGTCGCTCTGTCGGGATGGGTGACCGCGCAGCAGCCTTCGGCACTGTCGAACCTGGCGTACGCCAACCAGGTCGGCAATGGCGACCTGAGCGCCAAAGCCCAGGTGGCGCGCCAGGATGCCATGAACCGCCTTCGCCACACGATCGTGGCCTCGGCCGTGGCACGCATCCAGGCGCCGGGGCCTTGCACCGCCCGGTCGGTGGTGACGGTACTCACCAACAACGAATTGGCGCAGACCCTTGCCGGCCTGAAGAGCGCCCTCGGCGCCTTCTCGATGCGGCAGACCACCGCCCCTGTGCGAACGGCCATCCCATGAACCAGGCCACGCGAGAGCCGACGCCGATGGAGCTGCACAACACCATGCTCATGGAGCAAATCCAGAGCCGGCTGAAAAGCGGATTCGATGCGGCATTGCAGGGCGGCAACTACTACGTGGTCCGAAGCAGCCTGACAGGCGTGCTGTCCGTTCTGGCATCGACCACCATCACCGACGACCACGATGTGGCTTTCGGCCCTCAGCCGTTTTCGCAATGCATCGGCTATGTCAACTCCACCGTCGTCATGCGAACGGCTGAAAAAAACGATTGGGAATCGGACCCCGCCCTCACGCCGGTCCTTCCGAAGAAACACAAAGACAAAGGCACTGAGCAATGAACCAACCCCAATCGCTGGCACAACTGGGCCAGGTCGTCGAAAGCATCGCCGACTCCATGACGAAGGTGGCCACCAACATCGCGATGCTGGGGGTCGAGGGCAACGCCGATGAACAGATGCGGGTCATCACCGAGGAGAACAACAAGGTGCTGGACTACATTCGCCAACTGTACAAACTGCCGCCAGCGCCGGAGCAGTGACATGGCAGCCAGCGGCGCCATCGTGGACGCTCCCCTGTCGGCCGTGGCGGCGCTCAATGCCGTCGCGCTGCCCAGCGCCGAAGCCTCTTACGCCCTGATGGTCGAGGTGCTGGAAAGCGATCCCTCCCCACTCATCTTCGAATCGTTGGCCCTGAGCGCCGGCGCCATCATCCGGGGACTGAACGCCTACGAAGCCACCACGGTGGCGGGCAGCCCTGAATAGGGTCACCCGCATGCCACGTCGCGAAACCCCATGGCGGCCTTTGCCGGCACAGGTGGTGGTGGTGGCATTTCCCCAGGCATATCGCCAATATCCCTCCGGCATGGGACTGGACGGCTATTCAGGCGATTTCATTCTGGTTCAAGCCGACCCAGGCGACATCCAATTGCCTGACAGCGCAGGCGACTGGTTGAACCTTTCGCCGCCCGTGGCACTGTCCCCCGGACTGAGCCGTGTGAATTACGAGGCCACGGACAACACCTTGTCCATGCGCCGTCTGGCGCTTCCAGTCGGTGTCCGTGGAAAGACCTATGCGGTGGAGTTCATGCAGCAGCCCGGTGAACTGGTGCAGACGCAAATGGTGAGGGTGCTGAATTCACCGCTGACCCTCGATTGCCTGATCGCCGTTTCGTTCATCGCCAGCCTCATCAAGAAGATCCCGATCCCTCCGATCAAAGCGATCGTGGCGGTGATCGCGGTTCTGGCCTTGCTCGCTTTGGGAATGGCCGTGTCGTTGTTGCGGCGCAGTTTCATCCTGGTGCCAGAACCCTTGCCGCTGTCCACCGACACCCACGGCGTGCCCATCACCATCGTTCCCGGCGTGTCGGTATCGAATGTCCTGCCACTCAAGAACGTGTTGGCAGAAAACCAGACCATCGCATTGCAGACGATCAAGGCGGTTTATTGGTTGATAAAGGAGGTGCAATGATGTCTGCGACCAGGAGAACCACGGCATGCGTTGGGTCAGGAAAATCCATGGATGACTACACGGGTTTCGGCACCGCGAAGTTTCCGGGGATGGAGTCCCTCGCAAGACCCGAGCCGCCCGGCCCCACGGAACGCAAAGGCGCAAGCCGATATGGATAGCGCAACGGTCTGCCAGCCGCTGAGTTTTTGACCTTCAGGGCACAGCCCACCGCCCCTGCCCGGCCGGAAACACCCGGTCACAACACTTCGCGCCGCGGCGACACCGGCTTGACGTTGGCGGATCACGATGGAGGTGCTGAAAAAAACACACAGCGCTTTTCCAAAGGAGATCGTCATGACCCGCAAGACCATTGCCCTCACCGCCGCCACGCTGGCCCTCGCCGCGATGGGCTCCGTCACCACCGTGGCACGGGCAGCCACCAGCGCCACCGTGATCGTGCAGTCTGGCGGACCGGTGTACCGGCAGCCCGGGCCCGTGATGGTGCAGTACCAGGCACCGCCCCCGCCCCGCCGTGAGGCCGTGCCGCCCCCGCGCCGCGGCATGGTGTGGGAGACGGGCCATTGGGAATGGCGTGGCCATCGCCATGTCTGGGTGGCCGGCCACTGGGTCCGCGCCCGCCCCGGCTATGTCTATCGCCAGCCGGCCTGGGTGCAGCACGACGGCCGCTGGGAGATGCGCCGCGGCGGCTGGGACCGCGACGGCGACGGCGTGCCCAACCGCCAGGACCGTCGCCCGGACAACCCGAACCGGTACTGAGCCACGCGGGGCCCGCGCGGCCCTGCGCCCGCCGCATTCAGCCCATGGCGGCGGCGCGCCCCCGGCCCATATGCATATGGCGCGCGGCGCATGAACGCTTGCCCACAATGGCGCATCGGTTCTCACCCCGCGTTCAGCGCCCCTCTGCCATGCCGCTCCTCTTTCCCATCACCCACCGCGCCACCCGCCGCATCGCCGCCGCCCTGGCCTGCGCCGCGGCCACCACCTTCAGCTTCGCCGCCCACGCCGACGCGGCCGGCTGGCCCCGGCAACCCATCACCCTGATCCTGGGCTTTCCGGCGGGCTCGGGCATCGACGTCGTCGCCCGCGCGGTGCAGGAGCCCCTGAGCCAGAAGCTCGGGCAGCCCATCGTCATCGACTACAAATCGGGCGCGGCCGGCAACATCGCCAGCGAGTTCGTGGCACGCGCCCGGCCCGACGGCTACACGCTGGCCTTCGGCACCGCCGCCACGCACGGCAGCAATGCCGCGCTGTACCCCAAGCTGCCCTTCGACGTGGAGAACGACTTCGTTCCGGTGGGCCCGCTGATCGACGTATCGAACGTGCTCACCATCAACCCCGACGTCATCGACGCGAAGACGCTCCAGGAGTTCGTCGCGCTGGTGAAGGCCCACCCCGGCAAGTACAACTACGCCTCCACCGGCAACGGCGCCGGCACGCACATGGCCTTTGCCGAATTCAATGCGCGCCTGGGCCTGGACATGGTCCACGTGCCCTACAAGGGCGGCCCCGAAGCCATCACGTCGGTGGTGCGCGGCGAGACCTGCTGCATCATGAACCAGGTGCAGACCGTGCTGCCGCACTACAAGGCCGGCAAGGTGCGCCTGCTGGGCGTGACCACCGCCAAGCCCGTGGCCGCCGTCAAGGAGGTGCCCACCATCGCCTCCAGCGGCCTGCCGGGCACGCAGGGCTTCGACAGCTCGATCTGGTTCGGCCTCTTCGCGCCCAAGGGAACGGACGCCGCCGTGGTGCAGAAACTCAACACCGCCCTGCGCCAGGTGCTCGAGCAGCCCGAGGTCCGCGAGCGCTTCGAATCGCAGGGCAACGCCGTGCGCATCGAGACGCCCGCGCAGTTCCGCCAGACCGTCCACACCGACCGCGCCAAGTGGGCCCAGGTGGTGAAGGACGCCCGGATCCGCATCGACTGACCGCACGGCCCGGCCCCCTCCGCCGCGCACGGGGTTTGCGCGGCGCGGCTTCGCTGCTACGATGCACCCCGCAGGAGAGCGAGCGGCCCCCGGGCCGCTCCACCGAAGGCGCAAACTCCCATACACGCTCAGGTCCCGTACTGCACCACCATCAAAGCCGTCTGGAGAGCCGCCATGCATGCCATGGCGCACCGAAGGAGCAAGCCCCTCGCCGTGTTGGCGCAGGGCGAATCTCTCAGGTACCAAGGACAGGGGGAGCGGCAGCACGGCAGATCGCCGTCGGCTGCACGCTATCGATTCTATAGCACCACGCCGGCGATCTGCTTGCGCAAACCTTCCAAAAGGCTTGTGAATCATGCGCGTGATCGTTCTCGGTGCCGGCCTGCTCGGCACCACCTCCGCCTATTTCCTGCAACAACTCGGCCACGAAGTGACCGTCATCGACCGCCAGGGCGTGCCCGGTGCGGAAACCAGCTTCGCCAACGGCGGGCAGATCTCGGTGAGCCATGCCGAGCCCTGGGCCAACCCCGGCGCGCCGCTCAAGGTGCTGAAATGGCTGGGCCGCGAAGACGCCCCCCTGCTCTTTCGCCTGCGCGCCGACATGCGCCAGTGGCTGTGGGGCCTGCAGTTCCTGCGCGAATGCACGCCGGCCCGCACGCGGCACAACATCGAGCAGATCGTGCGCCTGGGCACCTACAGCCGCGACACGCTGCAGCAGCTGCGCCGCGATACGGGCATCCAGTACGACCAGCGCACGCAGGGCATCCTGCACTTCTACACGAGCGCCCGGGAGTTCGATGCCGCGCTCGCTCCCGCCGAGCAGATGCGCGCCCTGGGCTGCGAGCGCCGCGTGGTCAGCGCCGACGAGGCCGTGCGGCTGGAGCCCGCGCTCGCCCACATCCGCCCGCAACTGGCCGGCGCCACCTACACGGCCGAGGACGAATCGGGCGACGCCAACACTTTCACGCGCGAGCTGGCCCGGCTGGCGCAGGCGGCGGGCGTGCAATTCCGTACCGGCTGCCACATCACGGCGCTGCGCACGGCGGGCGGCGCCATCGACCATGCCGAGATCACCAACGCGGAAGGTCGCTTCGAACGCGTGCGGGGCGATGCCTACGTGCTGGCCATGGGCTCGTTCAGCCCGCTGCTGGCCGAGCCGCTGGGCCTGCGCCTGTCCATCTACCCAGCCAAGGGCTATTCGGTCACGATGCCCGTGCGCGATGCTTCGGCGGCCTACGAGGTGAGCCTGACGGACGATGAATTCAAGCTCGTCTTCTCGCGATACACCAGCGAGCGCGGCGACCGCCTGCGCATCGCCGGCACGGCGGAACTCAACGGCTACCAGCGCGACTTGAACCCCGTGCGCTGCGAAGCCATCGTGCGCCGCGTGGAAGAACTCTTTCCCGGCGCGGGCGACACGCGCCAAGCCCAGTTCTGGACCGGGCTGCGCCCTGCCACGCCCAGCAACGTGCCGCTGATCGGCAAGACGAAGATCGGCAACCTGTTCCTCAACACAGGGCACGGCACGCTGGGCTGGACGCACGCCTGCGGATCGGGCCGCTCCATCGCCCGCATCGTGAGCGGGCTGGCGCCGGAAGTGGACTTCGCATTCACCGGCATGCCGCGCACGGCCGCGCCCGCGCTCCTGCCGGTGACCTGAAGTCCATTGCTATTATTTTTATAGCTGCCGCCACATGATTTTCTAGGGCGTGAAGCCAAAAAGGCCCAAAACCCCTTTGGGCCGCCCCGGGAAGGGGCGCACGGCCTGCGGGCATGCCGGCGCGGGGCCTCCCGCGGTCGCCGGGCTCAGGCCGGCGCGTGCTCGCTGGTGAACACCGTGAGCACGCCGGTGTAGCCGTACAGCCGGTGGTGGGCGATCTCGCCGCCGGCGAAGAACCCCACCAGCGGTACGTCGCCCAGCGCATGGCGCACGATCTGCAGCTCCGCGCTCGGCCCGCCGAAATGCGGGCCGCCGCGCCCGGAGCAACTCACGTAGATCGCGCCCACGATGTGCCGCTGCACCGGCGCGCGCGCGGCCCCGTCGGCACCGCCGCCCAGGGCCTGCGCCAGCGCGCGGCGCTCGCTGTCGGCCGACGGTGCGGGCAGGGTCTCGGCTTCCTCGGGCGTGAGCTCCTCGCGGATCTCGGCGCAGATGCGCATCAGGTCGGCTCGGGCCGCCGCCACGTTGCGCTGGCAGAACGCCAGGCGCATGCCCTCTTCCACTTGGTCGGCCAGGGCCACGCCCCGGCGCGTGGCGTCGAGCCCCACGATGTGGCGCACCCGGGTGTCCGTGCCGAAATGCCCGGCCCGGCCGAGCGGCTGCACGCCGGCATCCACCAGGCCGGCGAGCGTGGCCCGCACTTCGCGCAGCGCGGGCTGCGGGTCGCCGTCCAGCGAGATGTGCAGCGTGTCCAGCAGCGCATCCAGCGCCGGCTGGCCGTCGAGCGCCAGCACCACGTTGTCCTGCGCCTCGGTGATGGTGCACAGCGGCCCCACGGGCTGGCAACCCTGCGTGACGCGCGACAGCAGGCTCACGCCCTCGCTGAAGGCCACGCCCGACAGTCCGCCGTCGAACACGCCACGCGCGCCGCCCTGCCCCGCGATGTTGCCGTTGCCGCCCACGGCGAACTGCACGCTCGCGTTACGGCTGGCCGACAAGCCGCCGAACAGGTAGCCGGTGGCCGTGCGGTCGGCCATTTCATCGATCAGCTCGGCCAGGTCGGGCGTGCGGCCGTCCGCGTGCACGAGCGCCGTGTGCGCGACGAACCCGCTGGCCGCATTGCGCGCCAGCGGCGCCACGCCGGAGAACACGCGGTACTGGTCGGACCGCAGGTCCAGCAGCATGACGGACAGGGCCGGCTCGTCGAAGTATTCGGCGTTGTTGGCCGCCACGCCCACGCCCACGGTGCCGCTCCAGTCGGTCACCTCGGGCAGTTCGGCCGACACGAAGTCGAGCAGGGCCTGCGCCTCGTCCGCATAGTGGTCGGTGATGTAGAGCACCCCCAGGGTGGGCGCGCTGGCGTACTGCGGCAGCGCCATCTGCGCACGCAGTTGCGCCAGCACCAGCGCGGCCGCCATGCGCCACTGGGGATGGGTGGCGTGGCCGTTGGGAAAGAGTTTCATGGTCGGAGGCAAAGGTCGCGGCGGCCCGCTGCGCGGGCGGCCATGTCGGAAAAGAAAGTGCAGGGGGATGCAGTCACGGGCCCGTCCGCTTGCGCGGTGCGGCGGACTTGGCCGCGGCCGGCGCGGCACCGCGCCGCGCCGCAGAAGGGGGAGCCCCCACGGGCTTCCTGGCAGCGGCCTTTTTCGGCGCAGCGGCCGGCCGGGTGCGTGGGGCTGCGGTGCGGGCTGCGGCAGGGGCCGCGGCCGGCTTGCGGCTGCGGGCGGTGGGCGCCTTGGCATCCTGCGGCGCCTGGGCCATGCGCGTGGCTTCCTGCACGCCCTGCAGCCCCTGGGCGGCCAGTTGCGTGGCCATGTCGGTGGCGGTCTTGAAGGCCTCGGCCGCCGCACCGCGCGTGGCCTCCACCGCGGCCTGGTGCGACGCATCGCCCATCGCCTGGGCCGCGATCTGCTGGAACTGGCTGGTCAGCGCGCCCCACCACTGCATCGGGTCCACGACGCCGGGCAGCGCGGTGGACGCGGCTCCCGTGGCCGCGGGGTCGCTGGCGGCGTCTTCTTCGGCCGCGGGCTCGGAAGCGGGCGGCTCGGCCGGTGGCTCGCGCTGGGGCTCGCGGTAGGGGGCGGGGCTGGCACGTGCGGGCTCGGGGGCGGGCGCCGAAGGCGATGGTTTGGGCGCGAAGGCACCGGCCAGGTCGCCCATCGCCACGTTCATGCCCTTGAGCGTGGCGAGGGTCATCTTCTGCACCTCCAGCGCCTGCACCGTGGCGCTCAAGGCGCGCGAGTTCTGCTCCAGCCAGAACTGCACGGCCTTCAATTCATCGATGCGTTTTTCCAGTTCTTCCACGCTGATCGTCGGGGCCACCCAACTGGACAGGCTCGGCATCTGCGGCACGCCGCCCGGCGCGCCTTTGGCCAGGTTCTGGAGGAAGTCGAAGCCCGGCACGAACCTGCCGAAACCGAAGGGGGATGTGTCGCTCATGGCCATTCCTTTGCGATGCGCTGCATGGCGCCGGTGGGGGATGGGACAGCTTAACGCGATTGCCCCGCGGGGCCAACGCCGCGGGCATCGCCCGGCATCGCCAGGGCACCTCGCCGGCACCGCTTTCTGCGCGCGCCTCGGGGCCTTCGAACCCAGCATCCATGCCGCTTGCAGCGTGCAATCCGCGTGCGGCCCGCGCCCGCCGATGCAAACCCCCTAGAATCCGGCGACCAGCATGCTGGAATGTTCACCACTTTTTCCGAGAAATACCAACACCATGGCAACTGCAAAGAAAACCACCGCGCCTGCAAAGAAGGCCGCTCCCGCAGCCAAGAAGGCTGCAGCCCCCGTGGCCAAGAAGGTCGCAGCACCGGCCAAGAAGGCCGCTCCCGTGAAGAAGGTCGCAGCCCCCAAGGCCAAGGCCCCCGTCGCCGCCAAGGCCGCTCCTGCCGCGCTCAAGCCGCTGAAGGAAGTGTTCACGAAGACCTCGCTGATCGCCCACCTGGCACAGCAGGCCGGCGTCGAGCCCAAGGCCGCCAAGGCCGTGCTCGCAGCACTGGAATCGGCCATCCTGGCTTCGGTGCACAAGAAGGGCTCCGGCGAATTCACGCTGCCCGGCCTGATGAAGATCGGCCTGCAGCAAGTGCCCGCCAAGAAGAAGCGCTTCGGCAAGGACCCGTTCACGGGTGCCGAGCGCTGGTTCCCCGCCAAGCCCGCATCGGTCAAGATCAAGACCCGCGCGCTGAAGAAGCTCAAGGACGCCACGGTCTGATCGACCGGTGCGCTCCGCGGTGCCTTGGCGGCACCGCCAGCCCAACGAAAAAAGCCGGCACCTGTGCCGGCTTTTTTTCATGCGCACCGCGTTCCCATCAGGGCTCCAGATACCACTGCGCCAGGCGCTTGCGCTCGCCAGGGCCCACGCCCAGCCGCTGCTCCAGGTAGCGCAGCACGCCGCCATGGTCCGTCTCCACGGCCTGCAGCGCCGCTTCGAGAAAGTCCTGCTGCACGCGCCACAGCACGTTCAGCACCGCCTCCGGCGCGGCCCCGTTCACCTGCGCGGGCCGCCGGTACAACCCGTTGGTGAGCAGGTAGTCCTGCATCACCACCTCGCGCGATACGCCCAGCGCCAGCAGGATGAGCGCCGCCGCGAAGCCCGTGCGGTCCTTGCCCGCGGTGCAGTGAAAGACCAGCGGCGTGTCGTTGTCCAGCAGGTGCTCGAACAGCGTGGCGAACTCGCGCGTGTTGTGCGCGACGAAAGCGCGGTAGGTGTCGCGCATCAGATCCATCGCGATCTCGGGCGTGAGCGTGTGGCCCGACAGCGCCATCTCCTTGGCACGCTGCACCACCGTCGGCTCGATGGACAGCGGGTAATAGGCCACATCGGGCAGCACGTAGGCCAGCGTGGCCCGTTCATGCTCCCCCCGGAAATCTACGGCGCGCGCCAGCCCCAGCGCCGACAGCGCCTGCGCGTCTTCGGGCGTCAGCGCGGCCAGGTGGTCGGAGCGAAACAGGCGGCGCCAGCGCACGGGCCGCCCCTGCTCGCCTGGGTAGCCGCCCAGATCGCGGAAATTGGTGGCGCCCAGCAGGTTCAGCGAACGGGAGTAGGAAGGTGAGTCGCTCATGCAGCCACTTTATGCGAAAGGCGCGCGGGCCGGAGGGGTGGCCAGGGCATGGCCCATGGCGCCGATCCCTGGACAACCCCTGCCCCAATCGCGGGGCGCCACCCTATACTGGCTACGGATCACCCGGCCCCGCTGAAAGCCATGGCGGCGGCACGGATGCAAGTGCGCAGAAAGAGGCACGGAGAAAGGACGCAAGGGCGAATGCCTGCCCCCGCCCAACAGGGCCCCGGTGCAGGGGGCCAGGCTCAGCGTGGAGAGGCGCACGAGAAGAATCAAAGGCCAGTGACCGCCCACGGTCCGGCCTTCCATTCCATAATTTCAGGAGGGGGCTTGCATCCATGAAGAAGACGCTGGCGAACGCTTCCACCAGAAAGCTCCTGATGCTGCTGGTTCCGGCGCTGATCATCGTCCAGGTGGTGGCGTTCGTCTTCCTGCACTTCGCCAACCGCAACATCGCACTGGAAAGCGTGGATTCCGCGCTGGAAGGCGGGGCGCAGACCTTCCTGTACACGGCCGCCACGCGCAAGGACAACCGGCAGCAGACCTCGCTGCTGGTCACGAAAGACTACGGGCTGCAGCACACCATCGCCAACGGCAACCGCGCGACCATCGAGTCGGCGCTGGCCAGCCAGCTGGCCCGCACGGGGGCCGAGCTGATCGTCCTCACGGACCTCAACCACAAGATCGTGGCCCGTGCCTCCGTGACCCAGCTTCTGAACGAGCGCGACCTGGATCTGGACGCGACGCTGGAGGCCCTGGTGACCGAGGTCAGCGAAACCGGCCGCAGCATTGGCCCGCTGGCCGCGGGCGAGCACACGCCCGTGCTCTACAACTGGGTCAAGGCCACCATCAGCGCCCCCATGCCCATCATGAACATCTTCCTGGGCTATCGCGTCAACACCATGGCGGTGGAGCAGTTCACCAAGATGACGCAGCTGAAGATGGCGTTCCTGTCGCAGGAAAGCGAAGGCGATTTCGTCATCCACACCTCCACCCTGCCCGGCATAGTGCTCAACCGGAGCATCCACGAACACACGCAGTCGTCCGAGAACTTTTCGGCGGAAGGCACTGATGGTGCGCAGTACCGGGCCAAGGTCATCAACCTGGGCGGTCTGCAGGGCTCCAACGTCATCGCGGTGGTGGCCAAACCGTTCGCGCCGGTCTTCTCGCCTTTCCTGCGGCTGGAGGGGCTGTTCGCCGCCAGCATCCTGTTCAGTTCGTTCCTCTCCATCCTGGCCGCGAACCTCATCACCAACCGGGTGGTCGTGCCGCTCGAGAACGTGGCGCACCGCGATGCGCTGACCCATCTGGCCAACCGGCGGCTTTTCGAGATCAACCTGGACAACGCCGAGCAGAACCAGCAGGCCCTGAACACCGGATACGCGATCTTGCTGATGGATCTCGACAAGTTCAAGGCCATCAACGACAACTACGGCCACGAAGCGGGGGACGCCGTCTTGAAGGAAGTGGCGCTGCGAACCAAGAAGCACGTGCGCTCGTCGGACACGCTGGCGCGCCTGGGCGGAGACGAATTCGCCATCCTGATGCGCTCGCAGGACCTGCAGCGCGTGCAGGAGGCCGCCGCCGCCATCGTCAACGCCATCCGGCAGCCCATCCAGGTGCGGCCGGACCAGTGGGTGAACGTCGGGGCCAGCATCGGCATCGCGCGCTCGCCCGAGAATTCGACCGTGGCCGCCCAGGTGCTGCATTGCGCCGACCTCGCCATGTACAGCGCCAAGCAGCAGGCCAGCGGGCTGCAGGTGTACGAGGGCACACCGCCAGCGTAATGCCGCGCCGCCACCGCAGGCACCGCGCTCGCGAAGGTGATTGCGTTGCAGCCCACCCTGCGAGCAGGGCCGAACGCGCCAGCGGCTGAGTAGGACAGGTCTGATTGACGTGATTTGAAATTCTGGACCCAATGGAATTCCTTCACCCATCCCCCGTTCACATCCACCCACTGCCGAGGTCCGCACCCCCATGCCCAAGCTCCAAACCGAATCCAGCGCCCGCCATCCCGTCGAGATCCACTACGAAGATTACGGGCAGGGCGCCCCCGTCGTGCTCATCCATGGCTGGCCCCTGAGCGGGCGCTCGTGGGAAGCCCAGATCTCCGCCCTCGTCGAAGCGGGCTACCGCGTGATCGCCTATGACCGCCGCGGCTTCGGCGCATCGTCGCAACCCTGGGAGGGCTACGACTACGACACCTTCGCGAAAGACCTCGATGCGCTGATGACCGGGCTCGATCTCACGGGCGCCACGCTGGTCGGCTTCTCGATGGGCGGCGGCGAACTCGCGCGGTACATCGCGAAATACGGCAGCCAGCGCGTGGCCAAGCTGGTCTTCGCGGGCGCCGTTCCGCCCTACCTCTACAAGAGCGCCGACAACCCGGAGGGCGGACTGGACGACGCGACGATTGCGCAATTCCAGGAAGGCGTCAAACAAGACCGGATGGCGTTCCTGGAAAACTTCACGCACAACTTCTTCAGCGTGGACGGCAAGCTCAAAGTCAGCGAGGAACAGCGCCAGTACGCCCGCGACATCGCCGCCATGGCATCGCCCAAGGGCACGCTCGACTGCATCGAGGCCTTCGGCAAAACCGACTTCCGCGAAGACCTGAAAAGCGTGAAGGTTCCGACGCTGGTCCTCCACGGCGATGCCGACGCCATCGTGCCGCTGGAAGTGAGCGGCGCACGCACGCACAAGGCGATTCCTGGCAGCGTACTCAAGGTCATCGCCGGGGCACCGCATGGCTTCAACCTGTCGCACGCGCAGGAATTCAATGCCGCCTTGATCGCATTCCTGAAAAGCTGAGCCATGGTCGAGCCACACGCCCCCATTCCCGCGACCTTCGAGGACTTCGAGCGCCAAGCACTGGCGAAAGGCTACGAGCAGGCACTCGTTCGCACCTGGGCCCCGCAGCAAATCGTGCAGCAGCATCGGCATGATTTTCATGCGAGTGCATTGGTGGTGGCGGGCGAGATGTGGCTGACGCAGTCGGGCACCACGCGCCACCTGGTGCCTGGCGACACGTTCGAACTGGATCGGTCGGAACCGCACGAGGAGCGCTACGGCCCGGATGGGGCCACGTACTGGGTTGCGCGGAGAACGAGCGCGGCGTGAATCGCCGGATCATCGACAGGAAATGCCGCGTTGGCAGGAATGGTTCGAGTTTTAGTGGTTGGAGCGAGCGCACGCCACCGAACCGCTTCGCCGCTCCACACACGACCGCATCAGGGTGAGGAAAACCATCCGCAAAACAAAAAGCCCCTGGTTCGCAAGAACCAAGGGCTTTGATGACTGGTGGCCTGGGGCGGAATCGAACCACCGACACAAGGATTTTCAATCCTCTGCTCTACCGACTGAGCTACCGGGCCTAAGCCTCAAATTATAACCAGAAAAAAGAGGCGTTCTGAAACTCTGACGACTTAATTGCGTTTGCCGCGGCCCAGGTCCACGCCGAGCTGGCGCAGCTTGCGGTAAAGGTGGGTGCGCTCCAGGCCCGTTTTTTCGGCCACGCGCGTCATGGAGCCGCCTTCGCGCGCCAAGTGGAATTCGAAGTACGCCTTCTCGAACCCGTCGCGGGCTTCACGCAGCGGCCGGTCCAGATCGAAGCCCTGGTGCGCATGCGGGCCGGGGTCTTTGGTCACCACGGGCAAGGCCGCCACCGGAGCGCCCTGGGTATCGGGGGCGGCAGGGGTCGCGGCAGCAGCGGGTGGGGGCGTGGCGGCTGCCGCGGTGGCGGCCGACGATGCCGCCGGCTGGGCGGCGCTGCGCGCCAGGCCCTGTTCGACCGCCTTGAGCAGCTTCTGCATCGTGATGGGCTTTTCCAGGAAGGAAAAGGCGCCGATGCGGGTGGCTTCGACCGCG
Source organism: Acidovorax sp. SUPP2539 (assembly GCF_030158975.1). NCBI lineage: Bacteria > Pseudomonadati > Pseudomonadota > Betaproteobacteria > Burkholderiales > Comamonadaceae > Acidovorax > Acidovorax sp. SUPP2539. Next base: position 17,701 of record NZ_BQXJ01000009.1, on the reverse strand, counting down.
GTGTCGATGGTGGCGTGGCCGCTCATCATGATGACGGGCATGGTCAGCGTGCCGGCCATGGCCCACTCCTTGAGGAGCGAGACGCCATCGGTATCGGGCATCCAGATATCGAGGAGCACGAGGTCGTACGCATTGGCGGCACGGGCGGCGCGGGCCTGCGTGGCGTTCTCTGCGAGGTCCACGCTGTGCCCTTCATCGTTCAGAATTTCCGACAACAGGTCACGGATGCCCAGTTCGTCGTCGACCACCAGAATGTTTGCCATGGGTTTTGATCAGCCTCGCGATACGTTTCCAAGTGTTGTTAATGTGCCACCACGTGGCCAGGGGCGAATGATAGCGACACTTGCGCGCCGAGCACCACCCCTTCTTCCACCCGATTGACAAGATCGACACGGGCACCATGCTCGTCGGCGATCTTTTTCACCACAGCAAGTCCCAGGCCAGTGCCCCGCGGCTTGGTGGTTACATACGGTTCGAAGGCGCGCTGAAGGATGTGGTTGGGAAATCCCGTTCCGCTGTCGGTCACCGTCAGCCGCACGCGCCGCGACGACTGGCTCCAGCGCGTGGTGATGCGCACGGGCGCGCCGGCGGCCCCGCCCTGCTCTCGGGTGGACTCGCTGGCGTCCTGCGCGTTTTGCAGCAGGTTGTGGATGACCTGGCGCAGTTGCTGGGCATCGCCCGCGATCTCGGGGCATCGGGGATCGAGTTCGGCCTCCACGGGCACGGTCGCGTTCTCGGCGCCGTAGAGCTGCAGCACGTCGGTGACGAGGGCGTTCAGGTCGAGCGCATGCAGCTCCGCTGCGGGCAGGCGGGCATAGTCGCGAAACTCGTTGACCAGCCGCTTCATCGCATCCACCTGATCGACGATGGTGCGCACGGATTTGGTCAGCACGGCTTGCTCGGCATCCTGCAGCTTGCCGGAGAGCTTCATCTCCAGGCGCTCGGCGGACAGCTGGATCGGCGTGAGGGGGTTCTTGATTTCATGGGCCAGGCGCCGGGCGACTTCGCCCCAGGCCTGTGCACGCTGGGCCGAGACGATTTCGGAGATGTCGTCGAACACCAGGAGGCGCAACGCGTTGGGCAGTTCCGCCCCCCGGGCCACCAGGCTGGTGCCATTGGCGGCCACGCCCGAGGCGGGCGAGCCGTAAAGATCGAAGGAATGCTGCCAGTGGTCCAGCCCATGCTGCTCGCGGTCGCCCAGGAAGGCCTCGAAGTGGCCCTGCACGGCACTGGCGAATTCGGCCAGCCCGGGCACGTCGGCCAGCGGCCGGCCTTCGAAGGCGGCCATCGGGGCCCTCAGGATACGGGTGGCGCCGGGGTTGGTGGAGCGGATGCGCCCCTCGGCGTCCAGCACGATCACGCCCGCGGTGAGGTTGTCCAGAATGGTCTGCAAGTGGGCCCGCGCCGCATCGACCTCGCCCATGCTGTGCTCGACGGCGGTGCGGGCATCGGACAACTGCTGGGTCATGACGGCGAAGGACCGGGTCAGCCCGCCCAATTCGTCGTTGCCCTGCAGCACGGCCTTGGGGCTCAGGTTGCCCGATGCGACCTCGCGCACGCCCTCGGCCAGCACCAGCAGGGGGCGTGCCAGTTGACGGCCCAGCAGCACGGCGAGCAGCACGGCCCCGAAGACGGCCAGGAACAGGCTCAGGGTGAGCGTGCCGATGTACATGCGCCGCAGCCCCTCGCGGGCCAGGGCGCGCTCTTGGTACTCCCGGTTGGCCTCCTGCACGGCGATGGCGTTGGACACCAGCACCTGCGGTAGCCGCAGCGTGGCCTGCAGGTAGCGTGGCTCCACCAGGAGCCCCACGCTGGCGTTGCCGACGGCCACGAGGGTCTTGACCCGGGCGTTCTGCACGGCAGCGGGGTCGGCGATGTCGTCCAGCCCCTCGATCTGGAAGGTGGCGCGCTGCTGGCGCGCGTTGCGCAGCAACTGGGCGCTGGGCCGTTCGGGGCTCAGATCAAACCGGGATTGCCCGGCACTGGCGACCGGCTGGCCCGCCGTGCTGAACAGCACCACGTCGCTGGCCCCCAGCTGGTCGCGGATGCGTTCGAGCACCACGCCGGCCGCCGCGTCGGGCACCTGCGCCAGTTGGCTGCTGGCGGTGCGTGTTTGCATGGCCATGTCGCTGGCGATCGTGTCCAGCGTGACCCGGGCCAGGCTGACGCCGGCGGACAGGGCGCCCTCCACCTTCACGTCGAACCAGCTTTCGATGGAGCGCGACACGAACTGGTAGGACACCACATAGATCAGCAGTCCTGGCAGCAGCCCCACGACCGCAAAGATGCCCGCCAGCTTGACCAGCAGGCGGCTGCCGAAGCGCCCCCGCCGCAGCCGCACCGCCAGGCGCACCACGACCCACACCAGCACGGCGAGCAGCAGCACGGCCACCAGGACGTTCAGGCCGAACAGCCAGGCGTAGTTGCGCTCGTACAGCGCGCGGTTGTTGGTGGCGACGGTGAGCAGGAAAAGGAGCACCAGCCCGATCGCGCACATGATCGCCACGCCCACGCCCAGGGCCCAGCGGGAGGCACGGGCCTGCTGGGGCGTGCGGGGAACGCTGTGGTCGTCGGTCATGGCGCGCGCTCGGCCACGGCGCGCACGCTGCGCGACAGCATCAGGTCCCAGCCCGAGCGCCCCACCGCGCCGATCTGGAACGGGCGGGGCAACTGGGACATGTCGAGGCGGAACTGGAAATGCACGGTATAGGGCCCGCCGGAGACCTCGTCCGCGTCGGCGATCTTCCAGCGGCTGATGCGCTGCATGGCGGAAAGCGCATCGCCCAGTTCGTCGAAGTTCTGGCCCAGCGCCACCCCCAGCCCGGTGTTGGCGAACGGCGTGGCGGACTGATTGAGGCGCCACCGGCGCGTGAGCGGCTGGTAGCTCAGGCGCAGGTAGCGCACCGAGTGGGCCACCGCCTTGTCATACCAGTACCAGCGCTCGCGGACCACATCGGCCTCGGCCACGAAGTACATCGAGATGCCCTTGTAGAGGGCGTCTTCCGCCAGCTCGGGCAGGTCGAAGTGCAGCGTGGTCGACAGGTACAGGCCCTCGTCGTTGCCTTCGACGCGCAGGTCGCCCGCGTCGGGCTGCGCCAGCACCGCCGGGGACCACAGCGCCAGGCAAATGCACAGCAGCGCGGCCACGGCCACCGAAAGCCACGCGGCGGGGCGCGAAGCGGGCTGTTCAAGCCGCATGTTTTTGCAACAGGGCGTAAAAGAATCCGTCATGGTCACCCGGACGATTCTCCGAGACGCCGCCGCTTTCGTCCGGTTTGCCGGGTATTAAATGGCCGGGAGACGGCAGCAAACGGGCGTCGGTGTTGCGCGCAAGAAACGTTTGCACCTGTGCTTCGCCCTCGGCACGAAACACGGAGCAGGTGCAGTAGAGCAGCCGCCCGCCGGGCTGCAGTAGCGGCCAGAGCGTGGCAAGCAGGCGGGCCTGCTGCTGAGCCAGTTGCTCGATGTCGGACTCGCGCCGCAGCCAGCGCACGTCGGGGTGGCGGCGGACGATGCCCGAGGCCGTGCACGGCGCATCCAGCAAGATGGCATCGAACCCTCCGCCCCCACTGGCGTCCAGCCACCCGTCCTGCGGCCGTGCCGCATCGGCCACGAGGACCTGGGCCCGAACCCCCACCCGGTCCAGCGTTTCGTGGATGCGGGTGGCGCGGTCGGCGTCGATTTCCAGCGCCACGACCTGCATCGGCGAGGCGGCACCCGCATATTCGAGCAAGTGCGCGGTCTTGCCGCCGGGCGCGGCGCACGCGTCCAGCACGCGCAGCGGCTGCGACAGGTCCAGCCCCTCCAGCAGCAGCGGCGCCGCCATCTGGGCCGCGGTGTCCTGCACCGAGACGTGGCCGTCTGCAAAGGCCGGCAGTTGCTGCACGGCCACCGGGCGGTCCAGGACGATGCCGAACGGCCCCGCAGGAAATGCTTCCAAATTGATAGCAGATAGCCCTAGTAAATATTGTGCTGGAGTCGTTTTTTTCACATTGACCCGGAGCGCCATCGGTGCATGGGCATTGTTGGCCTGCAGGATCTGCTGCCAGTGCTGCGGGTGGTCCTTGCGCAGCCGGGCGATCCACCAGGCCGGGTGGTTCCACTGGGCGACCGGATCGCCGTGGGTGGCGGCCACCAGCGCATCGCGTTCGCGCAGGAAGCGGCGCAGGCAGGCGTTCAGGAACGGCGCCTGCGCTTGCGATGCCGGGTTGCGCTTGGCCGCTTCCACCGCCTGGTTGACGAGAGTGAACGCCTCGTAAGGCGCCTCGTCGGGCGACCAGGCCAGCGCCAGGGCCGTGCACAGCAGGGCGTCGGCCCGCGGCGGTGGGTTGCGGGGCGCCAGTTGCTTGCGCAGCGCCTGCGCCCGGCCCAGGTTGCGCAGCACCTGGAACAACAGCGCCTGCACCCCGGGCCGCAAGCCCGGCTCGACAGCGGCCAGGGCCGCCGTGCCCGACTGCCCGCCGCGCACGGCCTGCAGCGCGGTCACCACCGCATCCAGCTGGCGCCACAGCGCGGGCTCCATGCGGCGTTCGCCCTCCGCCGGGGGCGGAAAGAAACGGGAGGGCGGGCGCGGCTGCGGATCGGTCATGTTCTGTCTGAGCCTGTCTTGAATAGGAAAAAACCGGTTGCGGTTGCGGACGCCGTCGCGGCCACGCCTTGAATCAATGTCAAACCACCCACGCCCCTCCCGGGATGCGGGGATGGGCACGCAGCCTACAGCGTTCTGGCCGCCTTGAACCCGAACAGCCACGCCAGCAGGCGCGCCGGGAACTGGCCGATGGCCTGGTTGTACTGCAGCGCCGCATCGTTGAACTGCCGCGTGGCCAGTGCATTCTGGGCCACCAGTTCCTGCCACCGCTGGGCCCACAGGGGCAGCGCCGCGCCTTCGCCGGGCGCTGGCGGAACCTCCGCGACGCGCACCATGGCCAGCCAGGCGGCCTCGAGCACTTCGCGCCCCGTCAGCAGCGCGGCCGCGGCGCCGGCGTCCAGCGGGCGGGCCCGTGCGACGGCCAGCGACGCACCGAACTGGGTGGTGGCGGCCCACAGCGCCGCCCGCGCATCGGCATGTGCCGCGGGCGCGGGACCCTGCGCAGCCTCGTATTCACCCAGCATGGCCATCATGCGCATGAGGTGTGCGTCCAGGCCCCCGAAGGCCTGGATGGCGGCCGAGCGCAATCGCACGATCCGGTTGTAGGCACCCACGGCCCAGAACAGCAGCAGGGCAAGAAAAATCCAGGAGGACAGCATTGCGTCTGCCGAGCCCGCAGGGGTCCGCGGGCTCGGCGCAAAAAAAGAGAAAACGGATAAGAAAACGCTCCCGGTCTGCCAAAGCGCAGAGCGGGAGCGTTTCAGGGAGCGTACCGTGGCTTATTGGGCCGTGGCGTCGCCCAGGCTGGTGGTGCTTTCGACGTCGGACGAGTCTTCGGTCGTGGCAGCCATTTCAGCGGCTTCGGCATCGGCGATGGCGCGGCGCTCGGCGTCGTCCATGGCTTCCTTGGCCTTGCGCGCCTGGTGGTAGGCCAGGCCGGTACCGGCAGGGATCAGGCGACCCACGATGACGTTTTCCTTCAAGCCACGCAGCTCGTCGCGCTTGCCCATGATGGCAGCCTCGGTGAGCACGCGGGTCGTTTCCTGGAAGGAAGCGGCCGAGATGAAGGAATCGGTCGACAGCGAAGCCTTGGTGATCCCCAGCAGCACGTTGCTGTACGTCGAAGGGATCTTGCCTGCGGCCTGCAGCGCCTCGTTCGTGTTCAGGATCTCCGAACGCTCGACCTGCTCGCCGGCGATGTAGTTGGACTCGCCCGGGGCCTCGACCACGACGCGGCGCAGCATCTGGCGAACGATCACCTCGATGTGCTTGTCGTTGATCTTCACGCCCTGCAAGCGGTACACGTCCTGCACTTCATCGACGATGTAGCGCGACAGCTCTTCGATGCCCAGGAGGCGCAGGATGTCCTGCGGATCGGCCGGACCGTCCACCACGGACTCGCCCTTGTTCACGACCTGGCCTTCGTGCACCAGGATGTTCTTTTCCTTGGGGATCAGTTCATCCCAGACCTTGCCGTCCGGATCGGTGATCTGCAGGCGCACCTTGCCCTTGGTTTCCTTGCCGAAGGACACCGTGCCGGTGATCTCGGCCAGCATGCCCTTGTCCTTGGGCGAGCGCGCTTCGAACAGTTCGGCCACGCGGGGCAGACCGCCGGTGATGTCGCGGGTCTTCTGGCCTTCGACCGGAATCCGCGCCAGCACTTCGCCGGGGCCCACGTCCTGGCCATCGCGCACCTGGATCAGCGAGCCGATCTGGAAGCCGATGGTCACCGAGTGGTCGGTGCCGGGGATCTTCACTTCCTGGCCTTGCGCGTCGATCAGCTTGACCTGCGGGCGCACCACCTTGGCGGAGCCGCGGCGCTTCGGATCGATCACGACCAGAGTGGACAGCCCCGTCACATCGTCCACCTGCTTGGCGACCGTGAGGCCTTCCTCGACGTTCTCGAACTTCACCTGACCGGCGAACTCCGTGATGATCGGGCGGGTCAGCGGGTCCCAGTTGGCGAGGATGGTGCCGGCCTTGACCGTCTGGTCGGCCTTGACCGCCAGCGTCGCACCGTACGGCACCTTGTGGCGCTCGCGCTCGCGGCCGTGTTCGTCATGGATGACGATCTCGCCGGAACGGGCGATCACCACCAGCTCGCCCTTGGTGTTGCTCACGTAGCGCATCGTGGCGTTGAAGCCGATCACGCCGTTGGACTTGGCCTCCACGCTCGATGCGATGGCAGCGCGCGAAGCGGCGCCACCGATGTGGAACGTGCGCATGGTCAGCTGCGTGCCGGGTTCGCCGATGGACTGGGCAGCGATCACCCCCACGGCTTCGCCGAGGTTGATCAGGCCGCCGCGGCCCAGATCGCGTCCGTAGCACTTGGCGCACAGGCCGTAGCGGGTTTCGCAGGTCAGCGCCGTGCGCACCTTCACCTCGTCCACGCCGGCGACTTCGAGTTCCTCGATGAGGTCTTCGTCGAGCATCTGGCCGGCAGGGGCCAGCACCGCGCGCGTTTCGGGATGCAGCACTTCGTCGGCCGTGGTGCGGCCCAGGATACGGTCGCGCAGCGATTCGATGACTTCACCGCCCTCGACGATGGCGCGCATCAGCGAGCCATTGGAGGTGCCGCAGTCTTCTTCGGTCACCACGAGATCCTGCGTCACGTCCACCAGACGGCGGGTGAGGTAGCCCGAGTTGGCCGTCTTCAGCGCCGTATCCGCCAGGCCCTTACGGGCACCGTGGGTGGAGATGAAGTACTGCAACACGTTCAGGCCTTCACGGAAGTTGGCCGTGATGGGGGTCTCGATGATGGAGCCGTCCGGCTTGGCCATCAGGCCGCGCATGCCGGCCAGCTGGCGAATCTGCGCTGCGGAACCGCGGGCGCCGGAGTCGGCCATCATGTAGATGGAGTTGAACGACTCCTGGTCCACCTCGTTGCCGTGGCGGTCGGTGGTCTTTTGCTTGGCCAGCTGGGCCATCATGACCTTCGACACTTCGTCGCCGGCCTTGCCCCAGATGTCCACCACCTTGTTGTAGCGTTCGCCAGCCGTCACCAAACCGGACACGTACTGCTGTTCGATCTCCTTCACTTCCTTCTCGGAACGCTCGATGATCCCGGCCTTTTGCGGCGGCACCAGCATGTCGTCCACGCAGATGGAAATACCGGCGCGCGTGGCGAGGCGGAAACCGTTCTGCAGCAGCTTGTCGGCGAAGACCACCGTCTCCTTCAGGCCGCACTTGCGGAAGCTCACGTTGATGAGCTTGGAGATTTCCTTCTTCTTCAGCGCCTTGTTGATGTTGCTGAAGGGCAGGCCCTTGGGCAGGATCTCGGACAGCAGCGCACGGCCGGCCGTCGTTTCCACCAGCGACGTGGAAGGCACGAATTCACGCGTTTCCTTGTCCTTGGTCCACTCGGTCAGACGCACCGTGATGCGCGCGGCCAGTTCGACCTCGTTGGCATCGAGCGCGCGCTGCACTTCGCCGGTGTCGGCGAACACCAGGCCTTCGCCCTTGCCGTTGATGCGATCGCGGGTGGCGTAGTACAGGCCCAGCACCACGTCTTGCGACGGGACGATGGAGGGCTCGCCCGAGGCCGGGAACAGCACGTTGTTGGAGGCCAGCATCAGCGTGCGGGCTTCCATCTGCGCTTCCACGGACAGCGGCACGTGAACGGCCATCTGGTCACCGTCGAAGTCGGCGTTGAAGGCCGCGCAAACGAGCGGGTGCAGCTGGATGGCCTTGCCTTCGATCAGGATGGGCTCGAACGCCTGGATGCCCAAACGGTGCAGCGTGGGCGCACGGTTCAGCATGACCGGGTGTTCCTTGATGACCTCTTCCAGGATGTCCCACACCACCGGCGTGCCGGATTCGACTTCCTTCTTGGCGGCCTTGATCGTCGTCGCGATGCCCATGGCTTCCAGGCGCGAGAAGATGAAAGGCTTGAACAGCTCCAGCGCCATCAGCTTGGGCAGACCGCACTGGTGCAGCTTGAGCGTCGGGCCCACGGTGATCACGGAACGACCGGAGTAGTCCACGCGCTTGCCCAGCAAGTTCTGGCGGAAGCGACCGCTCTTGCCCTTGATCATGTCGGCCAGCGACTTGAGGGCGCGCTTGTTCGCGCCCGTCATGGCCTTGCCACGGCGGCCGTTGTCCAGCAGCGAATCGACGGCTTCCTGCAGCATGCGCTTTTCGTTGCGCGCGATGATTTCCGGGGCCTTCAGCTCCAGCAGGCGGCGCAGGCGCGAGTTGCGGTTGATGACGCGGCGATACAGGTCGTTCAGGTCGGAGGTCGCGAAGCGGCCGCCGTCCAGCGGCACCAGCGGACGCAGGTCCGGCGGCAGCACGGGAAGCACGTCCAGCACCATCCACTCGGGCTTGATGCCGGACTTCTTGAAGGCTTCCAGCACCTTCAGGCGCTTGGCGTTCTTCTTGACCTTGACTTCGGAGCCGGTCAGATCGCCGCGCAGCTTTTCGATTTCGAGGTCGATATCGATGGCTTCGAGCAGGTCCTTGATGCCTTCCGCGCCCATCTTGGCGATGAACTCGTCACCGTATTCCTTGCGCTTGGCGTCGTAGTCGTCCTCGGACATGATGCTGAACTTCTTCAGCGGGGTCATGCCGGGGTCGGTCACCACATACGCTTCGAAGTACAGCACGCGCTCGATGTCGCGCAGCGTCATGTCCAGCACCAGGCCCAGGCGCGATGGCAGCGACTTCAGGAACCAGATGTGGGCGCAAGGCGCGGCCAGATCGATGTGGCCCATGCGCTCGCGGCGCACCTTGGTCTGCGTGACTTCAACGCCGCACTTCTCGCAGATCACACCGCGGTGCTTGAGGCGCTTGTACTTGCCGCACAGGCATTCGTAGTCCTTGATGGGACCAAAAATCTTGGCGCAGAACAGACCGTCGCGCTCGGGCTTGAACGTGCGGTAGTTGATGGTCTCGGGCTTCTTCACTTCGCCGAAAGACCACGAACGGATCTTCTCGGGCGACGCCATGCCGATGCGGATGGCATCGAAATGCTCGTCCGGGGTGAATTGCTTGAACAGGTCGAGTAGTGACTTCATAAACCTAGTCCCTTCGATTAAGAACGTTCGAGTTCGATGTCCAGGCCCAGGGAACGGATTTCCTTGACCAGCACATTGAACGATTCCGGCATGCCGGCCTCGATGGCGTGTTCGCCCTTGACGATGCTCTCGTACACCTTGGTACGGCCCTGCACGTCGTCGGACTTCACGGTCAGCATTTCCTGCAGCACGTAAGCGGCGCCATAAGCTTCCAGCGCCCACACTTCCATTTCCCCGAAACGCTGGCCACCGAACTGGGCCTTGCCGCCCAGAGGCTGCTGCGTCACGAGCGAGTAAGGACCCGTGGAGCGGGCATGCATCTTGTCGTCCACCAAATGGTGCAGCTTCAGGTAGTGCATGTAGCCAATGGTGGTCGGGCGCTCGAAGCGCTCGCCGGTGCGGCCATCGAACAGGTACGCCTGCGTGCGTGCGGAGGTCAGGCCCTTGCGCTCGGCGATGTCGTCCGGATAGGCGATCTTGAGCATGTCCTTGATCTCTTCTTCCGAAGCGCCGTCAAACACCGGGGTGGCATACGGCACGCCGTTGGTGAGGTGACCGGCCATGGCCATCAGCTCATCGTCGTTGAACTGCGACAGGTCTTCCTTGCGTCCGCGCGAGTTGTACACCTCTTCGAGGAACTTGCGCATGTCGGCCGCCTTGGCCTGCTCCTGCAGCATGTTGCCGATGCGCTGGCCGATGCCCTTGCCGGCCCAGCCCAAGTGCACTTCGAGCACCTGTCCGATGTTCATGCGCGATGGCACGCCCAGCGGGTTCAGCACGATGTCGGCAGGGGTGCCGTCGGCCATGTAGGGCATGTCTTCGACCGGAACGATCTTGGACACCACACCCTTGTTGCCGTGGCGGCCGGCCATCTTGTCGCCGGGCTGCAGGCGGCGCTTGACGGCCAGATACACCTTGACCATCTTCAGCACGCCCGCGGGCAGCTCGTCGCCTTGCGTGAGCTTCTTGCGCTTTTCCTCGAAAGCCAGATCGAAGCTGTGGCGCGTCTGCTCCAGCGAGTTCTTGATCGACTCGAGCTGCGTGGCCACTTCGTCTTCCGCCGGGCGGATGTCGAACCAGTGGAACTTCTCGACGGAGGCCAGGTAGGCCTTGTCGATCTTCGTGCCCTTGGCCAGCTTCTGCGGACCGCCGTTGGCCACGCGGCCGTTCAGCAGCTTTTCGATCCGGTCGAACGCGTCGGCTTCCACGATGCGCAGCTGGTCGTTCAGGTCCAGGCGGAAGCGCTTGAGTTCGTCGTCAATGATCTGCTGGGCGCGCTTATCGCGCTGGATGCCTTCGCGGGTGAACACCTGCACGTCGATCACAGTGCCTTGCGAGCCCTGGTCCACGCGCAGCGAGGTGTCCTTCACGTCGGAGGCCTTCTCGCCGAAGATGGCGCGCAGCAGCTTCTCTTCTGGCGTCAGCGTGGTCTCGCCCTTCGGCGTGACCTTGCCCACCAGCGTATCGCCGGGCTGCACTTCGGCACCCACGTAGATGATGCCGGACTCGTCCAGGCGGTTCAGCTGCTGTTCCGACAGGTTCGGAATGTCGCGCGTGATTTCTTCGGCGCCCAGCTTCGTGTCGCGCGCCATGACCACCAGTTCCTCGATGTGGATCGAGGTGTAGCGGTCTTCTGCCACGACGCGTTCGGAGATCAGGATCGAATCTTCGAAGTTGTAGCCGTTCCAGGGCATGAACGCGATCAGCATGTTCTGGCCGATGGCGATTTCGCCGAAGTCCGTCGATGCGCCGTCGGCGATCACATCCCCCTTGGCCAGCACATCGCCCTTCTGGACGATGGGGCGCTGGTGGATGTTGGTATTCTGGTTGGAACGCTGGTACTTGATGAGGTTGTAGATGTCCACACCCACTTCACCGGCCACCGCTTCCGCGTCGTTCACGCGAACCACGATGCGGGTCGCATCCACATAGTCCACCACACCACCGCGGTTGGCGGTCACCACGGTGCCCGAGTCCACGGCGGCCACGCGCTCGATACCGGTGCCCACCATGGGCTTTTCCGGACGCAGCACAGGCACGGCCTGGCGGGACATGTTGGCGCCCATCAGTGCGCGGTTCGCGTCGTCGTGCTCGAGGAACGGCACGAGCGAGGCGGCCACCGACACGATCTGTGCAGGCGACACGTCCATGTACTGCACGCGCTCGGCGCTCAGCAAGGTCGACTCGCCCTTTTCACGTGCCGACACCAGGTCGCCCGTGAGGCGGCCTTCCTTGTCGAGCGTGGCATTCGCCTGGGCGATCACGTACTTGCCTTCTTCGATGGCGGAGAGGTAATCGATCTGGTCGGTCACCTTGCCATCCACCACGCGGCGGTAAGGGGTTTCGATGAAACCGTACTCGTTCAGGCGGGCGTACAGGGCCAGCGAGTTGATCAGCCCGATGTTCGGGCCTTCCGGCGTTTCAATCGGGCACACGCGGCCATAGTGGGTCACGTGCACGTCGCGCACTTCGAAACCGGCACGCTCACGGGTCAGACCACCCGGCCCCAGGGCCGATACGCGGCGCTTGTGGGTGATTTCGGCCAGCGGGTTGGTCTGGTCCATGAACTGCGACAGCTGGGACGCACCGAAGAACTCCTTGAGCGCCGCGGAAATCGGCTTGGAGTTGATCAGGTCGTGCGGCATCAGCGGCTCTTGTTCGGCTTGGCCCAGACGCTCCTTCACGGCCTTCTCGATACGCGCCAGACCGGTGCGGTACTGGTTCTCGGCCAGCTCGCCCACGCAACGCACGCGGCGGTTGCCCAGGTGATCGATGTCATCGACTTCGCCGTTGCCGTTGCGCAGGTCCACGAGGATCTTGACCACAGCCAGGATGTCTTCGTTGGAGAGCACCATCGGGCCGGTGGATTCGTCGCGGCCGATCTTGGCGTTGAACTTCATGCGCCCCACGCGCGACAGGTCGTACGTGTCGGGGTTGTAGAAGAGGCGCTGGAACAATGCCTGCACCGCGTCTTCCGTCGGCGGCTCGCCGGGGCGCATCATGCGGTAGATCGCCACGCGCGCAGCGAATTCGTCCACCGTTTCGTCGATGCGCAGCGTCTGCGAGATGTAGGCGCCCTGGTCGAGTTCGTTCGTGTAGATGACTTGCAAGTCCTGCACGCCGGCGGAGCGCAGCTTCTTGAGCAGCGCTTCGGTCAGCTCTTCGTTGGCCTTGGCAATGATTTCGCCGGTGTCGCCGTCGACGATGTTGCGCGCCACCACGCGGCCGATCAGGAAGTCTTCGGGCACGCTGATGTGCGTGGTGCCGGACTGCTCCAGTTCGCGGGTGTGGCGGGCGGTGACGCGCTTGTCCTTGGCCACGACCACTTTGCCCGACTTGTCGGTGATGTCGAAACGCGCCACTTCGCCACGCAGGCGGTCGGAGACGAACTCCATCTGCGCGCCGCTGTCCATCAGGCGGAAGTTGTCGTTGACGAAGAAGTTCGCCAGGATCGATTCGGGGTTCAGGCCGATGGCCTTCAGCAGGATCGTGACCGGCATCTTGCGGCGGCGGTCCACGCGGAAATACAGGATGTCCTTCGGATCGAACTCGAAGTCCAACCACGAACCGCGGTAGGGAATGATGCGCGCAGAGAACAGCAGCTTGCCCGAGCTGTGGGTCTTGCCCTTGTCGTGCTCGAAAAACACACCGGGCGAGCGGTGCAGCTGCGAAACGATCACACGTTCCGTGCCGTTGATGATGAACGAGCCCTTGTCGGTCATCAAAGGCACCTCGCCCATGTAGACCTCTTGCTCCTTCACTTCCTTGACGACCTTGGACTGCGACGTGGAGGACTCGCGGTCATAGATGATCAACTGCACCTTGGCCCGCACGGCCGAGGCAAAAGTCAAACCACGGGTCTGGCATTCACGCACATCGAATGCCGGCTTGGCGAGGTTGTACTCGATGAACTTCATCTCGACAAACCCATTGTGCGAGACGATCGGGAAAGCAGCGTCGAACGCGGCCTGCAAGCCTTCTACGGTTCTTTTCTGGGGGGCTTTGTCAGCTTGCAGGAACGCGGTGTATGCGTCCTTCTGCATCTGCAGCAGGTAAGGGACTTCCAGCACGCTGTCGCGGCTGCCGAAACTTTTGCGAATCCGCTTGCGTTCGGTATAGGAATAGGCCATGAGATCTCCGGGCAAAGACATGAGTCCTGGGTCTTCGACGACTGACCTGCAAGGGCGCTTCCTTGCAGGCTTGGCGGTTGGCCACTACCAACCATGGCGGACGGCGATGCGTTGCACATCACCCGAACCAAGGTATCTTCTGCTGTCGGGATGGTCAGAAGACACTAGAAAGCAGTGGCGTGGGCACTGCTTTCTGGTGCGCTCTGGGCGTGAACCCCATAAGCACCAAAGGCTGGGAGCCCTTGCGGAGCCCCCAGCCCTGGAATCCAGGCGAATTACTTGAGTTCAGCCTTGGCGCCAGCTTCCACCAGCTTCTTGACGGCAGCTTCGGCGTCGGCCTTGGCAATGCCTTCCTTGACGTTCTTCGGAGCGCCGTCCACCAGGTCCTTGGCTTCCTTGAGGCCCAGGCCGGTGATTTCGCGCACGGCCTTGATCACGGACACCTTGTTGGCACCGGCTTCGGTCAGCACAACGTTGAATTCCGTTTGCTCTTCTGCAGCTGCAGCAGCACCGCCGCCACCGCCAGCAGCAGGAGCGGCCATAGCGGCTGCGCTCACGCCAAACTTTTCTTCAATGGCCTTCACCAGGTCATTGAGTTCCAGAACCGTCATGCTGTCCAGCGCGGTCAAAAATGCGTCTTTATCGAATGCCATTTTTATTTCCTAACAATTGGTTGGTTGTCTGCCGGGCAATCAAGCCGCGACAGGTTCGGCGGCCGTTTCGGCAGCGCCTTCGCCTTTTTTGGCCGCCAACGCGCCCAGCACAACGGCCGTACGCGAAATGGGGGACATAAGCAAGCCGCAAATCTGAGCCAACAGAACTTCCTTGGGAGGAATGTTAGCCAGTTGCTTAACGCCGTTGATATCCAGGGCTTTGCCACCGAAAGCGCCACCGCGAATCACCAACTTGTCGTTGGTCTTCGCGAAATCGGCCACCACCTTAGCGGCGGCCACAGCGTCTTCGGAGAAGCCATAGATCAGCGGACCGGTCATCTGGTCTGCCACCACGTCAAACGCGCTGCCAGCCACAGCACGGCGAGCCAGGGTGTTCTTCAGAACACTCAGGGTCACGCCCTTGCTGCGAGCATCAACACGCAGTTTGGTCATGTCGGCGACCGTGATGCCACGGTACTCCGCGATCACAAGCGTTTGAGCTTTAGCGGCGAGGCTGGTCACTTCACTGATGACCGCTTCTTTCTCACTGCGATTAAGACTCAAGGTCTACTCCTTAAAATGCGCACTCGGCACAGGCCTCGTACACGCTCTTGTTGCAGCGACCAACTGTTCAGGAAAATTTTCCATCTGCAGCGGGATCGCCATCTGCGTTGGCATCACTGTGGATTTAAGCGCGACCGGTTCGCGCACCAACGGTCTTGGATGGCCTGCGGCGACCGAAGCAGCCGCAGCCCACCACATCGAACCCATCCAAGGACGAATTCGAAGATTTCTTGCAATTACGCTGCGATGGATTGCGTATCCACGCGGACACCCAGGCCCATCGTGGAAGACACCGCCACCTTGCGCAGGTACACGCCCTTGCTGGTTGCAGGCTTGGCCTTGGTCAGCGCTTCGATCAACGCAGCCAAGTTGCCTTGCAGCTTGTCGTTGTCGAACGAGCGGCGACCAATCGTGCTGTGCACGATACCAGCCTTGTCGACGCGGAATTGCACTTGACCTGCCTTGGCGTTCTTCACGGCCGTGGCGACGTCAGGCGTCACGGTGCCCACCTTGGGGTTGGGCATCAGACCGCGTGGACCGAGGATTTGACCCAGCGTACCGACAACGCGCATGGCGTCTGGGGCGGCGATCACCACGTCGAAAGGCATGTCACCGGCCTTGACCATCGCGGCTAGGTCGTCCATGCCAACGATGTCAGCGCCAGCAGCCTTGGCTTCTTCAGCCTTGGCGCCTTGGGCAAACACCGCCACACGGGTCGTCTTGCCAGTACCGTTTGGCAGTACCACGGCGCCGCGAACCACTTGGTCAGACTTCTTGGCATCAATGCCAAGCTGGACGGCCACATCGATGGACTCGTCGAACTTGGCCGTAGCAGCTTCCTTCACGATCACGACGGCGTCAGCGAACGCGTACAGCTTGTTGCTGTCGACTTTGCCTTGCAGGGCTTTTTGCTTCTTGGTCAGCTTGGCCATTTTATAAACCCTCCACCGTCACGCCCATCGAGCGAGCGGAACCAGCCAGCGTGCGCACAGCGGCGTCGACATTGGCAGCGTTCATGTCCTTCATCTTGGTCTTGGCGATCTCTTCAAGCTGCGCGCGCGTGATCTTGCCGACCTTGGTGCTCAATGCGTTGGCAGAGCCCTTTTCAAGCTTGATGGCCTTCTTGATCAAGGTCGTCGCAGGCGGCGTCTTGATGATGAAGGTAAAGCTCTTGTCTGCAAATGCCGTGATGACCACGGGCAGGGGCAGACCTGGCTCGACGCCTTGAGTCTGCGCGTTGAACGCCTTGCAGAACTCCATGATGTTAAGGCCACGTTGACCCAGAGCAGGACCGATTGGTGGGGATGGATTGGCCTTACCAGCTGGAACTTGCAGCTTGATAAAACCGACGATTTTTTTCGCCATGGTTTACTCCTTGCGGGTATTAGCGCTTAGGCCACGGCCTCAGCTCCCCGGGGTTTACGACTCATCAAACAATTCGCACCGAGTCGAAAAATGCGAATCCAAACAATCAGGTTTTTTCGACCTGACCAAATTCCAACTCTACGGGGGTAGAACGGCCGAAGATCATCACGGACACGCGCACCCGGCTTTTTTCGTAATTGACTTCTTCGACAGAGCCATTGAAATCAGTGAACGGCCCCTCTTTAACTCGAACCAGTTCACCCACCATGAATTCAATCTTGTGCCGAGGCTTGTCTGTGCCTTCCTGCATTTGGCTGACGATCTTCTGAACTTCTTCTTCAGAAATAGGAGCCGGGCGATTCTTGGCACCACCAACAAAGCCCGTTACCTTGTTCGTGTGCTTGACCAAGTGCCAGGTGTCATCGTCCATGACCATTTCCACGAACACATAGCCGGGAAAGAGTCGACGTTCAGTGGTCTTGCGCTGACCATTCTTCATTTCAACGACCTCTTCGGTCGGAACGAGAATGCGGCCGAACTTATGCTGCATGCCAGCGCGACCGATGCGCTCCACGATGTTGCGCTCAACCGCCTTTTCCATGCCGGAATAAGCGTGAACGATGTACCACCGCAAATCAGGATTCACAGGAGTGGCCGGGCTGGCAGCGTCAGCGCCGCTGACTTCGATAGCGTCCGTCATTACTTTCTCCACCCCAGAATCAAATCGTACAAAACCCATTCCAAGGTCTTGTCGGTGAACCAGAGAAAGAGCGCCATGATGACGACAAACGCAAAAACGTATGCCGTCATTTGAAGTGTCTCTTTCCGCGTGGGCCAGACAACCTTCTTGACTTCACGCCAAGCATCCTGCGCGAAGCCCACGAATTGGCGGCCAAGCTCGGACACCAAGAACACAGCCACCGCAATTGCAAGCCCGACAAGCAGCGCAGCCCACTGAACGATCGGCCCCTGCTTTCCAAGCAAATAGAATCCAGCAATCGCTGCAAGAACAATTACCACCACCGCAGCGAGCTTGGCTTTATCAGCGCCCGTACTAACAGTTTCAACTTGAGACGTGGCCATACTTAACTGGTTTCTTACTTTATGTTTCGGCATCCACAAGACACCGAAGCCCGCCAGGGCCTGGCGGGCTTGTAATTGCCACGATCAAGTGGCAGGGGCAGTAGGAATCGAACCTACAACCTTCGGTTTTGGAGACCGACGCTCTGCCAATTGAGCTATACCCCTACATTCACGCTTTAAGCAATGATCTTGGCCACGACGCCGGCGCCGACGGTGCGACCGCCTTCACGGATGGCGAAGCGCAGGCCTTCTTCCATGGCGATGGGGTTGATCAGCTTGACGGTGATCGACACGTTGTCGCCG
>NZ_BQXJ01000008.1:0-266458 GCF_030158975.1 Acidovorax sp. SUPP2539 | reverse complement strand
CTGCACCGGGAGGTCGCGCGCAGCCTGCAGCTGGAGGGCGGCGCGCAACGGGTCCATGCCGCAGTCACCCAGACCCGGCGCCTGGACCCCATGGGCCGGCTGCTGCAGCAAGACTGGCAAGGGCTGCTCTCGGCAGGCGCGGCGCAGGCACCGGGCCCGCTCGCCGCCCTGTCCGTGCGCCGCTACACCTACGACGCGCTGGGCCAACTGGTGGGCGTGCAGACCCCGTTGGATGCCACGCGCTACCACTACGACGTGCACCAGCGCCTGACCGGCGTGGTGCATGCGGTCGCCGACACCGTGCAGCAGCGGCGCTGGCGGCTCGATCCGGCGGGCAACCGGCTGCCGGACCCCTCGGGCCAGGAGGCGGCCCCGGGTGCGGACCGCCAGGACTGGGCGAGCCAGGTGCAGCAGAACCTGCACGACCCGGGCTTCGATCTGCTGCAGCCGCAGGGCGGTGCGCCAGGCCGCGCGGGCGGTCCGGTGCAGCAGTGGCCGGGCAACCGCATCGGCTGGAGCAGCGCAGCGGAAGGGGGCACCCTCCATTACCGCTACGACGCCTTCGGCAACCGGGTGCAGGCGCAGCACGCCGATGGGCGCACGCTGCGGCTGGAGTACGACGCGCTGCACCAGTTGGCGGCGGTGTCCGAGCAGGCGCCGGGCGAGCCGGGCTGGACGCCGGTGGCGCGCTACCGCTACGACGCGTTCGGGCGGCGTCTGGGCAAGGCCGTGGTCCGCGAAGGACACCGGGAGAGCACCCACTACGGCTGGGACGGCGACCGGCTGGTGCACACGCAGGATGGGCAAGGCATCCGGCACACGGTGTACGAGCCGGCCAGCTTCGTGCCGCTGCTTCAGCTGCAGCGCAGGCAGGGGGCCAAGGATGCGGTGCAGTTGCTGATGCAAGCAGAGCCGGGCGAAGACACCACGGATGCGGCGGCCAGCTTCGCGGCCATGCCGCGCGCGCAGCGGGAGATGGTGCAGGCGGCGCTGAACACCGTGCTGGACCCCGCCAGCGGCGCGCAGGCACTGGCCCTGGTGCAAAAACACATGCCGCAGGATCTGGCGCAGGCCATGGCGGGCAGCGTGAGTCAATTGCAGGCCGAGCGACAGGCCCAGGCAGCGGGCAACCCGCTCACCATCCGGCACTACCTGTGCGACCACCTGGGCACGCCGATCGGGCTGGTGGATGGCAACGGAGAGAAGGCCGGCGAGATCACCTGGGCGGCCAGCTACGGCGCCTGGGGAGATGTGCAGGAGGAATACAACCCGCACCGGATCGAGCAGAGCATCCGGCTGCAGGGCCAGCAGATCGATGCCGAGACCGGGCTGCATTACAACCGCTTCCGGTACTACGACCCTCACCTGGGGCAGTACATCACGCAGGATCCCATCGGGCTAGATGGGGGAGTTAATAAATATATTTACCCTCTTAATCCAATAATTTATGTAGATCCTCTGGGTTTGACAGAGACGACCACTCCTGAACTGGCCAATCAAGATGGACGTGCCAGCGGAGTCAATAAAGTAATAGGAATAAAAAAAGGTGGGGAGAAAATAAATAATGGTGCTAAAAAAATGGAAGGCGCTAACAAAAAAGATATGGATGTTTATGATTGCATCATGAGTGGTCCTGCTTGCAGTAAGAGTTCTGCTGAGATGGAAGATATGAGAGAATCAGCAAGGAAAGAAAGAATTCAAGGTATGAAAGATATCGGGCAAGGTTCGGTTGATGTCTATAAGTCAACGCCAGGAACATTGGGGAATGGCATTCCTGGTGGGAGAATTCCAAAACCATGAAAAAATTATTTATTTCATTTTTTACGGCAGTTTCTGTTGTGGCGTTTGCACAAGCTGATGCCCCTGCGAGAAATTCAATTGTAAAAATTAATGGCCATGAATTTATTCTGCCTACGGGATGTGTTCAGATTGATGGCAAACGTTATCGGTTTAGATGTTTGCTCTCGACGGGAGAAGACGTTGCATTGGGTGTGGATGAAGGGCCAAATTTCGAAAAAATAATAAAATCTCCAAATGATAAGGAGGGGGTTTTAGATAGGATTGTGCAGGAAACGTCCTATGGATATTATGTGAAATACCTTTCTCGAAAGAATGGAAGTCAATATAATTTTATATATTTAAAAGATAAGGAAATTACTGTTTTTGGTGGGGATGTAGCATTGGTCTACTATTTTTCTATGCTTATTAATGATGTCAAAATTGATAATTAAAAATGGCGTGATCAAGTGTGGAAATGGGCTTGCCATACTTTAAAAAAGAAACCTACTCAGAGAGCGCAGCACATCGGTCGTTAGCTAGGATGCATACGGCACTGCCTGTGCGACCATCTGTGCACGCCGATCGGACGGGTGGATGGCAATGGCGAGAAGGCCGGCGAGATTACCTGGGCAGCCAGCTACGGTGCCTGGGGAGACATGCAGGAGGAATACAACCCGCAACGGATCGAGCAGAGCATCCGGCTGCAGGGCCAGCAGATCGATGCCGAGACCGGGCTGCATTACAACCGCTTCAGCCACACCTGGGGCAGTACATCACGCAGGATCCCATCGGCCTAAATGGGGGTAGAAATTTATATCTCTATACAAATCAACCCATCACCATGATTGACCCGCTAGGATTGGAGGCCAATATCGTGGGCCATCCAGCTGCCGGTCCAGTGGGGAAATTGACCAATCCGAATTCGCATCATCTTGCCATTGAACTTAAACCAGATGACGCGAATTGTGATCTTGCTGGTGTAAAGACTCTTGGAGGCCAACCTTCTGGAAACTTTGCGAATGGCTATCTTGTATCGCGTTCCAACTATCCTGGAGATTCAAAAGGCATAGATGTAAGGCAGGCCATTCAAAAGCCGGAAGGAATGACGGATTGTGAATTTCTCAAGAAGCTGAAGAAGGCATCGGAAGAATACTGTAATTGCCTTCCGTATTCCAAGCCTAATGTCTCTCTGATTCCTGGAACGCAGGATGGGCAAATGGATCCCGGTACATACAATAGCAACTCATATGTGTCTGGTGTCATACAGAGAGCTGGAGCAGTTCCTCCAACGCTAAACACTGGAGGCAATTGGCAGGCACCTGGATACGGCAATCCTTTGCCTATCAGCAATATTGTTGCCCCTGTTGGAACAGTCGAGGTCAAATGATGAAAGGGCGATTTTTGGATGCGGCGATAGGATCGTTGAAGTTGCTTTTTTATCTTTGCGCCATTATTTTCTTGTCGGTGTTTTCAATGTATTTCATTGATTACAATACGAATTGGCTTGAGGCCTTGCCAAAGAGGGAGTATTTGGTTTTGGCGGTCGCAACACCCTTTTGCTTGTTTGCAATAACGAGGTTTAAGTTTTCGTCAATTTTTGTGGCTGCTGTGTTCTTGGTTCCAAGTTTTTATGTAATATATTTTATTGTGGCCTGTTCGGTTTTTAAAGACTGTATTTAAAATCGCTGCTTAAACGCCCCTGGCTTATCATCCTGTTTTCTACTCTTTTGCGAAAGACGTTTAGGCAAGACCGCACCTCGCGGGTTGTTCTCGGCCGCAGATTCTGGCCCTCCGTTTGAGGCTGATGGGGGTCGGGTGTAGCCGGGGCGAATGTCCCGGGGCATGCGGCGGCGGCCAAAGCCGCGTTGCAACGGTGCTATCCCGCCACAGGTCGTGTGCGGTAGAACTGCATCGGCACCGCCTGCATATCGCGCGCGTGTTGGTTGAGCACCGACTTCTTCATCTTGCCCACGACGTGCATCTCGCACGGCTTGCAGTCAAAGCGCAGGGTGAGTTTTTCCTTGCCGTTGATGAGCTGCAGCGGCTCGGCCTTGATGGTGCCCTTCACGCCGATCACGCCCTTGGCCTGCTTGGGGCACAGGCTCATGGAAAAGCGCACGCAGTGCTTGGTGATCATCAGGCTGACTTCGCCTTCCTCTTCCTTCGACTCGTAGGCCGCATCGATCACCTTCACGCCGTGCTTCACGTAGAAGTCGTGCGCCTTCTGGTTGAACACGTTGGCCAGATAGGTGAGCGTGTCTTCGGGAAAGGGCACGGGGGGCTGGACGGGCTCGGCGCGGGGCAGGCGTACGAGGCCGGCGGCGCGTGCGGATTCGAGCGCGGCCACCGCGTCGCGGCGCAGCGGGTTCAATGCCGAGGCCGGCACGAACCAGGGCTGCGACAGGCTCAGGGCGATGTCGTGCACGGAGAACACCGTGGCGCCGAAGCGGCCGAGTTGCTCGCGCAGCGTGGCCTCGGCTTGGGGGCCATCGGTGGCGCGCTGGTGCGGGTGCACGATCGCCGCGCTGCCGACGAAGCCGTCCTCGTCGGTCAGCGTGAGGTCGAAGCCGTCGGGCGTTTCGGACAGCTGTGCCCACAGGCCGATGCGCCGGTCGCTCGACTTCTTGTCGAGGGTGCGCACCCAGTCCATATCGCGGTTGCGGTTGATCTCCAGCCCACGGCGCAGATCCTTGAAGCCGGCGATGGGGTCCTTGGGGAACACGCGCCACAGGCCTTTCCGGGCGTTGACCGCCTCGGCGCGGTTGATCTGCAGGCCCACCAGTTCCTTTTGCAGGTCGTAGTAGCACAGGCCGTCGCCGTTGTGCAGCACGGTGTCCGGGCTGGACAGTTCGAGTTCGGCGAAGTTCTCGCCCACCTTGGTGACCCACCCGATGGCGCGGCCCGGCGTCTTGGGCGTGTCGAACGCGCCGATGTCGTCCTGGCGTCCGTTGACGAAGTAGTCGGTGAACTCGCGGTTGAAGTTCTGGTCGGGGTCGGGCGTGAAGGTGAACGTGGTGCGCCCGGACGACGAGCGCGCCAGCGGCTCGGACGAGAACTCGCGCTCTTCGATGATCTCGTCGAGCAGCTTGCGGTAGTGCGCCGTGATGTTCTTCACGTAGCCCATGTCCTTGTAGCGGCCCTCGATCTTGAAGCTGCGAACGCCCGCATCGATGAGCGCCCGCAGGTTGTCGCTCTGGTTGTTGTCCTTCATCGACAGCACGTGCTTTTCGTGGGCGATGATGCGTCCGCTGCCGTCCAGCACCTCGTACGGCAGGCGGCAGGCCTGGTTGCAGTCGCCCCGGTTGGCGCTGCGGCCGGTGTGCGCATGGGTGATGTAGCACTGGCCGGAATAGGCCACGCACAGCGCGCCGTGCACGAAGAATTCGATGGTGGTGCGCGCCGGGTCGGTGGCGGCGCGCACGGCGGCGATCTCCTGCAGGTCCAGCTCGCGCGCGATCACGATCTGCGACAGGCCCGCGTCCTGCAGGAAGCGCGCCTTCTCGGGCGTGCGGATGTCGGTCTGGGTGCTGGCGTGCAGCTGGATGGGCGGCAGGTCCAGTTCGAGCAGGCCCATGTCCTGGATGATGAGCGCGTCGGCCCCGGCGTTGTATACCTGCCAGGCCATCTGCCGTGCGCCTTCCAGCTCGTCGTCCCGCAAGATGGTGTTCAGCGTGACGAAGATGCGGCTGTGGAAGCGGTGCGCATGGCGCACCAGGCGCTCCAGGTCGCGCAGATCGTTGCCCGCGCCGGCCCGGGCGCCGAAGGCCGGGCCGCCGATGTACACGGCGTCGGCGCCATGGTTGACGGCCTCGATGCCGATGTCGGCGTCGCGCGCCGGGGAAAGCAGTTCGATCTGGTGGGGCAGCAGGGACATGGGGCGCGATTATCCCAGCGGGCGCTGCCGGTGCCTACCCGGGCCGGCATTAGCGGCGCGAATGCCCCGCAATCTGCACTGAATTGGTGCGATTTATCCCGGAACCGGTGCGTGGCGCGGCTAGCATACGCACGCCTTGCCGCCGGCCCCGGCGGCTTTCCAACGACAAGGATGGAGACTTTGAGAGTGCTGAACGCTTCCCGACTGAGTTTTTCCCTGCGGTCCACCGCGCTGGCCTGCGCGGCCCTGGTGGCCTGCGGCGCCGCCATGGCCCAGGACGTGCAGACCGTCAAGATCGGCCACGCCGGCCCCCTGTCGGGCGGCATCGCCCACATCGGCAAGGACACCGAAAACGGTGTGCGTCTGGCGCTGGACGACCTGAACACGCAGAACCTGGTGATCGGCGGCAAGAAGATCCGTTTCGAGCTGGCCGCCGAAGACGATGCCGGCGACCCGCGCCAGGCCACGGGCGTGGCGCAGAAGCTGTGCGACCTGAAGGTGGCGGGCGTGGTCGGCCACCTGCAGTCGGGCACGTCGATTCCCGCCTCGTCCATCTACGACAAGTGCGGCCTGCCCCACATCACGGCCGCGGCCACCAACCCCGACCTCACCAAGCCCGGCTACAAGACGACCTTCCGCCTGATCGCCAACGACAGCGCGCTGGGCGCGGCGCTGGCCCTCTACGCGGCGGACCATCTCAAGCTCAAGACCGTGGCGATCATCGACGACCGCACGGCCTACGGCCAGGGTGTGGCGGCGGTGTTCAAGGCCACGGCGCTTCAAAAGGGCCTGACGGTGGTGTCCGAGGAGTTCACCAACGACAAGGCCACGGACTTCATGGCCATCCTCACCGCCATCAAGTCCAAGAAGCCCGACGGCATCTTCTACGGCGGCCTCGATGCCCAGGCCGGCCCCATGCTGCGCCAAATGGAGCAACTGGGCCTGGGCTCGGTGAAGTATTTCGGCGGCGACGCGCTGTGCACCGAGAAACTGCCCGACCTGTCGTCCAAGGCGGCCGTGCTCAAGAACGTGACCTGCGCCACGGGCGGGGCCTCGGTCACCAAGATGCAGGGCGGCGCCGAATGGAAGAAGCGCTACGACGCCAAGTTCCCCGGCCAGTTCCAGATCTACAGCCCGTACGCCTACGACGCGGCCATGGTGCTGGTGGACGCGATGAAGCGTGCCGACTCGGTGGACCCCAAGGTCTACGCGCCATTCCTGGCCAAGACGCAGTACAAGGGCGTGACGGCGAACATCGCGTTCACGCCCAAGGGCGAGTTGACGGCGCCGGCCGTGACGCTGTACCACTACCCGGCGAACGCGCGGGTGGCCCTGAACTGATCCTGCACCCCGAGCGCGCCCGCCAGCGCGCTGTTCTTCGTTACAGTGGCGGCTCTGTCCGGCGGCGCCGCCGATGCCACTCCCCGTGCGATTTCGATCCCGTGACCCCGTGAATGGGGCGCAGGGTGGAGTCGGCGCGCGGCAGAGCATCGGGCCGCCGCCGGTCGCGCAACACACGGAGAACTGACCATGCGCATGGGATTCGGACTCGTGGGCCTGCTCGTGGCCCTGGCGATCGTCGCCGTCCTCGTGAAAAAGCAGATGGGCGCCACGCGCGCCTCCGTGCCCGTCATCGCGGTGCCGGGCGCCCAGCCGCCGGCCAGCGGGGCCTCGGCCGTCACCGTGCGCCAGCAGAGCCAGCAGGTGCAGCAACAGGTCAAGCAGCAGATGGAGGCGCTCATGCAGCAGGCCCGCCCCATGCCGGAAGACGAATCCAAGTGAAATCGGGCCCATGCCGGCGTTTTTCATGCCCTGATAGCTATAAAAATAATAGCAAATGATGGATTCGGCCGACGATGAAGATGCGCGCTGGATGCGCCACGCCCTGGCCGAGGCGCGTGCTGCGGCCGAGGCGGGCGAGGTGCCGGTGGGCGCGGTGGTGGTGCGCAACGGCGAAGTCATCGCCACGGGCCGCAACGCCCCCATCGCCGGCCACGATCCCACCGCCCACGCCGAGATCGCCGCGCTGCGGGCGGCGGCGGCGCATCTGGGCAACTACCGGCTGGATGGCTGCACCCTCTACGTCACGCTGGAGCCCTGCGCCATGTGCAGCGGCGCCATGCTGCACGCCCGCCTGCCGCGCGTGGTCTACGGTGCGCAGGACGCCAAGACCGGCGCGGCCGGCTCGGTCGTCGATCTGTTCGCCGAGCCGCGGCTGAACCACCACACCCAGGTGCGGCGCGGCGTGCTGGCCCCGGAGTGCGGCGAGTTGCTCAGCGGTTTTTTCCGCGAGCGGCGCAGCCAGCAGCGTGCCCGGGCGCTGTCGGCCCACCCGCTGCGCGACGATGCGCTGCGCACGCCGGACGCCGCCTTCGCGGGCCTGCCCGATTACCCCTGGGCACCGCACTACCTGAGCGACCTGCCCGCGCTCGCCGGCTTGCGCCTGCACTACCTGGACGAGGGTCCGCGCGATGCAGCCCGCACCTGGCTGTGCCTGCACGGCCTGCCCACCTGGAGCTACCTGTACCGCCACATGCTGCCGGTGTTCACCGCCGCGGGCGACCGGGTGGTGGTGCCCGATCTCATCGGTTTCGGCCGCAGCGACAAGCCCAAGAAAGAGGCCGCCCACCGCTTCGAATGGCACCGGCAGGTGCTGATCGAATGGATCGAACGGCTGGACCTGCGCCACGCCGTGCTGGTGGTGCAGGGCTGGGGCGGGGCGCTGGGCCTGACGCTACCCATGGCCTTGCCCGGGCGGTTCGACGGCGTGCTGGCCATGAACACCTGGCTCGCCGGCGCCGATGCGCCGGTGCCCCATCGCCTGCAGGCGTGGCAGGCGGAATGCGCCCGGGCCGGCCGCAGCGCGGGCGCAGGCCGCCTGGTGGCGCAAGCGGCCGGCAGCCCGCTGCTTCCCGAGGCGCAGGCGGCCTACGATGCGCCGTTTCCCGATGTGGGCTTTCGCGCTGCGCTGCGGGCGCTGCCGCAGGCCGTGGCGGCGCAACCCGAGGGCGCCGCCATGGCCCTGGCCGCCCGCCGCTTCTGGCAGAGCGAATGGACAGGCCGCAGCCTGCTGGTGGCCGGCGCACCGGACGCCGCGCTGGGCCCTGCGGCCATGCAATCCCTGCAGGCCCTGGTGCGCGGCAGCCCGCCGCCGCTGGCGGTGCCCGGTGCGGGGCATTTCGTGCCGGAGCAGGGCGCCGAAATCGCCGCGCGGGCTGTGGAATACTTCCGACCCTAGCGCGCCGGCCGCACCGGCGCACACACCGCATCCACCGGAGCAGGCCGCGCGGCCTGAATGCCTTGTCCCTTGCATCCCATGACGACCACGCCCATTGCGGCCACGACCACGGCCCCCGGCACATCTACATCTACTCGCCCTCCGGCGCGGTGCGCGACAAGGCGGCGTTCAAGCGCGGCATCGCCCGCCTGAAGGCCCTGGGGCACGAGGTCGAGGTGGATGCCGATGCCCTGGCCACGCACACGCGCTTCGCGGGCGACGACGCCACCCGGCTGGCGGCCATCCACCGCGCGGCGGCCAGCGGCGCCGACCTGGCCCTGATCTCGCGCGGCGGCTACGGCATCACCCGCATCCTGCCGGGCATCCGCTACAAGGCGGTGGCCAAGGCGGTCGCGGGGGGCACGCGCTTCGTCGGCGTGAGCGACTTCACGGCGTTCCAGAACGCACTGCTGGCCAAGACCGGCGCCATCACCTGGGCCGGCCCCTCGCTGTGCGGAGACCTGGGCCCGGAAGGCGAGCCCGACGACATCATGCTGGCCTGCCTGGACGACCTGCTCACCGGCCACGGCGAGGGCAGCGGCTGGCGCATGAACGCCGAAAAGCCCAACGCCGCCGGCCAGCCCGCAGTGCGCGACATCTACGTGAAAAGCGCGCAGCTCTGGGGCGGCAACCTCGCCGTGCTGGCCGGGCTGGTGGGCACGCCCTACCTGCCGGCGGTGCGCGGCGGCATCCTCTTCATCGAGGACGTGAACGAGCACCCCTACCGCGTGGAGCGCCTGCTCACGCAGTTGCTGCACGCGGGCGTGCTGGCGCAGCAGAAGGCCGTGATCCTGGGCCAGTTCACCGGCTACAAGCTCGCACCGCACGACAAGGGCTTCAAGCTGCAGAGCGTGGTGGACTGGCTGCGCACGCAGATCAAGGCGCCGGTGCTGACCAACCTGCCTTACGGCCATGTCGCCACCAAGGTGCTGCTGCCGGTGGGCGCCTCGGTGTCGCTGTCGGTCGAAGGGCGCGACGCGCTGCTGTACTGGGGCCACACCCACTGAGGAACGCTGGGGCCCCTTCCATGGCCCGCTGCAGGCGGCCCGAGCCGGCCCCATAATTTGCATTCCGTTTCCATTCCTTCCTCTACGTGCCTCGTCTGTTCGCGTGTGTGCACGCATCCCTGATCGCTGAAAACCCTGGCGCCACCTCGCGGTCAGGCGCTGGCCGGAGGGCCGCGCCATGACGGGCGGCACGGTGCACACCGTCGTGTTCGCCGACATCGCGGGCAGCACCGCGCTGTTCGAGGCCGTAGGCAATGCACGCGCGACCGCCGCCGTCACCCAGCTGACCGACTGGATCGGCGAGACCGTCACCACCCATGGCGGCCGCGTGGTCAAGACGCTGGGCGATGGCGTGCTCGGCGTGTTCGAGGACGGCGCGGCCGGCGTGGCCGCCATGGCCGCCATGGCCGCCATGGCCGCGATGATGCGCAGCCACCACCACCGCATGCACGCCTGGCCGCGCGAACTGCGCCTCGACCTGCGCGCGGGCCTGGCCAGCGGCGAGATCGTGCAGGTGGATGGCGACTGCTACGGCGACGCGGTCAATGTGGCCGCCCGGTTGTCCGAGCGTGCCGGCCCGCGCGAGATCTGGGCCACCGAAAGCACCGTGGAGCAGGCGGGTTCGGTGGACGGCACCTGGTTCGTACGCCTGGGCGCCATGGACCTGCGCGGTCGGTCCGAGCCCATCGTCATGTACCAGGTCGAATGGCGCGATGGCGAGGAGGGCGATTCGGTCACCATGCAGGCGGCGCTGCCCAGCACGGTGATGCCGCTCGATTCCGGCAGCGCCTGCCTGGAACTGTCCTGGGGCGGCGCGCACCGCGCCTTCCTGTCCACCCAGACGCCCGTGCACCTGGGCCGCGCCACGCAGGCCCAGGTGCATGTGGGCGACCCCCGCGTCTCGCGCCTGCATGCCCGCATCGACTGGCGCAACGGCACCTTCGTGCTCACCGACCTCAGCAGCTTCGGCACCTGGGTGCACTTCGGGGGCGGCAGCACCGTCGTCAACCTGCGCCGCGACGCCTGCCTGCTGCATGGCACGGGGGTGATCGCCCTCGGGGTGCCGCTGGGCAAGGCGGCCGGCGGGCCGACGGTGGGCTTTCGCGTGTCGGGCGGCACCGTGCTTCCGCACTGACGCGGCAGCGCCGGGATCTTTTCATCCGCCTGCCCGAGGGCAGACCCACTCCCAGAACGAAAGCGAGCGGCCCCAATGCACCATGCACCGTTGATCGAACTCACCCGTGGCGGCATTCCCGAAAGCCTGCATGCCGGCTCGGTGGCCGTGGTGGACCGGCAGGGCCGGCTGCTCGCGCAGGTGGGCGACCCGTGCGCGCGGGTGTTCACCCGCTCCACCATCAAGGCCTTCCAGGCCCTGCCGCTGCTGCAGTCCGGCGGCGTGAACGCCCTCGCCTGGGGCGAGCGCGAACTGGCACTGCTGTGCGCCAGCCACAACGGCGAGGCGCAGCACGTGCAGGTGGTGCAGGGCATGCTCGACAGCGTGGGCCAGGACCACACCGTGCTGCGCTGCGGCTGCCACGTGCCCCTGTTCGCAGCCCTCGGGCTGGGTACGGTCGCGCCCGGTGCCGTGCACGACGAGCGCCACCACAACTGCAGCGGCAAGCATGCGGGGTTCGTGGCGTACTGCGTGCAGCAAGGCCTTTCCTTGCCCGACTACACCGACCCCACGCACCCGCTGCAGATCCAGGTGCGCGAGCAGGTCGCCAGCGCCGTGGGGCTCACGCCCGGCGACCTGGCGATGGGCATCGATGGTTGTTCGGTGCCCAACTACGCCATGCCGCTGGCGCACCTGGCGCGGGGCTACGCCCGGCTGGCCGGCGAAGCACCGCAGGACAGCGACCTGGGCCCGCACCTGGCGGCGCTGGCCGATGCCATGGTGGCGTTTCCTGCACTGGGCTCGGGCACGGGGCGGCACGATGCCGACTTCATGCGGGCCGGCGGGGGCGACTGGGTGTCCAAGACGGGCGCCGATGGCGTGCAGGTGCTGGGCAGCCGCAGCCGGGGCGAGGCCTTCGCGCTCAAGGTCATGGACGGCAACATGACCGCGCAGATCGCCGCCGCCGTCGAGGTGCTGGACCAGCTGGGCTGGATGAATGCCGCCCAGCGCGCCGCGTTGGCGCCCTGGCGCGCCGCACCGCTGCTGAGCGCGCGCGGCGTGCCCGTGGGCGAGCGCCGCCCGGTGTTCCGGCTGGAGCGCGCCGCCGTTTGAGGCCGACAGGCCGCCGCCGCTTTATGGGTAAGCGCTGGCCGCTGCAAAAACAGTCGCAAAAGACCAGGTGTCCGGCAGGATGTACGCCACGCCCGCCGACTGGCCGAACACGGGGGCGATGAGCCGGTCGTAGAACGCCGCGTCCACATTCACGCAGCCGTAGGAAATCCGCTTGTCCTGGGCGCTGCCATGCACCAGCCGCTCGCGCCGGCGCTCTGCGGGGCTCACGCTGCGCAGCCGGTGCAGGGACACGGCGGCGTCGTAGTCGATCCAGACGATGTCGTCGCCGCGCAGGTTCAGCCCCGGCTCGGTGATGAAACGGCCGGCCGGGGTGGTGCGCTCTTCTGGCCGGATCTTCGACAGGGGCTTGTCACCGATGCCGGGCACCGAGGCGTCCCCGCGGGCGGAGCCCAGCAACACGGCTGCGCTGCCGCGCCAGCGCCCGTCGGTGGCAAAGACATGCAGGCGCGCGCCCAGCTTGTCGATCACTGCGAACGGCAGGCCGCCATGGTCGGCCGTTCCCTGCACCCATCGCACCAGTTGCACCGCGGTGTCGGAGGTGCCCTCGGGCGGCCAGGTCGCCCCGGTGCCTGCCCGTGCTCCGACAGCGGGCAGCAGCCCCAGGGCCGCTGCGGCGATGGCGGTCCGGCGCGAGAGGGCGGCGGTGTGGGCCGGGGTGGCGGAGGGTGCGGTCATGCGGCGATGTGGGGCGACCCGGCAGAAACGGCCCGGCAAGTACCGAAGAAGTCCCAAAAAAAGTCCCAAGGGGTGGAAAGTGCCGTGCATGCTAGCGTGTGTGTGCAGAGGTGGCGGGTTTGGGCGAATAATGGCTGCTTCTGCCGAGCCTTTGCCCTGATTTTTTCACACCATGTTCGAGCGCTTTCGCAAAGCCTTCGCCTTGGGCCCACGCCCCGACGATCCTCCGCGCCCCGTGTCGCTGGAGGACACCGAGCAGTGGGCGGCCGCGCAGGGCCTGGCTTTCTCGCGCACCGCGGAGCCGGGCGGGTTCCTGATGCTGGGCCAGTACGAAGGGCGCACCTGGCGCCTGGAGTGCGGGGCGCCGCAGCGCCACTACCTGCGGGGCACGGAACTGCGCGCACGCATCGATGTGGGCGTGGAGCCCGACGTGGCGCTGATGCTGGTATCCCGCCCCCTCAAGGAGGCACTGGAACGCGAAGCCTACGGTGCCTTCACCGACACGCTGCAGACCTCGTTGCCAGGGGACCTGCCCGAGGAAGTGCGCTGGCTCGCCATGTTCGAGGAG
Organism: Acidovorax sp. SUPP2539; assembly: GCF_030158975.1. Taxonomy (NCBI): domain Bacteria; kingdom Pseudomonadati; phylum Pseudomonadota; class Betaproteobacteria; order Burkholderiales; family Comamonadaceae; genus Acidovorax; species Acidovorax sp. SUPP2539. Next base: position 253,030 of record NZ_BQXJ01000008.1, on the reverse strand, counting down.
ATGGCGTGGCCCGGCGTGCCGCTGCCTTTCTGGCAGCATTTCGCGGTGGTGGGCGAGGGCGGCCTGCACGCCAAGCGCTGGGTGCAGCCGTCCATGGTGTCCCATCTCCTGGAGATGCTGCTGCCGGCCCAGGGCGAGCCCGATGAAGCGGGCACGCGCGCGCCGAAAGCGCCGCCGCTGATGCTGATGGTGGCGCGCGGCAAGGTGTCGCTGCGCATCGAATATCCCGGCGACCACCTGCAGACACTGGCCGATGCGGTGATGCTGCTGCACGAGGCGGCCCGCAGCGCCCTGCAGCACCTGCCGCAGGGCACAGCGAAGAACTAGGACCGGCTGGCACGAATTGCGCCGAGGCGGACTCGCTGCGACCGTGAATGCAGGGAGATCGCAGCGGCTCGCTGCGGGCCGATCGAGCGCGGTCTTCCAACGCGGCGAGCCAAGGCTGGCCTGACGAATCGGCAAGTGCTCAGCGCAACGGGACCTGCCCGTCGGCGCTGGGATTTCAGCCCCATTTCCCCATCGGGCCACCCCTGCGTGATCGCATGCGCAGGGTGCGCCTCGCGATGCGGTAGTGGCCGCCATCGCGCCGGACGAGGGCAAAACAACGCTATCCAAAAATGCCAGGCCCCGTGCAGATTGACAAAGAAACTGCTCGGGACTCGCATCGATATGGCATCTCCTGTAAAGGGTGCAGTCCTAGACTCGTTTCACCTCAACACAGCAGATCTGCCCATGATCTTCAAACCTCGATTCATCAGCTTCGACTGCTACGGCACGCTCATCAACTTCGAGATGGGGCCGACGGCGAAGGTCCTGTTCAAAGACCGGGTGGCGGCCGATCGGATGCCGGCGTTCCTGGACAGTTTTCGGGCCTATCGCCTCGACGAGGTGCTGGGCGACTGGAAGCCTTTCTACGACGTGGTGGCGAACGCCGTCCAACGTGCCTGCAAGGCGCACGGCATCGAATGCCTGGCATCGGATGCCGCCGCTTTGTACGCCGCCGTGCCGACCTGGCAGCCACACCCGAACGTGGTGGAAGTGCTGGAGGCGATCGCGCCGAAAGTACCGCTGGTCATCCTGTCGAACTCGATGGTCGACCTCATTCCCCACAGCGTCGCGCACCTCAAGGCCCCGTTCCACGCGGTCTACACCGCCGAGGAGGCGCGCGCGTACAAGCCTCGCATGCAAGCCTTCGAATACATGTTCGACCGGCTGGGGTGCGGGCCCGATCAGATGATGCATGTCTCGTCGAGTTTTCGTTATGACCTGATGACGGCGTCCGATCTGGGGTTCATGGCCAAGGCCTTCATCGACCGGGGCCATGAGCCTGCGTCGAGCGACTACGGCGTGTGCCGCCTGACAGACGTTCGCCAGCTTCCTGCATTGCTCGGACTCTGATGCTACGCCTCGACCCCCACCTGGGAACCCAGGGCGCGATGCGTGACCAAGCCGCGGCACTGAGCACGGCAGCGCCCCAACTGGCGCCAGACGAGGTGCAGGGGCTGGTGAAGCGCCTCTACGGCCTCGACGTCGGCGTGAGGGCACTCGCTGGCGAGCGCGACCAAAACTGCGCGTTGGAATCGGCCGACGGCGCGCGCTACGTGTTCAAGATCAGCAACCCTTCCGAGCGGGTGGAACTGGTCGATTTCCAGATCGCCGCCATCGAGCACATCGCCCGCACATCGCCCGGCCAGCCGGTTCCGCGCGTGGTGCGGATGCTGGACGGACGCGCGCGCGATACCGTGGAACTCGCCGGGGGCATCCAGACCACCGTGCGCATGCTCACCTACCTGGATGGCATCCAGATTCGGGAGACACCGCGCACCGTTGCCCAGCGGGTGGCGATGGGCCAAGGCCTGGCCGCGTTGAACCTTGCCCTGCAAGGCTTCACGCACCCGGCGGCGGCCCATGATCTGCTGTGGAACGTGTCGGCAGCGCATCGTCTGACCGTCCAGCTCGATAGCCTGGTGGAAGGCCCGAGGCGCGTGCTGGCCCAGTCGTTCATGGCCCGCTTCGTCGACCACGTGCTGCCTCGCCTTGCTTCGTTGAGGGCGCAGGTGATCCATAACGACTATCACCTCTACAACGTGCTGGTCGCGCCGCACGACCCGTCGCGCATCACCGGCATCATCGACTTCGGCGACATGCTGCACGCGCCATTGGTCGGCGAGGTGGCCACGGCAGCGGCCTTCCACATGGCCGGCTGCGCCGATCCGTTCGAAGGGCCAGCGCAGTTCGTCAGGGCCTACCAATCCGTTGTGCCGCTGACCGAGCCGGAGCAGGAGATCGTCGCCGATCTCATGGCGACGCGCCACCTGATCACGGCCTTGATCTCGGAGTGGCGTGCCTTGCGCTATCCCGAAAACCGCGACTACATCATGCGGCACAACCCGGCGGCCTGGCAGGCGCTGTCGCAGATGGCAGACCTTTCCCGCCACGAGGCGCGCGACCGCCTGTTGACCCCCACACCCACTGAAACACCGCCATGAAAACCACTGCTGATTTCAATATGGTCAATGCCTACATCCCCGGCCGGGCCCAGGTCGGCCCCGCCACCGAAGCCATGATCGATCGGCGCAATGCGCTGCTCGGCCCGGCCTACCGGCTGATGTACGAGCATCCGCTGCACATCGTGCGTGGTGACGGCGTTTGGCTGATGGACCCGCAGGGCCGCCGCTACCTCGACGCCTACAACAACGTCACTTCGCTCGGCCATTGCCACCCCGCAGTGACCGAGGCGATCTGCCGCCAGGTGACGACGCTCGCGACCAACACGCGCTACCTCCACGACACCATCCTCGAGCTGGCCGAGCGCCTCCTGGCCAGCGTGCCGGGCACGGATCTGGCCCACCTGATGCTGACTTGCACCGGCAGCGAGGCCAACGACCTGGCTTATCGCATCGCCAAGGTGCGCACCGGCGGCACGGGGGTGATCGTCACCGACACGGCATACCACGGCATCACGGACGCCGTGTCGCAGTTCTCGCCCTCGCTGGGCCCGACCGTCGACCTGGGGGCGCACGTTCGCCTGGTGCCGGCGCCGCGCCGTTATCACGCCGAGGGTGCCGACCTCGGCGAGCGCTTCACGCGTGACGTCGAGGCGGCCATCGCCGACCTGCAGCGCCACGGCATCCGGCCGGCCGCCTTGATCGTCGATTCGCTTTTCACCAGCGACGGCATACTGCCCGAGCCCGCGGGCTTCCTGAAGGGGGCGGTCGAGGCGATCCAGCGCGCTGGCGGGCTGTTCATCGCCGACGAGGTGCAGCCTGGCTTCGGCCGCACGGGCGAGCATCTGTGGGGCTTCCAGCGCCACGGCCTCGTTCCCGATATCGTCACCATGGGCAAGCCCATGGGCAACGGCCAGCCGATCGCCGGCATCCTTGCGACAGCCGACGCCCTGGCGGAATTCGGCAAGAACTCCCGCTACTTCAACACCTTCGCCGGCAACACGGTCTCATGCGCAGCGGCCCTGGCGGTGTTGGAGACCATCGAGCGGGACCGACTGGTGCCGCACGCGGCCAGGATCGGCCGATTGCTGCTCGACGGCATCGCGGGGCTCGCCGCGAAGCACGAGGCCATCGGCGACGTGCGGGGGGCGGGGCTCTTCGTGGGCGTCGAACTGGTATCGAACCGGGCGACGCGGGCGCCGGCGCGCGAACTCACCAGCCGGGTCGTCAACCGGATGCGCGACAAAGGCGTGTTGCTCAGCGCGTGTGCCCAGGGACACAACGTGCTCAAGATCCGCCCGCCGCTGGTGTTGTCGGCGGAGCAGGCCGGCATGGTCGTCCAAGCGCTCGACGAATCGCTGGCCGAGACATGCACCACAAGGTAAGGCGGCTTGGCCATACGATAGCGCCATGAAATCCGCCATCCTGTTCGATCGGTTTGACCTCAAGATCCTCGCGCATCTTCAGCGCGAGGGGCGCTGCTCAAACGTCGATCTGGCCAAGTCGGTGGGGCTGAGCCCCAGCCCATGTCTCCTGCGCACGAAGCGGCTGCAGGAGATCGGACTGATCCGTGGCTACAGCGCCGACATCGCGCTCGAAAAGCTGGGGGATCACGTCATCGTGTTCTCCGAGGTCACCATCGGCAGCCACCGGCCGCATGATTTTCGAAAGTTCGAGGAAGGCGCCGGGAAGTACCAAGAGATCGTCGAGTGCTACAACGTCAGCGGCGGATACGACTACCTGCTCAAGATCGTGGTGTCGGGCATCGGCGCTTTTCAGGCGCTGATGGAAAAGATGCTGGAAGACGATATCGGCATCGAGCGTTTCGCTTGCCGGATTGTGCTGCGCCAACCGCATGGACGGCGCGAGTACCCCTTGGGGGCCATTGCGGCTCGGCAGCGTTGGGAGTGACGGTGGGCTCCGGGTCGGGGGCGCCCCGTGCCACTTTTCGATGCCATGGAAAAACGCCCCGTGATCCGGGGCGATCGCAACCTCTTGGAGTGGAATCTGAAGGGCAGGGGCCCGGGATGCGTGGGCCCCTGCACCTTGGGGCTGCAGGCAGTCAGCAGCCGCGCGTGATGGGCGGCTCCACGCTGCTGCCGTAGGTTCCGTACTTGCCCAGTTCCCACTTGGCGATGGCGTTGCGGTGCACCTCGTCCGGGCCATCGGCGAAACGCAGGGTGCGCGCGTTGGCATAGGCATAGGCCAGCGGAAAGTCGTCGCACATGCCGCCGCCGCCATGCACCTGCATGGCCCAGTCGATCACCTGGCAGGCCATGCTGGGAGCGACCACCTTGATCATGGCGATCTCGGTGCGTGCGACCTTGTTGCCGGCCACGTCCATCAGCCACGCCGCTTTCAAAGTGAGCAGGCGGGCCATGTCGATCTTGCAGCGGGCCTCGGCGATGCGCTCCTGCGTCACCGTCTGCTGCGAGACCGGCTTGCCGAAGGCGACGCGGCTGCTGGCGCGGCGGCACATCAGCTCGAGCGCGCGTTCGGCCAGGCCGATGAGCCGCATGCAGTGGTGGATGCGGCCCGGGCCCAGTCGGCCCTGGGCGATCTCGAAGCCGCGGCCCTCGCCCAGAAGGATGTTGGAGGCGGGCACGCGCACGTTCTCGAACACCATCTCCACGTGGCCGTGAGGCGCGTCGTCGTAGCCGAACACGTTCAGCGGTCGCAGGACGCGGATGCCGGGCGTGTCGGCGGGCACCAGCACCATGCTCTGCTGGGAGTGGCGGGCCGCTTCCGGATCGCTCTTGCCCATGGTGATGAACACCGCGCAGCGCGGGTCCGCCGCGCCCGAGATCCACCACTTGCGGCCGTTGATGACGTACTCGTCGCCCTGGCGTTCGATGCGCGTCTCGATGTTGGTCGCGTCACTGGAGGCCACGTCGGGCTCGGTCATGGCGAAGGCCGAACGGATCTGCCCCTCCAGCAGCGGCTTGAGCCAGCGCGCCTTGTTCTCCTCGCTGCCATAGCGGGCGATGGTCTCCATGTTTCCGGTGTCCGGCGCGGAGCAGTTGAACACCTCGCTGGCCCACGGCACGCGGCCCATGATCTCGGCCAGCGGCGCGTATTCCTGGTTGGTCAGCCCGGCGCCGTCATAGCCCGAGGCGGCGGCGCTGTCCACCGGCAGGAACAGATTCCACAGCCCGGCGGCGCGGGCCTTGGGCTTGAGCTGCTCGATGGTGTTCAGGGCCGTCCAGCGCTTGCCGGCGGCGGTGTTGGCCGCCAACTCGGCGGCATAGGCGGGCTCCGAAGGGTAGATGTGGTCGTCCATGAACTGCCGCAGGCGTGCCTGCAGGTCCTGGGTCTTCGGTGAGTAATCAAAATCCATCGCGGTCCTCCGGTTGAAAGGCTTGGGAGCAGGCCGGCGGTGCTGCATCGCCGGCCGTGGTTTCACATGCGCTGGGCGAACCCCCAGGCCATCTGGGCCAGGGGCCGGGCGCCTTCGCCCGAGGTGCGTGCCTGGGCGCTGGAGGCGGTGCCGGCTTCCACCCGCTTGGCGATGCCTTGCAGGATCGAGGCCAGGCGGAACAGGTTGTAGGCCAGGTAGAAATTCCAGTCGGCGCGCAGCGCCTCGGGCGTGGTGAAGCCGGTGCGCTCGCAATAGCGGCGGATGTAGTCGGCCTCGTCCGGAATGCCCAGTGCCGCGATGTCCAGCCCCGCGATGCCGCGGAACATGCCCGGCGGGATGTGCCAGGCCATGCAGTGGTAGCTGAAATCGGCCAGTGGATGGCCCAGGGTGGACAGCTCCCAGTCCAGCACCGCGATCACGCGGTTCTCGGTGGGGTGGAACATCAGGTTGTCGAGCCGGAAGTCGCCATGCACGATGGACACGCGGTTCTCGTCGCGCGCGCTCTCCGGAATGTGCGCAGGCAGCCACTCCATGAGCCGGTCCATCTCCTCGATGGGCTGGGTGATGGAGGCCGCGTACTGCTTGCTCCAGCGGCCGATCTGCCGGTCGAAGTAATTGCCGGGCTTGCCATAGCCGGCCAGGCCCCGGTCGGCGAAACGCACCGTGTGCAGTGCCGAGATCACGCGGTTCATCTCGTCGTAGATGGCGCCGCGCTCGGCCGGTTGCAGGCCGGGCAGCGACTGGTCCCACAGCACACGGCCTTCCATGAACTCCATCACGTAGAACGCCCGGCCGATCACCGACTCGTCCTCGCACAGCACATGCATGTGGGGCACGGGCACGTCGGTACCGGCCAGCCCGCTCATCACCGCGAACTCGCGCTCGATCGCATGGGCCGATGGCAGCAGCTTGGCGACCGGCCCGGGCTTGGCGCGCATGACGTAGCTGCGGCCCGGCGTGACGAGCTTGTAGGTGGGGTTGGACTGGCCGCCCTTGAACATCTCTACCGTCAGCGGTCCGGCGAATCCATCCAGGTTCCGGCCCAGCCAGTCGCTCAGGGCCCGGGTGTCGAACGCATGCTGATCGGAGACGGGCCGGGTGCCGATGAAGTGGTCGTAGTTGCTCATGGAGTGCGGTGGAGGTGGGAGGCCGGCGGGTCGGTCAGTTGTCGGTTTCTGCGATGCGCATCAGGGCTTCGCGGTCACGCACCACGAGGCCGCCCGGCTCGATGCGGATGGCGTCCTCGCGCTCCATCGATTTGAGTTCCTGGTTCACGCGCTGGCGCGAAGCGCCCAGCAATTGCGCCAGCTCTTCTTGCGCCAGTTGCAGGCCGATGCGCATCTCGCGCCCGTCCGAGAGGCTGGGAATGCCGTAGCTGCGCACCAGGTGCAGCAGCTGCTTGGCCAGCCGCGCGCGCAGGGGCAGGGTGTTGAGGTCTTCCACCAGCCCGTAGAGCTGGCGGATGCGCCGGGCATGCAGGCGCAGCATGGCTTCGTAGAACTCCACATGCGCGCTGAGGATCTTGCGGAAGTCGGCCTTGGCCACGCACAGGATGGTGGTGTCGCCATGCGCATAGGCATCGTGCGTGCGGCGGTCCCCGTCGAAGATCGCCACGTCGCCGAACCAGATGCCGGGCTCCACGTAGGTCAGCGTGATCTGCTTGCCCGAGATGGAGGTGGAACTCACCCGCACCGCGCCGCGGGCGCACGCGATCCATTCCTCGGGCGGATCGCCGCGGGCGGCGATCAGGCCGCCGTCCTTGAAGCGTTTGACGTACGCGCATCGGAGAATGTCGTGCCGCAGAGAAGGGGAGAGGGAAGAGAACCAGCGACCGGTATTGATCGCTTCACGTTCTTCGATGGTAAGAATGGGGTCGTCCATTGGTCTGTCTTTTGGGTGACTGGTATCGCTTTCATTGTCGCGCCCGGGACCGGTGCGCCTGCTGCTCGTTGTCCCGGGGCTGTCGCCTGCGTGTCTGGCACGCGCGCACGGCCACGCCGCGACGCGCCGGGAGGCGCGGCACGAAGACGATGGCGGAACTCAGGGGCGGCGATTCGAGGCGAAATGCCCCGATGCCGGCGATTCATATGCCCTGATCGCTATCTTATTAATAGCGCGCTGGGCGCTTCTCCAGAAAGGCGGAGATGCCTTCACCCGCGTTGGGGTGCTGCAGGTTGCGCACGAAGTGCTGGCGCTCCTGGGCCAGCTGCGCGGTCAGCGTGTTCTGCGGCGCCTCGCTGATCAGCTCCTTGATGCTGGCCAGCGCATTGGGGGCGCGTGCGTTCAGGGTGTCCGCCAGTTCCAGCGCGCAGGCCAGGGCCGAGCCGGCCTGCGACAGCCGGTTGACCACGCCCAGGGCGTGCAGGCGTTCGGCCTCCACCTTGCCGCCGCCCATGAGCATTTCGCTGGCCAGTTGGCGCGGCACGGCGTTGGCGAGGCTCCAGCTTGCGCCGCCGTCGGGCGACAGCGCGATGCTGCTGTAGGCCATGGTGAAGGTCGCGTTGCGCGCCGCCACGACGAGGTCGCAGGCCAGTGCCAGCGAGAAGCCCGCGCCGGCCGCTGCGCCCTCGACCGCGGCGATCACCGGCTTGGGGTAGGCGCGGATGGTTTCGATCCAGTGGTGCAGCGCTTCCACGCCCTGCGCCTGCGATTCGGCATCTTCCTGGCGCCGCGCCAGCAGCCGCTGCAGGTTGCCGCCCGCGCAGAACGTGCCGTCGGCGCCGGTGATGACCACGCTGCGCACCTCCGCGCTGCGCTCGGTGCCGTTCAGGGCTTCGATGCCCGCCGCGCAGATGGCCGGATCGAGCGCGTTGCGCATTTCCGGATGGCGGATGGTCAGCACGAGGGTCTGTCCGTGGCTGGTGCTCTGGAGTTGTGCGGGCATGGGCGCTTTAAGTAAAGAAGAGGCGGGCAGGGCCGGCGGTGCGCCGGCCCGCAGGGAAGATCGGTGGGTTCACTCTTCTTCGTGCAGCAGGCTGAGCCCGATCGCGCCGCGCCGGCGCAGCCAGGGGCTGGGCCGGTAGCGCGTGTCGCCATACACGGTCTGCATGTTGAACAGCACTTCGAGGATGTTGGTCGGTCCCCAGCGATTGCCCATGGCGAGGGGGCCCATCGGATACCCCAGGCCCAGCGTGACCGCCGTTTCCAGGTCGGCCGGGCTGCAGATGCCCTGCTGGCAGATGTCGCTGGCGATGTTCACGATGGTGGCCACCACGCGCTGCGTGACGAAGCCGCCGCTGTCTCGGATCACGCTCACCGGCTTGCCGTCGCGGGCGAACAGCGCGTGGGCCGCGTTGCGGATGTCCACGCGCGTGGCGGGGTTGGTGGCCAGTACGCGGCGCCTGGTGGCGGCGTCTTCCACCAGCATGTCGATGCCCAGGGTGCGGGCGGGGTCGAGCCGCTCCACCACGGCCACCGTGGTGATGTCGAACCCCAGGGGCGCCACCAGCGTGATCGCGTTGGGAGAAGGCGAAGTGCCGGTTTCGATCTGCGCGCCCAGGTCCTTGAGCAACTGGTAAAGCTCGGCCCGCCGCGCGGCACGGGGGGACACCCAGACCGGCGGTATGTGGTCAACGACCGGCGCGGCCGGCTCCGCGGGCACCTGCGCCACGCCGTCGGCATAGCGGAAGAAGCCCTCTCCGGTCTTCCTGCCGAGCATGCCGCCGGCCAGGCGCTGGGCGGTGATCACGCTGGGGCGGTAGCGGGGCTCCTCGAAATACTGGTGGTACACCGACTCCATGACCGGGTGCGACACGTCGAGCGCGGTCAGGTCCATGAGCTCGAAGGGGCCCAGCTTGAAGCCGACCTGGTCGCGCAGGATGCGGTCCACCGTGGCGAAATCGGCAATGCCCTCGCTCACGATCCGCAGCGCTTCGGTGCCGTAGCCCCGTCCCGCATGGTTGACGATGAAGCCCGGCGTGTCTTGCGCCTGCACCGGGGTGTGGCCCATGCAGCGGGCGTGCGCGGCGAGCCGCTCGCACACGGCGGGGTCCGTGCGCAGGCCGGCGATGACCTCCACCACCTTCATCAGCGGCACGGGATTGAAGAAATGGAAACCCGCCAGACGCTGGGGGTGTTGCAGCGCCGCACCAATGGCCGTCACCGAAAGCGACGACGTGTTGCTTGCCAGCACGGTATCTGTGGCGACAATGCGCTCCATCTGTGCAAAAAGCGACTGCTTGGCGTCGAGCCGTTCCACAATGGCTTCGACGATCAGGTCGCATTGCGCCAGACCTTCCAGCGAGGACACCGCCGTCAACCGCGCCTGCCAGTCGCCGGCTTGGGCTTCGGTAACGCGGCCCTTGCCTACGAGGCGCAGCCATTGCTGCTTGATATGGTCAATCGCTTCGCCTGCTGAGTTAGGCTTGGCATCAAATAGAAGAACATTGCTGCCGGCCTGTGCCGCCATCTGGGCAATGCCCTGGCCCATGGCACCGGTGCCTATGATGCCCACGAAGGAAAATGGGTTGCTGGTCATGGGGCGCATTATGGCGGCGGCGTATTGGGGAGTACTTATGTGCCAGAATGGGCCGAACAAAAAAGAAACTGTTGTGAAAATAAGTAACGCGATTCTTGGTGCAAGTTTGTCGATGGTTGCCTGCAGCGCCACGGCACTTTCGCTGGGCGCGAGCCGCGGCGCCGTGGTGCTGGGCGCTCCGGTGGATCTGGTGTTCGAGGTGCAGCCCGACCCGGGCACGGACATCGAATCCTCCTGCGTGGCGGCCCGGCTGGTTTCCGGTGAGACGCCGGTACCGGACTCCAAGGTGCGGGTGACGCCGATACCCGCCTCGGCCGGCCGATCCGCTGCCGTGCGCGTGCAGGCCAATGTGTCGGCCGACGAGCCCATTCTCACCGCCAAGCTCACCGCGGGTTGCCGCGGCGGTGTTACACGAAACTACACTTTTTTCGCGCAGCTGCCGGAATCGGCGGCCGGCACATCCCGCCCCGTGGATCTGGGTCAACTCGCGCGGCCTCGCACGGCACCGGCCACAGGTACCGGGCTGGCAGGCGACGGCGCGGCTGCAACGGGTGAGGGGCGGACTTCCGCCGCAGCCACCACCGATGCAGCCCCACGCAGGCCCGCGGCGGCGCCCCGTCCCCCACGGGCCCCTGCCGCGAATGCCCCCGCACCCCGTGCTGCGGCGGCCCCCGCCACGCCCGCCTCGGGCCGCGCGGTGTTCACCAGTCCGCAGCAGCCGGCGCCCGTTGAGCGCCCCCGCCTCGTGATGGAGCCTTTGGATGTGTGGCTCGACGCTCCGCTGCCGCTGCGTGCGGCTCCGGAGATGGCCGCGCCCACCGCCACCGATGCCAGCCCCCAGCGCACCGAGGCCGCCGCCCTGTGGAAGGCCCTGAATACGCCGGTGGAAGAACTGCAGCAGTCCGCTGCGCGCACCGGCAAGCTCGAAGCCGAGGTGGCAGCGCAGCGTGCCCAGGCCACCTCCGAGCGAGCGGCCGCCGCCCAGCTCAAGCAGCAGCTGGAAGCCGCCGAGGCCGAGCGGTTTTCCGCCACGGTGGTTTACGGGTTGCTGGCCTTGCTGGTTCTGGCCCTGGGATTGGCTGCCTGGATCTGGGCGCGCGCACGCCGCCAGTCGGCGCTGGCCTGGAGCCATGCCGTCGCTGCCAGTGGCGGCAACGGCCCCGTAGCCGGCGCGGTGGTGGATGGGCCGGCAGGGCGCGAGTCCCTCCAGACCGCGCCGCAGGCGGCAGACGATTGGGCGGGCATGCCCGAGCCGGTCGTGCCCCCGGCCCCTGTGGCGGTGCCCGTGCCCGTGCCCGTGCCTGCGCCGATGCCGGCCCCGGCCCCCGCCAAGCCCGCGCCGCGCGCCGCCACCTTGCCCGAGCGCGCTCCGCCGCCGGTGATGCGCCGCACCGAACCCTCGTTGCGCAGCGCGCCCGCGCCCCTGGCGCCGCCGGCCCCCGTGCCGCCCGTTTCCTTGGTGCCGCCGCCATCCGCTGTCCGGGCCGCGCCCATCGTGCACCCGGAGGACCTGTTCGACATCCAGCAGCAGGCCGACTTCTTCGTGTCGGTGGGCGAGCATGACCAGGCCATCGGCGTGCTCAAGCGCCACATTGCCGAGCATGGAGAGACCTCGCCCTTCGCCTACCTGGAGTTGCTGCGCCTGTATCACACGCTGAGCCGGGTGGAGAGCTTCAATCAGCTGCGGGCCCAGTTCCAGGCGCAGTTCAATGCGCAGGTGCCGGAGTTCTCCTCGTTCCACCGGACGGGCCTGACGCTGGAGAGCTACACGGAAGCGTTGGCAGCCATCGAAGCCGAATGGTCGTCCCCCGAGGTGCTGGAAACCCTCGAAGGCTGCCTGTTCCGTCGCGGCGAAGACGCCATCGCGTCGCCGTTCGATCTGGCGGCCTACGACGATCTGCTGCTGTTGCTGGCCATCGCGCAGACCACGCCGGCCAGTGCCCGCGGTGCTCCGCCGCCACGCGCCCGCACCACACCCCTCACGCCCCCGCCGCTGGAAATCGAGCCCGAGCCGGAATTGCCTTCCGCCAGCGCCTTCGGTGTGGACAGCCTCTCCGCGCGTCGGGAGCAGGAGCTGCAATCGCTGGACTCGCTGTCTGCCGGGTTCTCCTGGGAGTCGATCCCGGCGCCGCTGGCCCCCAAGCCGATTTCCGAGGCCATGCTGGACATCGACCTGACGGATCCGCCGCCGCTCACGCTGAGCGAGCTGCCCCCGGTGCCCGTCACCGCGCCGCCGTCTGCCGGGCAACCGGTCGGCTTCGGCATGGACAACGACAAGATGGAACTGCGGCTGGAGCTGGAAGAGCTGGAGCGAAAGCAGCGCACGGACAAGTGACGTAAAAAAAGGCCCTTCGGGGCCTTTTTCGATGCAGGGCATCCCGCACGTTGCTGCGGTGGCGGTGCTCTTGACGGGTTGCCGGCTTCAGCCCGCCATGCGGGCCATCAGATCCTGCGCCGCGGCTTCCGGATCGTCGGCATTGACGAGCGCCCGCACCACGGCGATCGAGCCCACGCCCGTGGCCAGCACCTCGCCGAACTGCGGCGCCCCGATGCCGCCGATGGCGACCATCGGGTAGTGCCGCATCAGGCGGGCGTAGCCGGCCAGGCGTGCCACCCCCTGGGGCACGGTGGCCATCTTCTTGAGCGTGGTGGGAAACACGGCCCCCATGGCCACGTAGCTGGGCGCCGCGGCATCGGCGCGCACCATTTCCGCATATCCGTGGGTGCTGACCCCCAGGCGCAGGCCGGCGTCGCGGATGGCCTGCAACTGCGCGGGCGCCAGCGCATCGAGGTCTTCCTGGCCCAGGTGGACGCCGTAGGCGCCTGCGTCGATGGCGGCCTGCCAGTGGTCGTTGATGAACAGCAGGGCATGCGTGCCGCGCACGGCGTCCACGGCGGCTTGCACTTCGTGCGCGATGGCCTGCGCGTTTTCCGTCTTGTAGCGCAGCTGCACGGTGGGTACGCCGGCACGGGCCATGCGGCCCACCCATTGCGCGTCGGGCAGCACCGCATACAGGCCCAGCCGCTCGGGGCAGGTGGGGAAGGGCTGGCGGTGCGGCAGCGGCTGCAGGCCGAAGTCTTGCGGCGCATCGGGCCACTGCGCGGCATCGAAGCCGCCGGTGCGGTCCGTCTGTGCCTGCCAGGCCCGGGCAAGGCACTCGGCATCGCTGGCGATGAAACCCAATGCGCTGCAGGCCTCCAGCGCCGCGCGGTACACCGGGCCGCCGGACAGCGGCACGGGGGCCGGTTGGGACGGGAAGTCGGCGAAGGCGGCGCCATGCGCGGCCAGGATGGCGCGCACCGATGCGGCGTGCCCCGAAGCGGTTCCGTGCAGGATTTCAGCCATGGTCGTGGTGCCAGAAAGGGGTGCCCAGCACCGGGGTGCTCGGCTGGGCGGCTTCCTGCGCGGCCATGGCGCCCGCGCGTCGGGCAGTGCGGCCGGCCTGCACCGCGTCGGCGAAGGCGCCGGCCATGGCCACCGGGTCTTGCGCCAGGGCCACGGCGGTATTGAGCAGCACGCCGTCGTAGCCCCATTCCATCACCTGGCAGGCATGCGAGGGCAGGCCCAGGCCGGCGTCCACCAGCATGGGCACGTCCAGGCGCTCGCGCAGAAGCTGCAGCGCATAGGGGTTGACGGGGCCGCGGCCGGTGCCGATGGGCGCGGCCCAGGGCATCACCGCCTGGCAGCCCACATCGACGAGGCGTTGGCAGAGCACCAGGTCCTCGGTGCAGTAGGGCAGCACCTGGAAGCCGTCGCGGATCAGCTGCGAGGCGGCATCGACCAAGTTCAGCGTGTCGGGCTGCAGCGTGTAGTCGTCGCCGATCAGCTCCAGCTTGATCCAGGGCGTGCCGAACACTTCGCGCGCCATCTGCGCGGTGGTGATGGCCTCCTGCACGCTGTGGCAGCCGGCGGTGTTGGGCAGCACGGGCACCTCCAGGCGCCGCAGCAGCTCCCAGAAGCCGCTGCCGGTCTCGGCGGCGTTGCTGCCCTGGCGCCGCAGCGAGGCGGTCACCATCGCGGGCCGGGCGCGCTGCACGGCGGCTTCGAGCACGCTGGGGGATGGGTAACGGGCGGTGCCCAGCAGCAGGCGGCTGGAAAAGCGCTGGCCGTACAGCACCAGCGCATCGGCGTCGTCGTTGTCTCGGGAAGGGTTGGAAGGGGAATGCATGGTGCTCAGCCGCCCGTCACGGGCGAGATCACTTCCACCCGGTCGCCCGCGGCAAGCTGGCGCAGGTGGTACTGGGTGTTGGGAACGAAAACGGTGTTCACGGCCACGGCGAAGGGCGGGCGCGCGGCGATGGCGGCCAGCGCGTCGGCTACGGTGGCAGGCTCCGGCAGGGTCGTGGCGGTCTGGTTGATGGTGATGTTCATGGGGAAAGGGCTGCCTCTTCGTCGAGGTGCAGGGCCAGATCGAAACGGGAGGCCAGCGCCGATTGTCCCTGGTTCAACCATTCCATGACGGCGTCGAGGATGGCCGGGGCGATCATGAAGCCATGGCGGTACAGGCCGTTGACCTCCAGCACGCGCGGGCGCACCTGGCGGAGGGCGGGCAGGTTGTCGGGCAGGGTCGGGCGGCATTGCGTGGCCACTTCGAGGATGCGGGCCTCGGCAAAGCCCGAATGCACCGCGTAGGCCGCGCTCAGCAACTCCAGGGTCGAGCGCACGCTGGCGGGCGACAGGTCGTCCGATTCGATCTCGGTCGCGCCGATCACGAACAGGTGGTCTTCCTTGGGGGCGATGTAGATCGGGTAGCGCGGATGCACCAGGCGGGTCGGCCGCCGCAAGGTCACCTCGGGCGCATGCACGCGCACGACCTCGCCGCGCACGCCGCGCAGCGCGCTCCACTGCGCGCGGGCGCCCAGGCCCCGGCAGTCGATCACCCAGTCGGGCTGGCCGGGCGTGCCGGGGGAAAAGTCCGACGGTGCGCGCGGGCAGTGCCAGTGGGCCTCGATGCCCAGGCCGGCGAAGCTGGCCTCCAGCGCGGCCAGCAGCTGCCGGTTGTCCAGCTGGCCCTCGCCGGGCAGATACAGCCCCTGGGCGAAGCGCTGCCCCACGGCCGGCTCGTGCGCCTGCACGCCGGCGCTGTCGAGCACCTGCAGGGCGGGCAGTTCCGGCAGGGTGGCCGTGGTGCGTTCGAGTTGTCCGCGCAGCCGCGCGGCCTCGGGCGCGTCCTGGCGGTGCCACAGGATCAGCGTGCCTTCCTGCTGAAAGAACACGGGCCCGTTCAGGCGGGCCAGCAACTGGGGCCAGCGCGTGAGCGCGTAGTGGCCCATGCGCACCACGCCGGGCTCGGTCACCGCGGACTCCGCCAGCGGTGCCAGCATGGCCGCGGCGATGCGAGCCGCTGCGCCTTGCGCATCGGGCCCGGCGGCGTCGTAGACCGTGACCGCATGGCCCTGGTGGGCCAGCTCCACGGCCAGCAGCCGGCCCATGAGGCCGGCGCCCAGAATGGCAAGGGAAGAGGGCGAGGAAGAGGAAAGAAGAGGGGGGCGCATCGGGTCCGTCTGTCTGCAAGCCAACAGGGGGACAAAACGGGAAGGCTCCGCCGATGAAACTCCCCACGCCAGCATGACCTGGATCGGGTCGCGGGGCACGCGAGGCGATGGTGTGGCCGCCAGGCCCCAGGGTATGTTCTCAGTCGCGCGCCATGGGCGGGACACCCCTGTTTCGTCCGTGCAGGGATTACAGCACAGTGACCGCGCCCGCCGGTTTGACCTGGCGCATGGGCCATAATTTTTGCCCATGAACACTGAGACCCTCTCGCCGCCGGCCGTCCGCCGCTACGCACGCGTGCTGTCGATCGCCGGATCGGACAGCGGCGGCGGAGCGGGCATCCAGGCCGACCTGAAAACCTTCAGCGCCCTGGGCTGCTACGGCATGACCGCCATCACCGCCCTGACCGCGCAGAACACGCAGGGCGTGCGCGCCATCCACGGCGTGCCGCCGGACATGCTGCGCCAGCAGATCGACGCGGTGGTGGAGGACATCGGCGTGGACGCCGTGAAGATCGGCATGCTGCATTCTCCCGAGGTGGTGCGCGTGGTGGCCGATGCCATCCGCCGCCACCGCCTGTCGCACGTGGTGCTGGACCCGGTGATGGTCGCCACCAGCGGCGACCGGCTCATCGCGCAAGAAACCGTGGGCGTGCTGGTCGAGGCCTTGTTCCCGCTCGCCACGCTGGTCACGCCCAACCTCGACGAAGCGGGCTTGCTGCTGGGCCGGGCGGTGGACGGCGCCGATGCGCTGGACGCTGCGGCGCAGGACCTGCTGGCGCTCGGCGCGCCGGCCGTGCTGCTCAAGGGCGGCCACCTGCCGGGCGACTGGGTGATCGACGTGCTGGCCGGGCCCCAGGGCCTGTACCACCGGCTGCAATCGGCCCGCATCGCCACGCACAACGGGCACGGAACGGGCTGCACGCTGTCGTCCGCGATCGCCGCGCACCTGGCGCTCGGCGAGCCGCTGGTGCAGGCCGTGGAGCATGCCCGCGCCTACATCCTGGCGGCCATCGCCGCGGGCGCCGATGTGCACACCGGCCGGGGTCACGGGCCGCTGAACCATGGGCACAGCCCGGTGGCGCAGCGCATCTTGCAGGGCTGACCGCGCAGGGGCGCTGCCTGCCCATCCCTCACCGAACAAGGCTGGTGGGGTTGCTATAAAAATAATAGCTATATGCCGGCGACTTGATTGTGCTGGAGCCCGATTTTTGCCTCAAACCATCACGCGGCCAAGCAAGCCGGCCGTGTGCGCCGCAGGCGTGGGTCAGCGCCGGGCCGGCCGGGTGAGGAACGCCAGCGCGAAGCACAGGCACAGTGTCGGCAGCGCCGCGCCCAGCGCCGGCAGCACCCGCGGCAGCCCGTGGTAGCAGGCGATGCCCGCGATCCAGAGGCCGACGGGCAGCCACTCCACCCGCCGGGCCTTTGCCAGGGCCTGCTGCACCGGCGCGCCGAATGCCAGCCGGCCCAGGATGACGCCGAACAGCGGCACGAATACCGAGCTGAGCAGCAGCAGGAACGGCTCCAGGCTGTGCATCGGCAGCACCAGGGCGAGCGCCGTGCACAGCGCCGCCATGGCCATGCCCCAGCGGCGCACGCTCCAGCGCGGCAGCAGGCTGTGGGCCGAGACCGCGCCCGAGTACGCATCGCCATAGGCGTTGTCCACCTCGTCGATCAGGATGAGCGACAGCGCGATCAGCCCGCCCTGGGCCAGCAGCAGCGCGGTCACCAGGTCCTGGCTGGGCAGCGTGAGCGCCACCAGCACGCCGAGCGCATAGCACCACAGATTGGCCAGCGCGTAGCCCAACCAGGTGCCGCGCAGCGCGGACCGGCCGGAGGTGCCGTGGCGCGCGTAGTCGGCCACCAGCGGCAGCCAGGAGATGGGCATGGCGATCACCAGGTCGAGCGCGGGCAGCACGCCCATGCCGCCCGCGCCGGGGCGCGTCCACAGCGTGGCGAAGCCCTGGGCCTGCGCCAGCGACACGAACTGCCAGCTCAGCCACAGCAGCGACAGCACCACCAGGGGCAGCGCCACGCGCGCGATGAGCCGGCGCACCAACTGCACCATCGAGCCGCTGAGCAGCAGCATTACCACGCCGCCCCACATCAGCGTGGCCAGCACCGGCCAGTGGGCCCCGCCCATGGCGCCGGCCTGCCGGCCGATGGCCACCGTGGCATCGCGCATCACCACCAGCTCGAACGCGCCCCAGCCCGCGAGCTGCACGATGTTGAGCCCGATGGGCAGGCCCGCGAACGCGCGCCCGTAGACGGCATGCATCAGTCCGGCGCTCGCCAGGCCGCTGTCGCAGCCGATCTTGGCCACCCAGCCCAGCAGGCCGGCGCCGATCAGCGACCCGGCCACGATGGCCGCCAGCGCCTCGCGCGGGCTCAACGCGGGCATCAGATAGGCGCCCACCTGCATCACCAGCAGGCCCACGCCCAGGCTGAACCACAGCGAGGCATGGTCGCCGAAACGGAAGACGCGGCGGTCGGGCGCGATGGGGATCAGCGCGTCGTTGGCGGGCGCAGGGGGCGAGGAGGGCGGCATGGAAGCTCCGTGGATGGCAGGCACAGCAGGGTCGCGGCACGGGCTGGCCCCAAGGCACGCCGGGGCGGCATGCGGTGGGCGTGGCGGCGGGAGGCGAATGACCTGCGCGAGGATGACCCCGGCCGATTCAAGGGGAAAGTCTCAGACGGGGGCCGGTCGGCGGCACCCCTGGCGAAGCCGCGATTCTAGGGCGGTGCCGAGGCCGCCGGCACCGCCACCCCCAGCCGCTCGTGCAGCCGGGCGCTGGTGGTGGTGTATTGCAGCGCCACGGGCGCGCCGGACAGGTATTCGGCCGCGCCGAAAGCCGCCAGCGTGGCTTCGTGGAAGCCGCACAGGATCAGCTTGCGCTTGCCGGGGTAGGTGTTGATGTCGCCCACGGCATGGATGCCGGGGATGGCCGTGCGGAAGGCCGCGGTGTCGACCACGAGCTGCTTGCGCTCCATCGCCAGGCCCCAGTCGGCGATGGCGCCCAGGCGCGGCGAGATGCCGAGGCAGGCGATGAGCACGTCGAGCGGCAACGGTCGTGGCTGGCCGTCCGGGTCGATCAGTTGCAGCGCGGCCAGGCGGTCGTGCTGCACCTCGATGCCGACGATCTGCCCGGCCATCACTGCGATGCGGCCGGCATCGCGCAGGGCCTGCAGCTGGGCCAGGGCCTCGGGCGGCGCCTGGAAGGCATCGCGCCGGTGCAGCAGGGTCACGCTGGCGGCGGCGTGCGGGCCCGGTTGGGCGCAGGCGATGGCGCGGGCCACGGCGGTGTCTTCGCCGCCATGCACGACTACATGCCGGCCGGCGGTGTCGGCCGCATCCTCGTGGTAATGCAGTTGCGTGCCTTCGAAGCGCTCGATGCCTTCAACCTTGACGGCGCGCGGCACGAACGCGCCCACGCCCGCGGCGATGAAGACGGTGCGCGCCAGCAGCGCGGTGCCGGCCGTGGTCTGCAGCAAAAGCCGCCCGTCGGGCTGCGGCGCAAGCGTGGCGACACGCTGGCCCAGGTGGAGGGTGGGATGGAACGGGGTGATTTGCCGCTGCAGGAGCGCGACGAGTTCGCGGCCGGTGCAGACGGGAATGCCGGGAATGTCGTAGATGGGTTTGTCGCCGTAGAGCTCGGCGCACTGGCCGCCCACATGGGGCAGTGCATCGATCACGTGGGCTGCAATGCCCTGCAACCCGAGCTGGAACACCTGGAACAGCCCGACCGGCCCCGCGCCGATGACGGCGGCATCCGTCTCGATGGTTCTCGAGGGGGCTGTGGTCGCTTCGATCTTCACGGGGTGTCGGGGGCCTGTCTGCTTCAGCGGATCAGGTCGGCCACCTTGCCGGGCTTGCCGTTCCATTCGTCGGCGTCGGGCAGGGGCGCCTTGCGCTTGGTGATGCTCTTGAACTGGGGCGACAGGTCGGCGTTGATCTTGATGAAGGCGATCTGGTCCGGGGGCAGGTCTTCCTCGGCAAAGATGGCGTTGGCCGGGCACTCGGGAATGCACACGGCGCAGTCGATGCATTCATCGGGGTCGATCACGAGGAAGTTGGGGCCTTCGCGGAAGCAGTCCACGGGGCACACGTCCACACAGTCGGTGTACTTGCACTTGATGCAGTTTTCGGAGACGACGTGAGTCATGGCAGGAGTTGTCGTTGGATCGGGGGTAACCCGCGATTTTAGGGCGTTTCAGGGAGTGGCCCGGGGGCCGCCCCTGCAACGGCAAGGATTCGGCGCCTCCGGTCAGGCCGCCGGGGCGTTCACGAGCACCGCGCCAGCGGTCTTGTGGCTGGCGGTATCCACCAGGATCAGCGAGCCCAGCACGCGCGCCTGGGTGAACGGCGCGGCGGGCAGGGGCTCCTGCAGCAGCAGGTCCACGTGGCCGATGGCGTTGGGGTCGAGCTGGGCGGCGTCTTCTTCGGCCAGCGTGTGGATGTTGAGCTTGTGCACCACGCGCTGCACCTTGGCCTTGACCCAGCGGTGGCCGTGCAGTGCCCAGTACACGCGGCCGGCAACCAGGGGCTCGTCGTCCATCCAGGCCACGGTGGCGCGCAACTCGCGCCGGCCGGGCCAGGAGGGCGTCGATGCCGGGGTGTCGAAATCGTCGGCGGCCACGGCGGCGGCCTGCGGTGCGGCCAGGATCCAGTCGCCGCGCGACACGTCCACCTCGCGGTCGAGCACGATGCCCGCGCTCTGGCCGGCCGGCACGCCCACGGGGCGGCGTGCGTGGTCCAGCACCTGGGCCACGGTGGCCTGTTGGCCGCTCGGGAACACCTGCACGGCCGTGCCCGGCGCCACGGCGCCTGCCGCCACGCGGCCCCAGAATACGCGGCGCCCCTGGGAGGTGTCGGCGGAGGACGAGAATTTCTCGACCCACTGCACCGGGAAGGCCAGCGGCAGCGCGACGTCGGTGGGCGTGTTGGGCAGGCGCTCCAGGATCTGCAGCAGGCTCGGGCCTTCGTAGCCGCACCAGCCGGGGTGCGCATCCACCACGTTCCAGCCCTTGAGGGCGGACACGGGCACCGTCGCCCGCGCGGCGATGCCGGCGGCCTGAGCGAACGCGCCCAGCGCATCGCGGATGTGGCGGAAGGCGAGTGCCGGGTCTTGCACCGCATCGAGCTTGTTCACCGCGAACACCAGCGAATGCACGCGCAGCAGGTGCACCAGCAGGGAGTGGCGGCGCGTTTGCACCAGCAGTTCGAGGCCGGGGTTCTTCCAGTCGAGCTTGGTGGCATCGACCAGCACCACGGCGGCGTCGGCGCTGCTGGCGGCGGTGACCATGTTGCGCGTGTACTGCTCGTGGCCCGGCGCATCGCCGATGATGAACTTGCGCTCTTCGGTGGCGAAGTAGCGGTAGGCCACGTCGATGGTGATGCCCTGCTCGCGTTCGGCCGACAGGCCGTCGGTCAGCAGCGCCAGGTCGGTCTCGCCCTGGCGCTGCACGCCGGCCAGGTGGTCCTGGAGCACGGCCTTGCTGTCCACCAGCAGGCGGCCGATGAGGGTGCTCTTGCCGTCGTCGACCGAGCCGCAGGTGATGAACTTCAGTGCAGAGATGGCATCGTTTTGGCCCGATGCCGGCGGATTGATTGCCTGTGCTGCTATCGAATTGGTAGTGGTGGTCATCAGAAGTACCCGTCTTTCTTGCGCTTTTCCATCGAGGCGTCGGAGGTCTTGTCGTCCATGCGCGTGGCGCCGCGCTCGCTCACATCGGCCGCCAGGGTCTCGATCACGATGTCGGCGGCCGTGGCGGCCGGGCTCTCCACCGGGCAGGTGCAGGTGATGTCGCCCACGGTGCGAAAGCGCACGTCGCGCGTCTCCACCGTTTCGCCGTCGCGCGGCGGGGTGAGGTCGGTCACGGGCACGAGCAGGCCCTTGCGCTCCACCACCTGGCGCTTGTGGGTGTAGTAGAGCGAGGGCAGGGCGATCTGCTCGCGGTCGATGTACTGCCACACGTCGAGTTCGGTCCAGTTGCTGATAGGGAATACGCGAAAGTGCTCGCCCGGCGCCAGCCGTGTGTTGAACAGTGTCCACAGCTCGGGCCGCTGGGCCTTGGGTTGCCATTGGCCGAAGCTGTCGCGGTGCGAGAAGATGCGCTCCTTGGCGCGGGCCTTTTCCTCGTCGCGGCGGGCGCCGCCGATCAGCGCGTCGAAGCGGAATTCCTCGATGGCCTCCAGCAGCGTGACCGACTGGTGCACGTTGCGGCTTTCGCCCGGGTGGGCGAGGCGCACGGTGCCGCGCGCCATCGAATCCTCCACGCTGCGCACGATCAACTCGGCCCCCAGTTCCTTCGCGCGGAAGTCGCGGAAGTCCGTCACTTCGGGGAAGTTGTGGCCGGTGTCGATCATCAGCAGCGGGTACGGGATGCGCCCCACGCCGAAAGCCTTCTCGGCGCAACGCAGCATCACCAGCGAATCCTTGCCGCCCGAAAACAGCAGGGCGGGGCGCTCGAAGGCGGCGGCCACCTCGCGCAGGATGAAGATAGTTTCTTCTTCCAGCGCGTCCAGGTGGCGGTTGCTGAGGTGGCTCAGCACATGGGATTCGGTGCGGGCATTCATGCGGGGGATCTCGTTGGGGGCGTCGTTGTGCGGGGCGGGGGGCGTCGCGTCAGGCGGCGTCGCGGAAATGCGGCAGCGGGTGCGTCACGTCGCCCTGGTAGAAGGCGTTAAAGCGGTCCAGCTGGCGCTGCGCGTCGGCCATGTCCACACCCTCGCGCAGCACGGCCACGTCGAAGCCGCAGCGGGCCAACTGCACCAACTGGTCGATGAGCACCTCGCCCGTGGCGCGGATTTCGCCCGCGAACTTCAGGCGCTGGCGCAGCAGGCGGGCCTGGCTGAATGCGCGGCCGTCGGTGAATTTCGGAAAGTGCAGATCGATGCGCTCGATGCCTGCAAGGTCTTGCGCGAGCGGGTCGGCGTCGTTGGCCAGTTCAAGGACTTTTTGGCCTTCTGCGCTGGTGCTGTGTGCGCTGGCAGCTATTATTTTCATAGTAATTCGATGGGGCTTAAGGACGTCGGCGGATGTCAGGCGGAGAGGACTTCAGCCGGGTGGCGCGCGGCGTTGGCAGCGGCCTTGAAAGGCTCGATGCCCACGCGGCGCACGGTGTCGATGAAGTTCTCGTGCCGGGGGCCGTGGGCGGCGTCCACCACGGGCAGGCGCTCGGTGCGGTAGGTGGCCAGCAGCGCCTCGATCACGCCGGGCACTTCGCTGGCGCTGAACGACGGGCCGATGATCTTGCCGGGAATGGCCGGACCCGACAGGTTCGTGCCGTCGGCGCCGCCCAGCGTGATCTGGTACCACTCCTTGCCGTCCTTGTCGACGCCCAGGATGCCGATGTGGCCGCTGTGGTGGTGGCCGCAGCTGTTGATGCAGCCGCTGATGTGCAGGTCGATCTCGCCCAGGTCCCACAGCTCGTCCAGGTCCTGGTAGCGCTCGGTGATGGCTTCGGCGATGGGCAGCGAGCGGGCATTGGCCAGCGAGCAGAAATCGCCGCCGGGGCAGGCGATCATGTCGGTCAGCAGGCCGATGTTGGGCTTGGCCAAGCCCAGCGCCTTGGCGGCCTTGTACAGCTCGGGCAACTGGTCGCGGCGCACCCAGGGCAGCAGCAGGTTCTGTTCGTGCGTCACACGGGCCTCGCCGCCCGAGAAGCGGTCGGCCAAGTCGGCGGCGGCTTCCATCTGCTCGGCGGTGGCGTCGCCGGGTGCGTAGCCCAGGCGCTTGAACGAAAGCACCACGGCGCGCAGCTGCGGGTGGCGGTGCGGCATCACGTTGCGCGTTAGCCAGCGGCCGAAGTCCTGGTCGTTCTCGGCGGCGGTGCGCAGCAGGGCCACGGTCTCGGCTTCGGCGTCGGCCGGGCGCAGGTCCAACTCGGGTTCGCGGAAAGAGGCGGTCACGCGGTCCAGCTCGGCCTGGGTGATGGTGTGCGGGCCGCCTTCGATCTCGACGATCTGCCGGAACTCTTCCTCGACCTGGTCGATGTAGGTCTGGCCTTCGGACTTGACGAGGATCTTGATGCGCGCCTTCCAGGCGTTGTCTCGGCGGCCGTAGCGGTTGTAGACGCGGATCACGGCTTCCAGGTAGTTCATGAGCTGGTTCCAGGGCAGGAACTCGCGCAGCACCGGGCTGATGACCGGCGTGCGGCCCATGCCGCCACCGGCACGCACGCGAAAGCCCAGCTCGCCGGCATCGTTCTTGTGCAGCTGCAGGCCCACGTCGTACCAGCCGAGGGCGGCGCGGTCTTCCAGGGCGCCGTTGAGCGAGATCTTGAACTTGCGCGGCAGGAAGGCGAACTCGGGGTGCAGCGTGCTCCACTGGCGCAGGATTTCGCAGAACGGGCGCGGGTCGGCGATCTCATCGGCGGCGATGCCGGCCAGCGCGTCGCTGGTGATGTTGCGGATGCAGTTGCCGCTGGTCTGGATGCCGTGCAGTTGCACGGAAGCCAGCAGGTCCATCACATCGGCGCTCTTGTCCAGCGGAATCCAGTTGTACTGCACGTTGGTGCGCGTGGTGAAGTGGCCGTAGCCGTACTTCAGCTGCGTGCCGATGCGCCGGCCGTCGTGCAGGGGGATGTCGCCCAGCTTTTCCTGCGTGGCCTGGGCCTCGGCCAGCAGGGCCGCATCGGGCTGGTCGTATTCGCGGGCCACCTTGGCCAGCACGCGCAGCTGGGTGCTGGACAGCTCGCCGTAGGGCACGGCCACGCGCAGCATGGGCGCGTAGCGCTGCACGTACCAGCCGTTTTGCAGGCGCAGGGGCTTGAATTCGTCACCCGAAAGCTTGCCGGCCTGAAAGCGTTCGAGTTGGTCGCGGTACTGCTCAGCGCGCAGGCGGATGAATTCGCGGTCGAAGTCTGTGTATTGGTACATCGTGGGTCACTCAGATCAAAACCAGTTTGGCGCCCGCCCAGGCGAGCAGCACGGAAAGGGCCGAGCGGATCAACCGCTCCGGCGCGCGGGATACGAGGCGCGAGCCCAGCCAGATGCCTGGCAGCGATCCCGCCAGCAATTGGACCAGAAGCGGCCAGTCCACGGAGCCGAGCGACGCATGCCCCAGGCCGGCCACCAGGGTCAGCGGCACGGCATAGGCAATGTCGGCCGCGATGATGCGCGGCAACGGCAGCAGGGGAAACACCATCAGCAGCACCGTCACTCCGATGGCGCCCGCGCCCACGGAGGTGAAGGTGACCAGCGTGCCGATCACGGCGCCCAGCAGCACCGGCAGGCTCCAGTGGCGCGGCCGTGCGGCGTCTTCGCCGGCATCGGCGCGCGCCGCGCGGTCGGCCGCCTGGCGGGCGGCAGAAAAAACGAAGGCCTTGTACAGCATGGCCGCGGCGGTCAGCAGCAGGGCCACGCCCAGCGTGGTCGTCATGATGCGCTGGGCGGTGCTGCTGCTGGGACCCATCACCTGGAGGGCCCACAGCGACAACAGCGCCGCCGGCACGCTGCCGGCGCACAGCAGGCCCACCACCTTCCAGGGCACGAGCCGCTGGCGTGCCAAGCTGACGGTGCCCCCCATCTTGGTGAAGGCAGCGAACAGCAGGTCGGTGCCGATGGCCAAGTGCGGCTTCACGCCGAAGAAGAAGATCAGGATCGGCGTCATCAGCGAGCCGCCGCCCACCCCGGTGAGGCCGACGATCAAGCCCACCGCGAAGCCCGCGAAAACGAATGCCAAATCATGCATGCGGGCGAATGTAGTGGGAGTCTTTATGGAAACAAACGATTGTTTTGTGAGGCCGTTATGCGGATAAGCATATTCCTCAACACTGGCGCGGGTTGGCAGGGGGCGGACGGCGGAAAACGGCGATAAGGGGTTGGGCGCCGTTTCTACCCGGCCCGCGGGTCAGTCCAGGTTCACAGCCGTTCCGTGCCCAGCGCTTGGGCCAGGCGGGCGTCCAGCGGCAAGGGCTCGCCGTGCAGTCGGGCGGCGACCAGTTCGCCGCACAGCGGCGCCAGCGTGATTCCGCGCGCGCCCATCGCGGTGCACGCCCAGAGCCCGGGCAGGGCGTGCGGGTCCACCGGGCCGGCAATCGGCAGGCGGTCGGGCGAGGCGCAGCGCAGGCCGGCCCAGACCGAAACGGGGGGGATTTCCTTGCCGGGCACTCGGTCCGTTGGGGCCGCTGGGGGCTGGCCGAAGGCGGGCGCCAACTGGTCGGCCACGGCCGGCAGCAAGGTGCGCAGCTTTTTCCAGTTGGTGGCGTGGGCGGCCGTCTCGTCGGCGCTGCTGGGCGGAAGCTCGGTGGCATGGCGTTCGAAGGTGGAGCCGGCGTACCAGCGCCGGGCGCCGTTCGCGCCCTCCGGTCCGGGAATGTGGGGCACGAGGCTGCCGTTGCCGTTGACCGGGAAGGGCGGCCAGCCTGCGGTGCCTTCGCCTTCTTCGGCCCACGACACCTGGCCGCGCAACGGCTGCAGGGTCCAGCGGTGGTCCAGCAGCGGCATGCTGCCGGGCCCGGCCGCCACGAAGGCGTAGGGGGCCTCGGCCAGCACCTGGCCCTGCGCATCGATGGCTTGCCAGCCCGCCGGCCCAGTGTCGTCGCTCTTGCCGTCCTCGCCGGCCGGCACGCGGCGCAACCGCGCAACCTGTGCGCCGCCGTGCCATGCGATGGCCGGGTGGTCCAGCAAGGCCTGCACCAGCCGCGCCGGGCGCACCCAACCGGCGCGGGCATGCCAGCAGGCCGTGGTGCCGGGCGGCAGCCCGGCCTGCCGCAGCGCGTCGGCGTCGGCGGGGCGGCTCCATTCGCTGCCACTCCCGCCGGCCCAGGCCGGCGGCACCCCCGGGCTGCCGTCCACGCGGTGCTCCAGCACGCCGCAGGGGTTCCAGGCTTCGCCCACCGGCAGGGCCGACAGCGCCTGCAGCGTGGTGCGCACCCCGCTGCGCGACAGGCGCGACAGCACGCTGTCGTCGGGCGACACATGGGGGGCGAACAGGCCGGCGGGCAGGCCGGAGGCGCCGCGCGCGGGCGCCTCGGCGCGGTCCAGCACCCGCACCTTCCACCCGCGACGCGCCAGGCTCGCGGCCACCGAGGCGCCGGCCAGTCCCGCGCCGATCACCAGGCATTCGGACGCCGCCGCCACTTCCAGCGGCGGCGGGGCGTTGCGCGCCGCCCGGGGTTCCCAGGCCGGATCGAACGTGGCCTGCAGGTTGTCGCGCTTCGGGGGCACGCCGGGCACCTTGGCCACGGTGAAGCCGCACTGCGCGAGCGTGTCGCGCACCGCCCGCGCGATGGTCCAGGTCGCCAGCCGCGTGCCCCGCCGGCAGCAGCGCGCCACGGCCTTCAGGGTGTGTTCGTTCCAGAGATCGGGGTTGCGCTGCGGGCTGAAGCCGTCCAGGTAGACCGAATCGGCCGTCGGCATCTGCTGGCGCAGCATGGCCTGGGCATCGCCCACATAGAGCGTGAGCAGCACGCGGCCCTGCTCGAACGACAGGCGGTGCACGCCCGGCAGCAGCCCCCAGAACTGGTCGTGCAGCTGCTGCGCCAGGGGCGCGAGGTCGGGGTGGGCGCTGGTGGCGCGTAGCAGGTCGGCCGCGGCCACGGGGTGGGCCTCGCACGAGGCGAAGTGCAGCAGGGCAGGGCGATCGGGGTCGCTGCGCCAGGCCGCCCAGGTCACGAGGAAGTTCAACCCCAGGCCGAAGCCGGTCTCCAGGATGCGCCAGCGCGGCTGGCCGGCCCAGGCCTGGGGCAGGCCGCAGCCGTGCAGGAACACGCGGCGCGCCTGATCCAGGCCGCCGTTTTCACTGTGGTAACGGTCGCCGAACCGCGGGCTGTAAGGGGTGCCGTCCGCCAGCCAGTCGATGGGCTCCGGCAGGAACCGAGCCGGGTTCATTCCCGGCGGTTCAGGCGCTGGGCGGCACGTAGCCCTGAGCGGCGTCGGCGCCTTCGCCGAAGAAGTGCTGCTCCATCTGCCGGGCCAGGTACTGGCGGGCGCGGGCGTCGGCCAGGTTCAGGCGGTTTTCATTCACCAGCATCGTCTGGTGCTTGAGCCAGGCGGCCCAGGCTTCCTTGCTGACGCCCTCCCAGATGCGCTTGCCCAGGTCACCGGGATAGGGGGGAAAGTCGAGGCCTTCGGCTTCCTTGCCGAGTTTGATGCATTGAACGGTACGTGCCATGGGGAAGGGTCCTGGAAAGGTGGTTTAGATGTTTTGGGTATTTAAAACTGAAATTTCAGTAGTTCCAGTTTTGAAGAGCGACTTTCAGAATGCGTTGCATCGGTGATTTGCACCGGCCCGCATTCCACAAAAGAAAGCCTCTCATGAACGTTCGCCGCGACTTTATCAAGTTTCCCCTCGCCGCCGCCCTGCTGGCCGGTATGGCCCTGACGGCTTTGCCGTCGCTGGCCCAGCCGGTGCAGTTCCTGAACGTGTCCTACGACCCCACCCGGGAGCTGTACGTCGAATACAACCAGGCGTTCGCCAAGCACTGGAAGGCCAAGAGCGGCCAGGATCTGGCGATCAAGCAGTCGCACGGCGGCTCCGGCAAGCAGGCGCGCTCGATCATCGACGGCATCGATGCCGACGTGGCCACGCTGGCACTGGGCGGCGACATCGATGCGCTCGTCACGCACGGCGGCCTCGTCAAGGCCGACTGGCAAAAACGCCTGCCGCACAATTCGGCCCCCTACACCTCGACCATCGTGTTCTTGGTGAAGAAGGGCAATCCCAAGGGCCTGAAGGACTGGGACGACCTGGCCAAGCCCGGCGTGCAGGTCATCACCCCCAACCCCAAGACCTCCGGCGGCGCCCGCTGGAACTACCTGGCCGCCTGGGAATTCGCCAAGCGCAAGTACGGCGGCGATGCGCAGGCCAAGGACTTCGTCGCCAAGCTGTACAGCAACGTGCCCGTGCTGGACACCGGCGCCCGTGGCTCCACCATCACCTTCGTGCAGCGCGGTGTGGGCGACGTGCTGCTGGCCTGGGAGAACGAAGCCTTCCTGGCGCTGAAGGAGTTCGGTCCCGAGAAGTTCGAGATCGTCGTGCCGTCGCTGTCCATCCTGGCCGAGCCCAGCGTGGCGGTGGTGGACAAGAACGTGGACAAGAAGGGCACCCGCGCCGTCGCCGAGGAATACCTCAAGTACCTGTACTCCGACGAAGGCCAGGACATCGCCGGCAAGAACTTCTACCGCCCCACGGGCGACAAGGCCAAGGCCAAGTACGACAAGCAGTTCCCCAAGCTCACGCTGGTGACCATCGACCAGGCCTTCGGCGGCTGGGCGAAGGCCGACAAGGCGCACTTCGCCGATGGCGGCAGCTTCGACCAGATCTACACCAAGAAGTGAAGACGACGGCGCTCTTGCCAATCCGCCCGCGCTAGAAAGCCCCATTCCATGTCCGTCCTCCTGATCGCCGGCAGCCCCTCGGAGCGTTCCCGCTCCGCCGCCCTGCTGGATACCGTGTCGCAGCGCCTGTCGGTGCGCGGTGCGCTGGTGCAGCGCCTGCACATCCGCGACCTGTCGCCCCAGGCGCTGCTGCTGGCGGACACGGGCCACCGCTCCATCGCCCACGCGGTGGACAGCGTGGCCGAGGCCAGCGTGCTGGTGGTGGCGACACCCGTCTACAAAGCGGCCTACAGCGGCGTGCTCAAGGTCTTTCTCGACCTGCTGCCGCAGACGGCGCTCAAGGGCAAGACCGTGCTGCCGTTGGCCACCGGCGGCAGTGCCCACCACATGCTGGCGCTGGACTACGCGCTGCGGCCGGTGCTGCAGTCGCTGGGTGCCAAGCACATCCTGCCGGGCATCTACGCCACAGATGCCCAGGTCACGCTCACGCCCGAGGGCGCCTACGAGGTGGGGCACGACGTGTCCTCCCGGCTGGACGACGCCGTGAACGTGCTCATCACCGAAACCCTGCGCCCCGCGCCGGCCCAGGCCACGCGGTTCGCGCCGGTGCATTTCTCCCAGGTGCGATGTAGCGTCTGACGCGCCCCGGGCGGCGCCGGCCTGTGGGCCGGCCCCCGCCGTCCGCTCCTCCCCAAGCCCTCCCCATTTTTGAGAACCCGCCCGCCGCGGGCAGGCCGCTGCATCGCCGCCCGCACCCGGTGGACCTCGCCAGAAAGACCGATCGCATGACTTCGAATTTCTCTTCCCTGCGCCGCCGGATGGTGGCTTCCGGCCTCGGCACCGTGCTGGCCGCCGGCCTGCCGCCCGCTTTGGCCCAGAAGGGCGACCGCGTTCTGCGCGTGGGCCACCAAAAGGGCTGGCTGTCGCTGCTCAAGGCCCGTGGCACGCTGGAAAAACGCCTGGCGCCGCTGGGCGTGAAGGTGACCTGGACCGAGTTCAATGCCGGCCCGGTGCAACTGGAGGCGCTGAACGTTGGCTCGATCGACTTCGGCGACGTGGGCGAAGCGCCCCCCATCTTCGCCCAGGCCGCTGGTGCGCCGCTGGTGTACGTGGGGGCCACGGTGCCGCGCCCGCAGCTGGAGGCCGTCGTCGTGCCCAAGGGCTCGGCGATCCAGAGCGTGGCCGAGCTGAAGGGCCTGCGCGTCGCGCTCAACAAGGGCTCGAACGTGCACTACCTGCTGGTCAAGGTGCTGGAAAAGCATGGCCTGCACTACCGCGACGTGCAGCCGGTCTTCCTCGCGCCGCCCGATGCGCGGGCGGCCTTCGAGAAAGGCGCCGTGGACGCCTGGGTGATCTGGGACCCGTTCCTCGCGTCGGCGCAAAAGACGCTGCAGGCCCGCGTGCTGGCCGACGCCACGGGCGTGGCGAACAACCGCGCCTACTACTTTTCCTCGCGCGACTATTCCGCCAGGAACGCCGACGTGCTGCGCGTCGCCATCCAGGAGGTGGACGCCATCGACAAGTGGATTGCCGCGCACAAGGCCGAGGCCGCGGCGGAGCTGTCCACCGTGCTGGGACTGGACCGCGCCGTCACCGAGCTGTTCGTGGGCCGGGCGGGCTACGGTACCTCGCTGGTGTCGCGCGACATCCTGGCCGAGCAGCAGGTGATCGCCGACACCTTCTTCGACCTGAAGCTCATCCCCCGCAAGCTCAACCTGCAGGACGCCGCTCCGGTGGACCTGCTCTGAAAGGGTGCACCCATGTCCGCACCTTTCCCAACCCCTTTGCAGGTTCGCGTGCGCCGGGTGCTGGGCGTGACCGCCCAGGCCTGGGGCCTGGCAGCGCCGCGCGAAAGCGCCCGCGTGCTGGCGCTCGCCCCCGCACCCCGGGCTGCGCACCGGCGCCGGGCCGTGGCGCGGGCGCCATTTTTCGCCATCTCCTACTGAACGACAACGAGGTCATCGCATGCAAGTGTTCTGGTTCATTCCCACCCATGGCGACAGCCGCTACCTGGGCACCACCGAAGGCGCGCGCCAGCTCAGCCACGACTACGTGAAGCAGGTGGCCGTCGCGGCCGACAGCCTGGGCTACGAAGGCGTGCTCATTCCCACCGGACGCTCGTGCGAAGACCCGTGGGTGGTGGCCTCCAGCCTGGTGGCGGTGACGCGCCGCCTGAAGTTCCTGGTGGCGGTGCGGCCGGGCCTGCACCAGCCCAGCCTGGCTGCGCGCATGGCGGCCACGTTCGACCGGCTCTCGGGCGGGCGGCTGCTGATCAACCTGGTGACGGGCGGCGACCAGGTCGAGCTGGAAGGCGACGGCGTGTTCCTCGACCACGCGGCGCGCTACGAGCAGTCGGCCGAGTTCATCCGCATCTGGCGCGAGATCCTCACGCGCAGCCACGACGGCGGCACCTTCGATTACGAGGGCAAGCACCTCTCGGTCAAGGGCGCCAAGTTGCTGTTCCCGCCGCTGCAAAAGCCGTATCCGCCGGTGTATTTCGGCGGCTCCTCGGCCGCCGCGCACGATCTGGCCGCCGAACAGGTGGAGGCCTACCTGACCTGGGGCGAGCCACCCGCCGAAGTGGCCAAGAAGGTGGCCGACGTGCGCGAAAAGGCCGCGCGGCTGGGCCGCACGGTGAAGTTCGGCATCCGCCTGCATGTGATCGTGCGCGAGACCGATGCCGAGGCCTGGGCCGCGGCCGAGAGCCTCATCAGCCGCGTGAAGGACGAAACCGTGGTGCAGGCCCAGGCCGTGTTCGCGCGCATGGACTCCGAGGGGCAGCGCCGCATGGCCGCGCTGCATTCGGGCGGGGCCAAGCGCTCCCGGGCTGACCTGGAGATCAGCCCCAACCTGTGGGCCGGCGTGGGCCTGGTGCGCGGCGGGGCGGGCACGGCCCTGGTGGGCGATCCGCAGACCGTGGCCGACCGCATCAAGGAGTACGCCGCCTTGGGGATCGACACCTTCGTGATGTCGGGCTACCCGCACCTCGAGGAGGCGTACCGCCTTGCCGAGCTGGTGTTCCCGCTGCTGCCGCTGGCGTTGCAGGAAAAGCTTGCGGGCGGCGCGCCCGGCGGGCCGTTCGGCGAGGTCGTGGGCAACCAGTACGCGCCGCGCGCGTCGCAAAGCTGAGCGGCGGGGCACACCATGGCGATCCATTCCATCAACCATGTGCAACTGGCCTTTCCGGCGGGCGCCGAGGGCCAGATCCGCAACTTCTACAGCACGCTGCTGGGGCTGCCGGAATTGATCCACCCCATCGGGAGCACTCTGCGCTTTGCTGCGGGGGCGCAGCGCATCGAGCTGGTGCCCACCGAACGCTGGCAGCCGGCGCCTGCCGTGTCCCACCTGGCGTTCGAGGTGGAGAACCTGCCCGAGCTGCGCGGGCGGCTGCTGCAGGCCGAGCTGCCGCTGGTGGAGAACCGGGCGCTGCCCGGCTACCTGCGCTTTTATGTGAAGGACCCGGCGGGCAACCAGCTGGAGTTCCTGGAACCCGACAACGAACCGAGGTACGACGCATGACCGATACGGTACGAGAACTGCAGGTCTCGCCCCTGCCCGAGTCGCCCGAAGGCCCGGCGGGCGCCTTGCCCGCGCCGCTGGTGCAACTGGCGGCCGCCGTGTGGCGCCGCCTGCTGCCCTGGCTGGTGCCGGTCGCGCTGATCGCGCTGTGGCAGGTGGCGTCCGCCCTGGGGTGGCTGTCCACCCGCGTGCTGCCGGCGCCGCTGGACGTGGTCAAGGCCGCGTGGACGCTCACCGAATCGGGCGAGCTGTGGACCCATGTGAAGGTGAGCGCCAGCCGTGCCCTGGCGGGCCTGGCGATCGGCGGCGGCCTGGGGCTGGTGCTGGGGCTGCTCACCGGCTCGCTGCGGCTGGCCGAGACGCTGCTCGACTCCACCATCCAGATGGTGCGCAACATCCCGGCGCTGGCGCTCATTCCGCTGGTGATCCTGTGGTTCGGCATCGACGAGTCGGCCAAGCTGTTCCTCATCAGCGTGTCGGTGTTCTTTCCGATCTACCTGAACACCTTCCACGGCATCCGCAACGTGGACCCGGGCCTGATCGAGATGGGCCGCACCTACGGCCTGTCGCGCTGGCAGCTGTACCGAGAAATCATCCTGCCCGGCGCGCTGTCGTCCATCCTGGTGGGCCTGCGCTTTTCGCTGGGGCTGATGTGGGTGATCCTGATCGTGGCCGAGACGATTTCGGCCCAGGCCGGTATCGGCTACCTGACCATGAACGCCCGCGAGTTCCTGCAGACCGACATCGTGCTGGTGGGCATCCTGCTGTACGCGCTGCTCGGCAAGCTGGCCGACGTGTTCGCCCGCGGCCTGGAGCACTGGTGGCTGCGCTGGCACCCCGGCTATCAGGCCAAGTCCTGAACCCGCCCGCCGTGCGCCAGACCGAAAGAAGGAACTGCCCATGACCTTTCCCCATTCCCCCAATCGCCGCACGGTGCTGGCGGCGCTGGCCGCCACGGCCACGCTGGGCGGCACCGGGCTGGCCGCTGCACAAGGCACCGCCCCGTCCGTGGTGCGCATCGGCTACCAGAAGTCGTC
This sequence comes from Acidovorax sp. SUPP2539, assembly GCF_030158975.1. Taxonomy (NCBI): domain Bacteria; kingdom Pseudomonadati; phylum Pseudomonadota; class Betaproteobacteria; order Burkholderiales; family Comamonadaceae; genus Acidovorax; species Acidovorax sp. SUPP2539. The sequence continues at coordinate 219,414 of NZ_BQXJ01000008.1, read as the reverse complement.
CACGCTGACCGCGCTGCTGAAAGTGCAGGGCACGCTGGAAAAGCAGCTCGCGCCGCTGGGCGTGCAGCCCGTGTGGCACGAGTTCACGAGCGGCCTGCCGCTGCTGGAGGCGCTCAACCTCGACAACCTGGACTTCAGCGCCGACGTGGCCGACACCGTGCCGGTGTTCGCCCAGGCCGCCGGGGCCCGCGTGACCTTCGTGGCGCAGGAGGCGCCGTCGCCTACGGCCCAGGCCATCCTGGTGCGGGCGGACTCGCCGCTCAAGACCGTGGCCGAGCTCAAGGGCAAGAAGGTCGGCTTCGCCAAGGCGGCGGGCGCGCACTACCTGCTGATCGCCGCGCTGGAAAAAGCCGGCCTGTCGTTCAGGGACATCGAGCCGGCCTACCTCACGCCCGCCGACGGCCGGGCCGCCTTCGAGCGCGGCGCCATCGATGCCTGGGTGGTGTGGGACCCGTTCCTCGCGGCCGCGCGGCAGCAGTCCGGCGCCCGGGTGCTGGCCGACGGCACGGGCCTGGCGTCGTACCAGCGCTATTACCTGGCCAGCACCCGGTTCGCTCAGGCGCGGCCCGACGTGCTGCGCACCCTGTATGCCGAACTGGAAAAGGCCGGCCGCTGGACCAAGGCCTACCCCAGGGAGGCCGCCGCGCTGCTGGCGCCCGTGTGGGGCCTGGATGCCGCCGTCATCGAGCAGGCCAACGGCCGCCGCAGCTATTCCGTGCGGCCCGTGGTGCCCGAAGGACTGGCCGAGCAGCAGCGCATCGCCGATGCCTTCTTTGCCGAGAAGCTGATCCCGCGCCGGGTGGATGCCCTGGCCGTTCCCCTGTTCAAGCCCGGAGCCTGACCCCATGCCTGACGCCCGACCTTCCTCTTCTGCATCCCCCGCCGGTGGCGTGCGCCTGCAGGCGCGCGGCCTGTCCAAGCGCTACGGCCAGCGCGAGGTGCTGCGCAACGCGCAGCTGGAAATCGAACCCGGCGAATTCATCGCCATCGTGGGCCGCAGCGGCTGCGGCAAGAGCACCTTGCTGCGGCTGGTGGCTGGGCTGGAGGCCGCCAGCAGCGGCACGCTCACCACCGACGGCCAAGCCGTGGCCGGCCTGCACGACGACACGCGCATCATGTTCCAGGAGGCGCGCCTGCTGCCCTGGCGCCGGGTGCTCGACAACGTGACGATCGGCCTGCCCAAGGCCGCGCAGGCGCGGGGCCGCGAGGTGCTGGCGCAGGTGGGCCTGGCCGACCGCGAGGGCGAATGGCCGGCCCGGCTGTCGGGCGGGCAGCGCCAGCGCGTGGCCCTGGCGCGCGCCCTGGTGCACCAGCCGCGCCTGCTGCTGCTCGACGAGCCGCTGGGCGCGCTGGATGCACTCACCCGCATCGAGATGCACCGTCTCATCGAGGGGCTGTGGCAGCGCCATCGCTTCACGGCGCTGCTCGTCACCCACGACGTGCAGGAGGCCGTGGCCCTGGCCGACCGCGTGGTGTTGATCGAGGACGGCCGCATCGCGCTGGACGAGCGCATCGACCTGGCCCGCCCGCGCTCGCAGGGCGATGCGGCCTTCGCCGCCATCGAAAAACGCATCCTCGACCGCGTGCTGCAAAAGCCCGATGCCGACCCGCCGGCCGATCCGGTCTGGCCCGGCATTCCCGCGCACGGGCTGCGCTGGGCGGTCTGAAACGACGCTTTCCATCGTTCCGTTCCCCTGATTTTCGATCCCACAGTTTTCCGTTCCCGGACTTTTCAAGGAGAAAACCATGTCCATCCAAGCCATCAACGTGCGCAATCAATTCAAGGGCAAAGTGCGCGAGATCGTCCGCGGCGACGTCGTGTCCGAGGTCGATGTCGAGACGCCCTGGGGCATCGTCACCTCCGTCATCACGACGCGCTCGGTCGATGAGCTGAGCCTGGTCGTGGGCTCTGACGTCGTGGCGTTGGTCAAATCCACCGAGGTGTCGATCGCCAAGCTGTGAAGGACATCGGGGCCAAAAACGCCCCTGGCGCATGATTCACTAGGGCGTTGTGCTATAAAAAAAGTAGCACTTGCTTTAAAAGGCGGCTTGCGGGCCGCCTTTTTCATGGTGGGGCGATCCTGCTGGGGGGGGGGCGCTGCGGCACGGCGCCCGGCGTGTCCGCCTTCATCCGTGCGGGCACTTTCCGACACCGTTGCGCGCAGCGCCTCGGTAGCGTCGAGGCCTGTTCCAACAAGGCACTCCCATGAATCCTTCTCCCATCGAATCATTCAAGCGGCTCCAGCGGTACGACGACCGGCGCCCCGGCTTCCAGGGCGAGCACTGGCTGGTGCTGGGCGCGGGCGCCGCGCTGCTGCTGGCTTCGCGCAGCAGCCCCTCGCCCTTGCGGCGCACCGTCGGCTCTGCGCTGGGCAGTGCGCTGCTGGTGCGAGCCGCCAGCGGGCGCCAGGGCCTGGCCAGCATCCTGCGGTACCTGCCGCTGGGCCGGCGCTGGTAGGGCGCACGCCCGGCGCGGCCAAGCGAAGCGGCTGTCTCAGGCGTTTTCGTCCCGCTGCGAAGGCGCGGTGCGGCACAGGTAGTTCTCCAGCAAGGTGACCAGCTCCGTGGCGAAGCGGGGGTCGCCGAGCAACTTCGGCCGCTCTGCGGTCACGGTGTGCACGACCGCATGCGCGGCCACGCCCACCAAGTAGGTCGCCAGGTCCGGGTCCGGCACGTTCTGCATGAGCGGCCGGATCACCTCCAGGAATTCCCCGCGCAGCTGGTGCTTGTCTTCCTCCAGGCCGCGCACCGTGCGTGGCAGTTCGTCGTAGATGGCTTTGTGCACGGCGGGCGCGGCGCGGTGCTCCTCCACGATCATTTCCACGACCACCGTCAGTGCCTTTCGCAGGGAGGGCTGCTCCGGCAGGACCTGCAGCGCCTTGCGCAGGTCGGAGCGCGTCTCGACGGCATGCCGCCGCTGCAGTTCCGCGATCACCGCCTCCTTGTTCGGAAAGAACTGGTAGAGCGAGCCGATGTTCACGCCCGCGCGCTCGGCGATGGCATTCGTCGTGAATCCTGCCCAGCCCACCTTGGTCAAAATGTAAGTCGCGGCTTGCATGATGGCATCCACGGTGGCGCGCGAGCGCGCCTGGACCGGGATTTTGCGGGGCTTGGCGGCGGTTTTGCTTTTGCGCGGGGACGGCATAGGAACGCGAGTTTCGGAAATAAAAGCTTTAACTTACGATTTAAAGCATGAAAACACAAGACCTGCTGCATCCCTGGGATGCCTTCCAAGCCGCCAACCGCTTTCGCCGGGCGATCCGCCGATTCCGGCCCACACCGATTCCGGAAGCGGATGTCCGGGCCCTGCTGCGCGAGGCCACCTTCGCCCCTTCCAGTGGAAACATGCAGCCCTACGAGCTGCACTGGGTTCGTACCCCGGCCGTGAAAGCCCGCCTCGCGCAGGCCTGCAACGGGCAGAAGGCGGCGGCATCGGCTGCGGATTTCGTCGTCTTCGCTGCCAGTCCCGCCATCGGGCAGCGGACTGCCCAGGCGCAGCTCGACCATGTCGAACGATCGACCGGGCTGGGGCCGGAATCGAAGGCCTATTACCGCAAGCAGATCGGCATGTTCCAGCGGATCCTGGGCGCGGGCTCGTCGGTGCTGTGGTCGCCATGGCTGCTGCTGGCCGCCTGGGTGCGCCCCACGCTGTCGCTGCTGCCGGTGGGGCACATCGGCGGCCGCCAGTGGGCCGCCCGCAATGCGATCTTCGCGGCACAGACGCTGCTGCTGGCCGCGGCGGCGAAGGGCATCGATTCGTGCCCCATGGAAGGCTTCTCCGCGTCCGCGGTCGCCAAGCTGCTGGGACTGCCGCGCGGCACGGTCATCCCCCTCGTTGTGGCGCTGGGCTACCGCGCCGATGACGCCCGCGTCGAGGATCGCTGGCGCCTGCCTTTGGAAGAGTCGGTCGTCGTCCATTGACCGGCAGGGTGACGCCACGCGGCCGGCATGCTCCGTGCCGTGCCGTGCCGTGCCGTGCCAGGAGCCGGGCCGCCCGCGTTCGGGATGCTCGTCAGTATGGTCTGTCGAAATTTTCAATAACGCATCTTTGTTGCGTTATTGGGTCTAGAATCTGCTGTTGCAACTCAGTTGCAGTAGTAAATAAATTCACCTTCGGCCACCCTCATCCCCTTTTAAACTGCGGCACCTTTCCCTGTGATCCCGCCGTGGCGCTCTGCCCCGGCCGCCGGCGGCCTTGGCATCCGTACGGCTTGCGCGCATCGGGGCCTGCCTTTTTCCACCGTCCACGCCGGTCTCGCTCTCAGCGGCCATTCCTTGTCTTTTTCCATCCCATCATGCGACCGCTCTGCCCGACAGCTTCCCTCTGGTTGACCCCTTTGCTGGCGCTGTCCGCGCCCGGCGCCATGGCCCAGGAGGGCGGCAGCACCGCCGCGCTGCCCACGGTGGTCGTGAAGGAGCATGCCACGCCAGGCGCGCTGGACCAGCCGGCCGAGGGTGCGTCCCGCCTGGGCCTGTCGGTGCGCGAAACGCCTGCGTCCATCGACGTGGTCTCGCGCCAAGTGCTGGGCGAACGCGGGTTGCGCACCGTCACCGAAGCGGCCCAGGCCGCCGTGGGCGTGACGGCCGGGGACTTTCCGGCCGAGCCCAGTGCGTTTTCGATGCGCGGCTTTGCCAACAGCCAGATCAACACGCTCTACAACGGCATCAAGATCGGTCCGCCCAACATGACCTCGCGCGTCATGGACACCGCCAACCTGGAGCGCATCGAATTCCTGAAAGGCGCGGCCTCCCTGATGTCGGGCGAGGGCGCCTCGGGCGGGGCGGTGAATTTCGTCACCCGCGCGCCGCACCGCGGCCCGGTCCAGACCGAGGTCGAGACGGCGGCCGGCTCGTTCGGCGAGCGCCGCGTCCGCCTGGGCTCCGGCGGCACCACCGCCTGGAAGGACCTGGATTACCGCATCGACCTGAGCGGCTCGGACAGCGACGGCCCCGTGCAAGGCACCCAACAGCACAACCGCCACCTGTCGGGCGGGCTGGACTGGCATGTGCGCCCCGGCCTCAAGTTCTTCGTGGCGGCCGAGGTCAAGCGCGACCGGGGCAGCAGCTACTGGGGCACGCCGCTGGTTTCCGCCGCGGCGCCGGGCATCGAGCCCGAGGGCGGCGTGGTGTCCGGTACCTACACGTCGGGCTTCAACGGCAGCGCGCTCGGCCCGGTCGCGATCGACCGGCGCACGCTGCGCACCAATTACAACGTGCTGGACAACCGCAACGACGCGCGCGAGACCTGGCTGCGCACCGGCATGGACTGGCGCATCGACAACGCCTTCACGCTGCGCACGCAGATCTACCGCTATACGGCCACGCGCACCTGGTTCAACAACGAGATCGCCGCGTTCAACGCCGGCACCGGCCTGGTGGACCGCGAGCGCTTCTACGTGGCCCAGGACCAGACCTCGGTGGGCCAGAAGACCGAGCTGCAGTGGGACGGCCAGATCGCCGGCCGCGACAACCGCTGGGTGGCGGCGCTCGAATACAGCGACCTCGACCTGACCCGCCCCGGCGCGGCCAACTTCCCCGGCGACAGCGTGAGCTTGGTGAACCCCGATCGCGGCACCTACGGCCCGCTCACGCGGCAATGGCAGACGAGCGGCGTGCGCAACACGGTGCTCGCGCTGGAAGACCGGTTCTCGGTGGCGCCGGGCTGGATGCTGCTCGGAGGACTGCGGCACGAATCCATCGAGCTGTCGCGCACCTCCACCGATGCCGCCGGTGCGCCGCGCGTCGGCTTTCCGTTCGACAAGGCCTGGCACCCGACCACGGGGCGCGTCGGCCTGACCTGGACCCCAGCCGCTGGCACCACCGTGTATGGCCAGTACGCCACGGGCGCCGACGTGGCGGCCAACAACCTGTTCCTGCTGCGCGGCACGCAGCCGCTGGACCTGACCCGCACGCGCAATGTGGAGGCCGGGGTCAAGCAGTCGTTCTGGCAGGACCGCGGCGAATGGACCTTCGCGGTGTACGACACCGAGCGCCGCAACGTCTATGCCGCGCAGGGCGGGCAGTCGCTGGCCGTGGCGGGGGCCTTGCAGTCGCGGGGCGCCGAGGCCTCGGTGGCGCTGCGGCCCGATGCGCACTGGAGCGTGTGGTCCACCCTGGCGCTGAACCGCGCGCGCTACCAGGACTACGCGCTGGCCGGTGGCGGCTCTCTTTCCGGCAACACGCCGCCCAACGCCCCGCGCGTGGTGGCCAATGCCGGCGTGGGCTACCGGTTCGTGGCCGGCGTTCCGGTGCAGGTATCGGCCTCGCTGCGGCATGTGGGCGAGCGGTTCCACAGCGATGCGAACACCGTGCGGCTGGCAGCCTACACCGCGCTGGATGCCGCCGTGGCCGTGGACGTGGCCCGCGGCGTGCAACTGACCCTGCGCGGGCGCAACCTGACCAACCGCGTGTACGCGGCCTGGGCCGATCCGTTCTACCCGGACCAGATCCTGCTGGGCGCGCCGCGCAGCTTCGAGCTGGCCCTGCGCTGGACGCTGTGACATGCAGGCGCTGCTGCGGGCCGAGGGCCTGGGCTTTCGCACCCCGCAGGGGCGCCCGCTGCTGCACGGCGTGAACGCCTGCGCGGCCCGCGGCGAATGCGTGGCCCTGGTCGGCCCCAACGGCGCGGGCAAGAGTACGCTTTTGAGGCTGCTGGGCGCGCGGGCCGTGCCCTCCGAGGGCCGGGTGAGCGTGCTCGGGCACGACTTGGCCGCCTGGCCGGCGCCCGAGCGTGCGCGGCACATCGCCGTGCTGGGGCAGACCGAAACCGCCGACCTCGCGTTCCGCGTGCATGACTACGTCGCCCTCGGGCGGCTGCCCCACCAGCACCATGCCGGCCGCGCGGAACACGCGCGGGCGGTGGACGAGGCCCTGCACACCTGCGCGGTCGACTCCCTGGCGCATCGGGCGCTGTCCACCCTGTCGGGCGGCGAGCGCCAGCGCGTGCACCTGGCCCGCGCCCTGGCGCAGCAGCCCGCGCTGCTGCTGCTGGACGAGCCCACCAACCACCTCGACCTCGCGGCACGTGCCGACCTGATCGCCCTCGTGCGCGGGCTCGGCATCACCGTGGTGGCCGCGCTGCACGAGCTGGGCCTGGTGCCTTCGTTCGCCGACCGGGTGTGGATGCTGGACCGCGGCACCCTGGTGGCCGACGGGCCACCCGATGAGGCGCTGAGCGCCGACCGCGTGGCTGCCGTGTTCGGCATGGAACTGGTTCACACGCGGCACCCGCGCCATGGCGGCACGCTGTGGTCGTTCGAACGAAAGGTGGCGGCATGAGGCGCGCGCTGCGGCGGTGGACGGCCGGCCGATCGCTGGCGGTGGCGATGGTGGTGGCCGGCGTGCTGTGCGGCGCGGGCCCCGCGCTGGCGCAGGGTGCGGGTGCGGTGCCGGGGTTCCCCGTCACCGTGCCCAACTGCGGCGACACGCTGCGCATCGCCGCGCCGCCCCAGCGCATGGTCGTGCACGACCTGAACATGGTCGAGATGGCGATGGCGCTCGGGCTGCAGTCGTCCATGGTGGGCGTGACGGGCATCACCGGCTGGTACAAGACCGATGCGGCGTTCCTGCGCAGCCTGGGGGCCATTCCGGAGCTGGCTCCCAAGTACCCCACGCTGGAAACGCTGCTGGCCGCCAAGCCCGACCTGTTCTTCGCCGGCTGGTACTACGGCATGCAGCCCGGGGGCGAGGTGACCCCGGCCACCCTGGCGCCGCACGGCATCCAGACGCTGATCCTGACCGAAAGCTGCGCGCACACGCTTGGCGACAAACCGCGCGCCACGATGGACCTGCTGTACGGCGACCTGCTGCGCCTGGGCACCGTTTTCGGCCGCCGTGCCGAGGCCGGGCGGCTCATCGCGCAATGGCGCGAGCGGGTCCGGGCCGCGACCCGGTCGCCGCTGCCGCAGCCGCCACGCGTGTTCGTCTACGACTCGGGCGAGGACAAGCCCTTCACCGCGGGCCGCGCCGCCATGCCCACGGCTTTGATCGAGGCCGCGGGCGGGCGCAACGTGCTGGGCGATGTCCCCATGAGCTGGGGCACCAGCGCCTGGGAGACGGTCGCAGCCAGCAACCCGCAGGTCATCGTGCTGCTGGATTACCAGAACGGCCAGGGCCCGGAACACCTTCAGAGCCTTCTGCAGGCCCACCCGGCCATGCGGCTGACCGACGCCGTGCGCCAGCGCCGCTTCGTCACGCTGCGCTATGCCGAGTTGACGCCCGGGCCCGCCAACATCGACGCCATCGAAAAGCTGGCCCGCGCCCTGAGGCCGGCGCCATGACGCCGCCGGGGGCGGATGCCCGCACCGCGCGGCGCAGCGCGGTGCCTCTGCGGATCGCGATGCGCCGCGCGGCGCCATGGGGAATCGCGCTGGCCCTGGCGCTGCTGGTCATGGCGTCGCTCACCGCGGGCAGCGCGCCCGTGTCGTGGCGCGAGGCAGTCGCGGCGCTGGCGGGGCCCTGGGCCGGCGTGTTCGGCGCGCCCGCGGGTGACATGGCGCAGGCCATCGTGCGCGACCTGCGCCTGCCGCGTGTGGTGCTGGCGCTGCTGGTGGGCGCCACGCTGGCCATGGTGGGCGGCCTGCTGCAAAGCACCACGCGCAACGACCTGGCCGATCCGTTCCTGTTCGGCCTGTCCTCGGGGGCTTCCACGGGCGCCGTGGCCGTCATCACGTTGACCGGCGAATGGCTGGGCGCCTGGACCTTGCCGGCCGCGACCTTCGCCGGGGCCGCGGTGGCGGCGGGCGCCGTGCTGCTGCTGGTGCGGCGCGCGGGCGGGCAGGGGCCCGCGCAGACCGTGCTGGCTGGGTTGGCGGTGTCGTTTCTGTTCGGCGCGCTGACGCACGGGCTGGTCTTTGCAGGCGATCAGCGCGCGGCGCATGCCGTGGTCTTCTGGTCGCTCGGCGGCCTGGGGCTGGCGCGGTGGGACAACCTGTGGCTGGCATGCCTGGGGCTGGCCGTGCCCATGGGGTTCGTCTGGCGCCGCCACCGCGCGCTGGATGCGCTGCTGGCCGGCGACGACACGGCCCACAGCCTGGGCATCGCGCCCGAGCGGCTGCGCACGCAGGCCTTCGTGGTGGCCGCCGTGGCGACGGCCTGCTGCGTGGCGCTGGCCGGGGTGATCGGCTTCGTCGGCCTGATGGTGCCGCATCTGGCGCGGCGGCTGTCGGGGCCCCTGCATGCCGCGTTCCTGCCGTTGGCCGGGGTGATGGGGGGCGCATTGCTGCTGGCGAGCGATCTGGTGGCACGCACGCTGCTGGGCTCGCAGGAATTGCCGGTGGGCATCGTCACGGCGGGCATCGGCGCCGTGTTCGTGATGGCGCTGCTGCGGCGTCGGGTGGTGGACTGACATGGATCATCAGATGTTTTTGATCCTAAGTCATGGAAATATATTCTTTCTGGTTTGAAGGGCCGACTCCTAAGATCGCGGCAGCTTCCCTGAAAGGTGTTTTCCGTGATCCGACCGCTCTCCGTGGCAACCGACATTTCCCCAGGCCTTCGACGATCGGCCGACGCCTGGACCGCAAGGGGCGGCGCATGAACTTTCAGCAACTGCGCTCCGTGCGGGAGGCCGTGCGCTGCGGCTTCAACCTGACCGAGGTGGCCGCCATGCTCTACACCTCGCAACCCGGCGTGAGCCGCCAGATCCGCGAGCTGGAGGAAGAGCTGGGCCTCGAAATCTTCGCCCGCGCGGGCAAGCGCCTCACCGGCCTCACGCCGCCCGGCGCCACGCTGCTTCCCATCGTCGAGCGGCTGCTTCTGGAGGCCGAGAACCTCAAGCGCGCCGGCCTGGACTTCAGCGCCGCGCAGGAAGGGCGCCTGTCCGTGGCGGCCACGCACTCCCAGGCGCGCTACGCCTTGCCCCAGGTGGTGCGCGACTTCCGGGCGCTGTACCCCCACGTGTCGCTGCACCTGCACCAGGGCTCACCCCGCCAGGTGGCCGAGATGCTGCTGTCCGGCGAGGCCGACATCGGCGTGGCCACCGAGGCGCTGGCCGGTTACGACAGCCTGGTCACGCTGCCGTGCTACCGGTGGTCGCACAGCATCGTGGTGCCGCCGGGGCATGCGCTGCTGGACCAGGCCGAGCCCGTCACGCTGCAGCAGTTGGCGCGGTTTCCGATCATCACCTACGAGCTGGGTTACACCGGCCGCGCGCACATCGACGAGGCCTTCTCGCGCGAGGGCCTGACCCCTGACGTGGTGCTGACCGCCATGGATGCCGATGTGATCAAGACCTACGTGGAACTGGGCATGGGCGTGGGCATCGTCGCCTCCATCGCCGTGGACCCCGACCGCGACCGCCACCTGCGCATGCTGGACGCACGCCACCTCTTCGAGGTCAATCTGACCCGCCTGGGCCTGCGGCGCGGCAGCTGGATGCGCGGCTATGCCTACCGCTTCATCGAGAGCTTCGTGCCCACCCTCACGCGCGAGGCGGTGGAAGCCGCCATGAAGGCGCCCGCGCCCTGAGCCGGGCAAGAGCGGGCCAGCCAGCGCTCAGGGCGGCGGGGCTGGCTGCGACAACACCCACAGCGCGAGGGCCCGCGCCTCGGGTTCGGTGATGCGCGCCTGGCGCGGCATGATCACGCGGCCCCAAGTGCCGACGCTGCCGTTGCGGATCTTGCCGGCCAGCCGGACCGGCGCCTCCGGGTCGTTGCGGTAGCGCTCGGCGATCTGCGCGAACCCCGGCCCCACCTGCTTGCGGACCATGCCGTGGCAGGCCATGCAGCCATGCTCCTGGCCCAGGTGCCGATCCTCGGCGGCCTCGCCGGTGACGGCAGCGCTCGCCAGCCACAGGCCCGCCAGCACCATCACGGCCCCGTGCCAGCCCCGCCGCGGCCCGGCGGCCGGGCCTGCGGAACGGGGCAGGGTGCGTGGGGCCATGGCGGTGCGGAAACGGGCGTGGGTCATGCCGTCGAGCATAGCGGTGCGCGCCCACCCACCTCCTTCGCTGTCCGGCCTGCCGTTTTGCGCATATCCAAACGCGTTCTTGTCGCTTGGGCCAGCGCATCGGCCCCGATAGATTCGCTCCAAGCCCACCGCACGGCGCAGTGGGCACTCCAGCGAAAGGACGAGGGATGACGACTGCAGCACTGCGATTTCAACGCCACCTCCCGACATGGCGCGACGGCCTGTATGCCCTGGCATTGGGCGCGGCCATCGCGCTGTGCGGCACGGCCTTCGCGGCCACGCCGGTACCGCAGGGTCCGCTGGTCACCACCGACTGGCTCGCGCAGAACCTGGACAACGCCAAGGTCCGCGTGATCGAGGTCAGCGTGAACCCCGGCCTGTACGAGCGCAGCCACGTGCCCGGCGCGGTCAACTTCTCCTGGCATTCCGACCTGAACGACAAGGTGCGCCGCGACATCGTGGGCAAGGAGGCATTCGAGGCGCTGCTGTCCAAGGCCGGCGTGGCGCCGGACACCACGGTGGTGCTCTACGGCGACACCAGCAACTGGTTCGCTGCCTGGGGCGCCTGGGTGTTCGACATCTACGGCGTCAAGGACGTGAAACTGCTGGACGGCGGCCGCAAGAAATGGGAGGCCGAGAACCGGCCGCTGAACAACCGGGTGCCCGAACCCGTGGCCACCACCTACCGCGTCGCTAACGTCAATACCCAGCTGCGGGCCCGGCTGTCCGACGCGCTGGCGGTGGCCGAAGGGCGCAGCGATGCCCGGTTGGTGGACATCCGCTCGGCGGACGAATACACCGGCAAGGTCTTCGCCCCGGCCGGCGTGCCCGAGCTGTCGGTTCGCGCGGGCCACATTCCCGGCGCGGCCAATGTGCCATGGGGCCAGGCGGTGCGCGAAGACGGCACGTTCAAATCGGCCGAAGAATTGAAGAAGCTTTATGCCGCCGCGGGCATCGACGGCAGCAAGCCGATCATCACGTACTGCCGCATCGGCGAGCGCTCCAGCCACACCTGGTTCGCGCTGAGCAAAATCCTGGGCTACGAGGTGCGCAACTACGACGGTTCGTGGACCGAATACGGCAACGCCGTGGGCGTGCCCATCACCAACCCGGCCGGCACCCTCTGGGCCGCCAAGTAACGCCGAGCCAAAACAGTTTGTCAGTAGGGGGTCTCTTTTCAAGCCCGCCGCGTGCGGGCTTTTTTTTGTCCGGAGGTTTTGGCCATGCGCGTTGCGAGACTGTTTTCATGGGGACTGCTGGCCGCGGTGGGGGTTGCCGCTTTGGCGCTGCAGGCCCAGCCGGGCGGGCGCACGCTGGCTTTCTCATTGGCGGTGGGCGCCGTGCTGGGCGTGGTGCTGCAGCGGTCGCGCTTTTGCTTTTATTGCCATGCCCGCGACTGGTTCGCCGACGGCAACCCGCGCGGCCTGCTCGCCCTGGTCTTGGCGCTGGCCGTCGGCACGGTGGGCTACACCGTCGTGCTGGGCAGTTGGGTGCCGGTGCCCACGGCCGGGCAATTGCCGGCGGACATGCACATCGGCCCGGTGAGCCTGGCCCTGGTGGCCGCGGGCCTGGCGTTCGGCGCCGGCATGGCGGTGTCGGGCTCGTGCATCAGCGCGCACTGGTACCGGCTGGCGGAGGGCTCGCCCGTCGCGCCTTTCGCGCTGATCGGATCGGCCGGCGGGTTCATCCTGGGGTTTCGCACCTGGAACCCGCTGTACAGCGCCAGCGTGGCCGACGCACCGGCGGTGTGGCTGCCAGCGCACCTGGGCTACGGCGGCGCGCTGGCGCTGCAGCTGGGCGTTCTGGCGGCCATCGCCGCCTGGCTGTGGCGCGGATTCGCCCGCGAGGCGCCCGGCGCCGCCGCCGCGCCCCCGGGCGTGCCGGGCCTGCGCGAGGCATGGCGGCGATTGTGGGTGGGCCGCTGGCCGTACTGGGCGGGTGGGTTGGCGGTGGGGATCATCGGTGCCTTCGTGATCGTGCGCATGCGGCCGCTGGGTGTCACGGCGACGCTGGGCAGCGCGGCCCGCTCGCTGGCCCAGGGGCAGGGGTGGATCCCCGACCGGCTCGACGGCCTGGACAGCCTGGCAGGATGCGCCACGGCCCTGCAGGCGACCTGGCTCACGCCCAACGCGGTGCTGATCGGCGGGCTGGTCGCGGGCGCCTTCATCGCGGCGCTGGCCAGCCGCCAGTTCGCGCCGCGCTGGCCCACCGGGCGCGACGCCGTGCGGGGACTGGGTGGCGGCGTGCTGCTGGGCTGGGGCGCGATGACCGGGCTGGGGTGCACCGTCGGTACCCTGCTGTCGGGGGGCATGGCCGGCGCGCTGTCGGGCTGGGTGTTCGGGGCTGCCGTGTTCCTGGCGGTCTGGGGCGGGGTGAGGGCGCAGGCATGGCGGGCGCGCCGGGCCGCCCGCTGATGCTTGAAGTGTTTTGGCCCCGATGCCGGCGGATTCCATGCCTTCATTGCTACTAAATTCGTAGCAGGCCGCGCGTTCGTGGCCTGTGGGGCCGGGTGTGCATTGCGGCACTGTCCGACGACAAAGGGCGTCTTGGCTGACGGAGGGCCGGGGCCCGGTCGAGCCACCATCGGCGGGTCGCCCGCGCCGCGGGCCCGCATCCGATTCAGGGAACGCATGGCATCCAAAGACAAAGAGAAAGAAAAAGACAAACCCGCCGGTCCGGCCATGAGCGAGAAGGAAATCAAGGCGCAGCGCGATCTGTGCGTGCTGGGACCGCACGGCGACCTGCGCCTGGCCTCGGTCACCATCGACGGCTACAGCCTGGAACTGCGCGACGGCGACGGCTTTGTGGGCGACAACGCCAGCCGCACCGCCTTCCGCGAAATGCTCGATGACTGGCGCAAGCTCTATACCGGCATGGCCGGCAAGGACCCGCTGGGCAGCAAGCCCACGCGCGAGATCAGCAAGCAGCGCCTGGACGAGCTGCTCGAAAAGGACGGCACCGCCGCTCGCGCCATCGAGGCCGCCTCGGAGGACTACGCGCTGCAGCTGTCCCATGTGGTGCAGTGTTTTCTCAAGCACAAGACCTGGCGCGGCGTGAAGCGCGTGATCATCGGAGGGGGCTTTCACCAGAGCGAAGTGGGCGAAAGGGCCATCGCCCGCGCCGCCGAAATCCTCAAGAAGGAAAAGACCTCCGTCGAGCTGCGCACCCTGCACCACCACGCGGACGAGGGCGGCCTGATCGGCTGGGTGCACCTGGCGCCGCCGGCGCTGCTGCAGAGCTACGACGCCATCCTGGCCGTGGACATCGGCGGCACCAACGTGCGCTGCGGCATCGTGCAGACCCACCTGCACAGCGCGCCCGATATGTCCAAGGCCGAGGTGCTGATCCGCGAGAAGTGGGGCCATGCCGACGACGCCCCCAAGCGCGACGAACTGGTCGAAGGCATCGCGGAGATGCTGGAAGACCTGGTGGCCCATGCCGAGAAGGAAAACATCCGCCTCGCGCCCTACGTCGGCGTGGCCTGCCCGGGGCTGGTCTGCGAAGACGGGTCGCTGGCGGGCGGCACGCAGAACCTGCCGGGCAACTGGGAGAGCATCCGCTTTCACCTGCCGCGCGACCTGTGCGAGCGCCTGCCCTACATCGGCCAGGGCCGCACGCAGGTCTGCCTGCACAACGATGCGGTGGTGCAGGGCCTGTCGGAGCTGCCCTTCACCACCGACGTGAAGCACTGGGCTGTGCTCACCGTGGGCACGGGCCTGGGCAACGCCAGCTACACGAACCGCGCGGACGGCTGAGCCGCAGGCCCGCGCCTGGCGGGGCCGGGCGCGGAAGGCCCGCAGGACAGGGCGGGGCCGATCTCCGGCGCCTTGGGCGGGCGCCGCGCTGCCCAATAGGGTGGGCCGCCCTCCGGCATGCCCCGAAACCTATAATCGACGTCCCCAGCCCTCGCCGGGCCTTCATGGGCCTCACATGCGTTGAGGCACCTCGGCACCCCACCAGATTCCAAGATGAGCCAGCCCACTTCCAGCGTCGCAGACATCCGCAAGACTTTCCTCGACTTCTTCGCGTCGAAGGGCCACACCATCGTTCCGTCAAGCCCGCTCGTGCCGGGCAACGACCCGACGCTGATGTTCACGAACTCGGGCATGGTGCAGTTCAAGGACGTGTTCCTGGGCACCGACAAGCGTCCCTACCAGCGCGCCACCTCCGTCCAGGCCTGCCTGCGTGCGGGCGGCAAACACAACGACCTGGAGAACGTGGGCTACACGGCCCGCCACCACACGTTCTTCGAAATGCTGGGCAACTGGAGCTTTGGCGACTACTTCAAGCGCGAATCGCTGAAGTGGGCCTGGGAGCTGCTCACCGAGGTCTATCAGCTGCCGGCCGAACGCCTGCTCGCCACCGTCTACGAAGAGGACGACGAGGCCTACGACATCTGGACGAAGGAAATCGGCCTGCCGCCCGAGCGCGTGATCCGCATCGGCGACAACAAAGGCGGCCGCTACAAGTCCGACAATTTCTGGATGATGGCCGACACGGGCCCCTGCGGCCCCTGCAGCGAAATCTTCTACGACCACGGCCCCGAGATCCCCGGCGGCCCGCCCGGCAGCCCGGACGAGGACGGCGACCGCTTCATCGAGATCTGGAACAACGTGTTCATGCAGTTCGACATGGCCGAGGACGGCTCCGTCAAGCCGCTGCCCGCACCATGCGTGGACACGGGCATGGGCCTGGAGCGCCTGGCCGCCATCCTGCAGCACGTGCACAGCAACTACCAGATCGATCT
Organism: Acidovorax sp. SUPP2539; assembly: GCF_030158975.1. NCBI lineage: Bacteria > Pseudomonadati > Pseudomonadota > Betaproteobacteria > Burkholderiales > Comamonadaceae > Acidovorax > Acidovorax sp. SUPP2539. The sequence continues at coordinate 203,759 of NZ_BQXJ01000008.1, read as the reverse complement.
GTTCGATGCGCTCATCAAGGCCGCAGGCCGCGAGACGCACACGGCTGATCTGTCCAACCCGTCGCTGAAGGTGATCGCCGACCACATCCGCGCGACCTCGTTCCTCATCGTGGACGGTGTGCTGCCGAGCAACGAAGGCCGTGGCTATGTCGAGCGCCGCATCGTGCGCCGCGCCATCCGCCATGGCTACAAGCTGGGCCAGAAGACGCCTTTCTTTCACAAGCTCGTCAAGGACCTGGCGCAGCAGATGGGCGACGCCTACCCCAAGCTGCGCGAGCAGGAGCAGCGCATCACCGACGTGCTCAAGACCGAAGAGGAACGCTTCTTCGAGACGCTGGCCAACGGCATGGAAATCCTGGACGCCGCCCTGGCCGGCGGCGCGAAGGTGCTGCCCGGCGACGTGGCCTTCAAGCTGCACGACACGTACGGCTTTCCGCTCGACCTGTCGGCCGACGTGTGCCGCGAGCGCGGCGTGACCGTGGACGAGGCCGGTTTCGCCGAAGCCATGAACAAGCAAAAGGCCCAGGCCCGCGCGGCCGGCAAGTTCAAGATGGACAAGGCGCTGGAGTACACCGGCGATGTCAACCGCTTCACCGGCTACGAGCAACTGGCCGAGAAGACCGCCAAGATCACTGCCATCTATGTGGACGGCGTCGGCGTGGCCGCGCTGCGCTCGGGGCAGGAGGGCGTCGTGGTGCTCGACACCACGCCGTTCTACGCCGAAAGCGGTGGCCAGGTGGGCGATCAGGGCGTCATCACCAGCGGCTCGGCCCGCTTCGCGGTGGCCGACACGCTCAAGATCAAGGCCGACGTGTTCGGTCACCACGGTAGCCTGGAAGCCGGCACCCTGAACGTGGGCGACACCGTGACGGCCGAGGTGGACACGGCGCTGCGCGCCGCCACCATGCGCAACCACTCCGTCACCCACCTGATGCACAAGGCCCTGCGCGAAGTGCTGGGCAGCCATGTGCAGCAAAAGGGCTCGCTGGTGAACGCCGAGCGCACGCGCTTCGACTTTGCCCACAATGCCCCGGTGACCGATGCGCAGATCCGCGAGATCGAGCGCCGCGTGAACGAGGAAATCCTGGCCAACACCCCCACCGGCGCCCGCGTGATGGACATCGAGTCGGCCCAGAAGACCGGCGCCATGATGCTGTTCGGCGAGAAGTACGGCGAAAGCGTGCGGGTGCTGGACATCGGCTCCAGCCGTGAACTGTGCGGCGGCACGCACGTGGCGCGCACCGGCGACATCGGGCTGTTCAAGGTCGTCGCCGAAGGCGGCGTGGCGGCGGGCGTGCGGCGGATCGAAGCCGTCACCGGCAGCAACGCGCTGGCCTATCTGCAGCAGCTCGAAGACACCATGACCCGTGCGGCCAGCGTGCTGAAGGCACCGGTGGCCGAGCTGAACGGCCGTATCGGCCAGACGCTGGACCAGGTGAAGGGGCTGGAGCGCGAAGTGGCCGCACTCAAGGGCAAGCTCGCTTCGGCGCAGGGCGACGAGATGCTCGCCCAGGCGGTGGACATCAAGGGCGTGAAGCTGCTGGCGGCCCAGCTGCCCGGCGCGGATGCCAAGACCCTGCGCGACACCATGGACAAGCTCAAGGACAAGCTCAAGTCCGCCGTGATCGTGCTGGCGGCCGTCGATGGCGACAAGGTGCAGCTGGCGGCCGGCGTGACCGCCGACAGCGTGGGCAAGGTCAAGGCCGGCGAGCTGGTCAACTTCGTGGCCCAACAGGTCGGCGGCAAGGGCGGCGGCAAGCCCGACATGGCCATGGCCGGTGGCACCGATGCGTCCGCGTTGCCCGCGGCGCTGGCGTCCGTGCAAGGCTGGGTGGTCGAACGCCTCTGATTTTCAAGGCGCCGCAAAAACAAAGGCCCGCATCGCGGGCCTTTGTTTTTTGGGCAGCCGCAGGGGAGGCCGGTCAGAACAGTTCGACGTCGTCGTTGGACACCTTGGTGTGCAGGTGGCCCTGGTCGATCAGTTCGTCGTAGTAGCACACCCGGTTACGGCCGTTTTCCTTGGCGAAGTAGAGGGCCTGGTCGGCCTGGCCCAGGATTTCGACCGGCGCGCCGCGGTCGGTGCACACGAAGCCCAGGCTGACCGTGACGCGGCCCACCTGCGGAAAGTTGTACTCCTGCACCGCCAGGCGAAAGCGGTTGAACACCTTGTGCGCGGTCGACAGCGTGGTCGAGCGCAGCAGCACCACGAACTCCTCGCCCCCGAAGCGGAAGATGCGGTCGTGGCTGCGGAAGGACGAGCGCAGGATGTTGGCGATCAGGATCAGCACTTCGTCGCCATACAGGTGGCCGAAGCGGTCGTTCACCTGCTTGAAATGGTCGATGTCCACCACTGCCAGCCACTGCTGCAGCGGCTCGCTCGCGTCGGCACCGTCTCCGTCCGCTAGCATCTCGTCGGCCGCGATGCGCACGCTGCCGGACACGCCCGCGCGGCGCGCGAACTGCTCGTCGAAGGTCTTGCGGTTGAACAGCCCCGTGAGCGCATCGCGCTCGCTGTAGTCCAGCAGGCTCTGGTAGTTCTGGTAGACGTAGAAGACGCTCTGGATCACGTCCAGCTTGTGCACCGAGAACGGCCGCGACTGCGTCACTTCGATACAGGCGTGCACCTCGTCGTGCATCCACACCGGCATCCACAGCGTGTGCTCGCCCTTGCGCAGCGAATGCAGCGCGCGCCGCTCCTTCTGCAAGATGCATTCGTGCAGCGCGGCGTATTGGGTGAGGGGCTCGCGGCGGGAATCGGCCGCGGCTTCGGAGTTGGTCGACACCATCTGGCCCTGATCGCACCAGGTGCGCGGCCGCACGTACGGAACGCCATCGTCCTTGAAGATTTCGAGCGCACGCACTGCCTTGATCGCGGGCAGCTTCTGCAGCGTGGAGAGCACCGACACCTCCAGCCGAAGATGGTCGCGGTGGCCGGTCATTTCGACCAGGTTGTCGAGAATGGGCTTCATGGATGCGTCGATTCTGCAGTCATGCGGTCAACTTCGGCGCACGAACACCACGTCCCATACGCCGTGCCCCAGGCGCAGGCCACGGTTTTCGAACTTGGTGAGGGGGCGGTAGTCGGGCTGCGGCGCGTAGCCGTCAGCGGTATTGGCCAATTGGGGCTCGGCCGACAGCACCTCCAGCATCTGTTCGGCGTACGGCTGCCAGTCCGTCGCGCAATGCAGGTAGCCGCCCGGCTTGAGCCGGGCCGCCAGCTTGGCCACCAGCGGCGGCTGGATCAGGCGGCGCTTGTTGTGCTTTTTCTTGTGCCACGGATCGGGAAAGAAGATGTGGATCCCATCCAGCGTGCCGGGCGGCACCATGTGGTCGATCACCTCGACCGCGTCGTGCTGCAGGATGCGGATGTTGGCCAGGCCCTGCTCGCCAATGCGTTTGAGCAGCGCACCCACGCCGGGCTCGTGCACCTCGCAGCACAGGAAGTTGTCCTGCGGGCGCACGCCGGCGATGTGCGCGGTGGCTTCGCCCATGCCGAACCCGATCTCCAGCACCAGCGGGGCGGTGCGGCCGAACACGGCGGGGACGTCGATGGGTTGGGGGGAGTAGTCCAGCACGAAGCGGGGGCCCAGCTCTTCGAAGGCCTTGGCCTGGCCGGTGGTGGTGCGGCCTGCGCGGCGCACATAGCTCTTGATGGTCTTGGGATAGGGGACGTCGGCGGGGGCACCGCCGCCCGCGCGCGCAGGGCGCTGCTCGGGGGGATTCGTCGGGCCGGCATCGGCCAGGGGCAATTGCGTTTCTGTCACGGTGAGCGATTGTAGATTCCGGACCATGCCCGCGCCCAGAGCTCCAGCGCATGGCCGACCGGGGTGTCGTTTGGCCGCACCAGCGGCGGCAGGCCCAACTGGTGCGCGGCGGCGGCCAGCGCCTTGACGGGTTCGCGCGTGTCCACCGGCGGCGCGCCGTGCTGCTTGGAGAGCTTGGCACCGTCGGGCGCATACACCAGCGGCGTGTGCAGGTAGCGCGGCGTGGCCAGGCCGAGGGCGTGCTGCAGCAGGATCTGTCTCGGCGTGTTGTCGGCGAGGTCTTCCCCCCGCACCACGTGGGTGATGCCCTGGTCGGCATCGTCCACCACCACGGCGAGCTGGTAGGCCCACAGACCATCGGCGCGGCGCAGCACGAAATCGCCCACCGCGCTCGCCACGTCCTGCGATTGAACGCCCAGCCGGCGGTCTTCCCAGACCACGCCGTCGCGCGAGACCGAAGGCCCGGCATCGCGCTCGCACGGCCCTGGACGGGCAGGTAGTTTTTTCTGGATTTCCGATGAGCGGAACCGCCAGGACCGCGCCGGCCGACCCTGCAGCCCCCCACGGCAGGTGCCGGGGTAGGGCAGCTCCACATGGGGTTGGCGCACATGGCCGAGCCGGGCCTGGGCTCGCTCGATGTCGCTGCGCGAACAGGCGCAGGGGTAGGCCCGGCCCTGGGCGAGCAGGCGGTCCAGCGCTTGCTGGTACGGCAGGCCACGCTCCGATTGCCGCACCACCGGACCATCCGGCAGCAGGCCGCAATCGGCCAGCTGGGACAGGATGATGGCGTCGGCCCCAGGCGCGCAGCGCGGGGTGTCGACGTCTTCGATGCGCACCAGCCATTGCCCGCCGCGCCCCCCGTGCGCCGAACGCGCGTCCAGCCAACTGGCCAGCGCCGCCACCAGCGAGCCCGCATGCAGCGGGCCCGTGGGCGACGGCGCGAAACGGCCGATGTAGCGGGAAAGGGCGCCCAGCGTCATGCCACCGCGAGGGCGAGTTCCAGTCCGGAGACGAAGGCGTCTTCCAGGCGATGGCCCAGGCACCAGTCGCCGCACAGGCCGATGCCGGCCTTGGCGTCCCACAGGTGCGAGCGGCCCAGCGGCGCGAGCGTTTGCGCATAGCGCCATCGGCAGACCTCGGCGTGCGCGGGCTCGGCGCGGATGCCGGTCACTTCGGAGAACGCTTTGGTGAGCTTGGCCTGCACCCGGGCTTCGCCGTCCTCCAGGTGCTCCCGCGACCACGCGGGGCTGGCCTGCACGGTCCAGCGCTCCACCGGGCCGCGCCCGGGCTTGGAGGACTCGCGCGCCAGCCAGGCGATGCGGTGGTGGGTGCTGCGCGCCGCGTTCCACTGCGGCCCCAGCGTGGTGAGGCCCGGCCGCACCGCCTGGGGAAACGCCAGCATGAGGGTCCAGCAGGGGGCGATGGTGACCTGGGCCAGCGGTGCGTGCAGCGATGGCGCGACGGTCGTGCTCGACGCGGTGCCAGAGGCCTGCAGCAGCGCCAGCGCCGGCACGGAGGGCTGCGCGAGCAGCACCGCGTCGAACCCCGCATGCACCTGCGCCGCGCCATCGGGCGACTCGGTGCGCAGTTGCCAGCGCTTGCCGTCCATGGGGTCGCGTTCGATGCGGGTCACGCGGCAGCCGGTGAGCAGGCGGCCGGCCAGCGACAGCGGCCGCGACCAGGCATCCACCAGCGATTGCATGCCAGGGCTGGCGACCCAGTGGGGCTCGCCCGGCGGTGGCGCCGCAGCGGCCACGCGGCCTGCCGCGTCGAGTACGCGCACGGTGTTGGCGCTCCAGGGCCGGCACAGGCCGGGCACGGTTTCCAGGGCCCGTTCGAAGCGCGAGTCGCGCACGGTGAAATACTGCGCGCCGGCATCGAAGCTGCCGAAGGCCGTGTCCAGCGTGGTGGTGCGTCCGCCGGCATGGGGGGCCTTCTCGAACACCGTGACCTCATGGCCTGCCTGGACGAGCGTGCGGGCGCACACGATGCCCGCCATGCCGGCGCCGATGACGGCGAAGCGGCGTGCCGGTGCCGAAGGCTCGGGGGATGGGGCCGGGGTCTCCGTGGAGGGGCTGCGTCGCAGCCGTTGCTTGGATCGTTGGGCAGGTGCTGGGGGCATGGGGCCGGGCCTTTCGGAAGCGAAGTTCAGGAGCAGTGAAACAAGGCCCACTCTACACGCGCGGCCCTTGGCCGCGTGGCTTCGTGCGCTAGAAATGATGATGGTTTTCGAGCAGTGCCTTGCGCGTGGCGGGGCTTTGCAGTTGGGACAGCCACCACTGCAGCGCCCGGCCCGGCGCGCTGTGGCCGGGCCCGCCCCAGGCGTAGTGCAACTGCACGTTGCGCCGTGCGCGGGCCACCCGCCGTGTCACGAGGCGCCCCGCCTCCAGGTAGGGCCGGGCCATGGGCTCCGGAATGAACCCTCCGCCCAGCCCCCGCAACTGGGCTTGCAGCTTGGCCTGCATGCTGTCCACGGTGAAGACATCCTGCCCCCCGAGCAGGCCCATGGTGACGCTGCCGCGCTGCGCGGAATCGGCCACGGCGACGGCGCGGTGCATGCGCAGCACAGTGTCGGTGATGGGCTCCTGCGCATCGGCCAGCGGGTGGTGGGGGGCGATGGCGTAGAGAAACTCCACCTCTCCCATCGTCTCCTGCTGCAGGCCGGAGACGGTGGAGGCGTTGACCGCCACGCCGATGGCCAGGTCGGCCCGGCCGGAGGTCAGCATCTCCAGCGTGCCCGACAGGATGCCGGTGCGCAGCTTGAGCCGCGTGGGCGGCTCCATGGCGTAGAACGCCTCGGTCAGCTCCAGCAGGGTGGTGGGCGAGATGATGCCGTCCACGCTGATGGTCAGCTGCGGCTCCCAGCCCGTGGCGACGCGGCGAACGCGGTGCGCCACCGCGTCCACTTCTTCGAGCAGGCGCGCGCCTTCGCGCAGCAGTTCGGTGCCGGCCTCCGTCGGGCGCGCCTGCCGCGCGCTGCGGTCGAACAGCAGCACGTCGAGCGCGTCCTCGATCTGGCGCACGCGGTAGGTGAGGGCGCTGGGCACCAGTCCCAGCCGCCGCGCCGCCGCGGCGAAGCTGCCGGTGTCGGCAATGACCTGCAGCATGGCCAGGCTGTCGGGGGTCAGGGCATCGCGGGCATTTTGCATGGTGGGTGCGGCTTGGATTAAAAGATTTTGAATGATGCCTTCAATCCGCTTGGGCTTGCAAGCCGCACCCTGCTTCTAAAGTCGCTGCACCGTATGAACACCCGCTGCCCATGCTGACCGTCCGAAAATCCCAAGACCGGGGCCATGCCGACCATGGCTGGCTGCAGTCGTACCACAGCTTTTCGTTCGCCGGCTACTACGACCCCCGCTACATGGGCTACGGCAGCCTGCGCGTCGTCAACGAAGACCGCATCGCACCGGGCACCGGCTTCGGCACCCACGGCCACCGCGACATGGAAATCCTGAGCTACGTGCTGTGCGGCGAACTGGCGCACAAGGACAGCCTGGGCAACGTGCGGGGCATTCCCCAGGGCGACGTGCAGCGCATGAGCGCCGGCACGGGCGTGACGCACAGCGAGTTCAACCATGCCCCCGGGCGCTCCACCCATTTCCTGCAGATCTGGCTGGAGCCCGATGCCCGCGGCATCGAACCCGAATACGAGCAAAAGACCTTCGCCGATGCGGACAAGCGCGGCGTGCTCCGACTGCTGGCCTCGCCCGATGGCGCGTGCGGCTCGCTCACCGTCCATGCGAATGCCCGCCTGTACGCCGGCCTGTTCGATGGGTCGGAGGCCGCCACGCTGGCGCTACCACCCGGCCGCAAGGGCTACGTGCAACTGGTGCGCGGGGCGCTGCAGGTCAACGGGCTTGACCTGGCGGCCGGCGACGCGGCCTTTGCCGAGCAAGAGCCCCTGCTGGCGTTCGGGCAGGGCACGCAGGCGGAAGTGCTGGTATTCGACCTGGCGGCCTGAGAATCGGCCGACTTTCGTTTTCTTTTTCTCCCTGTCCCCTCTCTTTTTTCTCTATCCAACCACCCGTTCGAGGAGTTCTTCATCATGGCAAAAATCGCAGTGGTCTTTCATTCCGGCTATGGCCACACCCAGCGCCTGGCCCAGGCCGTGGCCGAAGGCGCGAACGCGCAGCTCGTCGCCATCGATGCCGATGGCAACCTGCCCGAAGGCGGCTGGGACACCCTGCAAGCGGCCGACGGCATCCTGTTCGGCACCCCCACGTACATGGGCGGCCCGAGCTGGCAGTTCAAGAAATTCGCCGATGCCTCCTCCAAGGCCTGGTTCGGCCGCAGCTGGCAGGACAAGGTGTTCGGCGGCTTCACCAACAGCGCCAGCCTGAACGGCGACAAGCAGGGGACGCTGGCCTACCTGCACACCCTGGCGTCGCAGCACGGCGGCATCTGGGTGAGCCTGGGCCTGCTGCCCAGCAACTCCAAGGCCGCCACCCGCAACGACCTGAACAACCTGGGCGGCTCGGTCGGCGTGCTGGCCCAGTCGCCCTCCGACGCCAGCGTGCAGGAGATGCTCCAGGGCGACCTGGACACGGGCCGGTCGTACGGCGCACGCGTGGCGGAGATTGCGCGCCGCCTGCACGGCTGATAGATTGGCCGGCCCATCCCCTCTCGATCCCTCCCCTCACCGGAGCCTTCCCATGACCCTCGAATTGCGGCGCATTGCCGGCGCACCGCTGGCGCAGACCCTGACGGTTCGCGGGCATCGCCTTGTCGTGGACGGCACCGTGGCCGAGGACGGCGATGACACCGGCCCCAATCCGCACGACCTGTACGACGCCGCGCTCGGCGCATGCAAGGCGCTCACCGTGCTGTGGTACGCGCGCCGAAAGGGCATGGCGGTGGACGACGTGCGCACGGTGATCGACCGCGACGCGTCGGCCGAGCGCAGCGGCACCTACCGCCTGGCCGCCCGCCTGCAGGTGAGCGGCGATCTCACCGACGCCCAGATCGCGGAGCTGGAGGCCGTGGCCGCCAAGTGCCCGGTGCACAAGCTGATGACCAGCGTCACCACCGAGATCACCACCGCCGTGGAGCGCATGCCATGAGCGGGCCGGCCATCCTGAAGGGGCACGACAAGGACCTGGGCGGCGGATTCACCGTGCGCCGGCTGCTGCCATCGCTGCAGCGCCGCTCCGTCGGGCCCTTCGTCTTCTTCGACCATTTCGGGCCGGTGACCGTGGAGCCGGCGTCCGAATACGACGTGCGGCCCCACCCGCACATCGGCCTGGCCACCGTCACCTACCTATTCGACGGTGCCATCGTGCACCGGGACAGCCTGGGCTCGCTGCAGCAGATCGAACCCGGTGCCATCAACTGGATGACCGCGGGGCGCGGCATCGTGCATTCCGAGCGGCGGCCCGATGCGCTGCGCGACCGCAGCTACGTGAACCATGGCATCCAGCTGTGGGCGGCGCTGCCGATGGCCAGCGAGGACGATGCACCCAGCTTCGTGCACACGCCGGCCGCCGACATTCCCGAGCTGTCGCACGAAGGCGCCACGGTGCGCGTGCTGATCGGCCAGGCGTTCGGCCAAGCCTCGCCCGTGGCGACGCTGTCGCCCACGCTGTACCTCGACGTGCAATTGGCCGCCGGCGGTGCGCTGACCTTGCCGCCCCTGGCGCAGGAAATGGCGATCTATGCGGTGGACGGCGACCTGCTGCTCGACGGCGAGCCGTTCGCGGCCCACACGCTGGCCGTGCTGGAGACGGGCGCCGGCGCCGCGCTGCGCGCGCCGGACCGGGCGGTGCGGCTGATGGTGATCGGCGGCGACGCGCTGGATGCCCCGCGCCACATCTGGTGGAATTTCGTGTCGCGCCGCAAGGACCGCATCGTGCAGGCCGCCGACGACTGGGACGCCCAGCGCATGGGCCACGTGCCCGGCGAGACCGAATGGATTCCGCTGCCGGAGCGGCGCTTCAAGCCTTGAACTGAAAAATCGGGCCAAAACAGCCCGATGCCTTAGGAAATGATGCCCCGGCAGCTCACATTTTGATAGCGTTCGGCTCTGCGGCTGATTCCGGCTGCGTCGACAGGTCGTTCGCCAGCACCCGGCGCTCGTCGAACACGAAGCAGCCGCCGTGGTAGTGCGCCCCGTCGGTTTCCTCGAAGTACTTGAGGATGCCGCCTTCGAGCTGGTAGACGTTCTCGATGCCTTCCTCGCGCATCAGGATGGCGGCCTTTTCGCAGCGGATGCCGCCCGTGCAGAAGCTCACCACCGTCTTGCCGGCGAACTCGGCCTTGTGCTCGCGCAGCGCCGGCGGAAACTCGGTGAACTTGTCGATGCGCCAGTCGATGGCGTTGTCGAACGTGCCCTGGTCCACCTCGAAGGCATTGCGCGTGTCCAGCGTCACCACCGGCCGGCCCGCGTCGTCGTGCCCCTGCGCCAGCCAGCGGTGCAGGGTGGGCGCGTCCACCGCGGGCGCCCGGCCGTTCGACGGGCGGATGGTGGGGTGGTCCATGCGGATGATTTCGCGCTTGACCTTCACCAGCATCTTGCGAAACGGCTGCGTGGCCGACCAGCTTTCCTTGGGGGCCAGGGGTTCGAAGCGCGCGTCCGCCTTCAGGGCTGCTATGAAGCCGCGCACTGCCGTCGCCGGCCCGGCCAGGAACAGGTTGATGCCTTCCTCGGCCAGCAGGATGGTGCCCTTGAGGTGGGCCGCCTCGGCCCGCGCGTGCAGCACGTCGCGCAGCTCGACCGCGTCCGGCAGGGGCACGAACAGGTAGCAGGAGATATTGAGAACGTCGTTCACGGTGGACTCGGGCATGGCAGGCGGGCCGGACGGCCAACGGCGTGGCCCCGGCGTTCGGCTAACTGGCGGGGGTGAGCAGCGCGGTGTCGATCTTGTTGGCCAGCTGGGCAATGGCCAGCGCCGCGGGGCAGCCGGGCATCTGCATCAGCAGCAACTGGCGCCGCATGACGGCATCGCGCACCGACGTGTCGGCCGGGATGTCGCCCATGTGCAGCAAGCGCATGGAGCGCCCCGATTCGGTGCTCACGAAGCGGTCCAGCACCTGCTGCAACTGGCTCGTGATGGCGCGGCCGTCGCCGGGGCGCGCGGCCTGGTTGACCACCATGCGCACGTGCTGGCGCTTTTGCTGCGTGGCCAGCACCTTGATCGCGGCGTAGGCGTCGGTGAGGGAGGTGGGCTCGGGCGTGGCGACGATCAGCACCTCGGACGCGAGCGACACCGAGAAAAGCACCACGTCGGAGATGCCCGCGCCGGTGTCCAGCAGGATCACGTCGAAGCGCGGTGCCAGCGTCTGGATCACGTTCAAAAATTCGCTGCGCACCTCGGGGGTGAGGCGCGAGTACTCGACCATGCCGGAGCCGGCCAGCACGACCGAAAAGCCGCCGGGCGCGTCGATCACGGCATCGTCCAGGTCGGCCTTGCCGGTGAACACGTCGTGCAGCGTGACCTTGGGGTGCAGGTTCAGCACCACGTCGAGGTTGGCCAGGCCCAGGTCGGCATCGAGCACGAGCACGCGGTGGCCGCGGCGGGTGAGGGCGGCCGCCAGGTTGGCGGAAACGAAAGTCTTGCCCACGCCGCCCTTGCCGCTCGTGATGGCGATGATGCGGGCGCCAGGCGGCGGGCTAGCGGTGCGCGCAGGCATGTTGGGGCCGGCGGGTGTGGTGGGTTGCGGGGACAGCGCGTCGGTCATCTCTGGGCTTTCAATAGGCGCTGCCTGTGGAATCCATGGGCGGTGGCAGATCGCCCCATCCCGACGGAGTGTATAGCGGGCCGAAGAGCAGGCTCTTCTCTTCGGCACTGACGGTGCTGTCCGGCTGTTCTTCGATGCTGACGCGGTTGCGGCCGGCCATCTTGGCTTTATAGAGCTGGCTGTCGGCACGCTCGCTCCACAGGAGCGTCGTGCTGCGGATCCATTGCAGGGCGAAAGCCCCGCCGATGCTGACGGTGACGTTGAGATCGACGGAGGGCGAGATGCGCACCGGCGTGCGCTCGATCGCGCGGCGGATGCGTTCCGCCACCACGCGGCCGAAGCCCGCCTGGCAGGCCGGCAGCACCACGGCGAACTCTTCGCCGCCGTACCGGGCCAGGGTGTCCATGGGGCGCACGCAGCCGTTCAGGGTGCGCGCCACCGACTGCAGCACGATGTCTCCGGCGAGATGGCCGTAGGTGTCGTTCACCCGCTTGAAATTGTCGATGTCGAGCATGAGCAGCAGCGCCGCCTCGCCCGCCCTGGTGACGCGGTCGATCTCGCGCTCCAGCACGGTGCGGAAGTGGCGCCGGTTGGCCAGCCCGGTGAGGGGATCTTTGAGCGACAGCTCGCACAGGCCATCGATCAAGCCCTGCAGGTAGTGCAGTGGCGTGTCGGAGGGCAAAGCAGCTTCTGAGCCCGCGGCCTGTGCAACCAACGCATGCGCTGTCGTCAGGCGCAGGTCGCGCAGGTTCACGAATTGAGGGGTCGCAGATTCAGTCACAAAATGCAACAAACAGTATGTACCGAGTGTAGCAGCGGGGTTGGCTTCTGACCCCTGCGATCCTGGCTCATTCCGTTAATTGTTGCAACACCGCCAGTGCCTGCGCATCGGTGCGGTAGAGTGCAAGACCCGGTCCCGCTTCCAGAAGCCCGGCGCGGCGCAGCACCTGTTCCACTGGCAGTTTGATGCCGCTCACGTGCAGTTGCCCCCCGCGGGAGGCGGCCAGTGTGCGCAGGCGGGCGAAGGTTTCCACGCCCGTCACGTCGATGCGGTTGATGGGTTGCGCAAAAAGGCACAGGTGCCGAATCTCCGGGTGGGCGGCCCAGTGCTCGGCGATGCGGCGTTCCAGGGCCGCGGCGGACGCGAAGTCCAGTTCGGCATCCATCCGCAGGGCGAAAAGCCCCGGCGCGATGGGCGGCAAAAGCCACAGGTGGCGGTCGCGCAGGCTGCCGTCCGGGTGCGGGGCCACCTCAATGATGCGCGGGTGCAGGCGCTGATAGAGAAAGTGCCCCAGGTTCAGCACCAGGCCCACCAGCACGCCCCAGTACATGCGCGGCGCCGTCGCCAGGGTCAGCGCGAAGGTGACGCCGCCGATGACCGTCTCCACCCGCGACACGCGCCACAGCCGCAGCAGCGTGCCGGGCTTGATGAGGCTGGTCACCGCCGTCACCACCACCGCCGCCAGCACCGAATGGGGCACGTGGTACAGCGCCGGGGTGAGCCACAGCAGCACCGCCAGCACCAGCGCCAGGGCGAAAAGGGTGGCCCAGCCGCTCTTGGCGCCCGCGTAGAGGTTGATCGCCGAGCGCGAGAACGACGCGCTCGTGGCGAAGCTGCCGCACAGTCCCGAACTCATCTTGGCCAGGCCGTGGGCGATCAGGTCCTGGTTCTCGTTCCAGCGCGTGCCGCCCTGCTGGTGCTCGACCTTGGCACTGGAGGCGGTCTCCAGGAAGCTCACGAGCGTGACCACCAGCACAGGCAGCACCAGCGCGCCGAACTCGTCCCACGACAGCCAGCCGGGCCAGTAGGGCTGGGGCAGCCCGGCGGGCAGGTGGCCGACCACGGCGCCGTCGTGGTCGGCGTAGCCGATCGCCCAGCTGACCAGGGCCGCCAGCCCGACGATCACGATGGCCGCCGGAAACGTGGCGCGCCAGCGCCGCGCGGCCACCAGCAGCCCCAGGCTGCCCAGGCCGAATGCCGCGGCCGTCAGGTCGAAATGGTGCAGCGACGGCGACACGGCGAGCGCGTTCCAGGTGGTGCGCAGCCCCAGCAGGTCCGGCAACTGGGAGGCCAGGATGAGCAGAGCTGCCGCCTGGGTGAAGCCGTTGAGCACGGGCGAGGTGACCAGATTGAGCAGCCAGCCGAACCGCGCCACCCCCAGCAGCATCTGCAGCAGGCCCGACAGCAGTGCCATCCAGGCGGCCAGCGCCACCCAGTGCGCGCTGCCGGGCTCCGCCAGGCCGGTGAGCGACGCGCCGATCAACAGGCTGGTCAGTGCGGTGGGCCCCACGCCCAGGCGGGTGGAGGAACTCCACAGCACCGCGATCAGCGCAGGCACCAGCGACGCGTAGATGCCGGTGATGACCGGCATGCCCGCCAGCGCTGCATAGGCCACCCCCTGGGGCACCAGCATGAGGCCGACCGTCATTCCGGCCCAGAACTCTCCTCGCATCAGGTGGCGGTCCGGACGGGGCCAAGCCAGGAAAGGGAACCATCGGGAAAGGGACTGCAGGCGCATCCCGCGATTGTCGCGCGGCGGCGGGCGGGCGCCAGCGGCATCTCGACTGCCTTGTCCTACGCGAGCTTCGGCGCCTTCCCACCGGGCGCATGGCGCCTCAAACCTAAAGTGCCCACCAGATTCCCCCATTTTCTGCAAGGAGGCCTCCCATGAACGCAACCCGCACGCCCCACAGCCCCTCCCACCGGATGGTGAGCATTCTTTCGGCCACGCTGCTGGCTTTCGGCTTGGCCGCCTGCGACAAGGCCGATGACCGCACGGTGGGCCAGCAGATCGACTCCGCCGTCGCCAAGAGCGGACAGGTGGCCTCCGACGCCCAGCGCAAGATGGAAGCCGCCGCCAACGAAGCCGGCGATGCGACCCGCCAGGCCGCCGAGCGCGCCGCCGCGGTGATGGACGATGCCGGCATCACGGCCAAGGTGTCCGCCGGCCTGGCCCAGGACGCGGAGCTGAGCGCTGTCAAGATCGACGTGGACACCCGCAACGGCATCGTGACGCTGAACGGGCCGGTCAAATCCAAGCAGGCCAGCGAGCGCGCCACGAACATCGCCCAGAACGTGCAGGGCGTGAACTCGGTGGTCAACCAGCTGACCATCTCCAGCGCCGGCTGATCTCCGGCCCGGCTTCTGCCAATCCGGCACGGGTAGAACGGCCATTCACCGTGCGCCGCCCGGCCCACCCTGGACGGGTGCGCCGGGCGCTACCATGGCGCCCATGACTTCACCCGCCGACCTCGCCACCCGCATCGTCCACCACGACTACGTGCCCCCTGCGGGCTTCGCCGCACCGCAGCCTGCGGTCTACAAGGCCTCCACAGTCATTTTCCCCAATGTGGCGGCCATGCGCGCCCGCGAGTGGAAGGACAAGACCAGCTACACCTACGGCCTGCACGGCACCCCCACCAGCTACCAGCTGGAAGAGCGCCTGTGCGAGCTGGAGGGCGGCAAGCAGTGCCTGCTGGTGCCCAGCGGCCTCGCCGCCATCGCCAATGTCTCGCTGGCGCTGCTGCGCGCCGGCGACGAGGTGCTCATTCCCGACAACGCCTATGGCCCGAACAAGGCGCTGGCCGAGGTGGAACTGGCCCACTACGGCATCCACCATGTGCTGTACGACCCGATGGACCCTGCCGACCTCGCCGCCCGGATAACCCCCGCCACGCGCCTGGTGTGGCTGGAGGCGCCGGGCTCGGTGACCCTGGAGTTCCCCGACCTGGTCGAGCAGGTGCGCATCTGCCGCGAGCGCGGCGTGGTCTGCGCCCTGGACAACACCTGGGGCGCAGGTCTGGCGTTCGCGCCCTTCGACCTGCGGGGCGACGGCCAGTGGGGCGTGGATGTGTCGGTGCATGCGCTCACCAAATACCCCAGCGGCGGCGGCGACGTGCTCATGGGCAGCATCGTCACCCGCGACCAGGCCCTGCACCTGCGCATGAAGCTGTGCCACATGCGCCTGGGGCTGGGCGTGGGCGCGAACGACGTCGAATCCGTGCTGCGCTCGCTGCCCAGCATCGGCCTGCGCTACCGCGCCCACGACGTGGCGGCGCGCGCGCTGGCGCGCTGGATGGCGGAGCAGCCCGCGGTGGCCCAGGTGCTGCACCCCGCGCTGGCGGGATCGCCCGGGCACGACCAATGGCGTGCGCTGTGCGCGGCCGATGGTGGGGAGGGCGCCGCGGCGGGCCTGTTCAGCGTGGTGATCGACCCCCGGTACTCCCAGGCGCAGGTGGACGCTTTCTGCGACCGGCTGCAATATTTCAAGCTGGGCTACAGCTGGGGCGGACCGATGAGCCTGGTCGTGCCGTACGAGCTGGCGACCATGCGCAGCCGCCCGACGCCGCAGCTCGTGCCCGGCACCGTGGTCCGTTTTTCGATCGGCCTGGAGGCCGAAGCCGATCTCCGCCGCGATCTGGCGCAGGCCCTGGCGCATGCCTTTCCCGCACCCTGACGCCCTGAGGAGTCCGGTGGCTGCGCCCGGTGCGGCGCAGCGGCCGGGACACCCGGGGCCTTGAGGGCATGCTGTTACATTGACCGCTTCAATTCAGGAAGGTACTACCTTGGCAACACCCAACTACGGATACGAAAAGCGCCAGCGCGAGCTCGCCAAGAAGAAGAAAAAAGAAGAGAAGGCGCAAGCCAAGTCCCACCGCAAGGACGACCCGCGGGAAGGCCCCGCGCAGGACGACGGCCAGCAGAGCGCACCGCCCGCCGACGGCAACGCGCCTGCGGCCTGATCCCTTAACGGCCCGCAGCCGCCGCACCGCCGGCCCAGGTCAAGGCGCTCCGCCCGGCGACCGGGCCCGCCAGTGCGCCGCCCGTCAGCGCAGCAGCTTGCGCAGTTCGGGCCACACGTTGGCCAGCATGGCCGGGTGGGCCTCGGCCTTGGGGTGGATGCGGTCGGGCTGGAACATGGCGGTCGGGTCGGCCGCATCGGCCACGCCCTTGAGTAGGAAGGGCACCAGCGCCGACTGGGTGTCCTTGGCCACGCTGGCGAAGGTGCCGGCAAAACGTTTCGCGTAATCGGTGCCGTAGTTGGGCGGCACCTGCATCCCCACGATGAGGACCTTGGCGCCCGACTGTTTGGCCGCCTGGGCCATGGCCTTCAGGTTGTCGGCGGTGTTCTGCAGCGGCAGCCCGCGCAAGGCGTCGTTGCCGCCCAGCTCGATCACCACATGGCTGGGCCGGTGCTGGGTCAGCAGGGCCGGCAGGCGGGAGCGGCCCCCCGAGGTGGTGTCGCCACTCACGCTGGCGTTCACGACCGTGGCGTCGATCTTCTCTTCGGCCAGCTTCTTTTCCAGCAGCGCCACCCAGCCCGTGCCGCGGGCCAGTCCGTACTCGGCGCTCAGCGAATCGCCCACCACGAGGATGACCGGCTTGGCCGCCGCAGCGGCCAGCGCAGCAGGGGCACAAAGCCCTGCGGCCGCGCCGGCCGCCAGGGCCGCGATAAAGTGACGCCGGTACAACAGATTTCGATTCACAGCAAAGCACCTTTCATGTCGGAAACTCCTTCCTTGCCCACCCACCCCATCATCGCCGTGGAGCACGTGCACAAGTCGGTGACGGACTCGACCGGCACCCTCGACATTCTGCGGGATATCGATTTCCGGCTGGCTGCGAGGGAAACCGCGGCCATCGTGGGCGCCTCGGGCTCGGGCAAGAGCACGCTGCTGTCGATCATCGCGGGGCTCGATACGCCCACCCGCGGCACCGTGCGCCTGGATGGGCAGGACCTGTTCGCCATCGACGAAGATGCCCGCGCCGCACTGCGCGCGCAGAAGGTGGGCTTCGTGTTCCAGAGCTTCCAGCTCATGGGCAACCTGACCGCGCTGGAGAACGTCATGCTGCCGCTGGAGCTGGCCGACCGCCGCGACGCGCGCAAGCTCGCGGCCGACATGCTGGGGCGCGTGGGGCTGGGCCAGCGCCTGTCGCACTACCCCAAGGTGCTGTCGGGCGGCGAGCAGCAGCGCGTGGCGCTGGCGCGCGCCTTCGTGGTCGAGCCGGCCGTGCTGCTGGCCGACGAGCCCACCGGTAGCCTGGACTTCGCCACGGGCGAGACCATCATGCGGCTGATGTTCGAGTTGAACCGCGAGCAGGGCACCACGCTCGTGCTCGTCACGCACGACCGGGGCATCGCTGCGCAATGCGAGCGGCGCATCACCATCGACGCGGGGCGCGTGTCCGAGGCCTGAGGCTTCCGTGGGACTTTGGGCCGTTTGTGCCTTGTGCCGGGATATTGCATGCCTTGGTTGCTATCAAATAAATAGCAATCGGGCGCTCGGCCCGTGGCGCGGATAATCCCCGCATGTCCAGCCCCAAAGTCCTCTTCGGCTTCCACGCCGTCGGCGTGCGCCTGAAGACCGCGCCGCAATCCATCATCGAGATCTACTACGAGGCCACGCGGCGCGATGCCCGCATGCGCCAGTTCCTCGACCGCGCCAACGCCGCCGGCGCGCGCCTCATCGAAGCCGATAGCGCGCGCATCGCCAAGCTGGCAGGCAGCCAGGGCCACCAGGGTGTGGCGGCGCGGGTGGAGCCGGTGGCCCTGGCCACCTCGCTCGACGAGCTGCTCGAAGACCTGGAAGCCTCCGGCGTCGCCCAGCCCCTGCTGCTGGTGCTGGACGGCGTGACCGATCCGCACAACCTGGGTGCCTGCCTGCGGGTGGCCGACGGCGCGGGCGCGCAGGCCGTGATCGCGCCCAAGGACCACGCGGTGGGCCTGAACGCCACGGTGGCCAAGGTGGCCAGCGGTGCCGCAGAGACGGTGCCGTATTTCATGGTGACCAACCTCGCGCGCACCCTGAACGAGCTCAAGGAACGCAACATCTGGTGCATCGGTACCAGCGACGATGCGCCCAAGAACATCTACCAGGTGGACCTGAAAGGCCCCGTGGCCCTGGTGCTGGGCGCGGAGGGCGACGGCATGCGCCAGCTCACGCGCAAGACCTGCGACGAGCTGGTCTCCATCCCCATGAAGGGCGCGGTGGAGAGCCTGAACGTGTCGGTGGCCAGCGGCGTGTGCCTGTACGAGGCCCTGCGCCAGCGCACCGTCTGAACCCGGTCTTTTCGCCATGCCGCGTGTGCCAGCCCCCGACGTCGCGTGGAGCGGCTCGGGCGACCTGAACACCGCCATCGCCTGGGTCGACGCCGCGCAGCGCATCGTGGTGCTGACCGGCGCTGGCGTGAGCGCCGAGTCCGGCGTGCCTACATTCCGCGATGCGCAGACCGGCCTGTGGGCGCAGGTGCGCCCCGAAGACATGGCCAGCGAGCCCGGCTTTCGCGCCGATCCCGCGGGTGTCTGGGCGTGGTACGAGCACCGTCGCGCGCTGCTGCAGGGCGTGCAGCCCAATGCGGGCCACCGGGCGCTGGCGGACTTTGCCCGGAGCCATCCTGGCCGCCTCACGCTGGTCACGCAGAACGTGGATGGCCTGCACCAGATGGCGGGCAGCGCGGGCGTGCTGTGCCTGCATGGCGAGCTGCGCGGCAACCGCTGGCTGGACGATCCGCGCGGCTGCTGCGATCTGACCCACGCCGAAGCCGGCGCACCACCGCGCTGCGCCACCTGCGGCAATCTCGTGCGCCCGGCCGTGGTGTGGTTCGGCGAGTCGTTGCCGATCGACATCCTCGGTCAGGCGGAGGAGGCGGTCAGCGCCTGCGACCTGATGCTGGTCGTGGGCACGGCCGGCGCCGTGTATCCCGCGGCCGGCCTCGCCCACATGGCCCGGCGCATCGGGGCGCGCGTGGTCATCGTCAACCCGGCGCCGAGCGAACTCGACAGCACGGCCCATGCGGTGCTGCGCGGTCCGTCGGCCGAAGTCTTGACCCTGCTGCTGGGCCGGGATCGCCCCGCAGGCGACACGCCACCGGCGGCAGCGCCGCGATAATCGCTCGGTCTTCAGGGCGGGGTGGAATTCCCCACCGGCGGTAGGCGGTGCGGGAGGTCTCCCCGCGCCGCGAGCCCGCGAGCGCTCCGCATGCGTCCTTCGGGATGGGCGGAGGTCAGCAGATCCAGTGCGACGCGGCTCCAAGGAACACGGTTCCTGGCCCGTTCAGTCTGGGGCCGACGGTCACAGTCCGGATGAAAGAAGATGGGGTGCGCAGCCATGCGCGCCCTGGTGCCTGCGCGCGCCTGCCATTCGGGCGTGCGCCGGTGCTTCTTGCATGCCTTGAGGCGTTTCCTCACCTTCCAGGAGCGTTTCATGAACACCGCCGTTTCCGTTTTTCCTTCCTCTTCCCCTTCCACGCCTGTGGCCGTGGCCGTCGATCACGGCGTGCAGTTGGCGCCCATGCCCGAGGTCATCGCCGCCATTGCCGCGGGCCGTCCCGTGCTCGTCATGGACGATGCCGACCGCGAGAACGAGGCCGACCTCATCTGCGCGGCCGACAACCTCACCGAAGCCACCATGGCCTTGATGATTCGCGAGGGCAGCGGCATCGTCTGCCTGTGCCTCATGCCCGGCCACGCGGGCGCCTTGGGCCTGCGGCCGATGGTGGAGGTCAACCGGTCCTCGTTCGCCACCGCCTTCACCCAGTCCATCGAGGCGGCCCATGGCGTGAGCACGGGCGTGTCGGCGGCCGACCGGGTGCAGACGATCCGCTGCGCCCTGCAGGTACCGGCGCCCGGCGGTGCCCCGCAGATCGTCAGCCCCGGCCATGTCTTTCCGCTGGTGGCACGCCCGGGCGGGGTGCTGGAGCGCACCGGCCACACCGAGTCGGCCGTGGACCTGGCGCGCCTGGCCGGACGCGCACCCGCCGGGGTGCTGTGCGAGCTGATGAATCCGGACGGCAGCATGGCCCGCGGTGCGGACGTGGCCCGGTTCGCCCAGGCCCACGGTCTGCTGTGCACGACCGTGCAGGCGCTGGTGGCGTATCGGCAGGGATTGCAGGCCTTGGCGGAAGAAGGCGGGCAGGGCAGCGGCAGAGCGCCCGCCGCCCAGGAGGCGGTCGGCGAACCCGCCTGACGGCCTCCGGGGTCCTCAGGCCGCTTCGGCGCTGGCCTGGCTCAGCGATTCGAGCGCATCGGCATCCAGCTTCAGACTGGCGGCCTGCACCAGTTCCTGCAGTTGCTCCAGCGACGATGCACTGGCGATGGGCGCGGTGATGCCGGGCTGCGCCATCTGCCACGCGATCGCCACCTGGCCGGGGGTGACCTCATAGCGCTCGGCCACCTGGTCGAGTTCGGCCAGGATGCGCAGGCCCCGGTCGTTCAGGTAGGTCTGCACCACCTTGGCGCCGCGCGGGCTTTTGTCCAAGTCCGCTGCGCTGCGGTACTTGCCGGTCAGGAAGCCGGCGGCCAGCGCGTAGAAGTTGATCACGCCCACGCCCTTTTCCAGGCACAGGGGACGCAGCTCTTTCTCGAACACGTCGCGGTCGTACAGGTTGTACAGCGGCTGCAGGCTTTCGTAGCGCGGCACGCCCAGGCGCTCGCTGGTGTCCAGGGCCTCGGCCAGGCGCTTCGCGGAATGGTTGGAGGCGCCGATCGCGCGCACCTTGCCTTCGCGGATCAGGTCGGCGTAGGTGCCCAGGGTCTCCTCCAGCGGGGTACCGGCATCGTCATCGTGAGACTGATAGAGGTCGATCACGTCGGTGTGCAGGCGCCGCAGCGAGTCGTCCACCGCGCGGCGGATGTAGTCGCCGCCCAGACCCACCTTGCCATCGCCCATGTCCTTGCCCACCTTGGTGGCCAGCACGATGCGGTCGCGCTTGCCGCTGCGCTTGAGCCACTGGCCGATCATGGCTTCGGACTCGCCGCCCATGTGCCCCGGCGCCCAGCGCGAGTACACGTCGGCGGTGTCGATGAAATTGAAGCCCGCGTCCACCCAGGCATCGAGCAGCGAGAACGTGGTGGGTTCGTCCACCGTCCAGCCGAACACGTTGCCGCCGAAGCACAGTGGCGAAACCTGCAGGCCCGAACGGCCGAGGGGGCGAAATTGCATGGGGGACTCCTTGGATTGCGGAAAAGACAGGCCCGATGCGAATCGGGCCACGAAGAAAACGGGGTGCGGCAGCAGGCCCGGGAAGGCCCGACCAACGCCGATGGCGAAGGTGCCAAAGCCATTGTTACGGCACACGCCACCCGGCGCGGTAAGACGACCGCTGAATCTTCACGCCCCGTGGGTTCAAGACAGGCCGTTCACCCAACGGGCGCGCCCGGTCACACCACGCCCAGCGCCCCCAGCACCGCACCCGCCGCCAGCAGCCACAGCAGGTGAAGGCGCGTGCGCCACACCACCAGCGCGCACGCGCCGCTCAGCAGCCACAGGCGCAGATCGGTGCCGGCGCCATGGTGCACGCTGCCCAGCAGCCAGGCGGTGGCCAGCAGCAGGCCGATCACCACGGGCGCCAGCCCCTGCTTGAAGGCGCGCACGCTGCGCCGGTGCTTGTTGCGGTGGCCCCAGCGCGTGGCCAGCCAGGTCAGCACGGTGCTGGGCAGCATGATGCCCACCAGGCTCAGCGCCATGCCCAGCGTGGCCGCTGCCCAGCCCGCCGCGCCCGGCCCGCCGGCGTTCAGGCCCACGTTCCAGCCCAGCAGGCCGACGAAAAGCACGTTGGGCCCCGGCGCGGCCTGGGCGATGGCGATGGAAGCGTTGAACTGCAAGTCGGTGATCCAGCCCTGCCGTTCCACCAGGAACCGGTGCATGTCGGGCGCGGCGGCAATGGCCCCGCCCACCGCCAGCAGCGAGATCGAGGCGTAGTAGAGGAACAGGTTCAGCCAGTCCACCGGCTGCAGGGCGAGGGTGGCGGCCGGCGTCATGGGGCGATCCTCCGCCAGGTGACAGCGCACGCAGCGCCGCCCACCACGGGCAGCACCCAGGCCAGCGGCCAGCGCAGTAGCGCCATGGTGCCGAAGGTCGCCGCCACGAAGGCCCAGCCGGCCACCGGGCCCAGGGGGTGCGTGCGCAAGGCCCCGGCCATCCGCAGCGCCACGCCGCCGACCAGGCCGGCCGCCACCGCCCCCATGCCGCGCAAGGCGCCACTCACCGCGGCATGCCCGGAAAACTGCGCATAGACCACGGCCAGCGCCAGCACCAGCAGCAAGGGAAACAGCAGCATGCCCGCCAGTGCCACCAGGGCGCCACGCAGCCCGAAATAGCGGTCGCCAATCACCACGGCGAGGTTGACCACGTTCGGCCCCGGCAGGATCTGCGCCACGGCCCAGTCTTCGAGGAATTCCTCGTTGGTGAGCCACCCCTTGCGGTCCACCAGCTCGCGCTGCACCACGGCCAGCACGCCGCCGAAGCCCTGTAGCGCCAGGAGGGTGAACGACCAGAACAGGTCGGCCAGATGGGCCGGGCGGGGCCGGTCGGCCACTGCAGGCGGCAGCGTGGCGGGGGCAGGGGGCTTGGGTGAACGGGGCATGGCGGATTCGGGGCGGAAGGGGGCCTGGAGCGGTCGGTGGTTCGGGCCGATATTACGGCGCGTGGCGGATGCCCGCCCTGGCGATGGGCGAGGCTCGGTGTGGCGCCCAGGCATCGCGCTGACGGGTAGGGCAGGGTTTCGCAGAACCTGCCCCGTCTTCGCGTGTGAGAAGGCGCCGCCGAGTCACAGCCGCTAACTTGCCGGCCCAATGATTTATCGCCTTGCCGCTCGGGCGCGCGTGCCGCGCCAACCTCCCACCAGACCGCCATCGGGCCCCTCGCTGCCGGCGGACTCCCCACCGAAACGGTATAGCGGCTCCCCTGCATTGAGGGCCGCCCCCCAGGGCGCAGGCCGAGGGACCCTTTCTCCCGTCCGCTCGGCGATCTCGGCGCTGCGGAGCCTGCCTGCCCGGCGAACCACCCATTCCGCGGCCTCCAATGGCGCGTACGCCAACGGCTCCGTGGAGATGTTCGCGGTCGGCACGCTGCCGCCCGTAGGGCCCGGGCGATGGGCCTACCTGGCCGATCCCGCCCACTGGCAGCCCGAGCGCCGCAAGCTGCACGATGCGCTGATCGACGACTCCCTTCGCAAGGCCACTGTCTTCGCGGAATGTGTGGAGCGGTCGGGCTGCGATCCGACGCTGTTCGCGTTGCGCGGCAACACGGCCGCAGGAAAGACCCGGCTGGCCCGATCGGCCGTGCCGGCCCTCGCCGAGGCCCTGGAGAAAAGCGGCGGGGGCAGCATCAATCCGGACGCGTTCAAGTCGCGGCTCAGGAAAGCGCCCGGCCAGCCCCGGCTGACCCCGGCCAACGTGCACGCGGAGTCGTGTGTGCTCGCCGATCGGCTGGAGCACCAGATCGCCACAGGGAAGACGGCGAGCGGAAAGCCGGCCAGCATGCTGGTCGACAAACGGCTGGGCGGCGCGCACGAAGTCGCCGGCTACATCGCACTGTCCGAGAACACCGGCCGCCAGGTCGAGATGTACGACATCGACATGCCGCTGGAGCGTTCGCTGCTCGGTGTCCTGCAAAGGGATCCCGACGGGGACGATCCGCGTCCGCCCTATGCCGCCGTCGCCGCCGGCTACTGCGCCATTCGCGGCAATCGCCTGGACGTCATCGACCAGTTCCTGGCGAAGCCGCAGATCGGCACCTACCACCTGATGGGCACGTCGGCGACGGGCGAGAAGGCGCCTGTCGCGACCGTTGCGAACGGGGAGCTGACCATCCACGACGCGGACCAATACGCCGAGATCGTGGCGCTCTCCGACTTGCCCGCCAGCGACATCGGCGAACAGGTGATCGACGACGGGACGATCCGGCAACTGACGCAAGCCATGCCCGCCGCCGTCGCCGTGACCGCTCGAGAAGCCTTGCAGAAATATGCCGGCCTATCGTGGTCCCAGGCGCTGGGAATCCACTGCACGCTGAATGGACAGGATCGAAGATGACCCAACTCAAAGGCGAGGTCGCCCTGGCTTTTCATCGGCAGCTCAGGGAGCGCGCGCAGCAGCAGCGGACAGCGCGGCTGCAGGACGCCAAGGCACAGGCCGCATCGAGCGGCAAGGAGGCCTTCGACCTCGGGAAGCTCCAGACGCTTTACGATACGACGCAGCGCGGCCGCTGGACCGATCTTGCGCAACAGGCGGTGGTCTACGAGTACCTGTACTACGTGGAGTATCCGCAGGTCCCGGACCTGCAGGCGTTCGCCCGCAGCCTGGACGAGATCGACTACTGGTCGTGATGCTTCGGAAGGGGCGCCCTTCGCCCGCTTCCGCGTCTGGAAACTTCCACCGGTAGGAGACACTTTGAAACTGATCCGATATGGCCAGCCGGGCGCGGAGCGTGCCGGGCTCGTCGATGCGCAAGGCATTGTCAGGGACCTGTCCATGCTGCTGCCCGACATCGGCCCCGCCCAGCTGTCGCCCCGCACCCTGGCCGCCCTCGCGGCGCTGGACACGTCGCGCCTGCCCGTGGTGCCCGAATCGGAGCGCCTGGGCTGCCCGGTGGCGGGCGTGGGCAAGATCGTGTGCGTGGGGCTCAACTACGCCGACCATGCGGCCGAAGCGGGCCTGGCCGCGCCGGCCGAGCCCGTGCTGTTCATGAAAGCCACCACCGCGCTGAGCGGGCCCACGGACCCGGTGCGCATCCCGCCCGGCGCGCTGAAGGCCGACTGGGAGGTGGAGCTGGGCATCGTGATCGGCACGCGCGCGCAACATGTGGCCGAAGACGCGGCGCTGCAGCATGTGGCGGGCTACGTGCTGGCCAACGATGTGTCCGAGCGCAGCTACCAGATGGAGCGCGGCGGTCAGTGGGATAAAGGCAAGGCCTACGACACGTTCGCGCCCATCGGACCCTGGCTGGTGACGGCCGACGAGGTGCCCGACCCGCACGCCATCGGCCTGTGGCTGGAGGTGAACGGCGAGCGCATGCAGGACGGGAACACGCGCAACTTCATCTTCGGGGTGCCCCGGGTGCTGTCGTACATCAGCCAGTTCATGACGCTGGAGCCGGGCGACATCGTGCTCACCGGCACGCCGGCCGGCGTGGGGCTGGGCAAGAAGCCCGCGCCGCGCTTTCTGCGGCCGGGCGACGTGATGCGGCTGGGGGCCACGGGCCTGGGCGAGCAGCGCCTGGTGTGCGAAGGCGGCTGAGCCGACCCGGGCCCTGCGCCTAGGGCAGGGCGGCTACAGGAACTGCGCGCGCAGCCCCACCATGATGCGCCGTCCCGCCGCGGGCTCGAAGAAGCGCCCGTTGCCATCGTTCACGATGAGCGAGCCCGCGTAGCGGCGGTCGAACAGGTTATCGAGCCGCGCCCAGGCCTGCCAGCGCGTGTCCCCGGTGCGAAAGGCATAGCCCGCCCGCAGGCCCGCCGTGGCGAATCTGGCGGCGGCCTCGGTGTTCACATCGTTGGCGTACACCTTGCCGGACACGTCCAGCGTCGCGCCCCATTGCCATGCCGGCGACAGGGCGTGGTCCAGCGCCAGTTGCACGGTCTGGCGCGCCGTGCCCGGCAGCCGGTTGCCCGAGGGCACGGTGGCGCCGCCCGCCACGGCGTAGGGACTGTCGAAGAACGCATCGAGGTACGTGTAGGCCACGCGCGGCTTGAAGGCGCCGGACTGGGCGCTCCAGGCCAGTTCCAGCCCGCGCCGACGCACCCGGTCGGCGTTCTGGTACACGGTGCGCCCGTTCACGGTGGCTGCCGGCACGATCTCGCCCCGGCTTTGCGCGTCGAACCAGGCCGCGTCGATGCGGTGCACCGCGCCCTGCCACTTGGCACCGACTTCCATCTGCCGGCTGCGCGAGGCGTTCAGGCCGTAGTTGGGGCCGGTGTTGCCCGTGCTGTAGGCCATCTCGGCCAGGGTGGGCGTCTCGAAGCCGCGGCCGATGTTGGCGTACAGGTTGAGCTGGTCGGTGGCACTCCACACCAGGCCCAGCACGGGACTGGTCTGGCGCCAGGTGCGCTGGCCGCTGTCGTCGGGGTTGGCGGCGGTGATGAAGCGGTCGTTGACGCTCGCGCGCACGCGGCTGGCGCGCACCCCGGCCACGGCGCGCCAGGTGGGTGTGAGCCAGGCGTCCACCTGGGCGAACCAATCGGTGTTGCCCGCGCGGTCCTGCTCGTCACGCCGCAGCGCGCCGGGCGTGCCGTTGTTGTTGACCAAGCCCTGGCGGTGCTCGGACAGACGGTCGGCGTCCAGCCCCAGCGTCCAGGTCAGGGGCAGGCCGGAGGCGCGGCGCACGGTGTGCGTCCAGGCCATGCCCAGGCCGTAGTAGTCGCGGTCCAGGTCCACGACGCCGCCTGCGCTGCTGGCCGCGGCGCCGCTGAACGACAGGAATTGCGTGAGCGTGCGCGTGCCGCCATAGGCGCGCACCCGAACGCTGTCGGCCGCGCCCAGTTGCCGCTCCAGCACCACACCGAACTGGTTTTGCGCCACGGATTTGCGCGTGCCGAAGTCCGTCGCCACGGCCGGTGCCTGGCGCGGATCGGCCTCGAACTGCGCCCGGGTCAGGCCCAGCGGGTCCTGCGCCAGGGGCTGGTCGTAGAGATTGAGCAACGCGGTGATCCGGGTGTCGGCATCGGGCCGGGCCACCAGCTTGCCATTGAGGTGCGTGCGCCGCGCCGCGCTGTGGTCGCGCGAGCCGTCGGTTTCGAAGTGCGACACGTCGACCAGCCCGCCGAGCGTGCGGTCGCCGAAGTCGAGCGACGCATCCACCAGCCGCTGCCCGAACGAACCCGCCGCCACCGACGCGCCGGCGCCGCCGCCTTCGCGCGGCTCCCGCGTGGTGACCTGCAGCACGCCGCCCGCCGCGTTGCCGTAGAGCTGGGCCAGCGGCCCGCGCAGCACCTCGACCTGCGAGGCCGACTGCAACTGTGCGGTGGCCGCCTGGCCCTGGCCGTCCGGCATGGTGGCCGGAATGCCGTCCACCAGGATGCGCACCCCGCGCACGCCGAAGGTGGAGCGCGCACCGAAGCCGCGCACCGCGATCTGCAGGTCCTGCGCGTAGTTCTGCCGGTCCAGCGCCACCACGCCCGCCTGGGCCGCGAGCAACTCGGACAGGTTCACCAGCGTGCTGGGGGTGGAGAACGCATCGACCGCCACGCTGGTGTGGCTGGCCGCGGCATCGAAGCGGCGCTGCGCCTCGGCCTGGCCGGGCACCTGCACCGCCGGGAGCGTGGCCGTTGGCGGGGCCTGCGGAGGAAGGTTTTGGGCCCGTGCGAACCCGGCAGATGCCAGCGCGCAGCACCACAAAGCGGCCTGGGGCACCGCGCGCCGCGCGCGGCGCATCAACGGACCAGCAGGGAGGGGGCGGCGGCCTTGTCGCCCACCACGGTGCTGGCCGGTGCGGGCTGGATCAGGCCGCACAGCAGCCGGCCACCGGAATTGCCGGCAGGGTTGGTGGTGTAGTCGTCTTCCTTTTCGTGCACGACCAGTGAGCGGCCCACCACCGAGGTCTTGCCCGGCGTGAGCGAGACGTTGGCGTTCACGAAACGCACGCTGCCCCGGCCGTCGTCGCCCACGGTGATGTTGGGCAGCTCGCCCGCATGGGCCTCGTGCGAGGGCTGGCCGGGATGGCCGTGCTTCTTGGCCATGCCGGGATCGAAGTGGCCGCCGGCACCGCCGAACGCGATGGTCTGGCCGGTGGTGGCGTCCGGTCCGGGCGAGCAGGCGCCATTGGCATGGATGTGAAAGCCGTGCTTGCCCGGCGACAGGCCCTGCACCTGGATGGCCACTTCCACGCCCGCGGCGGTTTCGGTCAGGACGGCATTGCCGGCCGGCGCGCCTTCGGGCGTGACCAGGCGTGCGGTGGCGGTGGCGCGTTCCAGGCCCGGCACGGGGGTCTTGGCGACGGCGGAGCGGGAGTTGTCCGAGGCGCTGCCGGCGCAGCCCGCCAGGAACAGGGCGGCCGCCACGGCGGCGGTGCTGGCAGCGAGGGTGCCGCGGCGTTGGAATGAAGTGCGGGATGGGCTGGAAGGAAGAGGGGCCATGGAATTCTCCTGGGAAGGGTGCGTCGGGATCGACGAAAAGAATGGTGAAGGAGGCGGCAGGGACGGGTGTCGTGTGATGCGTTGCGCGGCCCTGGCGCCAAGGGTGGATCAGTGGCTGCAACCGTGGTCGCGCGGTGCCCTGGCGGCGCCGCGGGCGAAGGCCCGAGGATGACCGCATGCGGGCCCGCAAGGCGTAGGACAACGGCGGCGATGCGCCTGGCGCGGCGCGGCAGCATGCGGTGCCTGGGCCATACTCGCCCCAAGCACATTACCGGAGGGCAACGAATGGCATCGGATGGCGAAGACCGCCAGCGCTTGGGCTCGCGGGGCGGTGGCGACGTGGAAGACGCACACGTGCCCGGCGAGCGCCGCACGCGCGCGCTCGCCCGCAGGGGCATGTGGGGCATCCTGGCCTTTTGGCTCGCATTGATGGGCGTGCTTTACGTGGCCATGGACCACTACCTCAAGCCGCGCGGCGCCAGCGTGACGGCGGAGGGCGCCCTGGTGATCCCCCGGCACCGCGACGGGCACTTTCGCGTGGCCGGCACGGTGAACGGCCAGCCCGTGATGTTCATGGTGGACACCGGTGCCAGCCTGGTGGGCGTGACCGATGCGCTCGCGCGCAAGGCCAGCCTCACGGGCGGGGAAGTGACGCAGTTCCGCACCGCCAACGGCACGCGCCAGGGCCGCGTGGTGGTGGCCGATTCGGTCACCGTGCGCTCGCTGGCGGTTTCCGGCCTGCGCGTGGGCACGGGGTACACGGGCGACGACGACGAGGACGCGCTGCTGGGCCAGAACTTCCTGCAGCACTTCGACGTGGAGATCGGGCGCGACCGCATGGTGCTGCGGCCACGCAACTGAGGGTAGGCCCGGGGGGCTGGGCGCTGCCCCGCCGCGGGTCAGCCCTTCTTTTGCACCGCCTGGATGATGCTGGAGAAATCCAGCGCCCCCTGGCCGGCCAGGCTGTGCGCCGCATACAGGCTGCGCGCCAGCCCGCCCAGCGGCGTGGCGGCCTTCACGGCCATGGCGTTCTCCTGCGCCAGGCCCAGGTCCTTGAGCATCAGGTCGGTGCCGAAGCCGCCCGCGTAGCCCTTGCTGGCGGGGGCCGCTTCCATCACGCCGGGGTAGGGGTTGTACTTTTCCAGGGCCCAGTTGCCCCCCGAGCTGCGGCGCATGATCTCGGACAGCACCTTCGGGTCCAGCCCGTTGGCCACGCCCAGGGCGATGGCCTCGCTGGTACCCGCCATCAGGATGCCCAGCAGCATGTTGTTGCAGATCTTGGCCGTCTGACCCGCGCCCACGGCGCCGGCATGGAACAGGTTGGCGCCCATCTTTTCCAGGATGGGGCGGGCGCGCTCCAGGTCGGCGGCATCGCCCCCCACCATGAAGGTCAGCGTGCCGGCCACGGCGCCGCCGGTGCCGCCCGAGACGGGCGCGTCGATGAACGCCAGGCCGCGCGCCTGCGCGGCTTCGGCCACCTTGCGCGAGGTGGCGGCGGCGATGGTGGAGCAGTCGATCACCAGCGTGCCGGCGGCCAGCAGCGGCAGCAGGCCGGGCTGCTGCCCGTTGCCCAGGTACAGCGATTCCACGTGCTGGCTGGCGGGCAGCATGCTGATGAGCACCTCGGCGCCCTGCACGGCGGCCGCCGCATCGGCCGCAATGGCCACGCCGCCTTCGGCCAGCTTGTCGCGCGCGGGCTGGGACAGGTCGAAGGCGCGGACCTCATGCCCCGCCTTGTGCAGGTTCAGCGCCATGGGGCCGCCCATGTTGCCCAGGCCGATGAATGCGATCTTCATGGAAGTGTCTCCTTTGGTTTTGAATGAAACAGGCCTCTGGCACAATAAGTACTAGGGCATGCTGCTATGAAATTGGTAGTGAATGCGGTCAGCGGATGGCGTCGGGCGCGTCGCCCTCCAGCATGCGGCGGGCGATGATGACCCGCATGATCTCGTTCGTGCCCTCCAGGATCTGGTGCACGCGCGCGTCGCGCATCAGGCGCTCCAGCGGGTACTCGCGGATGTAGCCGTAGCCGCCGTGCAGCTGCAGCGCCTCGTTGCACACGTTGAAGCCCGCATCGGTCGCAAAGCGCTTGGCCATGGCGCAATAGGTGCTGGCATCGCGCGCGCCCGCATCCAGCTTGGAGGCCGCCAGCCGCACCATCTGGCGCGCGGCCACCAGTTCGGTCGCCATGTCGGCCAGCTTGAACTGCAGCGCCTGGAAGCTCGCGATGGGCTTGCCGAACTGCTTGCGGTCGTGCATGTACTGCTGCGCCTGGGCCAGCGCGCCCTGCGCCGCGCCCACCGAGCAGGTGGCGATGTTGATGCGCCCGCCGTCCAGGCCCTTCATGGCGATCTTGAAGCCCTCGCCCTCGCGCCCCAGCAGGTGGTCGGCCGGAATGCGCACGTTGTCGAAGCTGATGGTGCGGGTGGGCTGGCTGTTCCAGCCCATCTTTTCTTCCTTCTTGCCGTACTGGATGCCCGGCGCATCGGCCGGCACCGCGAAGGCGCTGATGCCCGCCGCGCCCGATGCGGCGTCGCCGGTGCGGGCCATCAGCACCAGCACGTCGGTGCTGCCCGCGCCGCTGATGAACGCCTTGGCGCCGTTGATGACGTATTCGGCGCCTGCCAACTCCGCCCGGGTCTTGAGCGAGGCCGCGTCCGAGCCCGCGCCGGGCTCGGTCAGGCAGTACGAGGCGAGCTTCTCGCCGCTGGCCAGCAGGGGGCCCCAGCGGTCGCGCACGGCATCGGTCGCCCAGGTGCCGAGCATCCAGGTGGCCATGTTGTGGATGGTGATGAAGGCCGTGGTGGAGGGGTCCACCGCCGCCATTTCCTCGAACACCAGGGTGGCGTCGAGCCGGGGCAGGGCGAGGCCGCCCGCGTTCTCGGGGGCGTACAGGCCGCAAAAGCCCAGGGCGCCGGCTGCGGCGATCGCCTCGCGCGGGAATATGCCCTCGGCGTCCCAGCGGGCCGCGTGCGGCGCCAGTTCGGCGCGCGCGAAGTCGCGGGCCGTCTCGGCGAATGCGCGCTGTTCTTCGGTCAGTTCAAAGTCCATGGATCGGGTCTCGCTGGCGGTCGTTCGTTGTTCTGCTTTGTCTCGTTTCGGGCGGGGCGGGGTGGACGGTGGCGGATGCGTTACGGCTTGGCGGAGGGATGGTCCAGCGTCAGCCAGCGCATCAAGCCCTGGCGGCGCGCCTCGGTCTCGGCGGTCAGGCAGGCGTGGTACAGGCGCGGCCACTCGGGCAGGCCCTCGGTGGACTGGGTGCCCTGCTTGCACAGCATGGTGCGCTGGCGCTGCCAGGCCGTCTGCTCCTGCCGCAGCTGCGGCCGCTCGTGGGCCGACAGCGCGCGCATCACGTCGCTGTAGAGAATGGCAATGGCCGTGTCCGCCTGCTGGTAGGTTTGCACCGCGCAGGCATTGGTCTCGGCCACCGTGCCCTCCGGCCGGCAGGTTGCGCCCGCCTGGGCGTGTGCCCCCGCGCTGAACAGCAGGGCGCAGGCCGCGCCGCCACCCCAGGCAAGCGCCGCCCACCGTTTCGTCGTGATCTTGAGAATGTGCATCCTTGGCGTTGTAGCACCGCGCGGCCCCGGCCGGCCGCTCCCGCGCCAGCGGGCTACTTCAGGCTGATGGTGGTGTTCACGCCGTGCGAGATGGTGCTGTCGTCGAACCAGCGCGCCGTGACCGTCTTGGTCTGCGTGTAGAACAGCACGACCTGCTTGCCATACGGCCCCAGGTCGCCCAGCTTGGAGGCGCGCGAGCCCGAGAACGAGAACAGCGGCACGGGCACGGGAATCGGCACGTTGATGCCCACCTGGCCCACGTCGATCTCTTCCTGGAACTTGCGGGCTGCCGCGCCCGACTGCGTGAAGATGGCCGTGCCGTTGCCGTTCGGGTTGTCGTTGATGAAGGCGATCGCTTCGTCGATGTCGGCCGCCGCGCCCAGGCACAGCACCGGGCCGAAGACTTCCTGGTCGTAGATGGACATGCCGGGCTTCACGCCGCTGAACACCGTGGGGCCGACGAAGTTGCCTTTTTCGTAGCCCGCCACCTGCGGCTTGCGGCCGTCCAGTTCCAGCGTGGCGCCATCGGCGATGCCGCGCTCGATCAGGCTTTCCACCCGGTCCTTCGCTGCGCACGAGACCAATGGGCCCACGTCGGTGCCCTTGTCGGTGCCGCCGCTCACCTTGAGCGTCTTGGCCTTGGCGACGAGGTCGGGAATCCACTGCTGGGCCTCGCCCACCAGCACCACCACCGACAGCGCCATGCAGCGCTGGCCCGCAGCGCCGAAGGCGGCGCCCGCCAGGGCGTTGAGCGTCTGCTCCTTGTTGGCGTCGGGCATGACGATGGCGTGGTTCTTCGCGCCCATCATGCATTGCACGCGCTTGCCGTTCAGGCTGGCGCGGTTGTAAACGTGCGTGCCCACCTTGGTGCTGCCCACGAAGCTGATCGCCTTGATGTCCGGGTGGTCGCAGATGGCGTTCACCGCGTCCTCGCCGCCGTGCACCACGTTCAGCACGCCCGGGGGCACGCCGGCCTCCAGCGCCAGCTCGCACAGGCGCATGGTCACCATGGGGTCCTGCTCGGAGGGCTTGAGCACGAAGGTGTTGCCCGTGGCGATGGCCATGGGGAACATCCACAGCGGGATCATGGCGGGGAAGTTGAACGGGGTGATGCCCGCGCACACGCCCAGCGGCTGCATCAGCGTGTAGGTGTCCACGCCGCCGGCCACGTTGTTGGCCAACTCGCCCAGCTGCAGGTTGCCGATGGCGCTGGCGTGCTCCACCACCTCCAGGCCGCGGAACACGTCGCCCTCCGCATCGGGCAGCGTCTTGCCTTGCTCGGCCGTCAGGATCGCGGCCAGTTCGGCCATGTTCTCGCGGATCAGCTGCTGGTACTTGAGGAAGATGCGCGCCCGGGCGCCGATGGCCGTTTTCTTCCAGGTCTTGAAGGCTTCCTTGCCCGAGGCGACGGCGGCGTTGATCTCCTCTGGCGTGGCGAAGGGCACGCGCGCCAGCACTTCCTGCGTGGCGGGGTTCACCACATTGCGCCACTGGGTGGTTTGGGACTCGACGAACTGGCCGCCGATCAGCAGCTTGACGGTGGGGGCCAGGGCGGCCTGTGGGGCCTTTTGAGCGGTGATGGATGCGTCCATGGTGTCTTGTCTCCTGTGTTTGTCTGTCATGCGGGGCCGGGACAATGGCCTGAGCGGACGGCCGGGCAGGGCGCCGGTGCCGCAACCGCGGGCAAATCCCGGTGGCCTGCGCATCCTAGCTGTGCGAAATTGCCAACACAAGGCGCATGCATGCACCTTGGGTTTGCAAATTTGCACAGGTGGCGGCGGGCCGGGTCGGCACGCACCGCCCGAAGAACACTACGACGAGAGGGCCTCACACGAATGGAATGGGACAACCTGCGCTACTTTCTGGAGCTGGCGCGCTCCGGCACACTGGCCGGCGCGGCACGCCGCACGGGCGTGGAGCACACCACGGTGGCCCGCCGCATCCAGTCGCTGGAAAAGCAGATGGGCGCACCGCTGTTCGCACGCGAGGCCGGCGGGCACCGCCTGACGGAGGCGGGCCGGCAACTGCTGCCCGCCGTCGAGGCCATGGAAACCGCCGTGCTCGGTCTGGAGCGCGCGGCCCCGGCGAATGCGGCGGCGGGCCTGTCCGGGGTGGTGCGCGTGGGCGCGACGGAAGGCTTCGGCACGCTCATCCTCGCGCCGCACCTGGCACGGCTCACGCAGAAGAACCCCGGCCTCACCATTGACCTGCTGGCTTTGCCGCGCATGCTGCACCTGTCCCGGCGCGAGGCAGACATCGTCATCTCGCTGGAGCGCCCCGCGCGGGGATCGGTCATCGTCGCCAAGCTGGCGGACTACACGTTGCACCTGTACGGCCAGCGCGAGTACCTGGCCCGTCGCCCGCTGGTCTCGACCCGGGACGATCTGCGCCACCATGCCTTCGTGAGCTATGTGGACGATTTGCTCTTCACCAAGGAACTGCAGTTTCTGGACGCATTGCACCGGCCAGCGCGGTTCGCGTTTCGAAGCACCAGCATCACGGCGCAGTACGAAGCGGTGCGCGCCGGCGCGGGGTTGGCCGTGCTACCGGCCTTTCTGGCCGACCGCGATCCGGTGCTGGCCCGGGTGCTGCCTGAAGAAGCCCGGTTCACGCGGACCTTCTGGATGAGCATGCCCGCCGAGGCCAAGCACCAGGCGCGCATCCAGGCGGTCTGGACTTGGCTGAAAGAGGTGTCTTCCGACAAGACGCTCAAAATCATTCACGCGCCGGATGCGTCGGAATAATACGAAAGTAACTGAATGTATGATCTTGCCGCCTCGGAGCCACGGGAGTAATTTGACCGTTTGCATGCCCGAGAACATGCCCTGCGAATTTTGTTGATAAGAAACCCATGAAGAAGTTGGCTTTGATTGTTTTAGTGTCCGCTCTGTTTACTGGATGCGCTTCCGTGAAGATGGAAAGTAGGGAAGCTTCGGCAAAGTCAAAGGAATTTTCGCAGCCCAGCGAAGGCCATTCAGGGCTTTATGTCTATCGAGACAGTTTTATAGGCAAAGCAGTCACGAGAAATATTTGGCTGGATGGGAAATGTCTAGGGAAGGTCTGCACAACACACGCATAAGTGTGCCGAAGCACTCAGCCCGTTGATATATAAGGCAGTCGAGGCCCTTTTTTACTCACCTTGGGTGCACGCGGCGGCAGATTGGCTGCCCTTGGCGAACTGCAGACGCACTCATGCCATTGCCGCCAGCAATTTACGCCGCACCAGCCACAGATTGACCAACGCAAACAGCGTGTGCAACTGCGCGGTGTTCTTGGCCAGCCCTCGGTAGCGCACCTTGATGTGGCCGAACTGGCGCTTGATCACTCGGAACGGGTGTTCCACCCGCGCCCGAATGCTGGCCTTCACGCGCTCCAGTTTCCCGGTCAGGGCCTTGATCGGTTTGGCCGGGTCGAGCAGGCGACGTTTGCCGGGCCGCATGGCGATGTGCCAATTCACGTCGCGCCTGGCATCAGGGCGTTGGCCCGCGCCTTGGTAGCCGGCATCGGCATAGACATCCCGGTCGCTTGCGCGCACCAGACTGTTGGCCTCGATCACATCATTGACCGCGCCACTGGTGCCGCGCACGGTATGCACCAGACCCGAGTCGGCGTCCACTCCGATATGGCACTTCATACCGAAGTACCACTGCTGTCCCTTGCGGCTTTGTTTCATCTCCGGGTCGCGCTCTCCGCTGCTGTTCTTGGTCGAGCTGGGTGCTGCGATCAAGGTGGCATCCACCACCGTGCCGCTCTTGAGCATCACGCCCTTGGCGCTGAGCAGATCGTTGACGGTCTGCAGGATTTGCGCAGCCAATTTGTGCTTCTCCAGCACATGCCGGAACCGAAGGATCGTGCTCTCGTCGGGCAGCCGCTCGTCCCAGCCTTCCAGGCCCGCGAACTCTCGGAATACCGGCATGTCGTGCAGCGCTTCTTCCATCGCCGGGTCGCTCAGCGCGAACCACTGCTGCATGAAATGGATACGCAACATGGTCTCGCATGGGAACGGAGGACGCCCCCGCTTGCCTTCGGGTAGGTACGGCGACACCAGGGCCACCAGTTCGGCCCACGGCACGACCTTCTCCATCTCATCCAGGAATTCCCGCCGCCGCGTTCGCTTCGCCGTCATTCCCAAGCCCAGGCTGTGCTGCTTCATGTGACGTATCGTCTCAGGGCTTCACGCCGGTGCCAAGGATGCCGTGGGGCGATTTATGCAGACCTTCCCTAGGGGAATCTGGTCCGGATGTCTTCTTTCACACGGAAGTTGCCGGTGGACAAGAGCACGTGATTGCCACGGATTCCGAGTTCTCGCCCAACGAGTTGAAGGTGATGTTCGAGAAAGGCAAAAATACTTCGTCCGGCAATACATGCAGTTCGGTGCGTTCACTGGGAGGACCTACGTCGAGCTAATCCCCGAGGCTGAAGGCAAGGCCGCCGTGGCGAAGCTTGAAATGGCTACGGCAGGCACCTGCAGCAGATAACGCCGCCGGACCGATCGCAGCGCGTCGGCTGCACCCTGCGGGCTGCCGGCGCCCGCGATCGGCGCGGCCGCTTATCGGTCAGACGATCGTGCTGACTCGGCGGCCCTCCGTCGCGGTGATTGACCGGCGCGAGGGCCTGCTGGATTCGCCTCGAAAAAATCGCTCCTTCGGATAATCGGTCCAACCTGTTTGAATAATCGCCGATTCAAAACCCCGGATTCGAGCCAGAAATAATCCGGGCCGATGAGCGACCTACCCCCCTGATACACCACGCCATGGCGGGCCCTCGTTGCGGATCCACTGCCCGGCTTGCCCTTGGGTCCCACAGCCACGCGGCTGACCCGACCCGCCAACCTTTGGATGCAGCGCTGCACCCATTTGGGGCGTGACTGGTTTATCCTCCCGCCCTTCCATCGGTCAGGGAGGGAATACCCTGGGCCGGGCCCGTCAGGCGCACTGCGCCTTGCGTCTTGGGAGAGAAGCCCGGAATCGCGATCCATTCATCCACGGCAGTGGCCGCCCTGAATGCCCTTCGCGCCGAGGAAACAACATCAATCAGGAGGTTTTCCATGGCAACCCAGGTTTCGCCCGACATTCCGGGCCGGCACGACAGCGACCATCTGCAGCGCAGCCTGTCCAATCGGCACATCCAGCTCATTGCCATCGGCGGGGCCATCGGCACCGGCCTCTTCATGGGCTCTGGCAAGACGATCAGCCTGGCAGGGCCGTCGATCGTGTTCGTCTACATGATGATCGGCTTCATTCTGTTTTTCGTGATGCGGGCCATGGGCGAGCTGCTGCTGTCCAACCTGCAGTACAAATCCTTCATCGATTTCGCGGCCGATCTGCTCGGCCCCTGGGCCGGGTTCTTCACCGGCTGGTCTTACTGGTTCTGCTGGATCATCACGGGCATCGCCGACGTGATCGCCATCTCGGCCTACTCGCAGTTCTGGTTTCCCCACCTGCCGCAGTGGGCGCCGGCACTGGCCTGCGTGGGGCTGCTGCTGTCGCTCAATCTGCTCACGGTGAAGCTCTTCGGCGAGATCGAATTCTGGTTCGCCATGATCAAGATCGTGGCCATCATGGCGCTGGTGGCGACGGGGTTTTATATGGTCTACGCCCATTTCGTCTCGCCCTCGGGCCGCACGGCGAGCGTGGCCAACCTGTGGAACGACGGCGGCATGTTCCCGCACGGTTGGATGGGGTTCTTCGCCGGCTTCCAGATCGCGGTGTTCGCCTTCGCGGGCATCGAGCTGGTGGGCACGACCGCCGCGGAGGCCAAGGACCCGGAGCGCACGCTGCCGCGCGCGATCAACTCCATCCCGCTGCGCATCATCGTGTTCTATGTGTTCTCGCTGGTGGCCATCATGGCCGTCACCCCGTGGCGCGATGTGGTGCCCGGCAAGAGCCCGTTCGTCGAGCTGTTCGTGCTGGCCGGGCTGCCCGCGGCGGCGAGTGTGATCAATTTCGTGGTCCTGACCTCGGCGGCCTCGTCGGCCAACAGCGGGGTGTTTTCCACCAGTCGCATGCTGTTCGGCCTGGCCGAGAAAGGCGTGGCGCCAGGGCGCTTCGCGAAGCTGTCGCGCCGTGGCGTGCCTTCGAGCGGACTGCTGTTTTCGTGCACCTGCCTGCTGGCCGGCGCTTTTCTCATGTGGGTGATTCCGGACCTGGTGGAGGCCTTCACGCTGGTGACCACCGTCTCGGCCATCCTCTACATGTTCGTCTGGTCGATGATCCTGCTGTCCTATATCGCCTACCGCCGCCAGCGGCCGAAGCTGCATGCGGCCTCGCTGTACAAGATGCCGGGCGGCGCCTGGATGTGCGGCGTGTGCCTGGCGTTCTTCGCCGGCATCGTGGTGCTGCTGTCGTTCGAGGCTGATACGCGCCAGGCCCTGCTGGCTACGCCCGCCTGGTTCGTACTGCTGGCGCTGGCGTATCAGTTCGTGCGGCGCCGGCCGCCGGGCGCGCGCGCTTCGCTGCCGGGCAATGCTCCGACCGGAGCACTGGGAGCCCGCGTGTCGCCTGAGCGGGGGTGATTTTCGGATCTTTCAGGCTCCGTCACGCCCCGCTTCTGGGCTGGGCCCCCGAGGGGCCCAGGCGGGGCCCGGTCCTGAACAGTCCATGGGAAGTTAATGGCCTGGAGATCGGGGCTTTTTCGCCGCATTGGAATTTTCGCCAGGGCCTACCCTGCATGGGCCGGGCGAAGGGCGTTTTCTTGTGTGGACTGCTTCGCCACCGACAGGAGTACTTTGGCGATGACACCCCTTATTTCCGGCCTTGCATCGGTCGCATCCCTGCTGTTCAACGCGTCGTCCTCCGGGGCGGCGAAACCCTCGTCTTCCGCGCGGGGCAGCGACGCTTCGCCCGCCGAGCCCTCCACGCAGATCACCTTGAGCAAAGAAGCCGAGGCGCTGTCCGGCGTCGCGGGCCAGAGCGCGGCCGCATCGGCCCGGGGCGTGGCGGCGCGGTTTTCCCTCGCGTCGTCGCAGGGCGGGTCGGTCTCCACGGAGAATTTTGGAGAGCTGCTCACCCAGTTCGGCGCGACCCAGGCGCAGAAAGAGCAGCTGACGGCGGGGTTCGATGCCAACCACGACGGCAAGATCTCCCAGGAAGAATTCATGAAGGGCCTGGGAGACACCTCCGGCGCCAAGACCGCCAACAGCGAACTGTCGCAGGCCATCCTGCAGTTGATGGATCAGGGGGGCAATGCCAACGGCGTGGTGGACGGCAAGGAGTTTGCCCGATTCTCGATGGCATTCATCGCGGCGGAGAAGCGGCCTGCGTGATCAATCGTCTTGGTGGTGGAATGGCGGGCTGCTGCGCTCGCTGGAGCCACTGAGGAGCGGACGAAAAAAAGCGGCCCTGGTAGGCCGCCTTTTTGAAAAATCGACACCGCGGTAGCACGGCGTCGATGGGTCTTATATCCGGCCCATCAGCAGCAGGACCAGCAGGATCACCACCACCAATCCGATACCGCCGCTGGGACCGTATCCCCACGAGCGGCTGTGGCCCCAGGTAGGCAGGGCGCCGACCAGGATCAAGATCAGCACGATAAGCAGAATCAGCGAGAGCGACATGTTGTTTCCTTCTGTGTGGTGGATGCGATGGGTGCATTGTTGAAGTCAGACCTGTTCTGGTTCGCAGGCGGCGGGCCTG
Source organism: Acidovorax sp. SUPP2539 (assembly GCF_030158975.1). Lineage (NCBI taxonomy): Bacteria > Pseudomonadati > Pseudomonadota > Betaproteobacteria > Burkholderiales > Comamonadaceae > Acidovorax > Acidovorax sp. SUPP2539. The sequence continues at coordinate 164,278 of NZ_BQXJ01000008.1, read as the reverse complement.
CGGCGGCGTCAGGGAATTCCGACGCACTGCGTGGGAGGCGGTTTTTTTGCTTCGCATGGACAGGGACCGGCTTCGCGCCAGGGCCCGGTTGAAAGGGCGCGGGTCTTCACACTGTCACGAACACCGCAATTCCCCAAGGTCCTCCATGAGCTTGCAAAGCCCCCCGACCGGCATTTCCAATCCCAGCATTTCACTGAAGCGCAGTTTCGAATCGGTGGATTCGGCCCCGGCTCAAGCGCCTGCTGCCAAGCGGTCCCGCTCCGAGACCTTCAATAGCCCCGCGGGTTTGAAAGCGCGGGGTGGGGACAGCGGCCCGGTCGGCATGGCACCGCGCAAGGCCTTGCCAGCGCCCGCGGCGCGCCACCATGGCGCTGCCGCGAAGGCTTCGGGGCTGCCGCATCCGTCGGGCATGTTCTCCCATCGCGGTGGGCCGGGCCTGCTTTCCTCCGGCGCACTGCCCGGGCCCGCAGGGCATTCGCATGGCGCATCGCAGGCGTCTGCGCACCCGGCATCGGCAGAGCCCCTGGCATTGATGGATGTGCCTGACCGGGCGGACCGGGACGAGTTGCCCTCGGCAGCGGATGCTTCGTCGGATCTGCCTTACGGCCAGCAACTGGCCCTGACGAATTTCTCGCATTGGGAGAGCCCGGCTGAGCCGCCCGCATCCCAGGCCGACGCGCCCCCGCCGAAGCCGCCTGCTGGCGAGCCCCTGGCGCTGGCTGACGTTCCGCACCAGGAGGAGCCTGCACAGGCCCCAGCGACCTCGGGGGAGGAAGCGGCGGCCCCGCCGGACACATCGCAGGGGCACGAATTGGTGCTGACCCTGGCCCCGCACGAGGAGGGCCCGGCCGAGCCACCGAAAGCCAAGACCGACGTGCCTGAAAAGAAGGTGTCTTCTGGCGAAACGCCGCCGCAGGTGCATGTCTCGCACCAGCAAAGGCCCGCCGTGCCGTCCGAGGCGAAAGCCGAGGTGCCGGCGCAAAGCGCCACATTCGATCCACCGCTGGCACTGACCGACGCACCCGGTCAGGAATCGGCGGCGCAGCAAAAACCATCCGCCGCGCAAGACGAATTGCCTGCGAGGGCCAAGGCCGATGCGCACCCGTCTGCCGTTACGAACCCACCGCATTCTGAACCGGCTGCGGCCTCCAACGAAGCGCCATCGACCCTACCCACGCCGACGCCGCCAAAGACTGCAGGCGCGCAGCACGATTCCGTGCCCGGCGATCCGACTCCGCCAGAAGACCCTCCGGTCAAAGCGTCGGCCGACCCGGGCGCGCCCTTGGTCCATCAGCCCGCCGTGCCTGAGGCGCACGCGCATCCCGGCTCGGCGGCCCCCGGTGCGGCAGACCCGGCTGAACCCGCGCTGCCCGAAGAAGACCTTCCCGAAGCCATCGACATCACCGAAACCATCGACGTCGAAGTGCAGACGCCCGAGCCGATTTCCGGCCCCGATGCCGCCACCCAGGCGCTCATCGACAAGCAGTTGCAGCAGCAGGCCAACGAGAACGCGCTGACCGAAGTGCGGGAAAGGATCGCCGAGAACCGCGCGCGCAACGAAGTGGCTAACGCCCTGGCGGAGGCGCGGGTAGAGATGTGGAAGAAGGCGGCCAAGGCGTTCAAGGACGGCGCGGGCTGAAGCACCAGGCGCGCGCTGGTCTGGAGCCTGAACCGGTCAGCGGACCATCGCCCCGTTCCGGACGCTCTGCCCACCTCGGGGATTGCGGCTCCACCCAGAACGCCATGGCCGGATGGAGCCCTTGGCCCTTTCAGGCCGCGACCGCGGCACCCTCGGCAGGCTGCACCGAGGCGGATGCCGGCGCCTTCCACTCGGCCCGCAGGGCCTGCGTGGCCAGCACCATGTTACGCAGTGCGGCTTCGGTTTCGGGCCAGCCGCGGGTTTTCAGGCCGCAGTCGGGGTTGACCCAGAGGTTTTCCACCGGAACGACCTGCGCGGCCTTCTCCAAAAGCCGCCGCATTTCCTGCACGCCGGGCACTCGGGGCGAGTGGATGTCGTACACGCCGGGCCCAATCTCGTTGGGGTACTGAAACTCCCCGAACCCCCGCAGCAGCTCCATGTCGGAGCGGCTGGTCTCGATGGTGATCACGTCGGCATCCATGGCCGCGATCTCGGGCAGGATGTCGTTGAACTCGCTGTAGCACATGTGGGTGTGGATCTGCGTGGTCGAACGCACGCCCGAGGCGCTGATGCGAAACGCCCGGGTCGCCCATTGCAGGTAGGTCTTCCAGTCCGCGCGGCGCAGCGGCAGGCCTTCGCGGATGGCGGGCTCGTCGATCTGGATGATGCCGATGCCGGCGCCTTCCAGGTCGGTCACCTCGTCGCGGATCGCCCAGGCGATCTGCTCGGCCGTGCGGCTGCGCGGCTGGTCGTCGCGCACGAAGGACCACTGCAGGATGGTGATGGGCCCGGTCAGCATGCCCTTCATGGGGCGCGGGGTGAGGCTTTGCGCGAAGGCGGTCCAGTCCACCGTCATCGGCCGGGGGCGGGCGACGTCGCCGAAGAGGATGGGCGGCTTCACGCAGCGCGATCCGTAGCTTTGCACCCAGCCGTTGGCGGTGAAGGCGAATCCGTCGAGCTGTTCGCCGAAGTATTCGACCATGTCGTTGCGCTCAGCCTCGCCATGCACTAGCACGTCCAGGCCCAGGGCCTCCTGCGTGCGCACGGCCCGTTCGATCTCGGCCTGCATGGCGGCGCGGTAGGTGTCCGGGGCTTGCTGGCCGCGCTTGAAGGCGGCGCGGGCGGCGCGGATCTCGGCGGTCTGCGGGAACGAGCCGATGGTCGTGGTGGGCAGCAGCGGCAGTTGCAGCCGCTGGCGCTGCGCGGCCTGCCGGACAGGGAAGGGCGCGGTGCGCTGGTCAGCGCCGGCCGGGGCGCTGTCCAGGCGCCGCGCCACATCGGGGCGGTGCACGCGCTGGCTGGCGCGGCGGCTGTCGATGGCGGCGCGCGCGCTGGCCAGAGCCGCCGCATCGGGCTGTCCGTTGAGGGCGCTCTGCAGGGTCTGCAGCTCGCCGAGCTTTTCCAGGGCGAAGGCCAGCCAGGATTTCACCTCGGCATCGAGCCGGTCTTCCGACGCCAGACCGAAAGGCACGTGCAGCAGGGAGCACGAAGGCGCGATCCACAGCGGCCCCTGGTGCTTGGCGGCGATGGCGGCCAGGCGCTCCAGCGCGGCGTCCAGGTCGGCCCGCCAGATGTTGCGGCCGTCCACGATGCCGACCGACAGCAGCTTGTGGCTGGGCAGCCAGTCGGTCACGGCCACCAGGTCCTCCGGCGCCCGCACGGCGTCCACGTGCAGGCCGGCCACGGGCAGCTGGCACGCGAGCCGGGTGTTTTCCTGCAGGGGCGAGAAGTAGGTGGCCAGCAGCACCTGGGCGCCGGCGCGGTTGAGCTGCCAGTACGCCGGCTCGAATGCGTGGCGCCAGGCATCGGGCAGGTCCAGGCCCAGGATGGGCTCGTCGATCTGCACCCAGGCCACGCCCTGGCGCTTGAGCCGCGCGAGGATCTGTTCGTACACGTCCAGCAGCGGCTGCAGCAGCGAGAAGCGGTCGAAGCCCTCGGCCTTTTCCTTGCCCAGGTACAGGAAGCTCAGCGGCCCGAGCAGCACCGCCTTGACAGGGTGGCCCAGGGCCTGTGCCTCGGCCACCTCGTTGAACAGGCGCTCGCTGGCCAACCGGAAGGTGGTGGCCGGCGTGAATTCCGGCACGAGGTAGTGGTAGTTGGTGTCGAACCACTTCGTCATCTCCAGCGCGAACTGGCTGGCGTGCGGCGTGGCCGGCGCGTGGCCGCAGGCGCCCCCCTGGCCCGACTCGCCCTGGCAGGGGGCCGCGGTGGCGATGGACTCGCCACGGGCCATCTTGAAGTAGCGGGCCAGCTCGGGCTGGCTGGGCAGGAAGCCGTAGCGCGCGGGCTCGGCGCCCAGCAGCTGGATGTGGTTGGCCACATGGTCGTAGTAGGCGAAGTCGCCCACGGTGACGAAGGCCAGGCCCGCGTCGCGCTGGGCCTGCCAGTGGCGGGCGCGCAGATCGGCGCCCACCGCCTCCAGCGCCTCGGACGTCAGGTCGCCGCGCCAGTGCTTTTCGAGGGCGACCTTGAGTTCCCGGTGCGCGCCCATGCGGGGAAAGCCGAGGGTGTGGGTGGAGATGGGTGATTGGGCCATGGTCGAAATTCCTTTGAATGGGTGGTGCGCTGAGGCAGGCCGCCATGGTCCGGTGATTGCCTTTATTATTCAAACGAAAGTTTTGTGCCTTCATCTTGAGAATATCTAATGAACCAGTCGATTCTGGAAATCCGCCACCTGCGCACCCTGGCCGCCCTGCGCGACAGCGGCAGCCTGGTGCGCGCAGCGCAACTGCTCAATCTCACCCAGTCGGCCCTGTCGCACCAGATCAAGCTGCTGGAAGACCGCTACAACGCGCCCCTGTTCGAGCGCAAGTCCGTGCCGCCCCAGTTCAGCGCCACCGGCACGCGGCTGCTGGCGCTGGCCGACGCCTTGCTGCCCCAGGTGGAGGCGGCCGAGCGCGACGTGGCGCGGCTGTCCATGGCGTCCGCCGGGCAACTGCGCATCGCCGTGGAATGCCACACCTGCTTCGACTGGCTGATGCCCGCGATGGACGCCTTCCGCAGCCGCTGGCCCGAGGTGGAGATGGACATCGTGAGCGGCTTTCACGCCGACCCGGTGGGCTTGCTGCACCAGGACCGGGCCGACCTGGCCATCGTGTCGGAGGTGGACGGCGACGAGGCGGGCGTGGATTACCACCCGCTGTTCGGATTCGAGATCCGCGCGCTCCTGGCCAACGGGCATCCGCTGGCTGAAAAGCCGTGGCTGGCCGCGCAGGACTTCGCCGACCAGACCCTCATCACCTACCCGGTGCCTGACGAGATGCTGGACATCGTGCGCCAGGTGCTGGAGCCCGCAGGCATCCGCCCGCCCCGGCGCACCACGGAACTCACCGTCGCCATGCTGCAGCTCGTGGCCAGCGGTCGCGGCGTGGCGGCCTTGCCGCTCTGGGCGGTGCAAAGCTATCTGGACCGCGGCTACGTCACCGCCCGGCCCGTTGGCGAGCAGGGCCTGATGGGCGAGCTGCACGCGGCCTGCCTGCCGCAGTTGTCGGGCCGGCACTACCTGCAGGACTTCGTGGGCGTGATCCGCGAGACGAGCTTCGTTGCGCTCAAGGCCGTCACGCTGCTGTAGTCGGCGGCGGTGCCGGTGCGTACTTGTCGCCGACCTGTTCGCGCAGGGGATGCGTGTCGTAGACGATCTGCATGGCCCGGATGCGTGGGCTGCCGGGGTCAAAGGTGAAGACATCGACGCAGGTGAAGGTCACCTCGCGGCCGTCGCTCAAGGTCCAGTCGTAGCGGAAGTAGGCCGCGATGCGCACGGCGCCGCCGTCCTGCGGTGCCACCGAGGCGAAGAGGTCCAGCACGGTGATCACGCTGCCATTCGAAGCCTGCGCGAGCCGGTGGAAGAATTCGCGGGCGCCCAGGGTGCCGAGAAAAGGCGAATGCACGAGCCCGTCGTCTTCGAAGCAGGCGATCAGGCCCTCGGTATCGCTGGCGTGGAGGTGGCCCAGGTAGGCCTTGACGGTGTCGAGCGGGTGCGTTGTCATGCGGTGTCCTTGTTGGGTCGCTGGGGAGATCGCCGTAGCTTGGCGGCGCGGGCGCTGCCCGGCAAGCCACAATCGGTGCCAATACATAAAGGGTGCTTATGTATCTGCGCCATCTGCAATACCTTCGGTCGGTCGTCGAGCACGGCTCTTTTGCCCGGGCCGCGCAGGCCTGTGGCGTTTCCCAGCCTGCCATCAGCCAGGGAATGAAGGCGTTGCAGGCGCACTTTCCCGCCCCTTTGCTGGTCCGTGCGGGGCGCCGCTATGTGCCGACCGAGCTGGCGCGATCGGTGGCGGCGCAATCGTCGTCGCTGGGGCAGCGCATGGGGGCGCTGGGGTTGGAGCCGCTGCCTGCGCCCGACCGGAATGTGCTGCGCGTCGGGCTGACGCCATCCGCTGCCCTGGTCTGGGGCCCCGTACTGTATGCGCGCTGGTGCCTTCCCCATCCCCGGCGCTGCCTCGACATGGCGACGGCGGACGAGGGCGCGCTGCTCGCCGGGCTGCTGCAGGGGCGGTTCGATGCGGTCATCGCGCCCAAGCCGCGCCAATTTGCGCACCCGGACCTGTCCGAGCGCCTGCTTTACGAGCTGCAGCCGCAGGTCTATGCCCGCCGCGGCCATCCCCTGGCACGGGCCCGAACGTTGGCACAGCTGCAGGGCGCCGCGTGGGCCTGCGTCGGGCCCAGCGTCAAAGGTCCCGTCGATGTGCTCACCGAGGCGCACCGCGTGCGCCGCATGCCTGTGCCCAAGGTCGCGGTGCGCTGTCCCGATTTCGCCAGCATGCTCCATCTGGTGGGGCAATCCGATCTGTTGGCCGTCGTGCCCCATCCGGCATTGCTCGGCGCCGCAACGCCTTTGGTCAAGGCGCTTCAACTCACCGAGGCCTTGCCGCTGTATGGCATGTGGCTGTTCGAACTGCGGTCCCGGCCATCGCGCATCGATCCGCAGTGGGCCGTACCCGATCCCTCCTTGCAGCAGTCTCGGACTTGAATGGGATGTTGCAAGAAATCAGAGGGTGTGAAGCTTTTGTTGCAGCGGCCCATAATGGCTTTTCTCCCATTCATGCTCACTGGTGCCACCATGCATTCCTCGCAGACCCCTCCATTGTTCGTGCGCGCATTGATCGCACTCCTGTCCCTGGCTTTCGCCGGCACCCTGGCGCAGGCCGCACCAGTGGCCGATGTGCACTCCCTGGCGCAGAAAGAGCAGCAGCCGCTGCTCGACACGCTGCGCGACCTGGTGCACATCGAATCGGGCAGCAAGGACATCGAGGGCCTGAACCAGATCGCCGCGTTGATCGCCGGGCAACTCAAGGCACAGGGCGGCACCGTCGAGATCCTGCAGCCCACCGACATCTACCGCCTGGACGACACGCCCGAGAAGGTGGGCCCGGCGGTGCATGCCGAGTTCAGGGGCACCGGCACGAAGAAGATCCTCTTCATCGCGCACATGGATACGGTGTATCTCAAGGGCATGCTGAAGGATCAGCCCTTTCGCATCGATGGCGGCAAGGCCTACGGCCTGGGCATCGCGGACGACAAGCAGGGCGTGGCCACCATCCTGCACACCGTGGGCCTGCTGCAAAAGCTCGGCTTCAAGGAGTACGGCACGCTCACCGTGCTGATCAACGGCGACGAGGAAATCAGCTCGCCGGGCGCGCGAAGCACCATCACCCGCGTCGCGGCCGACCAGGATGCGGTGTTTTCCTTCGAGGGCGGCGGCACGGACGGCAGCCTGCGCCTGGCCACCAGCGGCATCGGCGCGGCCTACCTGACGGTGCAGGGCCGGGCCTCGCACGCCGGTGCCTCGCCCGAAAAGGGCGTGAATGCGCTCTACGAGCTGTCGCACCAACTGCTGCAGCTCAAGGACCTGTCCAAGCCCGAGCAGGGCCTGAAACTGAACTGGACGGTGGCCCAGGCCGGCACCAACCGCAACGTGATTCCTGCCGAGGCCACGGCCCAGGCCGATGCCCGCGCCCTGCGCGTTTCGGACTTCGACGGGCTGGAAAAAGAACTGCAGGCCAAGGTGCAGACCAGGTTGCTGCCCGAATCCAAGGTGTCGGTGAAGTTCGAAGTGCGCCGCCCGCCGCTGGAGGCCAACGACGCCTCGCGCCGCGTGGCCGGCCACGGCAAGGCCATCTACCAGGAACTGGGCCTGCCCCTGAACGTGCTGGACAAGGCCACCGGCGGCGGCACCGACGCGGCGTTCGCCGCGCTGAAGACCCGAGGCGCCGTGGTGGAGGGCATGGGCCTGTCGGGCTATGGGGCGCATTCCAACAACGCCGAGTACGTGCAGATCGACACCATCGTGCCCCGGCTGTACCTGGCCACGCGCATGGTCATGGACATTTCGCGAGGCGTGCTCAAGTAAGCCGATGGCGTAGCGGGCAAACAAGGTTCCGCTCCGCAATTCACTGTTTTTTGGTAGAAAACTATCCATATTGCATGGCTAAACGGCAGCAATATTGATATATTTCTGTGCATATGCAGCCGCAATGCACGCTCCAGATCCACGCCCAGGGCCGGTGGCACGACGCCGCCAGCGTCCTGCTGCTGGGTGATCCCGCCCAGGGCTGGCGCACACCCAGCTACACCGGGTATGCGGTGGAATGGGCTGTCGAGCACGGGGGCCGGCGCGATGCCTGGGCGCTGGCCAGCGGCTTCGCCACCGGGCTGGAGCCGCTGGAGCTGCGCCAGTGGCCCGGCTTTCTCGCGGACCTGCTGCCCCAGGGCCATGGCCGCGAAGAGCTGCTGCGCCAGCTGGGTCTGCCCGAGGCGTCGGAAGCCGTGGCTGACTGGCCGCTGCTGCTGGCCGGGGCCGGCAACCCCATCGGCCACCTGCGGGTGAAAGAGGCGGCCGACTGGCTGCAGGCGCGCACCGGACCGCGCCGCGGCTTCACCGATGCCGAGGTGGCCGAGCGGTCGTCCGACTTCATGGACTACCTGGGCCGCCACGGGCTTTTCGTGGCCGGATCGTCGGGCGTGCAGGGCGAATGGCCCAAGGTGCTGCTCACGCGCTCGGTCAGCGATGGCCTGCTGCACCTGGACCACTCGCTGCCCGATGGCGAGGCGGCGGCGCATTTCATCGTCAAGTTCGGCCGCGGCACGAACGAGCGGCTCGCGGCCATCCTGCGGCACGAGGCGCCCTACATGGACATCGCCCGGCACCTGGGACTGCGCGTCCACGCGCCGCTGGTGCTGCGCGACCGGGCGCTTTTCATTCCGCGCTTCGACCGCATCCCCGGCGACGCGGCGCGTGGCTCGGGGCAGGGCGGCGGCGTGGTGCGGCTGGCGCAGGAAAGCATCGCCACGCTCACCGGCCGGGCGGGCTTCGGCGCCGTGCCCTCCCACGAGGAAGTGTGCCGCCAACTGGCCCGCGTGTGCACCGATCCCGCTGCCGAAGTGGCGGAGTACCTGCGCCGCGACGTGGCCAACCTGGCGCTGGGCAACAAGGACAACCACGCGCGCAACACGGCCGTGCAGCGCGGTTTTGACGGGCGCATCGCCCTCACGCCGGTGTTCGACTTTGCGCCCATGTACCTGCACCCCGATGGCATCGCGCGGCGCATCCGCTGGGCGGTGGGGGACGACGGCGCGCCGGACTGGCGCCGGGTGCTGGACACCGTCGCCGCCGAATGCGGACTGCCGCGTGCCCCGCTGACCCAGGCCTTGCAGGACCTGGCCGGCCCCCTGGAAGCAGTGGCGCGCGACGGCGGCGGCTTCGGCCTGGAGCCGGAGGTGCACCGTTTTCTGCAGCCCGCCATCGCGGCCCAGGTGCAGGCACTGCAGGCCCTGTGACCTGAACACTTGAAAAGCGGGCACCTTTCGCATGGACAAACGTTACACCCCCCTTCCACTGGCAGAGCAACTGCTGCTGCGCCGCCAGGCCGTGCAGGACCTGCTGGACCACCCGCAATGGACCTTGCGCGAGTCCATCCGCCACCTGCGCAGCACCTTGCGGCTGACCTCGGCCGAGCTGGCGCGACTGGCGGGCATTTCGCACCGCGCGCTGCAGGATATCGAGCAGGGCCGCAGCCCGGGCACGGTGCAGACGATGAACCGCATCCTGGGCGTGCTCGGTCTGCGGCTGGGGGTGGTGCGGGCACCGGTGGAGCCCGTGGCGCCGGACGACGGCGGTGGCCCGTTTGCCTGACGGGTCACAGCGTGCGGCATTCTGTTTGCTATTAATTTAATAGCTATATGCCCTAGTGTTGATTGTGCTGGAGGCCATTTTGGCCTTAACCCCTTCACGGGGTCGCCCGGGCGACCGCCTGCGCCCGCGACGCCTTCACAATGGCCCGATGACCTCACAGAAAGAACACATGCTGGCCGGCCGGCTCTACCACGCCGGCGATCCCGAACTCCAGGCCGACCTGGCCGCCAACAAACGCTGGCTCGTGCGCTACAACGCCGCACTGGCCGCAGACCCCGCCGAGCGGCGCGCGCTGCTGGCCGAGCACCTGGGCTCGGTGGGCGAGGGGGCCGTGGTGCGTCCGCCGTTCCACTGCGACTACGGCTTCAACATCCACCTGGGCACGGGGGTGTTCCTCAACTTCAACTGCGTGATCCTGGATGTGGTCGAGGTGCGCATCGGTGACGGCACGCAGATCGGGCCGGGCGTGCAACTGCTCGCGGCGGACCACCCGCGGTCGCCGCAGGAGCGGGCCCAGGGCCTGGAGTTCGGCCGCCCGGTGACCATCGGCCGCAACGTGTGGATCGGCGCCGGCGCCCTGGTGATGCCCGGCGTGACGGTGGGCGACGACGCGATCATCGGCGCGGGCAGCGTCGTCACGCGCGATGTGCCTGCCGGCGCCACCGTGGTGGGCAACCCGGCCAGGGTGCTGCCGCCACGCCAGGGCTGAAACACCGGCGCGGGGAGACTCCCGCCTCGCATGCCCCTTCGCTTGCCAGATCTTTTTCATGCAACTAATAATGTTGCATGAAACAAGACAGCAAGCTATCCGGCGTTCTCCACGTGCTGCTGCACATGGCCGAGAACGACACCCCGTCCACCTCCGAATCGCTGGCCCAGGCCATGCACACGCATCCCGTCGTCGTGCGGCGGGTGATGGCGGGCCTGCGCGAGGCGGGCTTCGTCGCCTCGGCCAAGGGCCATGGCGGCGGGTGGGTGCTGTCGTGCCCGCTGGAGGAGGTGAGCCTGGCCGACATCCACCGCGCCGTGGGCGAGCCGCCGTTCCTGGCGGTCGGCCACCGCACCGAGCGCCCGGAATGCCTGGTGGAGCAGGCGGTGAACGCCGCGCTCGACGGCACTTATCGAGAGGCTGAGGCGCTGCTGCTGGCGCGCCTTGAGCAGATCACCCTGGCCGATCTGTCGCGCGATTTCCACCGCCGCTTCGCCCAGAGCGGCCTGTCGATGAAGGAGGTGTCCCATGCGGTTTGATGCCTTGGTCATCGGCGGCAGCTTTGCCGGCCTGTCCGCCGCCATGCAGATCGCTCGCGCCCGGCGCAGCGTGTGCGTGGTGGATGCGGGCGCGCCGCGCAACCGCTTCGCGGCGGCGTCGCACGGGTTCTTCGGCCAGGACGGCGAGCGGCCGCAGGACATGATCGCGCTGGCGCGCCGCCAGCTCCTGGCCTATCCGTCCGTCACGTTCAAGGCGGGAACGGCCACGCAGGCCCGGGCCATCGGCCCGGCAGGTGAGGGCGGTGACGGTGGATTCGCCGTGACGCTGGATTCGGGCGAGTCGCTGGCCGCCCGCAAGCTGCTGCTGGCCACCGGCGTGCGCGACGAACTGCCTGCCGTCGACGGCCTGCGCGAGCGCTGGGGTGCCACCGTGCTGCATTGCCCGTATTGCCACGGCTACGAGGTCGGTGGCCGACCGCTGGGCACGCTGTACGCCGCGCCCGCCTCGGTGCACCACGCGCTGCTCGTGGCCGACTGGGGCCCGATGACGCTGTTCCTGAATGGCCATGATGCGCCCGATGCCGAATCGCTGGCGCAACTGGCTGCCCGCGGCATCACCCTTGAGCCGGCGCGCATTGCGGGCCTGGAAGGGGACGCGCCCGCCTTGTCGGGCGTGCGCCTGGAAGATGGCCGCCGGGTGCCTATCGAGGCGTTGTTCGTACCGCCGCGCACGCACATGGCCAGCCCGCTGGCCGAGCAACTGGGCTGCGCCTTCGACGAGGGGCCGGCCGGCCTGGTGATCCGCACCGATGCCACGCAGCAGACCACGGTGCCCGGCGTGTTTGCCGCGGGAGACGCGGCCATGCCGGGCCACAACGCGACGCTGGCATCCGCCAACGGGCTGATGGCGGGCGTGTGGCTGCACAAGGCGCTGGTGTTCGGGACGTGATGCCCGGGCGCCGGAGGACGGCCTGAAAGCGTGGGAGGGTAGACGGGAAGAAGGGAAGGGTGGCGGCGCTGCGGCGGCCGCCTCGCCATGGGCTGCAAGGCCCCGCTGCCGCAGCGCGGGGCCGCCGCGCCGCTCAGAGAATGATCTTGAGCAGCACGAAAACGACGACGCCGGCGCCCACGCACATGAGCACGCGCTTGCCCTGCGGCATGGGGTTTTTCTTGAGCGAAAAATAGGTGCCGACGCCTGCGCCGATCGAGATGCCGAGAATGGATGCAACGGACATGGGATTCCCTCTGAAGAGTGATGAATGGGTAGGAAGGGGAGGGAAGGTGCGGCCTGCGGCGTCAACCGCATTGCGCAAGGAAAGGCGCGAGTCTAAAGAGCACGGCGCCGCAGACCTGTAACCTCCGGTAATGCGCTCGGACATGGTTGCCAGATTGCTATATGAATGATAGCTATCTGCCGGCGTGGAATATGCGCCAGGGCCCTGCCGAGGCCAGGCCCCGGCGCGCCGCGTTCAGTCCTCTTCCGACTCGCCCAGGAATCCGCCGCTCTGGTGGCCCCAGAGCCGGGCATACACACCGCCCTGTGCCAGCAGCTGCGCGTGCGTGCCTTCTTCGATGACCTGCCCCGCATCCAGCACGATGAGGCGGTCCATCGCGGCGATGGTGGACAGGCGGTGGGCGATGGCGATCACCGTCTTGCCCTGCATCAGCCCGTCCAGGCTCTGCTGGATGGCGGCCTCGACCTCGGAGTCCAGCGCGCTGGTGGCTTCGTCCAGCAGCAGGATGGGCGCATCCTTGAGCATCACCCGCGCGATGGCCACGCGCTGGCGCTGGCCGCCCGAGAGCTTCACGCCGCGCTCGCCCACGTGGGCGTCGTAGCCGCGACGGCCCTGCAAGTCGGTCAGCGTGTCGATGAAGTCCGCGGCCTGTGCCCGCAGGGCCGCCGCGTGCAGGTCCTGCTCGCTCGCGTCGGGCCGGCCGTAGAGGATGTTGTCGCGCATCGAGCGGTGCAGCAGGGAGGTGTCCTGCGTGACCATGCCGATCGCCTGGCGCAGGCTGTCCTGCGTCACGTGGGCGATGTCCTGGCCATCGATCAGCACGCGGCCCGTCTGCACGTCGTGAAAGCGCAGCAGCAGGTTCACCAGCGTCGATTTGCCGGCGCCCGAACGGCCGATCAGGCCGATCTTCTCGCCCGGCCGGATGGTGAGGTTCAAGCGGTCGATGACCGGCTTGCCGCCCTGGTAGGCGAAGGTCACGTCGTCGAACCGCACCTCGCCGCGCGGCACGGCCAGGGGGCGCGCATCGGGTGCGTCCACCACCGTGCGTGGCCGGGTGAGGGTATTGATGCCGTCCTGGATGGTGCCCACGCTCTCGAACAGCGTGGTCATCTCCCACATCACCCAGTGGGCGTGGCCCGACACGCGCAGCGCCATCGCGGTGACGGCCGCCACCGCGCCCGCGCCCACCTGGCCCAGCGACCACAGCCACAGGGCCGTGCCGCAGGCGCCCATCATCATGGCCACCACCAGAATGTGGTTCACGATCTCGAACCGGCTCACCAGGCGCATCTGCGCGTAGCCCGTGTGCTTGAACGCATCCATGGCCGCGCGGGCGAACTCGGCCTCGCGCCGGGTGTGGGAGAACAGCTTGACGGTGGCGATGTTGGTGTAGGCGTCGGTGATTCGCCCGGTCATCACCGACCGCGCATCGGCCTGCGCCTTGCCCACCTGGCCCAGGCGCGGCACGAAGTACCAGCACGCCAGGCCGTAGCAGACGATCCACAGCAGAAAGGGCACCAGCAGCCGCAGGTCGAAGCCGGCGGCCAGCAGCAGGATGGTGAACAGGTACACCCCCATGCCGATCACCACGTCGGTCGTGGTGAAGATCATGTCGCGCACGGCCAGGGCCGTCTGCATGATCTTGGTGGTGATGCGGCCCGCGAACTCGTCGGCATAGAAGGCCATGCTCTGGCCCAGCATCAGCCGGTGGAAGTTCCAGCGCAGGCGCAGCGGGAAATTGATGGCCAGCGTCTGGTGCTTGACGCTGGTCTGCACCGCCACCAGCACGATGCTGCCCAGCAGCATGCCGATCACCAGCGCCAGCGTGCCCCGGCGCTCGGCCCACAGCGCCGCGGGGCTGACCTGGGTGAGCCAGTCCACCACATGGCCCAGCACGGCGAACAGCAGGGCCTCGTACACCGCGATGGCGGCCGACAGGCCCGCCATCATCACCACGTAGCGGCGCAGCCCGCGTGTGCCGGACCACACGAAGGCCATGAAATCCTTGGGGGGCAGGGTGGGTTCGTTGCCGGGGTAGGGGGGCAGTCGCTTTTCGAAAAACTCAAACACAGGCTCAACTCCTTGGGCCGCCATCGTAAGGGGCCGCGGCCCGCCGTGTGCCCGCGGGGTCTTGGCGCGGCCGCTTCGTCATCCCGATCCTTCGCTCGTGTCCGACGTGGTGCGCTTCGGGCCGCTGAATAGAATCCCCCCGCAGGGCGGCCGGGGCGAACGGCAGGCGCGCCGCCCGTGTCCTGGGCGCTCTTTCTTTTGCCCTCTTTCCTGCCGTCGATCAATCTTTTGGAAAAAAGGCTTTCATGCTTGCACCGCAGCAGTGGATTTGGGGCGTGGTCGCCGTGGCGACCAGTGCGGTCATCCTTCGTCCCTGGCGCCTGCCCGAAGCGGTCTGGGCCGTGGCGGGTGCCCTGGCGCTGGTGGGTTTCGGGCTGCTGCCGGCCAGCCAGGCCTGGAAGGGCGTGCTGCGCGGCGAAGACGTGTACCTGTTCCTGGCGGGGATGATGCTGCTGTCCGAGATGGCGCGCCGCGAAGGCGTGTTCGACTGGCTGGCGGCGCTGGCGGCGCGCCGTGCCGGCGGCTCGGGCAGCCGGCTTTTCACCTGGGTCTATCTGGTGGGGACGCTGGTCACGGTGTTCCTGTCCAACGACGCCACCGCGGTGGTGCTGACCCCCGCGGTGTTCGCCGTGGCCCGCGCGGTGGGCGCTTCTCCGCTGCCCTACCTGTTCATCTGCGCCTTCGTCGCCAATGCGGCGAGCTTCGTGCTGCCCATCTCCAACCCGGCCAATCTGGTGCTCTGGGGCGGGCACATGCCGCCGCTGCCGCAGTGGCTGGCGCTGTTCGCGCTGCCTTCGCTGGCGTCCATCGCCGCGACCTTCCTGGCGCTGCGGTTCGCGCTGCGCCACCGCATCGACGCCACCATCCGCACCGAAGTGCCTCCCAGTCCCTTGAGCCGCGGCGGCGCCTTGGCGGCCGCCGGTCTGGCCGTGTCGGTGGTGGTGTTGGTGGCCTGCGCGTGGCTGCGGGTGCCGCTGGGCTGGCCCACGCTGGGGGCGGCCCTGGTGACCTTGGCGCTGCTGCGCATCGGGTGCGGCAGCGCTGTCTGGCCCACGGTGCGCTCGGTGTCCTGGAGCGTGCTGCCGCTGGTGGCGGGGCTGTTCGTGTTCGTGCAGGCCCTGGAGTACACCGGCGTGGTGGGGCTGCTGGCTGATGCCTTGCGCAAGGCGGCCACGGCCTGGCCGGGCGGCGCGGACGTGGGGGTGGGCGCCTTGCTGGGCATCGCC
This sequence comes from Acidovorax sp. SUPP2539, assembly GCF_030158975.1. Lineage (NCBI taxonomy): Bacteria > Pseudomonadati > Pseudomonadota > Betaproteobacteria > Burkholderiales > Comamonadaceae > Acidovorax > Acidovorax sp. SUPP2539. The sequence goes on along the minus strand of NZ_BQXJ01000008.1, from coordinate 148,765 downwards.
GCCAATCTCGTCAACAACCTGCCCGCCGGCCTGCTGGCGGGGGCGGCGCTGGATGCCGCGAACGCCTCGCCGTCGATGCGGGCCGCGGCGCTGATGGGCATCGACATCGGGCCCAACCTGTCGATCACGGGTTCGCTGGCCACGCTGCTGTGGCTGGCCGCATTGCGGCGCGAAGGCCAATCGGTGAGCGGCTGGCAGTTTCTGCGGCTGGGCGCCTGGGTGATGCCCCTGGGGCTGGGCGCGGCGCTGTTCACCCTGTGGATCACGCAGGTCGCGCTGCGCTGATCGATTGGCTGTGTCAACGCGGCCCTTCGGCCGATGCCCGAAGGCCTATCGGTACACCACCGTGATGCGCGGCACGGCCTTGACCCCGGGCTGGCGCGAGAGGAAATCCGACAGGAACGCGATCAGACTCTTTTCGCACAGCGCCATCACGGCCGGGTCCGACGCCATGGCCGCGCCTTGCTTGGCCGCGCGCTGCGACGCCTCCTGCGTGAGGCGGATGACCGCGCCCTTGTTGTCGGTCAGCAGGCCGCCCGACAGCACGCGGTGGCGCAGCTGGCTGATGGCCGGGGTCGCCACCAGCGTCGGCTTGGCCAGGTGGATCTCGATGCCGGCCGGGGTGCTGCGCAGCTCGTAGCTCTGGGGCCGCAGGTCGTAGCCGAACGAGTATTCGGCCGAGTACCAGATCGCCACCACGCCCGTGGAGGCCAGGCCCAGCACGGACTTTTCGACGATCTGGGTGGTGCCTTCCTCGCGCACCACGGTGGCCGCCATGAGCTTCATCTGCTCCGACAGCGATTGCTTGCCCACCGTGAGGTAGTCGGTGTAGCGCGTGTAGCCCAGCAGTTGCTCGGTCTTCTGGCTCACCTCCTGCTGCAACTGCGCGACCTGGGCGCGTGCGGCGCGCATGCGGCCCTGCGCCACCCACCAGGCCGTGGCGGCGATGGCGGCCAGCATGGCCAGCAGCAGGGTCAGGAGGGTGAGGCGGGCACGTGACATAAGCAAGGAAGAGGCGAAGAAGGTGCGAAGAAGGCCGGGCAGGGCAAGGCGCAGAGCATAGCCGGCTGGCGCGACAGTCCGGTCCGGCAGGGCGGGCCCATGCCGCGCATGGGTTTTCGGGGAAAACATCCGCAGGCATAATTGAGAACTAATCGCATTTTGAAATCAAGGCAAACGATGGCTGGCAGCACTGCAGCGTCCCGCCTGCATGTGGTCTCGCGCATCGCGGCCGGCATGCTGGGCGGCTACGCGTTCACCTGGGGGTTCATCGCGCTGTGCGTGGGCCTGGCATTCGCGGCAGGCATGCCGTTCCACGATGCCGAGGCCATGGGCTACATCGTGGGCTTCATCGTGTTTCTCGTGGCCTTCCTGTGGGCCTTTTCGGATTCCCGGCTCGGCCGCGTCTGGCTGGTGCTGGCGGGGGGCGGCGCCCTGATGGCCGGCACCGCGTCGCTGGTGCAGATGGCCCTGATCTGACCGGCCCCTGTGCCGGCGGTTTTTGTGTCCGTCCCGTTGCCGTGTCGGTCCTGTCTGTGCTGTCTTTAGCGGAAAGGCATTTGTCCCGTGTTCCAGAACTTTCGGCTCACCATGGCCTGGCTGCACACCTGGTTCGGCCTGGTGCTGGGCTTCGTGCTCATGGTCGTTTTCTTCTTCGGCTCGCTGTCGGTGTTCGACCGCGAGATCGACCGCTGGGCCATTCCTGAAACCCGGTTCGCCCCGCAGCCCATGCCGTCGTTCGACCGCGTGCTGCAGCCGGCCTTCCGAACCATGACGCGGCCCGATGCCGCCAACCTCGAGGCGGCGTGCAGCCGGGTGAACGGCCCGCTGGCCGACACCTTTCCCGTGGTGAACAGCTGGGGCGCCTACACCACCCACCGCGATCCGGTGCTCGGCATGTTCGCCAGCTTCGCCCTGCCCAACGCCAAGGACGCGGACGATCAGGTCTGGGGCACGCGCACCATCGACCCGCGCAACGGCCAGCCGCTGCCGGACGACCACCTCAAGATCGGCAGCCGGTTCTTCTACCCGCTGCACTACAGCCTGCACCTGGAATGGAAGAGCCTGGGCTATTGGATCGTGGGCTTCGCCGCGCTGATGATGCTGGTGGCGCTGGTCAGCGGCGTGGTCATGCACCGCAAGATCTTCCGCGAGATGTTCACCTTCCGGCCGCGCAAGCACACCCAGCGCAGCGCCCTCGATCTGCACAACCTGACCGGCGTGGTGGCGCTGCCGTTCCATTTCATCTTCGCGCTTTCGGGCCTGGTGATCTTCGGCGGCATCTACTTTCCCGTCACCGAAACCCAGCTGCATCCGCTGCACGAACTGCATGAGCAGCACGAAGCGCTGGAGACCGGCCTGCCGGCCAAGCGCGCGGGCACGCCCGGCACCCTCGCCTCGGTGGACGCCATGGTGGCCGAGGCCCAGCGCCGCTGGGCCGCCAAGGGCATGGCGGGCGAGGTCGGCTACCTGAACGTGCAGCACGTGGGCGATGCCAATGCCTACGTGAGCGTGTTCCGCGCCGGCACCGACCGTGTCACGCTCACGGGCGAGGGCATCCACTTCAAGGGCGCCACCGGCGAGGTGCTGCGCGAAGACCCGCCGCCCACGGCGGTCGCGGGCATCAACAACTTCCTCACCGGCCTGCACCTGCAGCATTTCCGGCACTGGCTGCTGCGCTGGCTGTACGTGCTGGGCGGCCTGTCGGGCTGCGTGTGCATCGCCACCGGCTTTATCTTCTTCGTGGAAAAGCGCAAGCGCCAGCACGCCAGGCAAGGCCTCTCCGGCGCGCGTTGGGTGGACGCCTTCGCGGTGACCACCGTGACCGGCATGCTCATCGCCACCTTCGCCATGCTGATCGGCAACCGGGTGCTGCCGACCGATCTGCCGGGCCGGGGCACCTGGGAGCAAGCCGTGTTCTGGGGCGCCTGGGTGCTGGCCTTCCTGCATGGCGTGTGGCGCACGGCTCCGGTGGCGCAGGCCCGCATGGCGCCGGCCTGGAGCGAGCAGTGCTGGGCCGCTGCTGCGCTGGCGGTGGCGGCGGTGCTGCTGAACTGGGCGACGACCGGGGACCACCTGCTGCGCACCATCGCCAACGGCTACTGGCCCGTGGCCGGCATGGACCTGGCCCTGCTCGCCAGCGCGGCCCTCGCCGTGGTGGCCGCGCGCAGGCTTCGCCGCCGCGCGCTGGGCGCCGCCGCGCCGCAGGCCCGCGCCGCGCAGGGCGTGCCGGAGGCCAACCGTGCTTGACGCGCTGCTGTTGCTGGCTGCGCTGGCCGCCAATGGGGCCGGTCTGGGCTGGCTGGCCCTGGCCATGGAGGTGCACTGGGCACAGGCGCTGGGCGATGGCGTGCCGCAGCCCCGGCGCACCGTGACGCGGCTGCGCTGGGCCGGTGCCGCCGCACTGGCGGGATCGCTGGCCTTGTGCCTGAGCGTGGACCACGGCTCGATGGCCTCGCTGGTCTGGGTGATGGCGCTGGCGGGCGCGGCGCTGTGCGTCGCCTTCACGCTGGCCTGGCGCCCGCGCGTGCTGGGTCTTCTGGTTCCGTGGGTGCGAACCCGCGGGGCAGACGCCGCCAGGGGCTGACCAGGGGGCGCAGGCTTCCTGCCTGTTTCACGCTCGCACGCGAGCGCCGTGCAAAAAAGAAAACCCGCCGAAGCGGGTTGGAAAAGACAGCCCAGGAGGGAGGAGGAGATCAATCAAAGCGGGCTGCCTGGGTGCCATGATTGGGGCGCCAACTTAGGCGTGGCTTAAATCCTCAGGGGCTTTTCTTTCTTTCTTTCTTTTGCCTGCCGGCATGCCACGCTATTCGGCGATTTCCCTGAACTGCACTATGTTCCCTTCCGGATCGTACCCGTCGCAGGCCCGGAAGCCGCGGGCTTCCCACTCGCGCTGCGCGGGGCTCAGCCCGCCACCCAGTGCCACCGCGGCGTCGCGGGTGGCGGCCAGGCTGTCAACGGCAAAGAACAGCTTGACGGGCACTTCGGTTCTGCGGGCCGGGGGGGTGGACGCCGAGGCTGCCCCCGCAGCGGACCGCGCCGCCGCGGGCATGCTGTGCACCACCAGCTGGACATCGTCCGACTCCAGCACGATGTGGCCGGGCTGCCGCTCGACCAGCCGCATGGACAGCAGCACCTCGTAGAAACGGGCGACCTTGGGCAAGTCCCTGGCGAAAATCACGGCGCCGGATTTGGGTCTGCTCATTCTTTCCTCTCTTGTTTGCAACGGGTTGAAGGCCAGACGGTGGCACCGACCAGCCTGGTTTTTTCGCAGAGGTCTTCACTGCTTCGGTTGGATTGAAGAGATGCATCGGACCCATGTCGATCATTGGCGCTATCCAAGGATCTATGTGTCATGACACCATCTTCTCTTTCCGGATTGCGTGGACGCTCTTCGCAATCTTCTCCAGCACAGGAATCTACCCCAACCTCATCGCATGCCCTCGGTGGCAGCACCTCCACCAGTGCCCACCATGAACTGGGCAATCTCGCGCGGCGCAGGCATCGACATGACTCCCCCGAAAGTCTTCGGCCCCAGACTGCCAGGGCAAGCCTTCCAGAATCTCCCAGCAGCGATGAGGACGATGAATTGATGGACAGCAGTGCCTGGCTGGCCATGGCATTGAGTGAGCCGGTGCACAAAGTCGAGAAGAGCCCGGAGCAGAAAACGCTGGTTCCGGCCAGCACCATCGGCGGCTTTTACGCGTCATGTGCCAACGTCGTTGGGCTGGTGGATCACTCCAAATCCAAACTGCCTTCACAAGGTCCTGCGCAGTGGTTCGCAGAGGCTTACATTCGGGCCAAAGATGGAATGGTCCGTCGCTTTCCCGAAATTCGCGGACAGTTCGGGCATTTCGGCGAGCAGATCAAAGACGGCATCATTTATGACGCTCCTGCCCATCTGACGACAAAGCGATTTGCGGGGCTGGAAGTCTCTGGCAACGGCAAAACGCCCGCATTTGTCATGAATGGTGCTTCCATTCCAGCCATTAAATTCAGGAATTTCGACGTCTATCCGATGCCGGGAAACCGGTTCATGGTTCCCCAGCCAGGTTTCAAGGACTGCGCTGCAGCCTGTGAGCTGATGCTGCTGTTGGAGCATGGGAAGGTCGATCTGGCGGATGCGGACTCTTCCACGGTCTATGCTGCCAATGCGGCCAGGGACACGCCCGCCGTCATCCACTCGATCGCGGCAGCGACTGGTGTAGAGCCCTTTCAGGTGACGCACCAGCTGAAATACAAAAGCAGTTTATTTGGCCAAGACAAAAGCAGAAAAGTGGCTTGGCGGGATCTCGGGGAGAAAATCCAGCAGCATGGCCCCTGCATTCTCGCCAAGGGCGGCCATATGCTCATGCTGGATAACGTCCGTGAGAGCAAGGGGAAATTCTTCCTCAGCATCCGCGATCCCTTTCATGGCACCAGCCTCGAAATTCAGGAATCGGCGGAATTTTTCAGCAATGGCAAGAAAGCCCCGGACCATGGGCAAGTCGAAGCCATTTTCCTGCCTCGCACCGAATCGGGATCATCGTCATCGACGCGGTGATAGGGTCTCCTGCCTTCTGGAGCGTCAGCGATACCCCTGCTGATTTGCGAGCGCTGCGTGTACTCACTGCACCAGGAACACCACCACCACCACGATCACCCCCAGCGCCAGATTGACTCCCACCCAGGTGCGGATGGAAGCCAGCGCCTTGCCGCCGGCGGCCCAGTCGCTCGCCGCCACCGCGCGCTGCAGGCGCTTGAACAGCGCGAACCGCACGTGGCCGAACAGGGCCATCATCACGATGCCCAGCGTGGCCATGATCGTCCACGACAGCGGCATGGAAAATCGGCCGCCCGACTGCGCCGCGGCGCGGGCGACGTTGCCGATCATCCACAGCCCGCTGGACAGCACCAGCACGACGGCTACCAGCACCGCCCCCAGAAAACGCTGCAGCACGCCGTGCATCAGCGCCACGCGCTGGGCAGGCTCCAGCGCCTGGGCCGCCGGGCGCAGGAAGAAATGGGCGAAGGCCATGCCCCCCAGCCAAACGATGATCGCCAGGACATGGATCAATTGGAGTGCGTTGTACAGCATGGGGCAACTTTCTGAGGGGTTCGGGAGCCGGGACGGGCGCCCAGGCACGGCACCAGGGCGAGAGGATAGGGCGCCAACACCGGTGCGCGCACGGCAATGGCTATGGAAAACGGCCAAGCCATTGTTACAAAAAAGAACATCAAGGCTATTGACGTCAAAACCGACGTCGATTGTGGCTATCCTCGTGGGTTATCGTGGACGGATTCCCCGCGCCGCGCCCGGGATTTCCTCCATCTGCCCATGACGCTTCCGAAAGCACTGCAATTGCAACGCTGGCCCTGGCTGCCAGGGCTGCTCTGCGCGCTGGTCGGCACCGCCGCCAGCTGGGCGCTGTGGCAGCAGCAGAGCGATTCGGTGGCGCGCATCGCACGCGAGCGGTTCACCCAGGAGGCGCGTTCGTTCACCACGGCGCTGGAGAGCCGCATCGCCTCGCACACCGAACTGGTGGTGGGCCTGCGCAGCCTGTTCCTGGTCAACCCGCGCCTGGGGCGCGCCGATTTCGAGCACGCGGCGCGAGAGTTGCGCCTTGCCCAGCACTATCCCGGCGTGAAGAACGTGGCCTTCACCCGCTTTGTGCCGCATGCCGACAAGGAGGCCTACGAGGCCCGGGTGCGGGCCGATGACCTCGCGCGAACGGGCGCTCCGTCCACGTTCGCCATCCGCCCGCCCGGCGACCGGCCGGAATACCACGTGGCCGACTACATCTGGCCCATCGCGGGCAACGAGTACGTCGTGGGCCTGGATGTCGGCTCGCTGCCAGCCACCATGGCATCCATCCGCTACAGCCGCGACACCGGGCAGATCGTGGCCTCGGAGCCGTTCGATCTGCTGCAGGAGCGCGACAACCGCGCCGGCTTCGTGATCCGGCTGCCCGTGTTCGACGACAGCGCGGGCGGCGTTCGCCGCTACGTCGGCTCGGTGGCCGCCACGATCCGGTTCTACGACATGGTGAAGGCCCTGCAGTCCGAGGGCCAGTTGCGGGGCGTGGGCATGTCGGTGCGGGACATCGGCTCGGTGCGCGATGCCTCTGCGTCCTCCGAGCGGCCGCTGCTGGCGCTGGAGAGCGGCGTGCGGCCCGCCGTGGAGCGCTACGAACGCGAGCTGCGCGTGCACGACCGGCGCTGGCGGCTCACCTTCCAGCCCCTGCAGCCCTTCCTGTCGCGCTCGGAGGCGCAGCTGCCGGCGATCATGGGCGGTGGCGGGCTGCTGGTGACGGCCCTGCTGTCCGCGCTCATCACGCTGCTGGTGCGCCGTCGCACCCAGGCCGTGAGTTTTGCCACCGCTGCCGGCTCGGCCCTGCGCGAGAGCGAAGAGCGCTTTCGCGCGCTGTTCAACCAGGCCGCCGTAGGTGTGGCGCAGGTCGAGGCCACCAGCCGCCGCTTCGTGCGGGCCAACAGCAAGTTCTGCGACATCCTGGGCTACACCGAGGCCGAGCTGTCGGCCAAGACGGTGGGCGACATCACGCACCCCGACGATCTGGTCGCCAGCGAGTCGCTGATGCAGCAGATCGCCGCGGGGCTGATCGAGGAGTTCCGCTACGAAAAGCGCTACTTCCACAAGGACGGGCGCGTCATCTGGGCCGACCTCACGGTGTCGCCCATGCGCATGCCTGGCAACCCCGCCAACCATTCCATCGCCGTGGTGCAGGACATCACCGAGCGCAAGCAGATGGAAGAGAGCCAGCGCGACAGCGAGCTGCGCCTGCGCGGCATCCTGTACCGCCTGCCCGTGGGTGTGTGCCTGGTGCGCAAGGACGGCGGGGTGAGCTTTCGCAACGAGCGCTTCGTGCAGATCTGCGGCTACACCGCCGAGGACGCCCCCACGGTGGACGACTGGTGGCGCCTGGCGTTTCCCGATGCGGCGCAGCGCGAGCAGGCCATCGCCGACTGGCTGGCCGTGTGCGCCGAGCCGCCCGGCAAGGAGGCCGTCGCGCCGCGCGAGCACGCCATCACCTGCAAGGGTGGGCAACTGCGCACGGTGGACCTGGCCGGCGTGGCGCTGGGCGACGACCGCCTCATCACCGTGGTGGACATGAGCCAGCACAAGGCGGCCGAGGAAGAGATCCGCTACCTCGCCTACTACGACCCGCTCACCCAGCTGCCCAATCGCCGGCTGCTGCTCGACCGGCTGCAGCAGGCCCTGGCCGCCAGCACGCGCAGCCAGCGCTGCGGCGCGGTGCTGATGCTCGACCTGGACAACTTCAAGACCCTGAACGAAACCCAGGGCCACGAGCGCGGCGACATGCTGCTGCGCCAGGTGGCGCTGCGGCTGCGCGACTGCGTGCGGACCGAAGACACCGTGGCGCGCCATGGCGGCGACGAGTTCGTCGTGGTGCTGGAAGACCTGGGCGACAGCCCCGAAGACGCTGCCGCGCGCGCGGAAGAGATGGGCCAGAAGATCCTGGCGGCCCTGCGCCGCCCGTTCCTGCTGGAGGGCGAGGCCCACCACAGCACGCTCAGCATGGGCGTGACCATCTTCCAGGGTGTGCGCGAGACGGTGGACGAACTGCTGCAGCGCGCCGATCTGGCCATGTACCAGGCCAAGGCCGGCGGGCGCAACAGCCTGCAGTTCTACGACCCGCGGATGCAGGCGTCGGTGGCGGCCCGCGCGGCCCTCGAATCGGATCTGCGCGAGGGCATCGCGCTCCAGCAGTTCGAGCTGTTCTACCAGCCGCAGATGGACAACGGCCGCATCACCGGCGCCGAGGCGCTGCTGCGCTGGCGCCACCCGGTGCGCGGCTTCGTCTCGCCGGCCGATTTCATTCCCCTGACCGAAGAGACCGGACTCATCCTGCCGCTGGGCGAATGGGTGCTGCAGGCGGCGTGCGCGCAGCTGGCACGGTGGGCGCAGCGGCCGGCGCTTTCGCACCTGGGCCTGTCGGTCAACGTGAGCGCGCGCCAGTTCCACCAGAGCGGCTTCGTGGGCCAGGTGCTGGCGGCGCTGGCGAGCACCGGCGCCGATGGCCGCCGGCTCAAACTGGAAATGACCGAAAGCCTGCTGCTGCAGGACGTGGAGGACACCATCGACAAGATGGCCCAACTGCGCGCCTATGGCGTGGGTTTTTCGCTCGACGATTTCGGCACGGGCTATTCCTCGCTCGCCTACCTCAAGCGCCTGCCGCTGGACGAGCTGAAGATCGACCAGAGCTTCGTGCGCGACGTGCTCACCGACCCCAACGACGCCGCCATCGCGCGCACCATCGTCGCCTTGGGCACCAGCCTGGGCCTGCGCGTGATCGCCGAGGGCGTGGAGACCGAGGCGCAGCGCGCCTTCCTGGCGCGCAACCAGTGCTACGTGTGGCAGGGCTACCTGCTCAGCCCGCCGCTGCCTGTGGACGGATTCGAACGCCTGGTGATCGACCACGCCGCGGGCCAGAGCCCGCTGATCGTGTGAGGGGCACCGGCCGGCGCCCGCCACGCCGCAACGCATGCGGGCCCGCCGGCCCCTGCCGATCGCTCCGAGCCCTCCCATGTCCGAGCTGAAAACCCTGGCGCTGTACGCCGTCACCGCGCTGGCGGAGATCGTGGGCTGCTACCTGCCGTGGCTGTGGCTGCGCCAGGGCGCGAGCCCCTGGCTGCTGGTGCCGGCCGCCGCCTGCCTGGCGCTGTTCGCCGGGCTGCTCACCCTGCATCCGGCCGCGGCCGGGCGGGTGTATGCGGCCTATGGCGGCGTCTACGTGGCGGTGGCCATCGGCTGGCTCTGGGCGGTGGACGGCGTGCGTCCCACCGCGTGGGACCTGGCGGGCGTGGCGGTCACCCTGGCCGGCATGGCGATCATCGCCTTCGCGCCCCGTGCTGGTTGATGCTACTTTTTTGATAGCTATATGCCCTAGTGTTGATTGCGCTGGGGGCCTTTTTGGCTTGAAGCGGCGGCGGCTGTGGGAGCGGGCCGTTTCCCTGGCAGTCGCGCCACCCCGGCACGGTATCATCCGGGGCTTGGCCACGCTGGCCCGCCCGGCGGCGCGGCCGCGCCGTTTTGAGCGCTCCAACGCCCCCAGCCCGCCCACAGACCCGTGCGTCTTAACTCCATCAAACTCGCCGGCTTCAAGTCGTTCGCAGAACCCACCAACTTCATGCTGCCGGGCCAACTGGTGGGCGTGGTGGGCCCGAACGGCTGCGGCAAGTCCAACATCATGGATGCGGTGCGCTGGGTGCTGGGGGAGTCCAAGGCCAGCGAACTGCGCGGCGAGTCCATGCAGGACGTGATCTTCAGCGGCACCACCAGCCGCAAGCAGGCCAGCCGCGCCAGCGTGGAGCTGGTCTTCGACAACGCCGACCACCGCGCCGGCGGTCAGTGGAACCAGTACGGCGAGATCGCCGTCAAGCGCGTGCTCACCCGCGACGGCAACAGCAGCTACTTCATCAACAACCAGCCCGTGCGCCGGCGCGACGTGCAGGACGTGTTCCTGGGCACGGGCCTGGGGCCGCGCGCCTACGCCATCATCGGCCAGGGCACCATCAGCCGCATCATCGAGTCGCGCCCCGAAGAGCTGCGCCTGTTCCTGGAAGAGGCCGCGGGCGTCTCCAAATACAAGGAACGCCGCCGCGAGACCGAAAACCGCCTGTCGGACACGCGCGAAAACCTCACGCGGGTCGAAGACATCCTGCGCGAGCTGAACGCCAACCTGGAGCGCCTGGAAAAGCAGGCCGAGGTGGCCGCCCGCTACAACGCGCTGCAGGCCGACGTCACCCTCAAGCAGCACCAGCTGTGGTTTTTGAAGCGCGCCGATGCCGAGGCCGAGCAGGCCAAGGTGCGCGCCGACGGCCTGCAGGCCGTGAACGACCTCGAATCGCGCATGGCCGACCTGCGCTCGGTCGAATCCGACCTCGAAACCATCCGCCAGGCGCACTATGCCGCGGGCGACCACGTCAACCAGGCCCAGGGCAAGCTCTACGAGGCCACGGCCGAAGTGGGCCGCCTGGAGGCCGAGATCCGCTACGTGGTCGAGGGCCGCCAGCGCGTGGAGCTGCGCCTTGCCCAGCTTGCCGAGCAGATCGCGCAGTGGTCGGCCCGCAAGGAAGAGGCCGAACACGAGATGGAGAACCTCGCCGGTGCCGGCGTGGACGCCGACGAGCGTGCCGAACTGCTGGCCGCCCAGGTCGAGGAACAGGCCCTGCAACTGCCCGACCTCGAAGAGGCGCTGCGCCAGGGCCAGCAGCGCGCCAACGAGCAGCGCGGCGCCGTGGTGCAGGTGCAGCAGCAGATCGGCGTGCTGGCCGCCGAGCAGCGCAGCATCGACGAGCAAAGCCGCCAGCTCGATGCCCGCCATGAACGCCTGCGCACCGACCGCAACGCGCTGGCAGCGCCCGACGAGGCGCGGCTGGTCAACCTGCGCGGCCAGCTCGATGCCGCCCAGGAGGGCGCCGAAATGGCAGAGGCCCGGCTCGCCGAGCTGCAGGAATCCGTGCCGCAGCTGGACGAAGACCGCCGCACCCGCCAGCAGGCCGTGAACGTGGAAAGCGCCCGCCAGGCCGACCTTTCGGCGCGCATGGAGGCGCTGAAGGCGCTGCAGGAAAAGGTCAAGACCGATGGCAAGCTGCAGCCCTGGCTGGCGCGCCACGGCCTCGACGGCCTGCAGGGCCTGTGGAGCCGCATCCACATCGAGCCCGGATGGGAGAACGCGCTGGAGGCCGCCCTGCGCGAGCGCCTGGGCGCCCTCGAAGTCAGCCGGCTGGACAGCGTGCGCGGCTTTCTCGGCGCGGGCGGCAACGATGCGCCCCCGGCCCGCCTGGCCTTCTACACCGCGCCGCCCGCCGGCATCCCCGAGCCCACCGGCGCCGCCACCCGCCTGTCCGACCTGCTGCGCCTGGGCGATGCCGGCCTGCGCGCCGTGCTCACCGACTGGCTGCAGGGCTGCTACACCGCGCAGACGCTCGACGAGGCCCTGAACCGACGCCCCACGCTGCAGCCCGGCGAGGTGGTCTACGTGCCCACGGGCCATGCGGTCAGCGCGCACAGCGTGAGCTTTTATGCCCAGGACTCAGAGCAGTCCGGCCTGCTGGCCCGCGCGCAGGAGATCGAGCACCTCGAAAAGGAACTGCGCGCCCAGGCCCTCATCAGCGACGAGTCGCGCACGGCCCTGGTGCGCGCCGAATCGGCCTACGCGGACGCCTCGCAGCGCCTCGTGGCCGCGCGCCGCGAAGCCAGCGAGGCGCAAAGCCGCGCCCACGAACTGCAGGTGGAAACGCTGCGCCTGACCCAGCTGGCCGACCAGGCCCGCGCGCGCAGCGAGCAGATCGGCGCCGATCTGGCCGAGGTCGAGGCGCAGCTGGCCGACCTGCAGGAGCGCCGCGTGACGGCCGAGGCGCGCTTCGAAGAGCTGGACATGCAGCTGGCCGACAGCCAGGAGCGCCACGCGCAACTGGACGAGCGCGTGATCGCCGCCGAGCGCAAGCTCGCCGAATGCCGCGAGCAGCAGCGCAGCCTGGAGCGGCAGGCGCAGGAGGCCACGTTCTCCCGCCGCAGCCTGGAGGCGCGCCGGGCCGAACTCGCCCGCACGCTGGACACGGCGGGCAGCCAGACCCGCGCGCTGGCCGACGAGCAGCAGCGCGCCCGCGACGAGATGGCGCGGCTGTCCGACGCCGCGGCGCAGGGCGGTCTGCAGCAGGCGCTGGACCTCAAGATGGAGCGCGAGAAAGCCCTGGGCGCCCAGCGCAGCGAATACGACGACCTCACCGCCAAGCTGCGCGCGAGCGACGAGCGCCGCATGCAGCTGGAACGCGCGCTCGATCCGCTGCGCGCCCGCATCACCGAATTCCAGCTCAAGGAGCAGGCCGCGCGCCTGGGCCTGGAGCAATACACCACGCTGCTGGCCGACGCGCAGGCCGACCTGGAGGCGGTGGCGCAGTCCATCGAGGCCGGCGGCGTGCGCTCGGCCGGCCTGCAAAGCGAGATCGACCGCCTGCACCGCGAGATCGCGGCGCTGGGCGCGGTCAACCTCGCCGCGCTGGAGGAGCTGAATCTCGCGCGCGAGCGCAAGACCTTCCTCGACTCGCAGACCGCCGACCTGACCGAGGCCATGAACACGCTGGAGGACGCGATCCGCAAGATCGACGCCGAAACCCGCGAACTGCTCTCGGGCACCTTCGAGACGGTGAACGGCCATTTCGGGCGCATGTTCCCCGAACTGTTCGGCGGCGGCAATGCGCGCCTCATCATCACCGGCGACGAAATCCTCGACTCCGGCGTGCAGGTGATGGCGCAGCCGCCGGGCAAGAAGAACCAGACCATCCACCTGCTGTCCGGCGGCGAGAAGGCCCTGACCGCCATCGCGCTCGTCTTCGCCATCTTCCAGCTCAACCCCGCACCGTTCTGCCTGCTGGACGAGGTGGACGCGCCGCTGGACGATGCCAACACCGAACGCTATGCCAAGCTCGTGTCCAGCATGAGCAGCGGCACGCAGTTCCTTTTCATCAGCCACAACAAGATCGCCATGGAAATGGCCGAACAACTGATCGGCGTGACCATGCAGGAGCAGGGCGTCTCGCGTATCGTGGCCGTGGACATGGAGTCCGCGCTGTCCATGGCCGATGCCTGAACCCCCAGAAGCCGCACGTTTTTTCACCATGAGCAACTTCCAACTCGGCCTCATCATCGCGGGCGGTGTCGTTCTGGCGGCCATCGTCGCCTTCAACGCCTGGTCCGCCCACCGCAACGCCCCCAAGCGCGCGAAACCGCCCGAGCCTGACGGTGCGGCCGAGCCCGCGCTGCGCCAGGAGCCCGCCTTCGATGCCGGCGGTGCCCCGGTGGAGGACGCCGATGTGCCCGGCGCAGGCACGGACCCGTCCTTCGACGGCCACACCGTGGACCTGCGCGATGCGATGCAGCTGCCCGTGCCGCCGTCCGAGCGCCGCGGCGGGCTGGACCCGCTGATCGACGCCATCGCCCCGCTGGTGGCCGAGCAGATCGTCTCGGGCGACGCGGCCCTGGCTGCCCTGCCGCCCACGCGCCGCGCAGGCAGCAAGGCCTTCGCCATCGAGGGCTTCAACGAATCCACACAGCAGTGGGAGACGCCCGTGGCCGGCCAGCGCTACAGCCACTTCCAGGCCGGCGTGCAACTGGCCAACCGCGTGGGCGCGCTCAACGAGATCGAGTTCTCGGAGTTCGTCGTCAAGGCCCAGGGCTTCGCCGACGCCATCAATGCCGCGGCCGACTTCCCCGACATGCTGCACGAGGTGGCCCGTGCCCGCGAGCTGGACCAGTTCGCGGGCGACCACGACGCGCAGCTGGCCTTCGTGCTGCGCGCGCGCCATGCGGCCTGGAGCCCCGGCTACGTGCAGCAGAACGCCGTGCGCCTGGGGTTCACGCCGGGCGCCATTCCCGGCCGGCTGGTACTGCCCGCGAGCGGCCCGGGCCTGCCGCCGGTGCTCACCCTGGCCTACGACACGCAGTTCGCCCTGTCCGACGACCCCGAGCAGTCGGCCATCCGCGACATCACGCTGAGCCTGGACGTGGCCCAGGTGCACCGCTCCGAGCAGCCGTTCGCGCGCCTGCGCGAGGTGGCCGCCGCCCTGGGCGAGGCCATGGACGGCGCGCTGTGCGACCAGAACGGCACGCCGCTGCCCGCCATGACCATGGACCCCATCGCCGCCGACCTGGAGCTGCTGTACGACAAGCTCGACAGCCGCGAGCTGTCGGCCGGCTCGCTGCTGGCGCGCCGCCTTTTCAGCTGAGTGGCCGGTCATTTCGGCCGAAAGGACACCCCATGCGCTGGTGGCACGTGCTGTTTCCCCCGGTGGTGGAAACACCCCAGGGGCTGTTTCGCCCCTCGAACGCCGTCCTGGACCGCTGGTTGCCAGCCATCGGGTGCCTGGTGGTCGCGGGTGTTGCGCTGTGGCAGTACCGGACGATCGGCAGGTTCAACTACTTTGGCCTGCTCTACCTGGGGTTTTTCATCGCCCCCGCCATCGCCGGTTGGCGTGCCCGGCGCCAATTCGGCCGCATGGGCAAGCCCCTGGTGCGCATCGACGGTTCGGAAGTCTTCCTGAGCCTGCCCCAGAACGTGCGCCCCGCCCACGTGCAGGTGCCGCTGGCAGACGTACGGGCCATCGTGGTCAAGGGCATGCCGGGCCAGCGCAGCTACGTGTTCGAGCGCCACGCGGGCGAGCCCATCGAGGTGCGCCCCGGGTTCGGTCGGCTCGATGCGCGGGTCGTGGATTTCCTGCAGCGCGCCATGCCCGCTGCCATTCCTGTGAACGTGCAGGAGCCTCCTACTTTTCTGGGTTCCATCCGTGGTGACTGATTCCAAACCTTCCGCAGCCGGCGCGCTGCCCCTGCAACCCGCCGAGGCGATTGCGGCGCTGCGCACCCAGCTCAACCGCTGGGCCCACCAGTACTACGTGCTCGACGAGCCCACGGTGCCCGATGCCGAGTACGACCGGGTGTTCCGTGAACTGCAAGCGCTGGAAGAGGCCCACCCGGACCTCGTCACCCCCGACTCGCCCACCCAGCGCGTGATCGGCGCGGTGATGGAGGGCCTGTCGCCCGTGCGCCACCGCGTGGCCATGCTCAGCATCCGCACCGAGACCGACACCGAAGCCAGCGGCGCCCGCACCTTCGATGCCCGCGTGCGGCGCGAGCTGAAGCTGGCCGAGGGCGATGCCCCCGTTGAATACGTGGCCGAGCCCAAATTCGACGGCCTGGCCATGAGCCTGCGCTACGAAAACGGCCGCCTGGTGCAGGCCGCCACGCGCGGCGACGGCGAGGTCGGCGAGGACGTGACGCACAACGTGCGCGCCATCCGCCAGATTCCCTTGACGCTGCCCACGGGCGGCAAGAACGGCGCCCCCCCGGTGCTGGAGGTGCGCGGCGAGGTCTACATGCGCCGCGCCGATTTCGACCAGCTCAACGAACGCCAGCGCGAGGCCGGCGGCAAGACCTTCGTCAATCCGCGCAACGCGGCGGCGGGGGCGGTGCGGCAGCTCGATTCGGGCATCTCGGCGCAGCGGCCCCTGAGCTTTTTCGCCTATGGCCTGGGCGACGTCACGCCGGCCGGCGAGGGCGGGCCCGACTTCGGCACGCACTACGACATGCTGCAGGCCCTGAAAAGCTGGGGTTTTCCGGTGGCGGCGCAGGTGCGCGTGGCGCACGGTGCTCAGGAGCTGATCGCCTTCCACCAGGAGATCGGCGCCTCGCGCGACCGCCTGCCCTACGACATCGACGGCGTGGTCTACAAGGTCAACCGCCTGGACCTGCAGCGCCAGCTGGGCTTCGTCACGCGCGAGCCGCGCTGGGCCGTGGCGCACAAGTACCCCGCGCAGGAGATGGTCACGCGCATGGACGGCATCGATGTGCAGGTGGGCCGCACCGGCAAGCTCACGCCCGTGGCGCGGCTGGCGCCGGTGTTCGTGGGCGGGGTGACCGTCACCAACGCCACGCTGCACAACCTGTTCGAGCTGCGCCGCAAGAAGGCCCGCGTGGGCGACCAGGTGATCGTGCGGCGCGCGGGCGACGTGATTCCCGAGGTCGTGGCCGTGGTGCCGCCGGCGCTGGGCGCGGCCATGCCGGCGCCCGAGCCCATCCGTGAAGACGCCGCCGCCGCGGCGGCCACCGATGCGCTGGTGGACCTGGTCGATCTGGCCGATGCCGCCGGCAGCGACGCGCCCGTCAGCCTGCCCGCACCGCCGCGCCAGCCCTACGTGCCCAATTTCCGCATGCCCCGGCAGTGCCCCATCTGCGGCAGCGCCGTGGTGCGCGAAAAGGGCGAGGTCAACCACCGCTGCTCGGGCGGGCTGTTCTGCGCCGCCCAGCGCAAGGAAGCCATCCTGCACTTCGCCGCGCGGCGCGCCATGGACATCGAGGGCCTGGGCGACAAGCTGGTGGACCAATTGGTCGAGGGCCAGGTCATCCGCACCTTGCCCGACCTGTACCGCCTGGGCCTCACCGCCCTCAGCAGCCTGGAGCGCATGGCGGAAAAGTCGGCCCAGAACGTGCTCGCCGCGCTGGAGAAATCCAAGCAGACCACCTTGCCGCGCTTTCTGTTCGGCCTTGGCATCCGCCACATCGGCGAGGCTACCGCCAAGGACCTGGCGCGCCACTTCGGTGGCCTGGACGCGATCATGGACGCGAGCGTGGAGCAGTTGCTGGAGGTGAACGATGTCGGCCCCATCGTGGCCGAGTCCCTTCGCACCTTCTTCGACCAGCCGCACAACCGCGAGGTCGTCGAGCAACTGCGCGCCTGCGGCGTCACCTGGCCCGAGGGCGCGCCGGCCGAGCGGGCCGTGCTGCCCCTGGCCGGCCAGACCATCGTGCTCACCGGCACCTTGCCCACCCTGAGCCGCGACGAGGCCAAGGACCTGTTGGAGGCGGCCGGCGCCAAGGTGGCGGGCTCGGTCAGCAAGAAGACCAGCTACGTCGTCGCCGGCGAGGAGGCCGGCAGCAAGCTGGTGAAGGCGCAGGAGCTGGGCGTTCCCGTGCTCGACGAGGCCGGCATGCTGGCCTTGCTGGGCCGCGAGAGCGCGTGAGCATGCGCGGTCGCTACCGTGCATTTGCTATGTATTTGATAGCTATCAAGGCATATAAATCTAGGGCATGAGCCCTTTTCGACCA
Source organism: Acidovorax sp. SUPP2539 (assembly GCF_030158975.1). Classification (NCBI taxonomy): domain Bacteria; kingdom Pseudomonadati; phylum Pseudomonadota; class Betaproteobacteria; order Burkholderiales; family Comamonadaceae; genus Acidovorax; species Acidovorax sp. SUPP2539. The sequence goes on along the minus strand of NZ_BQXJ01000008.1, from coordinate 131,142 downwards.
TTGAGCCCCCGATGCCCCCTGTGCTTGCTTCCCTGCGCGCGCGCCTGACGGCCGCGTGGCGGGGCCACGCCGCGCCGCTGCTGGCGCGCGCCTGGGCCTTCGCCGCCCGCCACCTGCGGTCCCGCCGCGCGGTGCTCTGGGCGTTGCTGGCCGTGCCCCTGGCCCTGCTGCTGTACGTGCTGGCCCTGGTCCCGTTCACCCCGGCCATCAGCGACATCCGCAAGGCCAAGACCGAACAGCCCGCGCAACTCGTCTCGGCCGATGGCCGCCTGCTGGCCGAATACAAATGGGTCAACCGCGAATGGGTGGCGCTGGAGGACATCGCCCCTTCCGTGAAGGACGCGCTCATCGCCACCGAGGACCACCGCTTCTACGACCACTTCGGCCTCGACTGGCGGCGCACCGGCTCGGCGCTGATCCGCACCCTGGGCGGCGACAAGCAGGGCGGCTCCACCATCACGCAGCAGCTCGCGCGCAACCTCTACCCCGAGGACATCGGCCGCGCGCCCACGCTCACGCGCAAGCTGAAGGAGGCCATCACCGCGCTCAAGATCGAGGTGCTGTACTCCAAGGACGAGATCCTGGAGACCTACCTGAACACCGTGCCGTTCCTGTACAACGCCTACGGCATCGAGATGGCCGCGCGCACGTACTTCGACAAGTCGGCCGACAAGCTCACCGTGCTGGAGAGCGCCACCCTGATCGGCATGCTCAAGGGCACGAGCTACTACAACCCCGTGCTCAACCCCGAGCGCGCGCAGGAGCGGCGCAACACCGTGCTGTCGCAGATGAAAAAGCGCGGCAAGCTGTCCGCCGCCGAGTACGACGCCTTGTCCAAGCGGCCGCTGCGCATCCGCTTCGAGCGCCAGATCGAAACCGCCGGCCCCGCGCCGCACCTGGCGCAGCAGTTGCGCAAGCAGCTCATCGACTGGGCCGACCGCAACGGCTACAGCCTGTATGCCGACGGACTGGTGGTCCGCACCACCATCGATTCTCGCCTGCAGACCCTCGCCAACCAGGCGGTCGCCCGCCAGGGCCGCCAGTTGCAGGGCGTGGCCGACGGCGCCTGGGCCTCGCGCAGCGCCTGGAACCCCAAGGGCCCGCTGGTGCAGGCGCTGGTGCGCGAATCGGCGCAGTACGAGGCCGCCGTGGCCAAGGGCGCCACGCCCGACGAAGCCCTGCAGGGCCTGCTGGACGACGCCGCTTTCATGCGCCAGCTGCGGCAGCAAAAGACGCGCGTGCAGGCCGGCTTCCTGGCGCTGGACCCGCGCAGCGGCGAGGTGCGGGCCTGGGTGGGCAGCCGCGATTTCGCCACCGACCCCTTCGACCACGTGCAGGCCGCACGCCGCCAGCCGGGCTCGACCTTCAAGCCGTTCGTGTACGGTGCGGCCTTCGCCAACGGGATGCTGCCCTCCGACACGCTGATGGACGAGGCGGTGGAGATTCCCCTGGGCGGCCGCCAGGTCTGGCGTCCCACGGATGAAGGCCCGCCCAGCAACGCGCCCATGACGCTGGCCGACGGCCTGGCTTACTCCAAGAACACCATCACCGCGCAGGTCATGCAGAAGGTCGGCCCCGAGCGCGTGGCGCGGTGGGCGCAGGCCATGGGCGTGCGCGAGTCGCGCCTGGATGTGGTGCCCTCGCTGGCGCTGGGCACCAGCCCCGTCACGCTCAAGGAAATGGTGGCCGCCTACGGCACCATCGCCAACGGCGGCCAGTACCGCGCGCCCATCGTCATCACGCGCATCGAAGACAAGAACGGCAAGGTGCTGGAAGACTTCGCCCCCGCCGACCCGGAGCGGGCCGCGGGCCTTTCGGCCGTGCAGACCCTGCGCGACGCCATGCGCGGCGTGATCGACAAGGGCACGGGCGCCGCGATCCGCACCCGCTACGGCATCACCGCCGACGTGGCGGGCAAGACCGGCACCACGCAGGACAACACCGACGGCTGGTTCATCCTGATGCACCCGCAACTGGTGGCGGGGGCCTGGGCCGGCTTCAACGACGGCCGCATCACCTTGCGCAGCGATTACTGGGGGCAGGGCGCCCACAGCGCGCTGCCGATGGTGGGCGAGGTGTTCCAGCAGGCCCTGCGCACCAAGGTGATCGATGCGCGCGAGCGGTTCATCGACGAGGAGGAAAAGAGCGGCTGGGTGGACAACGCCGTGGGCGGCGTGCGCACCTGGGTCTACGACCTCTTCGGCCGCCGCACCGGTCCGGCCGCCGGCACGCCACCGCCCGCGCAGGGCATGGCCCCGGTCGAGCCCGCGATGCGCCCGTCCTCCGAGGCATCGGCGCCTCAGAACCTGCCCGAGGCCCCGGACATTTCCGAGGCGCCGCTCAAGCCGCTGCAGGATGCCACGCCCGACGCGCCGCCCGTGGCCACGCCGATCGAGGGGGGCGGCGGCCTGCCGGGCGCGAGCTTCGGCGGGCAGCCGACCGTGCCGGCGGTGCCGCAGTCACCGGGGCAGCCTGCGACGCCGTCAGCGGCCTCTCCCCAGAATGGCGGCACCGGCGATGCCGCCGCGCCCATGGCGCCGGCCTCGGCGGGCGGCGGGCTGCCGTTCTTCATCGAATCCAAGCCTTGAGGCGCCGGCCTGGACTCAGGCGATGGTGGGGGCGCGGATGGGGCAAGGGGAGGGCGCGATGCGCGGGGCCAGGCGCGGCCCGCCGCCTGCGGCGCGCGGTGTTGCGCTTTGCCCGCTTTCCGCATGCCATGCACCGCAGCGCGACCGCTCTCCGCTATGCTTGCCGGCGGTGCGTTCGCGGCCGGTGCCATGGCCGCCGCGCCGTTGCGATCCTCCCCCTCAACCTCTGGATACCCTTGCCATGATTGCTCGAAAAATGCGTTCCCTGGTCGCCGCTGGCGCCGTGATCTGCCTGTCGCTCGTGACCGCTGCCCACGCCGGCCCCCGGCTGGACAAGATCATGGAAAGCAAGGTCCTGCGCGTGGGCACGCCCGGCGACTACCGCCCCTTCGCCATCAAGACCGATGCCGGCTACAGCGGCCACGACATCGACGTGATCGAGCTCATGGCCAAGGAACTGGGCGTGAAGGTCGAATACGTGGCCACGAGCTGGCCCAACCTCATGAAGGACCTGCAGGGCGACAAGTTCGACGTGGCCGTGGGCGGCATCACCCGCAACGTCACGCGCATCCGCCAGATCGAGATGCTCCCCGGCTACGCGCCGTTCGGCAAGGTGGCGCTGGTGCGCACGGCCGACAAGGCCCAGTACCAGACGCTGCAGGACCTGAACAAATCGTCCGTGCGCGTCATCAAGAACCCCGGCGGCACCAACGAAACCTTCGTGCTGCAGAACCTGACCGCCGCGCAGGTCAGCACGCACGACAAGAACGCCGAAATCCCCGCGCTGATCGCGGAAGGCAAGGGCGACGTGATGATCACCGAAACCTACGAAGCCCTGCACTATGCCAAGGCCGACCCGCGCCTGACCGCCGCGTTCATCGACGCGCCGCTCACGCCCACCAACACCCTGGGCTTCATGCTGCCCAAGGACGATGCCGACTATTCGCGCGTGATGGAGTTCGTCTGGGGCCTGCTGGACGCCCGCGGCACGCTCAAACAGTCGGCCGACAAGTGGCTCAAGTGATCGGCTGAGGCCATCTTCGGGCGACCGCGTCGGTAGCGGCCCCCCGAAAAGCCAAAGGGCGCAGGCACGGTGACGTGGCTGCGCCCTTTTTCCATGGAGCCGGCGGCAGGGCCCGGCCCGCGAAGGCAGGCGGGTCAGTCGATGTCCACGCAGTGCAGCCCGAAGTTGCCTGCCTTGCGGTCGGCGAAATAGCGCTCCAGCGTGGTCTTCACGGTGCGAAAGGCGATCTCGTCCCAGGGCACCTCGTCCTCGGTGAACAGGCGCGCCTCCAGGGTTTCGTAGCCCGGATCGAACGCGTCGCTGAGCAGCTGGGCCAGGTAGAAGAAATGCACCTGTCCCACGTGCTGTACGTTCAGCAGGCTGAACAGCGGCCCCATCTGGATCTGCGCGCCGGCTTCCTCGTCGGTCTCGCGCTCCGCGCCCTGCGCGGTGGTTTCGTTCAGTTCCATGAACCCCGCGGGCAGGGTCCACTTGCCCCGGCGCGGTTCGATGGCGCGACGGCACAGCAGCACCTGGTCGTGCCACACGGGCACGGTGCCCACCACGTTCAGCGGGTTCTCGTAGTGGATGGTGTGGCAGGCCGGGCAGACGGCGCGGTGCTTGGTGTCGCCATCGTCGGGAACGCGGTACACCACGGCCGTTCCACATTCGCGGCAGTGCTTGATGGGGCTGCGGGAGGTCATTCGTTTTTCTGAAAATGAAGCGTCGTGGGGCGGCGGAGCGGGAATGGCCGCGAGGCCAGGGCGGGGCCCGAGGGGGCTGTCAGGCCACGGCCAGGCGCAGCGTGCCCAGGCCGTCCACGCCGCCTTCGAGCGTGTCGCCGCGCACCACGGCGCCCACGCCCTGCGGCGTGCCCGTGAAGATCAGGTCGCCGGGCTGCAGCTCCCATGCGGCCGACAGGTGCTCGATCGTTTCGGCGATGTTCCAGATCAGCTGCGACACGGTGCTGCGCTGGCGGTCGGCGCCGTTCACCTGCAGCCAGATCGCGGCCTGCGCCACGTTGCCTGCCTGCGCGGCCGGCGTGATGGGGCCGATGGGCGCGCTGTGCTCGAAGGCCTTGCCGATCTCCCAGGGGCGGCCCTGCTTCTTCATGTCGTTTTGCAGGTCACGGCGCGTCATGTCCAGGCCCACGGCATAGCCATACACGTGCTGCAGCGCGTCGGCCGCGGTGATGCCCTTGCCGCCCTTGCCGATGGCCACCACCAGTTCGATCTCGTGGTGCAGGTTGGCGGTGAGCGTGGGGTAGGGCAGCGTGCCCGTCTGGCCGGCATCGACCACGACCAGGGCGTCGGCGGGCTTCATGAAGAAGAAGGGCGGCTCGCGGCCGGTGAAGCCCATTTCCTTGGCGTGTTCTTCGTAGTTGCGGCCCACGCAGTAGATGCGGTGCACGGGGAACCGGTCGCCGGTGCCGATGACGGGCACGCTGGCCACGGCCGCGGGAGGAATCACATAGCTCATGTCTGCCTTTCTTCGAAAAGGGACGGCGCGGGGCTGGCCGCGCCGGGTGCTGGGAGGGCCGCGCGGCGGCATCGTGCCGGCGGGGGCGCAAACCGGCAGTGTGCCACGGGGCCGGCGTGGTCGCTGTCCCCGGCGGGGCGGCGTTATGCTCGTCGCACCATGAAGCTGTTCAACTACTTCCGTTCATCGTCCTCGTACCGCGTGCGCATCGCCCTGGGGATCAAGGGCCTGCCCTACGACTATGTGCCGGTGCACCTGGTGCGTGCCGAACATCGCCTTCCCGCCTATGCCGACCGGCTGGGCGATCCGCTCGTGCCGGCGCTGGTCACCGACGACGGCCACACCCTGGCGCAGTCGCTGGCCATCATCGAGTACCTCGACGAGACGCACCCCGAGCCGCCCCTGCTGCCCGCCGACCCGCTCGGCCGCGCCCAGGTGCGGGCGCTGGCGCAGATGATCGCCTGCGAGATCCACCCCATCAACAACCTGCGCGTGCTCAAGTACCTCACGCAGGAGCTGCAGCAGAGCGAAGACACCAAGACCGCCTGGTACCACCACTGGACGCGCAACGGCCTGGCGGCCTTCGAACGCCAGCTGGGCCTGCTGGCGCGGGAGCGGCAGGCCGCCGGACTGGCCCCCTCACAGTTCTGCTGGGGCGACGTGCCCACGCTGGCCGACTGCTGCCTGGTGCCGCAGATCTTCAATGCCCAGCGCTTTCGCGTGAACCTGGACGGCCTGCCGCTCACCATGGCCGCGTGGGAAGCCGCCATGGCGCTGCCCGCCTTCCAGGGCGCGCACCCGTCCGCTTGCCCGGACCACGAAGCCTGACCGCGCCGATGTCCATGCCACCACCGGGCCACGATTGGCTGGTGCCCGACTGGCCGGCGCCCGCCCATGTGCGCGCGCTGTGCACCACGCGCGCGGGCGGCGTGAGCGCCGCGCCCTACGGCGCCCTCAACCTGGGCGACCACGTGGGGGACGATCCGCAGGCGGTGCAGGCCAACCGGCGCATCCTGGGCGACGCGCTGCGCTGGGGCGACGGCCAGGCGGCCCGGCCCGTCTTCCTGCGCCAGGTGCATGGCTGGCAGGTGGCCGTGCTCGGCCCCGACACCCCGGACGGCACCGAGGCCGATGCCTGCACGTCCACCGGGCCGGGCGTGGCCTGCACGATCATGGTGGCCGATTGCCTGCCGGTGCTGCTGACCGATGCGCGGGGCACCCGCGTGGCGGCCGCGCATGCGGGCTGGCGCGGGCTGGCAGGGCAGGACGGCCGCGGCGTGCTGGAAGCGGCTTTGGAGTGTTTTAGGCCTCCAGCGCAATCAGAACTAGGGCATATTGCTATAAAAAAAGTAGCATCTGCCTCGCAGGCGCTGGAATCCGTGGCGGAGCCTGCGGCGGATTCCTGGGGAGATTGCATCGCCTGGCTGGGCCCGTGCATCGGCCCGACGGCGTTCGAAGTGGGCCCGGAAGTGCGCGCCGCGTTCTGCGACGCGCTGCCTGCGGCCGACCGGCATTTCAGCCCGCAGGGCGGAGGCAAATACCTCGCCGATCTGGCCGGCCTGGCGCGGCAGCGGCTGCAATCCCTGGGCGTGGACCGCGTCTACGGCAACGACGGCAGCGCCGCGTGGTGCACTGTGGGCCAGCCTTCACGGTTCTTTTCGCACCGGTACGGCAGCGCCTTCGGCGGCAGCGGGCGCTTCGCTGCCTGCATCTGGCTCGACCGCGCCGCCGGCGGCTGATGGCGGCGATGGCGTGGGGGCGGGCGTCTGCCCTGCGGCTGCCGCCTGTGCGGCGTCGCGCTCGGCCAGCTGCCGCGCATGGATCGCGCGTTTGCGGCCCGGCGTGCCCAGGATGTACACCACGATGGACATGGGCAGCAGCCCGTAGAGGGCGAAGGTGATGATGGCGCCGAGCACCGTGCCGTTCGGGGCCATGGCTTCGGCCACCGCCATCAGCAGCGTGACATACAGCCATCCAATGACAACGAGATACATGTGAGGGCCTGGGTTGGAAGGCAGTTGGTGAAAAAAGGCAAGCGGCGTTGCCACGGTGCTCGCCGCTCGGCAACAATGGCCGCAATGGTCCGCCCCTGACGCGGCCATGCATATTCTTGTGGAGGAGACGAACATGGCGGATTCTGAAGCACCCTGGGGAGCGGACACCCAGGCATTCCAGCAGTTCCAGCAAATGCTGGGCAAGGGCTGGACCCAGGCGATGCAGGCTTTCCAGCAGGCCGCCCCGGCGGGCGCTGCAGGCGCCTTCGCCAAGGCGCCTACTGCTTCGGTGCAGTTCACCCCCGAAAAGCTCGCGGCCCTGCAGCAGCAGTATGTGAAGGAGGCCACCGCGCTGTGGACGCAGGGCGCACAGGCCAACGCCAGCGCGGACCGCCGTTTCAGCGGCGAGGCCTGGGCCCAGAACCCCGTGGCGGCCTTCTCGGCGGCGGCCTATCTGCTCAACGCGCGCACCCTCATGGGCCTGGTCGATGCGGTCGAAGCCGATGCCAAGACCCGCGCGCGCATCCGGTTCGGCGTGGAGCAATGGATGGCCGCCATGGCACCCAGCAACTTCCTCGCCTTCAATGCCGAGGCCCAGAAGAAAGCCATCGAAACGCAAGGCGAGAGCATCGCCAAGGGCGTGGCCAACCTGCTGCACGACCTGCGCCAGGGCCACGTCTCGATGACCGACGAAAGCCTGTTCGAGGTCGGCCGCAACGTGGCCACCACCGAGGGGGCGGTCGTGTTCGAGAACGCGTTGTTCCAGCTCATCGAATACAAGCCGCTCACGGACAAGGTGCATGAACGGCCCTTCCTCATGGTGCCGCCGTGCATCAACAAGTTCTACATCCTCGACCTGCAGCCCGAGAACTCGCTGATCCGCCATGCCGTGAGCGAGGGGCACCGCACCTTCGTCGTGAGCTGGCGCAATCCCGACGATTCGCTGGCCCATCAAACGTGGGACGATTATGTGGAAGAGGGCGCGCTGGCCGCCATCGGCACGGTGCAGGACATCACCGGCGCGGCGCAGATCAACGCCCTGGGTTTCTGCGTGGGCGGCACCATCCTGAGCAATGCGCTGGCCGTGCTGGCCGCGCGCGGCGAAGAGCCGGTGGCGAGCGCCACCTTCCTCACCACGCTCATCGACTTTTCCAACACCGGCATCCTGGACGTGTTCATCGACGAGGCGTTCGTGCAGTTCCGCGAGCTGCAGATGGGGAAGGGCGGCATGATGAAGGGGCAGGACCTGGCCTCCACGTTCAGCTTCCTGCGGCCCAACGACCTGGTGTGGAACTACGTGGTGGGCAACTACCTCAAGGGCGAGACCCCGCCGCCGTTCGACCTGCTCTACTGGAACAGCGACAGCACCAATCTGCCCGGGCCCTTCTATGCCTGGTACCTGCGCAACTTCTACCTCGAGAACAACCTGGTGCGCCCCGGCCGGCTCACGGTGTGCGGCGAGGCCATCGACCTGAACCTCGTGGATCTGCCGGTGTACATCTACGGCTCGCGCGAGGACCACATCGTGCCCATCGACGCGGCCTACGCCTCCACCCAGGTGCTGCCGGGCAAGAAGCGCTTCGCCATGGGGGCGTCCGGCCACATCGCCGGCGTGATCAACCCGCCCGCCAAGAAAAAGCGCAGCCACTGGCTGCGCGAGGATGGCCAGCTGCCCGGCACGCTCGACGAATGGCTCAAGGGCGCCACCGAGCATCCCGGCAGTTGGTGGACCGACTGGTCGCGCTGGCTCAAGGGCCATGCGGGCAAGCTGGTCGCGGCGCCCAAGGCCTATGGCCGTGGCACGCGTTTCAAGGCCACCGAGCCGGCGCCGGGGCGCTACGTCAAGCAAAAAGCCTGACGCCGCGGTGCGTGTGCCGTGCGGCTGACACAATCGGCCGCACGGCCGCACGGGCGCGCCGCGGCCCGCAGGGCTCGCCGATTTCAAGATTCCCGTTTCTGCACAAAAAGGACTGATATGGAAGACATCGTCATCGTTTCCGCCGTTCGCACGGCCGTGGGCAAGTTCGGCGGCGTGCTCGCCAAGACCCCCGCCACCGAACTGGGCGCCATCGTCATCAAGGAGGCCCTGGCCCGCGCCAAGGTGCCGCTGGACCAGGTCGGCGAAGTCATCATGGGCCAGGTGCTGACGGCCGGCGTCGGCCAGAACCCCGCGCGCCAGGCCATGATGAAGGCCGGCGTGGCCAAGGAAACCCCCGCCCTCACCATCAACGCGGTCTGCGGCTCGGGCCTGAAGGCCGTCATGCTGGCCGCCCAGGCCATCGCCACGGGCGACAGCGAGATCGTGGTGGCCGGCGGCCAGGAAAACATGAGCCTGTCGCCCCACGTGCTCAACGGCTCGCGCGAAGGCCAGCGCATGGGCGACTGGAAGATGACCGACACCATGATCGTCGACGGCCTGTGGGACGTGTACAACCAGTACCACATGGGCATCACCGCCGAGAACGTGGCCAAGGAACACGGCATCACCCGCGAGCAGCAGGACGCGCTGGCCCTGGGCAGCCAGCAGAAGGCCGCCGCGGCGCAGGACGCCGGCAAGTTCGCCGATGAGATCGTGACCGTCAGCCTGGCGCAGAAGAAGGGCGACCCCGTGCTCTTCAACGCCGACGAGTACCTCAACCGCAAGACCAATGCGGAAGCCCTGTCGGGCCTGCGCCCGGCCTTCGACAAGGCCGGCTCCGTCACCGCGGGCAATGCGTCGGGCCTGAACGACGGCGCCGCCGCCGTGGTGGTGATGAGCGCCAAGAAGGCCGCCGAACTGGGCCTGGAGCCGCTGGCACGCATCGTGTCCTACGGCACCAGCGGCCTGGACCCCGCCACGATGGGCATGGGCCCGGTGTCTGCCACCCGCAAGGCCCTGAAGCGCGCCGGCTGGACGGCGGACGACGTGGACCTGTTCGAGCTGAACGAGGCCTTCGCCGCCCAGGCCTGCGCGGTGAACCAGGCTTTGGGCCTGGATGCCGCCAAGGTGAACGTGAACGGCGGCGCCATCGCCATTGGCCACCCCATCGGGGCGTCCGGCTGCCGCGTGCTCGTCACGCTGCTGCACGAGATGAAGCGCCGCGGCGCCAAGAAGGGCGTGGCCGCCCTGTGCATCGGCGGCGGCATGGGTGTGTCGCTGGCGGTCGAGCGGGCCTGAACGGCGCGCGGTGCTTCGACCGCCGCTCTTCTGCTGCTTCAAGCCAAAAGCCGCACTTCGGTGCGGCTTTTTTTCGCCCGCTGCGTGGCTGCTGCGGTTCTGATAGCACCCGGGGCCCGCATGGCTTTGTCAAAATTTGTGTGGCTCGGTGTTTTCCTCAGCGGCCGGGCGTGGAATCTTGGTTAGAGTGCTCGCGTGAATCGTTGATAAGGAGAACTCACATGAACCAGAAAGTAGCGTATGTCACAGGGGGCATGGGTGGCATCGGAACGGCCATCTGCCAGCGTTTGCACAAGGATGGTTTCAAGGTCATCGCGGGCTGCGGGCCCACGCGCGACCACGCCAAGTGGCTGGCCGAGCAAAAGGCGCTGGGCTACACCTTCCATGCCTCGGTGGGCAATGTCGGCGACTGGGATTCCACCGTGGATGCCTTCACGGCCACGAAGGCCGATCACGGCACCATCGACGTGCTGGTGAACAACGCGGGCATCACGCGCGACCGCATGTTCCTCAAGATGTCGCGCGAAGACTGGGATGCGGTCATCGAAACCAACCTCAACAGCATGTTCAATGTGACCAAGCAGGTCGTGGGCGACATGGTGGAAAAAGGCTGGGGCCGCATCATCAACATCAGCAGCGTGAACGGCGAGAAGGGCCAGGCCGGCCAGACCAACTATTCCGCCGCCAAGGCCGGCATGCACGGCTTCTCGATGGCGCTGGCACAGGAACTGGCGACCAAGGGCGTGACGGTGAATACCGTGAGCCCGGGCTACATCGGCACCGACATGGTGAAAGCCATCCGTCCCGACGTGCTGGAAAAGATCGTGGCCACCGTTCCGGTCAAACGCCTGGGCGAACCGAGCGAGATTGCATCGATCATCGCCTGGCTGGCCTCGGAAGAGGGCGGCTACGCCACGGGGGCCGATTTCTCGGTCAACGGCGGCTTGCACATGGGCTGAACGGCGGATGCCGCTTTTCGCGGCACCCGTCAAGGCAACAAAAACCCCGCCGAGGCGGGGTTTTTTCAATTGGGGGAGAAGGGAAGGAGGCGCTGGCGGAGGCTGTGGTGTCGAGGTGACCTGAGCCTTCTGGGCCGGAGCGCCAGCCCTCAGAGGCGGGCCGGTGCGCGCTTGCGGTCGCGTTCGTCTTCGGGCCAGGCGGACATGATAGCGGTGGTAGTCATACGGTTATCTCCTGTGATGGATGAACAACGCCCCGCCCGGAAGGCCCGTTGACAGAAGAATGCAAAAAAACGCAACCAGTTGACGGCGATTTTTTTGCTCCTAAAAACGTAGCTAATCAATGAGTCCCCATTTGCCACTGGATCGGAATTCAGTGGCAATGGTTACATGGTTTTACGCTTCGCCGACTTGAGATTCGAGAGCTTCCACCTCGGATGAAATTTCCAGCCAGCGCTCTTCGAGCTGGTCGGTTTCATCGGCACAGGCTTTCAGCCGGCGCCCGTTTTCCGCGATTTCGGCCGGCGGCAGTGGCTGGGTCAGGCGTTCCTCGATCTCGGTTTTCTCGGAGGTGAGCGCGGCCAACCGCTGGTTGACCTTCTCCAGCTCGCGCTTCAAGGGGCGGGTTTTCTCGGCCAGCTGCTGCCGGGCCTGGGCACCCAGCTTGCGTTGCTCCCGGGCATCGCGCGCCACGAGCGCAGCGGCCACTGGCGCGGGCGTCACCGAAGGCGCAGGGGCAACGGGGGCTGCCACCGGCGCAGCGGCCACCACCGGCGCCACGGGCGCCGACGAAGCCGCGGACTCGGCCGCCTTGGCCTGCTCGCGCAGGCGTTTGGATTCTTCCAGCAGGTAGCGCTGGTAATCGTCCAGATCGCCGTCGAACGGGCCGACTACGCCCCGTCCCACCAGCCAGAATTCATCGCACACCGCCCGCAGCAACGCCCGGTCATGGCTGACCAGCATCACGGTGCCTTCGAACTCGTTGAGCGCCATGGACAGCGCCTCGCGGGTGGCCAGGTCCAGGTGGTTGGTGGGCTCGTCCAGCAGCAGCAGGTTGGGGCGCTGCCAGACGATCATCGCCAGCACCAGGCGGGCCTTTTCGCCGCCGCTCATCGTGCCGACCGACTGCTTGACCATGTCGCCGGAGAAGTTGAAGCTGCCCAGGTAGCTGCGCAGGTCCTGCTCGCGGCTGGGCTCGCGGGCGTTGGGGCCCAGTTCCTTGGCCAGGCGGATCATGTGCTCCAGCGGATTGTCGGAAGGTCGGAGCACGTCCAGTTCCTGCTGCGCGAAATAGCCGATCGACAAGCCCTTGCCCTCGATGATCGAGCCGGCCAGGGGCTTCATCTCGCGCGCGATGGTCTTGACCAGCGTGGACTTGCCCTGGCCGTTCGCGCCCAGGATGCCGATGCGCTGGCCTGCCAGCACGGAGCGGCTCACGTGCCGCAGGATGGTCGTCGGCTCGCCTTCCTCGGGCGTGTACCCGAACGACGCGTCGCTGATCGCCAGCATGGGGTTGGGCAGGTTGACCGGCTCCTTGAATTCGAACGTGAATTCCGCCTCGGCCAGCAGGGGGGCGATCTTTTCCATGCGCTCCAGCGCCTTGACCCGGCTCTGTGCCTGTTTGGCCTTGCTGGCCTTGGCCTTGAAGCGGTCGATGAACTTCTGCAGGTGGGCGATCTTGTCCTGCTGCTTGGCGAACGAGGCTTGCTGCAGTTCGATCTGCTGGGCACGCAGTTCCTCGAAGCGGCTGTAGTTGCCGCCGTAACGGTTCAGCTGGGCGTTCTCGATCTGCAGCGTGACGTTGGTGATGGCATCGAGGAATTCGCGGTCATGGCTGATCACGATCAGCGTGCCGGCGTAGCGCTTGAGCCAGGCTTCCAGCCACACCAGGGCGTCCAGGTCCAAGTGGTTGGTGGGTTCATCGAGCAGCAGCAGGTCGCTGGGGCTCATCAGCGCCCGCGCCAGTTGCAGGCGCATGCGCCAGCCGCCCGAGAAGCTGTTCACGGGGTGTTCCAGCTCGGACACGCGGAACCCCAGGCCCAGGATCAGCGCCTGGGCGCGCGGCACGGCGTCGTGGTCGCCGGCATCGGCCAGGTCGGAATAGGCATGCGCGATGGCCATGCCGTCCTCGTCCTTTTCGGCCTGAACCAGGGCCTGGCGCAGTTCGGCCAGGCGCGTGTCGCCGTTCAGCACGAATTCGGTGGCCGACTCCGAGGTCTCCGGCATGTTCTGCGCGACCTGGGCCATGCGCCACTGCGGCGGAATGAAGAAGTCGCCGCCATCCTCGTGCAGCGTGCGGTTGAGCAGTGCGAACAGGCTGGATTTGCCCGCGCCGTTGCGCCCGACCAGGCCCACGTTCTCTCCGGGGTTGATGGTGACGGAGACGCGGTCGAGCAGGACCTTGGCGCTGCGGCGCAAGGTGACATTTTTGAGTGTGATCATCGATAAGAACCAGCAAGGGCGTTCAAAAAACGCCCGAAGAAAAAACGGGGGCTGGATGGCAAGCACCAGCCCGGCGCGCGCCGCAAACGGCGGCCCGCGCGAAGGGAGCAGGGCGCCTGGGCGCCCCCGGTCGGCGGCGCGAAATCAGGTCGGGTGTGCCACCAGTGCCTCACGGGTGATCAGCAGCACCTGGTCCTCACCGGCGCTCGTGTCGAGCCAGAACACAGGCAGGTCCGGAAAGGCGGCCTCGAAATGGCTGCGCTCGTTGCCGATCTCCAGCACCAACACGCCGTCTTCGCTCATGCAGCCGGGCGCCTGCGCCAGCAGGCGGCGGACGAAGTCCATGCCGTCCTGACCACCGGCCAGGGCCAACGCGGGCTCGGCACGGTATTCCTGGGGCAGCGCCGCCATGCTCTGGGCATTCACGTAGGGGGGGTTGCAGAGGATCAGATCCCACGGGCCCGGCACAGCGTCCAGTCCGTCGGACTGTTGCAAGGCCACGCGGTCCTGCAGGCCGTGCTTGTCCACATTGATGCGGGCCACGGCCAGCGCTTCGGGCGAGATGTCGGCCCCGGTGATCTGCACGTCCGGATAGACCATGGCCGCCAGGATGGCCAGACTGCCGTTGCCGGTGCACAGGTCCAGCACGGCCCGCGTCTGCTCGCCCAAAAATCCGTCGATGCCGCCGTCCGGTAGCGGGTTCACCAGCAGTTCGGCGATGAAGCTGCGCGGCACGATGGCCCGTTCGTCCACATAGAACGGAACGCCCTGCAGCCACGCCTCGCGCGTCAGGTAGGCCGCGGGTTTGCGGGTGGCGATGCGCTCTTCGAACAGCGCGGCCACGCGGGCTTGATCGGCCGCAGCCACGGGGCGGGCGGAGACGGGCTCCAGGCCATCGTCCAGCGGCTCGTCCAGGGCAATGCCCAGGCGCCACAGCACCAGCCACACGGCCTCGTCGCGCGCATTGGCGGTGCCGTGCCCGAAGGCCACGCCCGAGGCCTCCAGCCGCGCGGTGCCCGAGGCGATCAGGGCGCCGACCGTGTCGCCATGCACCTGAGCCCCGGTGGTTTGCGCCGTTTCGCTCATGCGGCCGCCTGTGCGTTCAGATGCTCGAGCGTGCGGCGGTAGATGTTCTTCAGCGGCTCGATGTCGGCCACGACCACGTGCTCGTCGATCTTGTGGATGGTGGCGTTGGGCGGGCCCAGTTCGATCACCTGCGGGCAGATCTGCGCGATGAAGCGGCCGTCGCTGGTGCCGCCGGTCGTGGACAGCTCGGTGTCCAGGCCCGTTTCATCCAGCACCGCCTGCTGCACGGCCCGCACCAGTTCGCCCGGCTCCGTGAGAAAGGGCTGCCCGCCCAGGGTCCAGGACAGGCCGTATTCGAGGCCATGGCGGTCCAGCAGCGCATGCACGCGCTGCTTCAGGCCCTCGGCCGTCGATTCGGTGGAAAAGCGGAAGTTGAAGTCGATCACCACCGCGCCCGGGATGACATTGGTCGCGCCCGTGCCGCCGTGCATGTTGCTGATCTGCCAGCTGGTGGGCGGAAAGAAGGCGTTGCCCTCGTCCCAGCGGATGGCGGCCAGTTCGGCCAGCGCCGGCAGGGCCTGGTGGATGGGGTTGCGCGCCAGTTGCGGGTAGGCGATGTGGCCCTGCACGCCCCGCACGGTGAGCCGCCCGCTGAGGGTGCCGCGGCGGCCGTTCTTGATCATGTCGCCGGTCTTCTCGACCGACGTGGGTTCGCCCACGATGCAGTAATGCAGCGCCTCGCCACGCTCGCGCAGCCGATCGACCACGACCTTGGTGCCGGCCACCGAGGGGCCTTCTTCGTCGCTGGTGAGCAGGAACGCGATCTGCAGGTCCGGCTCGGGCGTGGCCGCCAGGAACTCTTCCACGGCGACGACGAAGGCGGCGATCGAGGTCTTCATGTCGCTCGCGCCGCGGCCATATAGCTTGCCGCCGCGGTGCATGGGCGTGAAGGGATCGCTGCCCCATTGCTCGACGGGGCCGGTCGGCACCACATCGGTGTGGCCGGCGAATACTACAGTTTTGATAGCGCCATGCCCTAGTGCTGATTGTGCTGCGGGCCGTTTTGCCCAAAGGTTGCTGACGCGGAAATCGTCCGGCCCGCTGTCCATGCGTTCGCAGTCGAAGCCGAGCGGCCGCAGGCGGTCGGCCAGCAGATCCAGGCAGCCCGCGTCGTTCGGGGTGATGGAGGGGCGGGCAATGAGCTGTTCGGCCAGGTGCAGGGTTCGGGACATCGTGTGGGCAGGCGGTTCGGGCGAAGGAGGGCGGGGCGGGTCAGGACGGCTTGACGTCCAGCACGATCTCGGTGAAGGACGGCAGGTCTTCCTCTTCCCGCGCGGCCTCGCTCTGCGCTTTGGCGTTCTTGGAGGCCAGGGAGAAATCGTTTTGCAGCCGCCACATCAGATTGGTGGGCGAGTCGGCATAGGCCATGCCTTCCTTGCGGTCGATGCGGCCTTCGAGGATGAGCTGGGCCAGCGCCTCCTCGAACGTCTGCGAGCCTTCGGCCATGGACTTTTCCATGGCTTCGCGCACGCCCGAGAAGTCGCCCTTCTCGATCAGGTCGCCCACCAGCTTGGTGTTGAGCATGACCTCGACGGCGGGTACGCGATCGCCGGCCGGGGTGCGCACCAGGCGCTGCGAGACGATGGCCTTGAGCGCCGAGCCCAGGTCGCCCAGCATGGTGGGGCGCACCTCGACGGGGTAGAAGCTCAAAATCCGGTTGAGCGCGTGGTAGCTGTTGTTGCCGTGCAGGGTGGCCAGGCACAGGTGCCCCGACTGCGCATAGGCGATGGCTGCAGACATGGTCTCGCGGTCGCGGATTTCGCCGATCAGGATCACGTCGGGCGCCTGGCGCAGGGCGTTTTTCAGGGCGGTCTGCAGCGACTGCGTGTCGGCGCCGATCTCGCGCTGGTTCACGATCGACTTCTTGTTGCGGAACTGGTATTCCACCGGGTCTTCCACGGTGAGGATGTGGCCGGTGAGCTGCTCGTTGCGGCTGTCGATCATCGAGGCGAGCGTGGTGCTCTTGCCCGAGCCCGTGGCCCCCACGACGAGCAGCAGCCCTCGCTTTTCCAGGATGAGGTCGCTCAGCACCGGCGGCAGGTTCAGCGAGGCGAGCGGCGGAATGTGCTGCGCGATGAAGCGGATCACCACCGCGTAGCTGCCGCGCTGGCGCATGGCGCTCACGCGAAATCGCCCGACGCCGGTGAGCGGCACGCCCATGTTGAGTTCGCCGGTTTCCTCCAGCTCCTCGATACGGTCGGGCGAGACGATCTCGGCCAGCAGGTTCTTCGGCGCGTCGGCCGGAAGCACCTGGCTGTTGATCGGCACGCACTCGCCGTTGATCTTGATCAGCGCCGGCGCGTTGGCCGACAGGTACACGTCCGACGCCCGCTTTTCGGCCATCAGTCGAAGAATCCGTTCCATCGTGCTCATGGGGATTGCTCTTTCGTTCGTCGGGGTGCGGGTCGCGGGTGGACGGGCGGATCGGATCCGGGGCGGTGCGGCGTGCGGTGCGATCAGTCGCGCAGCAGGTCGTTCAGGCTGGTGGTGGAGCGGGTCTTGGCATCCACCTTCTTGACGATGATGGCGGCGTACATGCTGTAGCGGCCATTGTCCTTGGGCAGGTTGCCGCTCACCACGACCGAGCCGGCCGGCACGCGGCCGAAGCTGGTCTCGCCGGTGGCGCGGTCGTAGATGGGGGTGCTCTGGCCGATGTACACGCCCATCGAGATGACGGAGTTCTCTTCCACGATCACGCCTTCGACGATCTCCGAACGCGCGCCAATGAAGCAGTTGTCCTCGATGATGGTCGGGTTGGCCTGCAGCGGCTCCAGCACGCCGCCCAGCCCCACGCCGCCGGACAGGTGGACGTTCTTGCCCACCTGGGCGCAGCTGCCCACGGTGGCCCAGGTATCGACCATGGTGCCTTCGTCCACATAGGCGCCGATGTTCACGTAGCTGGGCATCAGGATGGCGCCCTTGGCGATGTAGCTGCCGCGCCGCGCCACGGCGGGGGGCACCACGCGCACGCCGGTGGCGGCCATTTCCTGGGCCGACAGGTGGCCGAACTTCGTGGGCACCTTGTCGTAGAAGCCCAGTTCGCCGGCCTTCATGATTTCGTTGTCCTTGAGGCGGAACGACAGCAGCACGGCCTTCTTGATCCACTGGTGCACCGTCCACTGGCCCACGCCTTCGCGCGTGGCCACGCGCAGCTTGCCGTTGTTCAGCTCGGCGATCACGTGTTCCACGGCATCCTGCACCTCTTTGGGGGCCGCGGCGGGCGAGAGGCTGGCGCGGTTGTCCCAGGCGTTGTCGATGAGAGTCTGAAGTTGTTGGGTCATGGGTCGGTTCAGGGATGGGATTGGATGAATTGCACGATGCGCTGGGCTGCCTCCACGCATTCTTCGGCTTCGGCCACCAGGGCCATGCGGATGCGTTGCGCGCCGGGGTTGACGCCGCCGGCCTCGCGGGCGAGGTAGCTGCCGGGCAGCACCGTCACATTGTATTGAGCGAGCAGTTCGCGGGCGAACTGCGCATCGGTCAGGCCCAGGGCGTCGGGCACGCGGGCCCAGAGGTAGAAGCCCGCGTCGGGCAGCGCCACGTCCATCACTCGGGCCAGCAGCGGCGTGACTTCTTCGAACTTGCGGCGGTAGAGCGCGCGGTTCTCGTCCACGTGCTGCTCGTCGTTCCAGGCTGCGATGCTCGCGCCCTGCACGGCCGGGCCCATGGCGCTGCCATGGTAGGTGCGGTAGAGCAGGAAGGCCTGGATCAGCCGGGCATCGCCCGCCACGAAGCCGCTGCGCAGGCCGGGCACGTTGCTGCGCTTGGACAGGCTGGTGAAGGCGATCAGGTTGCGGAAGTCGGCGCGGCCGAGCTGGGCCGCGGCCTCCAGCCCGCCCAGCGGCGGTTCGCCCCGGAAGTAGATCTCGCTGTAGCACTCGTCCGAGGCGATGACGAAGCCGTAGCGGTCGCTCAGCTCGAAGAGCTTTTGCCATTCGGCCAGCGGCATGACCGCGCCCGTGGGGTTGCCGGGGGAACACACGAAGAGCAACTGCGTGTTCTGCCAGACGCTCTCGGGCACGCTGCCCCAGTCCACGGCGAAGTTGCGGGCCGGGTCGCTGGGCGCGTAGTAGGGCGTGGCGCCCGACAGCAGCGCCGCGCCTTCGTAGATTTGATAGAAGGGATTGGGGCAAACCACCGTTGCGCCCGCGCGCGTTGGGTCGATGATGGTCTGCGCGAAGGCGAACAGCGCCTCGCGCGATCCGTTGATGGGCAGCACCTGGGTGGCGGCGTCCACCGCCAGGCCGTAGCGCCGCTGCATCCAGTCGGCGAAGGCCTGGCGAAGGCGCGGCTCGCCGGCCGTGGCGGGGTAGCTGGCCAGGCCCGACAGGCTTTGGGTGAGCGCTTCCTTGATGAAGGCGGGCGTGGGGTGTCGGGGTTCCCCCATGCCGAGGCTGATGGCGCGGTGCGACGCCGGGGGCGTGACCCCCGCGAAGAGCTGTCGCAGCTGCTCGAATGGGTAGGGCTGCAGGTGGGAGAGCAGGGGATTCATGGGCCGCCATTATGGTGGATGGAGCGCGGTCTTCCGCCGGGCACGCGCCCACCGGCAGTGGCCCGGGGACGGCTCGGGCAGGGCGGTGGTGGCGGGCCGGCGCGCACCGTGTTCGTCGCCGTAAGCACCGTTTCGCGCCTGGCGTGTGTCAATCGTGCGTAAGTCGCAGCCTCTAGCATTCGCGCACTAAAAGCGCTTGGGGAGACATCGGAATGGGTTCATTTTCGCCAATGGGGCCGGGCGTGCGGCTGATGCGCCGCCTGGCGTTGCCCGCCAAGATGGCGCTGCTGTCGGGCACCGCGTTGGCATCGATGCTGGCCGTGGCGCTGGCCACACAGGGCCGGTGGTGGTGGTTCGCTGCCGGAAGCGTCCTGGTCGCCTACCTGGCGGCGGCGATGCACCGCGGCATGGCGGACGACCTCGCGGTGCTGGCCCATGCCATGGACAGCGCGGCGCGCGGCGACCTGGGGGCGCGGCCGCGCATCGCGGGGCAGGACGAAATGGCCCGACTGGGTGGCCTGCTGGAGCGCATGGTGCTCATGCTGTCGTCGATGGTGGCCGACATCCGCAGCAATGCCGCGCTGGTCGCCCATGCCGGCGAGAGCCTAGCCGCGGACAACCGGGCGCTGGCCGAGCGCACCGAGCAGCAGGCCGCCAATCTGGAGCAGACCGCCGCGAGCGTCGAACAACTGTCCTCCGCCGTGCAGCAGAACGCCGAAACCGCCCGCTCGGCGGACCAGCAGGCGGCCCAGGTGCGCACCTCGGCCGATGCGGGAGCGCAGGCCATGGACCGGGCGGTGCAGTCGGTCGAGGCCATCCAGCAGGGGGCCAGCCGCATGGCCGAGATCACGGCGGTGATCGACGGTATTGCCTTTCAGACCAACATCCTGGCGCTGAACGCGGCGGTGGAGGCGGCCCGCGCGGGTGAGCAGGGCCGGGGATTCGCCGTGGTGGCGTCCGAAGTGCGCTCGCTGGCCGGGCGATCGGGCGCGGCGGCACGCGAGATCCGCGACCTCATCGGCGACTCGGTGCGCCAGGTGGAGACCAGCGCGCAGCTGATTCGGGCGGCGGGCTCGGGCATCGCCGAGATGGCGGGCGGCGTGCGCAGCGTGGCCGCCAACGTGAGCGAGATATCGGCCTCCAGCGCCGAGCAGAGCACCGGCCTCAGCGAAATCAGCGCCGCCGTGCAGCAGCTCGACCAGATCACCCAGCGCAACGCCCAGATGGTGGGCCAGGCCGTGCACCAGGCCGAGGCGCTGGAACACCGCGCCTCCACGCTCTCGCGGGCGGTGATGTCGTTCCGCCTGCAGCAGGGCACGGCCGACGAGGCCAAGGCGCTGGTGGAGCGGGCCGCGGCCCTGGCGCGCACGGCGCCGCAGGCCAGCCTGCTGCGCACGCTGACGGACCCGGCCCAGCCTTTCCACGACCGGGACATGTATGTGTTCGGGCTGCGTCCGGACGGCACCTACCTGGCCTTCGGCGGCAATCCGGCCAAGGTCGGGTCCCGCGTGCAGGACATTCCCGGCATCGACGGCGCGGCGCTGATGGCGTCCATCGCGGGCCAGGCCGAGCAGGGGCCGGGGTGGGTGGAGTACAACATCACCAACCCGGCCACCGGCCGGGTGCAGACCAAGATGTCGTTCGTGTGCAAAATCGGGGAGATCTACCTGGGCTGCGGCGTCTACAAGTCGCTCATCGCTGCGGCCTGATCCTGGTCGGGCGCTTCCACCCGCAGGAGAGAAGGGCGGCGAGCCAGCGTTGCCGGCGCTCGCGTCAGTCGGCGGAACGCCTGGCGCGGGCCCGCGCCATGGCGGCGGCGATGGCGGCCTGCTTGGCATCTCCGGGCGGCGCCGAGGATGAGGCCGCCCCTGCGTCGGCTGAGGCCGTAGCGGGCTCCGGGGGCGGCAGCGAGGCGGGTGCCGCCTGCGCGTCGCGGTCCAGCCGCCGCGTGCGGGCCGCGTAGCGGTCCCTGGCGTGCCCGGCCTGTGCCGCGGACCAGGCGGCCCAGCCGGTCGCGCTGCCGCTGGCGTTCTCCAGCACGATGCAATCGACCGGGCACACGGGAATGCACAGCTCGCAGCCCGTGCAATGGGCCTCGATCACTGTGTGCATCTGCTTGTTGGCCCCCAGGATCGCGTCCGTGGGGCAGGCCTTGAGGCACAGCGTGCAGCCGATGCACCAGGCCTCGTCGATGAACGCCACGGCGCGCGGCCCTTCGGTACCGTGGTCCGGCGAGAGCGGCTGCACCGGCCGCTGCGTGAGGGCGGCCAGGCGTTCCACGCCCTCGGCGCCACCGGGCGGGCATTGGTTGATGCCAGCCTCGGCCGTGGCGACCGCCAGGGCATAGGCCGCGCAATCGGGGTAGCCGCAGCGGGTGCACTGCGTCTGCGGCAGCACCGCATCGATGCGCGCCGCGAGCGCGCGAACGGTGTCCGCGGCGGGGGTCAAGCCTTGCGGGGCGCGCGCTTGGCGCGCGGCGCGCTGGCGGCGGCGGTGGCCGCGGCCTTCAGCCCGGCCGTGTCCGCGTGCACGGCCGCCGCAGCACCGGTGCGGCGGCGCGGTGCGTCGTCGCTGGGCAGGGGCGTGGTGCCGGTGTCAGTCGCGTGGGCGGGCTCATGGGCCAGGATGAAGTCGCGCACCTGGGGGTACACCAGATCGCGCCAGCGGCGGCCGCTGAAAATGCCGTAGTGGCCCGCACCCTTCACTTCGTAGTGGCTGCGGTTCTTCTGGGCGATGCCGGTGCACAGGCTGTGCGCGGCCTCGGTCTGGCCGGAGCCGGAGATGTCGTCCAGCTCGCCTTCGACGGTGAGCAGGGCGGTGGTGTGGATGTCCTGCGGGCGCACGCGCTCGGGCTGGCCTTCAGGGGCGCGCACATCCCAGGTGCCGTGCACCAGGCTGTAGTCCTGGAAGACGGTCTTGATGGTCTCCAAGTAGTAATCCGCGTCCATGTCCAGCACGGCGTTGTATTCGTCGTAGAACTTGCGGTGGGCCTCGGCGCTGGCGTCGTCGCCCTTGATGAGGTCCTTGAAGTAGTCGTAGTGGCTGGTGGCGTGGCGGTCGGGGTTCATCGCCACGAAGCCCGTGTGCTGCAGGAAGCCGGGGTACACGCGCCGGCCCGCGCCGGGGAAGCTGTCGGGCACGCGGTAGATCACGTTGTTCTCGAACCACTCGTAGCTGCGGTTCGTGGCCAGGTTGTTCACCGCGGTGGGGGATTTGCGCGCGTCGATGGGCCCGCCCATCATGGTCATGGACAGCGGCGTGGTCTCGCCGCGGCTGGCCATGAGCGACACGGCGGCCAGCACCGGCACCGTGGGCTGGCACACGCTGACCACGTGGCAGTTGCCGTAGCGCGACTGCAGGTGGCGGATGAACTCCTGCACGTAGTTCACATAGTCGTCCAGATGGAAGGCGCCGTCGGCGAGCGGCACGAGGCGGGCATTCTTCCAGTCGGTGATGTAAACCTTGTGGCCCTGCAGCATGGTGCGCACGGTGTCGCGCAGCAGCGTGGCGTAGTGGCCCGACAACGGCGCCACGATCAGCACGGCGGGCTGCTGCTTGATGTGGGTGAGGGTGGCGGGGTCGTCCGAGAAGCGCTTGAAGCGGCGCAGCTCGCAAAAGGGCTTGTCGATCTCCACCCGTTCGTGGATGGCGACATCCGTGCCCTGCACGCTGACGGTGTGGATGCCGAACACCGGCTTCTCGTAATCCTTGCCCAGGCGGTACAGCAGGTCGTAGCCCGCGGACATGCGCTGGGCGAAGACCGTCTGGCTGAAGGGCGACACGGGGTTGCTGTAGAGCTTGGATGCGGTCTGGGCAAAGTCCGCGAACGGCTCCATGAGCGAACGCTGGGTTTCGTAGATGTTGTAAAGCATTTGGCGCGAAACTCCGGATATGTTGCAGTGCAATATAGCAGTACAAAGCAACCCCTGTATGGCGTGAAAGTACTGACAACGAGTCACCTATGCGACAAATGGAAACAATTGTCGCGTGAAGGAAGGCTGTTTGTTTGCTATTAAAAATATAGCGCTATGCCCTAGTGATGATTGCGCTGAGGGCTGTTTTAGTGGTCGGTGCCGGAACGCGTCGTCAGGCGTGTTCTTTCAGCCACGCCTCGAACGCCTCGCGCGAACTGTTGCGCAAGGCCCGGCGGAACGTGGTGCGGTCGCCGAGGTAAAGGCAGTGGCGGATGACCGTGTAGGCGTTGAAGCTGCCCTGCGGGTTGTGGTCCTCGAAGTGCTGTTTGTAGCGTTTGACGGTGCCGATGGTGGCCCGCATCAGGGTGTTGAAGCGCGCTCGTGTGATGGTGGGCGACCACGCGCGGATGTCCTCCACGAACAAGTCCACCTTGTGCGGCTCGAAGTCCTGGTCCTTGAAGAAGTGGTTCGCGATCTTGAGGAACGTGAACGCATTGAGCTCGCTGCCCGGCGCCTGCGCCTTCTCGGCGGGGGCCGACTCCAGGTCGGTGCCCTCGTCGGGCTCGGCGGTTTCGTCGGGCGCCTGCCGCAGTTCGGCCTCGGTCGCGTCGCGGATCTGCAGGAACTCGCGGTCGGCCAGCTCGAACAGGGCCGACAGCACGTTGATGCGCCGCTTGAGCTGCCCGGGGATCGATTTCTTGTACTTGATCTTGTGGTCCAGCACGCTCCAGGAGTCCTGGATGATCGTGCGCACCTGCAACTCGAACGGCTGGTGGGCATAGGCCGCGTGTTCGGCCAGGGCCGCCTGGGTCGGCGTCAGCCGCAGGTCCAAGTGCAGGCCCTTGTAGCCGAAGGAGTCCTCGGTGCTCTCCACCGCCGTCACCTTGTCGGTCACGTCGATCACGTCGAAGTGCGATCGCACGGCCTGCGCCACCTTTTCCAGCTCGTCCTCGTACAGGCACACCACCCGCACGCCGATCAGATCGGTGATGTAGGGGCGGATCTCGTAGGGGGTGTTGCTTTCTTCCAGCGCCGCGCGGTATTTGCGCGAGAACTTGTTCACGCATTCGCGGCGGTCCTTCACGCGCCCCTCGACCTTGGTGATGTCCAGGTGGGGCGTGCGCGAGAGGATCGCCTGCAGCAGCGCCATGTAGGAGGCGCAGGCGTACTGCAGCGCAGGCAGTTCCTGGGCATAGGCGGCTTCAAAGCCTTTTTCTTCCCGGGAGAAATCGAGCGAGGGCATGGGCAAAAAGAAACGGTGCTTGAGGGCGATGGCCTCCAGGGCGGGCCACCGTCCGAGCCGCCATCGTAGTCCAACTGCATTGCCCGGGCACGCTGCCCGGGCACGCTGCCCGGAACGCCGCCGGCCGTGCCGGCCGGATTTACCGCGTGGCCGCCAGTTCGGCCGAGGCGTCCAGGGCGGCCGGGGTGTCCGAAGGCGCGCCGCGCTGCGGCGCCTGCGCCAGGGCCATCACCTCGTGCGCGGGCAGGCCCTTCAACCGATGGTCGCTCCACACCTGCCGCCAGCGCCGCGCGCCCGGCAGGCCGTGGCGCAGCCCCAGCATGTGGCGGGCGATCGAATACCAGTGGGTGCCGTGCAGTGCCGCCTCGCGCGCCATGTAGTCCACCATGGCGGCCTCGACCCCCTCGCGCGTGAGGGCGTTGTCGGCGGCGCCGAAATAGAGCGCGTCCCAGCGCGCGAGCCACCAGGGGTTGTGGTACGCCTCGCGCCCCACCATGGCGCCATCGACCCGGCCCAGCGCATCGGCCACGGACTCGTCGGTGGCCAGGCCGCCGTTCAAGGCGATGGTGAGGTGCGGAAAATCCGCCTTCAGGCGCTGCACCACGTCGTACCGCAACGGCGGGATCTCGCGGTTTTCCTTGGGCGACAGGCCCTTGAGCCAGGCGTTGCGCGCATGGACGATGAACACGTTGCAGCCCGCATCCGCCACGGTGCCGATGAAGTCGCGCACGAAGCCGTAGTCCTCGCTCTGGTCGATGCCGATGCGGTGCTTGACCGTGACCGGCACGTCCACCACATCGACCATGGCCTTCACGCCGTCGGCCACCAGTTGCGGCTCGTTCATCAGGCAGGCGCCGAAAGCGCCGCGCTGCACGCGCTCGCTGGGGCAGCCGCAGTTGAGGTTGATCTCTCCGTAGCCCCATTGCGCACCCAGCCGCGCGGCCTGCGCCAGATCGGCCGGCTCGCTGCCGCCCAGTTGCAGGGCCACCGGGTGCTCCTCGGCGTTGAAGCGCAGGTGCCTCTCGACGTCGCCATGGATCAGCGCGCCGGTCGTCACCATCTCGGTGTAGAGCAGTGCATGGCGGCTCAGCAGGCGGTGCAGGTAGCGGCAGTGGCGGTCGGTCCAGTCCATCATGGGGGCGACGGATAGCCGCCAGGGGCTCGCTTTCACGCTGTTTTCTTTAGAATCAATAGCTTGCGAGTGTGTCTGTAACATTTTTAGCTTCCTATTTTCCGCTTTCTTGCACCGTTTCGCTCCATTTTTCTCGTCGTGGTGCTACATTGAGTGCTACAAAGACTGCCGTGTAGCACTACTAGATGGGCACGATCACGCAACGAAAGAAGAGTAACGGAACCCTCTCCTACACAGCCCAGATCCGGCTGAAGCAGGGCGGGAAGGTGGTACACAACGAGGCGCGTACCTTCAGTCGCCACGCGTTGGCGTCCGCGTGGATGAAGCGCCGAGAGTCGGAGTTGGAACTGGCACGCGCAAGTGGCCGCAAGGTGCCAGAGAAGGTGACCCTTAGTGTGCTGTTCGACGAGTATGTCGGTGCGGCTACGAACATCACCCCATGGGGGCGAAGCAAGACCGCGGACATTAACCGCCTCAAGAAGTCTACCCCTGCCGATAGGGAGGTCACGGGGTTAAGCGAGGCCGATTGGATGAGCTATGCCCGCGAGCGGCGCCTTGGCGGAGCGGGCCCCGCTACAGTGCTCGGGGACTTCGTCTGGTTCCGCCAGGTTCTTCTGCACGCCGCGGCCACGCGTGGCCTTCGCGAACCTCTGCAAATTCTCGACAACGCACGAATTGAACTACTCCGTACTCGCGTCCTCTCGAAGGCGAAGCTGCGAGAACGACGTATTACGGCCGCTGAGGAAGCGGCGCTGCTCGAACACTTCGAGAAGCGGGACGCCAGGAGCATCATCCCCATGGCGGAGATCATGCGGTTCGCGATTGAGAGCTCACGACGGGAGGATGAAATTTGTCGCCTGCGGCGCGCGGACGTGGATCAGGACAAGAGCATCGGCTGGCTGGATGACGTGAAGCATCCAAGGCACAAGACGGGCAATCGTCGAAAGTTTCGACTCAGAGCAGCGGCTATGGAAATCATCAAGCGCCAGCCGATAGCTGACGGAGAGAAAGCCGCGTATGTGTTCCCGTTCAACCCAAAATCGGTGAGTGCAGCATTTACGCGCGCTTGCAAAGTGCTGGAGATCGAAGACCTGCACTTTCATGATTTGCGTCACGAAGCCACGAGCCGCCTCTTTGAGCTTGGCTACTCGATCCAGGAGGTGGCGCAATTCACATTGCACGAGAGTTGGGCAACTCTAAAGCGTTACACCCATCTTCGTCCGGAAGACGTGCCTGAGCGTTGATGCAGCATCGGCATGCATCAGGCGCGCATGCGTTCCCAGTCGGTCTGCGCCTGCTTTTTTGCTGCGTCCAGATGTTCAGCTAGTTTTTGAGCGTCCACTAGCCATGGGCTTTTCTGTGAGCCGACGCGAAAGGCTGGTACCGGAAGTTCCTGTCGACGCGCGTACTCCTCGGCCTTCCTAGCTGAAAGGCCGAACAGCGCCGCGCATTTTTGTACCGGAATCTGCGCCGTGCCGTATTCAGCCATCAATGCGAAAAACGTGTTCATCGCGGGCGTAAGGACTTCGAGAGCAAAGAATTGGTGGGGTAGCCAGTTGGCCTCAAAGGTTGTCGTTGCGCATGCATGAAATGGATGCAGCGCTATCCGCATTGTTCGTCGCCTAGCGGAGCAGCCCGTAGCTGGCTTCAACAACCAGCACCGCCGCGATTGAGGCAAGTTCTAGACGGCGCAGAAGTGCGGATTCTTCTTTGCTTGCAGGTTGGTTGTTACAGCGCTTCAGAAGGTGTCGCCAACCCCAGGAGGCACCTAGATACAGAGCCATCCGACACACGAAGAATACGCCAGCATGCTGCTTCGACCACAGACTCCATGCGCCCATGCCATCCAACACGCAGACGCCACAAAGTTTCGCGGCAACCGCTACGCCGACCAGAAGTGCCAGCCAGATCGCAGCGCGGAGTATGGTCCGCAGGATCAAAGTCACCCTCTGCAAGTCAGATGTCACGCTCGCATAGCGCCAGGTCGGACGAACAGCCCGCTCCGGCCTGGTCATCGAAGAACAGCGCGTACTGGCGGCCCCCGCGCGCGGTGCGGCACCACTGCACCACGCGCCGGATGCCCGAGTACTGGCCGGGCCGGTCTGCGTCGGTGGGGTCCTTGCGCACCGGGAAGAAGGTCGCGGCATGGCGCTTGTTCGCTGCCGCGACGACGCGTTCCCAGCGCTCGATGCGTTCGACGTGTTCCGGGAAGC
This sequence comes from Acidovorax sp. SUPP2539, assembly GCF_030158975.1. NCBI lineage: Bacteria > Pseudomonadati > Pseudomonadota > Betaproteobacteria > Burkholderiales > Comamonadaceae > Acidovorax > Acidovorax sp. SUPP2539. The sequence continues at coordinate 103,440 of NZ_BQXJ01000008.1, read as the reverse complement.
GTTCTGCAATCGACCTGAGTTCGGCTTTCCTGGTGTGGATGCAGGGCATGCAGCCGACGCGGCCCATGCCCATGGAGTAGAGCGGGTTGGGGGTGAGCCCGTGGTCGGTGTGCTTTTTCCAGACCTGCTGCAGCGTCCAGTCGAAGATCGGCCGCCACAGGTAGCAGCCGGATTCGTGGCGGTTGAGGCGTGGCTGCAGGGCGCGGTGCCGGCTTTCCTCCGCACGGATCCCGAGCCACTGGATGACGGGGCCGCGCCGGAGCATCGGCAGAACCACCTGTTCGGTGATCGGCAGTTCTTTCAGCTCGGAGGTGCAGAACTGGGCCATCCTCGACGGAAAGCGTCCTTTGGTGATGCAGAGGTCGAGGAAGGGGTTGCCCGTCGGCTCATGCAGTTCCGCAGCCTCGCGGACGAGCGCATCGGAAATGCCCATTTGCGGCCAGCGCTCCAGCACATAAGCCTTGTGCTTCGCCATCCTTGCGCTGAAGTCTGCCTTCACCCACTCGATCGCGGGGCCGCCCGTGCGCTCCAGCAGCTGCTGCACGAATTCGTAGGTGAGTTCGTGCTCGTTGCCGGTGTCTGCGAAGACAGCACGAAAGTCCCGGCCGGACTCCAGGGCGAGCAAGTAGGTCGCGGTAGAGTCCTTGCCGCCGGAGACGTTGACCAGGTGCTGTACGCGCCTGACGCCGTTGCTGGCGCTCATTGCGTGCTCCGGGGCTTCTGAATCTCCTGGACACGGTCCCTGGTGGGGTCGCCCTGGTAGATGCCGCGCGAGCCGGCGGCGCGCGTGCTGTAGCGCTGGATCAATGTCATCGGGGAGTTGCCGGCGAGCTCGCGGCGCAGCTCCAGCTCGGTCTTCAGGTTCTGGATCTCCTGTTCCAGCGCGCCGCTTTCCTGATCCACCGCTTTCGTCGCGAGCTCGTTGGCCGCGACGTTGGGCTCCTTGCGGCCCGTCAGCAGAGTGCGCTGCAGCAGAAGGGCCTTCTCCATCACCGAGGCGAGCGCGACCTCCGACGCCAGGCGCTTGCCCAGCAGATCCTGGTCGGGCTCGTCGCGCAGCGCTTCGATGACGCCGCGCGTGAGCGGCAGCGAGGCGCTGCCGGCGGCGTCCAGGTTTGCGGGGGTGGTCGGCTTGGCCCCGGAGACGAGTTCCTGCAGCGCCTTGAGCTTGGCCTCGTACTCTTCCTGGATCAGCGGCGTCAGGCCTACGCCGGGTGTCGTCGAGGTCTTGGTACAGGTCTCGCAGGTTCGTTGCTCCCGCTCGCCCAGCACCCTCGTTGCCCACGTGGCCGCCGCCTGGGGCGAACTCCACGTCTGGCACGACAGGCGTCCGTTGCACTCGTTCGCGGAGATGGAAGACGTGTCGGTGGCTCCACGCCCGTTCAACAGGTTGTAGCCCGCACGCGTGACGTCCCCCACGATCTTGATCGAGGACTGGCCCGAGCCGCCCGCATTGCCGCCGCCGACCCAGGGAACGCCGTTGTTGCCCTTGTTGGCCTCGGCGCGTTCGATGGCCGATACCGCGTCCGTACTGGATACCGCCTGCTTGAGGGCCATGCCCTCGGCCAACTGGTCCCAGCCGGTCTGTCCGCCCGCCATGTCCGCCATGCGGCTGGCGATCGCCCGGCAGGTCATCTTGGAGCGGTCGAAGTCCAGCCGGGCCTGCAGGATGCCGTTCGTCAGCAGGTTGTAGAGCCCGGGATCGGCACGCTGGATGATGAGCGCTGGCAGCGATGCGACCGCGCTCGTCGCGGACTGGATCACATTGCTCATGATCGACTGAAAGCCGTTGCTGATGCCGTTGAGCTGGTTCTGCAGCGTGGTGGTGATGCTCATGTCCCCGCAGATCAGGTTGCTGTTCCAGCCCATGCCGACGCCGATGCTCTGCATGTTCCCGGCAGGGCTCATCGACACGGCGCGGCCGCCGCCGATGCTGTAGAGCACGTCGCTACCGATCACGTTGCCGCTGGCGCGGATGCCGTCCTCGTCGATCCGCGTCTGCGCACCGGACGTGCTGCAGAGGGCTGCGAGTGCGGCAATGGCGATCAGGCTGCGCAGGCTTGCGCGGGGAGCAGTGCGGGGGGGTGCCATGTCGTCCACGGGTTCTCCGTCAGAAATCTCAGAAATCGGTGCTGCCGATGAAGACCTGGCCACGCCGCTGGCAGCAGCTGTACGGGCGCCAGAGCGCCCAGGCGTAGTCGCCTTGCCGGGCCTGCAAGTGGGGGCCACGGTTGGGGAAGACCGCGCATTGGCCGGAGAGGGTGGGCGTCAGCTCCTGCCACTTGCCGGAATCGGCATTGCTCTCGACCAGCGGGCCGGCGGGCCAGTAGCCCGCGCGCGGGCTCGCGAGCAGGGGCTGGTACACGTGCGGCTGGCCAGTGCGTGTCACCACATCGCCAGCGCGCTGTGCGACCACGGCGCCACTGAAGTGGTCGTCGGTCTGGTGCAGGAAGCCGCCCCGCGGATAGATGTTGCCCCACAGGTCCGCCGACAGGCGCGATCCGATCTCGCGCATGCCGGGGGTGAGCGACTCGGGGTACGCGAGTTCGGGCACGTTGTAGCGCCATGCCAGCGTGTCGAAGGTGCTCAGCAGGTATGGCATGAAGGGAGTGCCTGCGCCCTCGCAGGTGTAGCCGGAAGCGCTGGCGAACGCGGAGAACGCTTCACCGGCCGGATGTCCGATCACGTCCGAGTTCTTGAACTTTGCGAGGTTGTTCTCGTGGCTCTGGTTGGTGGTTCCGTCGCCCCCGGCCTGCGCGGAGGGGTTGGGCACGCTCATCGCGCGGACTTCGACCCAGGGGTTCACGCCGGTGTTGCTGTAGCTGGAGACGACCGCATCAGGAACGTAGTGCCGCACCTTCACCGAGGTGCGCACCGTGCAGCCGCTCCACGTGCAATACAGCCAGTAGCAGATGCCGGAGACCCGATACGCGAAGCAGTCAGGCGAAAACGCCGAAGCCACGATGGTCGCGGTATCCAGTGCATACGAGGGCACCGTGGCGGCGAACAGGACGCCGAAGGTCGCGGCGCGCAGTCTCTTGGAGCGCATCACTGCCCGGCCCTCCGGTACGCCGCGATGCGACCCAGGGCGCGGCGTGTGTCGGCGTCGCCATACACGACGTAGCGCCCCTCGACCACGACCGCGGGCAGCTTGGCGACACCGAGCGAGTACGCGTCTGCCACCGCCTGGAATGCCTGGCCGATCCTCTTCTGCCTTTCGGCGAGCGTTGGGTTCGCCAGACGCTGGCGCATGACGGCTTCCGCACGCTGCGGATCCACCGGCAGGCCCCCACCCAGCTCCGATACCAGGCGGGCGGGTGCATCCAGCTCGATGATGGTCGCGCCGGGCACAGCGGTGGCCGGGTGGGCCGTGTCGGTGAAGATCCTCACGTCATCGGCGAAGGCCGACGCGGAGGCCATCAAGGCCAGGCCGGCGGTCGCCCTCGCGAGGGGGGCGAGGCTCGTGCGCATGGGAAGGCGGTGGACTTGCACGTGGGAACCCTGGATGTGTGTTCACGGGTTCCAAGTCGAACGCAGGTGCCCGGGCGCGGCCAGGGGAAATAAGCAACGCCCGCTGCCCTGTTGTTCGGCTGGGAGAGGACGCCCCGGGGCCGGGGCGTCGTTGGATCACAGCAGGCCGGCTTCGGCGAATGAGTAGGGCGTGCCCGAGCCAACGATCACGTGGTCCACCACGCGGACGTCGATCAAGCCCAGCGAAGCGCAGATGCGCTCCGTGAGGCCCCGGTCAGCATCGCTGCACTGGGAGGTGCCCGAAGGGTGGTTATGGACGAGGATGACCGAACTGGCGTTCAGATCCATCGCTCGCTTGACGATGACACGCGGGTAGACCACCGCCTGATTGATCGTTCCTTGGAACAGGGCCTCGAAGGCGATGGCTCGATTTTGGCAGTCGAGGAAGACAACGCCGAAGACCTCGTGGAGCTCGCCGGCGAGCTTGAGCCGCAGGTAGTCGTAAAGCTCCCTCGGGCTCGAGATCGCTGCCTCACGATGGAACATGCGCTGCTCCAGCACGTGGAGTGCGCGATGGACCAGTCGGCTTTCCTGGACGGTGAGTGCCGGGCAGGGTGTAGTGCTGGGTTGCAGCACCTCGGACGTGGCAAGTTGCGGCATGTGTAGCCTCCGACTTTCTTACAAAGAGGGGCTACACGCCCATCGGGGTGGAGACCCCGTGGGTTGGCGATGAAGTGCATCCACCAGCGCTTTCGCGCTGGGCGTCCGCCGTTTCGGATGTGGAGCGGACTGGTGCGATCGGCGCCTGCGCGCCGCAGCCTTGAAGATCGTGGCTGCCTGGGAAGGGAGGAGAAATCCTCCGCGACCTGCGGTCGATAGTGAGCATTCGGAGGGCAGGCGCCCATGCAGAATCCGGGTCTAGCGGTGATCCGTTTAGGCAATGGCCATGGGATGTGGCGTAACGGGGGAAGGACGACCCAGGAGTAGCCGGCGAGCGTTCACTACAGCAGCGCTGCCTTCGGTCGTCAGCCCGCCGGCGTCATCCAGCAGCCGCACCTGAAGGAGCCGAAACTGCGCAGCGCACCACGACGTCAGATTGTGCTGCTGGACCTGGTCGAACTCCGCGTAGATGTACTCCACCGGCAGGCCTCCCGCGCCGCTGTACCGCGCGTCCAGTGCGGACAGCACACGGCCAGCCAGCGGATCCAACCGCTCTGACAGCTGTGCCAGCATCCAGGCGCATTCCTGCATCCGCAGGTCGATAGCAAGCAAGGTCTCGGCCATGCACTCCAACTGCTGGACGGTATCCCGATAGCTGCCGGCAAAGACGGTGCAGCGCACATCAGGTTGCTCGCACACGCTGCGCGCCAGATCGCCCAGCCCACGCAACAATGCGGCATCGACCACCCCGCCCAGAACCTGCCACGACTGCGTCAGGTACAGCGGCACGGTTCCACTCGCGATCCAGTGTAAGGTGGGGTTTTCCGCGGCCTCGCTGAAATTCGCGGAGTCGAAGCCCAGCCCCCACGCCACTTGGGATGTGGGTGACAATCCACGCCAGCCGTACTCCAGCATGCTGCCCGCCCAAGTTGCCGAGGCACGGACATTGTTCGTCATAAGGCCCTGCAGCGGACCGCGGGGCAGCCGGTCGGCAACACGGGCAAGCAGCGCACCGGTGACGCCCAATGCACGCAGGCGCGCGATGGCCGCCGTATGCGCGCTGCCGTCCAATGCGCAGCGCACCGCCGCCAGCGCTTTCGCCACGTGCATCACATGGCCGCGCACCACCGGGTCCTTGAAGCTGCCGGGCTTGGCAAGCGGCGCCAAGGCCGCGGCGAGAGCGTCATGTACGTTGGAATGGGGATGCATGGTGGGTGTCTCCTTCCGGTTGCCGTTACGGGCATGGCCGGCTTATCGGCAGGCGCGCGCCCGCCGTGCCCCTAACGGGCATGCGATCAACGAAGAGTGTGATGGTCCGCCGCCTCAGCTGCGGAATCAGCATCGGTGCCAGCGATAGCTGGCGGCGTCGCTGTCAGGCCGTGCTCAATCCCTTGACGACAGAAGCGCAGCGCTTTGGGCCGGCTTCATGGGGCAACGACGAGATGGCCAGTCTGATCAAGTGGAAGTGGAGCATCGGCTTGCCGGCGCGTCTCACTGCGGATGGATGCCGGCATCGCGCGCGACCGCGCCCCACTTGGCGATCTCGTCCGCGAGAAAGCGGCCGAACTCCTGCGGCGAGGAGGGCAGAGTGGTGAGGCCTGCTGTGGCGAAGCGTTGCTGCACTGTGGGATCTGCAAGCACCTCGCGCAACGTGTCGCTCAGCTGCTTTACGATTTCGGGAGGGGTGTGCGCCGGAGCCGCCAAGCCGATCCAGCTGGAGAGGTCGTAATCCTTGATTCCCTGCTCTGCAAGGGTTGGAATGTCCGGTGCCAGCGAGGTTCGATGTGCCGTCGTCACGCCCAATGCGTTGACGCGCCCGGCCCGCACCGCCTGCAAGCTATTGAGGACATCGGCGATGACGAAATCGTTCGTGCCGCCGATCAGGTCTGTCACGGCCAGGTTGTTGCCTTTGTACCCCACGGCCGTGGCAGTGAAGCCTGCCAGCGATACGAACCGCGCTGCTTTCAGTTGGCTGCTTCCTGATCCGTATCCATACGACAGCTTGTCCGGGTGCGCTTTGCCATAGGCGACCAGTTGCTGCACGTTCTGGACGGGCAGAGACTTGCGGGAAACCAGCAGGAAAGGCAGTTCTGCGACCAAGGAAATCGGCGCGAGGTCCTTGCGCGGGTCGTAGGGCAGCACCTTCATCACCGCCAGATTGCTCGCCCCGTTCGTGACCCCAACCAATAGCAGGGTGTAGCCGTCAGGCGCGGCCCGTACTACAGCCATGGTGCCGACCACGGCGTTGCCGCCGGGCTGGTTGTCCACGACGATCGACTGCTTGAGTCGTGCCCCCATCGACTCGGCCAATGTTCGGGCGACTAGGTCGGAAGTGCTCCCTGCGGGCATCGGCACGACCAGGTGGATTGGCTTGTCGGGGTGGGCTGCAGCCAGCAGCGGGACGGCAACGAGCGATGCGATGATGGTCTTTTTCATGGTTTCCTCCCGAGATGGATTGCTTCTTCCACGCACAGCGGCAGGTGCGTGCGGTTTGCTCAAATGCGCTCGACTGGCGGGTGCAAGGGTCAACAGGCCGCGTCGGCGGACCGGGCGTTTGTTGGGGAGAAAGCAGCCAGCCACGCAGCGAAATCGCATGAGCAGTTCACGGTCGAGATGCTATGCCGGCTATCGGAATATGACGATTGCGCAATCTGCCGTGGGGGATGCATCTTGGGTAATTGATCCCCCATCGCCTATGCGCTCAGGTAATAAGTTATGGCCGCCATAACACGGTGTTTGGCTGTCGGCATCTAGACACATCTGCAGCCGCACGATCCTCTGCAGCCTGCTCTTTCAAAGCGCTGATAAACGGCGCTACATACGGTCTTGCGACCCCGAGCGAAGAGCGCACAACAGCCGGGGTCAGACATATGTCTTCGGTAATTGGCATCGAGCGCAGATGTTGGTGCTCCTGGGCCTGCAGCGTGAATTCATCCAGCAGTGCCACCCCGACGCCTGCTGCGACAAGTCCGTAGGCGACGTCCATTTGCCAGATATGGACGCATACGTTCAACGATAGCCCACGCTTTTCCAATGCGGTTTCGATCAATTGGCCGCCCGGATTGCTCGGATGTGGAGCAATGACTGGGAACCCGGCGAGGTCCCGCAAGCTGATGCGCTCTTGAGAGGAGAGAGGATGGTTATGCGGCATGACACACACTATTCGCCCAGAGCTCACCACCTCGACCTCCAGATTGACGTGTTCCAGAGGGAGAACCGCGACGGCCAAGTCGGCCTGATTGCTCAGAAGGACGCGAGGCATGTCTGCAAGCGTGCATACCCGCAGTTGCACTTGCACCTTCGGGTGGCGTGCCAGGAAACGTGCGACGGCTTTTGCAGTCAGCCCGCGAGCGAGGCAAGCGCTGGAGCAGATGTTCAGGGAGCCGGCAGAACCATTGCGGAGACTCGCCGCCAGATCGTTGACTTGAAGCGCATGGAGGTAGCACGACTCCACCTCGGCGATCAGGGCCTTCGCCTCCTCGGTGGGGCATAGGCGACCACCGACGCGATCGAACAATGGGTATCCAAGGCATTGCTCCGTATGGGCAATTCCTCGGCTCACTGCCGGCTGCGACATCGAGAGAAGCTTCGCAGCCCCTTTCACTGACCCGGCCTGCATGACCGCCCGAAATACTTCCATCTGCCGCAAGCGAAACCGCACGTCTTGCTCCCCTTTTGTCGAGTCCAACGCTCAGCAACGGGTCTGCAGGCTTCATCGACATCATGTCAAATTTCATGCGGTGCATAACGGTTAACGATCTGAAACAAAACAAACTGGGCGTGGGATGTTCGGCTCGGCCATGCGCGGACTAAGATCGCGCCCGTTTTGACACAAGGTGGCATGGCTTTTTGTCGATGCCTCAATAAATGACCCGCCGCGTCACCATCAAAACGGCCTTGGGAGAGGCCCTGCAGTTTCGACAACTGCGGGGTGAGGAAGCGCTCTCATCGCTTTATTCCTTCGACGTCGACCTGCTCTCGGAGGGGCGCGACATCGATCCCAAGGCGCTGCTGGGCAAGACGGCGACGGTGGAGATCGAGACCGAAGGCGGCGGCAAGCGGTACCTGGACGGCCTGGTCACGCGCTTCGGCATGCAGGGCCAGGACCATCGCCTCTACTCCTACCACCTGCGCCTGCAGCCCTGGCTCTGGGTGGCCACGCGGCGGCAGGATTTCCGCATCTTCCAGTTCAAGACCGTCCCGCAGATCGTGCAGGAGGTGCTGGGCCGGTATGGCTACCCTCTGCAACTCAAGCTCACGCGCGCGTACCGCGCCTGGGACTACTGCGTGCAGTACGGCGAGAGCGACTTCGACTTCGTCTCCCGGTTGCTGGAGCATGAAGGGGCGTACTACTACTTCCAGCACGCGAGCGGCCAGCACACCCTGGTGATCGCCGACGACATCGTGGCCGGGCATGAGCCCCTGCCGGGCGCGGCCGTGATCCCGTTCTACCCGCCCGAGAAATCGGCCACGGCCGACCGCGAGAACATCCACGCCTGGACATTGGGCGAGGAGATCAAGCCCGGGCGGTACTACAACGACGACTATGACTTCAAGAAGCCGAGGTCGGATCTCTCCAACATGCGCCAGCAGCCCCCGGGGCACGCGCACGACGCGTACGAGATCTACGAATGGCCGGGCGGCTACGTGCAGCACGGCGACGGCGAGCAATACGCCCGCGTCCGCTTGCAGGAAGGGCTGACGGGCCACAGCACCGTCAGGGGCGAATCCCGCCACCGCAGCCTCGCGACGGGCTACACCTTCACCCTGGAGAACTACCCACGCGGGGACCAGAACCGGCAGTACCTCATCACCGGCGTCACCTACCACCTGCACGAGAACCCGCGCAGCTCTTCCTTCAACAGCGCCAAGCCGGGCGAGGCGCTCAAGCACAACGAGGAGCAGGGCTCCTTCCAGAAATTCAGCCTCACGGCCCAGCCCACGAGCCTTCCGTACACGCCCGCGCGCAAGACGCAAAGGCCCAGAACCACCGGCCCGCAGACCGCCGTCGTGGTCGGCCCGGCCGGGGAAGAAATCTGGACCGACGAATACGGCCGCATCAAGGTGCAGTTCCACTGGGACCGGCTGGGGGCGATGGACGAGAACTCCAGCTGCTGGGTGCGGGTGGCCACGAGCTGGGCAGGCTCGGGCTTCGGGGCGATCTCGATCCCGCGCATTGGGCACGAAGTGGTGGTCGATTTTCTGAACGGTGACCCCGACTATCCCCTGGTCGTGGGCTGCGTCTATAACGCCGCCAACATGCCGCCGTGGGCGTTGCCGGGCAATGCGACGCAGTCGGGCATCAAGACGCAGTCGAGCAAGGGCGGGGCCTTCGGCGACGGCATGAAGAACGGTGCGGGTGACGCCAACGCGATCCGCTTCGAGGACAAGAAGGGCGCGGAGCAGCTGTGGCTGCATGCGCAGAAGGACCAGCTTACCGAGGTCGAGAACGACGAGGACAAGTGGGTGGGCAATGACCGGCGCAAGACGATCGACCGGGACGAGACGAACACCATCCACCGGGACCGCACGGAAACGGTGGACCGCAATGAAAAGATCACGGTGCATGGCTGGCGCACCGAGGAAGTGGATGGCGACGAGACCATCACCATCCATTCCAACCGCAAGGAACGGGTGGACCACAACGAGACGATCTCGATCGGTGACAACCGGGATGAGACGGTCGGCATCAATGAAGACATCCGTATCGGCAAGAACCGCAGCAAGACGGTCGGCCGCAGCGAGACCGATTCCATCTCGAAAAACTGGACCACCACGGTGGGCCTGCTGAAGACCGAAACCATCGGCGTGGGCTGCATCCAGACCACGGGCGTTTTCAAGATGGCCAACGTCGGCGTGGCCTACAACCTCAACGTGGGCATCACGATGATGACCAACGTGGGCATGAACCGTAGCGACACCATCGGGATGGAGCACACCCACACGGCGGGCAAGAAATATGCGCTCACCGTGGGTGGGGGCGGTGGAAGCGCGGCGGCCGGCGCGGTCTCCAAGAACATCACCGCACCCTCCGGTGGCTCAGGAGGAAAGAGCGGCTCCAGCCTGGTCATGGACGAAACCAGCATCACCCTCAAGGTGGGCAAGTCCGTGCTGGAGATGAAGGACGACGGCACGGTCAGCGTCAACGGCAAGCTCATCCAGATCACGGCCGATGGCGACAACGTGGTGATCCAGGGCGAAGACATCCACCTGAACTGATTCGCCCTGGACTGGCATGGACGTCGAAAACCACAGCCCGTTCCCGCACATGGTCATCGAGAAAGCGACCACCAAAGGCCGCTTCTTCGATGTCGTCATCGTCGCGGGCAGCTTCACCCTCGCCCACGGACAGCCCGTGCTGGCCATGGATGAGCAAATGCCCATCCAGTGCGTGGACCGCTACGTCGGCGCGCCCGAGAGCACGCCGTTCCTGGAGGAAACCCACCTCGTCGTCGGCAAGCAGCGCACGGACGTGCACGTGCTCGGCCACGCCCGGCCCCTGGACGGCAAGCCCGCGACGCACTGGCCCATCGGCGTGCGCATCGGCCCCATCACCAAGACCGCGCAGGTCACCGGCCTGCGTGCGTGGCACTGGACGCCGCTGCGCGGCTGGCACCTGACGAAGCCCGAGCCGACGACTGCCGTGCCCCTGCACGCCGGGATGGCGTATGGCGGCGCGGTACGCCGGGCGCGCTACCGCGGGCCGGCCACCGACGACATCCACGATGCCCAGGCCTTCGATACCTACCAGCCCAATCCGGTGGGCCGGGGCTATGTGGGCGATGAGGATCTGGACCGTGCCCAGTTCTACCTGGCACCCCAGATCGAGGATGTGCAAAAGCCATTGCGCGACATCCGCGAGCGGCTCACGCCGGTTTGCTTCGGCCCTGTGCCTCGCTGGAACCCGCAGCGTGCCCGGCATGCCGGCACCTATGACGACGCATGGCACGCGGAGCACTTCCCGTACCTGCCGCCGGATTTCGATTTCGCGTTCTACCAGTCCGCGCAGCCTGACCTGATTGCACCCAGCTGGCTGAAGGGAGACGAGCCCATCACTCTGATCGGCTGCGACCCCACCGGCCGTATCGACACCCAACTTCCGGGTATCGACATCCTGAGCTTGCTCACGGACGAGGACGGGCTGACACAGCCCGTTCCGCTACGGCTGGACACCGTGACCATCGATCTCGACAAGCTGTCGCTGCAATTGGTGTGGCGCCGTGCAGTGCCGAAGGAATGGGGGCTGCGCAAGGTCATGTTGGCTGGTATTCCCGCCGGGCCGGCGCAGCGTGGTGCCGAACAGCCTGTCCATGTCCACCGCCAGCGGACTTCGACGGAGGTGGGCCGTGGCTAGAAAGCACATCGCCGAAGCTACCGCGAAGTGGATTGCGGTCTGCACAACACCGGATGTATGCAAGGTCGGCAGCACTACCGTCCCGTTCGACAGTTTCAGGAGCCTGTCGAACAAGTTGAAGTATTCCCCGAACGTATACGCACGGGGCATGCCGGTGTACCGGTTGACCGACTGGGTTCGCGGCACAGATGCCAATGCGGGCATGGGTGTGGTGTCCCAGACTTCACAGCAGCCTGGGCATGTACGGCTGATCGGCGATAACACCAGCGTAAAGGTCAATGGGCTGATCTGCGCGCGACACGACACAGTCGTGCAGATGAATGTCGGCCCCGGCGGGCCGAACACCGTGGGCAAACTGGTCACGGAGCAGAGCGCACCTGCGGGTGTGGTCAAGAACGGGAAGTTGCCTTGCAATGACCCGCCAAAGACGTCCCCTGAGTTGGAGAAACTGCAGAAGCTCAAAGAGAAGCTCAGCTTCATGAATCCAGATCAGCTGGATGAGTACATCCGGTTTGGCGACTGGAGTAAGTCAGCGGACGAGACGATCGCCTCGATCGACATGAAGGACGAGGGCGGATGGTCCACGGCGGGTCACTATGGCGGTCAGGTGGCGCGGGGAGCGCTGGGCTTCGTCAAGGACATTGGCCTTGGGCTGGGGCAGCTTGCCTACACGGTCGTTAAAAAAGGCAACATCGCCGGCGCCCTTCATAGCAATCTGGATGCGCAGATTCTTATGGAGCAGATCCGGCTGGGCAACGTCTGTCTGGAAACGCTCAAGCAGGCCGCAAAGGCGGCGGGCCACGAGCTGACAAAGCCGGTGACGGACGCGTGGGAAAAGGGCAACTACGTCGAGGCGGTGACGCGGGCCGGCCTGGAGATAGGAAGCCTGGTGCTGGTCGTCGGCGATGTCGCAAAGCTGGCACAGGGTGCGAAAGCGGTGGAAGCTGCGAGCGCCGGCGTGAAGGCGGCGGATGCAATGAGTGCGGGTAGCAAGGCCGGCGAAGGCCTGGCAGCCGGCGGGAAGGCGGCCGAAGGCGCGGCAGCGGGTGGGAAAGCGGCTGAAGGCGCCGGAGCCGGCGCCAAGGTGGGCGATGAGCTTGGGACTGTTGCCAAACCGGGTGAAGCTTCTAAGGCGGCGGAAGCGGCCGAGGCGGCGGGAGTGCCCGTGGAGGAATACAGGGTCCTCACCCAGAAGGGGAAATCGGTCAAAGAGTTTTCGACCCGGAAGGCGAATGGTGTAAAGATCAAAGCCCGCAGCCTGCGCGAGCTGTTCCTGGGTAAGACGCCAGGTAAGGGTACGAAGACCGGCAAAGACGTTATTGCAAGGATGGAGAAGGAGGGGAAGATTCGGGAAAACCCCCTCACGGGAGAAAAGGAATTCCAGGCGTCGAACAAGAAGTGGTACAGTATGGATGAGGCTGATATGGCGCATTATCCAAAGGATGCAGTCACTTATTGGAATCAAGAAGGTCGATATTACGGCGCAAGATCGCCAGAAGTTAGAGCGTTTATGACCAATCCTGATAATTATGTTTTGGATCATTTCTCGTTGAATCGATCTGCAGGTGCCAAACTGAGTGAAAATTATTTAAACCCTTTGAAATAGAGGAGTTTTTATGGATGTTCAACCCCTTCCCCCCGCAGTGATGGAAAAGCTGGTTCAGAACGGGAAGGTATATAGGGATGCCAAGGCTTCAGGAGACTATGCTTCTGCGGAAGCCCAGCTTCTGGCTAGCTGGGATGCATTTCCGGAACCCAAGCATTCCTGGGATTCGTCTGAAAGTGTGATAAAGACGATTGCTGGCTTTTATATCGAAAGGAAAGATTTTTCCGCTGCCGAGAATTGGGTGAAAGAGCTCTTCAAATGCGATCCTCTCCCGGGCGATCCCAAGCCATACCTTCTGCTTGGCAAGATATATTACGAATCCGGCAGGCACGAACTGGCAGCACAAAATCTCATCAAGGCATATGAGATGGGCGGCAGGAGAGGTTATGCCAGTGAAGATCCGAAGTACTTGAAGTTCGCATTGGACGAAATCAAAAACGCGAGTAAATGATGGCGAGCAACGATCTCGAAGACGATAGCGGTCCGGGGTTGCCCGACGACATCTACGAACAGGTGACTGCGCTGGCGGAAAAGGCCAACGAGGCATTGGAGAGCGACAGGCCTTCAGCTGCGATCGAGCCGCTGCAGCGGGCGCTCGACCTGTTGCCCGCACCTCAGCACGAATGGGAGGCGTGGACCTGGCTGAACGGCTCGCTGGGCGAGGCGTATTTCAACCTCTCCGACTTCAAGATGGCGCGTATCTCGTTCCTTGACGCCATGAGTGGACCCGGCGGTGAGGGGAACCCTTACCTCTTGCTGCGGGTGGGCCAGTCGGCCTTCGAGTTGGGTGAGACCGCTCAGGCCAAGCAGATGCTGGCGCAAGCCCACATGCAGGAAGGCGATGAGTTGTTTTCGGACGAGGATCCCAAGTACCTGGCGTTTTTGCGCTCGGATCGCTGATCGTCCTGACCATTCCGGAAGCTCGCGCTATGCCTGCCCGATTCGATCCCTTACCCGACATGCTGCTGCGGAACCTTGGGCGCTATAGTCGTCAGGAACCCTTGCAAAGGGCCTTGATGTCGCTCCAGCCACCTGTCACGGATCTGCGCCGGGGGCACGGCCCGGATCCGTATCACGTCAGCGTGGAACGCCTCGGTCTGGATCTCATGCTGCAATGCATGGATCCCCGCTTGCCGGACCACGAGCAGCTTTGGGGTCTGCATGCACTGACCTTCCACAGTCCGTTGTCCCGTCCGGCGAATCCCTGGACGGGTGAGTGGCCGCGCGGGCTGGACGTCGCCACCGCCACCTCGAGTGACGTGGCGGCGCTGCTGGCGCAAAAGGACGATGAGGCCGTTCTGGCCTTGCCCGAGATGGCTTGCTTCGTTGTGCCTGGTTTCGACGGCCAGGCCTGGGCTGTGAACTGCACGTTCGGGGGGGCGGCCAAGACGCTCAAGGCCATGACCCTGGTGCGCACCGGGGAGTGGGTGGGAGCCTCCTGGCTTCCAGCGCACAAAGCTGCAGGGAGCTCCGTCGCGGCCTGAATCCCTCCGGAGAAACGATGGAGCGCGCCGAGGTGGCGTGCATCCACAGCCGGCGCGAGCCGGCATCTCCAAATCTCAACGAATTGTCTCCATGAGCTACACGAAACTGCTCGGCTTTCTGGCCGCTTGGATGATGATCTGTTGCGGAGCCGTGGCCCAGACGGCATGCCTTTCCGGCGTCGCCGCCGGCAGCGCGCGTTGCAGCCCGAGTTCCGACGGCGGTGAAGAGGCATCCCCTCGGCCGACTGGCGAATGGATCAAGACGTGGGGCGTCATCGCCACCTCGCCCAGCGGCATCGGTGGTGTGAGTTCGCGCCAATTGTCCGAGGACGCTGCCCGAAAAATGGCATTGGAGAACTGCAGGAGCGCCGGGATGTGGGATTGCAAGGTGGAGTTCGTCTACCAGAACCAGTGCGTCGCGCTGGTCCATCCCGCGCAGGCCATCGGTGCTGCATTCACCACGGCAGCAACGGCGGAGGAGGCCGTGCGCCTTGGCAAGGCCAGGTGCGCGGAACTGGTAAAAGGCGAATGCAAGGTGGCGATCTCCGAATGCTCCGAGCCGGTTTCCAGGAAATTCTGAGCGCTCGGCCAGCGTCTCTTTTCGCACTGCCATGGTCGATACCGCGCCTTCCGACAAGATCTATGGGCTGACTCCTCGCTACGAGGGCGGACGGCTGTTGCGCTGGTCCGTATCCATCACGCGCCGCGGAGAGCACTTCGACAAGGAGTTTCGGGTAGCCGTCTACGGTGACTCGGAGAAGGCCAAAGCCGCGGCGATCGCCTACCGCGACGAGTTGCTCCAGCACCGCCCGGCCATGAGCCTGCGCGACTTCGCGTCGATCGTCCGCACCAACAACACTTCCGGTGTCCCTGGCGTATCGCGCAGGGAGTACAACGGCTTTGCGCGTTGGTGTGCGCTGGTGTCGCTTCCGAATGGAAAGACGCGCAGGCGGACATTTGCCGTGGCGAAGTACGGCGAGGAACAGGCGCGGGAACGGGCGATCAAAGCCCGCCTTGAGTTGCTCAAGTTGCTTGAAGGCTGGTTCGTGCATCACCCGGACGCGGTGCAGGACGGGCAGGCGCCATCCGACGTCGTCGCGCCCGCGATGCCCAAGTGCGGCAAGCGGCCGGGCTAGGCATCCAGGCGGAAGCCATCGCCAGAAAAGCGGGTGTATCGCATGGAGCTCAAATGGGCGCTCCGCGACGGTACCCAGGTCTGCCGCGACTACTGGGTAGCCGAATGCGATGTGCCGACGGGCGGCGTTCGGCGCAAGCAGTTCGCGGTGGACAAGCACGGAGAGATGGAAGCTCGGCGACTGGCCTTCGAGCAACGCCGGGAATGGCTTGCGCATCCTCCCGAAGCAGCGCCTCGTCGTGCGCGGCGGACCAAGGCGGGTCGTGCTTCAGATGATTGTCCGCTGGCGGTCATCGCTGGGGCGGAACAGGCGATGCCAGCAAGTCCAGCGCAGACATCAGCGCATCGGCCGGCACCGCTCCGCTGAGGCGCATTTCTTTGCCACTGGTGTGGTCCCGCAGCCGCAGCGTCGGCGTCCCGGTAACGCCTTCGTCGGCGGCTTGACGGGCCTGCTGGCTGACGGTGGCCTCCGCCTTTTCGCCGGTCAGGCAGGTCTGCATGCTGGGCGTCATGTCCGGGTAGCGGTCGCCGTTCGGCACGCCGCGGCCCTCGGCGAGCGTGTGCGCGTAGATCCAGTCCACCGCGTGCCAGAAACCTGCATGGCCGCGCTCGTTGCCGGCGCATTCGGCGAGCCGAGCCTCCTGGCTGGCCGCCGGATCATGCGCCTGGAGCGGGAGGTGATGCCACTGCAGGCTGACGTCGGGCGTCGCCGCGACCCAGCGCACGAGCTGGGGAACGTAGTCCCGGCAGTACGGACACTCGAAGTCCGCATAGACGGTGATCGTGAAACGCGCATCGGAGCGGCCGTGTGTCCAGGGCGGCCCTGGCGGCAGGGGCGGCGCGGTCTGGGCTGGCTGAGCTTCGGAATACTCCACCTGCGGATGTTCCGGCCAGATCGCGATCGCGAGCGCAGCGGCCAGCAGAATGGCCGCGGCGGCGATCGGCCACTCGACGAGGGAAAGCGCCGTGCGGCAGCGCAGGAGTCGGGTGATGGTGGGTCGCATGGGTGGCCTCCGTTTCAGTGGTGCGGCAGCGGCTCGATACCGCGTGCGCGATCGATGCGCTCGGCGACCAGGATGGCGGCGTCCAGCTCGTTGATGCCGTGCTGCTGCATCAGCGCGAAGCGCTCGGCCTTCTCTTCGGGTTCGGTCATGGCCATGGCCAGGTACAGGCTGGGCGGCACGGCGCGAAAGAGGAGTTCCATGGACTTGGAGAGGATGACGCCCTCGGTGAACTTTCCCGCTTCCTTGCGCGCCGACAGCATCAGGGCCTTCTGCGCCGGGTTGAGTTCACGGAATCGGGCGATCTTCTCCACTTCGTCCGGCGGCATGGAGAGGCAGATCCACCACTCGATCATGTTGAGCATGGGCTCGGCAGCCTTCGGCAGATCGTCGAGGTTCTGGGTCGCCAACCAGAACCAGGCGCCGAGCTTGCGCCACATCTTCGTGATCTTGACGATGTAGGGCGCGAGCAGCGGGTTCTTGGTGATGATGTGGCCCTCGTCGGTGACGTTGATGATGGGCCGGCCGAGGAACTGGTCGCGCTCCGCGATGTTGTTGACGGTGTTGATGAGCGAGATGTACGCCACCGAGAGCTGCGCGTTGTAGCCCTCGCGCGCATAGGTGGCGAGGTCCACGATGGTGATGTCGGCCTCGGGCCAGGGCGTGCCGGCACGGTCGAACATCTCACCGTCCGCGCCCTGGCAGAACATGTCCATGGCGTCCGCCATCTCCAGCAGCCGGGCACGGCGCATGTCGGGCAGGTTGGCGTCGCCGGCCCGTTCGCGCAGCGCGTCGCGCACGTCCCGCGCCAGCACGGTGCGGCCCGCGGCCGTGCAGCGGCGGGCGGCATCGAGGATGCACTGGCGGATCAGGCTGCGGTCGGCGCGCGTCATGCGCGCCTCTTCCTTGTCCTCGCCGCCGGTAATCATGAGGCGGGCGGTGATCTCCAGTTCGCCGAGCACGTCGCGCTGCTCGTCCCCGTCGGAAGCGGTGCCGCCGGCATCTGGCCCTTCATCGAGCGCGTCGGCGTCGAGTGTGCGGACCTGGCTGGGTGTGTCCACCAGGCGACGCGCATCGGCGAACGGCGCGAGGCTCACGCCCGCGCCCGGGGCGAGCCGCACGCGGTTCACGGTGAGACCGAGGCGGGCGGCGAAGTCGCCGAACAGCCCAAAGGAATTGCCGGCCTCGACGATGAAGAGGCGAGGGCGGTACATCGCCGTCACCTGGTTGAGCAGGTTGTTGAGGGTGGCGCTCTTGCCCGATCCGGTGGGCCCGAACAGGAACAGATGGGCGTTCATCTGCCGGTCCAGCCGGTTGAGCGGATCGAAGGTGATCGTGTCGCCGCCGCGGTTGAACAGCGTGATGCCGGGGTGGCCCGTGCCTCGGCTGCGCCCCCAGACGGGCGCGAGGTTGGCCGCGTGCTGCACGAACATGAGCTGCGTGTACCACTGCCGTGTGTCCTTCGCCGGGTCGAACACGCAGGGCAGCCATCGCAGGTAGGTGTTGAGGGGGGCGACCTCGTCGTCCTCGCGCACCGGCTGCAGGCCGGCGCCCAGCATCACGTTGGCAAGCTGCACGCCGCGTTCGTCCAGCTGCGCGAGATCCCGCCCGCGCAGGTAGAAGGCGAGGGCGCCCCGGTACAGCTTGTGCGCGCTGCCGATGAGGCCACGCGCCTCCTGCACGTCGCGGCGCGTCTGCTCGGAGGCCAGCGTCTCACCCACGGCCTTGCGCGCGAGGTGGTTCAAGTGGGATTCGAGCACGTCCTGCGGCGTGGCGACCAGGGTGAGGCACATCACCGTGTCCTCCGGCATCTGGTCGAACAGCGCGTTGATCGCATCGCCCTTGCGAGTTTCGCCGGTGAGGTGGCCCGTGCCCGGCGCGTTGCGCAGGCGGTCCATCACCACCGCACGGTGGGGCATGCCGTCGAACCACCACATGCCGTTGTCCAGGTCGGAGCGCGGCGGGCCGAAAAACAGCCGCTGGGCGAAGTCGGTGCCGCTGGCGAGTTCGATGTCGCTTTCGTCGGCTTCTTCGGGATAACGCGTCAGGTCGTAGAAGCGTTCCCGGTCCACCGCGGTATCGCCGAGCAGCTTCGGCCGGGGATTGAACCAGCGCAGCAGCCATGCGTGGATGTTCGCTGCGCCCAGACGTTCCGCTCTCACGCCGGCATTGGCCAGGCCGCCCTGCAGCCGGTCGCAGATGGTGGCGAGCGCCTGCTCGGGCGACAGGCCGCGGCGGTGGCTGGCGGTGTCGCCGATCCGCCGATAGACCACCATGCGCACCCTCCGGGCCTGGCCGCGCCAGGGCAGGCGCGTCACGGCCGTGTCCTCGAACAGGCCGCCGGGCTTGGCGATGGCGCGCAGGTGGTGGGCGAAGAAGCGTTGGTAGAAGGCCGTGAACGCGGTGTCCCGCGCTCGTGGCTGCACGTAGGCGTCCAAGCCGCGCAGGTAGCGGTCCCAACTGGCCTCGTCCTGGGCGTAGAGCTGCACCACCCATGGGTGATCGTCCAGTTCGTCGAAGGCGTCCTGCAGCGCATTCTCCAGCGCATCGCGCGCCTGCCACAGCCACGCCATCTCGCGGCCTTCCGTGCCAATGGGCACGAGCTCGAAGAATGCCGCGACGGACACCCCGTCATCCAGCAGCATGCACCGCGACTCCGGCAGGTACTCGGCCCAGGGCAGCATGTCCACGAAGGAGGGCGACACGCCGTAGAGGGCACGCTCGTCGTCTTCGGTGGCACGCGGCCGGCCCGGCGGGCGCGCGTGCGTGCCGGGTGCCGGAATGCCGTTCTCCGCGAGCCGGGCGACGTGTTCGTCCCAGGCATCCGGCGGTTCCGCGGCGACCGAACCCATCGCCGCCACACCGCTGCGCAGCCGATGCAGCGCGCCTGCGGCGCGTTCGGACCAGCGCCAGCGCGGCCGCCGCGGCATCAGTAGTCCTCCACGCGCTCGCCGGGCATGGCGTACTGAATTCGCTGGTACAGCGGGAACACCGTGCTGTAGCCCGGCACGGGGACGGGATCGGTCCCGGCGAGGTGGGGGAAGACGTACATCACCAGATCGGGATTGGGCAGCCGGCGGAACTGGCGGTAGATCTCGTTCTGCGCTGTCCGGGTGTATGCCGCGTTGTCGGCGGGGATGGCCTGGACGTCGGCTGCCGTCAGGGGGCGGCGCAGGACCTGGCGCGCGTCCATCAGTTGGCGTGCCGCCGCGCCGCCGACCTGCGCACCGGGCACGCCGGCGCCGCCGGTCTCCTGGTCCCAGATGTCGCGCATCGTGCGATCGCCATGCGACAGCAGGTCGTCCTTGTGCGTCGCGCAGCCCGACAGCAGCAGGGCGATGGTGGCGAGCAGGCTGCGCAGCGCCCCGCGACGCTCAGTCCATGTCGTTCGCATGGGTTCCTCCAGTGGTGTGGCGGACCTTGCGGCCCTGGGCTTCGTAGTCGATCTGCAGGGGTTGTTCGAGGTGGACGGCGACCTGGGCGCCGGGCGGCACGTACACCGCGGCGAAGGCCTGCCCGTAGAGCTTGTTCACCCACTGGGACATCTCCTGCACGCCGCCTGCGAGGATGCGGCCCATGGCCTCGTTGCCGGAGATGCCCACGGTGCCCAGCGAGCCGTTGCCGTTGCTGACCACCGCCACGCTGCCGCTGTCGCTCTTGATGAGCGACGCGGCGCCGGCGCCAGCCGCGGTGATGAGGGCCTGCGATCCGAGATATTGCTGCGCGTTGCTGCGGCGCTCGCCGCTGACACAGGGGATGCCGTGCGGATCGCTGATCCAGCCAAGGCCGCCCAGGATGGAGCCCTGGCCGTCGGCGGCATTGCCGTTGCCCGAGCCGCCGCGGCTGCCCGCGCCGCCCTGGGCCTTGTCGTCCGGGATCGTGCGGATCGTGCCGTCGCGGAAGACGAAGGTGACCGAGCGGATCTGGCCGCGCACGCACGAGAGCGTCCAGTCGCCCGAGGCGGTGCCGCTCACCACGGCGCCCGCCACCTCCGGCAGATCGATGCCGTTGGCCGTCAGGTTGTCGGGGCCGATGAGGACTTTGAAGGGATAGGGGTCGTTGACCGTGCCGTCTATCGGCACACGCCCGATGAGGGCCGTCATCGCGACGGAGCCCATCAGGGTGGCGTTGGTGGGCAGGGTGTAGATGGGCTTGGCGGGCTTGGCCTCGGTGGCGGGCGAGTTGCCGGCCGGCGTGGTGGATGCGGAGCCGCCGCCCGCACCGCCATCGGCGGGACCGAAGCGCATGGGAAAGCGATCGGCCTTGCCGGTGCCGCCCGGTGCGTTCTTGCCCGCGTCGGGCCGCGCGTCGTCGGGTTCCACCCACCGCACGCCAGAAGCGCCGGAGGCGCCGAAACCCTTGCCGTCGCCTTCCTCCAGGCCCAGCCCGACAGGCAGGTCGGCGGAGCCGCCCTTGGCGCCCAACTGGTCCAGCTTGTGCTGCAGGTCCTGCAGCATGCTCTGGGTCTGCTGCTTGTCGCCAGCGACCTGTTCGTTCTCTTGGCGCTGGCGGTTGCGCTCACCGTCGATCGCGGCCTGAATGCGCTGGTCGATGGAGTTGTCGCGCTGGCGCAGGCGCTCGTTTTCCGCGCGCTGGTTCTTGTTTTCGCCGACGGCGGTCTGCAGTTCGCCGCGCAGTTGCTTGACCTGCGCGACCAGGGTGGCGACGGTGTCGCGCGGGGTGTCCCCGTCGATGCCCAGGGCCTTCATTTCCTCGGGCGTGAGCTGCGCGGTGCCGTCTGCCGCGGCGGACTTGTCCGGGCGGCCGGAGGTCAGATGGATGCCGAGGAAGACCAGCAGTGCGATCACCGGGATCATCAGCCACTTGAGCAGGCCGTTACTTTTCATGGTCGGCTCCCGAGGGCTGCTGCGCGGTGGCCGGCGTGGCCACTGGAACCGCGGCGGTATCAGCGTCCGGCGGCGGCAGGTTCCGGGCGGCGTCGATGCGGCTGATGCGCGGCAGCAGCGCGTCGCCCAGCCCGCGGCCGCGCGTGACGAGGTAGAGCACCGTGGTATCCGTGGCGTCGCCGGCCGGCCCCAGGCCCGGGTGCTGGAAGGTCGCGGCGACGAAGTCGCCGATCAGCATGCGGGGATCGAGGTCTACCCAGCGCGGCGAGGTGTTGGTCAGGCGTACCGCGGTCACCCACTGGTCTTCCATGCGCCACGCGGCCAGGGCCTGCGCTCGCACGGGCAGCGACGGCGCGAGCGCGTCCAGGTTCAGGCCGCGGCGCAAGTTCGCCTGCGACACGCCCATGGCTGGCTCCACCGCGCGCAAGGGGGCATAGAGGCTCTGCGCGGCATAGCGGGTGAGCACCACCGCGACCGGCGTCTCGTGGCGCGCATGGGTTCCCGATTCGGCGGACCCGGATGCTCGCGTGCCGCCGGGGCGCTCATCGGCCCCTGCGTCGCTGTCCGGAGTTCCGTCGCGGGCGCCGTAGCGCGGGCCCGGAGTGTCGCCCTCGACAATCCGCACGGGCTCCAGCGGGGCCTGGCCTTCCTTCGGCGCTTCGGCCGCGATGTCGATCAGGATCAGCGCTCCGCTGTCGGCGTCCTGCAACTGCAACCGGGTCGGCTCGATCGCTTCGCTGGCCCGCAGGTAGATCGCGCCGCCCGCGCTCTGCACGCGCAGGCGATCGGCGATGGCGGCGGGCACGCCCACGCGCACGTTCCGATCAATGAAGACCACGCGCTCTTCCCCGATGCGCAGGGGCACAGCCAGCGGCATGCGTTCCCAGCGCAGGATCTGCAGCGCCTGGGCTGCGGGAGCGACGCCCAGCCAAAGCATGGCGCCCAGTGTGAGCGCGCGCAGGGCGAAGGGGATGGGTCGGTTCATGGCGTGCCTCCAGGCAAGGGCGCGGCGGGCGCGGATGGGTTGCCCGGCGCGGTGGTCGCGGGCGCCGCGGCGGGCGGCGTGATGCGCTGCGGAGCACCGCTGTAGCAGTCGAGGGCCAGGCCGAAGGGGTTGCGCTCGGGATCGATGTCGAGGCGGACCACCTTCAGCGGGTAGCGAACGAGCGCCCGCTTGACCTGCTCTCCCGCGTAGTACTCGTCCGCGGCGACGTCGAGCGTCACGATCCAGTCGCGCTCGGACAGCACCTTGACGCGCGTGGTCGGGTCTTCGCCGTAGCTGCGGCCCGGGATTTCGTAGAGGCCGCGCACGCGCTGGCGCAGTTCGCCGTTGTTGCGGCGGGTCTCGTAGTCCTGCTGCAGCAGCGCTTGGCAGGATGGGGTGAGGTAGGCGGACAGGGCGCGGAGGTTGCGGGGGTAGTCCTCCTCGCCATTCGTCGGCCAGCGATTGAGCTGCTGGAAGATGTAGTAGCCGAAGGCATACACGTTCTCGGGCGGCACGTCCCACCACTTGCGCGTGCTGCCCGAACGCAGGTCGGGCGGCACGTGGATGGTCAGGTGGCGCGGCGCATTCGCCCAGCCGATGCCCAGCAGCACCGCCAGCGCGAACAGTGCGGCGCCCACCCGGCGCAGGGTGGCCACGTGCGCCTGCAGGTGCGCCACCTCGTTGCGAAAGCGGCTCATGGCCGGCCCCGGGGATGCGCGTGGCGTGGGTGGAAGCCACGGAGGCCGCGCGGGCGGCGCACAGGCGCAGTGCGGCGCGTGGTCCAACAGCCGGAGCGCGTGACCAGCCCCTGGCCGCCCAGGCGCGCGGCCCAAAGCGGATGGCGCAGGGCCAGCCGCCACTGCAACTGGCGGTACAGCCAGGTGTCCGGCCGGCCGCGTTTCGCGCGCCGCAGGATGCCGCCTCCGATGAAGACGCCCGCGGCGATGCCCGCCACGATCATCGTGGGCACCATGGCGATGCTGTGCGTGATCCACGCCAGCGGCAGCCCCGCGGCCAGGCCGGCGGCGGCGGATGCGCCGGCGCAGACCCAGAGTTCGTCGGCGGTGAGGCCGCGCACCACCACGGGCTGGCGGTTGAGCCGGTGCGGGAGGAAGGCGACGAGGCCGTCGCGTGTCGTGTCCTGGGGAGCCATGGGCAGGCTGCTACAGGATGGCCGTGGCCTTGGTGAGCAGCCAGATGCCCACGACCAGCAGCATCGCGCCCACCGCCACCGTCAGGCCGAACTGGCCCCAGGTGGCACGGCCGGTGTGGATTTCCGAATAGCGGGTGTAGGCGTGGTAGCAGACGCCGACGAACATGGAGGCTACGACGAGCAGCGCGACGAGCAGCACGATGTCGTAGCCGTAGTTCTGCAGCGTCTGCAGGATGCCCTTGCCGGCTCCGCGGGATGGGTCTTCCATCGTGGGCAGGCCGACCGCGAACGCCGGTGTCGCGGTCGCCAGCAGGGTGGCCGTCGCGAAGATGGGAGCGGTACGCGAGGCGCGACGTCGGGGGAGGGTGGGTGCTTGCATGGCAGGTCCTCGGTTCATCGGGGTCATCGGGAAAGGCGGGATCAGCGGGAAAGCAGCAGGAAGGTCAGCACGAGGTAGAGCGCGAGGAAGCGGACGACCACCGCGAGAAACTGGCGTTGCGACAGGCGCTGCTCGGCCCAGCCGGCGTAGGCGGCGCGCATGGCCCATACGCCCCACAGCAGCAGCACGGCGAACACGAAACCCAACACGACATCGGCGACCGCCGAAGCCGGGAAGCCGCCGTTGGCCTGGAAGGCGGCGAGCTGGTCCGCGGTCGCGGTCATCGCCGCGGCTCCGGCGGCGCCGGGCTCAGCGCGCTCTCGCGCGTGTACTGGCCCGCCAGCGCGGACGGGTCGCGCGGCTGCGCGCGCACCGGAACCAGGTAGCTGGCGAAGCCCGCCTGCATGCGGCGCATGTCGTCGTGCAGGCGCGTGTAGTCGAAGTGGTACCGGGAGGGCTCGGAGGCCGCTGCGGGAGCCGCCATGGCGGCGAGCCGGTCGGCCTGATCGAGCAGGCGCTGCGCTCCCGCCAGCCGCTCGCGTTCGAGGGCGGTGTCGGCGTGGGCCGATGCCGCGCCGCATAGGAGTGCCACGGCCAGCACGCCGGACAGGGGGAGGCGAGGGGGTGCGGTGTGGCTGGCCGTGGCACGCGAGGTCATGTCGGTCTCCTTACGATGGGGAGGCTCGATGCTGCGCAGGCGCACGGATGGCCGCCGCCATCAATGAGGACGTGGCTTACACCGCATTGATGGTCAGGAGGCGACGCACTGGTTGCGCGTTCCTGGACGTTGGGCAAGGGCACCGTGAGACGGCATGCAACCGCGGGTCGGGATGTGCCGCACCGCAGGGGCAGGGCTTCTGACCCTGCCGGCGAATGCGGTGGTGCAGTTGGCGGGAGCGGAGCCGGATGGAAATACGTTCTAGGGATCTATCGTTATCACTTGAATAACGAATGTGTTGCCCACGCCAACCGCCCTCGGTGGCGCCTGAAGTCAAGAGAAAAAGGAAGCTGGAATGCTGGAACGGTGTTGTTTGACACGGGCATCGGCGACAAGAAAAATAAATGGAACTGCCCTTCAGGAACAACATTCAAGGAGGACCAAACGATGAGACACACGTGGCCTTTCGTCGCAGCCTGCGCAATGGCGCTGTCCAGTACCGCCCAGGCCCAGGATGCCAAACCGTTGGAACAGTTGGACGTCATCTCTCGCAGCTACGCGAAGGACAATCACGTGGCTGAAGCGGAAGCCTCGCGGCGCCTGGAGCTCAGGCAGGTGCTTGCGCGGACGGAGATCGAGGCTTTCAAAGCGGACTACGCCGACCGTCTCGATACCTCGTACTGGGACGATAGCCGCGACGGGTTCAAGCTCGTTCTGCGCCTCAAGCAGGGGCCGATACCCGCAATCCATGAGTTGTCCACGGCGCACGGAACCATCCCGGTGAAGTTCACACTGGTGTCCGGCAAGACGCTGGACGAGATCAGCGCCATCCTGGCATCGAACCAAGCACACCTGCAGGAGCAGGTGCCCGGCTTGCAGGGCACGGGTATCGATGAAGTGAATGCTGCGATCGTGCTTTACGTCTTCGTCCCAGCGGAGGAGCAAGCTGCCTACGAAGCGGAGAACGCAACGCTGAGTCGTCAGCTCGGCGTGCCTGTCAGGTTCAAGTTCCTGCCGGGCCCCATGGAGTCCGAACCACAAGAGGCGCCTGAACCATCGCCCAGCTCGACGCTGCCGGCACAGAGTGGGCCCATGGCAACGACCCAGTCAGCCTATGTGCGGGGCGGCTCGCAGATCCTCAATCTGGACAACGAGCACCAGTGCACCGGCGGCTTCATCGTGCGGAACAAGGACAACACCAAGTGGGGCTTGGTCACCGCGGCGCACTGTGGCAAGAACCTCATGTACGGCAACTGGTCGGATGCTGCGAGCGGTGCGCAGGTCACTGCGAAGCTGACGTACGAGGACCAGCTTTTCGATGCGACGCACGACTTGGCATGGCATTCCTTCCCTGTCTTGGGCTACCGCCCACTCGGAGAAGTCTTCGCGAGGGACACCTGTTCCAGTTGCGGCGTGGTGATCCTCTCCACCGCAGCCGCCGTACCTGGGGATCGGGTATGCCACAGGGGCTTGCTGACCGGGTGGACATGCGGCGTCGTGTCGAGCAGCACGGCGAGCTTTGGCAGCAAGGAGTGCAACGGACAGGTCTGTGACCCCCGGGCCTACAAGGTGGTCGTAGGGGACGACTTGGCGTGCTTCCGTGGTGACAGTGGCGGGCCGGTCCACTACGGAAATATTGCCTACGGCATCGTCAAGAGCGCTTCCTATGCGGGCGTCGAACCGGGCCGGTGCGGCGCGCTGGTTTTCAGCCCCATTGGCAGGATCGTGGACCTGGGCCTACGGCTGTACTGATTCCAGTACGCTGCACCTCTACCGGCCTCAGCTGCTCTCCAGCCCGCAGTGGACGTTGGAGAAATCCTGCTTGGCAAGGTCGCTCTTATGGATCACGAAGTACACCTCGCCCGCGTCCCAAAAGCAGAAGCCTGGTTTCGGGTCCGAGGCGACGCGCAGCAGCACCATGAAGTCCTCGGGCCGGCCACGCAAGCGGTTGGCGGCTTCGGTGAGCGGGGTGTCGTGCTGCTTGAACACATGGCTGTTCACGCCATGCAGAGGTTGGACCGCGGACTGCGCCTCCAGGCGCCCGCGCAGCGATTCCACCAGTTCGTAGGCCTCTTCCAACTCGCCCAGGCCTTCGGCCGCACCCTGGCAATAGGCGTCGTCGGAATAGAAGTGCGGCACGCTGATCCAACTGGCCGCGTTCGCCCGATAGGGCATGGAAACGTCCTCGTCCTCGAACTGCATGGCATCGCCTGACAGCTCCGCGGCGCTGCGCAACGCGGCGCTTGGCCCGTCGTAATGGAACACCCGTGGCACCAGGTCTTCCTGGTCGGAGATGAAGAAGTAGAGCACGCCGCTGCGCGGCAGGTAGCGCTGCAGCGGTGCCAGTTGCGCGCAGTCCAGTTGCGCGAGGAACAGCATCGGCCGGGTAGTGCCGTCGGCGTCGGTGTGCCGCGGATAGGCCATGCCGGGCGGCAGGTCGGGCAGGCCGCCGAAGCGGGTGTTGCCGCGTGTTCCGTAGTCGTCCGGCGCATCCGTGGCCAGCGCCACCGCGCGCCAGGCAAGCGCCTGCATTCCATCGCGGTAGCGCGCCCATCGCGCGTCGCTGTCCAAAGCATGCGCAAGGCGCTGCATCAGCAGCGGATCGCTGCGCACGAAGAAGGCATCTTCGTCGAAGGCAATGGTGCCCTGGCCATTGGCACCCTTGTAGCGGTAGTCCAGCAATGTGTGCTTCTTGGGCAATTCCAGGTCCAACTGCTCGATGCGTTCCAATCCAGCCGGCAGCGCGGTCAAGGGATTGCCGGTGAGATTCAACGACCGCAGTGCCGGCAGCGCCGCGATGCTCGCCGGCACGGTCTGCAGCTGGTTGCGTGCGAGCGAGAGCGCCTTGAGCGTGGCCGGGAAGCGCGAGTCGGGCAGCTGCGCGAGCGCGTTGTTGTCCAGCACGCAATGCTCCAGCGGCAGCGACAGCAGCTCCGGCGGTAGCGCTTCGATCGCGGTTCCGGTGACGTGCAAGCGGCGCAAGGCGCGCAGCGTGCCGAGCGCGGCCGGCAGCCGCGCCAGGGCGCCGGCACGTACGATGTTCAGTTCCTCCAGCTGCGCCAGGCTGGCCAACGCCTCCGGCAGTTCCCGCACGCCATGCGCGGCATCGGCATCTTCGTCGTAATAGAGACTGAGCGAACGCAGCGCCGGATAGGCGAAGAGCGCATCCGGCAAGGTGGGTCCGGGCAGGTTGGACAGGTGCAGGTGACGCGGTACATCGGCCGGCGCGCTCGAGAGTTCGTCCAGCGAGGTGAAGCGGTAGTTCTCCCACTCCAGTGCGCCCAAGGTCAGCTTGCGCGCGATGCGCACCGGATAGCGGTGACCCGCGCCGTCCGCCTGCAGATAGCCGCTGAAACCGACCCAGCCCTGTTCCAGGACCAGCTCGCCCCAGAGCTTGAGGTCGTGGCGCAGCCCGCCGGACCAGAGATAGGCCTGGTGGGCGGGTTCGCGATCGTTCTCGAAACGGATGCGGCCGGTGGGAACGCCGGCGACGTACACGCCCTTCATCGAGAAGCGAAAATAGACTTTGTGGTCGTCCACCAGGTGCGGCCGCGCGGCGGCGTCGGCCTTGCGCGCCTGTGCCTGCAGGTCGATGGTCAGCTCGTCACCGATATTGCTCCCGCTGCCGATACTGGGCATGGTCTTGCGCGGGAAGGCGAACGCCAGATCGTCGATGCGGAATACGTCCTCGCCATCGTCGGGAAGACGGAACGGCTCGGCCATCGCGGTCGCCGGCGCGGGATGCGCGTCGTCGCTTTCGGTTGCATCCTCGTCCTCGTCCTCGTCCTCGTCGTCGCCGAACATCTGCTGCATCCAGCGCTCGTGTGCCGCCAGCGCCGCGGCGGGATCGCCGGTCACGCGCAGGCTGCGCAGTGCGGCTTCCAGCAGCGGAAAGTGCTCGGCCTCGGTGCCGACGGGACAATCGCCAGCGATGTCCAGCGACAGCTTCTCGTCCAGCTGCGCCCTGGCAAAGAGATAGGCGTAGCCATTGCCGTGCAAGATCATCTGCACGGCGGGCCGGCCGTCGATGGTCAGCGCTTTTTCTGCGAGCAGCGTCGCCTGGCCACGACGCGTCAGGCATTCGGCGCGGAAGGCGGCCCAGGGATCGCCGGCATCCGCCTCAAACGGCGCCTTGTGCCGCACGATCATGATGCCTAACGAGACCTCGTCGTCGCCGACGGGATACGCCGCCTTGATGAACTGGCCGATCTGGCGCGCGACGGTGAAGCGATCGGGTAGGTCGATGGAGAGGGCATCGGTCTGGACGGTACGCATGACGTGATATCGAATGTGACAGAGTGGCTACAGCTTACCCCGCCTTTTTTTCGTCTGTCATGCGCGCGGATGCGCAGTCATGCATCGATAGCTGCTGGTGGGGCGTCCCATCTATGGGTGGGTGAAGCTGATACAAGGATGCTGGCATTCTGACCATCAGCCGGCATGCTTGAGTTCCTTTTTCATGAGGGAATTGGGGATTGTCACTCCGCTGCGGACTGGAAACCGACGCTCGATGACGCAGAATCCATAACGTACGAAAAATGGCTCCGCAGTGCGACTCACATCGGCGGTCAGCTCAGTCAAGCAGAGCTTCCGAGCTTCTTCATGAATTCGGTCCATGAGCATCGTCCCTATGCCCCGTCGCGGATGGGCTCCAGACACGAAGAAGTGGTGGATATAGCCACTCGGCTGAACGTCCGCGTAGCCAACGATCCGATCGCCATCCTCTACGAGGAACGGGTTGATTTTGCGAACTTTTTCAGCCCACAGCTCAGCATCAAAGTCCTGAGGAGCCCAGGCGTCAATTTGATCAGGCGTGTAGTCGCGCGAGGCAATCCCATGGATGGCCGAAAAATAGATGTGCCGTAGTGCAGATTCATCACCAGTCCGTATCCGACGAATTCTCATGAACTTGATCTTTCGAGTCGAGATTACGCGATATGCCGGTCGCCCGCTCCTTGGCGCGACCGAACGCCTATAGCTTAATTTTGGGTGATCTGGAGGCAACTTTGGTTTTCTTCACAGGTACTTCTTGAAGCTCCCAGCCGCGATATCCGTCGCGACCCCCAACAGCACCGCCGCCGGCAGCAGGATCGCCACCGGATGCACGCTGACCGGCAGGGCCAGGTAGGTCACCCAGGGCAGCACCGCGAGCGGCACCAGGCTGGCCCGCGCGCGGTGGTACAGAAACCCCGACTCGCGCCCCGCGCCGAACCGCCGGATGTCCCTGCGCACCAGCCCATCCACGAACCCGGCGAATGCCGCCAGGAGGAAGAGCGGCAGCGACAGGCACAGCACGAGCAGGCGCACCATGAACACCAGCACGGTGTAGCCCGCGGCGATCAGGTAGTCCTGCGCCTGCGTGGCCACGGTGCCGAGCGCTTTCTGCAGGCTCCATGCGTGGCCGCCCGCGTTCGCGCGGGCCTGGCGCGAGGCGTCCCGCATCCATTCGAGCAGGCCGCTGCGCACGAACACCCATTCGTAGCCCTGCTGCACCCAGTGGTGCGCGGTACGCCCTGGCTCCTGCACGAGCGCGCTGCGCACGAAGTAGTCGGACAACTGATCCAACTCATGGCCCAGCATGGCCTGCGCATGGCGCCATGATTGGTCCGGCCAGAACAGCGCCATGCCCACGCATTCGACCACGATGCACAGCAGGAGCGATCCGCACAGCATCCCGAAGCAGCGGAACGGCAGCGTGAGGAGGCCAACGATGAAGCCCTGCTGGCGGACCTGCTGGCGCTGCGCGGTGGCGGCGACATCGCTCATGGCATGCCGGCCTCATCCATCCCGTCCTGGTCGGCGGGGTCGTCTGCCTCGGTCGTGGCGAAAGCGTCCTGCAGCAGGTCGTCAGGCAGCCCGCCATCCCGAGGCCCCGTGGCGCCCTGGCCATCCCACCAGCTTCCGGCGTCCATGACGTAGTGCAGCCGCATGCCGGCGGCCAGTTCCTGCAGGTCTCGCGGCATGGCCTCGTCGGGATCGGGCGCGGGCAGGGGCATGCGCACCTTCCACAGGTTTCCCCCTTCGAGCAGCGCGAAGGCCTGGCCTTTGGGCAGGGCGACGACGTGCGCGGGCTCGATCAGCGGCACGCTGGTGCTGGCGACGCGGTCCTGGGTGTTCGAGGTGAAGGCGGTGTTGCCCGTGGGATCCGAGCTGTCGGTGGCACCGCTGATCACGGACGTAGCAAAGACCTCCACCTTCGGCAACTGGCGGGTGAGCAGTTCGGCCGTGGCCGTCTCCCTGACGCGCAGCATGACCAGGTTGTTGAAGTTGCCCACCACCTGGCCGGCCTTGGCGCGGTTGCCTATGCGCGCCTCGATGTCGGAGAGCGTCTGCGTGTACGCCGTGACCTGCACACCGGCACCGCCGCCTTTGTTGACCATGGGAATGAACTCGTCGCCCATCAGTTCGTTGAACTCGTCCGCGTGGACGTTGATAGGTACCTTGCTGCTGGCGTTGGCGCCGGGCAGCCCGTCGTCCACGCCGAACTTGTAGATATGGCCGGCGACCGAAACCAGGTCCGAGAACATGGAATTGCCCACGGCGGCTGCCACTTCCGCATCCGAGAGCGCGTCCAGCCCCACATACACGATCGCGCGCTTTCGGATGACCTGCATCCAGTCGAAAATGGGCCGCGGATCGGCCAAGTCCGAATAGTTCGGTGCCAGCAACTGGGCAATCTTGCCCGTGGTGAGCTTCTCCAGCAGCGGCAGCAGGCTGGCGACGATCTTGTCGAAATAGGTGCGGTCGTAGCGCACCGCGCTGCGCAGGCCGTCGAGAACGGGGTCGTACACGCGCACCTGTGTCAGGTACTGCTCGATCGCGATCACGCGCTTCTCGCGCCCGATCATGTTGCGCGGGATGTTCTTGTCGTTGAGGCGCGCTTCGAGTTGGACGATGATCTCCCAGGCCTTGGGCTCCGTGCGCGCGAAGAAGTGCGCGGCGTACTCCATGAACAGCGCATCGATGTTGATGACGTGGCGCTGGATCAGCAGGTAGTCCGGGCGCTGACCCAGTTCCACGAGTGCCCTCGCGATGATGTTGACGAACCGCCAGGCGAACTCGCGGAAGGCCGCGCTGTTGCCCTCGCCGGACAGCTGCCCCGCGATGCGCGTGGCGACTTCCGAGATGCGGCCGAAGCGACCCACCGCGTTGTAGCGCGCGCTCAGGTCGGGCCAGCCCAGGTGGAACACATAGAACTCGCCTTCGCGGCCGGCGCGGCGCGCTTCCACGTACATCCGCTTGAGCAGGTCCGCATCGCCCTTGGGGTCGAAGACGATCACCACTTCGTACCCTCCGTCCGCCGCGCGGCGGCGGATGTCCTGCGTGATGAACAGTTCGGCCAGGCGCGTCTTGCCGACGCGCGTCGTGCCGAGTACCAGGGTGTGCCCGACCCGTTCCCCCAGCGGCAGGGTGACGTCCACCTCCTGCGGCTCGATCCCGTGCAGGCGCGGTAGACCGCCGACCGGCGGCAGGGGCCGCACGGGGTTCAGCGGGTGGTCCCATGCCGTCCAGCGCGCCAGGCGCGCGAACGGTGGCGGCGCGAACTCCAGGCGCTCCTCGCACCGCCGCGCAAGCCGGTAGAACGCTGTCGGCTCGACGTAGCGGCGGAATTCGGGCCGGTAGGTCTGCATCAGCCGGTGCGTGTGGCGCTGGTCCCAGCGGAAGCCACGGCCGAGGAACAGGCGCTGCTGGCTGACCGGGACGTCGCGGCTCGTCATCACATAGCGCGGCAGGCGGCGGATGTTGCGCCGGTAGCGCAGGATGGCGTGGGCCTGCCGCAGCCGGATGCCGCCGAAGGCCGCGAAACCGAGGGCGCTGGCAAACCCCAGCGAGGGGCTCAGCGCGAGCGACCACGGTGCCACCACGCACGCCAGCGCGGCGCCGGCGCAGACCGCAACGGTGTATAGCTCCACCGCGGGGCGCAGCAGCACCTCGACTGCATGCGCCTGGGCCATGTCACTGCTCGATGCCCGTGGCGGTCAACAGGGCCGGGTAGTGGCGAAGGCCCAGGCGGCGGGCCAGATCGTCCCCCGAGGCCGGCGAGAGCACCAGGCCCGGCGCCAGGGCGCGCAGTTCCTGCATCGCCTGCGGCGACGCGACATTCACGACGAGGCCGGCGGCGCGCATCAGGCGCAGCGTGCCGGCGCGCTGCTGCAGCCAGGCCCTGGAGCGCGCGTCGTCACCGACCAGGAAAAAGGGGGTCAGCCCCGGCGCCTGCAGCGGGCGAGGCTCTACCACGCCCGGGGACAGTAGCGTGGAGCGCACTGGCAGGCCCACCGCCTCGACCGGGACGACGGGCGCCGTGGCCTTGGCTGCCCCGCTGGCCGAAGGGGCGCCGCTCGCACGCAACGGGGGAAGCCCGAGCTCGTCGTAGTAGGGCTGCGCCGATACGCCTCCCCGGTCCTCGACGACGAACAGGCCGGGGCGGGGCGGCGGGGCGGATGGCACCGGTTCCGCACACAGGCCCAAGGACGGCAGGCAAGCCAGCGCGAGCAGCCGCAGAGGCGCGCACGGGCGGAATCGCAAGGCGGGGAGCTTCATGGGGTGGTCTCTCTACGCGGATTCAGTGAGGCCATCGCCTGCGGGTTGCCCAGCACGCGCGCAAGATGGCGCTGCACGGCGCCGCGGTAGCGCGCTGCGGGTGGGCCGCCTGCGGGGCGGTGGTAGCGTCCCACCGCGGCCAGCCAGTCTTCGCCGGGCCGGTGCTGCTCGTGCAGGATCTCCGCGGCGATACCGAGGTTGCGGTAGGGGTCCAGCAGCGCGCAGGGCTGCTGCACGCGGTGCGCGTGGTAGCCCGCATTGACCTGGCCGAGCCCGACGTCGATGCGCTCAGCGGGGGTGTCCCGCATCGCGCGGCGCAGCGCAAGGCAGGCATCAACGCGCGTGGCGTGCCGCTGCGGCGTGCCGGCGACGTTGAGCGTCCACGGCCAGGGAACTAGCCGGCCACGCAGCCGGGTTCCGCTTTCCTGCAGCGCGACTGCGTACAGCACGGACGAGGGCACGCCCGATTGCGCCGCGGCGATCTGGTAAGCGGGCGGGGGGAGCTCCTGTGCGCGGGCGGGCACGGCGCCCCATGCGGCCGTGCCCAGCGCGATCGCCGCGCGGAGCGCAGCGGCGCAGTGCGGCGTAATCACTGTCGCTGCCATTGACCACCCACCTCGCGCATGACCGCCGGCAGATCGCCGGACGCGCCGAGCGACAGCCAGCGGCCACCATCGTGGTTGAGCGTGATCGTCCGCGCCCGCACCTTGGCGGGATCGACTCCCGCTCGCCGCGCCCACCGGCGGATGCGCTCGTCGTCGCCGCGGCTCCCGATGAGGTACACGTCCACCGGTGTGCCGGCAGACTGCAGCTGCTGCACGCGCTGGTCGCACGCGGCGCAGTCCTCCTTCACGAACAGGGCCAAGCGCCCCGGTTCCGCGGTTCCGCTGCTGCCGGCCGCCGGGCCGCCCTGCAGCGCCACGCGCTGCTGGTTCGGATACAGGCGCTGCCACGCCGCGTCGTATGCGCGCTGGTAGCCCAGGGTCTTTTGCACGCGGCGTGCCTCGGCCTGCACCTGGAGCTCCGCATACCGTCGCCGCTCCTCGTCGCTCCGCGCCTCGATGCCTAGCGCCGTCAGCGGGTCGAGGTTGGGGGAGTAGATGCCCAGCGGCCCCTGCATCAGCGTCCGGTAGCGCGACCAGTCCTCCGCGCGCAGGCCCCATTCGCGGGCCCGGGCCTCGTCGTCGTGCGCATCGGTCAACGGCCGTGCTGCGGTCGCCGTGGTGCGGGTCTCGCCGACGCGCGCTGCTTGCGCCTGTGCCTGCGTCACGTCCGGCGCACCCAGGCCCAGGATGCACAGGCATGCCGCGATGAGCACCGCGATGGCTGAACGGCTTTCCGCTCGCATGTTGGTCGCCTCAGCGCGCACGCAGCGGCAGCCGGCGCACCTGGTCTCCGACCGAGAACATGGCGGCTTGCGGCTCGATCACTTCCAGCCGCCACCCACGCTCCTGCTCGCCCTCGCGGAGCAGCCGAACTGGCGAGTCCGACCCCGGTTCCGATGGAACGACCGCCAGGAAAGGCACCCCTGCCCGCATCTCGCTGCCGAGCACGGTGAACGGGGGCGGGGAGGGCGCGCGCTCGCGGGTCGCCGCGGACTCCGCTGCACGCGCCTTGCGTGGCGCTGTGGCCGCCTTGCGGACAGCAACTTCGGCCTGCAGTGCCTCGATGCGCGACGATAGGGCGGCCAGATCCTCGGTCCGAGCCATGCCGTTCCGCGCCTGTTCGAGCGCCGCGAGCCGGTCGCCCAGTGCTTTCTGGGCCGTGGAGAAGGCTGCTTCGCTCACGGGCGTCGGTTGCCGGCGGGCCGCATCGAATGCCCCGCGCAGCTGCGCCACGCTGCTCGCCAGGCTCTGCATCTCCGCATCGACGTTCGCCTGCTTGGCTTCCTGCGCCATGCGCGACAGCTGGGCGGTGTTGTAGGCGGTCACACCGCCCACGACCATCAGGGCAATGGCGCAGGCCCAGAGTGCCCAGCGAACGCGGGGGCGTCCGGCGGGCGGATGCGAGATCACCATGGCTGTTTCTCCTTCGGAAGCCAGGCCGGCTCGATCGCCGCGGCGCTGGCGCCGGCCCGGTGAAAGCAGACCATGCGCGCCGTGTCGTCCACCGAGAGTGCCCAGGCGTCGCCGGCCATGGTCTGGAGCGCATCGCGCAGCGTGATCGGGCCGAGACGCACATGTGCCGCGGGCAGCGGCAGGGCATACAGGGTGCTGCTGTCCGCGTCGGGAGGGCACAGCCGGTAGCCCGACTGCCGCAGCAGGTACTGCAGGCCGTCCTGGACCGTGGACCCTTCGGCCGATGGCTGCGTGACGTTTATGACCTGCATCAACAGATCGCGCTGCCCAGCCTCGGCGCCGAGCTCAACCAGGGTGTAGCGGCCTTGCCGTGTGACCGGAACTGGCGAAGGTCGGTCCGCGTCCACCCCGGCGGGAGCCGACGCCGTAGGCGTGGGACTGGGGGCGGCGGCCTTGTAGGCGGGTGGTGCGCTGGCGCATCCGCCCAGGAGGACTGATGCGACCGCGGCGGCCACCGGGGCGAATCCCCAGCGGCGAGGGGCGGGCGAGGGGTGTGGCTGCATGCGGGTCGTCCCGGTAACTTGGGTGATCGAGACGATGCGCGAGGGGCCGTGGTCGAGTCAGGCAACAATCGGGATCGCGGCGCGGCGCTTTGCCAGGCCGCCGGCGTTCACGCCGATAACAAAACGAAATGCAGGGAGAACTTGAGCATGGAGTCCAGCAACCAGCCCATTCCGTATGCCGCGCGATGCGAGCGCCTTCCGCCCTCCGGCACCACCGCCCTCGTGTGGCCGTTCGTCAACGTTGCGAAGGGCGAAGGGCCGTACGAGCTGTTCCTCGACACCAACGCGCTCGCGCGCACGGAGTGGGCAGAACAGCTCCCGGCCGCGGAACGTGTGCGCTACACGCTCAACCCGTGGCCGGCGCTGATGGAGCAGTGGATGTCCAACCAGAAGCTCCGCGAGAGCCCTGACCCGGCCGCCTGGGTCAATGACAGGTTGGCGCCGCTGGCATCGCGGGGCTTCCTGTTCCGCGAGAGTTTCGCGCAGCAGCAGGTCGCGCTGCTGCGCAAGAACGAAACAGCGCTGCGCACCCAGTTCAGCCTGATCTTCCCGTACGTCGCGCTCATGCGTTCGCTGCTGTCGCAGAAGGTGCCGCCGGAGGAAGCGCTCGCGAAACTGGACGCCTTGATGCAGGCCGATGTCCCACGCTTCACCGGCATGGCCATGCTGCTGGCCCTCAGCGTGCTGCTCAAGGGGCGACAGTCGCTGAAGCTCGATGGGGACCCGAAGCCCGCGTACTCGTACCTCGAATCCTTCCTGAGTTTTCAGCCCGGAAAGAAGGACGAGGCCGACCACATCACCCTACCGTACCTGCGCAATCGCGCCGGCGACCTGAACCTGTGGCTGAGCGTCCCCATGCTGCGCCAGGCCGGCTACGCGTTCGTCGGGACGCCCGCGCTGGTGACCGAGGACAAGGCCTTGCACCGCGTCATCCTGCGCACGCTGCCTCCGGTGCTCACCCCCAACCGAGCGATGGGCTTCGGCGTGGACAGCAATGGGCTCGACCCGGAGATATGCCATCGCATCGTCATGGCCGTCGGCCCAATGGTGGTACGTGGCACCGTGACGTCGCAGGAGAAGGAGGAGCGCCTGGGCCGCCTGTTCGCGATGGCGGGGGCGGCGTGCGCCAAGCCGGAGGAGACGGCGGCGCTCGACGAGGTGTGGCGGACCTGGTGCCTGCCGGGCATGCATGACAGGTTCGTTGTCTGAGCCGCGTTCGATCAATGGCAGGGAAGATGCATTCTCTGCCGAACCGTACACCTGAAGAGGAGATCGCAGAGATGGCAGGTGAAGAAAAATCGAAGGACAACGCGAAGGAGGGGCTGCCCCATTTCAGCCTGATGGAAAAGGCGTGGGATGCTCAGTGGGTGATGCGGTTCGTGTGCATCGTGCTTTTCATTGATGGCGCACTGGTTCTGAAAGGGGGCAGCGGGTTGCTTCAGTGGTCCACTTCGACCGACAAGCTGTGGCAGGACCTGGGTTTCCTCGTCGTTGCAGCGGCGACCTTCGGGCTGCTGGTCAGCTTCGTTTTGCCAACGTTGGGTCGTTTGGTGTGCTGGATGGGTTACCACATCCGCCGCCTCGCGCGCGGCGTCCTGGAGGTCGAAGATCGCGATGACTTGGAAGGGGCGTACGGCTTTGTTGCAGCCCACAAGCTTCAGCTGTACGCCCTGGAGAGGGAAAGCGATTTCCTGCTCCGCATGTACGAGGACGCCTGGCGGCGTGAAGTGCAGCGCCGCGAAGAGCTGGATCAGATCGGCAATCTGGTCTTTGCGACGGCATTTCTCGCGGTCGCGGACGGCTTGCTCGCCTTCGTTCAACCGGACGGCCGCTCCCTCGTGCACGATGCCCTCGCTCCGCTCGGCGACACTGGCCTCGTGCTGGGATTCGTTTTGCTCGTGGTTGCGGGCTACATCTTGAGCGAGGAGACCTGGGGCGCACCGGATCGCCCGGCACGCGTGTACTACCCGCCGCTGTATCTGCAACTCGCTGAGGAGCGGCGGCAGTGCCGCGACGAAGAATGGCAGCAGCGCCTCAACGAAGAAAGGGAGGCGCTCCGGAGGAAACGCACGAGTTAGGCCATGGAGCGCTGTAGCCCCGCCATGGACGTCGCTGGGAGCTGTGGTCTGCCTGGGAGGTTGCCGCAAGCGCGATGGTCCGGGGAACTGTCTACCTGCCGCACCAACCGCGCTTGTACAGTGGCGCCCACACGCCACGGACCGGTTGGAATGGCAGCGGGGAAAGACATCGCCAAAGGCGCTCTGCTCAGCTTGGGCTACTGTGCCTCCTTCCTGCTGGCGTGGCGCTGTTCGATGGACCAGTGGTATCTGCCGGCGGGGTTGCGCGCCGCGACCCTGCTGTTCCTGCCGTATCGCCTGTGGCCTTATCTGCTTGCCGGTGATGCCGCCGCGCTGCTGGTGATCCGCGTGCCGATGGTCGAGCGCGGCGCGAGCCCGGTGTGGGCGTACACCAGTCCCTTTCTGCTGATGCCCTGCGTGGCGCTGGCCGTGCATGCCGCGCGGCGGCAGCTGCCGCGGCTGGTGGATCAGGAGTACCTGCTGCTGCCGCTGGCCTTGATGCTGGCGCTGTGGAGCACGCTGTGCAACATGGCATTGAATGCCGTGTTCAAGGGTTACACCGCGCTGACGCCGCTGGAAGCGCTCACGCGTTACTGGCTGGGCGACTACCTGGGCATGCTGATGTTTACGCTCCCAGCCCTGCTATGGCTGCGCCGCGAGGAGCCTATGACTGGCCGGACGCGGCTGCCGAGGGATGGCCTGCTCGGCTCGGCAGCCGTGGTGGCGCTGTTCCTGGCATCCTGCATCGCGCAAGATCGCCTGTCGCACCAGATCCTGATGTCGCTGATGGTCGTGCCCTCGCTGGTGCTCACGCTGCTGCACGGCTGGCGTGGTGCCGCCGTCGGCGTCGTGCTGGCCAACGTGGCGATCGGGATCATGCTGCCGGATTCCATGACGCTGGCGTCGTACCACGCCGAGGCATTCCGTGTGCAGATCGCGCTCGCGGCGGCGGCCACCGGCCTGTTCGTATTCGGGTCCCGGTTGTCCGCGGCCTTCGAGCATGCCCGCTACTTCCGCCACCAGCGTCAGGAAGCCTGGCAGATCGCGCAGGCGGAACGCACGCTGCGACGCCGGGTGGTCGAGTACAGCGACATCACCGTCCAGATCAACAAGCTGCGCACGGACATCGTCGCCCACCTCCGCTCGCGGGGACAGCACGCCGCGGCCATGGAGATGACGCGCACGGGCGTGATCCAGGCCCAGTTGCTCGACGAGTACGTCACCGCGCTGTACCCGCTTGGCATCGAGACGCATGGGCTGTACGCCATCCTGCGATCGGTCGCGATGAGCAATCTCTGCGATACCGAGTTCCAATGCCGCCTGCGCGGCGATCCCATGCAGCTTTCCCTCGGGCTGCAGCTTGTCGCGTACCGATGCGTGCTCAACGTGATCGAAACACTGCCACCCGCGAAGCGCCATCTCATCAAGGGCAGGGTCTGGCGCGCGGGTGGTCGCCAGGGCATCGCGCTCTGCGTCGTCGCCGACGCCTCGCCGCTGGAACGCGGTCGTACCGTGGTCCACGATGCGGATTGGGAGCTGGCTGCCCGGCTCAAAGTGCATGGCGGCACCTGCCGGCGCCGCCATGCGTACTGCCTCAGCTTTCTCGTTTCGGAGTCGGTGGGCGAAGGGCTCAGTCTGCGGCGCTGATCTGCCAGGAGTCGCCGCCGCTGCCGCCTGGCACCAAGCGCACGACGAAGCCCGAGGTCTGATACACCACGGACCCGCTGGAACCCGCGCCCTTGGCCGGCAAGGTCACGCGTGCGACGTCCGCACCCATGGGCAACACCCACAGCGTGTCGTTGACCCGGCCCACGGCTGCACGCACCGTGCCCGCCACATCGTTGATCTGCAGGTAGGTCACGCCGTCGCGCGAGAACTCATAGATCCGCCACGCCGGATCCAACGCGAGGTTCCGGGCCTTCGGCAGGCTTTCGCCCAGCCCCGCCGTGGCCGCCGGAGCCCCATGACCGCCGTCGGGGCAGCATGCCTGTGCCGCGCCGGCACAAGCCAGCAGAGCACCTGCCAGTGCGATGTGGGTCAGCATGCTCGTCTTCGTCATCTTCATGGTCGTCCTCGTCCCCTTCGGGGAGCTATCGCCTGCATTCCAGGCCGATTCAAGGTACGTGGTCTGAAGACGTGAACGGTCGACAAGTCCGGGGCAGTGGGTGACGTAGATTCAGGATGCTGACTCGAAGTAGCTGCCGGGCGGTCACCCACGTTTTGGCGAGTCTGGACGCGTCAAGAACAGCGAAGCGTCGTGGATTCTGCAGCGACATGCCACGCCGTGCGTCTGCCTAAATATCGTGGCATTTTGCCTTGGCCAAGCTCTTTTCGCTGAAGAATGTCCTGATTGCAGCATCGTTCAACTTGACGTCGTAGATGGTGATTCCGCCGGAGTACGGAAGTACTCCCGATGAGCCACCGAGAATGGCTGGACCCTGCATTGTGTTCTTGATGAAGACAAGGTTTTTCGCGCTTTGTGTCAGGCGAAACCCCGCCGAGTGGATGTCGTCCCTTCTCACGAGGACTTCCAGCTGGTTCGAGCGATTTCTGGAAACCTCCACGATGCCTTTGAATTGCTTTTCGACTTCCAGTCGGGTCACAAACAATGGGCCGAAGAAGTCGTTCATAACGAAGCGGTCGGTCTTCGCGTCGCTGACGACTGCAACATAGTCAGCATCCATGGCGAGACACCTGAAGTCCCCGGATGGGGAGACGGCCAAGGCCGAAGCACAGGGAAAGATGGTCATCACACATCCGACTAAGAGCTTCACTTTAACGGGCCTCCGCCTTGTCCATGATTCAGCGCGCAATCGAAACATGCCCTTGTCTCTCGCCTTACATCGTCTTCGTTTGGAAGTTCATCCCATAGCGCCAAATGCATCGCCTCGTGATAGAGAGACGACATCAGGCATCCTGCGCCACTCGCTTCAGTGCCTGACGAAATGATCGGATCATTCGGATTGCTGGCGAAGTGCGAAGAAAGGAAGATGTAATTAGGCCTTGCAACGGTAAGCCCATTGATCTGGGGATAGTTGCAGTTGAAACTCGCGGTCGCGACCTTCCTCATTACTTGTGCTGCTTTGTTGAAATCGCAGTTTCCATCGTAGCAACCCGCCTTCTTTTTTTCAGCCATGCCTTGAATCGTGTTTGCCATTTCCGTGACCGCATTGAGGATGTTCTGGCGTTGCGCCGATCCGCAGCTACTGCCGAAGGAAATCAGTCCACTAGCATCTGAGCGGGATGCGGGCGTTGAGCTGGAATATGCAAAAGTGGATATTCCGCCACTCAGACCGATCGGATCGCTTTGCGCGTAGCGCCCGGTGCTCGTGTCGTAATCGCGGTAGTAGTTCTGATTGAACCAGCTCGCGGCATCGTAGCGCTGGCCGGGAAACCGCATGTCGAAAACGAACGCCGTTCCGTCCTGATCCGGATCGCTGTTCGGCTTGGTGTTGCCGAATGCTTCACCCTTGATGTCCCACGTCCAGATCGCCACGTCTCGCGCTGGATCGATCACTGCACGGGGTGAGCCGAGGTGATCCGGCTGGACGTACTTCAGCGCCGTACCGACAAGCACACCGACCGGCAGGTCGTCCATCCAGATCGCCTGCTGGACGGGTTTGCCTTTGCTGTCGTAGTCGCCCAGCCAATGGCCTCCCTCGTCGTACAGCGTATGGGTGTTCACGGTGCCGAGGAAGCGGCGGACCTGCTCGCCCCGGCCGTTGTAGCGGTATTCCATGGCGAGGACGCCGCCATGCTTCGCCTGGCTCATGCGCCCGGTGGCGTCGTAGGCGTACTCGTTCGACGCGCCAT
Source organism: Acidovorax sp. SUPP2539 (assembly GCF_030158975.1). Lineage (NCBI taxonomy): Bacteria > Pseudomonadati > Pseudomonadota > Betaproteobacteria > Burkholderiales > Comamonadaceae > Acidovorax > Acidovorax sp. SUPP2539. The sequence goes on along the minus strand of NZ_BQXJ01000008.1, from coordinate 61,694 downwards.
CGATGGCGATCGTGTTGCCCGCGGCATCGTAGCTGCGGGTCTCTTTGGCGGTCGTGGCCAGGCGGTGGCTGCTCGCCGGGTAGGTATAGGTTTGCACTGCACCGTTGACCTGTGCGCTGAGGCGGTTGCCGGTGGCGTCGTAGGTATAGCTGTCGATCACCGTATCGGTCGGGCCATCCTTGAACGCGGTCAGCCGGCCCAGCGGGTCGTAGTCCAGCTTGACCACCGGCGCGGTGTTGCCCGGCGCGGTCAGCGCGCTGAGATTGCCGACCGGGTCGAAGGCAAAGCCCACCGCAAGGCCATCGCTACGCGTGTCGTTGACCGCCAGCGGGCGGTAGTCCTGATCCAGCACCCGCTGCATCGGCCGGCCGTTGCCATAGGTCCAGCCGGCGACCGGGCCGAACGGATAGTAGGTCGCCTGGTTCAGCAGGACCTGGCGGGCACCGCCTGGCGGGGTCACCCCAACCTCGGTGGTCTGGCCCTGGGCATTGCGCACGTAGTCCACCACCGCCCCGTCCGGGTAGGTCAGCCGGCTCAGCTGCCCGGCCTTGGTGTAGGCGTAGCGGACCACGAACACCTTGCCGTTGGTGGTCTGCACCTTGCGCACCAGCTCGCCGAAGCGGTCGTAGCAGTAGTCGGTGCTGCCGCTGCCATCCTGCATCCTGGTCAGGCGGCCCACGCCGTAGGTCTCGCCGCTGGCGCAGGTGGTCTGGCTGACATCGTAGGTGTAGCTGACGTTGAGGCTGGTGGTCGGATAGGTGACCTGGGTCAGCCGGTTCAGCGCGTCGTAGCCGTAGCTGGTCTTGATGTTGCGCGCATCGGTCTGCGTCGCGCGGTTGCCGGCGCTGTCGTAGGTGTAGGTGGTGCTGCCGGTGTCCGAGCTCGTGAGCTTGGTCAGGTCGCCCAGGCCGTTGTAGGCGTAGGTGGTGTCCAGGCCCTTGGGATCGGTGACCTTGGTCAGGTTATCCAGTGCGTCGTAGCCGAACTTGGTTTCGGCGGCGATGCCGCCCACGTCCTGCAGGGTGCGCGCCAGGCGGTTGAGCGGGTCGTAGTCGTTCTGGGTGGCATGCCCGAGCGCGTCGGTGACGGTCTTGGTGTTGCCGTTGGCGTCGTAGCCGAAGTCGGTCGGGTCGCCCTGCGCGGTGGCCTGCGTGGCCAGTTGGCCGAGCTGGTTATACACCCGCGAGAGCGTGCGCTTGAGCGTGCCAGACGCGTCCTTGGTGTCTTCCTTGGACCGGTTGCCGGCATTGTCCAGGGTGTAGTGGATGGTATTGCCGGCGTTGTCGGCGATATCGGTCAGCCTGTGCGCCGCGTCGTAGGTGAAGCGGGTGAACGCGCCATCGGGCTGCGTCACCTGCTTGACCAGGCCGGTCGGCCAGTAGTCGATCGTGGTGATGCGGTCGTCGCTCTCGCTGCTGTCGTCGGCCCCACGCACCTTGCTGGCGGTCAGCCAGCCGCGCGGGTGGTACGTGTAGTCGGTGACCACGCCATTGGCGTCTTTCACTGACAGCACGCGACCGGCGCCGTCATAGGCCAGGTACTCGGTGACCTGTCCCAGCGCATTGGTCACCTTCCACAGGTCGCCCTTGCGGTAGGCGCAAGTGGTCGGGGACGTGGCGCAGGTGCTGGCGTCCGTCGCGTAGTAGGTGTACGTCGCTTTGTCTGTGACATCGCCACGAGGTCCGTCGACCGAGGTCACCAGGCCCAGCAGCGGGCAGCGACCTGCATTGATGTCGGTCTGTTCGCAGTAGGTGGTCGTGGATGTGCGGGTGATAGCGCTCGCCGGATCAGTGCGGGACGCAGTGAGCGGCTGACCGCGGGTGTTGTAGGTCCAGTTCGAACGAGACACCAGCGCATTGGAGGCATCGTACGTGCGCCGCTCCGTCGGCACGTGGAAATCCGGATGCCAATCGGTCTGCACGGTGCGCTTGCGGCCTTCCGTATCGTTGGCCGCGCTGATGCGCTGGACCAGTAGACCGCGGGCGTCGTAATCCTCGTCGGTCGTCACCCCCTTGAAGTCGGTGAGCAGATCGGGGTAGCCATTGGCGTCGTAGGTTCGCTGGCTAACCTGGGACGCGCCGCATTGGCTGCACAGCTGATCGACCGCTGTCTGCTTGGCACGACCTAGTGCGAATGCGTACGAATGGGTGGAGACATTGCCCAGTTCATCGGTCACCTGGGACTGCTGCTGCCCGAAATCGATCGATACGCGGTCGATCTGGCTGTTCGCACCGCCGTGCCAGCTGGCGATCGCCCGGCCCTGGCTGTCGTACTGCCAATTCGCATAGGCCTGACCTGCTTCGTCCACGATGCCGGTCAGCAGCAACGCATCGCTGCTGTCGCCATAGACATACTTCACGGTAGCGAGCGTTGGCGATGAGCCATCCGTCATCTGGTACTGCACGCGGGTGAGGTTTTGCTGGGTGTATGCGTATTTCACCTGCCGGCCGTCCGGCTGCTTCACTACGGTCAAACGGCCACTGGAATAGCCGAACTGCAGGCGGCGACTGCGTACATCGGTCACGTCCTGCAGCAATCCTGTCGATGCGTAGCGCAGGGTCAGCACGTCGCCATCGCGGTAGCTGATGCGTACGAGCTTGCCGTCCATGTCAAATCGGTAGCGCGTGTCGTCGCTGCCGATGGCGTCCCATCCCGTCTGCGTCCCGCCTTGCGACACAGGTTGCAGGCGTTCCCGCACGTCCGCGTCAGGCTTCCACACGCCATTGCCCTCGCCCAAGAAGCGATAGCTGTTGCCGCTGGGGAGGTTGAGACGGCGTACGGGTGTGCCGTCCTCGTCGGCTGATGTCAGAGATATCTGGAAGCTATGCCGCCAGCGCGGCCCCAGCACGTTGCCCGGATTGGCGTCGATGGCCACGCTGCTGTAGTGGCGCTGGAGCGCCAAGTGGCCCGTGCCGTCGCGCGCGTCGGTCTCGGTCTGCACCTTGATGCCGAGGGGCGCATTGATCGGGTTGCCCACCTGGGTGGGCCCGGTGGTCACGTCGCACTGGTTGTTCTTGCCGGGATCCCACGGCTTCGGGGCGGCGGTACCACCGCAGTATTCGGCGATGATGTCCGGATTGTTGCAGTAGTAGGTGCCCAGCCCGAAGTCCGCATTGCCCGCATTGGTGCGGCAGTTCTGAGTCCCGGGAATGGCCCCTGCATCCTGAAACAGCGCTGCGCACTCCCCAGGCACCTCGGCCCGGGCCGGCATGAGCGCCGCGCAGCAGAGCATCCCCAACGTCCATGCGAATCGACCCATGATGTCGTCTCCCGTTCGTCCTTGCGGGCGGTCGAATGCAGCAACGCGGCATCCTTCCGGCGTCGGTCGCTGGCGCATGAGCAGCCAGCGAGCGGAGCCGACTCTAGACACCTTTTTGCTGCGAAGTGTTAAGAAGCAATGCAGGGCTGCGGCCAACGCGAGCGTTGGCGATGACGTGACTTCGACGACGAACGCTTCGGGTGGGCTGGTGAGCGGAGCGCGGTTGCATTGCACAACTTGCGAGAGCCACCGCGCAGGGACGCACGTTGGGTTACTCGTACCCTCCCGTAGTAGGGGGAACGTCCTACATGTGACGAATGCGGCTACAAGTGCATCCTTGTCCGACCTTGTGCGGCTGCAGGCCGGTTCGGTCTGCATGCAGTAGCAGCTCTCAGGACTCCGTCCAAAGGCACCTCCATTGCAGAAGACACCGCTCACCATCCTCTCTCTCGCCGCGTTCCTGGCGGCATGTTCCGGCGGCTCGGACGTCAGTGTGGAGGCACAGCAAGCCACGACGATCCCTGGCTACGAAAGGTACCAAACGCCGGAGAACCCTGCGGTGCTTGACTCTACCGGCAAGGTGAAGGAGATGGCGACGCAAGTCCTCGGGCCGAACTACGGCGGCCTATGGGTCGTGCATCGCGATGACGCCACCGTGCGTGTGGAGGTCGGCGTCGCCGGCAACATCGAGGTCGCGCGCAGAAGCGCGCTGTCGGACCAGCCGGGGGTCGATCTCGTACCGGTCAAGTACAGCCATGCCACTCTCGATACGATGATGATGAACATCATGGAGCGGTTCCGTCCGAAAGAGGAGGGCATCGGGCCGACGGTCTACAGCGCGATGGCCTCCACCAAGGACGCCCAGATCTCGATCTGGACGAAGAAGGAGAACATCGAACCGGTGAAGGCGATCCTGGCGCGGGAGGGGTATGACACGAGTATCCTGAAATTTGAATTGCAGGACGGCCCGTTCACGTTCGCCATTGCGCTGGATACAGGCGCCGTCTGGCAAAAGGGCGAGGCCGGCTCTTCTCGGTAGTGGCAGCCGAGGTAGGGCGCGCAAAAAAAGCGGCTCCCGAGGGAGCCGCTGTGAATTACCCAACGTTCAAGCCACCAACTGGCGCGCAAGCGCCACTTCCACCGAATCACCGTCCTGGTTCAGCACGTCGAGCCCGCTTTCCGGGATATCTCCCGACGTGCTCTGCGCCGCCATGATCTTCTGCGCCATCAACTTCAGGCAAGCCATCTGCGATGACGCCAGGGCAGTGCAGGGCGGCGCCTCGCCGGACTCGCAGCGCCATTGCGTCGAGTCGATGCGGCGGCTGATCGACAGCCTTATCCAGCAAGGCGTGGTGGACAGGGCCGACCCGCAGGCGCTGGCATCGCTGATTTACGGCAGCCTGGCCGAAGCGGCGTTCTGGATCGCGGACGGAGAGGACGGCAATGCGCGACTGGCGCAGGCCGTGGACGCATTGGAGTTGTCGCTGCGTGGGCTGTTGGTCAAACGATAGTCGCTGCAACCGGCACTTTTCTTCTGTCGAACCATCCGCTCCACAGGGTTAGCAGAAGGCCCACGCCGACCATGATGGCGCCGACCCACGGCGTCGCACCCAGCCCCAACCGGGACTCCGCCACCAATCCGCCGATGACAGCGCCAAGCGCGATGCCGGCATTCGCCGCCGACACGTTGATGGTGGAAGCGATGTCCACGTTGCCGGGGCGATGGCGCTGAGCGAGCTGTACGACGTACAGCGCCAGTCCCGGCACGTTGCAGAACATCAGCGCACCGAGCACGCCAAGCGTCAGGATCGAGCCGAGCATGGATGACGCGGTGAAAGTAAAGATCAGCAGCACCGCCGCCTGCGCGCCGAGCATCAACGCCAGCGCTGGCACAACCTTCTTGTCCGAAACCCGCCCGCCAAGGAAATTGCCGACGATCACCGAGACTCCGTACAGGGCTAGCATCCACGCCACGCCGTTCGGGCCGAAGCCGGTGATGTCGGCCAGGATGCTGGGCAGGTAGGCGAAGGCGACGAAGGTGCCGCCCCAGGCACAGAAGTTCATGCCGAACGCGATCAGCAGGCGTCCGCTGCCCAGCACCTTGACCTGCTCAATGAGGCTGCCGGCCGGCGCGATGTCGATCTTCCGGGGCAAGGTGGCCGCCATCGCCAGCAGCGACACCAAACCGATGGCCGCGACGAACCAGTAGGCCATCGGCCAGCCCAGGCGCTGGCCAATGACGGTCGCAATCGGCACACCTGCGGCGACCGCGATGGTCAGGCCGCCGAACACGATCGCCACCGCCGAGGCCCGCCGGTCTTCCCCCACCAGACTCGCGGCGATCGCTGCGCCGACACCGAAGAAAATGCCATGCGGCAAGGCGGAGACGATGCGTGCGACGATGAGGAATTCATAACTCGCGCTCAACGCGGCCGCCGCATTGGCCAGGACGAACAAGGCCATGACCGCCAGCATCAGCGTCTTGCGCGACAGGTTTCCCGTCAGGGCCGCCAGGATGGGCGAGCCGAAGCTGACCCCTAGCGCATAGCCGCTAACGACCAGACCGGCCCGCGCCAGGTTGACGCCGAAGTCATCGGCGATCTGCGGCAGAACACCGACGCTCGCGTACTCGGTGGTGCCGATGGCGAAGCCACCGACCATCATGGACAGCAAGGCGGGCAAGGTTCCGCGCTGGGTGGAAACGGCCATCAAGCACTCCGGAAATAGATGAAATGGATCGAGCCTTCCGAAGCGTAAAGGGAGTAGCTATGATGAAATAGATGCTTAAGTTCAATTCACCATTGAAATGGATTCACTTAATGTCTCGCCAGAACATCAACCGTGCTTTCGAGATGGAAGTGTTCATCGCGGTGGTCGCCGCCGAAGGCTTCACCGCAGCCGCCGAACCGGTGGGCATGACGGCCTCGGCCGTGAGCAAGCTCATCAATCGACTGGAAACACGCCTGGGAACGAAGCTGCTGCATCGCACCACGCGCAAACTGCAACTCACGCCCGAAGGCAGCGCCTTCCATGAACGCTGCCTGCGCATCCTCGATGACATCGACTGCGCCGAGCGCGAGGCCGCACAGGTGGGATCACCGCGCGGGCGCGTGCGGATCAACAGCCATGTAGCCTTCGGCGTTCACTACCTGCTGCCGCGCGTCTCGGAGTTTCTGGAGCGCTACCCGGACGTTCAACTGGACGTGACGTTGAGCGACGTGGTGGTCGATCTGCTGGACGACCGCAGCGACGTGGCGATCCGCACCGGGCCGCTGCCGGATTCGCGCCTGACACAGCGCCGGCTTGGCGCCAGCGGACTGGTGGTGGTCGCCTCGCCGGACTATCTGCGACGCGCCGGCACTCCCGAACGGCCCGAAGACCTGCACCGGCACCGCCGCCTGGGCTTCCACTACGCCCGGCATGTGGATGCCTGGCCTTTCATCAACGGTGATGGCGCGCACATCGCCATCGCACCGTCGAGCGACCTGCGCCTGGGCGATGGCGAGAGCATGCGCCAGATGGTGCTGGCCGGGGCCGGTGTGGCCCGGCTGGCGCGCTACCACGTCCGGGCCGATCTTGCTGCCGGCAGGCTGGCGCCCTTGCTGGAAAACCACGACTGCGGCGCCGTGGAAGACATCCATGCGGTGTTCGTCGGGCCCGGCCGCCATGTGCCGGCCAGGGTCAGGGTGCTGCTCGATTTCTTGGCCGAACGGGTCGCGCGGGATTTGGCTTGAGGCAACAGTCGGTGCTGACCGCTGCGACGTGGGCATCTTCCTTGTCAACGGCGACCTGGCCGTCCATCGTGCGCCAATCACCCCGCGCATTTGCGACCGGCTGCCGACCTATGCCTTCGGCATCGCCAAAGGCCTCAAACTATTCGGCTTGCCGGCGAGGCCACGTGGCTTGCCAGCAGCGATACCAGTCCGTCCACCGCCGTTTCGGCTTGCTGGATCGAATCGGCCAACCGCTGGCCGGAGAACTCGTCGTACTCGATGGCCACGCCGTGCACGTCGGTCACGCCGATGTAGGCAAAGGCGGTGCGCACGGACGCTTCCACATGGTTGCGCCCGGCCAGGCGTTGGCCCGCGTCGTATCCATAATCCCCGCGCGAGGACAGGATCACTAGGCACTTGCCGGCATTGGCCAGCAGCGGCCAGTACGGGTCGCCGCTGCGGCCCCGATCGAACCCGAAGGTCCGTCCCACGCGCACGATGTTGTCGATCCAGGCCTTGAACTGTGCCGGCGGGGCAAAGTTGTACATCGGCACGCCGGCGACGATGAGATCGGCTTGCAGCAGTTCGTCCACCAGCGTGTCGCTCTGCTGCAGCGCCTCTCGCATCCAGTCCTCGCGCTCGGATTCCGGCGTGAACGCGGCATGGATCCAGCGACCGGTGACGGGCGGCGGGGGCTCCTGGCCCACATCCCGGTAGATCACCTGTGTTTCTGGGTGTTGTGCCGTCCATTGCCGAACGAAACGGGCCGTCAGTCGGCGCGTGTGCGAGCCGTGGGGTGTCGCGTCGGAACCGCCCGGGCGGGCGCTGGCGTCGATGTGCAAAAGCGTGGTCATGCTGGCAGTGCTCCTGATGGATGAATTAAAATCACTGACAGAAAGTTTCATTCGAGAATGAAACCAGGACAAACGATCATTTATCAGCCAACGGCTGATATGGAATCATCCATAGATGGCGACGCGTCTCCCTTCGCTCAGTGCATTGCGTGCCTTTGAGGCAGCGGCGCGGCTGCGCAGTTTCAAGAAGGCGGCCGAGGAACTGGCCGTCACGGCCACGGCCATCAGCCACCGCATTCGCGTGCTGGAGGAAGACCTCGAACGCCCCTTGTTCGTGCGCAAGGTCCGCGCGGTCGAACTGACGCCGGATGGGCAGACCTTGCTTACGGCGGTCAGCAGCGGCTTCCAGGCCATCGCCATGGCGATCGAGCAGGTGCGCCGACCTCGCCGTGCGTCGGTGACGCTGTCGGCGACGCCGGCCTTCGCCACTAAATGGCTGGTGCCGAGGCTGGCCGCGTTCCAGGCCGCATATCCCGACATCGACCTGCATGTGCATGCGTCCAACGTACCCGTCGATCTGAGCGCCGGCACGGCGGACCTGGCGATCCGGTACGGCCACGGCCATTACCCGGGTCTCACCGCCGCCTTGTTGCTGGAGGATCGTTTCGCCCCTGTCGCCAGTCCGACCCTGCGGACCGCGATACGCCAGAAGGCGTCGCAGTGGCCGCTGATCCATTTCGACTGGCATCGCCCCCTCCCCGTGGATCTCACCTGGGCGGCCTGGATGCGCGCGAGCGGCCACCCGCCCTCCGACCAGTCCACCGGCATCCGCTATTCCGAGGAAAGCCACGCCATCCAGGCGGCTGTCGCCGGCCAGGGTGTGGCGTTGCTGAGCCTGCTGCTGGTCGAGGAAGAACTGCGAATGGGATTGTTGGAGATCGTGGCCGAACCGGTGCTCAAGGGCATGTCGTATCACGTCATCAAGCCCGGCCGGCGGTCTGTATCCGACGCGGTGCTGGCCGTGGAAGACTGGCTGGTGCGCTTGGCCGAGACAACGCACTTCAACATCAGTCCATAGCCGGCCCACGCTGCCGCCCAATCTCCCACGACACACCACCGCCGCGCACTGTCGCGGCGATCTGCTGTCCCAGCCGCTGTTCGATCACCGGCCGCCACGGCAGCAGGCTGAATCCCTTGCCGTCGTCCGGCATCGCATAGCTACCTCGCGGCTAGTATTTCCAAGGAAGTCGATGCATCGTCTACCGATCCGCTGCCGGATTGGACGATTAGGCACCTGGCGGCGTACGGTGTCGACCAAGATATGAGAGGTGCAAAGAACCGCGGCTCCCGAAGGAGCCGCGAAGGATTGCGAGATATTCAAGCCACCAACTGCCGCGCGAGCGCGACTTCGACGGAGTCCCCGTCCTGGTTCAGGACGTCGAGGCCGCTTTCCGGGATGTCTCCCGACGTGCTCTGCGCCACCATGATCTTCTGCGCCATCAACTTCAGGCACGCCATCTGCGATGACGCCGCGTAGCCCAGGAAGATCACCCGGATGTCCTGCTTCTGTCCGATGCGCCAGGAGCGGCGCGCGGCCTGCTGCAGCGAATACACGTTGTAGCCGGACTGCATGAAGACGATCGTCGGAAAGTCCAGCAGATCGAGTCCGGTCTTCACCAGTTCCGGGTTGGTGATGAGGACATCGACGCCGCGGTCCACCTGCTCGGCGATCCAGTCCTCGCGGCGGCTCGCATCCACCGTCGCTCGCAGCACCGCGACTTTGAAGCCTTCCAGTTCGAGCAACCGCTTCAGGCGTGCAGTCGTGTCCCGCTTGCCGGTGTACGTCGTATAGACGAGCGTGTTCCTGCCCCGGTCCTTCTCCTGCCGGCAGATCTCGATCAGTTCCTGTTCCTTGGGCGTGACCTCCATGTCGTGGAACTGGGACGGCACGAACGCGAGGGTGTCCCGCGTGCGGGGATGCACGACGTTCTCCGCGCGAAAGCACGTGTCCGGCCAGGCCAGCAGCGTGTTGAGGACGACACCCAGCAGGGTGGTGTCGCGGCGGGCCAGTGCCTGCCGCAACTCGGTGGTGAGCCGCACGGACAGCGCCGCATAGGCGGCGGCCTGGGCCGGTGCCATCGGCACCTCTCGGAACTCCTCGTCGTACGGCGGGAGCGCATCGCTGCCGATGTCGCGCAGCTTCAGGAAGATCGTGAACGGCACGACGCAGCGCAGCACGCCCTTCGGACCGAAGCCAGGTGCCTTGACTGTGCGCACGCTGACCTTGTTGCCCTTGGCGGTCTTGTGCGCCGTGCCCGCGCTCTCGGAGTAGATGTCCTTGAGGACGCCGTGGTCGCGCATGAACGCCATGGCCGCCGAGGCCATGCTGCCGCTCTTGGAGGGCCGGTAGCCGTCTTCGATCATCCGCCGGGGCAGTGCGCGGAACAGCAGGTAGAACAGGTCATCGCCATAGCCGCCCATCAGCGTGCCGGTGAGCTCTAGCGACTTACGGCACTTCGATGCGAGCACGCCCATGGCCTGGCCTTGGGCGCTGCCGCCGTTCTTGTACTCGTGCGCCTCGTCGGCGATGAGCAAATCGAACGTGCCATTAGGCAGGTAGCGTTTGACGAACTCCGAAGGCTGGTAGCCGCCCTCGCCGAAGCCGAACTCCATATTGGCCATCGCGCGTTCCATGCGCGTGGCTTGGCGGTCGGAGAACACCAGCTCCCCGTCGCCATCCATCAGGTTGATGAATTCATGGATGTTGTCCCCTAGCATCGAGGCCAGGAAGCCATCGCCGAACTTGCGCATCAGCTTCTGGGCCGTGACCTCGCCGATGGTGGGAATGCGCTTGAGCGCCTTCAGCACGGCCGAGGACTGGTCGCTACCCGACAGGGTGCGAGGACGCATCAATGTCCACAGGGGCGCGGCGCAGTGGCTGCACTTCCTGCGGTACTCCTCCGCTTCCAGCGCGACCGGGCTGACCGGTTCGCCGTCGAGGTCGGTGATGACCGTGCCGCAGTCCGGGCAGGCGGCCACGTGGCCGTGGCGCGTACGCCGGGCGACGAAGGTGGGCTTCCAGTGGAAGCCCATCCGCATCCGCACCCGGCCCAGGACGAAGAACTCCTGGCCGCCGGGCTGCACGCCCAGTTGCTCGCGCAGCTTGATGAGCTTGACCAGCGTATCCGGGCCGTTGAGCACCCAGACCTTGGCACCCGCCACGGTTTCGAGAATCTCGCGGCGCCACTTGTAGACCAGGTGCGGCGGCGACAGAACCAGCGTGCGGCGGTAGCCTTCGGCGTGCAGCACCGCCGCGGTGGCGATACCCACCGTGGTCTTGCCGCAGCCCATTTCGCCGTTGATGAACGCGGCGCGCTCGCCGCGGTCGATCAGCAGCTCGGCGGCTGCATGGACGACTTCCGCCTGGGCGGGAAAGAGCCTGCGCTTGAGGCCCGCAATGACGCGCTCGCGATGCGCCCTCGGCTGGCCGGCATAGACCGGCGGATTGGCGCGGTTGAGCGATTCGAGCAGTTCGTCGCCGAACTCGGCAACGAATTCGGTGAGGCTCAGGGACAGGGGCGAGGCTTCCGCATCGAGCAGATCGCCTTGCACGGGCTCCGCATCGGCGGTGGTTTCCAGATCGAGGGACATGGTGATGCTCCAAAGCAATGGGGCATGCACCTCCCCCAGGGGGCGATGGCATGCCCCGGGTGGGAGAAAGCTCGGCGCGCGGCCGAAGGGATCAGAAGTTGCAGGCGCTGGCGGCCTGCGGGAAAAGCCTGCGGGTCAGATCGCGGCCGGTTCCTCGGGCAGTTGCACGACGGTCTTGCCCTGGTCCGCGCTGGTGACGATGACCAGCGACAACCGGGGGGTGATCGCGAACCGCGAGGTCACCGGCGTGCCGCGCTCCAGCGCGGTGCCGTTGGCCTGGCGCTCGGCCTCGCCGACCTCGCCCCAGTCGCCGCGCACATGGCGCTGCACGTAGGGCAGGGGATCGATGAGGGTCTTGCTCGCGAGCCAGCGCACCTTCTCGCTCAGCTCGATCGTGCCCAGCGCGAACAGCGGTTGCGGAAGCGGCTTGCGCCGCTGGAACAGTGGAAACATGTTGATTCTCCTTGCCGTGGTGGATGGATGCGCCGGGATCAGCGGATGGTCAGGACCTCGCCCAGCGTGGGAGAGCCCGGGGTCATGTCCCAGGCCCGGATCACCGGCACGAACTTGTCGGTGAGGATGCGCGTCTCGGCGATCGAGCCGTCTTCGCGTTCTGTGAACTCGCGCTGCAGCGCCTTGTCCTTGTGCGTGTCGCCCTTGACGATCAGTACGCGGCCCGCCTTGGAGCGCACCACGCCCGAGATCGCACCGGCGGCCAGCGCCAGGGCGAGATGCCACGGAGACAAGGCCCGCGCGGGCGGGCGCAGCGACTGCTGCGCGGCGCCCAGGTGCGTATCGAGCATCGGCCAAAGGCCGCGCAGCCGGCCGACTTCGTCGGCGAACTGCTCGGGCTCCATGGTCACGCGGAAGAAGTTCTCCGGCGCGGCCACGCTGGCAGGAACGATGTACGGCAGGAACGGCCATTCGCCGGGCAGTTCTTCGGGGATCACCTCTCCGTGCCCGACCTGCAGCAGAAGGGTGCGCGCGGCGGCGGCCGCATCGGCGGCCAGGTCGCGTTGCCGGATGCGCCGGCCGAAGATCACCACCTGTTTGAACTGCGTGTCCACCGCCCGGTAGATCCGCAGGTCCGCATAGTGGCGCGTCAGCCAGCCCACCAGCTCCGCGTCGAGCACGTAGCCCGGGACGATGAATACGAGCACGCCGCCGTGCTGCAGCAGTTGCAGGGTGCGCTGGTAGAACAGCTTTTCGAGGCGGGCGCGGCCCTGGCCCTGGTAGCCGATGTTGCCGTTGACGTCCTTGGCCAGATCGCCGTAGGGCGGGTTCAGCCACAGCAGCCCGAAGGCCTGTTTGGAGATCATGGTGTCCATCAGGTCGGCGTGCAGGCAGTGATCGACCAGGCCGCGGGCATGGCGTGCCCGCTCCGCGTCGAACTCCACCGCATACGCCTGTGCCCGCTCGTTCCCGAGCGCCCGGGCCATTTCGGCGATGGCAGCGCCTTCGCCTGCGCAGGGGTCGAGGATGCACATCGGGCCGTTGCCGGGAACCAGTGCATGCAGCGCTCTTTCGAGCGTGGCTTCGTCGGTCGGGTAGTAGCCGTTCTTGATGAAATTGCGGGCAAGCCGCGCAAACATGAGGGCCATGGAATGCTCCTTGGGATGGATGAAGGAATGCGGTCGCGCCGGCGGTGTCGCCGCCGGCACGACCATTGCGGAACTCAGGCCACCGCTTCGAGCGACAGCTGAGGTGCGGGGTCGATGGACTGCGGAAGCCGCCGCGGTTCGATGCGCAGGACTGCGTTGCGGATCAGGTCGCCGAGGGCCTGGGTGAGCACCGGAACGTCGATCGCGAGCCGGTGGCCTTCGAGGGGCCCGAGGGCGAAGGGAAGGCGTGCCAGCATGTCGTGGCCCTGCAGCAGATCGAGCACCGGCTCGCGCCAGTGATCGAGCAGCGGCAGCGGGCAGGTATCGCGCACCAGCGACCAGAGCCGGTCCGGCCTGCAGTGGCTGTCCTTCGGCAGCACGGCCAGGGCGCTGGCGTTGGCCTTGTCGGGCCTGGCGCAGCGCCGGTCGAACAGCCACACGTTGGACAGCGCACCGAAGAGCGTTCGGCGGTAAGCACGCGTCATGCGCTTTTCCAGGCGATCCACATTGCCGACGAACACCGGAACGCTGCCGCCCTCGGGAGTGATGACGTGGAACTGCTGCAGTCCCTGCTCGTCGCGGCCCAGGGTCAGGCGTGCGAGAAACTGCTGGACCGCCGTGTCGCGGGCCCAGATCGATAGGAAGACGAGACCGCCCTGGTCGTCGCCAACGCACGCGTCGGCCATGACATCGGGGCACTCGTCGATGCGATAGAGCGGGGAAGATCGGGAATCGGTGGTGGGCATGGTGATGTCCTCGGATAGGCGGGGACAGCACTGCCCGGTGGGGCGTGTGCAGCCCCCTGGGGTGGAGTGATGGCGTTCAGACCGGCTCGAATTGCCGGCTGTACGGGTTGAAGCGCAGCACGTCGTCGGCTGCAGTGATGGGCGTGAAGCCGTCGAGGTAGATGTTGCCCAGGTACTGCGCGCGATAGGTCAGTGCCTGCCGCGCCTGGTCCTCGGTCAGGCCGTTGGCGACGAAGTGCTCCAGGAGCTCTTCATCGGTGGAGGTCTCGTCGTTGGACAGTTGGCCTTCGACGAAAGCCAGCAACGGCCGTGGGAGCGTTGAAAGAATCGGGTCCATGTCGGTGCGTTGAAAGATGGCCGGACGAGTCCCGAAGGAGAGGCGCGCCCGGCGTATGGATGGGAAGCACCGCGGGTGCGGTGCCTGCGATCACGCGGCCTGGCTCACCGCCGGGCGGCTCCAGACCTGTGCCTTGATGTCCAGTGCGTAGCCCAGTTCGCCCAGGCGGGCGATCTGCGCACGCAGGGTGCGACGGCCGATGGTCGAATCGAGCTTCACGCAGTCCTGCAGCGGCCAGAGCAGGCCGAACAGTGCGGCGTCCTCGCTCTCGGTCGCACCCTGCGCCTGGCTGGCTGCGCTGTGGGCGGAAGAGGGCGTATCCACGCCGAATGGCGTGGTATCGACCAAGGGATCCGTCGATGCCTGCGGCATCGCGGCGCCCGTGGATGGCGTAGCGGGCTTTGCCGGCGTCGCCGGAGCCGGCTGGCGGGCGGCGGAAGCCGCACCCTGCTCTTCGTCGAGGGGATCGACGTCCTGCGTGGCAAAGCTGCGCGCCTCGTCACGGCTCAGCTTGTCGATGCCGTGGAGCGTCATGCCGTCCAGGTTGGCGCGGATCTCGAACCGCATGCCGTCGCCCACCGGATAGGACTTGGGGAAGATGTAGCGGATGACGAACTCCCCGTCATACCGGCCCTCGGGATACTGCTCCAGCTCCGCATCCTTGACCGCGAAAACGCCCAGATGCGTGGTGAGCCGCCCGACCGTGAACGGTCCGTTGCGGCCGCGAATCGTGCGCAGCGTCAGCTGGCCTGGAACGATGATGGGCGAGGGCGCGGGGCGCTCGCCGGGTGTGGTGGTGTCCATGATGATGTCCTTGCGTTCGCTCGGGAGAAGAAGGGCGGGGCCCCGTGCGGGGCCCTGCCGGTTTCAGAACGACTCGACCGCTTCCGGCTCGCGTTCCTGCTCCTCGCTCACGGGCTCACGCTCGGCGGGCTCGGGAGCATGGACGGATGCCGCGTCGGGGGCGTCTTCGGCTTCGGACGCGGAGGCATCCTCGGTCGGCGGCGTGTCGGGAGCCGGTGCCGCCAGCGGATAGACCTTCTGGCCATCGATCTTGATGAGCCCGATGTGGACCAGATTGGCCTCCAGGGAGGCGGCGGCTTCGCCGGCACGTTCCCCCTTGGTGCGCAGGTACGCATCGATCTTCATGTCGTTCAGGAAGAACGAGATGAGCACCTTGCGCTCGGCCTCCACGGCTTGCACGCAACGCCGCACCAGATGGGCTGCGGATTCCGTCTTCACCTTGGTCTCGATATACCGGTATTCCGGCTCATCGGTCGGCCCGGCCAGCGCCGCGATGCAGCAGGCGAGGAACGGGTCGCCGTCCTTCGGACGAACTTCCTCCGGGCGGTTGAGATACCCGATGCCGCGGGTGATGAGCTCATGCGTCTCGATGCGCATGAACTCGCCGCGATCGACCAACTCGGCCTTCAGCAGGCGGCCCTTGAGGCCCGCCGCCGCTTCGCCCTTGCGCTCGCCCTCGGTGCGGATGAAGGGATCGGGCCACAGGTCGCCGATGCGGAAGCGGACCAGAGGCCGCTTCCGGCGGTCGTCCACGCCCATGTAGCTTTCGACCAGTTCCTTGGCCTTGGCGCCGGAGACCTTCAGATCGAAGGTGCGGTAGCTCGGGTCCTTTGCGGGACCGACCAGCGCGTCGATCTTGCAAGCCAGGAAGGGCTGTGCGCGGCGGCCGCCGCGGACCGGAACTTCGCGGACGTTCTTCAGGTAACCGATGCCCGAGGTGTGGAGGTCGAAGTAGGACTTCGCGTTGGATGACGATGAGGTAGTCATGGTGGTGCTCCAGAGGATGAAGCGGAGACACACCGACCCCATCGTGCGGGGAGAGGTGCGTAACCCCGCGGTGGGTTGAACAGGCGGATGCATCGCCACCGGAAATCGGCGGCCGTTCGCGCGATGGATGCGATGCGAACTGGTTCGGTCACGCAGCCTGGCGGCTGCGCGCAACTTCGAAGACCGAAGGTTGCCTGGCATGTCGCCGACTTCTGTCGGCAGGCATGCGCGGAGCGTCCTGCGTTCCGCCTCGTGCTGCCAGACAGAACCCGTGCCGCGGCGCGACCGCATTGAGCAAAAAAAAGCCCCCGCATGGCGGGGGCTGGGAAGCACAGGGCGCAACTCGACGCCTCGGAAGCGAAGAGGCATGTCATTCCTCTCCCCGGACAACGAGGCCTCCCATCAACTTCCAGATGGCGGCGCGCTGCACCTTGTCGCGATGGGCCACGTCTCGGATGCCGGCCAGAAGCCGCAGCGCTTCGCGCGCAATGACCACGCCTGCGCTGTCGAAGTCGTTGCTCGACAGTGCGCTGCGGATCAGGGGGCCTAGCTGCGTCGCGTCGCTGGACGTGCTGTCCCATGCGAACTCGCGGCTCATGTAGTGGCCCGCGCCACCGAACTCGAACAGGTGAGGCCTGTCGCATCGCCAGCAGCCCTCGAAGCGGACCTCACGAAGGTGGTGCCCGTCATCGAAGCACGTGGCGAGCAGGAACAGGTCCTTGATATCGGCTGCGTCCCCGAAGTCGTCCCGCTGGATCATGGAATCCAGTGCCGTGTCTCCGTCGGCGCAGAAGTGGTTGCCGAGCACCTGCAACACCTCACCGATCGGCGTGATGCTGTCTGGTGAAGGAGTGAAGCCCAGAGGCGCTGCAAGATCGATCAGCGTCTCGCGCAGATCGTCCCAGCTGGGGGAGCTGTCGGACCGGAGGGCGATGTAGGCCTCGCCGTTGCCGGGATACTCGGCATCCAGCCGGAATTCGCTGAACAGCGCACGGATGACCGGTGTAACGCGGTCGAGAACGAGGACACCGGTGGCCTCGTAGTAGTTGTCTGCCATAGCGTGGCTCCTGTAAAGATCGCGGAGCCAGCCCCTGCGGACATGGCATCCGCAGGGTGGACTGGAATCGGGGCACACCGGCCCGTCGAGCGGGGGAAGGTGAAAAGCCCCGCGCTGGGTTGAGTGGATGAATGCATCCGCCACCGAAGTTTCGGAGGCCGTTCGCGAAGTGATGCGAAGCGAACTGGTCCGGCCACGCAGAGCGACTCGCTGCGCGCAACCTTGAAGACCGAGGGTTGCCTGGCATGTCGCCGACGTCTGTCGGCAGGCATGGCCGCAGCGTCCTGCGGATTGCTTCGGCGAGCCAGCCGCAACGCGATCGACCACCAGCCGCATTCCCGCAAAGAAAAAGCCCCCGCTTGAGCGGGGGCTGGGAGGCGCAGCGAACTCAGTTCGTGCGGTCGGAGGGAACGGCCAGCATCGTGAGCTGCTCGGGCGTGGCAGAGAGTTCGAGGTCATAGCCGCCGGCCAGAACCTTGGCGAACACTACATCGCCCGGGTCGATGTGCTCAGCGAAGTCGTCGCCGCCGAGTTCAGCATTCGCCGTGTGCCACCAGTCATCGAAGGGGTCGATGTCCGGATTGCAGCCCACCGCGTATGCGATCAGCTTCTGGCGGCCGTTGCTGTTGCGGGCACCGCGCTCGGCGAGCCAGTACACGCCCTGGTCCTTGACCAGGACGATCCTGCAGCGCTGAGCAGCAGCTTCGGCGAGCACGGGGCGAAGATCGGCGCCCCTGAAACGAAGAGACATGATGTGCTCCTGAAAAGCGAAGTTGAGAAGGTCACGTTGGTGCGATGCTTCACGCCGGTGAGTACGTCCTCGCTGGCAGCGGTGTCACGCGGATGCGCCGCCAGCTGCCGTCGTCGAGGCGCGATTCCAGTACGCTGCCAAGCTCTTCGAAGTACACGTCTTCGACACGGTCAATGGGCTGGCCCACGGGAAGAAACTCGATCACGTAGGCGTCTGCGCCGCGGTCGTACAGGATGCGCACGCCCCCATCGAACTTCGCCGCCGAGACCGTGAAGGTGATGGCCGGCGGCGTCTTGCAGATGTCCGACGGCTTCGGATCTACCCAGTTGAAAACCTTGGCACCCGCGTCCACCAGCATGTGCGTGATTCGGCGGAAGCCATCAGGCGCCGGAAGCTCCTCCAGTTGCTCGATCAGTGCGGCGAGCTCGGGGCATCGTGGCTTGGGAATGGGCAGCTTGGCAGGCGCAGCGCCCAGCACCATCGTCTCCGAGATGAACTCGGTGCCATCCGCAGTTCGTTCCGTCCGACGCTCCGGTGTGTCCGCACGCAGGCCGTCGAACCGGCGCCTTGCGTACGGCTCGACCAGTACCCTGGCACCCTCGTCGGGCTCCATGGTCACCAGCGACCGGTCCAGCACGGCGAACTCGGCGCGGCCCGTCTTGACGACGATGGCCTCCGCCGTCTTGGCGACGACCTTGCCCTCGAATGGTTTGGGATCGAAGGTGATGCCGAGAGACGAAGGCCGTGGCACGCCGTCGAGGATGCAATACGTGAACCTGCGCACGTTCGAAGGAATATGTAACCGCACCAGGGCGGGCAGCTGGGCACGAAGAATGGTGGGATCCATGGAAACCTCCTTGATGAAGCACAAGGGGCTTCCCCCCAAGGGAGAGGCTCCCTTGGGGGTTGATAGAAAAGCGGGCGCTCAGGGCGCCCGGTGATGAAAGCGAGGGCTGCGCGGCGAGCCGCGTAGGTTCCTCGTGGCCAGGACCCTGGCCGGCGTGGACTTACCAGCCCACGTAGTTCAGCAGCAGGTCGGCGATGACCTGTCTGCTGTGCAGGTCGAGTCCCCCGAAATCGGCGAGACCCTCGAACCGGCACTGGCGCAACATCGCTGCGCCTTCCCGAGCGTTGTAGAAGCTCACCATTGCGGAGAGGAACATGCGCTGGCCGCTGCTCAGCACGCTGAGTGCTTCGCCGATGGCAAGCAGGTTGGGCCGCAGGTCCCACTTGCTCGTGGCCTTGCGCATCCCTTCCATCGTGCCGTCGCCGAACCACTCGGGACCGGCAATCTCGATACCGCGCTTCCAGGCTTGGAAGAACGCTTCCGGTGCAGCAGCGAAGTGGATCTGTTCGCGCACGAACAGATCGGCGACCTCCGGGGGAAGAGTCAAGTTCATGATGGAATCCTTCACGGGATCAGGGGTTGGGCAACTGGGACCATCCACCGCGCTGCAGCGCGCGCTGGGCTGCTTTCTCGCTGCGGAAGTACTCGCTCGATTCACGGGATACGGGACCGTCGAGGTCGCGCGTGCCGATGTAATGGCCGGCGGCGCTGTGCAGCACCTCCAGGGGCAGCAACTTGCCGGCGTAGTGCAGGGCCAGGTGGCCGAAGACAGATGGCTTTGGCATGGACAGATCCTTCTGGATGCGCGAGGCGCCACAGCCCAGTGCGGGCAGAGGCTCCCGCAGGACGTGGATGAAAATGCATCGACGCCACGAGGGGCGTTCGTCCGCGCAGCGATGCGAAGCGGACTGGTGGATCGCGCGGGACGAATCCCGCGGCAGCCTTGAGATCCAGGCTGCTGGCATGGCGCTGACGGCGTCAGCTACACATGCGTCCAGCATCCCGCCCCGATGCCGGGCAGTGGTCGGCCAATCCGATGCCGCCCTGGACCGCATTCCGTCCAAAAAAAATGGCCCCGCACCGGAGTGCGGGGCCTGCGTGGCTTGGTTGTGGATTGACAGCTAGGAGGAGGTGACCGATGCCAACTTGCCTTCCGCATCGAAGGCGAGCCTCACGCCGGCACCTGCGAGTTTGGCCTGGGCTTCGTAGCGCAGTGCGCGCGGAAGCAAGGCTTCGACCACATGGTGCGGTGACGAGGAACTGCCCACGGCGATGAAGGTCCGGATGGTCTCTTCATCGTCGTCTTCGAGGTCCTCGTCGTAACGATCATCCACGGTGTAGTCGCTGACCAGCCGCGTGACGCTGCCTGCCTCCCTGGTGACGTACAGCGTGCCGTCCTTGCGGAGGGCTGAGACATCGAAGAGCTTGCCGCCTTCGAGAAGCCCGACCTGCAGCGAGTCGACGAGCTCCAGAGCGACCTCCCAGTCGGCCAAGCCTGGATGCTCCATCCGATGCCGTGATGCACCGACGCTGACCGCGATCCGTTCCGCGCTGAGCGGGCGTGCCAGACGAAGAAGCCAGTGGCCTGCATCCAGGTTGATTTGATCCAGCAAATAGGCGTCCGCCGCCTGCAGAAACACTTCAGCCAACAGCACATCGCCATCATCGTCTTCGATCCGCCAGACTCCGGCTTCCGACATGGCGTCCGCGGAAGTCACTCCGTCGTCACCGTAATGTTCCCAATACCGGCAAACCCCGGCTGGCCGGTCTTTCCAGTTGCGAAACCAGGCGCGCGGCACGAAGGGAACATCGTTGAGGAGGTCGGCGTTGGAGGAAATGACGCATGCGTCGGCATACCACTCGGCGAACTCGTGACCGGCCAGCTCGGACTTCTTGTCCATTAAGGCCTCTCTGTAGGCAACATTCACTGCAGCCTGGATACGAGGAATATCGCTGGATTCGTTCAGCAGATGCTGGCGATCAGGTAGCTTGGCGACCATGTCGTCGGGCAGCAGGACGACCTGCTTCGGCGCATGCGAACTTCCTGCTTGGATAGGCAGCCCCTGGAGGAAGCATCGCCACTGGTTCGTGGCGCCATGCAGGTCGATCAACACCTTGCCCATGGACGTCTCACGCCATCGAAGCTCGGGCTTTGCCAGCGGCCTGGGGATTTCGGCGTCATTGACGTACACCCTGACCGGAAATGCCTCGCACAGTCGCCGCATCTCCGAGCGCACCCAGTCCGGCAGAAAGACGTGGCGATCCGGTGAGCGTACGCCGTCGAGCTGGATCTGCGTGCCCTGCCAGGTGCCATCTGCCGGGAGAACCTCGATCGGCTCTCCGGCAAGGATGTCGGCGGTTCGTGCGGAAAAGGTCTTCCCGCATGACCGCACCGTCAGCCGTTCGGCGAAGTACAGCGTGGCGAGCGCACCCATGCCGAAGGCGTTCTCACGCTCCCTGATGGATGCTTTCCAGCCTGATTCGGCGATGTGGATGAGCGATTGGAGGTCTTCGATGCCGCTGCCATTGTCGTGGATGGCAATGCAGTCGTCGGTGACGTAGATCCGGATCTCGCTCGCCTGGGCGCGGCGGGCGTTCTGCAACAGTTCCCCCAGCATGGAGCGCTGGTTGAACGCATGCCGCAGGTTGGCGATGAGGCGGTGCTGATTGGTCTGAAGTCGAATGGTCGTCATGGTTGGCTCCTTGGATGGAGTGCGCCGTGGCGCACGCGGGCGCACGCCCGTCCGCTCGCATGAGCGGGCGAACAGGACGTTTGCCGGTAGGAATGAAATGGGCAGAGTCGCCCGGAGAAGGGTTCGCATCAACGCCCCTGGGAAGGGCGTGCGTCCGCAGGCTTGATGCTGGGCGGACTGGAGGATCGCGCGGTTGGTGTTCCACGGCAGCCCAAGGATCCTGGCTGCTGGCAGCCGCCGACAATGTCAGCAACGCATGCGATCAGCATCTCTTCCGGACGCCCGGGAGTGGTCGGCGAATGCGATGCGGTCGCGCCCGCATTCCAGTAAAAGGTGCGCCTATCACTTAGTGCATGGCGTTCCTGACGTGGAAGGGTTTCCTAGCCAGGAAGAGTGAGGGGGCGGGCACCGCCGCCGGTCAGCGACGAGCCAGGAGGTGCAGTGCAACGCCGGCGCGCTGAGCTGCGCCGACTTTGGGCAGTATCGTTATGGCGTAGCCCAGCGATGGATAGGCGCTCTGGAGCCGTTCGAACTCATGGCTGGGGATGGCGCAATCTGGGCCCTAGTTCATGCGGTCCGTTGAATAACGGGGCACAATACGCTTCAATTTGTATAGACTTGTGCGAGGATATATCTTGGGAGTGAGAAATTATGCTTGATCGCATCGTGGTTCCTACAGATAACATCTATAAGTTTATCGCCTTGTTCTCGCTGGTCGTGCTGATATTTTGTGGGTGGCAATCAATATCATTTAACACGGAAGTGAATTCAATCGTTTTTAAGAATTATCCGGAAATGCAGGATCTGCGTGCGCTGGATGCGCGCTCGCGCGTGCAAGATGCTCGGTTGGCGGTATTGGATCGCCAAATCGAGATTGCGACCCAGGACAGGAAATTCTATAACTCGCTATTAGGGTTTTCGATGGCCATTGCCATTTTGGGACTGGTAGTTGGTTTTGGCGTTTGGTACCGGAAGATTCAGCCTCTGGTTGATGCGCAAAGCAAGGCTCAGCTCGAAATCCTTCAACTTGAAATAGAAAAAATCAAGCTCGAAAACCGAAGGCTGGCCGATTCGCTCAAGGCAGGTGACGATCCTTCCAACATGCCGGCAGCCGCGTCACGGAGCGGTGTCGTCGGAGAGGCCTGACACGGCGGTCGCGGCGGGACTAGGGTAGACGCCCTGCTCCAAGCCAAGAACGCAATAGTATTGTCGCGCGGCCCGCCGTGGCGAGTTGGATGTGGCAGGGCAAAACATCAATTTAGCGGGAGGAGACCATGGCAGTTTCCAGGGTCAACATGGGCGAGATCGAAGCATCAGACGAAGAGCCCCAGGCGGCGAATGCCGCTGAGGAGTGTATGGTCAGCCTCGACGTCATCGAGGTGGATGGCGATGAGGTCGCTGAGGTGTTTGCTCATGAAGAGCCGTCCGACGATGCCGTTGGTCGAGTGCCACGCAAAGAGCTCCTGGCGCACGTCACCTCCAGTGAACTGCTCATGTTGCCCAGGGTGTCAGCTACCTACCGCGCAGAGTTCCTCGAGCCAAAGTACCAGCAGATCGTGAGAATACGCATTCCGGGAGACTGGAAGGTCCCGCAAAGCATCGAGGAGTTTGATGAACTGCTCAAAGAGCTGCCCGTGGGCTTCTCGCGACGCGCCTCGCTGGGGCTTGGTCTCAAGTGGGAGAATCGTTTGATCGTCGAGTCGATCGAACGCGCGACGCAGGCAACGGAACTCCTGCTGGTCGAAGGCGATGAGGCCTCGATCTCGGGCGCGACCTTCTCGATCGGACGGAGGCTTTTCGATCGCGTGCGGAGGGGTATGGCCCAGATCGGACGACGGTTTCAACACCGCGCTCTCCAGGACCGGCGGTTCTTGGCACACAACGAGATACTGCACCCGATCGACGAGTTGTTGTTTCCAAAGCTGGTTCGGCAACCCAAGCCGGGCGAGGTGTACGAGTTGGCAAAGCTCAGCACGCGCGATCAACTTCGCAACGAGCGTGACCGCTCTGCCGCCACCGAACTCGTCCGACAAGACGCTCCGCAGATCGCGAAAGAGAATCCTCGCGCGTTACTTGAGTTGAGGTCCGAAATAGAGCGGGTAACGCTCGGTGAGTTGATCGCTCGTTTCGAGGCTCTACTCGATCGGAATCCAGTAGAGCAGGCCTGGCAGACGTTCTTCGAGGAACACCCGTTTGTCTTGAGCGTCGCCTTCCCTCACCCAGTGCTGCTAATACGGGGACAAGCGCACGTGGGAGGGACGACGATCGATGGAAAGGGAGAGACCATCGCGGACTTCCTCTTTCGACAAGGTATGACAGGCTCAGTGGCAATCGTGGAAATCAAGACGGGCCGCACGCGCCTGCTTCAGAGCAAGCCGTTCCGAGGGGCCATGTACGCGGCGCACGCAGACATGTGCGCCGCGATCTCCCAAGTCCTGGACCAGCGTGCCGAACTCACGAAGAACTTCCATTCGCGCGTTGGAAGTGCTGGCATGGAGGGAACGCACGTGTGGCATGTCCATTGCCTGGTGGTAGCCGGCAGAAATCCTGAAACCACGGACAGGCGACATTCTCTCGATCTTTTTCGCAGTGCCACCAAGGACGTGGCCGTGGTCACGTTCGACGAGTTGTTGGAGAAGCTGCGAGCCATTCACCGCGCCATGTCGGCCGAGGGGGCAGGTGCCGTGGACTCCACCGCCTGATGGCTGCATCATGAGGAAACGTAGACCGAACAGGGCGCAGTTGCTCGTGGCAAACGCGCCCCTCTCGAAGATTTCTTTCACCCCCGTAGCTTCCGCGCCAGCCGCTTTTCCTCGCGGCTAGGGCCAGGTTCCGGGAGCCTCCGTCGCGCACCGGTCTCCAACTCGCGTAGAAGGTGCCCTGCATGCGCACAGGCCCAGCGCTCCACCGACCGCATCGCCGATCCTTGCGAGCGAAAGTACGCGTGTGGGTAGCTGGCTGTTCTCTCGTCGTGCCGATTGACGTTCGCAATCCAGCGCCCGTCAGCAAACACCGTCTTGCTCACGCTCGCGACAATGGCACGATGACACCGCAGCCAGGTGTTGCCCCACTGGTCGGCGTCCCACGCGAAGTGTTCGGGCAGCGGCATGGGGCCATGCTATCGGCCGGCGTCTCACCGGAGGAGACGCCGCCTGAATCGTTCGGTTGCCGGATCGGCGCTGCTCGGGCGCCCCTCGGGTCGAGCGGCCAATGGCCCCGGGTCGGCAGCGCCATCCTCGCTCACCGGCCCGGGCGTGCACCATCGGGAACCTGCCCTGCGCAGGGTCGGGCATTTCTGACGATGCGTCAGGGTGCGCCCGACAGCGCGCGCTGCAGCCGCGCGCCGATCCACGCAACGCACGGCACGGCCATCGAGTTGCCGATGGCCTTGTAGCGCGGCCCATCGGCGGCCGGCTTGCCGCGGTAAGGCACCAGCGTGTGATCGTCCGGCATGCCCTGCAGTCGCTCACACTCGCGAGGCATGAGCCGCCGCACGCGCCAGCGCAGGCCCCAGCTGCCGTAGCCTGAAGGCTCGCATACGAAGTGATCTTCGTGGGCCGCGGCCTGCAGCACCATGGGATGGCCCTGGCCGGGCTTCCCACCGCCAGTGGAGAGCGTGCCCGCGATCCGGCCGTGCCCGCCCTCCCAACGCAGCTCGTTGCGGGAGTTCTGCGCGAACGCGATCGCCGGGATGACACCGCCGTTCGCGTGGGCGGATCGGTGGCCTCCGGCCCGCAGGGTCGGGCACCGCCCGATGAGCGCGTCGGCGCCGTTTCCCTGCGCAGTGAAGGCGATGATGGGCACGCCCTTGCCCGTGCCGTCCTCGCCGCACCCTTTGCCTCCGTTCGCGGTGTCCAGGGTGTGGCTGATCGCGCCAGCGACCGATTGCACCAGGACGGTCTCGGTGGAGAGATCGAACCGTGGCGGCGCACCCATCAGGCATGCCGCGAGCTCGGTCGGCCTCTGGCCGTTGCCGAACCCTACCGAGACGCGGGCCGCGCCATATGGCGAGCTCAGGCGGGATGTCCCGCCTGCTGTTGCAGCGCAAGTTCCAGCAGCGGAGGAAGCGCTTTCCCGCGGCGCGCTGCCCGGCGCAGGATGCCGCGGCAGGCCTTCTCGCTCAAAAAGTACCTCGGCGGGATCGAGGTCGCTTCGACCACTTGCCACAAGAAACACGCGCTTGCGGCGCTGGGCGAGGCCGAAGTATTGGGCGTCGAGCACGCGCCAGGCGATGCGGCGCCGGGGGCCAGACACACAACCCGCGTGCGTCCACCGCTTCCCTGGCGGTTGGAGAGCACGGCCTTCGCCGGCCAGTGCGCCCAGCAGGCAGCCGAAGGCATTGCCCCGGTCGCTGAGGACGCCGGGGACGTTTTCCCAGACGACCGTCGCGGGCGGGCGGCTGGAGCGAGTACGGACTTGGTCGATGGCATTGGCGAGCTCCACATAGGCAAGGGTGAGCGCACCGCGCGGATCGGCAAGCCCCTCGCGGGCTCCCGCGGTGCTGAACGACTGGCACGGCGTGCCGCCGACCAGGATGGCGGGTGCGGCGACTTCGCGCGCGCGAATGCGGCGTGCCAGCAACGTCATGTCGCCGAGGTTGGGTACGTGCGGGAACCGATGCGTGAGAACGGCGTTCGCGAAGCCGTCCGTTTCGGCGAACCAGACTGGTCTGAAGCCGAGCGGCTCCCACGCGAGGCTGACGGCCTCGATGCCGCTGCAGACGCTGCCGTAATCGATGGCCTCGGTGTCGGGGTGTGTGGGTTTCATGGGGTTCTCCTGTGCGTTGGGGGGGGGGGGCGGCAGGAGGAAGGCGCCGAAGACCGCGGGGGTCTCCGGCTGGCGAGGAAGTGGCCACCCGTGGAACGCATCGCACGCAGGTCGGCGTAAGAACCCCGTGCAGCGCAGATCACCCGGCCCGTGTCGTGGCTGGGGCCGAAATTCCTTGGCACGCATCCGCGCACAAAGGGAGCCCGTTGTTGCGCCGGTGGGCGCCGGCAAGGACTGCCGTTGACCCGACGGGTCTCCGGGTGGCCCGCGCGGTGCGCAGGGCGCCGGGAGACCCGTCGGCAACGGAAACACGCGATCAGTAAGGGTCCGCGGCAGCGGCGTGCGGACGAATGGGCCTTCCGCCGGCGGGCATGGCCCTGCCGGCGGGCATGCTTCGCAGAAGGCGGGGCATGCTGGGGCCTCGCGGGGCGCGAGGCTGCCGCACCTGCGGTGCGGTCGGGGTGTTGAGGAAGGGGCGCAGAGACTAGTGGGGCTTGCGCGCGGCGCGCGGCTTGCGCGGACCGTTGCGTCGGCCTGCTTTGGCGGAATCGATCGCAACGGTGCCCTTGCAGTCGGGATAGCGGGAGCAGGACCAGAAGGCTCCGGCTTTGCCGGTGCGCTGGCGCGTTGCGGCACCGCACAGCGGGCATGGCGGACCCGCAGGAACGCGGATCGCGAGGGTCGCTTCCCGATGCTGTTCGACCAGTTGCGAAACCCATGTGGCCTGCTTCGAGACGAACGTGTCGAGGTCCATCTGGCGCGCCTCGATCATGTGCAGCGCCTGTTCCCAGATTGCCGTGGTGCCGGGGTCCGCAATCGCTGCGGGAACTGCGTCGATGAGCGTCATCGCGGTCTCGGATGCGCGAACCACGCGGCCCTTGCGCACCAGGAACCCGCGCGCGAGCAACCCGCTGATGATGTTCGCGCGCGTCGCCTCCGTTCCGATGCCCGTGGTGTCCCTCAGCGTTTGCTTCAGGCGCGGATCGGTGACGAGCTTGGCGACGGTCTTCATCGCCTTGACGAGCTCGCCCTGGGTGTAGGGGGGCGGAGCCTTGGTGTGCAGCGACTTCAGATCGAGCGACCTGACCTCGCAGGCCATGCCTTCGTGCAGTGCCGGCAGCGCCTGGTCGCGCGGAGCTTCGCTGTCCGTCTCGGCTTCGGGAGTCTCCGCCCCTGTACCGGGGATCGAGGGAGCAGCGAACGCCGCCTTCCAGCCCGCATCGATGACCTGCTTCCCGGGCGCCTGCAGCGCCTGGCCGCCGCATGCGAGGCGCACCGTCGTTCGATCATAGGCATAGTGGGGAAGGAACTGGGCGAGGTAGTGGGCGCGGATGAGCCGGTACACGGCCAGTTCCTTCTCGGACATTGCCGACAGGTCGGCGGGCTCCAGCGTCGGGATGATGGCGTGGTGGGCCGCGATCTTGGCGTCGTTCCAGGCGCGGGAGCGCTGGCCCAGGTCGAGGTGTTGCATGAGCGGCTGCAGCGTCGGGTCCGTCTTCAACAGGCTCCGGATGACCGTGGGAACCTCGGTGAGCATGTTCTCTGGCAGATAGCCCGCGTCGGTACGTGGATACGTCGTCGCCTTGTGCGTCTCGTACAAGGCCTGGGCGATGTCGAGCGTCTCCTGCACGTCGAGGCCGAGGCGCCGTGAACAGACTTCCTGCAGCGTGTTCAGGTCGAACGGAAGCGGAGGGCCTTCCTGCACACGCTCGGTATCGATGCCCGTGATCTGCGCTTGCCCGGCCGTGCGGATGGCGGCCACCGCATGTTGAGCCGCGCTCTGCTGTACGCACCGGCCTGCAGCGTCCGTGACGGCTGCATGTGGAACCCAGTGTGCGGAGAACACCTGCGCGCCCGCCGAGAGCGAGACCTCGATGGACCAGAACGGGACCGGGACGAATGCCGCGATCTCCCGATCGCGGTCAACGACCAGCTTGAGGGTGGGCGTCTGCACGCGGCCCACCGAAAGCACCCCGTCGAAGCCGGCCTTGCGCCCCAGCAGCGTGAACAGGCGCGTGAGATTGATGCCGACGAGCCAGTCAGCGTGGGACCGTGCGAGCGCGCAGTGGTAAAGCGGAAGCGTTTCGTGCGATTCCCGCAGGGAGCCCAGCGCTTTGCGGATTGACGCATCGTTGAGCGCGGAGAGCCATAGCCGTTGGATCGGTCCTCGGTATCCGCAGTACTCGACCAACTCGCGGGCGATCATCTCGCCCTCGCGGTCCGCGTCGGTTGCGATGATGAGTTCTGACGCCTGAGCCAGCAGGCGCTGGACGACCTTGAATTGCGAGGCGGTGTCGGCCTTGACCACCCACTGCCACTGCTGTGGAACGATCGGCAGCGTCTCCAGCGACCAGCGCTGATAGTGCTCGCCGTAGGCCTCCGGGGGCGCAGCCTCGATCAGGTGGCCGATGCCCCAGGTGACCTTGATGCCCGGCCCGGCCAGGCAGCCCGCTTCACGCTGGTGCGCGCCCAGGACCTTGGCGATGTCTTTGCCTTGGGACGGCTTCTCGCACAGAACCACGCGCATGAGAAGGGCCCTCCGAGCAATGCATGACGGTCATCGAATGGCCGTCAGCATCGCGGGCCCGCTGGGCTGGCACAGCGAAGAAGGCGCGCGCCGCACGCTCCGGGTTGCTGGGCGCCGGAGCGCCGCCTGTGGCGCCATCGCGGGTGATGGCGCCCAGCGATGGCTACTCGTCGCCGGCACCTGGCTTGGGGCTGAGTTCGATCGAATCCAGCCGGTACGGCAGGATGGCGACGCTGCGCGCGTCCACCTTGTATGTCGTGCGCGGCTGGCCTTCCTCGTCCGTCCACGCGTCGCGAATCATGCGGCCACGCACGACGACCCGCATTCCTTTGGCGAACAGCGTTGCCCAGTGCTCCGCGTCGCGGTGCCACCAGTCCACCGGCGCCCAGAACCCGCCGCGGTCATCGTAGGTGCCGTCGTTGCCAGGCACGGGATTGTCGAAGTACACATTGAGCCGCAGCACGCGCCGTGGCTCTTCGTTGCCGTTCGGATACTCGTCGAACTTCGGGGGGGAGCCGATGTTGCCTTCGCCGTGGAAATGGGTGCTCATGGTCTTCTCCGTCGTGGTGGTGGGAACTGCGCGGGCGAACGTCAGCGCAGGTGGGTTGGATCGGGCCAGAGGGCTGCCCGTTGCCGCGTCACGGCGTCGGGTCGCTGCCGCGCTGGCTGCCCTCAGATCTCGGTGTGCTCCGGCGCAGGTAGACGGCCTCGGCGCTGGCGATCTTGTTGGCGCAGTCCATTGCCTGCCGCCCCAGGGTGTGCAGCAGGCTCACTTGCATGTTGAGCACCACCCGCTGCACCTCCATGGCGTGCAGATCGTCGATCAAGCCTTCCGGCGTCGCGGTGCTGGCCATCATCTCCTGCCAGAGCGCCACGCCCATCGCGGAGCGGTCGTGTCTGCGCCAGCGCAAAAAGCTCGTCCCTGCGCCAGTGGTCTGCTGGGCCAGATGGATGGGCAGCAGCAGGTACGGGTACTGATTCGCCTGCGCCAGGACGCGCCGCTGCGCCATGTCCGTGAGCGCGTCGCGCAGGGCATGACAGTCGCTGGCCCAGGCCTCCAGAGGCCCATTACCTTTAAAAGGCTGTAAAAGGCCTTTTAGAGAGGCCGCGTGTCGCAGCCCGCGGAAGTCCGCCTGTTCCAGCGGTGCGAAGCGCCGCGGACCGCCGCTGGCGCAGGAAGTCGGCTCCGTCATGGCGCAGTGCCTTCGCCGTCGTGACCCTTGTCGCCGTCGGGCTCCCCGGCCGAGCTGTCATGGCGCGTGGCGTCCTTGCTCTCCGGTGCTGCGGCATCGCCGGGCTCGGCGGATGCGATGTCGTCGGCCGCCGCGCTGGTCGTGCGGGCCAGGCCGGAGCGGCGGACGATGGGCGGCGCGTAGCGGGAGCGGCGGGTTCCTTCGAGCACGTCCTGTGGCAGCTCGCCGTACTTCTCCACGGCGGCCCGGGCTGCGGCATTCTTGGCGGCGAAGTCGTCCCGGGTGCAGCCGGAGTAACGGTACTGCTGCGCCAGTGAGAACAGGCTGCGCAGCGCATGGGCACCTTCGTTGAGCCAGCGCTCCAGCGTGGAGCGATCGATGAGCGCGGTGTGGTGGGCAAGGATGAGCTTGCGCGCCAGTTCGTCGTAGTCGGCCAGGAGATACACGGCCATGAAGCCCAGCTGCGCATTGACGAACAGAGGCAGACGGATCGGCTGCACGTTGAGGTTCTCGCCCAGCGACAGCGCCGTCGGCACGCCGGTGAGTGCGCGGTCCACCTGCTCGCGCAACTGCCGCAGGGCGATGTTGGTCTGCGACAGCTTCTCCTCGATCCGCAGCATCCACCAGTCGCTGTAGGGATCGTCCTGCTCCGCTCCACGCTTCATCTTGTTCATCACGGCGATGTAGCCATTGAGTCCGACGATGCCGGGCCGGCCCTCCGCTGGTGCTCGGCCGTGCCAGATCCGGGATGCGTGGTGGGTGTGCAGCGTCAGCGACATCGCGCTGCGCAGCGACCCGAGGTTGAGCTGCAGGGCAGGGGTGTTGGGGGTTTCAGCCATGGATGACTCGCGATGGATGTACGAGCCGCCAGCGTCGCCGCCGGCCGGGAAGGCTGTCCGTCAACAACCCGCAGCCCGGGGTCGCCTGATTCGATCTCGGCCGGTGTGGTGGATAGACAGAGCGGGTTACGCGATCCAGCGAGGACCGCGGTGCGCAGCCCCCTGTGCCCGCCGCCATACCCGGGGTATAGCCCGGAGCGGGACAACCCCCCGTTCCCGCTGTAGAAGACAGCGCGCCTGTCGTGGCGCATCGGCGGGATGGTCGTCACTGCCCTGCTTCTATACCCAGGGTATAGCGCTGCAGTTGCCCATCGCGTTCCATCGGCTCAGCCACCACGCAGGATGGCGCGCAGCCGCTCCAGGTGTGCCCGTGCCACCTCCGGGCTCGCCGGCTTCGGTGCCGGGGCGGGCGGTGGTGGGGGCGGACGGGGCGGCGGCGGTGGAATGTCAGGCGCGGGAGACTTGCCGACGCCGGCGCCGGCCCAGGCTTTGAACTCGCCGCGCATCGCGCGCTGGATGAGCCCGAAGAGGTAGCCCGCAGGGTTGCGCACTGCACTGTCACGGCACCGCGCGACCCATTCATCCACCACGGCTTGGCGCTGCTCCTGGGCCACCTGTCGAATGGCGGCCAGCGCGCCCGATTGCTGCTCGTCCTTCAGGCTGAGGAATTCCGCCGGCAGGCGCAGGCCGGCGATCGCGCGATCGCACCCGCGCAGTACAGTACGTTCTCCTATACGAAAACTACCAGTACGGGCCTCCTTCGGATTCCGAAGAGAGCGCTCCGGCGCGGGTTTCCTGCCTGATTCGGATTCCGAAGGTGGAGGCGCGGGAATCCGAAGCAGGCTTGCCCGACCTCCTTCGGAATCGCCAGTGTGCGCATCCTGTGGGTAACTTTCCCCCTGCGTCTGCGGCTGCTGCGCACCATCGGCCAACTGCGCCGTAAGCACCTGCAGGCGAGTGGGCAGAACGCCGCCCCGCAACATCGGGTCGTCAGCAACCTCCTGCAGCACATGCTGTCCTACCGACTGCACCGCTTTGCTCGCATGGGTCAGCGCCTGGCTGACCAGCCCGAGGTAATCGGGATCCAGCTGCATCGCTTCGAAAGGCGTGAGCGGCGCATCGTGCAGCACATAGAGGTTGCCCATGATCCGGCCGCTGCGCTGGTCGCGGCGCCGGCGCACGAGGCTGAGCCAGCGCGTGAGCCTCAGCAGCGTGAGGGCGCGCGCGACGGTCTCCGTGGACGCTACGGGACCGCAGGGCATCACAGCGAGCAGGGGGCGCAACTGATCGTAGGTGGGCAGCGCCGTCAGGCCATCGACATTCAACTGCATCCGGATGACCTGCCAGGCATTGCGTTCGAGCGGCGTCAGCCGGCGGTCTAAAAACAACGCGCGCGGCACGCTCTCGTGGCGGTTGCCGCTGAAAAGGAAGCCGTCCTGGGCGACGGGTTTCCCGATGGGAGGGCCAGACGCGGGCGGCGTTGGCTGGGCCTGTTCGCAGGCCGCGTCGAACACGTCCGACAGCGAACGGGGGCCGGGCGGCCTCGGCATCCCGGGCGCTGCCATGGGCTTAAACCAGACCTTGCGCGATCCAGCCCTGTATCGCGGCCCACACCACGGACAGCGGGATGCTCATTTCCTCGGCCAGGTCCATGGCCACGTCGAGCATTGCGAGGTCGTCGTGCAATTCGATGCCCCGCTCACGGATCGCAGGCTTCCACTTGCCCCACAGCTCCGCATCCTGCGCTTCGCTCAGCACGGGGTGCCGCCCCTTGCGCTTGGGCAGCGCCAGGATCTCGCGCCGCAGCGCCACCTCCTGGTGCGAGAGGCCGAAGAACGTGCTGACCATCTCCGTGCTGGCGCCCAGCCGCAACATGCGGTCCACGGTGGAAATCTCGCGCTCCACATCCTGGGTCTGTCCGAGCAGCCGGCGCACGACCTCGGGGTTCACCGTCACCGAACACCAGGACACCGAGGCGTTGAGCAACACGCTCACCAGATCGGGGCGCTTGAGGGCCGCGAGTTCCGCATCGCCGAAACCCATCGACCGAGCGCGGCGCAATTGCCCGTTGCGCAGGTCATGCAGCGCCTGCGCGATGACGGCCTGGTTCAGCGGGTGGGGCGTGGTCATGGCATCGCCCCGGCGCCGGGCTGGATGTCTGAGAGCCGTCGGGCGAGGCGGATCAGCCGGAACAGCTTCACGATCCCGCTGTCGCTGAGCCGGGCGATGGCTTCGTTGCCGCGCAGCAGCGGGCCGAGCGCATCGGACAGCGACTCGGGGGCCGCTGGCACGCCGGACAGCGCCTGCAGAATCGCCAGCATGGCCCTGGCGAACGGGTTGTCGGCTGGCGAATGGGCGGTTGGCGCTGCGCACGTA
The DNA here is from genome assembly GCF_030158975.1 of Acidovorax sp. SUPP2539. Lineage (NCBI taxonomy): Bacteria > Pseudomonadati > Pseudomonadota > Betaproteobacteria > Burkholderiales > Comamonadaceae > Acidovorax > Acidovorax sp. SUPP2539. Next base: position 28,752 of record NZ_BQXJ01000008.1, on the reverse strand, counting down.
TAGCCGATGCCCCGCTCCGAACCCTCCACACTGTCGGCCGCGCCGCCTTCGGCGGCGATCTCCCGCGCGAATTGGGCGATATGCACGCGCAGCCGGTCCGGCGTATCCAGGCCCGGGTCGATGTGCCACAGGTCGGTGATGGGGTAGAGGCCGCCCGCCTGCACCGGGATGGCATGCACCACGTTGTCGGCGAAAGAGTGCGCAGGCTCGCCGTGGTGGTCCGCGACCAGCTTCTGGATCGACTGCAGGCGGTCCGTCGTGGGAGCGGGCGATGCCGTGCGCTCGCCCGTGGGGTTCGATGCAGGCCGCGTCGATTCGCCTGCGGCCGTTTCGGTCGTTTCGCGTTGAACGCTGCTCGGGTCGGCAGGCCGGGCAGGGGGGCCGCCGGTCGCGGTCCCGGGCGATGTCGGCCGAGGCACTGGCTGGTGCGTTGCTCCCCGAGGCATTGAGGCCACCGGCGGCGCGGACGGGGACGGGGCACTGAGCAGCACCCGCTGCCGGCCCTCCAGCCCGGCAATGTCCAGCGCGAGCACATCGTAGTCGGCACCCAGCACCTGCGACATCTGCCCGATCAGTTCGTCACGTACCCGGTCGAAAGAGAACTCATCCGGCACACCATCGAATCCCGAAAGGACGTCCTGAAAGAGATCGGCGAACGCGATCGCATCGGCGGATGCTCGCTGCGCCCAGACCTGCTCGGCACCGCGCCGCAGCAGCGACAGTCGCTCCACCTGGTGGCGGCCCATGCCGGCGTACAGCACCGAGGGAATCGCGGGCAAAAGGTACTGCACCGCGTCGCGCATGCGGCTGATGTGGGGTTGCGGCACGGGGTAGCCGTCCGCTGCCAGCCGACGGGCCAGTTCCATCTGGCTGATGGGTTTGCCGCCGTTCTCGCTCTCGTACAGCTCCCGGGCCTTCTCCACGCCCAGGGCTCGTTCGATGAATGTCAGCTTCCCATGGAGTTCCCCCTCCGCCAGGTGCCCTGTCAGCGCGATGATTTCTCCGCGCTGGGGCCATGGGCGGAACAGGCAGGGAATGCGGAAGAACCGCTCGTCCTTCGTTTCGGCCCACAGCTCGCGAAGGATTGCGAGGCGCGTATTGCCGCCGTTGCGGATCATGTAGTGGGCCGCACCCGGCCGCCGCGTGATGGCGGGGGCGGCGTCCAGGCCACGCTCGCGGATCGACGCCTTGATCTCTGGGTACAGCGGGTTGACGGTCACCCGTGGATTGAGGTCGTAGGGCCGCAACTGGTCCAGCGTGACCACCATCGGCGTGTCCGCGATTGGGTCGGTCAGGGCTTGCGCGGAGGGACCGCTGCGCTCGAACGTCTCCGAGAGCAACTGGCTCGCGATGTCGTGTGGGCCAGCCTGTGTCATCGCCGCACCTGTCCGTCCTTGGTGCGACGCCCATCATCCGCTCCGGCGTGCCCCGGCGCGGCGCTTCCACTGTAGAGCGCTTCGGGCGCACCCAGGTGGATCGGAGGCAGGCTCGGCTTGCACAGGCGCTTCAGGCGGCCGTTCGCGAAGACCGGCACCCAGCCTTCCGCGCGCGCGAACGCGATCAGGCACTGCAATGCCGCACTTGCAAGCCGGCGGTCACGTGGCGCTGGCATGGCTTCGCCCCGTGACATGATCGAACCGGTCGCGCCACATCGGAAACAACTCTCCCGCGAGCGCGCGCTGGCTCTCCAGTGCCGCGGGAGCTAGCCGGCCGCGCGGACGACGTGGCTCCACGCGGTGGACGGGCAGCCGGCGCAGCGCCGCCGCGGGGTAGGCCTCGATGGCCGGGATCGTCGTCTCCAGGACGTGTATCCCTGACACCTGCTGGAACATCCCGCGCAGGGCATGCTGTATCTGCCGACCGTTGACCGACACCGTGCGGGCTCGGTTGATGAGCAGGCGCAGTGGAGGCGGCTCGATGCCCAGGTGACGGTACGGCGCGATGTCGTCCATCAGGCTGAGCGTGCCGCGGCGCAACTCCCGCGCGGCGAGAATCTCCGGCGTGACCGGCGACAGCGAGAAGTCCGACGCCAGGATGGCCATCTCCAACGTGACGCAGCGCGCTCCCTGCGTATCGATCAGCACCACGTCATACCGGCTCCGGAACATGCCCAGCAGGTTGCGCAGCCGCAGCCTGCCGTCCGCGGCGTGCAGCAGCAGGGTGCCCAATTGGCCTTTGCCATCGTTGGACAACAGCAGATCCAGTCCGCCAATGGCGGTGGAGGAAATCAGTTGCCCGGGATCCTGCTCGTTGAAGGCCAGCAGTTCGTAGATGCCGCCCGGCGCGCGGCGGTCGAGGGGGAAGTAGCTCGATAGCGTGGGCTGTATGTCCAGATCGAGCAGCAGCACGCGCATGCCGGCATCCGCCAGGAAGCCCCCGAGGTTGGCGGCGGTGGTCGTCTTGCCGACACCGCCCTTCGTGGAAACGATGGAGACCACCAGCGGGGACGCACCGCCACGGGATGCGGGCGCGCTCACGCACGCTCCCGCTGGGCGAGCCACTGGTCGATTTCGTCCTCGTACCAACCCACGGCGCGCACGCCGAGCCGCACCCGCTGCGGAAACTTCTTCTCCTTCATCAGGCTGTAGATGTGGGCGCGCTTGAAACCGGTACGCTGCTCGACCAAAGGCCGCCGCAGGACACGTCGGCTGGTCGGCGGTTCGTCCGCCGTGCTGATGGTCGGGCTGGCTGCTGACGACATGGTGGTCATTCCTGACGCTCGCTGGCGTTGTGTGGAAGTCACCAGTGGATCGCGGTTCGCCGCGGCGGCACACCGCAAATGCGGTATGCGCGGCAGCGCATAGTCGCTGGAGCAGGAGGCAGCGCCAACGGATGCCAGGCGCGTCCGCGGTCCGTCCCGTAGGGGACAGTTGCGGAGATATCGGACGGGGATAGGGGTGGGTCGTCGGCCCGGCGCTATGCCACGCTGCGTGGGGGAGGACCAGTACGGGGGCGGTTTCTTGAGATTGGCATTCTATTTTTTGTAGTACGCGTATTTCCGGAAGCAGCATCCTTCGCAACTCCTTTGCGAACTCAAGCCTCTCCCCCCATGACGCACCGCCGGGCCAACATGGCTGGCCCGATAATCAATGGATAGGTGCGCGTCCCGTCCCTCGAAGCCGCGGCGTAAGCGCCGAGCTTCATGTTGGTTTTCTTGGTTACTTCATTAATTGAATATTGTGATTGGCAGCTGGCAGGAAAATCGCTGATTCCCGCGAAAATAGGATTTTTTGTTCCGCCTTGTAGAATTGTGAAACGGAGATGTATTGACCACCCCACGCCGGTGGGAACCTTGTAACGGAGTGCTGTAGCGCTGGTTCGCCGTGTGGTCCTGTGCGTGTCGCTGGCGTTGAGAAAGGTTGCATGGGTCGCTTTGCCGATTGCTCGGAAGTGGCTGGGTCGTCTACGCTCTCCCGTTCAAGGACGAAAACTGAGGCTTTTCCCCTCCGTATTTCGAATATCGATTTGCAGTTCTGAGACCGGTTCAATCGACTGCATGAGTAATCGGTCAAAGATAGCGGGTAGGGGTTTGGAAATCTTCGTTCACGCCTGACGATGCCCCAGGAACATCCGCCCCTTCTTGCGGCCCCTCGGCAATCAACTCGAATGTGTCGACTGTGGTGACGCCTGTGGTTCGTTCAATTCCAGCAGGCGCAGATACGGGTTGTTTGGCAGTGTCTCGGGCAACGCTGCCATCGGATCGCGCAGCAGGTAGCCGTGCAGACGGCGCGTCTTGCGGGGCCCCGTCACTTCGCACGTCCAGATGTTGAGACCGTTCGCCTGCTTGCGGTGCAGCCGCAGTCGTTCGAACTGCTTTTGCACCCACTGCCAGTCCGCAAGTTGCTCGCCTTTCGCGAGCGCCCGGACTTCGGGATGCTCCTGCGCATAGCGCTGGAACACGCCCGGGCTCACGAGGTAGGCAGTGTCCGCCACGGTATGCACCAGGGCTTTGGCATCGTTGAGGACCAACCGGCGCTGCTGCAGGCCCAGCCTGAGCCAAGCCATGAATCCATGGCCAGACGCAGCATTCGCCGGCGCATCTGCTTCGTGCGGAGCCGCCGCTTCGGCCTCGCCGCCAGCGCCGTCGCTCGGCTGCAGGGGTTGTGGAGCGATGGCCGCATCGGGGGAAGCTTCCTGGCCGGCGGAATTGTCCAACTGCAGCAGGTCCAGCAGCGCTCCGATGCCATCCTCTTGCGGCGCTGCTGCTGCCGCCACCCGGGCGGGCGCTGGAGCCGGCGCTTCCAGCGGCGGTGCGGCGGCGGACCGCGGCGCGGGGGAAACTGCGGGCGCGGCCTCGGCGTCTGGCGTCAACTCCTTGACCGTCCCGGCGAAGGGGGCAGGGCGGTCGCCAGCGTCCCAGATCAGACCGGGCGGCACGCGCAGGAACGTGAAGGTGTTGGACCAGCCGCTCTCGCTCGTTACGCAGGCCCTCCAGATGGCTTTGCCATCCGACGCCGGCAGCGCGATGCCATGTTCCTGCAGCACATCGAACACCGCGGTATTGCTCGACGGAATGCCCTCCATGCCCTGGGAGAGCAGGTGCGCCCGCAACTTGTCCGAGACGGTCTTGCTCACAAGCCATAGGGCGTCGTGCGTCAGCCATGCGTCCGATGCCTGGGGCTGGTTGAGCTGCAGCTGCTCGCGCAGCAGGAAGCGCAGACCGTCGAGCAGCTTGCGCTGTAGCGCATGCCTCGGCGCGGCCAGCGCACGGGCCGGGTCACCTCCCATCGCCTGCGCCACCGACGCCTGGTCCGCCTGCACCACGAGTTCCCCGAGCACCCCGGCGTGTTCGTGTTGGCCCGCGAGCACGTACAGCAGGGGCGGCCACAAGTCCGGGTAGCCGCTCAGCCAATCCAGGATGGCCCGGTCGAGGATGTGCAAGTACAGCAGGCCACCGGCCGCCCCGTGCAGGCGGTACTCACGGCCGCGGCAGTAGCGGAAGCGGTAGGGTTGCCGCAGCACCCCGTGCCATGCGTGCCATCGCGATCCGTCGTCCAGTTCCACTTCGAGATCCACGGCGATCTTGCCGATGTCGTGCAGCAGCGCCGCATAGGCCACCCCCGCGGTCCAGGCTTCCGCCTGGGCGGCCTGTGCCTCGGGCGTGGCGCCAGCGGGAAGCAGATGGGACTGCCGAAGCTTGAGCGCGTAGGCCACGATCTCCAAGCCATGGTCCAGCATCCCTCCGGGATAGGAATGGTGATGGCTCTCCGATGCGGGGAACAACTGCACGAACTCGGCGTAGCGGCGGATCGGCGCGAGGTACAGGTGGTCGAATTGTTGCCGCGACAGCGATGTCCGCTGCCAGATGTGCTCCAGAAGGCGTTGGCGGCGCGGTGGCGCGAGCAGTTCGATGGCGGACTGCTGCGCGGTCCAGCCCGGCGACGAAGGAGTGGTGGCAGCAGCCTGTGGCGCAGCGGCGGGTGTGCGCTCCGTTGTCGAAGCCGGCCCGGCTGCGCGTCGGAATAGGCGGAACATGGAGTGTCGGACGTTGTGCGAGCGGGTAAGCCCAGGGCTTCGCCGGCGCTATGCCTGCGAAGATGTGGTGTCGCAGGGTGCGGCATGCGATCTGCGACGTCAGCCAGCAATGAGGCCGTCACACAGTCGCTATTGCGACGGCCTCTTCGTTCGGTCGAACGGTGACTGCGGCGCACCATAGATGGGTGAGCGAATCGCTGGCGGTAACCAGGGGATGACGAACGGGAGCGCCACTACCCTACCTGTCGCGCAGCAATTGGTGCATTTGCGAGACCAATCCAGGTCGATGGAATCGCGCTCACGGATTCGGAAGACTGCAGGCGGATTTGATGCTGCCCGTCAAGAGCTCACGGATGCGCGACATGGCCAGCGAAATTGCTGTTTCGATCATCGGCGCAGGTCACTGCGGCTGCGCCATCGCCGCGGACGTTCTCTGCCGTGGCGGCAAGGCGCTCCTTTACGCGCACCCGGACCACAGCGCGGCGCTGCACGCCATCCTGCGTCAGGGCTACCTCGGCGTGTCGGGAAAGATGTGCGGCCGCTTCATGCCGGTGCTCTGCAACGACCTGAGCGAAGCACTCCGGTTCTCGGACTACCTCGTCCTGGCCCTGCCATCGTTTGCACACGATGAAATGATCGCGGCGCTCGCAGCCCATGACCTGGCACGTCACGTCGTCGTGTGCATCGCCGGAAACTTCTTCTGCCTCGCTGCCCGGCGGTCGCTCAGGGCACGCGCGATACTGGAGACCAGCTCGGCGCCCTACGCGTCTCGCGTGGTCGGCGCAGAAGTGAAGGTGATGGGCATCAAATCCCAGCTGCACATTGCTTCGCTCGCGCCCATCAGCGATCAGGGCACGCTGCAGGCGCTGGCGTGTCTGTTCCCCATGCCGCTGCGGTGGTACCGGAACGTGCTGGAGGCAGGGCTGTCCTGCATCAACGCCGTGCTGCACCCCGTGCCTGCGCTGCTCAACACCGGGTGGATCGAGTCCACGGCCGGCGACTTCCACTTCTACCGCCAGGGCATGAGCGCATCGGTGGTCAGGGTCATGCAGGCAATCGATCAGGAACGCATGCGCATCGCCAGTCGGTACGGACTCTCCGTGCGCTCCGCGGTCGACATGATGAACGCGTACTACGGGGGGCGATTCGCCAGTCTGTGCGACTTCGCGCGCGAGAGTGCGGAGCACAACCAGGAGAAGATGGCTCCATCCAGCATGCGGCATCGCTTCATCGAGCAGGATGTGCCGCTGGTGCTGGTGCCGTGGCACGAACTGGGCCTCAAGGCAGGCATCGATGCGCTGACGATGCGCGCCATCATCCAGATCGCATCCATCGTGCGACGCCAGCCCCCACCGGCCGAGGGTGTTGCGTTGCGGCGGCTTGGACTGGCCGGGCTCGACCGGCGGGGCATCCTCGCTGCCGTGGCCGCTGTTTGAGCGCGGGACGCACCGTGAGCCCGGGATCTTCTGTGCCTGCAGTGCGTCCGGAAGGGCCAGGGCGGGCTACCTTGCGTGCCATCGGGTACAAGCTCGGCTCCGCACTGCTGCTGGCGGCCATGTACGCGCTCATCAAGTCACTCGGCAGCCGCTATCCCATCGGGGAAATCGTCTTTGCCCGCAGCGGATTCGCTCTGCTGCCGATCATCGTTGTCATGCTCGCCAGGCGCCAGTGGAGCACGCTGCGCACCTCTCGGCCGTTCGCCCATCTGCGTCGATCGGTCGCGGGCGTCGTCTCCTTGTTCCTGAGCTTCGGTGCGGTGGCGCTGCTGCCCTTGTCCACCGCCACCGCGCTCACGTACTCCGCGCCGCTGTTCATCACGCTGCTTTCGATCATCGTGCTCGGTGAGCGGGTCTCGACTGGCAGGTGGGCCGCTGTCCTGATCGGGTTCGCAGGAATGCTGATGGTGATCCAGCCCGACCTGGAGGCGGGGCTGCCGTTGGGCAAGGTTCTCGGAGTAATGGCCGCCGTCGCGACCGCGGTGGCACTCGTCGCCATCCGGCAGATGGCGGCATCGGAATCGGCGCTCGCGATCGCGTTCTACTTCACGCTCTTTGGCACCGTGGTGGGCGCTGCATCGCTGCCACTGCGATGTGTGGCTCCCGATGCCTCCGATGCGCTGCGACTGGTCTCCGTGGGAGTGCTCGGTGGTATGGCACAGCTGCTGCTCACCATGGCTTACCGGCTGGCACCGGCTTCGGTGCTCGCACCCTACGAGTACGCCACGCTGGTGGGTGCGATCCTGGTTGGGTTCATCGTCTGGGACGAAATGCCTGGGTCCGTTGAATGGCTCGGGATCGCCGTCATCGTCGGTGCCAACGTCGGCATGACAGCCCATGAGCAGGCCCGGGCGCGGCGCGCACGCCTTGGTTCGACATCCGGTAGGGCGCCCGAGTGAGCGCACGAGCCGTCCAATCTCTGGCGCGGCTTCGCCGCAGCGGGTGCTCAGCCTTGCTCCATGCGCTGGCTGAGCAGGTCCGCGAACTCGTCCACCAGCGCGTTCGCGGGTACGCCCGAAGGCGTGATCAGCCCGTACTGGGACCGGATCGGCTCGCGCAGGGCAATAGCCACGTAGCGCGGATCGTCCACCGGCGAGGGCACCCAGCGCGACACCAGCGCAATCCCGGCACCCGCAGCGGCCATCGCGCACGCGATGGAAGAGGTAGGTGTTTCAGCGACCACCTGTGCGGCGATGCCCCCCTGATTGAAGACGTCATCGATTTTGTAGCGGATGTAGCTGTGCGGCGAAGGAAGGATCAGGCGCTCGGCGGCCAGCTCGTGCAGCGAGATCTCCGTGGACGCCGCCAGGGGATGCCCTCGGGGAACGACGGCCACCAGCGGAGCCGAGGGCAAGGCCCGCACCTCGATTCCCGCATGCGAGAGCGGCAGTTCGATCACGCCCGCGTCGAACTGCCGCGTCGAGACCAGTTCGGCGATCTGCCGCGAGGGGAGCGATTGCGCGAACGTTCTGACCTGCGGCCGATCCTGCATGAACTGCGCGAGCGCATGCGGCACCAGCCACTGCGCGAGGGCCGGCAGTACCGCGATCCGCAGCGCGCCAGCGCGGTGGTGCCGCAGGTCCAGGGCCACCTGCGAAATGCGCTCGATGCCGCCGTAGACCTGTTCGACTTCGCGGAAGAGGGCCTGCGCTGCCGCTGTCGGCACGAGCCTGCGGCCCTTGCGCTGGTACAGCGAGTAGCCCAGCCGCAGTTCCATCTGCGCAATCGTGCGGCTCACCGCGGGCTGGGTGATGTTCAACAGTTCCGCCGCGCCGACGACGCTGCCCGCGAGCATCACCGCGCGGAAGGCTTCGATGTGCCTCAAGTTGAGGTCGGACTTCATATATAACCTTTCGGCATTTGCACCCCCCGACATGGCAATAGTCGATCGAGGGCGCTCTCCATACGATCAAAGCAATCAGCAGAAAGTGCTGTGCTGCAGCGGGAGCGGCGCTGCGTTACTCCAGAGGATCGGAATATGCCAGAGAGTTATATGTTCAGGAGAGTTCAAGCGCCGGACGGAACGGCCGGCGGCGTTGCGCATGCCCTGGCCTCCTTCATCGTCGGTGCTCGGGAACGGCAGCTGCTGCCCGCGACCCGGGAGGCCGCCCTGAAATGCGTCCTGGACGCGCTGGGATCCGCCGGTGCCGCCATGGACGTCCCGGGTGTGGCCGCCACGCGCGATGGCGCCAAGCGCCTGCTCGGGCGCGGTGCGGTGCCGATCTGGTTCTCGGGTGGCAGTGGGACGCTGGGCGCCGCGCTGCTGGCCAATAGCGCGGCCACCGCCGCGTTGGACCTGGACGACGGCTATCGGCGCGCCCGTGGCCATCCGGGAGCGGCGGTCGTTCCGGCCGCCTTGGCGATGCTCTCGCTGCGGCCGGTCCTGTCTGCCGACGAGATCCTCGGTGCGATCGTCGCGGGCTACGAGGTTGCGCTGCGGGTCGCCATGGCGCGACTGTCGTATGCCCCCTCCGGCGCATGGTCGGCGTATGGGGTCATCGCGGCGCTCGGCTACCTGCAGGGGACGTCGCTGGAATGCCTGGCCCAAGCATTTGCCATTGCCGCGCAGGCTTCGCCCGCGCTGCCGGCCCTCGCGGGCCTGGCCGGCTCCGACGTGAAGGAGGGCATCCCCTACGGATGCCTCGCGGGCCTGGCTGCGCTGGAGATGGCTGCGGCCGGAGCGACCGGCCCCACCGACATCTTCGACATGCCGACGCTGTTCAATGGCGATGTGGCCCTGGCCGATTTCGGACCGGCACCACTGATCGAAGGGACCTACTTCAAGCCGTTCGGGTGCTGCCGCCACATCCATGGGGCGCTCGACGCGCTGCTGCTGTTGCAGCGTGAACATGGGTTCACCGCCGAGGACATCGACGGCATGGAGGTCGCGACCTACCGGGCCACGTTCAACCTCGCGAACCGGCCCGCGCCCATCTCGCTCACCGATGCGCAGTACAGCGTTCCGTTCTGCCTCGCGGCGGCGGCGATCGGTGGCGAAGCCGCGCTGCTTCCGTTGAAGCAGCCGATGTTGAGCGACCCCCGAATCGTACGGCTGGCGCGTACCGTCGTTGTGCAGCCCGATCCGGAGCTTGAATCGCTGTTTCCGGCGCGCTCGCCGTCGCGGCTCACGGTCACCCTGCGGACCGGCGAGCGCATCGTGTCTTCCGTGGTGGACCCGCGTGGTGATCCGGCGCGCCCGATGCACAGGCATGAACTGGTGGCGAAGTTCCGGCAGGTGACCGCGCATACGTTGGGCCCGCAGCAGGAAGAGGTCCTGCAGGGCCTGCAGCAATTCGAGCATGGCGAGACGGCGCCGTTGGTGCGAGCACTCGGACTCGACTGGACGAAGTGATGTCCGCTGTGCAACACCCCATCACGCTGCCGGCGGGCGGCGAGCACTCTCGTGCGCGGCGTCCGGTCAAGCACCGCTTCGATGTGCTGGTCGTCGGTGCGGGGGCAGTGGGCATGAGCGTGGCCTACGGTCTGGCGCGGCGCGGCCTCTCGGTCTGCGTGGCCGATGAGGGTGACATCGCGTTCAAGGCGTCCCGCGGCAACTTCGGCTTGGCCTGGGTCCAGGGCAAGGGGGCGAAGTGCGATGACTACGCCCACTGGTCGATCGACGCGGCCGGCATGTGGCCGGATTTCGCCGCCGAACTGCAGCAGGCCGGTGGGGTCGATGTCGAGCTGTCCCAGCCGGGCGGCTTCACGATCTGCACCAGCGCGCAGGAGTACGAGGCGCGCGTCGAGATGCTCACAGGCATGCAGCGCAGGCTGGCAGGCAAGTTCGCGTTCGAGGCACTGTCCGGGCCGGAGACGCAGGCCCGTCTGCCGCAGGCGAGTGCGCAGATCGCCGGCTCGACCTATTGCCCATTGGACGGGCACGTCAGCCCGCTGAAACTGCTGAGGGCACTGTTCACCGCTTTCAGCGGACACCGTGGTGTTCTGTGTCCCCACACGGCCGTGCGGTCGTTGACCGCGCGGCCACAGGGAGGCTTCACCGCGCGCACTGCCACCGGGACGATCGACGCGGACAAGGTGGTCCTGGCGGCCGGGCTGGGCAGTGCAGCGCTGGCATCCGACCTGGGCCTGGAGGCGCCGCTGCACCCTATCCGCGGACAGTTGCTCATCACCGAGCGCACGGAGCCGTTCCTGCGCTACCCGACGCTGCATGTCCGGCAGACCGCCGATGGAACGATTCAGATCGGCGATTCCAAGGAGGACGTGGGCCTCGATACGGGCACGACGTGGGAAGTGCTTGCACGGATCGCGCAACGAGCGGTGCTGAGCTTCCCGGCGCTGGCCGGGCTGCGCATGGTTCGCGGTTGGGGAGCGCTGCGCGTGATGAGCCCGGATGGCTTCCCGATCTATGACGAGTCGCCGCGGTGCCCGGGTGCTTTCCTGGTCACGTGCCACAGCGGCATCACCCTGGCTCCGCAGCACGCGGGGCCGGTAGCCGAATGGATCGCCACCGGCGTGAGGCCGGACGGCATAGGCGGCTTCACCGCAAGGAGGTTCCATGTTTAAGCCATTGGATGGCTCAACGCCGGTTGAGCTCGTGGACATCCAGGTGGACGGCGCCACGGCGCGTGTCGCTAAAGGCAGGACGCTGGCGATTGCGTTGCTGGAAGCAGGCCATTCCATCACCCGCCGCAACCACCACGCGGAGCCCTGTGCTCCCTTCTGCCTCATGGGCGTGTGCTTCGAGTGCCTGGTGCATCTGGATGGGCAGAGCAACGTGCAAGCCTGCCTGGTCAGGGCCGAGGCCGGTATGCGCGTGCGCCTGCCGCAAGGGGGCGCCGCTCCCATCGGAGACGCGTGATGGACTACGACTTGGTGGTGATCGGTGCCGGGCCTGCCGGCATGACCGCTGCGACGCAGGCGGCGGGGCTCGGCCTCAAAGTGCTGCTGCTCGACGAGCAGGCCCAGGCCGGTGGACAGATCTACCGGCGCGTGCAGGAGGCGGGGCCGCAGGCCTTGCGCGTCCTCGGTGACGACTATGCAACTGGTCGCGCACTGGTGGATGGGTTGCAGGCGAGCGGAGCCGAAACATGTTTCGGTGCGTTCGTGGTCGATGTGTCGCAGCAGTTGGAGGTGTCCTTCCAGGTCGGTGGAGGCATCCGCCAGGCGCGCGCACGGCAACTGGTCGTGGCGACGGGCGCGATGGAGCGTGCATCGCCGTTCCCGGGGTGGACCTTGCCCGGCGTGATGCCCGCGGGCGCCGCGCAGATCGCGCTGAAGGCCGATGCTGTCATCCCCTCCGGACGCGTGGCCGTCGCCGGGTGCGGACCGTTGTTCCTTCTCGTATCGCAGCAGCTGCTTCGCGCAGGTGCCGACGTGGTGGTCATGATCGAGACCGGGGAGCCGGGCAATGCGCGCCGCGCGTTGCCCCATCTGCCTTCGGCGCTGCGGTCGCACCGCGACCTGCTCAAGGGCCTCTCCATGATGCGCGGCCTCTGGCGGGCGCGTGCGCCGTGGTTCAGGGGCTGCGATGCCCTGCAGGCGATCGGCGACGAGCGGGTACATGCAATCCGCTTCCGGCACCGCGGCAAGCTGATAGAACTGGCGATCGATACCCTGCTGGTGCATCACGGCGTGGTGCCGAACCACCAGCTATCCCGGCTGCTGGGCCTCGCGCACCGCTGGAGCAACGAGCAACTGGCCTGGCAGATCGAATGCGACCTCTACGGGCAGACATCCATGCCGGGCGTCTTCGTCGCTGGCGATGGCGCCAGCATCGCAGGCGCCCTGGCGGCGGCGGACCGGGGCACCCTGGCCGCGCTGGGAGCCGCACGAGCGCTCGGGCGCATCGGGCCGGAAGAACTGCACCGGGCCGCGGCCGCGCATGTCGCCAAGCTCCGGCGCCATACCGGCATCCGCCCTTTGCTGGACACCCTCTATGCGCCTCCCGAGTGGCTGCTGGAGCCCGCCGACGACACCATCGTCTGCCGCTGCGAGCGCGTCAGCGCGGGCACCGTGCGGGACATGGCGGACCTGGGCTGCGCAGGGCCGAACCAGAGCAAGTTCCTGAGCCGCTGCGGCATGGGGCCGTGCCAGGGACGCACGTGCGGCACGTCCGTCACGCAGCTGATGGCGCAGCGCCTGGGCCTGTCTCCCGATGAAGTCGGGGCCTACCGGGTTCGTCCGCCGCTGAAGCCGCTCCCACTTTCCGTCATCGCCAACTTCAACCCATGCGGCCAGCCTTGAGCCTGGACGCTGATTCGCTGCAACCATGACTGCACCACACGCACTACACCGCCTCCACACCAACCAGCGCATGAGCAAAGCGGTGGTGTTCGGCCCCCTCGTGTTCCTGAGCGGACAGACCGCCAGCGGCTCGCCCGCCACGACGTTCGATGAGCAGATGCAGGAGGTTCTGGATCGCATCGACGCCCGTCTGGCGGACGCTGGCTCCGACAAGCGATCGCTCCTGTCCGTGACCGTGTACCTGCGGAACATGGATGACTTCGCGGCGTTGAACGCCGCATGGGAGCGGTGGATTGCCCCAGGCACCGCCCCGGCACGTTGCACGGTAGAGGGGCGCATAGCCTCCCCACATTTGCTGATCGAGATCTCCGCTATCGCCGCCACGTCGGCGTCCATCCACCCTTACGATTGAAACGAGGCCTCCCCATGACCGAGATTTCCGACAACACACCCATCCCCCGGCGCGCATGGTTGCGCTGGTCTGCTGGCGCGGGCATGGCATGGCTTGCGGGTGCGGTCCAAGCGGCCGACTACCCGTCCAAGCCGATCCGCCTGGTCGTGCCGGCGCCGCCTGGCGGCGGTACCGACATGATGGCGCGGCTGCTCTCGAATGCCTTGAATTCCGCCCTGGGCTGGACGGTGGTGGTGGACAACGTGCCCGGCGCCGGGGGAAACATCGGCCTGGACAAGGCAGCCAAGGCCGCGCCTGACGGCTACACCCTGGCGATGGGCGAGTCCAGCAACCTGACCGTGAACCAGGCGCTCTACAAGAAGATGCCGTTCGACGTCGCCCGCGACCTCACTCCGGTGGCGCTCATGGCCAAGGTGCCGCTTGTGCTGGTGGTCTCCGCCAAGGGCCCCTACCGCAGCGTGGCGGACCTGGCGGGTGCGGCAAAGCGCAAGGCGGTGACCTTCGCATCGTCCGGGAACGGAACCCTTGCGCATCTCTGCGGAGAGCTCTGGAAGGGCAAGGCCGGCCTCGACCTGGTGCATGTGCCGTACCGCGGCGCCGCACCGGCCATGACCGATCTGGCGAGCGGGCAGGTGGACATGTTCGCCGCGTCGATTACCGCAGCGCTGCCGATGATCCAGGCCGGCCTGCTGCGGCCCTTGGCGGTCGCATCCCCGCTGCGCGCAGCAGCGCTCCCGAACATTCCGACCATGGCCGAATCGGGCTTCCAGGGCATCGAGGCGGCCGTAATCTTCGGTGTGGTGGCGCCGGCAGGGACGCCCGACACCGTGGTCTCCCGGCTCAACCAGGAGATCAACCACGCGCTCAAGCAGCCGCAGTTGCGGCAGTCGCTGATCGACCAGGGAGCGATCCCCGAGTCCCTGGGCGGCACCGTGCCCGCGTTTGCCAGCCTGCTCAAGGACGAGCGGGCGAAGTGGGGGCAGGTTGTTCGTGATTCAGGGGCGTCGGTGGATTGAGCGTAAACGTGGCCTCAACACCCTATTGATGCCACAGTCCTGAGCGCCGAGCATATATGTCCATATGCAGAACTCTGGACACACCCCTGAGTGGGCCGGCCCGATGGTGGAGCGCACGATGCGCAACGGCAAGCGGATCTACACCTCGGCGTTTAAATCCTGGCTGGTGGAGCAGGCCCGCGTGCCGGGCGTGTCGGTCTCCGGCCTTGCGGTGTGCCACGGCGTCAACGCGAACCTGCTGCGCCACTGGATGCGTTTGGAGCACTGGGGTGTGCCTGGGCCTGCTCCGATCCTGTTGCCCGTGACCGTCACGCAGCCCGCGCCTGCCATGGCGCCGACTCCGGTGACCGAAGGCTCGGCACCGATTGAGATCGCGCTGGGCGAGGACGTCGTGCGCGTTCCTGCCGGCAAGGTGCAGCGGCACAGCCCGAGCCGAGTGTGCCCAAGCCCACGCGCGAGGACTTCCGGCGCGGCGACAAGGTAGCCTTCGAAGACAAGTACCTGCAGACGGTGGTCGGCACGGTCGTGCGGATCAACGAGCGCACCGCGACGGTCGATGCCGGTGGTGGCAATACCTGGCGCGTGGGCTTCGCGCTGCTGCGTCGCGTGCTGGACATCTGACACTCCGCCGAACGGCCGAGGTCAAGTGGGCCCTGGGGCCTCGCTTACATTCGCTCGTACTTGCGTCAGTCAGCTCGGCTGTGAAATGGAGACTGCTTAATTGTTGCCGATTGCTTGGACCCCGGTGGCTGCGACCAGCGCGTCTTGCGTGGATTGCATGCCGGAAACGCCGATCGCACCAACAAGCCGACCATCCATCATCACCGGCAGGCCACCTTCGAGTGGGCATGCACGATCTGTGGCCAGCAGTCTTAGGTTGATGCCGCCGGCCGTCAGCGCCTCTTCGAACATCTTGGTCGGGCGCTTGAACCGCACGGTGCTTTCCGCCTTGGCCTGGGCGATCGCAACGCTTCCAGTCTGGGCATGGTCCATCTTGTGCAGCAGGACGAGGTTGGCGGCGCTGTCCATGATGGCGATCACCATCGGCCAGCCGTTGCGTTGGGCCTCAGCTTCTGCGGCGGCAGCAATTCGCCGCGCAACGTTGAGCGACAGGGGCGGGCCGTACTGAACGACGTTTGAGGCTGAGTTCACGTTGAATTCCTTGTATGTGGGTGAATCTGTCGATGGTAGGAATGGATAGACTGGGTGCCTATCCCCGATCCCTTCGCATTTGCTGTGCGCAAATCACCCGATCCGCCACCTGCCTCTTCTTCACAGACCTTGCCTGCATGGGACGACGTACGGTTCTTCCTTGCCGTTGCGCGCGAAGGAAGTCTGTCCGGTGCCGCGCGCACGCTGCGAGTGGAGCATTCCACCGTCGCGCGGCGTGTCGGTGCGCTGGAGGTGAGCCTCGGCGTTCGTTTATTTGACCGGCTCCCACGGAGTTGGGCCTTGACAAGCGACGGGGAGGCGCTGATTGCGCCAGCGGAGCGCCTTGAGCACGAAGGCCTGGCATTCAGTCGTGCGGCCACATCGGCGACAAGCCTTCAGGGAACGGTCCGCATCTCAGCGCCGCCGGTGTTTGCAAGCCAGTTCCTCGTGCCCCGACTGGCCAGCCGCAATGACCGATGGAAGGGCATCGACTTGGATCTTGTCGGAGAGGTCCGCACTGCCAACCTTCATCGCCGTGAAGCCGATCTATCCCTTCGTTTCATGCGCCCGAGCGAGCCGGGACTGGCTGCGCGCAAGTTGGGCGTACTGAGTTTTCACGTCTTTGCAGCACCGGCCTGGTTGGCGCGTGCCGAGGCGGAGTGGTGTTTCCTCGGCTACGGGAATCCATTGAGCGATGTGCCTCATCAGCAGTTGCTCGCGCGTATGGCCGGTGACAGGCCCTTCATCCTCAAAAGCAATGATCTTGCGGCGATACATCGCGCTTGCCGGGACGGGATGGGGCTCGCGATGCTTCCCAACTTTCTTGTGCATATCGACGATGGTCTGGTCAAGGTGCCGGGTGTGGACGGACCTGTTCTGCGGGAAATCTGGTGCGTCGTCCATCCTGATGTTCGTCGCTCGCCGCGTGTCAGGCTGATGGCGGATCTCATCGCCGAACTGGTCGCGGAAGGTTCTGAGATTCTGGCTTGAGCGCGACCAATGCCCGATGCGGTTCAAAAACACAGGTGACGTTGGGGGTGGGCGGGCTTGCTGTTCCCTTTCACCGTAGCACGTCGTTCTCGCTGTCAAGGTCTGCGGCTGCTGCGCACCCTTGCGTCCTGCCGGCCGTCTTCGAACCCTGACAACTGCGCTGCGGCGTGCTGCTTCCGGTCTCGGGCAATTCCGCCTGATTCACGGAGCCGACCATGGCACACGACCTCTTCTCATCTCTCGATTCGTTCACGACTTCCTCTGCCGACACTTCGGCGCTGCTGGTGCGCGATGTCGCAGGCAGCTACCGTCCGGCAGCCGACGACGAAATCCTGAACGCTGCTCAATGCCTGCTGGCAAGCCAGGTGCGTGGCACCAATACGCTGTGATCGCCGCAGATGGTCAAGGACTTTCTCAAACTACGCTTGGCAGGGTTGGAGCACGAGGTGTTCGCGGTCCTGCATCTGGACTCGCAGCATCGCATCGTGGAGTACGTGGAGATGTTCCGGGGCACGGTCAGCCAGACATCGGTCTATCCACGTGAAGTGGTCAAGGATGCGTTGAAGGTCAACAGCTCGGCGGTCATCTTCGTGCACAACGATCCTTCGGGCAGTGCGGAGCCGTCGCGGGCGGACGAGGCGATCACTCAAACACTGAAATCGGTGCTGTCGCTGGTGGATGGTAAGCGAGGCCCCAGGGCCCACTTGACCTCGGCCGTTCGGCGGAGTGTCAGATGTCCAGCACGCGACGCAGCAGCGCGAAGCCCACGCGCCAGGTATTGCCACCACCGGCATCGACCGTCGCGGTGCGCTCGTTGATCCGCACGACCGTGCCGACCACCGTCTGCAGGTACTTGTCTTCGAAGGCTACCTTGTCGCCGCGCCGGAAGTCCTCGCGCGTGGGCTTGGGCACACTCGGCTCGGGCTGTGCCGCTGCACCTTGCTGCGTTCGGCCGGCGCCGGCTGGCGGGGGCTCGATGGCGGCATAGGGCAGCTTCCATTCCCGCCGCTCGCGCAGGTCCTGCAGCACGAGCTGCGTGTCCTTCATGGCCAGCACCTTGCCCTCGCGCAGGCTGCCGTCGCGCCAGTCCAGGAAGCGCACCGTCTGGCCCAGGTGCAGGTTCACCCGCACGGCAATGATGCGACGCGGGTCGGCCAGCAGCCGCTCGATGACGGCGCTCAGCTCGAACAACTGCAGGCTGCTGGCATTGTTCAGCAGCTCCAGCAGGCGCGGATCGACGCCGCGGCTCATGCGGCACGCCGCGTGTCGTCGCCCACCGTCTCGCCTTTGCCGATGTTCCACGGCAGCAGTTCGTCGATGTTGCAGATGGGGTGATCGGCGATGCGTGCCAACACCTCGCGCAGGTATCCCTCGGGATCGAGCCCGTTGAGCTTGGCCGTCTGCACCAGGCTGTAGATCGCGGCCGCCCGCTCGCCGCCGGCATCCGAGCCCATGAACAGGTAGTTGCCCCGGCCCAGCGCTACACCGCGCAGGGCACGCTCGGCTGCGTTGTTGTCCATCTCGATGCGTCCGTCATCGCGGTAGCGCGTCAGTGCCTGCCAGCGCGTGAGGGTGTAGCCGATGGCGCGTGCCAGATCGGACTTGGCCGACACGCGCCCCACCAGGCCGCTCAGCCAGGCGTGTAGTTCATCGAGCAGCGGGGCGGCACGGGCCTGGCGGTGGGCACGGCGCACGTCCGGTGGTTGGCCACGGAGCTCCTTCTCCACGGCGTACAGCGCCGCGATGCGCTGCAGTGCCTGGGCGGCGATGGAGTCTTCGGCCTTGCCGGTGCTCAGGTACAGGTCCCACCACGGACGGCGCGCATGCGCCCAGCAGGCCGCCTCGGTGACCTGATCACCGTCATACAGCTTGCCCCAGCCGCCGTAGGCATCGGCCTGCAGCACGCCATGGAAGTGGCGCAGGTGGCGCTGCGGATGCTCGCCCTTGCGGTCGCGCGTGTACTGGTACCAGGCTGCGGGTGGTTCGCCGGCGCCGGCGGGCCGGTCGTCGCGCACATAGACCCACAGGCGCGCGGTGCGCGTCTTGCCTTGACCAGGCGCCAGCACCGGCACGGGCGTGTCGTCGGCGTGCAGCTTGGCTGCCGCCAGCGTGTAGCGGCCCAGCGCGGCCACCAGTGGCGCGAGCAGCCGCTCGCTGTGATCGACCCAGCCAGCCATGGTGGAGCGGTCGATCTGCACGCCGCTGCGCGCGTAGATGCCGCTTTGCCGGTACAGCGGCAGGTGGTCGCAATACTTGGACACCAGCACGTGGGCCAGCAGGCCTGCTGCGGCCAGCCCGCGGGCGATGGGCCGGCTGGCGGCATCGGCCTGGAAGATGCACTGGCAGCGCACGCAGGCCAGCTTGGGCCGCACATGGCGGATCACCTTGAAGTGCGCCGGCACGTACTAATGCGGCGACTGGTTGAGTCAAGATAACCTGCCCGTTATCGCTTGAACGCCAGTAACAAAACGCCACCAGCAACCATTGCAATGCCAGACCATTCTCTGAGTGACGGACGTTCACCCAAAATTGTGAACGCAAACACTGCCACCAAGACAAGACTGAATTTATCGACCGGCGCGACCTTTGAGGCATCGCCGATCTTGAGTGCACGGAAGTAGCATACCCATGACGCTCCGGTTGCCAAGCCTGACAGCCCGAGGAAAAGCCATGTCTTAGGTGGCAACTTCAAGGGGTTGGCCCATTTCCCCGTGTAGCCGACAAACGCCGACAGGACAACGATGATGATGGCCGTTCGGATCAAGGTAGCCAGATCGGAGTCAACTCCCTGAATGCCCACCTTGGCAAAAATGGCCGTCAGCGCCGCAAATACGGCCGACAGCAGCGCCCAATAGAACCAACCAGTTGAGGTAATCAATTCGCTTCACTCCTCGTTTCTTAAGTCATTACTTCATTGGCACGGTAACGGAAATCTTTAAGCCGGTTTGCTGAGTTTCATCCACGAAGTCGAGACGAATTTCCGCACCGATGCGATGGGCAATCGTTTGGACGATGGATAACCCTAGGCCAGAACCGATCTGCTCGCTGCCCAGCGTGCGGTAGAAGGGATCAAAAACCCGATCCTGTTCTACCAACGGAATGCCAGGCCCGCTGTCCTGAACACGCAGTTCGGCTTTCCCGCCCGATATACCAACGGAAAGATCGACCTTTCCGCCTTCCGGCGTGTAGCGGATGGCGTTATCGACCAGATTCTTGACCACGGCGATCATGTCCAGCTCGCTCACCCACACCTCGGCGTCCTGCGTGCCTTCGACTCCGATATCGATGTGCTTGGCCTCGGCCAGCGGCATGAGATCTTCCAGCACACGTCGGTAGATGCCCTGGATAGATGCCGGCGACTTCGGCGAGCCGGTGGCCGACTGCGCCTTGGCCAAGGTCAGGAGTTGATCCAGCAGGCTCCGGCCGCGCTCAATCCCTTGGCGCAGCACAGTCAGACGCTCGCGCGCCAGGTCGGGCATTTCCGCTTCCGAAAGCCGCTCCGCTTGCAGCGAAAGAGCAGTCAGCGGCGAGCGCAATTCGTGCGCAGCATCCGCCACAAAGCGGCGCTGGGCCTCCATGGACTGGCTGACACGGGCGAGCAGCCGATTGATCGCCACGGCGAACGGCCGCACCTCGGCCGGAAGGTGGCTGTCTTCGACGGGGTGCAGTTCCTGCTCGGCGCGCTGATCGATTTCCTTGGAGAGCGCGGCGATGGGCCGGAACATCTTGCGCACCAGGTCGGCAACGATCAGCAGCAGCACCGGAACGAGGATCAGGAGGGGCATGACGGTGCGCAGTGCCCCGTCGCGGGCGATTTCATTGCGAAAGCCCGATTCCTGAGCCACGGCGATGCGTTCGCCAGCGGCTGTGGTCTTGACCAGTACACGGAATGTCTCGCCGCCGATCTCCAGCGTATGTAGTCCATCGGTCAGGGTTGTCGGAAGCGGGAGTGTGCCTCCTGCATCCACGCTTACGGGGGAAGGACTGACCTCGCCCAAACGCTGGACGATCACCCGCGATTCTTCATCGGAATCTTTGAGATGGGTATCGCTGGTCGGTGCGGCAGGCAACAGGCGCTGACGACCCACGAGCTGCGCCACCTGGCGCAACACGTCGTCCTGTAGTTCGTGGGCCTCATCGAAGGCGGACAGGAACGAGAAGACGCCCGCCACGATGGCCACCGCGAGGATGGCCAGCGACAGGGTGAAGGACAGCTTGAGCTGAACCGATTCGTTCAAGCGCTTTTTGTGACCATCCATCCAACCCCCCTGACATTCTTGATGATCTCGCTGCCGAGCTTGCGCCGCAGCGCGTGGATCAGGAATTCGACTGCATTGCTTTCCACCTCTTCCCCCCAACCATAAATGCGGTCCTCCAGTTCGCCGCGTGAGAGGATGGCCCCCGGCCGAACCAGCAAGGCTTGAAGCAGCGAAAACTCGCGGTTCGACAGTTGCAGTTGGGAGCCGCCATTGACGCTGGCCTCTTTCGTGGCCGGATCGAGCGACACCACGCCATTGCTGAGAACGGGCGCTGCGGTGCCGCCTTTGCGCCGTAGAACGGCGCGCATCCTGGCCAGCAGTTCAGCCATCTGGAAGGGCTTGGATACGTAGTCATCGGCCCCTCCGTCGAGGCCGCGCAGGCGGTCATCCAGACAATCGCGCGCGGTGATGATAAGCAGGGGGATCGGGTTGTCCATGCTGCGGATGCTGGCCAGCACGTCCAGCCCGTCCTTGCCGGGCAGGCCCAGATCTAGCAGAACCAGGTCATAGTGCTGGCAACCCATTGTCGTGAGAGCCGTCTGCCCGTCCTTCACCCAGTCCGCGGCGTAGGACGCATCCTTCAATGCGCCTTGGATCGCTTCACCGATCATGGGGTCGTCTTCGACCAGCAATACCCGCATTCCCCCTCCGTTCAATCGTTGTTCAATGTGCCGTCCTGGCTGCCCGCTGCGGGAATATCAAGATGGCAGTCACGATGAAGGCCACCAGTGCAGCCGATGCTGAATAGCGACTCAACGCCAGACCGCCTGCGCTCAGTGGCTTGTCGAGAAAATCTCCTACCACCGCACCCAGCGGGCGCGTGAGGATGAACGCAGACCAGAACAGCAGCGTGCGGGACACGCTGGTCCGGTAGTAGGCTGCCACGACCAGTGCGAGGAGCCCGCAGAATACGATGGCCGCGCCGGTATAACCCAGGCCCGCCGTATCAGCCGTCCAGTCACCCAGCGCGGTGCCCAGCGTCTGGGAGAACATGATTGTCAGCCAGTAGAAGGCTTCCGCCTTGGGGGAACTGACAGTGCTCACCGATACGGAGCCAAGGGTGCGATGCCAGACGAACAGCGAACCGAGCAGCAGGGCCAGCAGCAAGCTCGAACCGCCAGCGTACCCAATTCCGAGTGATCGATCCGCAAAATCGGCCAACGTCGTGCCGACCGTCGTGGTAGCGATGATGGTGGTCCAGTACAAGAAGGGGTGGAAGCTCTTGGCCTTGACCTGCGCGACGACGGCAGCAAGTAAGATCACAGCGAAGATGCCGGTTCCGACCAGGTAGCCCAGATTCATGGACATCGAGACGGCATCGCCGCCGGTTTCGCCAAGCGTGGTTGCGGCAATCTTGATGAGCCAGAACCCCAGCGTGACTTCGGGCACTTTGGCCAGAGCGTATTCAGTGGATGTTTTCATGGGGCACGCTCACGCGTCAGGCTTTGCCTTCGAGCGTGTCGAAGGTTTTTAGCAGATTACCCATCGCAGCCTTGCAGTCAGCTTGGCTTGGCGTGTCGGCACGCAACGCAGACAACGCCTTGTCGATGGCTTTGTCGAGCAGATGCCAGTCGTCGGCAGCGCGCGGTTTCAGTCCGGCCTCAGCCGAATCCCAGGCTACCTCCAAATCCTTGATGCGGGTCTTGGCGGCGGGCAGATCACCCTTGTCTACGATGGTGGACACGTCAGTGGCGATGCTGCGAAATGCGGTCAAGTCGCCCAGCTTGGAAGCGGCTTTGCCCGGCGATACCGTGCTGGCGTTGGCTGTCGGTGCAGGGTCGGTGCTCGCGCCGCCTTGGTCGGCAGGCTTGGAGCAGCCGGTGGCCAGGGCCACGAGCGCCACCGCCGACACGGCAGCGACAAGGCCAGTGATAGAGTGCGCTTTGGGCATGATTTCTCCTTGGAAAGTGGGAAGAGAGTTACTTGGTGGCCTGGGCGGAGCGGTCCGCGTTCATGCTGAACTGCGCAACGGCCACCAGCATGACGATGACTGATAGGAACAGGGCGCTGGTCCACATGGCCCCCATTCCGAGGCCGCCATAGGTCTTTGCCTGTGTCAGCAGGTCGCCGAGCGCAGCGCCGAAGGGTCGGGTCAGGATGTAGCCGATCCAGAAGGTCAGCACGGCGTTGCCACCCATACGCCAGGCGGCATAGGTAATGCCGATTAGCGCGCCGAATGCGACTGCGCCCAAGGTAAAGCCCAAGCCCAGAGCCTCGGTCGCCAGATCGCCGGCAGCAGTGCCCAGTGCAAACGTGCAGAGGATGGCTGACCAATAGAACAGCTCCCGGCGGCGCGTCACGATGTCGTGGATGGACAGGGTACGTTCGACTCGATACCAGACAAAGAAGATCGCGGCGAGCGCCACGGCGAATACCGAGGTACTGACATAGAGGCTGACGCCCAAGCCGTCGGTCAACAGGTCGGTGATCTGGGTACCGACCACGCTGACCAACACGACCGTTAGCCAGTAAATCCAAGGCGTGTAGCGGCGGGTACGCAGTTGAGTGAATAGGGCGACTGTCAGCAAAGCGGCCATGACGGTGCGCGTCAGGCCCTGGCCAAAGCCCGCGTTGACCGCCAGGAAGTCAGCCCCCGTCTCGCCCACCGTCGTGGACATGATCTTGATGATCCACAACGACAGCGTGACTTCAGGGACTTTGTTGAGCCAGCCGCTTGCTCTGACCGTGGGCAAATTGTTCATGGTGTTCTCCTGCCGAGGTAAAAGGGATTGCCGCCAGTCTGACCAGGCAGACTTAGCCCATCCATAGGCTCACTCGCGCACCCGTCCCTGCGCGATCAGTCTGCCGAACAACAAGCAATGGATGCGGGTCGCCAGCCGGTAGATCGGCCCCAAGTACCAGCGTGCTTCGTGCAACGTCAGCACGGCACTGAACGCCGCGACCGCAATGGCACCAAGCATGTCCAGTGGAAAGTGAACCCCCAGGTAGATGCGTGACCATGCGATGGGGAGGCCAAACAGCGCCAAAGCGACGCCAGCCCTTCGCAGTCCTCGCTGTAGCAAAAAGCTGACGGCAACCGACCACCACAGCGTCGGGTGATCGCTGGGAAATGACGAATCGGCAACATGGGGAATGAGCGTATGACCCAGCCCGATCATGAAAGGCCGGGGATGCGACCAAGCCAGGCCGATGATTGGTTTGGTCAGCAGCCCAAGCAGGCCGGATGCGGTAGCGACCAGCAGCGCTTTGCGGGTGTTCACATTGCCGCGCAGCCAGCCGATGCCGATCAGAATCGGGACGGCCCAGATGAGCCATTCCGCAAAGAAGGTGGCCAGCGTCACCACCAGAGCATTCGGGTGTTCAGGCGCGTTGAGCCATAGGAACAATGCTTGGTTGAGATGTTCCATGAAGTCTCCGGGCCGGATCACGGCGTCATGCGCGATCCGGCCACACTGGCAGGCGGTCAGTCTTGCTTGTCGTGGTCGTCATCGTGATCCGCCTTGTCCTCGGCAGACGAGATGACGGTGCCCTTGTCGGCATCGACTCGGACATCGAAGACCTTGGCCCCGCTGACGACTTCCACGTCATAGACCCAGCCTTGTTTCGAGTTTTCGTACTCGGCGCGCGATGCTTTGCCATTGGCGTGCTGCTCGGCAACGGTGATGGCCTGGGTGAGCGGAATCTTGGCCTTGGTGATCGCCAGCGCATCGTTTTCCATGCCGCCTTTGGCGGCATAGGCGACAGCGCCAGTCGTAGCAATGGCGATCGCAAGTAGGAAAAGTTTGGTGTAGCGGTACATGATGCTTCTCCAGAAGAGTGCAGGGATTTGCACGGTGGAGAAGTTACGCAGGCAGACTTAGCTCGTACTGAGCCGAGCTGTTTTTGCGCTTACGGGCATAGTGCTATCGGCTCCTGACACTTCGTGCAGTCGCCTTTTGAAAATGACAACTGGACGACGAGGCATGGCTGCACCGCATGCGTATGCTCTCGGAACTGACGGCCCTGCCTTTGGTGGCCGTGGGCGACGTGCACATGCACGTCCGGTCGCGCAAGCCGCTGCAGGACGTGTTGACGGCCACCCGGATCGGCAAGCCGCTCACGGAATGCGGCCACGCGCTGCACCGCAGCGCCGAGCGCCACCTGCGCACGCGGCTGCAGACCCTCGTGCGCACTCACCATCAACCAGCAGACCACGTGCTGCCAGATTGCGCATCAGATGTGATGCGCCGAAGGTCCAAGGCTCGCATTCGGTGGACAACCGCACAGTGTTGCGAAGGCTGCCGAGCTTGTCATTGGAGATGGTCACAACGTCGCCCATCTGGTGGGTGAAGCCCTGCCCCGGCTCCCCGCGATCCTCGGTGGGGGCAAACAGCGTTCCCATGAACAGCATGAACCCGTCCGGATACTGATGGTGGTCGCCCACGGTTTGGGCGACCAGATCCAGGGGGGCGCGCGAGATTTCTTTCATTGAACTCTTTCCGCGCAGCACGAAGCCATCCCGCCCCTCGACATGCAGATCCACGTCTGCGGCTCGCACGTCGTCCAGGCCGTAGGTGCCATCGAACAGGCGGATCAATGGACCGATCGCACACGAAGCGTTGTTGTCCTTCGCCTTGCCCAGCAGCAGCGCGGAATGGCACATCGACTTCCGGGCACCTCTAAAAACCTCGCCTTTGGCATCATTGGTCTGGAGGAAACACCGAGGACGCCACGATGATCAGCCTGTTTGCCGGCCACGAACGCGAAGCCAAGCGGCAGCAGATCGGCGATCCGCTGGCTCTGCTGTCACGGCATATCGACTTTGCCGGGATTGCCGAGGCCGTAGATGCGAAGCTGTCCTTGGGTACCGGCAAGCGCGGCGGCCGTCCGGCTTGGCCGACGCAGGTGATGATCAAGCTGCTGCTGCTGCTGTTGCAGCAGTTGTACAACATCTCCGACGACGCGCTGGAGTATCAGGTGCTGGATCGGCGCAGCTTCCAGCAATTCCTTGGACTGGAACACAGCGGCAAGGTGCCCGACGCCAAGACGATCTGGGTGTGGCGCGAACGGCTCAAGACCAAAGATCTGATGGGCGACATCAGCACGGCGATCGGTGAGCCATTGCAACGTGCCGGGTTCATTGCCCGCGGCGGTCAGATCATCGACGCCAGCATCGTCAGCGCTCCGATCCAGCGCAATACGCGCGAGGAGAACGCGCAGATCAAGCAGGGCGATGACGTCGGCCAGGACTGGAGTGATGCCAAGCGTGCGCAGAAAGACGTGCAGGCACGTTGGACCAGGAAGCATGGGTTGACGTTCTACGGCTACAAGCTGCACGCCAGCACGGACCGCCTCTGGGGCTTCATCCGCCGCTACGATGTGAGCGCGGCCAACGTGCACGACAGCCGCCACTTCGAGCAGGTGCTGGACCCGGACAACACCGGCCGCACGGTATGGGCCGATAGCGGGTATGCCGATGCAGCGCGAGAAGCAGACCTGAAAAAGCGTGGTTACCGCCCCGCGATCCAACATCAAGGGCAGGCACGCAAGCCCTTGAGCGAGGCAGCAAAGCGCCGGAACCGTCGCATTGCCAAGGATCGGGTGTTCGGTGAGCACCCGTTTGCGCGCTTGGCCCAACAAGGCGGCAAGTTCGTACGCTGCATCGGCTTGGCGCGGGCAAAGGTGGTGATCGGGCTGAAGGTCGCCAGCCATAACGTGATGCGGCTGGCACGGCTACAGGAGCGGGCGATGGTGCCGGCGTGATCGCCTGAGGTGGCCCAGCGGCCACCTCAGCCTCCCAACCACCACGATCAGGCGCCGCTCTGGTGCCGTTGCGACAGATGCTGCCCCTGGCTCCAGGTCGTGGCAGGTTGTTCGAGGTGCCCTTCCGTCGCTCGGCGTAGGCTGCTTCAACGGCTTTTGAGAGATAAGGTAGGTGATAATGTATTCGCTGCAGCCTCGTCGGATGCAGGCGCCCAGCGGCGGTGAGTACACACGTGGGAAATCATCAATGGCTCGAAGCCAATATGCATCTTTTGAGCAGTCAAGACGGAAGCGTCAACGCGCCGATGCAATGCACGCCTGTGTGCGAGCACCCTTGTCCAATCACCATTGGTGCATCTCGGTGTTAGGTGATGGTACCCGTGTCCGATGGATAGCTCATGCAGCGACCATCTTCGGAGTTATGTTGGCGCCTGCATGGGCAGCGGCGCCAGTCTATTTCGACATCTCCAGGCTCCTATGGGGTGCTGTGTTGTACGTCATCGCAGTCGCAGTTGCCGCGGGAATCGCATCTTCAACTCGCACTTGGTTGACTGCCTGCATATTCTGGGCAACGCTACTTTCGCCGGTTGGGATTTACATTGCCCATAGGACGCAAGTTGGCCTGCAGAAGGCACGTTGGAAAGAAACACATAATCGACAGATTGAGGCATATCGCCAGTTCTGCAGCGGAACGAACTTGCAAAGGCATGCCGTGCTTCCATCGAAAGGTATGTCGCTGCTGATTTCTCGTCATGACGAACCAGCTATCACAGGACTCTCAGGCCTCAGCTCCGGCTCCTTGGCTGGGCATGTAGCTCGCATCCTCGGCGAGCGCAACCTGTGCGCGTCTACTGGCGTGCGCTATATCGAGGCCCGCAGCTACAGGCAACCGGAAAAATTCGACCGGTACGAGTTGTCGTGCCCACAAGTGGGGCACACCGTTGTTGATGCGTCATCAGCGACGCTGGAACTGGTCTTCGGCGAGACATCGGAGACTGTCGCTGCACCGGGGAACATGCCTTGGGGCGGAACCGATATGTGGAAAAATTCGGTACGCATCGTGGATTTGCGAAGTGGAACGACGATTGCAAGCGATTTTGTTTATGGAACTACAAGCTTTAGCATTAGGTCGGAATGTCGAGACCATTTGGAGGCCATTACTTCATTAGTCGTCGACAGCATTCCGCATGATTAGGTTTCGAAAATTTTTCTTATTTAAGCACGTCGGCTCCATGTATAGAATAAATGCCGAATCGTTTTACGACCCGAAAGCGCCGAAAACCTAGGGAAGATCTGCAAGACCCCACCGCTGACTGGCGCTTGCAGTGAGCCGCAGGCAAGATGCGAGCATGACGCTAGAAGTCACACCCGATTCAGCCCCGCCGCGGGGCGTCGGAAAGGGGTTTGCAGACCTTCCTTAGCTTGGACGACAGGAGATAGCCGGGTATTGCAATGGTTCAGGTGTAGTACCTTAGTCCTGCCTAAATAAATTACACAGCCGCGCCCACGCGGTACGCAGCTGCTCTTGCGTGATCGACCACATGGTTTTCCACGGCTCTGCTGGGGAGCAATTAACGGCCGGTGTATTCTGAATGATCAGCGGTCGATCGTATGCTAATGGCACTTTGATAACGGGCCTTTTGGACACGCGATCGCGGATTTCCTGTTGGGCCATCTGAGCGTGCGGGTGAGTATGGTTACTCTCTACGTATTCACGCACAAAAGCAGCATGGTCGCAAACTAGGTGCTTGCTCGATCCAGGTTTGAGCCTGGCTGCGCAGATCCGCATTTCTTCGATTGCTGGAACGTATGGCCAGTGTGAGACGTATACATACAGCACATCGGGCACTAGAACCGCCGGAGGGCTGTCAGTAGCGATAAGTTCGACCGGGCCGGAGAAAAAGAAGCCGAGCGAGACTGAGGTTGCCCCTGAAAACCGGAGTGCATAGCCCGATTCTCAAGCGGCAGATTTACGCTGCGCCGCCAACCAGCGTTGTTCGAATTGCATCGGGCTGAGGTAGCCCAGCGCCGAATGTAGCCGCGAG
>NZ_BQXJ01000007.1:0-303013 GCF_030158975.1 Acidovorax sp. SUPP2539 | reverse complement strand
GTGAAACGACTTTGCGCCGATGATAGTGCGGGTTCCCGTGTGAAAGTAGGTCATCGTCAGGCTCTTACAGCCCAAATCGCCCCGACATCTAACGATGTCGGGGCGATTTGCTTTGGAGAATGAAAATCTCTCCTGCAAATCTTCGCTAAACGCAGCCTGCTTGGTTGAACCAGTCTGAAGTCAGGTACGCCCTGTGCCTCCTGCCCAAGCCTGACAACGCATTGCAGGCTTCAATGCGGCGCTATTCGTCGGCCCCAAGCATTCAACGGACCACGCGACCACGCTGCCATTCCGATCAGCTAGGCCCCGATCCAAGCCAGTTCAATCCGCTCCAGGCCCAGCGAATACGCTACGATTGACGTTACGTCAACGTCAGCGAACTCCCTCCCCACCACCGCAGCCGCTGACAGGGATGGATCTCCACTCCACGAGTCTCCCCCCCACCTCCTATGGCCGCCACCACTTACACCATCAGCGACCTCGCCAAAGAGTTCGACCTCACCACCCGCGCCATGCGCTTCTATGAAGACATGGGCCTTCTCCAACCCCAACGCACCGGACCCGGCGCCCGTACTCGCATCTACACCGCTCGCGATCGCACTCGGTTGCGGCTTACCTTGCGGGCAAAACGCCTGGGGCTTTCGCTGACCGAGGCGAAGGAAATCATCGATCTCTACGACAGTCCCAGGGACACCGGTGTACAGCTCCGTAAATTCCTGGACGTGCTGGCGGGCCACCGCAAGCAACTGGAAGCCCAAATGGCTGATCTTCAGGCGAATCTGGACGAGGTGCGGGAGCATGAAAAGGAAGCACGGGCACTGCTCCTCAAGGCAGAAAAGAAGAAATAGGCCATAATTGACGTTTACGTAAACGTAACTCAGCCAAGCCATGCCGATCACGCTGTCTGAACTTGCCCACCCCGACCATGTGCAACGCGTTTCCCAGAGTTTTGCGCTACAGGGCGCGATGCACACTTTGGGCGCGCATCTGGGGCGCATTGCCCCTGGCGAGGTGGACATCGAACTGGATTGGGCCCCGTCTCTGACGCAGCAGCATGGGTTTTTGCATGCGGGAATGGTGTCCGCCGCGCTGGATTCCGCCTGCGGATACGCGGCCTTCACCTTGATGCCCGACGAAGCCGCGGTGTTGACGATCGAATTCAAGATCAACCTGTTGGCGCCGGCGCGCGGACCCCGCTTTCGCATGGAAGGCCGTGTCATCAAGCCAGGCCGGACCATCACGGTGTGCGAGGGCCGGGCCTACGGTATTGACGGCAGCCAGGAAAAACTCATCGCCACCATGGGCTGCACGCTCATGTCCGTCATCGGGCGCGATGGCATTGCCGGCTGAATTTCTTCTTCATTGATTCCCAAAATAGGAGACTCCATGACCCTCGCCAGCCTTCCCGGCCTGAATTTCCAACTGGGTGAAGACATCGACGCGTTGCGCGATGCCGTGCGCGATTTCGCGCAAGCCGAGATCGCACCGCGTGCGGCGGAGATCGATCGCACCGACCAATTTCCCATGGACCTCTGGCGCAAGATGGGTGAGTTGGGCGTGCTCGGCATCACCGTGCCGGAGGCCTACGGCGGTGCGCACATGGGGTATCTCGCGCACATGGTGGCGATGGAGGAAATTTCACGGGCCAGCGCATCGGTGGGCCTGTCCTATGGCGCCCACAGCAACCTGTGCGTGAACCAGATCAACCGCAACGGTTCCGAAGAGCAAAAGCGCAAATACCTGCCCGGCCTGATCAGTGGCGAGCACGTGGGCGCGCTGGCCATGAGCGAACCGGGTGCCGGCTCCGATGTGATCAGCATGAAGCTCAAAGCCGAAGACAAAGGTGGTTACTACCTGCTCAACGGTACCAAGATGTGGATCACCAACGGCCCGGACGCCGACACGCTGGTGGTCTACGCCAAGACGGAGCCCGAACTGGGCGCGCGCGGCGTCACGGCTTTTCTGATCGAAAAGGGAATGAAGGGCTTCAGCATTGCGCAAAAGCTCGACAAGCTCGGCATGAGGGGAAGCCATACGGGCGAGTTGGTGTTCGAAAACGTCGAAGTGTCGGCGAGCCAAGTCCTGGGCGCCGTCAACGGTGGTGCCAAGGTTCTCATGAGCGGGCTCGACTACGAACGCGCGGTGCTGACCGGCGGGCCGCTGGGGATCATGCAGTCGGTCATGGACAACGTGGTTCCCTACATCCACGACCGCAAGCAGTTCGGCCAGAGCATCGGCGAATTCCAGCTGATCCAGGGCAAGGTGGCTGACATGTACACCGTGCTGCAGGCGGGCCGCTCGTTTGCCTACACGGTGGCGAAGAACCTCGACATGCTGGGTACCGACCATGTGCGCCAAGTGCGCAAGGACTGCGCGTCCGTCATTCTGTGGTGCGCCGAAAAAGCCACCTGGATGGCCGGCGAGGGCGTTCAGATTTTCGGCGGAAACGGTTACATCAACGAATACCCCTTGGGCCGCCTCTGGAGAGATGCAAAACTCTACGAGATCGGCGCCGGCACCAGCGAAATTCGCCGTATGCTAATCGGCCGCGAATTGTTCGCGGAAACATGCTGATTTGTTGAACAATCTTAGAAAGAACTGACATGGCCGTTCCCGACATCGAACAACTTTTTGTCCACAACCGTTCGTGGGCAGCGCAGATGGAGCGGGAACGTCCCGGGTTTTTCACTGGCCTCATGGCGCAGCAGAAGCCCAAATACATGTGGGTCGGCTGTTCCGACAGCCGTGTGCCGGCCAACCAGATCACAGGATTGGAGCCCGGCGAGGTGTTCGTGCACCGCAACGTGGCCAACGTGGTGGTGCCTACCGACCTGAACTGTCTCTCCACCATCCAGTACGCGGTCGACCAACTGCGCGTCGAACACCTGATGGTGGTCGGCCATTACGGATGCGGCGGCGTACTGGCCGCGCTGCAGGATGTGCGTGTGGGCCTGGCGGACAACTGGATTCGCCACGTGAAGGATGTGCGCGACCGCCACCGCGAGCTCATCGCCGCGACGCCGCAGGCGTGGCGCCACGACGTGCTGTGCGAACTCAACGCCATCGAGCAGGTGATGAACGTCGCGCAGACCACCGTGATGCTCGACGCCTGGGCGAGCGGCCAGAAAGTCACTCTGCACGCTTGGTGCTACGGCCTCAAAGACGGGTTGATCAAGAACCTGAACCTGGAGGTCTCCGGCACTGAAGGCCTCGACGCGCTCTACCAGGCAGCCGTTGCCGGCATTGCAGGCACCCGCCGCGAGTAAGCTCGTTCTCCTTCGCAGGACGCGGCCCATGTTTCCCCAGCGACTGGACTCCCCCCACGCCTACGCGATCGCCAAGGCGATGATGGATGGCTTCAACCGCCACTATCAGCTGTTCCGCACGGAGTCCGCGCGCGCCAAGCACCGTTTCGAGACGGCCGACTGGCACGGGCAGCAGCGGGCCCAGCGCGAGCGGATCGAGTTCTACGATCTGCGCGTGAAGGAATGCGTGCGGCGGCTGGACAAGGAGTTCAACGCGGGCGAGCAGCCCATGGACGTGTGGCACCAGGTCAAGCTGCACTACATCGGCCTGCTCGTGGACCACCACCAGCCCGAGCTGGCCGAGACGTTTTTCAACTCGGTCACGACGAAGATCCTGCACCGCACGCATTTCCACAACGACTTCATCTTCGTGCGGCCGGCCGTGAGCACGGAGTACATCGAAAACGAAGAGCCGGCCGCCCGGCCGACGTACCGCGCCTATTACCCATCGCTGGACACACTGCACGAGACGTTGGTCCGCATAGTGGACAACTTCCAGCTGCAGCGCGAGTTCGAAGACCTGGACCGCGATATCCGCCATGTGCTGGCCGCCCTCCAGCAGCGCCTGGGGCCGCACACCAAGCTGCGCGCCAATTTCCAAGTGCAGGTGCTGTCGGGTCTGTTCTATCGCAACAAGGGTGCCTACCTGGTAGGCAAAGTAATCAACGGCTTCAACGAACTGGCGTTCGCCCTGCCCATCCTGCACGGCAGCGCGGGCCGCCTGGTGATCGATGCAGCCCTGTTCGGCGAGGATGACCTGCAGATGCTGTTCAGCTTCGCGCGGGCGTATTTCATGGTGGACATGGAAATCCCGAGCGCCTACGTGCAGTTCCTGCGCAGCCTGATGCCGCGCAAGCCCCGGGCCGAGCTGTACAACGCGCTGGGCTTGGCCAAGCAGGGCAAGACGCTGTTCTACCGCGATTTCCTGCACCACCTGCGCTATTCCAGCGACCGCTTCCGCATCGCGCCGGGTATCAAGGGCATGGTGATGCTGGTGTTCGACCTGCCCAGCTTTCCGTTCGTGTTCAAGCTCATCAAGGACTACTACCCGCCACCGAAGGACACGACGCGCGAGCAGATAAAGTCCAAATACCTGCTGGTCAAGCAGCACGACCGCGTGGGCCGCATGGCCGATACGCTGGAGTACAGCGAGGTGGCCTTTCCACGCGAGCGATTCGAAGACGGGCTGATCGCCGAGATCGAGAAATTCGCCCCGAGCCAGCTGGAGATCAGCGACCGCGACGGCGACGGCCAGACCGAAGTCATCATCAAGCACCTGTACATCGAGCGGCGGATGATTCCGCTCAACATCTACCTGCAGGAGGCTTTCGATGCCGGCCTGCACGATGCGCGCGCGAGTCAGCAGATGGAGCGCAGCGTGGTCGAGTACGGCAACGCGATCAAGGACCTGGTGGCCGCCAACATCTTTCCCGGCGACATGCTGTGGAAGAATTTCGGCGTCACGCGCAACGGCAAGGTCGTGTTCTACGATTACGACGAGATCGAATACCTCACCGATTGCCAGTTCCGCCGCGTGCCCGCGGCGCGCAACGAAGAGGACGAGATGAGCGGCGAGGTCTGGTATGCCGTGGGTCCGCGCGACGTGTTCCCGGAAACCTTCGCCCCCTTTTTGCTCGGCAACGACGCGGTGCGCGACGTGTTCATGCGCCACCACGCCGATCTGCTGGACGCGGACTTCTGGCAGTCGCACAAGGAGCGCATCCAGGCGGGCCATGTGTACGACGTCTTTCCCTATGACAGCGAACGGCGGTTCTCGTCCAGGACTGCGCCGCCTTCCTGAGCGCCGCCGCGGCCGCACCTTCGCCGTTTCCCTTCGGCTTTTCCACCCCTTCCCCCTCTTTTTGCAGCAGGAGCAACAGCATGAGCAGTGATTCCATCGTCATCGTCGGTGCCGCGCGCACCCCCATGGGCGCCTTCCAGGGCGATTTCTCCAGCCTGGCGGCGCACGACCTGGGCGGCGTGGCCATCCGCGCCGCCGTCGAGCGCGCGGGTATCGCGCCGGAGTTGGTCGAAGAGGTGCTGTTCGGCAATTGCCTGATGGCCGGCCAGGGCCAGGCGCCCGCGCGCCAGGCAGGCTTCAAGGGCGGGCTGCCGCAGAGCGCCGGCGCTGTGACGCTGAGCAAGATGTGCGGCTCGGGCATGAAGGCCGCGATGTTCGCGCACGACCTGCTGCTGGCCGGCACGCACGATGTGATCGTCGCCGGCGGCATGGAGAGCATGACCAACGCGCCCTACCTGTTGCAAAAGGGCCGCGGCGGCTACCGCCTGGGCCATGACCGCATCTTCGATCACATGATGCTCGACGGCCTGGAGGACGCCTACGAGCCCGGCCGCTCCATGGGCACCTTCGGCGAGGATTGCGCCGCCAAGTACCAGTTCACGCGCGAGCAGCAGGATGCCTTCGCCGTGGCCAGCGTGCAGCGCGCCAAGGCGGCCAGCGATTCCGGTGCGTTCGCCGACGAGATCGCACCGGTCACGGTCAAGACCCGCGCGGGCGAGACCGTGGTGTCGGTGGACGAAGGCCCGGGCAAGGTCAAGCTGGACAAGATTCCCCAGCTCAAGCCCGCGTTCAAGAAGGACGGCACCATCACCGCCGCCTCCAGCTCCAGCATCAACGACGGCGCGGCCGCGCTGGTAATGATGCGCGAGTCCACCGCCCTCAAGCTCGGCCGCCAGCCCATCGCCCGCATCGTGGCCCATGCCATGCACGCGCAGGCCCCGGAATGGTTCACCACCGCCCCGGTCGGCGCCACCCAGAAAGCCCTGAACAAGGCCGGCTGGAGCGTGCTGGACGTGGACCTGTGGGAAGTGAATGAGGCCTTTGCCGTCGTGCCCATGGCGCTCATGAAAGAGCTGAACGTGTCGCACGACATCGTCAACGTGAACGGCGGCGCCTGCGCCCTGGGCCACCCCATCGGTGCCAGCGGTGCCCGCATCATGGTCACGCTGATCCATGCGCTGAAGGCGCGCGGCAAGAAGCGCGGCCTGGCCACGCTGTGCATCGGCGGGGGCGAAGGCACGGCCGTCGCGCTGGAGCTGATCTGATCTGATCGAGGTCCGTGATGTGTTGCTATTAAATATATAGCAATACGCCCTAGAATTGATTGCGGTGGAAGCCGATTGGATACAAGGATTCAGGCAGTGACCCAGACCGTTCTCGTCATCGGCGCATCGCGCGGCATCGGACTCGAATTCGTGCGGCAGTACCGTGAGGCCGGTTGGCGCGTGATCGCCACCGTGCGCGACGACGCCGGCCGCGAGCGCGTGCAGTCCCTGGGGGCCGAGCCGATGCGCGTGGATGTGGCCGACCCGGCCAGCGTCAGCGGCCTGGCCTGGCTTCTGGAAGGCGAAAAGCTCGAAGTGGCGCTCTACGTGGCGGGCGTGATCCGCCGCCCCCCGGCGCTCACCCCACCCACGCGCGAGGATTTCGACGCCGTCATGCGCACCAACGTGCTCGGCGCCATGCAGGCGCTGCCGCAGGTCGCGCCCCATGTGGCGATGGCGGGCGGCACCCTGGCGTTCCTGTCGTCCGCCATGTCGCTGATCGGCAGCGTGCCGGGCAGCGATTCGTGGCTGTACCGCACGAGCAAGGCCGCGCTCAACATGGCGGTGGCCGCGGCGCAGCACGACTATCCGGGGGCCACGCTCATCACGCTCGACCCAGGCTGGGTACAGACCGACATGGGCGGTGAGGGCGCGGCGCTCACGCCCGAGGCGAGCGTGCGCGGCATGCGCGCGGTGCTCGCGGGCGTTACCCCGGCCGACCGGGGCCGGCTGCTGCACCACGACGGCCGCCGGGCCGCGCACTGGTGAGCACCGCAGTGCTGGACGCTCCGCGCGGGGCGGCGGTGATC
Source organism: Acidovorax sp. SUPP2539 (assembly GCF_030158975.1). Classification (NCBI taxonomy): domain Bacteria; kingdom Pseudomonadati; phylum Pseudomonadota; class Betaproteobacteria; order Burkholderiales; family Comamonadaceae; genus Acidovorax; species Acidovorax sp. SUPP2539. The sequence goes on along the minus strand of NZ_BQXJ01000007.1, from coordinate 295,833 downwards.
GCGCCGACCGCGCATGGCGCGAACCATTTCAACCTGCTGCGCCTGGCTGCGGCGATCGCCGTGCTGCTGTCGCATGGCGAGTTCCTCTACCGCCTGAGCATGCCCGTGCCCTTTGCCGGACACAGCCTGGGCTCGCTGGCGGTGTACTGCTTTTTCTTCATCAGCGGTTACCTCGTGTGCCAGAGCTGGGAGCGCGAGCCGGACATCGGCGTGTTCTGGGCCAAGCGCGTGGCGCGGATCTTTCCCGGGCTGGTGGTGGCGACCGCGTTCGCTGTGTTCGTGCTGGGCTGGGCCATGACGCAGCTGCCCACGGCGCAGTACTGGTCCGATGCCCGCACGTGGGTCCATTTCCTCAACAACGCCGTGGGGCTGGCCATCATGCAGGTGCTGCCGGGCGTGTTCGAGAGCAACCCTTTCGCCCGGTCGGTGAACGGCTCGCTGTGGACGATCCGCTACGAGCTGCTGATGTACCTGCTGCTGTCGATGGCGGGCGTGGCGGGGTGGACGCGGCGGCGCTGGGTGTATCCCGTGGCTGCGCTGCTCATGGCGGTGTCCTGGCAGTGGGCGCGGGTGGCCGGCTGGGACGCCTGGGTCGATGCCGGGCCGCGGTGGCTCACGGCGCTCTTCCACCTGTTCCACTGGGCCGAGGTGTCCGGGTTCGGCGTGGCGTTCCTGCTCGGCTGCACCTTCGCGGCCTACCGCGTGCGCAGCGGCCTGTGGCTGCTGGCGGTGGCCGTGCTGGGCGGCGCCTTGGCGTGGTTCACGCCGCAGGCGTGGAGCGTGCAGATCGGCGTGTGGGCCCTGGTGGCGGCCGGCATCTTCTGGGCCGCGCACGTGGGCGGTGGCCGCTCAGGCGGCTGGCTGCGCGAGGACCTGTCCTATGGCGTCTACATCTACGCCTTCCCGATCCAGCAGGCTGTGACGGAAATCAGCCTCAGGCGCGGCTGGAGCCTGGCGGTGTGCATCGCGGTGTCGCTCGCGCTGACGCTGGCCATGGCGGCGTTCTCGTGGTTCTGCATCGAAAAGCCCGGAGTGCGCTATGGGCGGCGCGTGGTGGAGCATTGGTCGCGCCGCCGCGGCCTGCGCATGCACGGCACGCCGGTGTAGCAGGCGCTGGCCGGCACCGCGAGGCGGATGCGCCGGGTTCGGCAAACGAATTTTCAGGGCTTCTTCAGAGCCATTTCTTTCGACGACGGAGACAAAAACATGCTGTTGAACCAAGACCAGGAAATGATCCGCGACGCCGTGCGCGACTTCGCCCAGCGCGAGCTGTGGCCGCACGCCGCCCGATGGGACCGCGAACACCACTTCCCCCGCGAGGCCCACCAGGGCCTGGCCGCGCTGGGCGCCTACGGCATCTGCGTGCCCGAGGAAGACGGCGGCGCGGGGCTCGACTACCTGACGCTCGCCCTGGTGCTGGAGGAGATCGCGGCCGGCGACGGCGGCACCAGCACGGCCATCAGCGTGACCAATTGCCCGGTGAACGCCATCCTCATGCGCTACGGCAACGCCGCGCAGAAGAAGGCCTGGCTCGCGCCGCTGGCGCAGGGCCGGATGCTGGGCGCCTTCTGCCTGACCGAGCCGCACGTGGGCTCGGACGCCTCCGCCCTGCGCACGACGGCGGTGAAGGACAGCGACGGCTACGTCATCAACGGCGTCAAGCAGTTCATCACCAGCGGCAAGAACGGCCACGTGGCCATCGTCATCGCGGTCACCGACAAGGGCGCGGGCAAGAAGGGCATGAGCGCCTTCCTGGTGCCCACCGACTCGCCGGGCTACACCGTCGCGCGGCTGGAGGACAAGCTCGGCCAGCACAGCAGCGACACGGCACAGATCCAGTTCGACCAATGCCGCGTGCCGGCCGAGAACCTGATCGGTGCGGAGGGCGAGGGCTACAAGATCGCGCTCGGCGCGCTGGAGGGCGGGCGCATCGGCATCGCCGCGCAGAGCGTGGGCATGGCACGCAGCGCCTTCGAGGCCGCGCTGGCGTATTCGAAGGAGCGCGAGAGCTTCGGCACGCCCATCTTCAACCACCAGGCGGTGGGATTTCGGCTGGCCGATTGCGCCACGCAGATCGAGGCGGCGCGCCAGCTCATCTGGCACGCGGCGGCGCTGCGCGATGCCGGCCGGCCGTGCTTGAAAGAGGCCGCCATGGCCAAGCTCTTCGCCAGCGAAATGGCCGAGCACGTCTGCAGCGCGGCGATCCAGACGCTGGGCGGCTACGGCGTGGTGAACGACTTCCCCGTGGAGCGCATCTACCGTGACGTGCGCGTGTGCCAGATCTACGAAGGCACGAGCGACGTGCAGAAGATCATCATCCAGCGCGCGCTGGCCTGAGGCCCGGATGGGCGGGGCAGGACGGTCCGGGTTCCGCGACCGGTGCATTCGCCTGCCGGGCTGACACTTCGCGAGATTGCACGGGTGCAAGGCTCCCAGCAGACACACTGACTGGTGCCGGCGCGTATGGGCGGCAGAAAGAACGTCATGCTGCCGGATCCCTCTTCTCGCATCGCTCGGAGTTCCGCACCCCTTGCAAGGCGTGGCTTCGATGAGGTTGCGCCGTCTCCTCCCGCAAAAACGCCGTCCGCTTCGCTGGAAGGCCCGGAGGGACTTCGCGGAGCGCCGAAACGCCCCCCGTCCTCCTCCGAACAGTTATCCCCCTTGCGCAGCCGCTTGCCGCCCGTGGCGCTCCGGCCGTCGAATGTCCCGCAAAGCGAGATCCAGCCTGCCGACACGGCTCCTGCGCCGCGGGAGTCCCTGACACTGGGCGAATTGTTCCAGAGGCACAAGCCGCGTCCGAAACTGGGCGCTTTGCTGGATCAGGCGCGCCGGCAGGACCGGGCCGAGCAGACCGAGAAAGCCGAGCAGGCCCGGCAAAGCCAACGTGCCGAACTGGCGCAATGGGTGCACTCGGCGCTGCCCGATGGGGGCGCGGCGATGAAGCGGCTGAAGGACCGTGCATCTCGAAAGCACCCGGGAACGATGGCCGAGAGATGGCATGCGATTCGCACCGGAAGCCCCAAACGGATGGAGGGCGAGCGCAAGAAGGCGTTCGAAGCGCTGGTGCGTGCTGACCTGCTGGCGTTGGCCACCCAAGGCGGGAGCACTGCGGTGCAGGCCGCCGACAAGATGCATGAGGCTTTGGCGGAAGGGATTGTCGGGCAGGGCATCCTGGAGAAAGACCGGGCCTTGTTGAACGAGGTGCTGGACGGCCTGTCCATGGCGCCTCTTTACCGAGAGTTCAACCTGAAGATAACGGATGCCACGTTACCCGCGTTCACCGATGCCCAGGTGCTGGAGCCGCTCAAGAAGATCGGCGAAGGCAAGATGAGCACCACCTACGGAATCAAGCTCATGGGCCCGGAGGGTGTACCCATCACCGCTGCTTTCAAGCCGCTGGAATTGAAGGACACGAGCTTCGTTGCCCTGCGCTCAGGCATCCCGAAGGAGAACCCGCAGACCGCCATGCGCAACCTGGCCACCGTTGCCTACGCGAAAAAGCTCGGCTTCGACGTGATCACCGACACCCGCATGGCGCTGATCAGCAACGGGGGAGATCCCTTCAAACCGCTTCTCGGCATGGTCATGGACTTGGCCCCGGGTGACGAGGCGGACTACACCAAGGCCAGCGTTCTGAGGCGGGGTGATGTGACTGCGGGCGTGGTCAAGCTCCAGTTGCTGGACCACTTGACCGGACAGGGCGATCGCCACGGCAGCAACTACTTCATCCACATCGATGCGAACGACCAGGCCAAGGTCACGGGAATCGACAACGATCAGTGCTTCGGCAAGAACCTGACGAAGCCGCAGGACATCCAGAAAATCGATGGCAATTCCCAGCGCTGGGCATTCAATGGCACGGCGCTGCCCCCCGTGGTGGATACGGACATGGAGCGCGCCATCAAGGCGCTCACGGAAGGCGATATCCGGGAGATGCTGGAAGACAAGCTGGATGGGGAAGAAATCCAGGCCGCCGTCCAGCGCCACCAAGGCCTCAAGGAGTACATCGCTCAGTTGAAGGTTGACGGGCTCGTCATCAATCCCGATGGCTGGTGGGATAAGGCGGTGCAGGAGCTCCTGACTCCAGTGAACAGCTACCTGGGGCGTGAGCTGCCATGGGCCAAAGAGTAGTGTGACTTCTACCCCTCCCCACGAGACCACCGCCGCAACGATCATGAAGGAAGATGTTTGATGAATGCTCCCGCAAGAGAACCGGCCGTCGGTACCGCTTTGCCCGGCACGGCCCCGGCGTTGTTTGTCAGCGAGGAGCTGCCATTTCCTCCCGTGCCGGCAGCGCTGGCGGGTGCATTGCAGGCCCAGGGGCGGGCATGGTTTGCCACCCGCCCCGTGGGCTCCTCGCCCTACGATTTCCATTACTTCCTGAATGAAGTCGAAACACAGCCCGATGTGGCGGATTACGCCGTGGTGGGCTTCGACGGCCACGGCACCAACAGTTGGGCGGTGCACTTCTACCTCGTCCAAAAGGGCATCGCACTCTTCATCAAGCTCCCCTGGGGCGGGGCGTATCTGGAGCCCGAGCCCGCCCGCGCGCAGATCACGGAAATGTTCGACTGGGCCGCTGCCTTGCTATCGCAACTGAAACGTGCCGAATCGGCTGGCAAGATACCGCCGGGCATGCGGCTGCATGTGGCGGCGAGCCGTTTTGATCACGCGGGTTGGCGCTGGGTGGCCGCAGGGCAGAACGCGGCCGAGACGCCGTGGAACCCGGCCGGCGGCATGAGAGCGGCCGTGCTTCAGGAGCTGGAGGGCGTGATCGCTGGCCGCGCGTTGGTGGATGGCGCGAATCCGCAAGGGCAGAGGGCTTAGTCCCTCAGCGTCGCCTTCTTCGGCGGCAGGTCTGGCGCTTCGCCACCCGCCGGCCTTCAGCGCCTGCTCACCCGCACACTGCCTGGTGCCATCCTGTGATTTGGGGTGGCAGAGAGAGTCGCCTTGCCAGAAAGCCCGTTCCGTATCACCCGGGGTTCCAGCCCCGGTGCGCCGCGCGTCGACCTCGACGCCGTGCCCTCCACACCCGCTTCGCCTCCCCGCGGTGCGCTGCAGGGGCCTGCCGGGTTGGTGAGCGGCGCGCCTGCGCGGCCCTCGGGGCTGGCCGGGCAGCTTTCGCCTTGGCGCACTGCGTTGCCCAAGGCCCCGGCTGAAAAACCGCCTGCAGCCGCTGACCCGCCCGGCGCGGCGTCGCCTTCCCTGACGCCTTTTGTCACGGCGCCGTCCTCGCCCGCCCTCCATTCGAGGCATTCCAGCAGCGAGATCCAGCCAGAGCCAGCCACCCGCCCCGTGCCCCGTTCCACATTGGGTGCGCTGTTCGAGCAGGCACGCCTGCAAGAGAAACCCGAACGCAACCAGCTCTTGCATTCGGCCTTGCCCCATGGCGGCGGAGCGATGAAGCGGCTGAAGGAGCGAGCGGGCCGAAAAAACCCGACCACGATGGCCGAAAAATGGCGCGCGCGCCTGAACGGATCGCCAAAAACCCATGGAGGGCCAGCGCAGAGCGGCGTTCGTGGCCCTGGTGCGTGGCGATGCGATGGCGGTGGCCAGGGTCGGTCAGCTCGATGCCCGCGTTGCGGTGGACAGGATGCGCATGGCGGTCGAGGATGGCTCTTTGGGCCAGAACGCGTTGAAGGAAGACCGTGAATTGCTGCTGGAAGTCCTGGGCCAATTGGCAGACCCGGCCGATCATCTCTACCGGCAGCTGAATCTGAAGATCACGCCCGACACCCAGCTGGCCTACACGAACACCAAGGTGCTGGAAAAGCCCACGCCTCTCACGTCGGGCAGCTTCGCTTCCGTCTTCGCGCTCAAGGTCGAGAACGCCGATGGCGTTGCGCAAGACAGTGTTTTCAAGCCGCTGAAGGCAACGGAAGAGGGCTGGGTGGGCAAGTGGTCCGGCATCCCCATGGACGATCCGCAAGTGGCAATCCGCAACATCGCGACCCTGTCCTGCGCGAAGAAGCTCGGCCTCGATGTGATCGCGGACACCCGGTTGGCACTGATTGACACCGGACGGGGCCCATTGGACCCCGATCTCGGCCTGCTCATGGAGCGCGCACCCGGCAAGCAGGCGCGCAACGCCGATGCCGACTGGTTCAAAAATCCGGCGGTCTTCGCGGAGGTCACCAAGCTGCAGTTGCTGGACCACCTGACGGGCCAGGTCGATCGCCATGACAACAACTACTTCATCGACGTCGGACCGAACGGGGACGTCAAGGTCACGGGCATCGACAACGATCAGTGCTTCGGCAAGGACCTGCTCAGTCCGTCCGATATCCGGCCGCTCCGTCGGCTGCCGTTCCACGGCACGGCGCTGCCCCCCGTGATCGATACCGCGATGGCGGCCATGATCGATGCTCTGGAGGACGATGAACTGCACGCCATGCTGGACAACCAACTGAGCGACGACGAGGTCGATGCCACGGTTTCTCGCCTGCAGGGCCTCAGGCTTCACGTCGATCAGCTGAGAAGTCAGGGCCTGGTCATCGAGCCCGCCCAATGGGCTGATCCGGCGATGCAGGCGCGCTTCACTGCGCAAAACAGCTACATCGGCCGCGAGCGCACCACGCACCAGGTCTTCTAACCCTCCACCTGGCGCACCGGTTTGGCGCCCGATGCTAAACGCCGCCCCTGGTTCAGAGGTCGGCGGGCAACGGCCCCGCATTCAGCAGCCGGGGCGTGGCCGCGCCATGGAACAGCCGCGCGGGCACGTCCCCCAGCAGCGTGCGCGCATCGCCCAGCACCCGCACGCCCGTGCCTTCGGGCAGGCCCAGGACCGGGGTGCCGGGGTTGAGCGCGCAGAACTCCTGCAGCCGCTCCTGCCGCGTCTCGCCGCGGTGGCCGGGTGGTTGGGCCTCGGTGTAGTGCGCGTTGATCTGCCACTGCACCAGGCCCATCGCGTCCAGCCCGCCGGGATCGGTGATGGGCATGTCGTTGGTGGTGCGGATGGTGGGGCAGGCGATGTTGGAGCCCGCGCTCCACCCCAGGTACGACGCATCGCCGGCGCGCACCCGGGCGGCGATCGCGGGCAGCAGGCCCTGGCGGCGCAGGTGGCCGAGCAGCGCGAAGGTGTTGCCGCCGCCCACCACGATGCGGCGCGCACCCTGCACGGCGGCCAGCGGATCGGCCGCGTGGTGCACCGACCGCACGTTCAGGCCCAGCGGCCGCAGGGCCTGCGCCACCAGCGCCTCGTAGTCGTCCCAGCCGCGCGTGACGCCGGCGAACGGAATGAAGAGTGCCTCGCCGGCGTCCGAGCCGCCGGGGCCGGAGGGCAGCGCGGCCCAGTCGCGGACCCAGTCCAGCGCATGGGTGAGATAGCCTGCGTCGCTGCTGGAGTTGCTCAGGAGCAGAAGATTCATGAGGGTGTTCCGGTGGGGTCCAGGGTGTGTGGGGTGGTGGGAGACGAGGGAGCCAGCCATGACCTGGGCAGGACAATGCTATTGAATTTATAGCTACACGCCCTAGAGGATATTGTGCTGGAGGCCTATTTTGTCATGATCCCGTGCCCCGCTGGCGCAGCACCACGGTGATCTGGCCGTTGGTCTCGATGGTGGCCCGCTCCACCTCGTGCAGGTGCAGGCTGCCCCCGGCGCGCAGCGCGGCGGCGAGGTCCTCGGTGGAGATCAGTTCCTTGCGCATGAGTGCGGTGTTCACCTGGCCGCCCTGCACCAGCACCCCCGGCTTGCCGTCCACCAGGTGCGCCAGCCGCGGGAAGTGGAAGGTCAGCTGGGCCAGCAGCACATGGCAGGCGATGAGGGTCAGGGCCGAGATGAGCCCGCCCACCAGGGAGTTGTCGCCCGCGTTCATCGAGTTCTGCACCGCGTTCGACAGGACCAGCAGCAGCACCAGGTCGAACGGCGCGGTCTGCCCGGTCTGGCGCTTGCCGGTCAGGCGCAGGAAGACCAGCAGGAAGAGGTACACGATCACCCCGCGAACGATGAATTCCCACCACGGCACGCTCATTGCCAACATGGCCATTCTCCAGTTGCGCCCGACATGGGCGGGGTGCAGTGTGCCATCTGCAAGAATGCGCCCCTTGGGCCCGAGCCGGGCCGCTTTCTTGCTTTCCGTTTTTGCATCAAAGGACCGCCATGCAGCGTCGCACCTTCCACCACCGCGCAGGCGCCGGGGCCCTGGCCCTGGGGCTGCTGGCCGCCCGCGGCCAAGCGCTGGCGTTGTCGCTGGGCGACCTGTCCGGCGCCGATGCCGCCAGCGGCGTGAAAGCCGCGCTGGCGCAGGGCGCGCAGGCCGCCGTGTCCCTGCTCGGGCGGCCCGACGGCTTTCTGGGCAACCCGCAGGTGCGCATCGCGCTGCCGGGGCGCCTGGAAAAAGCCGCGGAGCTGATGCGCCGCTTCGGCCAGGGCCGGCGCATCGACGAACTGGTGACCTCCATGAACCGCGCGGCCGAGCAGGCCGTGCCCATGGGCCGCGACCTGCTGGTGGGCGCGGTGCAGACGATGACCGTGACCGATGCCAAGGGCATCCTGGCCGGTGGCGAAACCTCGGTGACCGAGTTCTTCGCGCGCAGGACCCGGGCGCCACTGGGCGAGCGCTTCCTGCCCGTGGTGAACCGCGCCATCGAGCAGGTGGGGCTCATGCAGCAGTACAACGCCTTCGCCAGCAAGGCTGCGGGGTTCGGCCTGATCCGGCAGGAAGATGCCAACCTGTCGCAGTACGTCACGGGCAAGACCCTGGACGGCCTGTACCTCATGATCGGCGAGGAGGAAAAGAAGATCCGCCAGGACCCGGTCGGCTCGGGCAGCGCCATCCTGCGCAAGGTGTTCGGGGTGTTGAGATGACGCAATCCCAGCCGGTGAGCCTGGCCACCCCACGACCGCCCGCCCCGCCCGAGGGCCTGGCCGCGTGCCCCTGCGGCCGTTCCTCCGGCCCCTCGCCGCAGCACCGACCCTTGCCCTACGCCAAGTGCTGCGGCCGCTACATCGACCACTTCGACACCACCCCCGCACCCGATGCGGAAAGCCTCATGCGCTCGCGCTACACCGCCTTCGTGCGCGAGCAGGCGCCCTACCTGCTGGCCACCTGGGAGGCCGCGCACCGGCCCGCGCAGGTGGCGTTCGATCCGGGCGTGCGTTGGCTGGGCCTGCAAGTGCGTGCGCACCGCCGCCTCGATGGCGAGCGCGCCGAGGTCGAGTTCGTCGCCCGCCAGCGCATGCCCGGCGGCCGTGCCCACCGCCTGCATGAACTGAGCCGCTTCGTGCGGCAGGAGGGGCGCTGGTTCTACGTGGACGGCGACCTCCGCTAGGCGCTGCCGCATGCCCGATCGCTCCGGCGGCGCGGTGACGCCCGCTTCCGCATCCGTGCCCGCATTCCCCGACGTGCTGGGCCCGCTGGCATCCCGGGCCGGCGGGATCGAGGGGGCCGACGGGCAGGCGCTGGACCTGGCCGTGCGCCGCCGGCTGCTGCAGTCGCTGGCCTCGCGCGGCTCCTCGGAGATCGCCGCGGTGGTCATCCCCGGCGTGCTGGTGGGGTTCTACAGCCGCTTTGCGCCGCCCGGTCCGTTGATCGCCTGGTGGGTGCTCTTCGGGGTCGTGGCCCTGGGGCTGCTGCGCCTGCGCCGCGGCCTGCAGCGCGACGCCGCGCTGCCCGATGCGGTGGCCGTGCCCAAATGGGAGCGCATCTTCCAGTGGCTGTCCCTGGGGACGGGGCTGATGTGGACGCTGCCCGTCTTTCTCACGATGTCCGCGGCCCCGCTCGAATTCCGGCTCTTCCTGTACATGGTGCTGTGCGCGGTCATCGCGTCGGCCACGACGTTCCTCGCCCCGGTGCCGGTCATCTTCTGGCGCTATTTCTCGGCCAGCTACCTGCCGCCCACGCTGGCGATCTACTGGTACTTCCCGCAGCGCTGGCACTACCTGCTGCCGCTGATGCTGCTGTACGGCGCCGTGCTGTGCCGCCATGCCTGGGGATCGCGCCGCTTCGTGGTGCAGCAGGTGGAGATGGAGCGCCAGCGCGCGCAACTGGCCGAGCAGTACCGCGCCGCCAAGGAGGCCGCCGAACGCGCGCTGGAGGAGAAGAACCGGTTCATCGCCACCGCCAGCCACGACCTGCGCCAGCCGCTGCACGCCATGGGCCTGCTGCTGGAAACGGCCCTGCAGCGCAACGGCGACGTTCGCCTGAACGCCGTGCTGCAGGACGTCCAGAGCTGCGTGCGGTCGCTGAACTTCATGTTCAACGCGCTCCTGGATTTGTCGCGCATCGAGGCGGGCACCTTCACGGTGCGCGAGGAGACCGTGTCCCTGCGCGCCCTGTTCGACGACGTTGCCACCGTGTTCGCGCCGGACGCCGAGCTGCGCGGCCTGCACCTGCGCCTGCGCCTGCCGCGCCAGCGCGAGGCGGCGGTGCGCGGCGACCCGGCGCTGCTGCGCCAGATGGTGTTCAACCTGGCGCAGAACGCGCTGCGCTATACGGCCTCGGGCGGGGTGCTGCTGGGGGCGCGGGGGCGGGGCGGCCGCTGGCGCATCGAGGTGTGGGACACCGGTGCGGGCGTGGCCCCCAAGGACCGCCACCGCATCTATGCGCCGTTCTACCGCAGCGATCAGGCCCAGGTGCAGCAGGCCGAAGGGCACGGCCTGGGGCTGTCGGTGGTGGCCCGCTCGGCGGGGCTGATCGGCGCCGGGCACGGGTTCGAATCCACGCCGGGCCGGGGCTCGTGCTTCTGGCTGGAGTTGCCGGCCGCGCAGCCCGACGGTCCGCTGCCGGCCGAGCCTTTGCTGCAGCCGGCGGCGCCCTGGGCCGAACGCATGGCCTCGCTGCAGGGGCGTTGCCTGCTGGTGGAGGACGACCCGCAGATCGCCACGTCGCTGTCCCAACTGCTGCAGTCGTGGGGGTTGCAGGTTCAATGGGCGGCCACCGGGGCGCAGGCCATGGCCCGGGTGGACGGCGGCTTCGTGCCCGATGCCGTGCTGTGCGACCACCGGCTGGGCGCGGGCGAGAGCGGCCTGGCCGTGCTGCAGGCGCTGCTGGCGCGCTGCGGCCATGCGCACGGCGCGATGGTGAGCGGCGAGCACGACGCCCCGGCGCTGGTGCAGGCCGAGGATGACGGCTACCTCGTGTTCCGCAAGCCGCTGGCGCCGCAGGCGCTGCACGCGGTGCTGTCGCGCTGGCTGGCGCGCACGGACCCGGTGTGACCGGGCGGGCGGCTCGGTCGGGGGCTCAGCGCGGATAGTGCGCTGGCGGCACTTCCAGCCGCACGCCGCGCAGCTTGGCGATGGCTTCGACCCGGTTGCGCGCCTGCAGCTTGTGCAGGATGGCCGTCACATGCTCCTTGATGGTGTGCTCGGACACGTTCAGCGCGGCGGCGATGGGCTTGTTGGGCAGGCCCTGCAGCAGCAGGGCGAGGATCTCGCCCTGGCGCGGGGTCAGCCCCAGGTCGGACGGAGCCAGCGGCACCTCGCGCGCCAGCGGCGTGTCGGCCACGGCCGGGGGGCTGTCCGGCGCGGCGTCGAACCAGGTGCCGCCGTCCAGCACCGCGCTTACCGCGGCGGCGAACGCCTCGGGCGCCTCCTGTTTGTGAACGAAGCCATGGGCGCCGCTGGCCCGCACCTTGAGCACGATGGCCGGATGGCTGTCGCCGCTCACCATGAGCACGCGGGTGGACGGCGCGAGCGCCAGCACGTCGCGCACGAACAGGTCGGTGGCCCCGTCGGCCAGCCAGAAATCCACCAGCGCGATGGCGGGGGCGCCGCGTTGGGCGATGGTGCGCAGGGCCTCGGGCGGGCTGCCCGCGCTCACCGCATCGTCCAGTTTCTTGTGTAACCGCAGGAACGCGGCCATGCCGTGCGCGACGAGAGGGTGGTCGTCCACGACCAGCCCGTAGTGGTCGCCGCCAGGGCGCAGGGATTCAGAAAAGCTCAAGGAAACTTCCGTGCCGGTGCAGGCTGCCCGCCCTCGGAACCGGTGCACCGCGTAACAAATACCCCCCGAAAGGGGGGAGGGCATGGGGTGCAATGTACTGAAAATCACCCGCTCCTTGTACCGAACCGGGCGGATATCGTCCGCGTTCGTTGCTTTGATGCCAGTCACCCCGACGCAGGGGCGTGCCGGCGCCTTTGTGGCCGGACCACGCGCGTCCGCTGCGATCGTGGGTGTTCTCCCTTCCGGGAGGGCACCTGTTCAACCCCTTTTCAGGAAACAAAACATGAACACTGCGGACCTGACCCGCCGAACGGCTGCGGCCTTGATCGTCTCCCTGCTGGCCGCCTGCGGCGGAAGCGACGGCAGTGGCGATCCCACGGCGCCGACCGCCCCGGGAACGCCCGCACCCGCCCCCTCGCCCGAGCCGACCACGCCCACCCCGGCGCCGTCGCCGTCGCCCGCTCCGGCCCCCGCCAGTGTGACCGGCCAATACCGCCAGGAAAGCGCGGCCACGTCGATGGATGCCGCCCTGGCGGCCATGAATGCCCAGGGCGCCCAGGGCTACGCGTTCGTGTCCACCTTCGTGGCCGATGCCGGTGGCAGTGCGCAGGCATCGGGCGACTTCTACCTGCAGGACACGGCCCATGCCGGCTCGCGCCTGCAGTACGCGGCCATCGCGCAGCCCGCCACGGCGGACGCGCTGCTGGCGCTGCTCAACCAGCAGGGCGCGGGCGGCTTCGCGTACAAGGCGCCTTTGTCGTTCGGCTCGGCATCGGGCATCCGCGGTCTCTTCGTGAAGGACACCTCCAAGTCCCTGACTTACACCTATGAACGGCAGCCCATGTCGTCCGCGCTGTCGCGCGACGGCTTCGTGGCCCAGCTGAACGCGCAGGGCGCGCGCGGCTTTCGCCTGGTGGGGCCGATGGTGGCAGGCGGTGAATCCTTCAACCTGTACCTGAAGGATTCGTCGGCCAATACCTATGCCTACGTGGGCCTGGACGGCTTGCCGTCGTCCCCAGCCACCTACGGCGATGCATTGCGGCAGCGGCTGGACGAGCAGGGCGGGCAAGGCCGCCTGTGGATCGGCGACTTCTTGCTGCAGGCGGGCGCGAGCGCGAGCATCTTCGAAAAGAGCGCGGCCCAGAGCGGTGCCATCCGCTACAGCGTGGAGCCGTCGAGCGGTGCGCAGAGCCTGGCGCAACTGCAGTCCCAGTTCAATGCGCGGGCGGCCCAGGGCCTGTTCTATTACAGCGACGTGGGCGTCACCGATGTCGGCACCAGCCAGAGTGCGCGGTTCTCGGTCTCGGTCGGCGGCGCGGTCGCGATGCGCAACCCCTTGGCGGGCATCACCTACCCGTAAAGGCCGGCAGCGTCCGGGCCGCCGCAGGCATGCGGTAGATTCCGGGGCTGGTTTCCAGCGGCGCCGGCTTCGGCGCCGCCGGATGCATCGCACGCAGTGCCTGTGCTGCCTGTCCCTCGCGCCGATCCTGCGCGCTCCCGCCCCGACCCTGCCATGCCCCCATCCGTCTTGCCCTCTTCCTACGACGCCGTGCTGTTCGACTGCGACGGCGTGCTCGTGGACAGCGAACCCATCACCCACCGCGTGCTGCGCGACCGGCTCGAAGCCTCGGGCTGGTCGCTCACGCCCGAGGAATGCCTGGCCATCTTCCTGGGCAAGGCCGTGCGCAGCGAGGCGGCGCGCATCGAGGCCGAAACCGGCCAGCCGCTGACCGACGCCTGGATGGCCGACTTCTACGCGCGCCGCAATGCCGCGCTGCAGGCCGAGCTGGGCCCCATCCCCGGCGCCCCCGATGCCGTGCGGGCCGTGCATGCGCGGCTCGGTGGGCGCATCGCCTGCGCGTCGGGCGCCGACCGCTTCAAAGTGGAGCTGCAACTGGCCAAGGTGGGCCTGACGCCGTTCTTCCAGGGCCGCGTCTTCAGCGGCCACGAAATGCCCCGCACCAAGCCCGCGCCCGATGTGTACCTGGCCGCGGCCGCCGCGCTGGGCGTGGCCCCGGCCCGCTGCCTGGTGGTGGAGGACTCGGTCACGGGCGTGCAGGCCGGCGTGGCGGCGGGCGCCACGGTGGTCGGCTACAGCCCGGCGCCCTTGGGACATGGGTCGGCCCAGGCGCTGCGCGCCGCCGGGGCGGTGCACGTGATGCTCCACATGGCCGAATTGCCCGAACTGCTGGGTTGACGGAGAGGCGGCGGCACGGTGGCCACGGGCTGCCGGTGCCGTCGGGGCGGGTGACCGGGGCGGCCATGCCGACGCGCCTTCGCAGCACGGGGCATGGGTTCGCTCCGCCGCGGCAGGTCCGGGGCTTTTGCTCCCACGATCCGAAGCGGTGGGATGGGACGTGGTGCGCGGCACCGCTTGCTGCCCTCCCTCAGGAGCCGCCCATGTCGATTCAATTTCCCAAGAACCCTTTCTCCCGTTTCAACAGCGCCTCCGAACGCGGGGCCAACGCCGTTCCGGAGTACCGGGAGCCTGCACGGCAGGGCCGCTCCAAGCCCGGCGTGGGCGCGGGGCCCATGCCGCAGCGCAGGGCGGCGGGCCACCCGGCCGACAGCGCCACTGCCACCGACCGACGGGGGCCTGCTCCGCAGAAGTTCGCGGGACACGCCAGCGCCCATGCCCGGCGGCCGGGCGCGCCACCGATCGTTCCAGTGAAGCCGACGGTCGCGCAGGTGCTGTCCAGCATCCCGCTGCACGAAGTCGACCGCATGACCCCGATGCAGGTCAAGCAGTTCACGAAGCTCCTGGGCGGGCGCACTCTGGGCGTGGACCCCGCGCTGCTGGCCCGGAACTGGAAGCTGCTGCGCAGCCAGTTCAAAGGGCCTGAGCTGCAGCAGTTGCTGTTGAAGAAGACCGCCGACGTGATGAAGTTCCTGACGGCGCCGGCGCTGCCCAAATCGCCTGCGGCCCAGGTGCTGGCCGTGTTCCAGTTGCATGAGATCGACCGCATGGACCCGCCGAGGCTGAAGGATCTCGTGGCGATCCTGGGCGGGCATGCCCAGGGCAAGGGCCCCGAGGTCCGTGTCGAGAACTGGCAGCGGCTGCGCGAGAACTTCACCGAGCCGGAACTGAAGCAGTTGCTATTGAACGACACCGCCGGTGTGGTGGATTTTCTGACGGCTTTGCCGCCTCCGCCGAAAGCGGAGGCCGGAGGTGCCAAGGCGGATGCCGGCCCCAAGCCAGACAACGGTCCCCGGCCGAATGCGGGCGCCGGGCGGCAGGAGGCGCCGAAGCCCTCCGCCAAGGTGCAGCAAGCGCCGGCGGCGGTACCCGCTGCCCCAGGAGCCAAGCCCATCGCCCTCGCCGGGATGAAGCGGGAGGCGGCGTTCCAGGCGCTGAAGGACCGCGGCATGTCGCACGTGCAACTGCAGCAGATGCGGCAGGATTTTCTCGATCAGGTCAACCACGGCAGCGGCGCGTCGGGCGATGCATTGAGCGCCAAGTACCGGGCGTTCATCACCGACGACCTGTCGCAATCGGGCACCTTGCGCAGCTATGCCAAGCTGTTTGTGCGCCCCATTGCGGACGAGGTTGCCGCCGGCAAGGCATAGGTCGCAGGCCCTGGCCGGATCAACCCCCGCCTGTGAGCCGGGCGGCGCGGCGGAACGCGGCGGGGGACTGCCCCGTCCAGCCCCGAAACGCGCGGATGAAGCTCTTTTCGTTGAGGAAACCCGCGGCCTGCGCCACCTGCTTGATCGGCCGGTCGGTGCGGTGCAGCCATTCGATGGCGCGGTGCTGGCGCACCTCGTCTTTCAGCGCCTGCAGCGACGCGCCTTCTTCCTTGAGCTGGCGGTGCAGCGTGCGCGGCGACAGGTGCAGCCGCTCGGCCAGCGCGTCCGCGCCCTGCAGCGTGCCGGTGTCTGCCGCCAGCGCCTGCCGCACGCGCTGCACCAGCAGGCGGTCGCGCCGGTACTGGCGCACGGTCAGGGGCAGCGCGCGCTGCAGCATGGTGCGCAGCGCGTTCTCGTCGCGCTGCAGCGGCATTGCCAGATAGCGCGCATCGAAGCGCAGCGCGGCATGCGACGCGCGGAAGGCGATGGGGCCGGCGAACAGCAGCGGATAGGCCGCCTGGTGCGGCGGCGGCGCGAAGGGAAAATCCGCGCCCTGCAGCGGCAGGCGCGAATCGATGAGCCAGCAGGCCAGCCCCAGCGCGTTGCGCAGCATCGAGACCAGGCAGAACTCGCGCAGCGTGCCCAGTTCGCGGTGTTCGGTGATCGCCAGCGTGGCGGTGGCGCCGTCGCTGGTCAGGTGCAGGGCGATGTCGTCGGTCAGCAGGCCGTGGTGGCGGCACCAGCGCTGCAGGGCCAGGCCCAGGTGCGGCGCGCTGATCGAGGCCCGCGCCAGCATGCCGTAGCTGCCCCAGGGCAGGCGCCGGCCGAACCAGCCCAGGGCCTCGTCGTCCAGTTCGCGCATGGCGCCGTCGGAGAGCTGCTCCATCTGCAGCGCCGTGATGCGCCCGTGCGGATGCGCGATGTCCGATGGCGTGATTTGTGCCTGCCGCAGCACGGCCGAGGCGTCCATGCCGCGCTGGGTGTAGGCCTGCACGATGGCCCGCACGAAGGCCATGGGCGTGGCGGCAGTGGGCGCGTGGGGGGCGGGGCGTGGCAGGGCGGTGGCGGCTTCGGGCATGGGGGGAGTTTGCCTTGCGTGGCGCATATTGCAACCTTTGTGACCCCATCTGTCATGCGGTCCGGGCCCGGGCGAGCGTATGCTGCGGCCCATCGCCGTTCCCGGCCGGGCCGGGGGCGTGCCACACGAGGAGACATTGCCATGGACCCAGTGAGCCCCACCGCCCCGTTGACTTCCGCCTTTGCACGCGGCAGCACGGCGGTGCCCCTGATCGAGCAGACGATCGGCGCCTTCTTCAGCGACATGGCGCAGCGCCAGCCGGACCGCGAGGCGCTGGTGAGCGTGCACCAGGGCCTGCGCTACACCTATGGCCAGCTGCACACCGAGGTGCGCCGCCTGGCCAGCGCGCTGCTGGGGCTGGACCTGAACCCGGGCGACCGGGTGGGCATCTGGTCGCACAACAACGCCGAATGGGTGCTCATGCAGCTGGCCACCGCGCAAGTGGGCCTGGTGCTGGTCAACATCAACCCCGCCTACCGCACGTCGGAGGTGGAATACGCGCTCAACAAGGTCGGTTGCAAGGCGCTGGTGACCATGGCGCGCTTCAAGACCAGCGACTACCTGGGCATGCTGCGCGAACTGGCGCCGCAGTGGGCCGCCGGCACGCCTGGCGCACTGCAGTCCGACCGGCTGCCGCAGCTGCGCACGGTGGTGTGGATCGACGGCGCGCCGGGGGACGCGGCGGGCGGCGACGACTCGCCCGGCCTGCTGCGGTTTTCCGAGCTGATGGCGCGCGGCGACGCGCAGGATGCGCGCATCGATGCCGTGGCCACCACGCTGGACGCCAACGACCCCATCAACATCCAGTTCACGAGCGGCACCACGGGCTTTCCGAAGGGCGCCACGCTCACGCACCGCAACATCCTGAACAACGGGTTCTTCATCGGCGAGTGCATGCGGCTCACCCCTGAGGACCGGCTGTGCATTCCCGTGCCGCTGTACCACTGCTTCGGCATGGTGCTGGGCAACCTGGCCTGTCTCACGCACGGAGCGGCCATCGTGTACCCGAGCGACGGCTTCGATCCGCTCAAGGTGCTGGAGACGGTGCAGGCCGAGCGCTGCACCGGCCTGCACGGCGTGCCCACGATGTTCATCGCCGAGCTGGACCACCCGCGCTTCGCCGAGTTCGACCTGTCCACGCTGCGCACCGGCATCATGGCCGGATCGCCGTGCCCCATCGAGGTGATGAAGCGCGTGGTGAGCGACATGCACCTGTCGGAGATCACCATCGCCTACGGCATGACCGAAACCAGCCCGGTCAGCTGCCAGAGCAGCACCGAGACGCCGCTGGACAAGCGCGTGTCCACCGTGGGCCAGGTGCAGCCGCACCTGGAGATCCAGATCATCGACCCCGAATCCGGCGCCGTGGTGCCCGTGGGCGAGCGCGGCGAGCTGTGCACGCGCGGCTACTCGGTCATGCACGGCTACTGGGACGACCCGGCCAAGACCCGCGAGGCCATCGACGACGCCGGCTGGATGCACACCGGCGACCTGGCCACCATGGACGCCGAGGGCTATGTGAACATCGTCGGCCGCATCAAGGACATGGTGATCCGCGGCGGCGAGAACGTGTATCCGCGCGAGATCGAGGAGTTTCTCTACCGCCACCCGCAGGTGCAGGACGTGCAGGTGGTGGGTGTGCCCGATGCCCGGTACGGCGAAGAGCTGTGCGCCTGGATCATTCCCAAGCCCGGCACGGCCGCGCCCAACGAGGACGACATCCGCGCGTTCTGCAAGGGGCAGATCGCGCACTACAAGGTGCCGCGCTACATCCGATTCGTCGCCGAGTTCCCGATGACGGTGACCGGCAAGATCCAGAAATTCAAGATCCGCGACGCCATGAAAGAACAGCTCGGCCTGCAGGAAAGCACCACCGCATGATCCTCGAATCCCAACTCAATGCCCGCTCGGCCGATTTCCTGGCCAATGCCGCCGCCATGCGCGCCCTGGTCGATGACCTGCGCGCCCGCACTGCCCAGGTGGCCCAGGGCGGCGGCGAAGCCGCCCGCGCCAAGCACACGGCCCGCGGCAAGCTGCTGCCGCGCGAACGCGTGCAGATGCTGTTGGACCCCGGCACGCCGTTCCTCGAACTGGCACCCCTGGCCGCGCTCAACATGTACAACAACGACGCGCCCGGCGCCGGGCTGATCGCCGGCATCGGCCGCGTGAGCGGCGTGGACTGCATGGTGGTGTGCAACGACGCCACGGTGAAGGGCGGCACCTACTACCCCATGACGGTGAAGAAGCACCTGCGCGCGCAGGAGGTGGCCGCGCAGAACCACCTGCCGTGCATCTACCTGGTGGACTCCGGCGGCGCCAACCTGCCCAACCAGGACGAGGTGTTTCCCGACCGCGACCACTTCGGCCGCATCTTCTACAACCAGGCGCACATGAGCGCGCAGGGCATCGCGCAGATCGCCGTGGTGATGGGCTCGTGCACCGCCGGGGGCGCCTACGTGCCGGCCATGAGCGACGAATCCATCATCGTCAAGAACCAGGGCACCATCTTCCTGGGCGGCCCGCCGCTGGTGAAGGCGGCCACGGGCGAGGTCGTGACGGCCGAGGACCTGGGCGGCGGCGATGTGCACACGCGCCTGTCCGGCGTGGCCGACCACTTGGCGCAAAACGACCTGCACGCGCTGCAGCTGGCCCGCAACGCGGTGCGCAATTTGAATAGAAACAAGGCCCATGCCGGGGAATTGCATGCCTCTGTTGCTCCTAAATTCATAGCGGATGAGCTGTACGGCGTGATTCCGGTGGACACGCGCAAGCCCTTCGACGTGCGCGAGATCATCGCCCGCATCGTCGACGGCAGCGAGTTCGACGAGTTCAAGGCGCGCTACGGCACCACGCTGGTCACGGGCTTCGCGCGCATCGAGGGCATGCCCGTGGGCATCATCGCCAACAACGGCATCCTGTTCAGCGAGTCCGCGCTGAAGGGCGCGCACTTCATCGAGCTGTGCTGCCAGCGCAAGATCCCGCTGGTGTTCCTGCAGAACATCACCGGCTTCATGGTGGGCCGCAAGTACGAGAACGAGGGCATCGCGCGCAACGGCGCCAAGATGGTCACCGCCGTGGCCACCGCCGCCGTGCCCAAATTCACCATCGTCATCGGCGGCAGTTTTGGCGCGGGCAACTACGGCATGTGCGGGCGGGCGTATTCGCCGCGCTTCCTGTGGATGTGGCCCAACGCGCGCATCTCCGTCATGGGCGGCGACCAGGCCGCGAGCGTGTTGGCCACCGTCAAGCGCGACGGCATCGAGGGCAAGGGCGGCCAGTGGAGCGCCGAGGAGGAAGAGGCCTTCAAGGCCCCCATCCGCCAGCAGTACGAGAGCCAGGGCCACCCCTACTACGCCACCGCGCGCCTGTGGGACGACGGCGTGATCGACCCGGCCGACACGCGCCGCGTGCTGGCGCTGGGCCTTTCGGCCACGCGCAATGCGCCCATCGAAGACACGAAGTTCGGCCTGTTCCGCATGTGACCTCGACCATCCCCCGAAAACTTTCGCCGCAGGTCCTGCCATGACCCTTCGCCGACATGCCCTGGCCTGGCTGCTGCGCTGCGTGCTGCTGCTGGGCGCCTTGCCCGCCCTGGCGCAACTGGCGCCGTCCACACCGCCCACGCTGGATGCCACGCTGCGCGAGCAGATCGTGATGGTGCCCAAGGGCGAAGGGCTGCTGGCCACCGAGCTGGAAACCACCGTGTACCGCCCGGCGGGCACGGGGCCGTTTCCCGTCGTCGTGATCAACCACGGCAAGGCCAACGGCAACCCGCGCCTGCAGGAGCGGGCGCGCTACCTGGCGGCCGCCCGCGTGTTCGTGGAGCGCGGCTACCTCGTGGTGATCCCGATGCGCCAGGGCTTCTCGCGGTCCACAGGCGCCTACCTGGGCAGCGGCTGCAACGTGGAAGGCAATGGCCGCAACCAGGCCGAGGACGTGCAGGCCGCGCTGGCCTACGTGCGCCGCCTGCCGGACGCGGACAGCCAGCGCATCGTGGTCGTCGGCCAGTCGCACGGCGGCCTGACCACCCTGGCGCTGGGCACGCTGAACCCGCCCGGCGTGCGCGGGCTCATCAATTTCGCCGGCGGGCTGCGGCAGGAGCAATGCCCCGGCTGGGAAAACAACCTGGCCAGCGCCTTCGGTGCCTACGGCCAGGGCACGCGCCTGCCGTCGCTGTGGTTCTACGGCGACAACGATTCGTACTGGCCCACCTCGCTGTACCGCGACATGTACGCGCGCTACGTGGCCGCCGGTGGGCGGGCGCAGCTGGTGGCGTATGGCCGGTTCGGAACCGATTCGCACCGGCTGTTCGCCTCGCAAAGCGGCGTGCCGATCTGGCTGCCGGAGGTGGAGCGCTTCCTGGCCGGCCTGGGCCTGCCGTCCCGGCCGGTGACGCACATTCCGATGATGCCGCACGACAGCGCCGTGCCCCGGGCCACCGACGCCTACCCCGTCGCCGATGCGTCGGCCATCCCCTACGTGCGCGACGCGGCGCGCGAGGGCTACCGCAAGTTTCTTGCGGCGCCGTGGCCGCGGGCCTACGCCATCGCGCCCAGCGGCGCCTGGGCCTATTACTACGGCCGGGCCGATGCCATGGCCGCGGCCGTGGCCCGCTGCAACGAAAACGCCAAGGCGGCGGCCTGCCACCTGTATGCCGTGGACGACCACGTCGTGTGGGAGGCGCCATGAGGCCCCGGCATTCTCCCGCCGCACGCATCCGGCCGCATCCGCGTCCGGCTTTTTCTCCAGAGCACCGAGGACCCAACCCATGAATTCCGTCCAGACGGCCTATGACGGCGCCGTGGCGCGCATCACGCTGGCGCAGCCCGATCTACGCAACGCCTTCAACGACGAAACCATTGCCGCGCTCACCGACGCCTTCGCGCAGGCAGGCAGCCGCGACGGCGTGCGTGCCGTGGTGCTGGCCGCGCAGGGCACGGCCTTTTGTGCCGGCGCCGACCTGAACTGGATGCGCCGCATGGCCGACTACACGCGCGAGGAGAACGTGGCCGACGCCGGCGCGCTGGCCGATATGCTGCGCACGATCTACGAATGCCCCAAGCCCACCATCGCCCGCGTGCAGGGCGACGTGTATGCCGGCGGCATGGGCCTGGTGGCGGCCTGCGACATGGCGGTGGCCGTCGATACGGCGGGTTTTTGCCTGTCGGAGGTGAAGCTGGGGCTCATTCCCGCGACCATCAGCCCCTATGTGATTCGCGCCATGGGCGCGCGCGCCGCCCACCGCTATTTCCTGACCGCCGAGCGCTTCGGCGCGGCCGAGGCGCTGCGCCTGGGCTTCGTGCAGGCGGTGGTGGAGTTCGAGCAGCTCGACGACACGGTGGATGCCTGGCTCAAGGCGCTCACCAGCGCCAGCCCGGCTGCGGTGCGCGCCTGCAAGCGGCTGGTGCAGGACGTGGCCGGCCGCGACATCGATGCCGCGCTCATCGCCACCACGGTGCAGGGCATTGCCGACATCCGCGCCAGCGACGAGGGCCGCGAGGGTGTGCAGGCCTTCCTGCAAAAGCGCAAGCCGTCCTGGCTGGTGGGGCCGGGCTGACCGGGGACGGCATGGACGCGCTCTGGCTGCACATCGTTCAGTGGCTCCACACCATGGGGCTGCACGTGGACCCCGGCACCGCCCACGACGTGGCGGCCGGCGCGGCCCAGGCCACGGCGGCGATGGACCTGCCGGGTCTGCTGGCGCTGGCCGCTGCGCTCGGCTGGGCCAGCGGGTTCCGGCTCTATGCGGTGGTCTTCATCGTGGGGCTCATGGGCGCGGGCGGCTGGCTGCCGTTGCCTGCCGGGCTGCACGCGTTGCAGCACCCGGCCGTCCTCACCGTGAGCGGGCTGCTGCTGTGCGTGGAGTTCTTCGCCGACAAGGTGCCCTGGCTGGACAGCGCCTGGGATGCGGTGCACACCGTCATCCGCATTCCCGGCGGCGCGTTGCTGGCCGCGGGCGTGTTCGGCGCCGACAACGCCACCATGGGCCTCGTCGCGGGGCTGCTGGGCGGCTCGCTCTCGGCCACGGCCCTGGCCACCAAGATGACCACGCGCGCCGCGGCCAACACCTCGCCCGAGCCGTTCTCCAACTGGCTGCTGTCGTTCTTCGAGGACGGCCTGGTGGTGGCCGTCGTGTGGATGGCCACGCAGCACCCAGTGCTGTTCGGCATTGCGCTGGTCGTGATGCTGGTGCTGTCGGCGCTGCTGATGATCGTGCTTTTCAAATTCCTGCGTGCCGTGCTGCGGCGCGTGTCGTCCCTCTTTTCCGGTCCTGCGAAGGTGGTTTGAATGTTCTCCAAAATCCTGATGGCCAACCGCGGTGAAAACGGCCGCATCGCAGCCGTTTCGTCCAATGGCGTGGCACGCGCAGCGTGCGCAGGCGGTTTCACCGCGGAGGTGGCCTATGTTTAAGAAGATCCTGATTGCCAACCGCGGTGAAATCGCCTGCCGTGTGGCCGCGACCGCCCGCCGGCTCGGCGTGAAGACCGTGGCCGTGTACTCCGATGCCGACGCTGGCGCCAAGCACGTCGCCGCATGCGACGAGGCCGTGCACATCGGCGGCAGCTCGCCCAAGGAAAGCTACCTGCAGTGGCAGCGCATCATCGACGCGGCCCGGGCCACGGGCGCGCAGGCCGTGCACCCCGGCTACGGCTTCCTGTCGGAAAACGAGGAGTTCGCCCAGGCCTGTGCGGATGCCGGGCTGGTGTTCATCGGCCCGCCCCCGTCCGCCATCCAGGCCATGGGCCTGAAGGCCGAGTCCAAGCAGCTCATGGAAAAGGCCGGCGTGCCCCTGGTGCCGGGCTACCACGGGGCCGACCAGGACCCCGCGCTGCTGCAGCGCGAGGCCGACCGCATCGGCTATCCCGTGCTCATCAAGGCCAGCGCGGGGGGCGGTGGCAAGGGCATGCGCGCGGTGGACCGGTCGGAAGACTTCGCCGCCGCCCTGGCGTCGTGCCAGCGCGAGGCCATCAACAGCTTCGGCGACGACGCGGTGCTCATCGAAAAATACGTGCAGCGCCCGCGCCACATCGAAATCCAGGTGTTCGGCGACACCCTGGGCAACTGCGTGTACCTGTTCGAGCGCGACTGTTCGGTGCAGCGGCGCCACCAGAAGGTGCTGGAAGAGGCCCCGGCCCCCGGCATGACCCCGGCCATGCGCGCCGAGATGGGCAACGCCGCGGTGGCCGCTGCGCGCGCGGTGAACTACGTGGGCGCGGGCACGGTGGAATTCATCGTGGAGCAGCGGGCCGATGGGTCCATGGACTTCTTCTTCATGGAGATGAACACCCGCCTGCAGGTGGAGCACCCGGTGACCGAGGCCATCACCGGCCAGGACCTGGTGGAGTGGCAATTGCGCGTGGCCTGCGGCGAGCCGTTGCCGCTGGCGCAGGACCAGTTGCGCATCGGCGGCCATGCCATCGAGGCGCGCATCTGCGCCGAGAACCCCGACAACCAGTTCCTGCCCGCTACCGGCACGCTGCAGGTGTACCGCAAGCCCGCGGCCACCAGCTTCGAGCGGGCGCCTCTGGGCAGCGGCGGTGTGCGCATCGATGACGGCGTGCGCGAGGGCGATGCCATCAGTCCCTTCTACGACTCGATGATCGCCAAGCTCATCGTGCACGGCGACACGCGCGAGCAGGCGCTGGCCCGGCTCGACGAGGCGCTGGCGCAGACCCGCATCGTGGGCCTGTCCACCAACGTGCAGTTCCTGCGCCGCGTGGCCCGCACCGATTCGTTCGTGCAGGCCAACCTGGACACGGCGCTGATCCCGCGCGAGCAGGCCGTGCTGTTCCACCAGGAGCCGGTGGGCCTGCCGCTGGCCGCGGCGGCAGCGGTGGCCCGGACGCTGCAGCGCGAGCGCGCCACGGAAGGGGCCGACCCGTTCAGCCGTCGCGACGGCTGGCAATCGCACGGCGTGACGCGCCGCCGGTTCGCGTTCGAGTTCGGCGGCCAGCCCGCCAACGCCTGGCTCACCTACGCCGCGGGCGGCGCAATGGAGCTGGCGGTGGGCGAGGGCGATGCCGCGGTGGCTGGGCCGCTGGCCTTCACCGCCGATGGCGAGGGCCTGGACCTGCACTTCGCCGGCCAGCGCACGCGCGCCGTGGTGCATGCCCAGGGGGAGACCGACCACGTCTTCACGCCGCGCGGCGCCACGCAGATCGTCGCCATCGACCTGCTCGCCCATGCGGGCGAGGCGCAGTCCGAAGGCGGGCGCCTGACCGCGCCCATGCCCGGCAAGGTGGTGTCGTTCGCCGTGAAAGCGGGCGACGCCGTGACCAAGGGCCAGGCCCTGGCCGTGATGGAGGCCATGAAGATGGAGCACACCATCGCCGCGCCCGTGGACGGCACGGTGCAGGAGCTGCTCTATGCGCCCGGCGACCAGGTGACCGAAGGCGCCGAGCTGCTCAAGCTCTCGCCCGCGTGACAGCGCGCAATCCGCAGCCGCGATACGCTCCTGGGCCATGAACATCACCTTTTGCTGTACGCACACCAAAGCCGAGCCCTGGCTGCAGGGCCTGCAGGCCGCGCTGCCCGGGGCGCACATCACCGTCTGGCAACCCGGCGCGCCCCCGGCCGATTTCGCCGTGGTCTGGGCACCGCCCCAGCAGTTCATGGACGAGCAGGCCGGCATCCATGCGCTCTTCAACATCGGCGCAGGCGTGGATGCGCTGCTGGCCCTGCGCCTGCCGCCCGGCGCGCAGGTGGTGCGGCTGGACGATGCCGGAATGGCCGTGCAGATGGCCGAATACGTGTGCCACGCGGTGGTGCGCCACTTCCGCGAGTTCGAGGCCTATGAGGCCGACATGCGCGCCGGGGGCTGGGCCTACCGCCGGCCGCGCCTGCGCAGCGACTTCTCCGTCGGCGTCATGGGCCTGGGGGTGCTGGGCGAGCGGGTGGCGAGGGCGCTGGCGCACTTCGAGTTCCCGGTGAACGGCTGGAGCCGCTCGCCCAAGGCCGTGGAGGGCGTGCGGACCTTTCATGGCGCGGCGGGTTTCGACGGCTTCCTGGCTGCCAGCCGCGTGCTGGTGAACCTGCTGCCGCTCACGCCCGACACGCAGGACATCATGAACTGCGACACGCTCTCGCGCCTGCAGCCGGGTGGCTATGTCGTCAATGTGGCGCGCGGCGCGCACCTGGTCGAAGACGACCTGATCGCCCTCATCGACGCCGGCCACCTGGCCGGGGCCACGCTCGACGTGTTCCGCACCGAGCCCCTGTCCGCCGACCACCCGCTGCGCACGCACCCCCGCATCACGACCACGCCCCACACCTCCGCCCGCACGCTGCGCGAAGAAAGCATCGCCCAGATCGCGCGCAAGATCGCCGCCATGCAGCGCGGCGAACCGGTGGCCGGCATCGTGGATCCCCGGCGCGGCTACTAGGCCTCGGGCACCGCCCCGCATTCATCACCGCAGGATTTCCCCATGAGCAGCAGCATTCCTTCCCGCGTCAAACTCGTCGATGTCGGCCCGCGCGACGGCCTTCAGAACGAAAAGTCTCCCGTGCCCGCCGAGGTCAAGATCGGTCTCGTGCACCGCCTGCAGGCGGCCGGCCTGACGGAGATCGAGGTCACCAGCTTCGTCTCGCCCAAGTGGGTGCCCCAGATGGCGGACAACGTGGAGGTGATGGCGGGCATCGAGCGCCAGCCCGGCGTGCGCTATTCGGTGCTCACCCCCAACCTCAAGGGCTACGAGGCCGCGGTGCCCACGCGGCCCGACGAGATCGTCGTCTTCGGTTCGGCCAGCGAGGCCTTCAGCCAGAAGAACATCAACTGCAGCATCGCCGAGAGCATCGAGCGCTTCGCGCCCGTGGTGGAGGCCGCGCGCGCGGCGGGCATTGCCGTGCGGGGCGCCATGAGCTGCACCGTGGGCTGCCCCTACGAGGGCGAGGTGGCGCCCGAGCGCGTGGCGTACCTGGCGGGCCTGATGAAGCAGATCGGTGTGCAACACGTGGGCGTGGCCGACACCATCGGCGTGGGCACGCCGCGCAAGGTGCAGCGCGCCATGGAGGCCACCTTGCAGCACTACGGCATCGACGCGGTGTCGGGCCACTTCCACGACACCTACGGGCAGGCCCTGGCCAACACGCTGGCCTCGCTGGAGATGGGCGTTTGGCAGTACGACACCTCGGTGGCCGGCCTGGGCGGGTGCCCCTACGCCAAGGGCGCCACGGGCAACGTGGCGACCGAAGACGTGGTCTACATGCTGCACGGCATGGGCATCGACACGGGCATCGATCTGGACGCGCTCATCGATGCGGGCGCGTACATCAGCGACTTCCTGGGCCGGCCGTCCAACTCGCGCGCCGCCAAGGCATTGCTGACCAAGCGCCTGGGCTGAGGCCGCGCGGGGCCTGGGCGCTGGGTGCGGTCAGCCGCCGGGCAGCGGCGCGGCCACGTTCTGCAGTTGCTCCTTGAGGTGCGCGAGAAACGATTGCGCCGCGCGTGACAGCGTGCGGCCCATCAGCGTCTGCACCTCGATGTTGCGCAGGTCCAGCCCGCGGTCGCGCAGGCGCACGCAGGCCATCTCCTCGCGCTCGATCTGGTAGCGCATGGTGATCTCGCCCGAGATGGACACGCCCTCGGGCTCGTGCTTGACGAAGCCGAACAGGCTGGCGATGTAGTTGCTGGTGAGCACGGGGTCGATCTGCACCTTCTGGCGGCTGCACGCGATGTCGAACAGCTGCCGCACGGTGGTGTCCAGTTCGGGCAGCGCCACGGGATAGTTCTGCAGCTGCGACAGGCTGACCTGCTGAAAGCGCGTCAGCGGATGGCCGCGCTGCACCACGGCCAGCACGGGCGAAGGCTGCAGCAGCTCGATGCGGATGTCCTTTTCGGCGCTGCGGCTCATGGTGATGCCGATGTCCGCATCGCCCAGCAGCACGCGCCGCGTGCTTTCGGCCGGCGGAAACACCCCCAGGTGGAACTGGATGCCCGGGTGCCGCCGCCGGAAATCGCTGATGAGCCGGGGCAGGAATTCCAGCGCGAAGCCCTCCGACGAGGCCAGTCGCACCCGCCCGCGCTCCATGCCCTGCAGCGCCTGCATTTCATGCACCACGCGCTCCGCGTCGTGCGCGGACTTCTGCGCGTGCACCGCCAGCAGCTCGCCCGCCGCGCTGGGCACCATGCCGCGCGCGTGGCGGTCGAACAGCGTCGCGCCCAGGAGGTCTTCCAGGTGCGCGATGTGGCGGCTGATGGCCGAGCCCGCCACGTTCAGCCGCTGCGAGGCCTCGCTGATCGAGCCGCAGCGCACCACCTCCAGGAAGTAGCGCAGGGCCGTGTCCTGCAACTGGCGGGCGACGATCTGCGAGCGTTTCATGGCGGTGGGCGACGGGGCGTGGTGCACTGCGGCAATCCCTCGAGCATAGGCGCAATGCGGCGGGAGCATTGCCTTTTTGAGATCGCTCGCCGCGATATTCGGTAATGGCGGAAACGCCTCCGAGGTCCCATTCTTGCTCCCGTTCACTGTGTTTCCTGTTTCATCACGATGAAGGAGTTCGCAATGGGGCATTTATTCACCCACTGGGTGCGCCGGGGCTGTCTGGCACTGGGCATGATGGTTTTCGGGGCCGGCGCGCACGCCGGCAAGGCCAACGACACGCTGACCTACGCGTCGGACAACGAGGTCGAGAACGTGAGCCCGTACCACAACAACATGCGCGAGGGCGTCGTGCTCGCGGCCATGGCGTGGGACACGCTGCTCTACCGCGACACGAAGACGGGCGAGCTCAAGCCGCAGCTCGCCACCGCCTGGAAGTGGGAGTCGCCCACCGCGCTGCTGGTCACGCTGCGCCAGGGCGTCACGTTCCACAACGGCGACAAGTTCACGGCCGACGATGTGGCCTACACCTTCAACGTGGTGACCGGCCCCGACGCCAAGATCGCCACGCGCCAGAACACCGACTGGATCAAGGGCGTGGACAAGGTGAGCGACTACGAGGTGCGCATCCACCTCAAGACGCCGTTCCCCGCGGCGCTGGAATACCTGGCCGGCCCCACGCCCATCTACCCCGCAGCCTATTTCACCAAGGTGGGGCTGGAAGGTTTCAGCAAGGCGCCGGTGGGCAGCGGCCCCTACAAGATCACCAGCGTGGTGCCGGGGCAGGGCGTGACCATGGTGAAGAACACCGCCTACTTCAAGGACAGCCCTGCGGGCCAGCCCAAGATCGGCACCGTGAAGTTCACCGTCATCCGCGACCCGGAAGCCCGCATGGCCCAGCTCATGACCGGCGCGGTGGACTGGATCTGGCGCGTGCCAGCCGACCAGGCGGATTCGCTGAAGGCCGCGCCCAACCTCTCGGTGCTGAGCGGCGAGACCATGCGCGTGGGTTTCATCTCCATCAACAATAACGGCACCACGCCCGAGGCCGCGCCCTTCAAGGACCCCCGCGTGCGCCAGGCGCTCAACTACGCCATCAACCGCAAGGGGCTGGCCGACAGCCTGGTGCGCGGCGGCAGCCAGCCGGTGTATGCGCCGTGCTTTCGCACGCAGTTCGGCTGCGACACCAGCAAGGTGCAGCAGTACGAATACAACCCGGCCAAGGCCAAGGCGCTGCTGGCCGAGGCGGGCTACCCGAACGGCTTCGACACCGCGCTGTGGGCCTACCGCGAGCGCGAGTACGCCGAGGCGATGATCGGCGACCTGCGCAAGGTCGGCATCCGCGCGCGGCTGCACTTCGTGCAGTACCCGGCCCTGCGCACCGAGTTGCGCGCCGGCCGTGCGCCGCTCACCTTCCAGGCCTGGGGATCGTTCTCGATCAACGACGCCTCGGCCTTCGTGGGCAACTTCTTCAAGGGCGGCCCGGACGACACCGCCAAGGACCCGCAGGTCATCGCGCTGATGCAGACGGCCGACGCCACGGTGGACAAGGCCGAGCGCAAGGCCAAGTACGCCCAGGCGCTGCAGCGCATCTCCACCCAGGCCATGTGGGCGCCGCTGTTCTCGTACTCGACCAACTACGCGTTCACCTCGGACCTGAAGTTCGAGGCCCAGCCCGACGAGCTGCCGCGCTTCTTCCAGGCCAGCTGGAAGTGACGGCCCCGGCGTTCGTGTCCCTCCCACACCCTCGCGGGCCCCTGCCATGCTGATCTACATCTTTCGCCGCCTGCTGGTGGCGCTGAGCGTCATGCTGACCGTGGCGGTCGTCAGCTTCATGCTGCTGCACCTGTCGGGCGACCTGGCCACCGCGATCGCGGGCCCGGAATCGAGCGCTGCCGACGTGGAGAAGATCCGCGTGCAGTACGGGCTGGACCGCCCTATCGTGGAGCAGTTCTTCGACTGGCTGGGCGCGGCGGCGCGGCTGGATTTCGGGCGGTCGTTCTATTTCCAGAACACCGTCATGGAGCTGGTCGGCGAGCGCCTGCCCATCACGCTCAAGCTCGGCGGCGTGGCGCTGCTGCTGGCCGTGGCCGTGGCCATTCCACTGGGCGTGCTGGCCGCGCTCTACCGCGACACGTGGATCGACCGCCTGGCATTGATGGTGGCGGTGGTGGGCCAGGCCATGCCGACCTTCTGGTTCGCGCTCACGCTGGTGCTGCTGTTCGCCGTGGGCCTGAAGTGGCTGCCCGTGGCGGGCAACACGAGCTGGCAGCATTTCGTGCTGCCGGCGGTGGCGCTGGGCTACTACGCCATGCCGGCCATGATG
The DNA here is from genome assembly GCF_030158975.1 of Acidovorax sp. SUPP2539. Taxonomy (NCBI): domain Bacteria; kingdom Pseudomonadati; phylum Pseudomonadota; class Betaproteobacteria; order Burkholderiales; family Comamonadaceae; genus Acidovorax; species Acidovorax sp. SUPP2539. The sequence continues at coordinate 265,661 of NZ_BQXJ01000007.1, read as the reverse complement.
CGGCTCACGCGGGCCGGCATGCTGGACGTGCTGGGCGCGGACTACATCCGCACCGCGCGCGCCAAGGGCCTGAGCCGCTCGCGCGTGGTGTTCAAGCACGCGCTGCGCAACGCCATCATTCCGGTGGTGGCGCTGGCCGCGGTGGAGCTGGGCTTCATGCTCGGCGGCTCGGTGGTGATCGAGTCGGTGTATTCCATGCAGGGACTGGGGCAGCTCGCCTGGGACTCCATCGCGCGCAACGACTACCCCGTGGTGCAGGCCGTGGTGCTGATCATCGCGGTGTTCTACATCGCGCTCACCTTCCTGGCCGACGTGCTCAACGCCGCGCTCGACCCGCGCATGCGCACCCGCTGAAGCCGCCGCACCGGAGATTGCCATGAACGCTTCCACCACCCTTTCCTCTCCCGGCGCGGCGGCCACCCTGGCCCTGCCGTCGCCACCGGCCTGGCGCCGCTGGCTGCGCCGCGTGCTGGGCCAGCGCGGCCTGGTGCTCGGCGCCATCGTGCTCGTGCTGGCCCTGGTGGCCGCGCTGCTCGCCCCCTGGATCAGCCCGCACGATCCCTACGCGCAGGACGTGACCCAGCGCCTCATTCCGCCCGTCTGGCACGCCAAGGGCAGCTGGGAGCACGTGCTGGGCACCGACAAGCTCGGCCGCGACTACCTGAGCCGGCTCATCTACGGCGCCCGCGTGTCGCTGCTGATCGGCGTGGTCACGGCGCTCATCGCCGGGGCCATCGGCACCACGCTGGGCGTGCTGGCCGGCTACTTCGGCGGCCGGGTGGATGCGGTCATCAGCTACATCATCACCACGCGCCTGGCCATGCCGGTGGTGCTGGTGGCGCTGGCCATGGCCTCGCTCGTGGGCGGCTCGCTGCAGGTGGTGATCGTGCTGCTGGGCCTGCTGCTGTGGGACCGCTTCGCCATCGTGACCCGCTCGGCCACGCAGCAGCTGCGCGATGCCGAGTTCATCGCGGCGGCCAAGGCGCTGGGCGCCTCTACGCCTTACATCCTGGTGCGCGAGTTGCTGCCCAACCTGATGAGCGCACTCACCGTGGTCGCCACGCTGGAGATGGCGCACGCCATCCTGCTCGAATCGACCCTCTCGTTCCTGGGCCTGGGCGTGCAGCCGCCCACCCCGTCGTGGGGCCTGATGGTGGCCGAAGGCAAGGCTTACATGTTCTTCCAGCCCTGGGTGATCCTGATCCCCGGCGTGGTGCTGGCGGTGCTGGTGCTGGCCATCAACCTGGTGGGCGACGGCATCCGCGATCTCACGGCCCCCGATGGCCGGAACTGAAAGGCAAAGACCCATGACCACCCCTTTGCTCGACGTGAAGAACCTGCGCGTGGACCTGCCCACCGAGCGCGGCATGCTGCACGCGGTGCGCGGCATCGATTTCCATGTGAACCGCGGCGAACTGCTGTGCCTGGTGGGCGAATCGGGCTGCGGCAAGTCCATGACCTCGCTCGCGCTCATGGGCCTGCTGCCGCGCAAGGCGGTGCGCACGGCCGACCACATCCGCTTCGACGGTGCCGAGCTGCAGGGCCTGCCCGAGCGCGGCATGGCGGCGCTGCGCGGTGCCCGCATGGCGATGATCTTCCAGGAGCCGATGACCTCGCTCAACCCGTCGTACACGCTGGGCGACCAGCTGTGCGAGGCGCTGCGCGCGCACCGCAAGGTGAGCATGGCCCAGGCGCGCGAGCGGGCCGTGTACCTGCTGGAGCGAGCGGGCGTGCCGCAGGCGCCCGAGCGCCTGCGCCAGTACCCGCACCAGCTCTCGGGCGGCCTGCGCCAGCGCGTGATGATCGCCATGGCGCTGATGTGCGAGCCCGATCTCATCATTGCCGACGAGCCCACGACGGCGCTGGACGTGACCATCCAGGCGCAGATCCTGCGGCTGCTGCGCGAGCTGCAGCAGGAGTTCGGCACGGCCGTGGTCTTCATCACCCACGATCTGGGCGTGGTGGCGCGCATCGCCGACCGCGTGGCGGTGATGTATGCGGGCGAGGTGATCGAAACCGCGCCGGTGGGCGAGCTTTTCGCGCGCCCCACGCACCCCTACACGCAGGGCCTGCTCAATTGCATTCCCGTGCGCGGCAAGACGCTGCCGGGCAGCCGGCTGCAAGCCATTCCCGGCGTGGTGCCCAGTCTCGTCGGCACCGTGCAGGGCTGCGCTTTTTCCAACCGCTGCGCGCATGCGCAACCGGCCTGCGCGCACACGCCGCCCTATGTGGCGGTGGATGCCCACCACGCGGTCCGCTGCGTGCAGGCCCATCCCCTGGCGGAGGCCGCATGACCCCCAAACCCCTACCCCCGGCACCCGGCAGCGACATCGCGCTGGAGCTGTGCGCGCTGCACCGCAGCTTCCGCCTGAAGCGCGGACTGTTCCGCGCGCCCGGCGAGATACACGCGGTGAACGATGTCTCGCTGCGCGTTCGCAAGGGCGAAACGCTGGGCCTGGTCGGCGAGTCCGGCTGCGGCAAGAGCACGCTCGCCAAGATGCTGCTGGGCCTGCTGCCGCCCAGCTCGGGCAGCGTGCTGGTCGATGGCAAGGAGATCGATCCGCGCCAGCGCCGCGCGCTGGCGCGGCGCATCCAGCCCATCTTCCAGGACCCGTACTCGTCGCTCAATCCGCGCCGCACCGTGGCCGACATCGTCGGCGTGCCGCTGCGCCTGCACCAAGTGGGCACGGCTTTGGAGCAGCGCCGGCGCGTGCGCGAGATGCTCGATCTGGTCGGCATGCCCGAGCGCACCCATGCGCAGTACCCCAACCAGCTGTCAGGAGGGCAGCGCCAGCGCGTGGCCATCGCGCGGGCGCTGGTGCTGCGGCCCGACATCCTGATCTGCGACGAGCCGACCTCGGCGCTCGACGTGTCGGTGCAGGCGCAGATCCTGAACCTGCTGCTCGACCTCAAGGCCGAGTTCGGCCTGACCTACCTGTTCATCAGCCACGACCTGGGCGTGGTCGAGCACCTGGTGGACCGCGTGGCCGTGATGTACCGCGGCGCCATCGTGGAACTGGGCACGCGCGAGCAGATCTTCGCCCGGCCCGAACACGCCTACACCCGCCGGCTGCTGGCCTCCGCGCTCACGCCCGAGCCGGGCCTGGGCATTCCCGACATCGAGCGTGCGGCCCTGGCCTGAGCGGCCGATACGCACCTTCAACTCACTCCACCCACCCCACCCGAGGACCTTTCCCATGAGCCGTGACCAAGCCATTGCCCAGACGCTGGCCTGCTTCGACGACGGGCGCTTTCAGCAGACGCTGGCGCGCCGGGTCGCCTTCCGCACCGAAAGCCAGGACGCCGCCAGCGGCCCCATCCTGCACGCCTACCTGACCGAGGAAATGGTGCCGCAACTGCAGGCGCTGGGCTTTGCATGCCGTGTGGTGGACAACCCGGTGCCGGGCAAGAGCCCCTTCCTGCTGGCCGAGCGCGCAGAGGAGGGCGCGGCCTTCACGCTGCTGACCTACGGCCACGGCGACGTGGTGCGCGGCTACGACGCGCAATGGCGCGCGGGCCTCAAGCCGTGGGACATCGTGGTGGAGGGCAACCGTTGGTATGGCCGCGGCACGGCCGACAACAAGGGCCAGCACACCATCAACCTCACCGCGCTGGAGCAGGTGCTGGCGGTGCGGGGCGGCCGCCTGGGCTACAACGTCAAGATCATCCTGGAGATGGGCGAGGAGGACGGCTCGCCGGGCCTGAACGCGGTGTGCGCGAACGAGCGCGATGCGCTCGCGGCCGACCTCTTCATCGCCTCCGACGGGCCCCGGGTGTCCGCCTCGCGCGCCACCCTGTTCCTGGGATCGCGCGGCGTCTTCAATTTCGACCTGCACGTGAAGCTGCGCGACGGCGGCCACCACTCGGGCAACTGGGGCGGCCTGCTGCGCAACCCGGGCATCCGGCTGGCGCATGCCATCGCCAGCCTGGTGGACGAGCGCGGCCGCATCCAGGTGCCGGGCCTGCGCCCCACCGAGCTGCCCGCCAGCGTGCGCGAGGCGCTGCGCGACATCGACGTGGGCGGCGGCCCGGACGACCCCGAGATCGACCCGGACTGGGGCGAGCCCGGCCTGACCCCGTCCGAGCGCGTGATCGGCTGGAACAGCCTGGAGGTGCTGGCCTTCACCACCGGCAACCCGGCCATGCCGGTGCATGCCATTCCCGCCGAGGCGCGCGCGCACTGCCACATGCGCTACGTGGTGGGCTCCGACCCCACGGCGTTCCTGGACCACATCCGCGAGCACCTGCAGGCCCGCGGCTTCACCGACGTGGAAGTGCGTGGCACCGACGTGCACATGGCCGCCACCCGGCTGGACCCGGACGATGCCTGGGTGCGCTGGGGCCTTGCCTCCATCGAGCGCTCCACCGGCCGGCGCCCGGCGCTGCTACCCAACCTGGGCGGCTCGCTGCCCAACGATGTGTTCTCCGAGACCCTGGGCCTGCCCACGCTGTGGGTGCCGCACTCGTATCCGGCGTGCTCGCAGCACGCGCCCAACGAGCACATCCTGGCTGACGTTACGCGCGAATCGCTGCAGATCATGGCCGGCCTGTTCTGGGATCTGGCGGAGCAGGGGCCCGGCGTGCACCAGGAGCGCGCGGAGGCTTGAAGGTCCCCCGAGAGGCTGCGCGCCCCGGCGGCCATCGCTAAGATCAACGCTTTGGACCACCGGCCTTCCGGCCTTGAGAGATCCCATGTGCGCAGCCGAACTCATTCCCCTTCCCGAAGGCGTCCAGCGCGTGGCCGCCACGCTGCAGTCGCTGGGCCATCCGCACATGCCGCGCATGCTCGACGATGCGGCGCGCACCGCCCAGCAGGCGGCCGATGGCCTGGGCATCCTGGTTGGCCAGGTGGCCAAGAGCATCATCTTCCGGCGCAAAAGCGACGATGCGGCCGTGCTGGTCGTCACCTCGGGCGACCGGCGCGTGGATGAGAAGAAGGTCGAGGCCCACGTCGGCAAGATCGGCCGCGCCGATGCCGAGTTCGTCAAGGCGCGCACGGGCTTCTCGATCGGCGGCGTGTCCCCCGTGGGCCACGCCACGCCGCCGGTCACGCTGATCGACCGCGAACTGTTCCGCTTCGAGGAGATCTGGGCCGCGGCCGGCCACCCGCACAGCGTGTTCGCGCTGCGCCCGCAGGACCTGGAAAAGCTCACCAGCGCGCCCGTGGTCGATGTGGTGCAAGCGCCGATCGAACCATGAGTGCGACCGAATCGATCGCCAACCGCGCGATGCTGCTGAGCGCGGGAGGCTATTTCGACGAGGACAGCACGGACGGCGTGCCCTCGCCGTGCATCTCGGTGTGCCGCCTGTCGGCCGACGGCACCTACTGCGACGGCTGCTTTCGCACGCTGGACGAGATCCGCGCATGGTCGGGCGCGGATGACGCCGAACGCCGCGCGATCTGGGCCCGCCTCGCGCAACGCGCGGGTTTCGCGTTTCCCCCGCCATCCCCTTTCCCGGACCTGCCGTGAAACACATCACCTTCTACCTGGACTTCGTCTCGCCCTATGCCTGGCTGGCGTTCGAGCAGTTGCCGCAGGCCCTGGAAGGACTGAGCTACAGCGTCGAGTACCGCCCCGTTCTGCTGGGCGCGCTGCTGCAGCGCCACGGCAACCCGGGCCCGGCGGGCATTCCGGCCAAGCGGCTGTGGACGTACCGCCATGCCGAATGGCTGGGCCATTCGCTCGGCACGGGCTTGGCCATGCCGGCCCAGCACCCGTTCAACCCGCTGCCGCTGCTGCGCCAGTCACTGGCCTGCAGCGAGGACGGCGCCATCAACCGCTTCGTGGCTGGCACCGTGCTGCGCCACGTGTGGCTGGGCGGGCACGATGCCAACGACCCCGCGCGTCTGCAGGCGCTGGCCGAGACGCTTGCGCAACAGGTGCGCCCGGACCCCGCAGGCGCTGCCGCCAAGGCCCTGCTGCGCGCCAACACCGACGCGGCGGCGCAGCGTGGCGTGTTCGGCGTGCCGGCTTTCGAGGTGGAAGGCCGCCTGTTCTGGGGGCTGGACAGCCTGCCCATGCTGCGGGCCTGCCTGAGCGGCGACCCCTGGTTCGACGGCCCCGCATGGGACCGTGCCGAAGCGCTGCCCTCCGGCTTGCCGCCCGCCGCCGCCTGATCCCGCCGAACCCGGTGGCAGGCACCGAGTCGGCCCGCTTGATCGCGCTGACGCGGCCGATTCCCCCGACATCTCCGCCCTTTCAGGGTTAGTCCCTGGCAGGGTTTTCCCGCGGCGCGGCGGTGCGTCGTTGGTGCCTCCGTGGCCCGTTCGGTGAGCTGCACCGCAGTTTTACCCCCGATTTACCGCATCGAGAAATGCGGGCACAGGGTTGGCCCGGGGTTTGTCAGGTGGCTGTCAGTCCGGGGCGGCGTGGGGCGCCTGGCGCTTGTCAGTGTTTGGTCAGATGCACGTCCGATATTGCGGTCCAGGCTGCGACGAGTGCCCGGAAACCCCATCGCACCGTGCATTTCCGCATCCATCCGACCACCAATGGAGACAAGCACCATGGCTACCAATGTTGCATCCCGGCCCATGTCGCCGGAAGAAAGAAAAGTCATCTTCGCCTCGTCGCTGGGCACCGTGTTCGAGTGGTATGACTTCTACCTGTACGGCTCGCTCGCGGCCATCATCGCCAAGCAGTTCTTCAGCGGGCTGGATGCGGGCTCGGCCTTCATCTTCGCGCTGCTGGCCTTCGCGGCCGGGTTCATCGTGCGGCCCTTCGGCGCGCTGGTGTTCGGGCGCCTGGGCGACATGATCGGGCGCAAGTACACCTTTCTCGTCACCATCCTGATCATGGGCCTGTCCACGTTCATCGTGGGCATCCTGCCGACCTACGCCAGCATCGGCGTGGCCGCGCCGGTGATCCTGATCGCGCTGCGCATGCTGCAGGGCCTGGCCCTCGGCGGCGAGTACGGCGGGGCCGCCACCTATGTGGCCGAGCACGCGCCGCAAGGCAAGCGCGGCGCCTACACCTCGTGGATCCAGACCACCGCCACGCTGGGCCTGTTCCTGTCGCTGCTGGTCATCCTGGGGACCCGCACCGTGATGGGCGAGCAGGAGTTCGGCGATTGGGGCTGGCGCATTCCGTTCCTGGTGTCCATCCTGCTGCTGGGCATTTCGGTGTGGATCCGGCTGTCGCTGTCGGAATCGCCCGCCTTCCAGAAGATGAAGGCCGAAGGCAAGACGTCCAAGGCGCCGCTGGCCGAGTCGTTCGGCGAGTGGAAGAACCTCAAGATCGTGATCCTCGCGCTGATCGGCCTGACCGCCGGCCAGGCCGTGGTCTGGTACACGGGGCAGTTCTATGCGCTGTTCTTCCTCACGCAGCAGCTGAAGGTGGATGCCGTCACGGCCAACCTGATGATCGCCGCCGCGCTGCTGATCGGCACGCCGTTCTTCATCGTGTTCGGCACGCTGTCGGACAAGATCGGCCGCAAGCCCATCATCATGCTGGGCTGCGTGCTCGCCGTGCTGACGTACTTCCCGGTGTTCAAGGCCCTGACCGAAGCCGCCAACCCCGATCTCGCCGCCGCGCAGGCCAAGAACAAGGTGGTGATCGTGGCCGACCCGGCCGAGTGCTCGTTCCAGTTCAACCCCACGGGCACGTCCAAGTTCACGAGTTCGTGCGACATCGCCAAGCAGGTGCTGGCCGCCGGTTCGGTGAGCTATGACAACGAAGTCGCACCGGCCGGCACGCCCGCCGTGATCAAGATCGGTGCCACCACCATCCCGAGCTACAGCGCCAAGGGCCTGCCCGCCGACCAGGTCAAGGCCAAGGACGCGGAGTTCAAGAAGGCCGTGGCCGACACCCTCAAGGCCGATGGCTACCCCACCAAGGCCGACCCCGCCAAGATGAACAAGGTAATGATGGTCGTCCTGCTGACCTACCTCGTGCTGCTGGTGACCATGGTGTACGGCCCCATCGCCGCCATGCTGGTGGAAATGTTCCCCACCCGCATCCGCTACACGTCGATGAGCCTGCCGTACCACATCGGCAACGGCTGGTTCGGCGGCCTGCTGCCCACCACCTCGTTCGCCATCGTGGCGCAGACCGGCAACATGTACAACGGCCTGTGGTACCCCATCATCATCGCGGGCGCCACGGCGGTGATCGGCACGCTGTTCATCCGCGAAACCAAGGACGTGGACATCTACGCCAACGACTGATGGGAACCGCCCGGGCTCCCGTGAATCGGGAGCCCGCAGTGCGGAAAAGGGCTGCATGTGTTGGCAAAAAACGCCAAAGTGTGGTGGCGATGCATCAACGCTGTTATGAAAATGACTTTTGGGGGTGGTATTGAGGCGCCACCCCCTAGAATTTCGTAAGTAGTTGCACCAACGCCCGGCGGCCACCCGCTCTGCAGTGCCTACCACACCATCTGACGGATAAAAGCATTCAAGGAAATCACATGCAAAAGACGAATCGTTTGGCACTGGCTGTGCTGGCTCTCCTGGGTAGCACCGCTGCCTTCGCCCAAAGCAGCGTCACGCTGTATGGCCGTGTGAACACCACGGTGGAACGCCAAGAAGTGGGCGACACCAAGACCACCGGTCTGTTCAACAATGCTTCGCGTTTCGGCTTCAAGGGCGTGGAAGACCTCGGCGGTGGCCTGAAGGCTGGCTTCCAACTGGAAAGCGGCTTCGCTTCCGACACCGGTTCTTCCGATGCACGTGGTTTCTTCGCCCGTCAAAGCGAAGTGAACCTGTCGGGTGGTTTCGGCGCCCTGCGTCTGGGCCGCTTCACGGCTGAGTCCTACTACGCCACGGCCGACTACGTCAGCCTGCACAACCATGACACCGGTTCGTCGTCCGACGCGTTCTACGCCTACGTGATGCCCGATGCCAACAAGATTTCCTACCGCACGCCCGATTTCGGCGGCCTGACCGTCGAAGGCGCCGTGGCACTGCACGAGCAAGCTGTCGGCGTGAAGAACGCCTATGACCTGGCTGCCAACTACAACCTGGGCGCTCTGGCCCTGGGCGCTGGCTACAGCAAGCAAGGCGACGTGAACCAGTTCGCACTGCGCGGCCTGTACACGATGGGTTCGTTCATGTTCGGCGGCTACTACCAACGTGACGAAGACGCATACGTCCTGAACGGCGGCAAGCGCAACACGTTCCGTCTGTCGGGTGCCTACCTGATGGGCGCTTCGGAATTCCACGTGAACGTGGGCCGCGCCGGCAAGTACAAGAACGTGGCTGACAGCGCCGCTACGCAATACACGCTGGGCTACAACTACAACCTGAGCAAGCGCACCAAGGTGTACGGCTACTACACGAAGGTGAACAACAGCCGCAACGCCGCTTACATGACGGGCATCGCCGGCGCTGACTTCAGCTCCGTGGCCGTGGGCGTTCGCCACGCATTCTGATGGTTGACGCGGGTCGGCGGCCCCGGCTGCCAACCCGCGTTCCAGACGATCCGAGCCTCACATCCCGAAAGGGGTGTGGGGCTTTTTTTTCAGCCGTTCGTTTCACTAAAAAGGAGATAGGTATGTGGAAAATTGTCGTGGGCTTCGTTCTGTTCGCAGCGCTGTCGCTCTTCGTCATCATGAAAGCCGGAGACAAAGTGGACATGAGCGGTGAAAAGCACGGGGCCGATGCCGTGCACGTGCCTGAAACGGTGGCCCCTGCGGCCAGCAGCCCCGCATCGGCGCCTGCCGTGCCCGCCTCGGGAGCCAGCAGCGCTTCCTAAAGCAGGCGGTTGCCCGATGCAGACGTGAAAAGCCCGCTGATGCGGGCTTTTTGCCGAGCGCGGAGGGCTGGCGGGGCGAAAGCGAGGTTTTCAGCCCCTCAGCGGCGGAATTTTCCGTCCGCGCCGAGGAGGGACAGGTCGGCAAAGTCCAGCCCGGTGTGGTCGTCGGGGCCGTAGCTCACCTCCAGGCCGCCCAGGTCGAGCTTCTGCAAGCCTTCCAGCGCCGCATGGATCCGCTCCCGGGTGGGCTTGGGGCCGGCGCGGCGCAGGCCTTCCACCAGCACCTTGGCGGCCGCGAAACCTTCCAGCATGGCGGGGCTGACTTCCTTGCCCCGGCTCTTGGCGAGGTCCTGCGCTTCGCTCACCAGGGGCAGGTTCACGGCGCGCTCGCTGGGGAACACCTGGGTGACGATCACCCCCCGGGCGTTGGCGCCCAGGCTTTTGGCGAAACCGGCGGAGGCATTGTTGGACAGGGTGGCCATCTGGGCCGTCGAGCCCGCGGCGCGCAGGGCCGCGTAGCCTTCGGCCACCGCGGTGCTGGAGGCGATCATCAGCACGGCCTGGGCCTGGGATTGCGCGATCTTGGGCACGAGGGCGGCGAAGTCGGGCCTGGAGCGATCGACCTTCTCCAGCAGCACGGCCTTGACCTTGGCGGCGTCCAGCCCCTTTTGTGCGCCGACTAGGCCGTCCGCGCCGAAGCTGTCGTCCGCATGGACCACGGCGATCTTGGTGATGCCGACGGACACCAGGTGCGCGATGGCCTTCTCGGCCTCGCGCTGGTAGGGCGCCCGCACGTTGAAGACGTTCCGGCGCACGGGCCGGTGCAGCACCATGGCGCCGGTGGAGGGGCCGACCAGGGCCACGCCGTACTTGTCTAGCAGCGGGATGACGGCTTCGGTGGGCGGCGTGCCCCGGGTGAGGAAGAGGGCGGAGACGTTCTGCTCTTCGATCAGCTTGCGGGCATTGGCCGCGGCCAGCTGGGGGTCGAGCTTATCGTCCAGCGAGATGAGCTGGATTTTCTGCCCGTGGATGCCGCCCCGTGCATTGATGGCGTCCAGGTACAGCTTGGCGCCGTCGGTGGTTTCCTGCACCCCGGCGGCCACCGTGCCGGAAAAACCGGCGGTCTGTCCGATGAGGATCTGCGCCTGCGCGGCCGACAGCAGCGCCGTCAGGGCCACGCCCGCGCTGATTTTCTGGAGGGTTCTCATAGCTCTCTGGTCAAAGGATGGAGGGGCGTGCCGGACTCGCTCCGGCCCCGGCATGTCCGGCGATGGCGCTTCTCAGGAAGGGACGTAACCGAAAGGTACGGCGATTGTGCCGAGGCGATGGCCGCGGCTTTCCTCATATCCCCCGGATGGGCTGGGCCATTGCGGCCGCTCGGGCACGCTGCCCGGGCCTTCAGCGGCGGAACTTTCCGTCGGTTCCGATGATAGACAGGTCGGCGAAGTCCAGGCCGGTGTGGTCCTCGGGGCTGTAGCTGACTTCCAGCCCGCCCAGGTCGAACTTCTGCAGCCCTTCCAGGGCCGCCTGGATGCGGTCGCGGGAGGGCTTGGGTCCGGCGCGGCGCAGGCCTTCGACCAGGACTTTCGCGGCGGCATAGCCTTCCAGCATGGCGGGGCTGATTTCCTTGCCTTGGGCCTTGGCGAGGTCCTGCGCCTCGCGCACCAGGGGGAAGTTCATGGCCCGTTCGTTGGGGAACACCTGGGTGACGATCACACCGCGGGCGTTGGCGCCCAGGCTTTTTGCAAAGCCGGCGGAGGCGTTGTTGGACAGCGTGACCATCTGCGCGCCCGAGCCGGCGGCGCGAAATGCCGCATAGCCTTCAGCCACGGCGGTGCCCGAGGCGATCATGAGCACGGCCTGGGCCTGCGACTGCACGATCTTGGGCGCGATGGGGCCGAAGTCCGGCTTGGAACGGTCGAACTTCTCCTGCAGCACGGCCTTGAGCTTGGCGGCTTCCAGCCCCTTTTGCGCGCCGACCATGCCGTCGGCCCCGAAGCTGTCGTCCGCCTGCACCACGGCGATCCGGGTGATGCCCATGGAGACCAGGTGGGAGATCGCCTTTTCGGCTTCGCGCTGGTAGGTGGCGCGCACGTTGAAGACGTTCTTGCGCACCGGCTTGTGCAGCACCATGGCGCCGGTGGAGGGGCCGACCAGTGCCACGCCGTGCTTGTCCAGCAGCGGAATGATGGCCTCGGTGTGGGGCGTGCCGCGCGTGAGGAAGAGGGCGGAGACGTTCTGCTCCTCGATCAGCTTGCGGGCATTGGCGACGGACAGCTGCGGATCGAACTTGTCGTCCAGAGAGACCAGCTCCACCTTCTGGCCGTGGACCCCGCCCCGCCCGTTGACGGCGTCCAGGTACAGCTTGGCGCCCTCGGTCGTCTCCTGCACGCCCGAGGCCACTGCCCCCGAAAATCCGGCGGTCTGGCCGATGAGAATCTGTGCCTGGGCCGCCGACAGCAAGGCGGCCAGGACCAGTGCGGCGCCGGTGTTGCGCATGAATGCCATGGTGTGTCTCCAATCCGTGAGGGGTTGCCGAGGAAAGCCCTCTGCCTGGGCGCCACCTTGCCGAAGTTGACGATTCGTGACAATAGGTAACACCCTGGGTCGAAGGCCTTTTCCATGCCGCGGGCGGTTGCCAACGGCGGCCTCGCCCCGATATGGGAAAACGCCCTACCTTCCGCGCGCGGAAGCCGTCCCTAGAATGCTCCGCCTCCCCTACCCGAAAGACCCCCGATGACCCAGGGATTGATCCGCATCCACGGTGCACGCCAGCACAACCTCAAAAACCTCGATCTGGACATCCGCACGGGTGAGTTGACGGTGGTGACGGGCCCCAGCGGTTCGGGCAAATCCAGCCTGGTGTTCGACACCCTCTACGCCGAGGGCCAGCGCCGCTACGTGGAAACCTTCAGCGCCTACGCGCGCCAGTTCCTCGACCGCATGGACAAGCCGGCCGTGGACAAGGTGGAGGGCGTGCCGCCCGCCATCGCCATCGACCAGACCAACCCGGTGCGCTCCAGCCGCTCCACGGTCGGCACGATGACCGAGTTGAACGACCACCTGAAGCTGCTCTTCGCCCGCGCCGGCCAGCTGTTCGACCGGCAGACCGCGCAGCCGGTGCGCCACGATTCGCCCGAGACCATCTACGCCGAGCTGCAGCGCCGCTGCGCCGAGGCCGGCGACCCGCGCGTGGTGCTGACCTTCCCTGTCGAGTTGCCCGCCAACACCTCGCCCGAGCAGGTCGAGCAGTGGCTGTCCGCCAGCGGATTCACCAAGGTGCAGGCCGAGCGCGAGGTCGCGACGCCCACCGGGCCCCGCAAGCTGCTCGATGTGGTGGCCGACCGGTTCCGCCTGGGCAACGCCGAGAAGGCGCGGGTGGTGGAGGCCATCGAGGTGGCGATCAAGCGCGGCACCGGGCGGTTGAACGTGTACCGGCTGGTGGACGACGGCGAGCCGGAGCTGTGGCGGTTCTCCACCGGGCTGCACTGCCCCGACAGCGACCTGCGCTACAGCGAGCCGATCCCGTCGATGTTCTCGTTCAACTCCGCCGTGGGGGCATGCGACACCTGCCGCGGCTTCGGCCGCGTGATCGGCGTGGATTACGGGCTCGTGATCCCCAACGAGAAGCTCACGCTGCGCGCGGGCGCGATCAAGACCATCCAGACGCCGGCGTGGAAGGAAGCGCAGGACGACCTCATGCGGCACGCCGAGACCGCCGGCATTCCGCGCGACACGCCCTGGTACAAGCTCACCGAGGACCAGAAGCAGTGGGTCATCGGCGGCGCGCCCGGCTACAAGGACGGGCAGTGGAACAAGCAGTGGTACGGCATCAAGCGCTTCTTCGAGTACCTGGAGAGCAAGGCCTACAAGATGCACATCCGCGTGCTGCTGTCCAAGTACCGCAGCTACACGCCGTGCCCCACCTGCGGCGGCGCGCGTTTGAAGACCGAGAGCCTGCTGTGGCGCGTGGGCAGCAAGGAGGACGCCGACATCGCGATCGACCCGGCCCGCCGCTTCATGCCCCAGGGCGTGCAGTGGAGCCGCGCGCAGCTCGAAGCGCTGCCCGGCCTGTGCCTGCACGACCTGATGCTGCTGCCCATCGACCGGCTGCGGCGCTTCTTCGACCGCATGGAGCTGCCCGAGGGCGATGCCGCCGCGGGTGGCGACGCGCAGGCGCTCAAGCTGCTGCACGAAGAGATCACCACGCGCCTCAAATACCTGTGCGACGTGGGCATCGGCTACCTCACGCTGGACCGGCAAAGCCGCACGCTCAGCGGCGGCGAGGTGCAGCGCATCAACCTGACCACGGCGCTGGGCACCTCGCTGGTGAACACGCTGTTCGTGCTGGACGAACCCAGCATCGGCCTGCACCCGCGCGACATGCACCGCATCACCGAGGCCATGCTGCGCCTGCGCGATGCGGGCAACACGCTGGTGGTGGTGGAGCACGACCCGGCCGTCATGCTGGCGGCCGACCGCGTGATCGACATGGGCCCCGGCCCCGGCGAGCGCGGCGGCTCCATCGTGTTCGACGGCACCACGGGCGAGCTGCGCCGCGCCGACACGCTCACCGGCCAGTACCTGGCCGGCACCAAGCAGATCGGCATGGGCTACCAGCGCCGCGTGACGGAGGCCACGCCGCGCCTGATCCTGGAGGGTGCGCGCGAGCACAACCTGCAGAACGTGTCGGTGGAGTTTCCGCTGCAGCGCCTGGTCACCGTGACCGGCGTGAGCGGCTCGGGCAAGTCGAGCCTGATCCAGGACGTGCTGGCCCCCGCGCTGCTGCGCCACTTCGGCAAGGCGACGGAGACGCCCGGCGCGCACGACCGCCTGCTGGGCGCGGACCACCTGGGCGAGGTCGTGTTCGTGGACCAGTCGCCCATCGGCAAGACCGCGCGCTCCAACCCGGTGAGCTACGTGGGCGCGTGGGACGCGATCCGCGAGCTGTTCGCCGTGGCGCCGCTGTCGCGCCAGCGCAGCTACACCGCGGCCAAGTTCAGCTTCAATTCGGGCGACGGGCGCTGCCCGACCTGCGGCGGCTCGGGGTTCGAGCACGTGGAGATGCAGTTCCTGTCGGACGTGTACCTGCGCTGCCCCGACTGCGACGGCAAGCGCTACCGGCCGGAGATCCTGGAGGTGACCATCGAGCGCGGTGGCCGCTCCTTCAACGTGGCCGACGTGCTCGACCTCACGGTGAGCGAGGCGGCCGCCCTGTTCGCCGCCGACCGCGACGTGATCCGCGCGCTGCAGCCCATCGTGGACGTGGGGCTGGAATACGTGAAGCTGGGCCAGCCCGTGCCCACGCTGTCGGGCGGCGAGGCCCAGCGCCTGAAGCTGGCGGGTTTCCTCGCGGAAGCGGCGCGCGTGGAAAGCAAATCGCGCCAGCCGCTGGCGCGCAAGGGCACGCTGTTCCTGTTCGACGAGCCCACCACGGGCTTGCATTTCGACGACATCGCCAAGCTCATGCGGGCGCTGCGCAAGCTGCTGGACGCCGGGCATTCGCTGGTGGTCATCGAGCACAACCTGGACGTGATCCGTGCCAGCGACTGGCTCATCGACCTCGGCCCCGAGGGCGGCGACGGCGGCGGCCTGCTGGTGGCCGAGGGCACGCCCGAGGACGTGCGCCAGCACCCCACCTCGCACACGGGCGCCGCGCTGCGCGAGTACGAGCAGGCCCTGGGCGCGGGCGGGCACTCGGTGCACGAGAAGGCGGCGGTGCTACGAAAAGAGAAGCAACGTGCCCTAGCGGAACATGCGCCGGCGGCCAAAAACGCCATCGAAATCGTCAACGCCAAGGAGCACAACCTCAAGAACCTGAGCGTGGACATTCCGCGCGGCCAGTTCAACGTGATCACCGGTGTGTCGGGCTCGGGCAAGTCGACGCTGGCGTTCGACATTTTGTTCAACGAAGGGCAGCGCCGCTACCTCGAATCGCTCAACGCCTATGCGCGCTCCATCGTGCAGCCAGCGGGCCGGCCCGAGGTGGATGCGGTGTACGGCATTCCGCCCACGGTGGCGATCGAGCAGCGCCTGTCGCGCGGCGGGCGCAAGAGCACGGTCGGCACGACCACCGAGGTGTGGCATTTCCTGCGCCTGCTGTACGTCAAGCTGGGCGTGCAGCACTGC
Organism: Acidovorax sp. SUPP2539; assembly: GCF_030158975.1. NCBI lineage: Bacteria > Pseudomonadati > Pseudomonadota > Betaproteobacteria > Burkholderiales > Comamonadaceae > Acidovorax > Acidovorax sp. SUPP2539. The sequence goes on along the minus strand of NZ_BQXJ01000007.1, from coordinate 249,840 downwards.
ATCCACGACGGCGCCGCCGTGCAGCCGCAGACGCCCGACAGCATCGCCGCGCAGCTGCTGCGCCACTTCAAGGGCCAGCACATCGGCCTGCTGGCGCCGCTGGTGATGAACCGCAAGGGCGTCTACACCGAGCTGGCCGACTGGGCGCGCCCGCGCGGCTACACCCACCTGCGCGTGGACGGGCACTTCCTGCCCACCACGGGCTTTCCGCGCATCGATCGCTTCAAGGAGCACACCATCGAGCTGCCCGTGGCCAGCCTGGACGTGTCGCCCGAGAACGAGGGGCTGCTGCGCTCGTCGCTGGCGCGCGCGCTGGAACTGGGCAAGGGCGTGGTCCACGTGCTGAGCCAGCTCGATGGCCTGAAGGACGCCATGGTGGCCGGCACCGCCACCGCGCACATCGGGGCGCTGCAGGCGTTCTCCACCAAGCGCGCCTGCCCCGTGTGCGCGACCAGCTATGCCGAGCTGGACCCGCGCCTGTTCTCGTACAACAGCAAGCACGGCTGGTGCCCGGACTGCGTGGGCACGGGTGTCAAGCTCACCCGCGAGCAGCGCAAGGTGTTCGACGACTCGGTGCAGGACGACAAGGAAAAGGGCCGCGAGCAGACCTTCGCCGAGCCCGAAGCCGAGGACGTGGCCGACGTGGCCTGCCCCACCTGCCAGGGCACGCGGCTGAACGCCACGGCCCGCGCCGTGCGCTTCGGCGAGAACGCCGCCGCCGGCCGTGCCGGCGTGGGCATCGCCGACATCGCCGCGCTGTCGGTCACCGACATCCGCCAGTGGATCGAGGCGCTGCAGCAGGGCGCGGCCTTGAGCCAGCGCGAGGCCGACATCGCGCGCGACCTGATCCCCGAGATCCAGAGCCGGCTCGAATTCCTGGAAGAGGTGGGCCTGGGCTACCTCACGCTGGACCGGGGCGCGCCCACGCTGTCGGGCGGCGAGGCGCAGCGCATCCGCTTGGCGGCGCAACTGGGCAGCAACCTGCAGGGCGTGTGCTACGTGCTGGACGAGCCCACCATCGGCCTGCACGCGCGCGACAACCAGATCCTGCTGAACGCGCTGCACAAGCTGGGCGACAAGGGCAACACGCTGGTGGTGGTGGAGCACGACGAGGACACCATCCGCCGCGCCGACCACATCATCGACATCGGCCCGAGCGCCGGCAAGCGCGGCGGGCGCTTGGTGGCGCAGGGCAGCGTGGCCGACGTGCAGGCCGCCGAGGATTCGCAGACCGGCCGCTACCTGCTGCATGCCATGCGGCACCCGCTCAAAGCCCGTCGCCCGGTGGTGCCGCCCGTGCACATCGCCCGCTCGGATGCTACTATTTTAATAGCTAACAAGGCAGAAAGTACTAGGGCATCCGGCCAAAAAGAGGCCGAAACCGCCCAGCCGGAGCACTGGCTGACCGTGCGCGGCGCGCACCTGCACAACCTGCAGCGCGTGACGGCCAGCGTGCCGCTGAACCGCCTGGTGGCCGTGACCGGCGTGAGCGGCTCGGGCAAATCGACCCTGGCGCGCGACGTGCTGCTGGCCAACGTGCAGGCCTGGGTGCAGCAGCGCTCCACCAAGGCCGGGCGCGATGCGATGGACGCCGGCAAGGCGCCGCCCCTCGTGGGCTGCAGCGGCCTGTCGGGCTTCGAGACGGTGGACCGCGTGCTGGAGGTGGACCAGACCCCCATCGGCAAGACGCCCCGCAGCTGCCCCGCCACGTACATCGGCTTCTGGGACACCATCCGCAAGCTGTTCGCCGAAACGCTGGAGGCCAAGGCGCGCGGCTATGCGGCCGGGCGGTTCAGCTTCAACACCGGCGAAGGCCGCTGCCCCAGCTGCGAAGGCCAGGGCATCCGCACCATCGCCATGAGCTTCCTGCCCGACGTGAAGGTGCCCTGCGAGACCTGCCACGGCGCGCGCTTCAACCCCGAGACGCTGGCCGTCACCTGGCGCGGCAAGAGCATCGGCGACGTGCTGCAGATGGAGGTGGACGAGGCCGTGGAGTTCTTCGCCAGCATGCCCAGCATCGCGCACCCCCTGCAACTGCTCAAGGACGTGGGCCTGGGCTACCTCACGCTGGGCCAGCCCAGCCCCACGCTGTCGGGCGGCGAGGCGCAGCGCATCAAGCTGGTGACCGAACTGACCAAGGTGCGCGACGAGGTCGGCCGCCGCGGCCAGAAGGCGCCGCACACGCTCTACGTGCTGGACGAGCCCACGGTGGGCCTGCACATGGCCGACGTGCACAAGCTCATCCAGGTGCTGCACCGGCTGGTGGACGGCGGGCACAGCGTGGTCGTCATCGAGCACGACCTCGACGTGATCGCCGAGGCCGACTGGATTCTCGACCTGGGGCCGGAAGGCGGCCGGGAAGGGGGGCGCATCGTCGCGGCCGCCGCGCCGGAAGAGGTGGTGCGGCTGGGCACGCACACGGGCAAGGCCCTGGGGCCGGTGCTGGCGCGGTAGTGGTAGCGCCGGGAGCGCTCTCAGGCGCGGGCCGGGGCGTCCCTCGACGGGGCGCGTCCGTCGCGGCGGGTGCTCGCGCCCACCAGCGCCAGCCCCAGCGCGGCGAGGGCGGCGGCCACCCAGGTCACCGAGAGCAGGCCCAGGCCATGGGCGATTGCCAGCCCGCCCAGCCACGCGCCGATGGCGTTGCCCAGGTTGAAGGCCGAGATGTTGAGGCTGGAGGCCAGCGTGGCGCCTTCGGGCCCCGCCTGCTGCAGCACGCGCATCTGCATGGGCGCCACGGTGGCGAAGGCGGCGGTGCCCAGCACCACCACGTAGGCCATGGCGACGCCGGCATGGCCGAAGGCCCAGCGGCCGGCCACCAGCACCAGCATCAGGGCGCCGATGGACATCGCCAGCGCCCGCATCACGCCCCGGTCGGCCAGTTTGCCGCCCAGCAGGTTGCCGGCCGCTAGGCCCGCGCCGAACAGCAGCAGCGTGAGGGCCACCCACGCGCCGTCCATGTGCGTCACCTGGGTGAGCAGCGGCTCCACATAGGTGTAGAGCGCGAACACGCCGGCGAAGCCGAACACCGTGATGCCCAGGCCCAGCCACACCTGGGCGCGGGCGAGCACGGCCAGCTCCTGCCGCAGGGGCGTGGCGGCCGGCCGGCCCGTATCGCGCGGCACGAAGGCCGCCAGGATCGCCAGGGCCGCCACACCCACGACCGCCACGGCGGCGAAGGCCATGCGCCAGCCGAAGTGCTGGCCGATCCAGGCGCCCGCCGGCACGCCCAGCAGGGTGGCCAGGGTGAGGCCCGAGAACATGAGCGCAATGGCCGAGGCTTTCTTCTCCTGCGGCACCAGCCCGGTGGCGACCACCGCTCCGACGCCGAAGAAGGTGCCGTGCGTGAGCGCCGTCAGCACGCGTGCCGCCAGCAGCCAGCCATAGCCGGGGGCCACCACGGCCGCCGCGTTGCCGGCGATGAAGATCAGCATCAGGGCCAGCAGCAGGCGCTTGCGCGGCCACTGGCGCGTGAGCAGCGTCAGCACCGGCGCGCCCACGGCCACGCCGATGGCGTAGCCCGAGATCAGCGTGCCCGCGGTGGGAATGGAGATGTGCAGGTCTTGGCTCACCTGCGTGAGCAAGCCCATGATGATGAATTCCGTGGTGCCGATGCCGAAGGCACCGGCCGCCAGGGCGAGGAGGGAGAGAGGCATGGAAAAAAGCGTCCACAGGGACGAAGATGGGTCGATGCGTGGAATGTGACGGCCCCAAGGGCTTTTGTGTAGCGGGAATAATGGAAAGGCCTTTGTGCCTCATGGGCACAAATCGGCGGCCTCTCGGCTTTCTTTTTCCCACCTCCCGAACCCCATCGTCCGGTGCCTCCGATGCCTCGACCCCAGCCCCAGCCCCAGCCCCAGCCCGACAGCACCACGGCCGAAACCCATCGGTCCGGTGAACTGGAGGTGCTGGTGCTGGTGGCCGAGCGCGGCAGCCTGTCCGCCGCGGCGCGGCAACTGGGCGTGTCGCCCTCGGCCGTCAGCAAGGCGATGTCGCGGCTGGAAGCGCGGCTGGGCGTGCAATTGCTCCAGCGCAGCACGCGGCGCGTGCTGCTCACGCCGGAGGGCACGCAGCTGTACCAGGGGGCCAAGCGCCTGCTGGCCGACCTGAACGATCTGGAGGCCGACGTGGCGGCCCGCAGCGCGCCGCGGGGCACGGTGCGCATCGGCGCCAGCACGTCCACGGGCGCCGTGCTGCTGCTGCCGCTGGTGCCGCGCCTGCGGGCGCTGCACCCCGGTCTCAGCCTGGACCTGTACTTCACCGACCACGTGGTGGATCTGGCGGACGCGGGCATCGACATCGCGATCCGCTGGGGCGCGCTGCCCGCGTCGGACGTGGTGGCGCGCCTGCTGGGTCACACGCGCCAGATCGTCGTGGCCGCTCCGCAGTACCTGGCGCGCCACGGCGAGCCCCGCCATCCTGACGACCTGCACCGGCACGTGCGCCTGGGCTGGAACTACCCGCGCGCCATTCCGCACTGGCCCTTCATGGTGGACGGCCGGCGCGTGGCCGTGGACATCGGCCATGCGATCCGCGTCAACGACGGCGACGTGATGCGTCGACTGGCGCTGGAGGGCGCGGGGCTGGCCCGGCTGTCGCTCTACCACGCCTGGGACGATGTGGCGAACGGGCGCCTGGTGCCCGTGCTGGAGGCGTTCAATGCCGGCGACCTGGAGCCCATCCACGCCGTCTACATCGGCCGTCCCGACCGGCTGCCCCCGCGCACGCGCGCCGTGCTCGATTTCCTGCAGGCGAACGTGGACCTGCGGCACGCCGAGGCGGCGCTACCGCCGGGCGGCACGGCCTGAGCGTGGCGGCGTTTTCCTGCCGTCTGCACAAAGTGCGCACAAAAGCTCGATAGTCGATCAAGGTTGGCTGCGCAGACTTCGCCGAAATCTTTTTTCCGGAGTCTTTCTTTCATGACCATCGACGCTGCCCAGCTCCTCGCGGACGAAGCCAAGTACTGCTCCTTCGGCGACACCGTTCACTACGTCAACCCGCCCAAGATCTTCGACGGCTGCGACGGCAGCTACATGTACGACGCCGAGGGAACGCCTTACCTCGACCTGCAGATGTGGTACTCGGCCGTGAACTTCGGCTACAAGAACAAGCGGCTGGAAGAGGTCATGATCCGCCAGCTGCAGACCCTGCCGCAGGTGGCCAGCCAGTACCTGCACCCCACGAAGATCGAGCTGGCGAAGTTCATCGCCCAGGACGCCGAAGCCAAGTGGGGCAACGCGGGCCGCGTGCACTTCAACGTGGGCGGCGCACAGGCCATCGAGGATTCGCTCAAGGTGGTGCGCAACGCCAGCGGCGGCAAGAGCCTGATGTTCGCCTTCGAGGGCGGCTACCACGGCCGCACGCTGGGCGCCTCCAGCATCACCTCCAGCTACCGCTACCGCCGCCGCTTCGGCCACTTCGGCGACCGCGCGCAGTTCCTGCCGTTTCCCTATCCCTTCCGCCGCCCCAAGGGCATGACGGCCGAGGAATACTCCGAATCGCTGGTGCAGGAGTTCGCACGCAAGTTCGAGAACGAATACCACGCCGTGTGGGACCCCAAGACGCGCCAGTGCGAATACGCGGCCTTCTACGTCGAGCCCATCCAGGGCACGGGCGGCTACGTCGTGCCACCGGCCAATTTCTTCAAGGGCCTCAAGAAGGTGCTGGACGAGCACGGCGTGCTGCTGGTGGTGGACGAGATCCAGATGGGTTTCTGGCGCACCGGCAAGCTGTGGTCGGTCGAGAACTTCGGCGTGAAGCCGGACGTGCTGGTGTTCGCCAAGGCGCTGACCAACGGCCTGAACGCGCTGTCCGGCCTGTGGGCGCGCGAGGAACTGATCAACCCCACGATCTTCCCGCCGGGCTCGACGCACTCCACCTTCGCCTCCAACCCGCTGGGCACGGCGCTCGGCCTGGAGGTGATGAAGATGACGCACGAGATGGACTTCGGCGCCCAGGTGCGCGACAGCGGCGCCTACTTCCTGGAAGGCCTCAAGGACCTGCAAAAGCGCCACAAGGAGATCGGCGACGTGGACGGCCTGGGGCTGGCGCTGCGGGCCGAGATCTGCACCGAGGACGGCTTCACGCCCAACCGCGCGCTGCTGGATAAGATGGTGGACATCGGCCTGGAAGGCAATCTCGAATACAAGGGCCAGAAGCGCGGCCTGGTGCTGGACGTGGGCGGCTACTACAAGAACGTCATCACGCTGGCACCTTCGCTCATGATCACGCGCCCCGAGATCGACGAGGCCCTGGTGCTGCTGGAGCAGCTCCTGACGCGCGCCAAGCGCAGCTGATGCCCTGGCGCAACGCGCTCGAGCCGCAGGCGCTGGCCGGGCACTTCGCCGCGCACCCGCCGCAGGGCTTCACGGTGCTGCAGGGCCTGCCGGCGCCGGCCTTCGCGGCGCCGCTGGACCTGCTCACCACGGCGGACGATGCGCTCAAGGCCCGGGTGCGGGCGCTGCCGCTGTTCGCGCGCTGGTCCCGCTGGCTGCGGGTGGCCACGGGGTTCGTGGGCACCACGGTGACCGAATACGCACCGCTGCCCGCGGATGGCACCGCGCCCGAGGCCCTGGCGCATGCCGTGCGCGCGGGGCCGGGGCGGCGCTTCGCGCTGGCCATCATCAAGGACCTGCCGCAGCAGTCGCCCCTGCTGTCCGACGCTGACAATGCCTACGCGGCCGCCCTGGCGCACGCCTGCGAGCGCCAGGGTTTCGTGCTGGTCGAAGGGCAGGCGCTGGCCTATGTGCCCATCGACTTCGCGAACATCGCCGACTACCTGGGCCGCCTGTCCGCCAGCCGGCGCCAGAACCTGCGCCGCAAGCTGCGCAGCCGCGCTGGGCTGGCGGTGCGTCACATCGCCACGGGCGAGGCCTTTGCCGACGACGCCGTGGTGGATGCCTACTACGCGCTGTACGAGGCGGTGTACGCGCAGAGCGAGGTGCACTTCGACCGGCTCACGCGCGGTTTCTTCGCCGCCGTGCTGCGCGATGCGTCCAGCGGCGGCATCGCCTTCGAATACCGCCACGCCGCCACGGGCGAGCTGCTGGGCTGGAACCTGTGCTACGTGCATGGCGGCCGCCTGGTGGACAAGTACATCGGGCTGGCCTATCCGGCCGCGCGCGAGGCCAACCTGTACTTCGTGAGCTGGATGGAAAACCTCGAATACGCGCTGGCGCACGGCCTCACGCACTATGTCGCCGGCTGGACGGACCCCGAGGTCAAGCGCAGCCTGGGCGCGCGCTTCACCTTCACGCGCCACGCGGTGTACGTGCGCCAGCCCGTGCTGCGCGCCCTGGCGCGGCGGTTCGCCGGGCGCTTCGAGAGCGACCGGCAGTGGCGCGACCGCGCGGAGGCCGCATGAGGCCGGCGGACTGGCCACCGGTCGTGCTCGACCTCGACGGCGCCGTCGGGGCGCTGCCGGACGAGCGGCGCATCGATCTGGCGCAGGACTGGCACGAGGCGCTGCGGTTCGGCTGCGGCCTGGCCCGCATCCGGGCCTTCGGCGGCCTGCTCGACGCCCGTCTGCCGGCCTTCGACCGCCACGGCCCGGTCTTCATGGGCAGCGGTGATTTCCACCACCTGAGCTGGCCGCTGATCGCCCGCTGCATCGCCGCGCGCGGGCACACCGCCGCGCGGCCCCTGCGCGTGGTGGTGCTGGACAACCACCCGGACAACATGCGCTTTCCGTTCGGCGTGCACTGCGGCTCGTGGGTGCGCCGCGTGGCGATGCTGCCGCAGGTGTCGCACGTGCACGTGGTCGGCATCACCTCGGGCGACATCGGCCTGCGCCACGCCTGGGAGAACTACCTCGCGCCGTTGCGGGCCGGCCGGCTCACCTACTGGAGCGTGGGGGTGGATACACGCTGGGCGCGCTGGCTGGGTCTGCAGGCGCGGTTTCGCAGCCTGCCCGATGCCGACGCGCTCGCCGCCACGCTGTACCGCGTGCTCTCGGCCCACCGCCAGCCCACCTACCTCAGCATCGACAAGGACGCGTTCTTGCCCTCGGTCGTGCGCACCAACTGGGACCAGGGCGTCCTGAGCGCGCACCACGGCGCCGCCCTGATCTCCGCGCTGCGCGGGCAGCTTGTGGGCAGCGACGTGACGGGCGAGGTGTCCGTGCACCGCTATCGTACGGCGTGGAAGCGGTGGCTCAGTGCGGGCGACGGGCAGGACACTGCCCAGACCGACGCGGCGCTGCCGCAGTGGCAGGCGCAGCAGGCGGCGTTCAATCGGGTGCTGCTGGGTCAGCTGGCGATGGCGGCGGATTGAACGGCGCGCGGGGCTGAGTCCGCACCGCCTGCGCCAGCGTGGCGCAGACCCGCTCGAAGCCCGCGTCGTCCAGCCAGGGGCTGTTGCTGATGGACAGCACCTGCGTGGCGAATCGCCGGGCCTGGGGCAGCCCTGCCGCGCGGTCCTCCGCCGAAACGAGGTGGGCGTAGCGCCCGTAGTCGGGCAGCACGTGCACGAAAGGCACGCCCACGCCCAGGCCGGCACCCCACAGGGACTCCAGGGCGGCCTCGCGGGCCGCGGCGTGGGGCAGCAGCACCAGCAGGGTGGGCCAGGTGCCCTGCGCACCGCCGGCGGCCACGCTGTCCTCCAGCACCTGCAGCCCTGCGATGCCGCGCAGCCGTGCGACCCGCGCTGCGGCGCGCGCCTGCGCCGCGGCTAGCCAGTCGGGCAGCCGGGCGAGCGCCCGCACGCCCACCGCCTGCCGCCAGCGGCCCACGCGGTGCAGCGGAATGCGCGGCGAGAAATCGTCCCCCGCGGCGCCCACGCGGTCGCCCCGGGCGAGCGCCCGCCGCAGTGGTGCGCCGTAGGCCATCGGCAGGGTGGCCGGGCGGTAGAGCGCGGCGTAGCCCAGCAGTTCGGCGCTGCGGCGCAGTTCCCAGAAGATGCGGCGCGGCACGGTGCTGCGGCTGGCGTGCAGGCATGCGGTGCGCAGCTGCGGGTCGGCTGCGATGAGCGCGCCACCCTCGAAAAGGGTCAGTCCCTTGCCCACCGCCAGGCTGAAAAAAGCGAGGTCGCTGCCGGCCCCCACGCTCGCGCCGGCCGCGCGCGCACCCAGGGCCTGCGCCGCGTCCTCGATGACCCAGGCGCCCGCGGCCCGCGCCAGGCTGCGCACGTTGGCCGTGTCCACTACGCGGCCGGCCAGGTGCGTGGGCAGCACCGCCAGCGTGCGGTGGCCGCACAGCGGGTCGAGCTCCGCCAGGTCCAGGTCGAGCGTGCCGGGGCCGAGGTCGCACAGCCGCAGCTTCAGGCCGCAGTGCGCCACCGCCATGGCCACCAGCGGGCAGGTATAGGCCGGCACCACGACTTCGTCGCGGTCGGGCGCCAGCGTGCGCAGTGCCGTGAGGGCGACCACCAGCGCGGCGGTGCCGGAGCACTCCACCTGCACGGCGGGCACGCCCAGGAAGCGCGCGAGCGCGCCGCCCAGGTCGGCATCGCCGCCGGGTAGCAGGTCGGCCATCCGCAGCGGCAGGCCCGCGGTGGGCGGGGCTTCACGCGCCATCGTGCGCCGGGACGTGCTCGGTCTTGGGCTCGGCATCGGCCTCGCTGCGAGCCAGGCAGGCGATGCCGCCCAGGATGAGTACCGCGCCCGCCACCTGCGGCCAGCCGATGGGTTCGTTGAACCACACGGCAGAGATCGCCAGCACCGAGACGACTTCCAGGTGCGAAGCGGCGAACGCCGGGCCGATCGGGGCGTGCTCCAGCAGCGTCATCCAGGTGAAGAACGCGCCCAGGTAGCCGATGAAGGCCCCGTAGATCCACGGGTGCCCGAAGACCCGCACCAGCCAGTCGGCGGACAGTTCCAGCGGCAGCGCGTGCTCGCCCGCGAGCTTGAAGCTGATCTGCGCCAGCGTGTCGAACGCCACCAGCGCGAGGAACCCGAGGGCATAGAAGCGCTTCATCCGTGCAGCCCCACGACGGCCACGCCGGCCGACACCAGGAGGATGCCGGCCACACGCATGCGCGACAGCTTCTCGCGGAACAGGAACCGGCCGGCCACCATGACGGCCACGATGTTGATGGAGCCCAGCAGCACGCCGTCCGACAGCGGCACGAGCGACAGGAACGCCAACCACACCAGGAACTCGGCGATGTAGCAGCCCACGCCGATCCACAGCCACGGCCGGCGCGCCATGAACGCCCAGCGGGCCAGGCCGCTGCCGGCGCGCGGGTCGGCCGTGGCCGCCGCCTTGAACGCCAGCTGCCCGCCCGTGTCCACCAGCATGTTCAGCGCCCAGAGCGCTGCCACCAGCGGCGTGATGCCGCTCTCGGCCCCGGCCGGGTTCACGGCGTGCCCCCGCGGGCGACGTGCTCCGCGAACGCGACGGTGCGCGCCACGACGGCGCGGCGCTCCCGGTCGATGGTGATCATGTGGTAGCTGTCGTCCAGCAGCACCAGCTCCACCGGCGCGTACCGCACGCCCTGCACGATGGCCTGGGCGTTGGCGGCCGAGGCGATGTCGTCGTGGCGAGCATGCAGCACGAGGCAGGGTGAGCGCACGGCGTCCAGGCGCCGGCGAACGTGGGCCGCCAGCGCGCGCATCTCGATCACCGACCACCACGGGTTGCCCGGCAGGCCGGCCGCCGCGCTGTCGCCCGATTGCATCTGCGCCACCACGCGCTCGCGTAGCGCCGCGTCCTTGATGCCGTAGGGCGGCTGCTCCATGAAGACGCGGTGCCGCCCGATGCCGAGCATGCGAAACAGCGGCAGCAAAAAGGACAGCCGCGTGTACGCGGGCATGCTCCAGCCGTCGTAGCGGAAGGTGGGCGACAGCGCCACCACGCCGGCCACCTGGGCCGGGCGATCGGCGGCCAGCGCCAGCGCCAGCACGGCGCCCATCGAGAGGCCGCACGCCACGAGCCGGCCGCCGGTCACCATCGCCAGCCGGTCTGCGCCGCGCTGCACGCTGGCGTGCCAGTCCTGCCAGCGTGTGGCGACCAGGTCGTCCTGCGTGCCGCAGTGGCCGGCCAGCTGCACGGCCAGCACGGTGAAACCGGCGCGGTGCAGGCCCTTGGCCAGCAGGCGCATTTCGTTGGGCGTGCCGGTCAGCCCGTGGATCAGCAGCACGCCGGTGCCGGCGTTCGGGCCGTGCCCGCGCAGCAGGTACTCGTGCTGCGTGCCGGCATCGCCGGGGCGGGCCGCCGCGTCGCCCAGGGGGAGGACGGTTTCGCGGGACATCACGGCGGCGTTCATGCCGCCAGTTCCAGTGCCACGGGCTGCGGCAGCAGGGCCAGCGCCTGCGAGAAATCGGTGAACGCCGCATGGGCGATGCCGTGGTCCACGCAGTGCTGGATGAGCTTGTACTTGGCCAGCACGAAGTCGGCTCGGCCGGACACGCAGAAGTCCGAGGTGCTGTCGCCCACGTACAGCACGCGGCCATGCCGCTCGCGCTGCTCGGCCAGGCGTTCGCATTTGCAGTTGCCGCTGGCGCGCGCGCAGGCGGCGCTGGCCCAGGGCGACTGCAGCTGCCAGCTGCGCGGGCCGGTCTGCACCAGCCGGTTGGCGATCACCGGCAGGTCGCCCAGGCCGTGGCGTTCCAGCACGGCATGGATGGCGTAGTCGATGCCGTCGCTCACCACCTGCACCGGCATGCCCCGCTCGCGGGCTGCGCGCACGAAGGCGCCGAAGTGCGGGTCCACCGCGATGGTGGCCAGGTGCGCGTCCAGCTCGGCGCGGTCCATGTCGAGCAGGGCCACCTGGCCCTTCATGCATTCGCGCGAGCCGATCTCACCGCGCTCCCAGGCGGCCTCGAGCGCCTCCCAGCCGTCGCGGCCGAAGCGCTGCAGCAGCGAGTCGGTCACGTCTTCGGTGCTGATGGTGCCGTCGAAGTCGCATTGCACCATCCAGCCCGAGCCGGTCGCGGGCTGGGAGACATGGCGTGCATCGACCAGGGCGATGCGGTGGGTTCTGGCGTCATTCATGGAAGCTCACTCTCACGTTCTGTCCGACCCGCGCGGTGGGCGCCTGATCGAACTCCAACACACATTCGACGATGCGCACGGGGCCGCGCTGGACGTCGTCCTGCAGCCGCCCGGTGCCGAGCACGGGGCTGATGCGCACCACATGCGCCGGCGGCATCGCCGCAGCGGCGGTGTCGCCATCGGTGGTGACGGTGGCGCGCTGGCCCACGTGCACCTGGGCCGCGTAGCTTTCGTTCAGTTCGGCCCGTACCACGAGCGGGCGGCGCGGCAGCAGCGTGATGGCCGCTGCGCTGCCCGACGCCGGCGCGCGCTGGCCGGCCTGCGTGCCCACGCGGACCACGGTGCCGTCTTCCGGCGCGTGCAGCTCCAGCCGTGCGCGCTGCGCCTGCACCTGGGCCAGGCGGCTGCGCGCCACTTCGGCCTCGGCCTGAGAGACGGCGAGGTCGGCTTCGGCATCGCGCACGGCCTGCAAGGCTTCGTCGGCACGCTGGGGTTCGGCGGCGCCGGCGGTCACTGCCTCGGACAGCCGCGCCGCCGTGCGGCGCAGGGCTGGCAGGCGCTGGGCGCGTGCCTGGTGGCGGGCCTGGGCCAGGTGCAGCTCGGACTGGGCGACCGCGGCTTCGCTGCCCGCGGCATCGCCCGCCAGGCGCAGCAGCAACTGGCCGCGCTGCACGGTCTGCCCTTCCTGCACGGCGACGGCCTGCACCAGCCCTTCCTGGGCGGGCGACAGTTCGAGCAGGCCGCCCGGCACTTCGATCTTGCCGCGCGCCACGGCCACCTGGGCCGGGGGCGGGGGCTCAGCCGCGACGGCCGAGGGCAGGGGCTTTTCGTTGCAGGCGACCAGCAGCACGGCCGTGGCGAGGAGCGCCGGGATCAGGCCGAGCAGCGACGGGGGCGTAAGGGGCAGGCGGGTCATGGGGTGTTCGTGGTCAGTGGCGCGTCGGGCTGGCGCCAGTCGCTGCGGATGGCGCCGTCCTCCATGCCCAGCACCCGGTCGGCATGGCGCACCAGCCGGGGGTCGTGGCTCACGCACAGCACCGTGGTGCCGTGCGCATGGGCGATGCGGTGAAGGATGTCGATGACGCGCTGGCCGCTGTCGGCATCCAGCGCGCTGGTGGGCTCGTCGGCGAACAGCAGTTGCGGTTCCTTGGCGATGGCCCGCGCGATGGCCACGCGCTGCTTTTCTCCGCCGGACAGCTGCGCGGGCCGCATGCTGGCGCGGTGCGACAGGTCCACCTCGTCCAGGGCGCGGCGGGCGCGCTTTTCGCTCTCGCGGTCGCTCAGGCCCAGGTAGCCCAGCGGCAGCTGCACCTGTTCCAGCGCCGTCAGGGCGGGAAACAGGTTGAAGCCCTGGAACACGAACCCCGTGTGGTGCAGCCGAAAGCGCTCGAGCGCGCGCACGCTGAGCGCGCCCAGGTTCTCGCCCAGGGCGATGGAATGGCCTGCGTCCGCCCGCTGCAGGCCGGACAGCAGCGACAGCAGCGTGCTCTTGCCGCAACCGGAGGGGCCGGAGATGAGCGTGAGCTCGGCCGGGTAGATGGACAGCGTGAGGCCTTCGATGACCTGCACGCGCACGACGCCCGACACGAAGGACTTGTGCACCTGCACCGCCTGCAGGCTGGGCGTGAGGCGGGGGGCTTCGGGAGCGGTACCGTGGTTCATCGCAGGAGCAGGGCCGGGTCGGCCCGCAGCAGGCCACGGATGGCGAAGAAACCCGAAAACAGGGCTACGATCCCGACCAGCACCGCGCAGGCGGCCGCCACCCGTGGCGTCATGGCGACCGGCACACCATAGGCGGCCGCCACCCCCAGCAGCGCCGCGCTGGTGGCGCCGGCGACCAGCAGGCCCAGCCCGCCGATCCAGCAGGCCTGCTCGATCACGAGCCGGCCCAAAGCGCCGCGGCTGGCGCCCAGGGCGTTGAGCACGGCGTATTCGCGCGCCGTGCCGGCCACCACGCCCATGAGCGACTGGCTGGTGACCACGGTGCCGACGAGGCACACGACGATCACCATGAACAGCACGGCCACGCCGGCGCCGGTGTCGAACATCCAGTACAGCTGCGACCGGCGAGAGAACTGCCGGGCCGTCCACACCTCGAACGGGCCGAAACCCGGGTCGCCCTGCGACAGCCGGGCCTGGGCGGCCGCGGCGTCCGCAGGGCTGCGGGTGCGTGCGACCACGTAGGTGCTGCCGGAGCCGGCTTCGGCACCGGCGATTTCGCGTGCGGTGTCCAGCGAGGCCAGCACGTTCACGCCACCCAGGCCGCGCAGGCCGTCCACGGCCGCGGCCACGCGCACCGGATGGCTGTTGATCCACGCGGTCTGGCCGACCCGCACGCCCAGCGTGTCCAGATCGGCCCGGTCCACGATCACCGCGCCCGGCTCGCGCAGCGCATCGCGTTGCCATGGAGCGATGAGGCGGGCAAACAGCATGCCGTCGGGCGCGCTACGGATACCCGAGACATAGACCGAGATGCCGCCCGCGCCTGCCTGGGCTCTGCGCCAGTCGCCATCGACCCATAGGTAGGGCTCGACGGCGGTCACGGCGGGGTCCATGCGCATCCGGCTTTCCACGTCGCGGCCGATGGCGCGGCCGAAGTTCACGCTCTGCGTGCCCGGGTAGCCGGCCCAGAGATCGGCTGTCGAGGCCCGCACATAGACGGCGGCGCTGCCGAAGATGCCCAGCACCAGCGCGGCCTGCACCATCAGCAGCAGGCCGGAGAACCCCACGGCGAACACCGCCGGCACGAAGCGGCGCCATTCGTGTACCAGGGTCTTGCGGGCCAGTGGAATCATGGCGCGGTCCCGGCGATGCGCGTGGCCTCGGGCGCAGCCGCCCCGGCCGTGGGCTCGGCCGGCGGCAGTGGTGCACCGCCCAGGGCTTTGTAGAGCGCCACGAAGGCGAGGGCGCGGGCGTCCTGCGCCGTGTCCCATTCCGCGGCGGCCTGCAGCTCGGCGCGCCGCTGCGGCAGACCGTCGTATTCGCTGGCCAGCCCGAGGCGGATCTGCGCCTGCCCGGCCGCCGTGCGCTGGCGCAGCAGGCCCAGGGCCTGGGCAAGCGCGTCCGCGCGGGCCTGCTGTGCCCCCAGGGCCGCGAGGGCGCCCTCCACCTCGGCCACGCCGTTGTTCACGGCCTTGCGGTAGCCGAGGAGCGCGGCGTTCACCGCTTCCTGCCGTGCCTGCACCTGCATCTGCCGGCGGCCCCAGTCGAACAGCGGAATGTCGATGACGGGCCCGAGCGCGGGGGCGTTTTCGCTGCGCGTGCGGAAATGCTGGGTGATGTTGTACGAATAGAGCAGCGAACCCATGAGCGAGATGCGCGGGTACAGCTCGGAGCGCGCCAGCCCCAGCGCCGCGGCCGCCTTGTTCACCTCCGCCTCGGCGGCGTGCACGTCGGGGCGGGTGCGCAGCAGATCGGCGGGCAGTTCGGCCAGGGCGAACGGCGCCAGCGCCGAAGGGGCGCTGCCGGGCACCTCGGCGCTCCAGGCCGGATCGGGGGTGGTGCGGCCGAGCAGCACCGCCAGGGCCTGCGCGGCACGGGCACCGGCTTCGGTCAGGGGCGCCTGCGCGGCGCGGGCCTGTGCCGCCCGCACGCGGGCCTGCACGATCTCGTCCGCCGGCCCCAGGCGGGTGCGCAGCCGCACCTCGGCCAAGGCGGCGCTGCGTTCGTCCAGGGCGGCCATCTGCGCCAGCCGCTGGGCCTGGCGGCGCGCGGCGCGCAGGTCGAGGTAGTTGCGCACCACATCGGCCACGACCGCCACGCGAACGCCCTGGGCATCGGCCCCGGCCGCATCCAGCTCGGCTTCGCCGGCCTGGCGCGTGCTTTCGCCGGCGCCGAAAAGGCCCAGTTCCCACACCATGTCCAGGCTGGCGTGAAAGTAGGTGTCGGTGGCCGAAATGTCCTGCAGCGAACGGGCGCTGGCGCCTAGCGACGGCCGGAACTGCAGGGCCGCCCGGCCCGATTGCAGTCGGGCCTCCCGCAGCCGGCTGGCCGCCTGCGCCAGGTCGAGGTTGCTGGCCAGCGCTTCCTGCACGAGGGCGTCCAGCGCAGGGTCGTTGAAGGCTTTCCACCAGGACCGCAGGTCGGCTGCCGGCGCACCGGCGGGCGCCGGCTGGCTCCAGGCCGCTGGCACCGGGGCCACGCCCTGCACCGAGGGGGCGTCGGCCCCCCCGAGCGCGGCGCACCCGGCCACCAGGACGGACAGCGCGGCGCACGGCAGGAGGCGAAGGGATCGGTTCACGCGGACAGGACCTGGAGGGGGAAGGGCATTCGGGAAGGTTTTCAGCGGGCATTGGGCCCGCCAAAATTCGCGCAGCCGTGAATACCGTGTGGAGAAAGCGTGGAGACGCGCCGGGGCCCGGTGCGGAGGGCGGCCCATGGATAATCGGCCGGCGGTGTGCCGCCCTCGGACCCTCCCCGGGCCCCGTGGCCGCCGCCCTAGCCCCTGGTGCCATGAACAGTCCTGCCCCTCTGCCTGGTCCGCTTGTCCTCGTGGTCGAGGACGAACCCGGGATCGCCAGCATCCTCACGGCCTACCTGCAGCGCGACGGGCTGCGGGCGCAGCAGGCCGGCAACGGTCTGGACGCCCTGCGGCTGTTTCGCCAGCTGCGGCCCGACATGGTGCTGCTGGACATCCACCTGCCCGGCATGGACGGGCTGGACGTGCTGCGCTCCATCCGCGAAGAGGGTCAGACCCCGGTCATCATGGTCACCGCGCTGGCGGACGATATCGACAAGCTGCTCGGCCTGCGCCTGGGGGCCGACGACTACGTGGTCAAGCCCTTCAGCCCGCCCGAAGTGGTGGCCCGTGTGCGCGCCGTGCTGCGCCGCACGCGGTCGCAGGAAGCGCCTGCCACCACGCCGATCCGCGTGGGCCGGATCGAGATCGACCAGCAGGCCCATGCCGCCCTGGCCTATGGCGAGGACGGGCGCGCCGTGCCGCTGCCGCTCACGTTGACCGAGTTCCGGCTGCTGGCCTGCCTGGCGGCGCAGCCCAAGCGCTGCTTCTCGCGCGGCCACCTGATCGAGCATTGCCTGCCCGAGAGCGACGCGCTCGACCGGGTGATCGACTCCCACCTGTCCAAGCTGCGGCGCAAGCTGCAGCAGGCCGGGCAGGGCGAGCTGATCGAGACGGTGCGCGGCATCGGCTACCGCCTGTGGCCCGGCGAGTCCGCCGAGGCCTGACCCGAGCCCCGCGCCATGCAAGGCTCCATCCTCGATCGCATCTGGGTCCGCTTCGGGCTATACATCGCCGGGACGCTGCTCGCCACCATGGGCCTGCTGGCGGCCAGCGTGGTCGTGTTCTCCGAAATGCAGTACCGCGATTTCTACCGCAGCCTGCCCGCCACCGTGCAGCACGAACTGGACGAGCTCAACGACCATGACCAAGAGGACAGCCCCCAGGCGATGGCGATCTACGGGCAGTACTGGCGCGGCGACCTGCTGTTCGGCGAGAAGTGGTCGCTGGTCGTCGGGCTGGTGGTGTGCCTGCCTTTCGGGTTGGCCGTGGGGTTCTGGGTGTCGCGCCTGGTCACGCAGCCCGTGGCCTCGATGGCCGAGGCCGCCACGCGCGTGGCGATGGGCGACTTCACCGTGCGGGCGCAGCCGGGCCGCTACAAGGGCGAGATGGCCGAGATGGTGGGCCACTTCAACCAGATGACCGATGCGCTGGAGGACATGGCGCGCGAGCGCCGCGCCACCGCCGCCTCCATCTCGCACGAGTTGCGCACGCCGCTGACCGTGCTGCGCGCGCGCCTGCACGCGATCTGCGACGGCGTCATCGAGGCCGACGCCGCCGAGTCGCGCGCGCTTCTGGAGCAGGTCGAGTACCTTGGGCGCCTGGTCGGCGATCTGCACACCCTGTCGATGGCCGAGGCCGGCCAGCTATCGCTCAAGATGGCGCCGCAGGACCTGGCGGAACTGGTGCGCGAAGCGCTGGCAGGCCACGCCAGCCGCATCGCCGAACACGGCGTGGCGCTCGATTTGCAGGTGCCGCAGGCCCCGAGCACGGCGCTGGTGAATGCCGACCCCGACCGCCTGCGGCAGGTGCTGTTCAACCTGGTCGAAAACGCGCTGCGCCACGCGGGCGACGGCGGCTGGCTGGGCGTGGCGGTCGAGGTGACGGCTGCCGGCGTGGCGCTGCGCGTGAGCGATGCCGGGGCCGGGCTGCCTACCGAGATGCTGTCGCGGCCGTTTCGACGCTTTCCGCACGCACCCGGACACGGGGGCGAAGGCTCTGGCCTGGGGCTGTCGATCGTCCATGCCCTGGTGGTCCGCCAGGGTGGCACCGTCGAGGTGGAAAACCGCCCGGAGGGGGGCTCTTGTTTCACCGTGCGGTTTCCGGCGGTGGCGCCCCAGGCGTTGGCCTGAAGGGTTGCCTCCCCGCCTGCGCTGCGCCCGGCGGGCCCGGGCGGTGCGGGAATCTGTCCTACGGACCCCGCTGCCAAAGGCCCACAGCAGGGGCGAAAGGCCATTTCTAGGATCGGGGCTTGTTGCGAGGACGGGATCTGACACCCGCTCCTGCGGCTTTCCAATGACCGATCCTGACTGACCCATGAACGCTTTTCTCAAGACCTTTTCCGCTGCCGCCTGCACCGCCTTGCTGCTCACCGCCTGTGGCGGCGGCAACGACGACGATCCCACCCCGAGCGACCAGCCCGGTGTGCTGACGGTGAGCAACGCCACGGTCTCGGGCCTGAACGGCGTGTACGGCGACGGCACCATCAACCTGACCGACGTGGACAAGAAGAACCCGGTGGGTTCGTCGCCCGAAGTCTGCACCTTCCGTTTCGACGGCGCCAAAAAGGTCGGCTCCAGCGACCAGGCCTCCGGCGACGTGCGCTACCAGCCCAATGCCGGCAACCTGTACATCGCCTTCCTCACGTTCTCGCAGCGCGAGTTCAGCGCCACCGACTGGAGCGACACCACCGTGTCGCGCGATTCCAACCAGGTGCGCCTCCTGAGCAAGACGCTCACGGCCACCGATGGCTCGGGCGACCGCATCACCGTCTCGGGCATCGTGCCCATGCGCGGCAACCGCCCGTCCGGCTGCTGATCCGAAATACCAACCCGCAACCCCCTCGCCCCATTATTTGGGGTTTACCCTGTCCATCCTCCCGGGTGGGCAGGGTTTTTTCATGGGCCGGTGCGATGGGACAATGGCGCCCATGACCGCTGCCCACTCCCCCGACACCCTCACGATCACCCGCCCGGACGACTGGCACCTGCACGTGCGCGACGGCGAAGCGCTGCTCACCGTCGTGCCGCACACGGCCGCCCAGTTCGGGCGCGCCGTCATCATGCCCAACCTGCGCCCGCCCGTGACCACGGCGGCCCTGGCCACGGCGTACAAGGAGCGCATCCAGGCGGCCGTGCCGCCCGGCGTCGCCTTCGAGCCGCTGATGACGCTGTACCTCACCGACAACTTGGCGCCCGAGGAAATCGTGCGCGCCAAGGCGGCGGGCGTGGTCGCCCTCAAGCTGTATCCCGCCGGCGCCACCACCAACAGCGATGCCGGCGTGACCGATCTGCGCAAGACCTACCGCACCCTGGAGGCCATGCAGAAGGCCGGCCTGCTGCTGCTGGTGCATGGCGAGGTGACCAGCAGCGACATCGACCTGTTCGACCGCGAGGCCGTGTTCATCGAGCAGCAGCTCATTCCGCTGCGCCGCGACTTTCCGGAACTGAAGATCGTCTTCGAGCACATCACCACCCGGGATGCGGCGCAGTACGTGCAGCAGGCCGACCGTTTCACCGCGGCCACCATCACCGCGCACCACCTGCTCTACAACCGCAACGCGATCTTCACCGGCGGCATCCGCCCCCACTACTACTGCCTGCCCGTGCTCAAGCGTGAAACGCACCGGGTGGCGCTGGTGGAGGCGGCCACCAGCGGCAGCGACAAATTCTTCCTGGGCACCGACAGCGCGCCGCACCCGGCCCACCTCAAGGAGCATGCGAGCGGCTGCGCCGGTTGCTACACCGCCCATGCAGCGATCGAGATGTATACCGAAGCGTTCGACCATGCCGGTGCGCTGCACCAGCTCGAAGGCTTCGCCAGCTTCCACGGCCCCGCGTTCTACGGCCTGCCGCGCAACCAGGGCACGATCACCCTGCGCCGCGAATCGTGGACGCCGCCGGGCAGCTTCGCCTTCGGCGAGGCCGAACTCAAACCGCTGCGCTCGGGCGAAGCGCTGCCGTGGCGGGTGGTGGGGTGAACGCCACCGCGCACCCGGCGTGCCTGCCCGCCTTGGCGGCCGTGCTCCGACAGTCCCTGCGAGGCCACCCATGACCGCTTTCTTCATCGACGCCGACAACCTGTGCGCGCCCGCCTGGGTGGAGGAGGCCTTTCGCACCCTGGAGCAGCACGAGGGCAGCGTGTCCCTGCGCCGCGCGTACGGCAGTGCCGACAAGCTCAAGGGGCTCGGGGAGGTGCTGCGCACCCGCATGATCCGGCCCTACATGAACCTGTCGCTGACCAAGAACACGACGGACGTGGCCCTGGCGGTCGATGTGATGGAGCTGTCCTATGCGCCTTCGCGCCCGTCCACCATCGCGATCGGTTCGGGCGACGCCGACTTCGTGCCGCTGGTGCTGCGGCTGCGCGAGCGCGGGTTCCGGGTGGTGTGCCTTTCCGATCGCGGCAAGATGGCGCCCGAGGCCGTCAATGCCTACGACCAGGTGTTCCTGGTCGGGCCGGAGGGCGATCAGGTGACCGAGGTCCCCGCCGCAATGCCGGAGGCCACGCCACCGGCCCCCCGAAGCCCCGCGGCCAAGAAAGCGCCTGCGCGCAAAACCACCCCGCGCAAGGCCGCTGCGCCCAAGCCGGCGGTGCAGGCCGCACCGGCCAAGAAGGCGCCTGCGAAGAAAGCCGTCGCCAAGAAGGCGGCTTCCACCACGGCGACCAAGGCGGCGGCTAACGCTGGGGCGGATGGCCGTCGGGCGGGCTCGGGCGCCGGCGAGGCCGTGAGCGTCCGCCACATCCTGGACCACGCCCCCGCCCTGAAAGCCGGGCAGTGGCAGCCGCTGGGCGACATCGTGAAACTGCTGCACGACGCCAAGCTGCTGGGAAAGAACACGGCATCGACCAAGCTGTTCAAGAAATTCCCCGACCATTTCGAGCTGAAGCCCCAGACGCAGCCCAACGCGGTCCGTTACCTCCCTGAGGCACGCTGAATCCGTGGACCCCGGCGCGTTCGGCGCGGTGCCGCCCTGGCTGCAGCCGTTTGAAGACCTGGGCCCCGGGGTCCGGGCGGCATGGCAGGCCGGCACGCCCCTGCCGGACGCCCTGAACCGGATGCCGGGCGCCGCCGTGCGATTCGTGTCGCACTCGGCCCTGCCGGCGGGCCGGGCCTACGAGGCGTTCATCTTCGACACCGGCACCGTCCCCACCCGCGACAACCTGCACGATTTTTTCAACGGCCTGGTCTGGCTGCGCTATCCGCAGGCCAAGCGCCGGCTGAATGCCCTGCAGGCCGAGGCCATCGCCCAGACCGGGGTGGGTGCGGTGCGCGGGCCGCTGCGCGACGCGATCACGCTGTTCGATGAAAACGGCGCCGTGCTGCTCGCCCCCGCGCCGCTGTGGCAGGCGCTGGCGGCGCGCGACTGGCGGCGGTTGTTCGTCGATCTGCGGCCGCTGTGGCGGCAGGCGCAGCTGGTGCTGTTCGGCCATGCCTTGCTGGAAAAACTCGAGGCACCCCGGAAACCGATCACGGCGCATGTGTATCAATTGCAGGGTGCTATGGATTCGGTAGCGGATGTGGATGCCTGGCTGGCCGGCGCGCTCGATGCGGCGCACCTGGCCACCAAGCCTTTTCTGCCGTTGCCGG
The DNA here is from genome assembly GCF_030158975.1 of Acidovorax sp. SUPP2539. Lineage (NCBI taxonomy): Bacteria > Pseudomonadati > Pseudomonadota > Betaproteobacteria > Burkholderiales > Comamonadaceae > Acidovorax > Acidovorax sp. SUPP2539. Next base: position 228,086 of record NZ_BQXJ01000007.1, on the reverse strand, counting down.
TGCTCGGAGTGCCCGGCTGGTGGCCCGAGAACGAGAACTTTTGCTTCTATGATGACTCCCTCGTATTCCGCAGCGCGCGCCCCGCATAACAAACCACACCAGGGCCATCGCAACGCTGCGAACACGGCTTGAACGCCTGCGCACCATCCCCATTTTCCGGTTTGTGACAGCGCGTTCCTGCCGCTGGTCACACCCCCGTATCCCTCCGTGGAGAACCCTTCGATGAAACGAATCGCGCTTTTCTTGTTGACCAACGTCGCCGTCGTGGTGGTGCTGGGCATCGTCGCCAGCCTGCTGGGCGTCAACCGCTTCCTGACCGCCAATGGCCTGAACCTGGGGGCACTGCTGGGCTTTGCCTTCATCATGGGCTTCGGCGGCGCCATCATCTCGCTGCTGATCAGCAAGCCCGTCGCCAAGTGGAGCGCGGGCGTGCAGATCATCGACGGCACCGGGTCGGCCGATGAGGCCTGGATCGTCGAGACCGTGCGCAAGTTCGCCGACAAGGCCGGCATCGGCATGCCCGAGGTCGGCATTTTCCCCGGCGACCCCAACGCGTTCGCCACCGGCGCCTTCAAGAACAACGCCCTCGTGGCGGTGTCCACCGGGCTGCTGCAGGGCATGACGCGCGAGGAGGTCGAGGCGGTGATCGGCCACGAGGTGGCCCACATCGCCAATGGCGACATGGTGACCATGACGCTGATTCAGGGCGTGATGAACACCTTCGTGGTGTTCCTGTCCCGCGTGATCGGCTATGCGGTGGACAGCTTCCTGCGCAAGAACGACGAGAACAGCTCCGGCCCCGGCATCGGCTACTACGCCACGACCATCGTGCTCGACATCCTGCTGGGCTTCCTGGCTTCGATGATCGTGGCCTGGTTCAGCCGCCAGCGCGAATTCCGTGCCGACGCCGGCGCGGCGCAGCTGATGGGTCGCAAGCAGCCCATGATCAACGCGCTGGCCCGCCTGGGCGGCGCCCACCCGGCCGAACTGCCCAAGAACATGGCCGCCCTGGGCATCGCCGGTGGCATCGGCAAGCTGTTCAGTACCCACCCGCCGATCGAAGAGCGCATCGCCGCGCTGCAGACGAACGCCTGAGGGGGCCTATGAATGGGGTGGGCGGCCTTCCACGCCGCCTGCCCCGTGAAAGAGCGGCCGGAGCGATCCGGCCGCTCTTTTTTTGCGCTTGTATCAAGTTGTCAGAACCGGTGCCGATACTTACCATGGACCCCACCGCATGCGCCTGGCGCACCATCGGCCGCTCTGTTCCGCCTGCGGCCCTTCTCACCGGTATCTGACATGACCCTGCACAACGCCCGCCTTTCCCTGCGCCTTGCCCTGGCTTTCGGGGTCATCTGCTTGGTCATGTCCCTCGCCGCTGCCGTGGGCATCTGGCGGCTCATGGAACTGCAGGACATCGCCGATGGCCTGGGCGGACCGGCGGCGGAGCGGGCCTTGCTGGCGCGCGAACTGCACGCGATCGTGGTGCTGAGTTCCTCGCGCGCCGAAACCCTGTTGGAAATCGACAACCCCGCCTATGCTGCGCGCATCGACACGGACCGCAAGGCGACCTCCGCCCGTTCGACCGAGGTGCGCAAGCGGCTCGAAGAGCTGGCAACGGACAGCGAGTCCAAGCGCATCTTCGAGGCCATCGACACCGCGGGCAACGCTTTCCGGGGAGCGCGCGACGATCTGGTCAAGCGGCGCAAGGCCGGCGAAACCCTGCCGCCCGATGCGGTGGGCAAACTGCTGCGCCCCGCGGCCGACCGCTATGCCGCGGCGGTGAACGACATGGCCGATTACCAGCGCAAGCAGGTCGAGGAAGACCGGGCCGCCGCCGCCGCCAGCGAACGCCAGGGCATCGCGCTGCTGATGGGCGGCTCGGTGCTGGGGCTGCTGCTGGCGCTGGTGTGCGCCGTGGTGCTGTCGCGCTCCATCCTGCGGCCGCTGTCGCATGCGTCCACGGTGGCGGACCGCATTGCCGAAGGCGACCTGACCTCCACCGTGCCGGCCATCGGCGCCGGCAACCGCGACGAGGTGCGGGCCATGCTGGCGCGCCTGGACGGCATGCAGGCGCGCCTGACCGGCCTGGTGATCGGCATGCGGCAGGCCAGCACGTCGGTGGCCGGCGCCAGCGCCGAGATCGCGGCCGGCAATTCGGACCTGTCGGCGCGCACCGAGCAGACGGCCTCCAACCTGGAGGAAATCGCGGCCAGCATGGAAGAGTTGCTGTCCACCGTGCGCCACAGCGCGGATGCGGCCCAGCAGGCCACCCACCTGGCGGTGTCGGCCAGCGACGTGGCACGGCGCGGGCGCGACGCGGTGGAGCGGGTGGTGGGCACCATGGACGGCATCGCCCAGTCCTCGCGCCGCATCGCCGACATCACCAGCGTGATCGACGGCATCGCCTTCCAGACCAACATCCTGGCGCTCAACGCCGCCGTGGAAGCGGCCCGCGCCGGCGAGCAGGGCCGTGGTTTCGCCGTGGTGGCCAGCGAAGTGCGCAGCCTCGCGCAGCGCTCGGCCACGGCCGCCAAGGAGATCGGCGGGCTCATCGGCGACAGCGTGCGCCAGGTGGCGGAAGGTTCGCAACTGGTGCATGCGGCCGGCGGGACCATGGGCGAGATCGTCGACTCGGTGCAGCAGGTGGCGACCATCATCGGCGAGATCGGCACCGCCACGCGCGAGCAGAGCACGGGCCTGGGGCAGGTGGGCGAGGCGGTGAACCAGCTCGACCAGATGACGCAGCAAAACGCCGCGCTGGTGGAGGAATCCTCCGCCGCCGCCCAGGGGCTGCGCGTGCAGGCCGAGCAATTGGCCCAACTGGTAGAGGCCTTCCGGCTGCCAGCGGGTTCGGCGCTCGCGGTGCGCTGACCGCCCGAGCCGCGGTGCGCCGGGCGGGGGCGGCCTCGGCGGCAGGCCTGCGCTTTACCGGGGATTTACGCCAGCGCGTCAACAGGGCCCGCGGGCGCAGGCGTTGAGCACGCATCAGTCACTTTCCCGGACCGGTGCCCATGATGCTTTCTTCCCCTGCTGTCACTTCTTCCTCCAGGCCCGCATTCGCCGGCCTGGCGGCGGCCCTGGTGGCCGCCACGGTTCTCTCGGGCTGCGTCGTCGCCCCGCCGCCCCGTCCACGCACCGTGGTGGTGGAGCCGCCGCCCGCCCGTGCCGTGATGGTCGAGCCCGCCCCCGTGATGGTCGAGCCCGCCCCCGTGGTGGTCGTCGCGCCCACCGCACCGCCCGCACCCTATGTCGAGACGATCACCGTGGCGCCTTCGCCCGTGCATGTGTGGGTCGGGGGATTCTGGGAGTGGGGCGGCGGCCGCTACGTCTGGCGGCCGGGCCACTGGAGCACGCCGCCGCGCCCCGGCGCGGTGTGGGTGCCCCACCACTGGGAGCCGGGCCCAGGCGGCTGGCACATGCGGCCCGGGCACTGGGCGCCCCGCTGAGGCCGCCAGGTGCCTGCGCTCTGACGGCGCTGGGCGGCGGGCCGAGGGTGCGCGTCAGGCGAGCAGCGCGCGCGCCACGGCCTCGCCCACCTTGATGCCGTCCACTCCTGCCGAAAGAATCCCGCCCGCGTAGCTCGCGCCTTCGCCGGCCGGGTACAGGCCGGCGGTGTTCAGGCTCTGGAAGGCCTCGTTGCGCCCGATCTTGAGGGGTGACGAGGTGCGCGTTTCCACCCCGGTCAGCACCGCGTCGTGCATGTCGAAGCCCTTGATCTTCTTGCCGAAGGCCGGCAGCGCCTCGCGCAGGGCCTCGGTGGCGTAGCCGGGCAGGGCGGCATCGAGGTCGGTCAGCGTGACGCCGGGCTTGTACGAGGGATCCACGGAGCCCAGCGCCGTCGACGCTCGACGCGCTAGGAAATCGCCCACCAGCTGCGCGGGCGCGTTGTAGTTGCTGCCGCCCAGCACGTAGGCGTTCGACTCCAGCTGGCGCTGCAGCACGATGCCCGCCAGCGGGTGCGGCGTGGCACCGGCCGCCAGCGCCTGCACACCATGGGTGCCGCCCAGCGCCGCCTCGAACGCCACGGGGTCGTGCGGATAGTCGTTGGGGTCGATGGCGACCACCATGCCGGCGTTGGCATTGCGCTCGTTGCGCGAGTACTGGCTCATGCCGTTGGTGACCACGCGGTGCGGCTCGCTGGTGGCGGCCACCACCGTGCCGCCCGGGCACATGCAGAAGCTGTACACCGCGCGGCCGTTGCCCGCGTGGTGCACCAGCTTGTAGTCGGCCGCGCCCAGCAGCGGGTGCCCGGCGTGCCGGCCCCAGCGCGCGCGGTCGATGAGCCCTTGCGGGTGCTCGATGCGAAAGCCCACCGAGAAGGGCTTGGCTTCCATGTGCACGCCGCGTTCGTACAGCATGGCGAAGGTGTCGCGCGAGCTGTGGCCCAGCGCCATCACCACGTGGTCGGCGCGCAGCGCATGGGTCTGTCCCGTGGCCTGGTCGAGCACCTGCAGGCCGCGCAGGTGGCGCTGGCCGGCAGAGTCCTGCTCGATCATCACGTCGGTCACGCGCTGCTGGAACCGTACCTCGCCGCCCAGCGCGATGATCTGCTCGCGCAGCGTCTCCACCACCTTGACGAGCTTGAACGTGCCGATGTGCGGGTGCGCCACCGAGAGGATCTCGGGCGGCGCGCCCGCCTGCACGAACTCCTCCATGACCTTGCGGCCCAGGTGGCGCGGGTCCTTGATCTGGCTGTAGAGCTTGCCATCGCTGAACGTGCCGGCACCGCCCTCGCCGAACTGCACGTTCGACTCCGCCTGCAGCTCGCGCCGCCGCCACAGGCCCCAGGTGTCCTGCGTGCGCTCGCGCACCGCGCGGCCGCGTTCCAGCACGATGGGCCGGAACCCCATTTGCGCCAGCACCAGCGCCGCGAAGATGCCGCAGGGCCCGAAGCCCACCACCACGGGCCGGTGCGCCAGCCTGGCCGGCGCCCGGCCCACCGGCCGCCAGACCATGTCGGGCGTGGGCTGGATGTGGGGCTGCCCGGCGTGGCCCGCCAGTAGCGCGGCCTCCTGCGACGGATCGGCCAGGGTGATGTCGATGATGTACACCGCCAGCAGCTCGGCCTTGCGCGCGTCGAAACTGCGCTTGAAGACGTGGAGGTGGGCGATGCCTTCGGGCGGCAGCGCCAGGATGCGGCAGGCGGCGGCGCGCAGGGCGGGCTCGGGGGATTCGGCTGCGCTGAGCGGCAGCTTGATTTCGGACAGGCGGATCATGGCTTGCGGGCCCGTGTCGATCGGGCGAAGGGCAATGTCGTGGGGACCGGCATGATAAAGGAGGCCCGCGGTGCCGGGCAGACCGGGTATGGCAAGCCCGTCCGATGTGTCGGATGGATGCTATTTAATTAATAGCAATATGCCCTAGTGTTTATTATGCTGGAGGCCGTTTTGATGCGAAGTCTCTGCCGCAGCGCCTGGCGATTCCGCCTGGGGCCGGCGGCGGCCCAGCAACTCCACCCCGCCGAACGCGAGCGCAGCCAGCCCCAGGGGCAGGAAGAAGTACAGCGTGCGGTAGGCCAGCACCGAGGCCAGTGCCTGCGGCGCGGGCAGGTAGGCGGACAGCACTGCCACGCCCACGGCCTCCAGCACGCCCAGCCCGGCGGGAATGCGCGAGATGAGCCCGGCCACCGCGCCCAGCAGCACCGTCGCCAGTGCGGCCGCGTAGGGTGCGCGCTGCCCGGTCAGCACCCACAGCGCCGCGCCCATCACCATCCAGTTGGCGGCCGACAGCGCCACCTGCAGCATGCCCACGGGCCAGCGCGGCATGGCGATGCGATGCCCGCGCAGGTGCACGGGCCGGCCATGGCGCAGGGCGCAGGCAGCGACGTAGAGCAGGCTCGCCGCCGTCAGGGCGGCACCCATCCAGCGCAGGTGCTGAGGGCCGACGTGCCAGTTTTCGGGCAGCTGCGGCGACCACAGCCAGAACACCGCGCCCGCCAGGAAGAAATAGCCCAGCCAGTTGGTCAGGATGCTCATCCCGATCACCTGCCCGATGGCCGCCACCGACACGCCCTGCTGCGAGTAAAGGCGGTAGCGCACCGTCACCCCGCCGATGATCGATCCCAGGTTCAGCGTGAACGGATAGGCGATGAGCGTGATGCTCACCGTGCGCCCGACCGCCAGCCCGTGTCGCGTGTAATGGCGCCCGAACAGGTCGAAGGTGCTGTACAGCAGGTGGCTGGCCAGCGCCAGCGCGCCGCCCAGCAGCAGCACCGGCACCGGCAAGGCCAAAAACGACGCCCAGACCGCGGGCCAGTCCACCGTGCGCGCCTGGCGCACCAGCAGCGAGACGACGAAAAGGACGAAGGCGCCGCTGGCGAGGGTCACGGCCCAGGGCCACCAGCGGTGGGCGGTCAGGCGCTTCCAGCGGCTGGCGGGGCGTGCCGGCGGCGCAGCACGGTCCCTGGGGGCCTCGGCCTGGGGCCGGGCGGGGTCCTGCCCGGGCGCGGCCGGGTCCAGGGAGGACAGGGCCGGGGAGGGCGCCGCTGCCGCCATGGATCAGGTGGCCGAAGGCCGATGGGTGGGGTCGGGGGCCGGACCGTCCTGGGCGCCAACCAGTGAGATCTCGGGCTCGTGGCGCGGCAGCCAGCCCGCCCACGAGGGGAACCAGCGCATGACGTGGAACAGGAAATAGCTGCGCAGCAGGCGAAGGCCATCCCAGCGCGAGGGTGGCGTGGCCTCGACCTGGCGGCAGCTGTGCTGCATCAGGTGGTCCAGCCGTTCGTGCAGCGTCGCGTTGAAATCCTTGTCGCGGGTCACCACGTTCGCCTCGAGGTTGAGCGAGAGGCTCAAGGGGTCGAGGTTGCTGGAGCCCACGGTGGACCATTCGCCGTCCACCAGCGCGACCTTGCCGTGCAGCGGCCGGTCGCAGTATTCGTAGATGCGCACGCCGGCGCGCAGCAGATGGTCGTAGAGCATGCTGGCCGCCGTGCGCACGATGGGCATGTCGGGCTGGCCCTGCAGGATGAGCCGCACGTCCACCCCGCGCCGCGCCGCGCGGCGCATTTCGCGGATGAAGCGGTAGCCGGGAAAGAAGTAGGCATTGGCGATCACCACGCGCTCGCGCGCGGCGCGCAGGGCCACGCGGTAGTGGCGCTCGATGTCGTTGGTGTGGTTGTGGTTGTCGCGCGTGACGAAGATCGCGTCCGCCGTGCCCGCATGGGGCAGCGGCGGCACGGCGATCGCCCCCTGGCGGCGGCGGCGTGTCCGGGGCGGCATGACGGCATCGCGCGCGAAGCCCAGCATGTGGGCGACGATGGGGCCGCGCACCTCGACCGAGTAGTCTTGCTTGGCCTCGGGGCCGTAGTCGGCCACGTGGTCGGCCGAGTAGTTGATGCCGCCGATGAAGCCGATCTCGCCGTCCACCACCACGATCTTGCGGTGCATGCGCCGCAGCACGTTCAGCCGCTGGCCGAACAGCCGGCGGCCCGGGTCGAAAATGCGAAAGCGCACGCCGGCGTTCACCAGTTCGCCGATGAAGTCTTCCGGCAGGTCGGGCGAGCCGAAGCCGTCCACCAGCACGTGCACCTCTGCGCCGTTGCGCGCGGCCTGCAGCAGCGCCGCGTGCAGCCCCCGGCCGATCTTGTCGTCGAAGAGGATGAAGGTTTCCAGGATCACCTCGCGCCGCGCCTGCGCGATGGCCTCGAACACGCGGGGGAAGAACGCCTCGCCGTTCTCCAGCAGCGTGAAGTGGTTGCCGGGCACCCAGCGGGAGGGGCGGGGGCGGCGCATCACAGCGAAATCTCCGCGGCCAGGGGCGCGTGGTCCGACAGCTTGTGCCAGGGCTTGCGCGGCAGCACCACCGGCGCGTGCACCGAGGCATTGCGCACGTAGATGCGGTCCAGCGCCAGCAGTGGCATGGAGGCCGGAAAGGTGCGCACGGCCTTGCCCCGCGCATGCATGAACACCTCGTGCAGGCCGGCGCCAGCACGCAGCACGTCGTGCGCACGGCCGCGCCAGTCGTTGAAGTCGCCCGCCACGACCACCGGGTCTTCGGGCGGAAACGTGGCCACCAGCTCGCACACGCGCTTGAGCTGGCGCTGGCGGTGCGCCTCCTGCAGGCCCAGGTGCACGCAGATGGCATGCACCTGCCGGGCGTGGCCCGGGGGCTGCAGCACGCAGTGCAGCATGCCGCGCCGCTCGGGCCCGCTCACGGAGATGTCGTGGTTTTCGTAGTGGACGATGGGGAACTTGGACAGCAGCGCGTTGCCGTGGTGGCCGTTGTCGTAGACCGCATTGCGGCCATAGGCGTATTGGCCCCAGATGGTGTCGGCCAGGAATTCGTAGTGCGGCTCCTGCGGAAAATTGGCCACGCGCCCGGCGTGCCGCTGGTGCGTGCCCAGCACTTCCTGCAGGAAGACCAGGTCGGCCGATACGCCGCGCACGGCTTCGCGCAGCTCGTGCAGCATGAAGCGGCGGTTGAAGGTGGTGAAGCCCTTGTGCACGTTCACGGTCAGCACCTTGAAGGCAACGGGAGAGGCGGTGGATGGTTCCATGGGGCAATCAGTGAGCGCGGGGGAGGGGCGGGAACCGGGCCGAAAAGCCCGGTTTCAAGCGGGCCCCGCATGGGCTTTGATTGTTTCGATGGCGGTCCGGCTGGGCTGTAGGACGGCTGGCCGAACGCTTGTGACCCGATGGCGGCCGGGCCTGAGGGCCGCTTGCAGCCCGTCTCCCGCGGCCGGGACGGGTGCCGCCCCAGCCCGGAAAAGGCCCCACCCATGGGCTGCGGGTGGGCGCACTTCGCACGCTGCCCTGGCCCGGGGCAGCGCGCGGTTTCAGAAAGCGCCTCAGGAGGGCAGGAAGCCTTCGACCGACAGGTAGCGCTCGCCCGTGTCGTAGTTGAAGCCCAGCACCTTGGCGCCCGCGGGCAGCTCGGGCAGCTTCTGTGCGATGGCGGCCAGCGTGGCGCCGGAGGAAATGCCCACCAGCAGGCCTTCCTCGCGCGCGGCGCGGCGGGCGTATTCGCGCGCGGGCTCGGCATCGACCTGGATCACGCCGTCGAGCAGGCTGGTGTCGAGGTTCTTGGGCACGAAGCCCGCGCCGATGCCCTGGATCGGGTGCGGCGCCGGCTGGCCGCCGGAGATCACGGGCGAGGCCACGGGCTCCACCGCGAAGATCTTGAGGGCCGGAAACTTCGCCTTCAGCACGCGGCCCACACCCGTCAGGTGGCCGCCCGTGCCCACGCCGGTGATCAGCGCGTCCAGGCCATCGGGAAAGTCCGCGAGCACTTCCTGCGCCGTGGTGCGCACGTGCACGTCGATGTTGGCGGGGTTCTCGAACTGCTGCGGCACCCAGGCGCCCGGGGTCTGCGCGCGCAGCTCCTCGGCGCGGGCGATGGCGCCCTTCATTCCTTTTTCGCGCGGGGTGAGGTCGAACTGCGCACCGTAGGCCAGCATGAGGCGGCGGCGCTCGACGCTCATGCTGTCGGGCATCACCAGGATGAGCCGGTAACCCTTCACCGCCGCCACCAGGGCCAGTCCGATGCCCGTGTTGCCCGAGGTGGGCTCGATGATCGTGCCGCCGGGCTGCAGCGCGCCGGTGCGTTCCGCATCCTCCACCATCGACAGGGCGATGCGGTCCTTGATCGAACCGCCGGGGTTGCTGCGCTCGGACTTCACCCACACGTTGGCACCCGCGCCGAACAGGCGGTTGATGCGCACATGGGGCGTGTTGCCGATGGTTTGCAGGATGTTCTCGACTTTCATGGCGTCTCCAGGTTGGACAGGTACGGGACAGGCAAAAAAACATTTTGGCCCATGCCTACGACACTCCGCGCATATGGTTATGCCGGCGATGCGGCTTTCTCGATGTCGATGCGCGTGGCACCCGCGCAGGGCGCCATGGCGATGCGCACCGGCAGGCACTGCGCGATGACCTGCGCATTCGTGCTGGCATGCGGGGTGATCGCCTCGGCCGTATAGCTGGCCTGCTGGCCGCTGCGCCAGACGGCGAGGGCCAGCGGCAGCATCCACTGGTCCGCCAAGTGCGGACCGACGGCGCCCCGGCTGCGCTCGAACGAGCGCACCTGGCCGGCCAGCTGGCGCGCCACCTGTTCGGCCGGCATGCCGCGCTCACCCAGCGCGCAGAAAACCTCGGTCACCTCGGCATGCTCCAGCACCGCCAGCAGGGCGTTGCCCGGGCCTTCGTTCTGCCGTGCGGGCGGGATGCGCCACGGGTCGTCGCCTTCGCTCCAGTCCAGTTGCTGGCGCAGCGCCGCCAGCTCGCGCACCGCGATGCCGCGTGCCAGCCCCGGCACCAGGGCCTCGGCCCAGGCGCTGCTGCGCGCGCCGCGGTCCAGCAGATCGAACGGGGCCAGCGGGCCAGCCGCGGGCGCGATGGCCGCATGCACCTCGCCGCCGCCTGCGGGATAAAAGCCCCGGCGTCGCAGCGTGAGCTCCAGCCCCACGCCAAGGCGCCGCACCAGCGGCGCAAAGGCCCGCTGCAGGAAGTCGAACGGGGGCGCCATGGGGTTGTGTGTGCCGCCCGAAAGCTGCACCCGGCTGGGCGCGCCAGCCAGCATCAGCGCGGGCAGCACGGTCTGCAGCACCAGCAGGCAACTGCCGGCCCCGGCGATCGCAAAGGCGTAGTCGCCCGCCTGCACCGGGCCGGGCGTGAACTGCAGCGCCTGCGATCCCAGCTCCGCCCCTTCCGCCTGCCCGCCGCAGACTTGCACTGCGGCCTGCACGCAGGCCAGGTGCTGGCGCATCAGTCCTGGCTTGGGCCGGCCCGCGCGGATGCGGTCGATGCGCAGCGGCTGGCCGGTCACCATGGACAGCGCCAGGCCGGTGCGCAGGATCTGCCCACCGCCCTCGCCGTGGGAACCGTCGAGGGTCAGCATGGCGCGGGCCCTTCGGCGCCGCCATGGGCAGGATCGAAGCGCAGTACCGTGTCGTGCAGCAGGGCGTCCAGCCCGGCATGCCCGGCAATGGGCAGGGGCTGCACCGGCTGCGCCGCATTGGCGGCCAACTCGGCCTCGATGAATGCGTGTATGCCGGGCCAGCGTGGGCTGGTGGCCGACTCGTTCGCACGCATCTTCACCGCCAGCAGGGCGTTGATCTCTTCGATGAGCGCCGCATCGCGTTGCGCATCCAGCGTGTGCTGGGCCAGTTCGGCGAAGCGCATGGGCGGTACCCCGGGGCGCGTGCGGATCCATCGCGCCGCCAGCAGCGGGCGCAGCACGTACAGGTATTTCTTGTAGCGCACCACGTCGGCCTGCAGGTGCTCGCGGAAGTTCTTCTTGGCCATGGAGGCGTAGTGGTGCCAGGCCTTGGCGTTGGAGAACACTTGCACCGCCAGGGCGCGCACCTGGGCCATCGTGTCCGCCGCCTCGCGGTAGACGACGGGCGAGCGCAGCCACTCCAGCAGCGTGGGGTTCGATTCGCGCATCAGCCCGAGCGCCTTGCGCAGGTCCCAGCCATTGATGTCCAGGTCCCCGCTGATCGGCACCTCGATGACGTCGCGTCCGGGCGAGACCGTGAGGTACCAGGGCAGGCGGTGCACGTAGAGAAAGCGCACGTCGTAGTCGCTGTCGGGCGAGGCGAAGCCCCAGCCGCGGCTGCCCGATTCGCAGGCGAACAGGATGGTGACGGCGTGCTGCGCCTCGATGTCACGCAGCGCATCCATGATCTGCCCGCGCATGGCGGGCTCGATCGGATGGGCGGAATGAAGCAGTTCTCGGGGTTCTGTCTTTTGCATGTCCATGCTTTCAGCGCACGCTCCTCGTGCGTTGGTCTTGATCCGATGATGGGCCGTGGTGCGCTCGCTATCCCTTCACGCACACCACTTGCTTGAGCGTGTACACCACTTCCACCAGGTCTTCCTGCGCCGCCATCACGGCGTCGATGTCCTTGTAGGCCATCGGGATCTCGTCGATCACATCGGCGTCCTTGCGGCATTCCACCCCTTCGGTGGCGGCAATTTGGTCGGCAACGGTGTAGAGCTTCTTGGCCTTGGTGCGGCTCATCTTGCGGCCCGCGCCGTGGCTGCAGCTCATGAAGCTCTCCGGGTTGCCCTTGCCGCGCACGATGAAGCTCTTGGCGCCCATGCTGCCGGGAATGATGCCCAGCTCGCCGGCCTTGGCGCTCACGGCGCCCTTGCGGGTGACGAACACGTCTTCGCCGAAGTGCGTCTCGCGGCTCACATAGTTGTGGTGGCAGTTCACCGCTTCCACATGGGCCTCGAAGGGCTTGGCGATCACCTTGCGGGCGGCCGCGATCACGCGCTGCATCATCACCTCGCGGTTGGCGCGCGCGAACTTCTGCGCCCAGCCCACGGCACGCACGTAGTCGCCGAAATACCGGGCGCCTTCCTCGAAATACGCCAGGTCCTGGTCGGGCAGGTTGCGCTGGTGCAGCTCGGCATCCTTCTTGGCCAGCTCGATGAAGTGGGTGCCGATGGCGTTGCCCACTCCGCGCGAGCCCGAATGCAGCATGAACCACACGCCACCGTGTTCGTCCAGGCACACCTCGATGAAGTGGTTGCCGGTACCCAGCGTTCCCAGGTGCTTGTGGTGGTTGGTGCTGGCAAAGCGCGGATAGTCCTCGCAGATCGCGTCGAACTCGCCCTTCAGCGAGGCCCAGGCCGCATCGCTCTCATCGGGCGGCGTTTCCCAAGAGCCCTTGTCGCGGCCCATGCGGCGCGGGTTGCTGCCGTGTGGCACGGCCTTTTCGATCGCGGAGCGCAGCGGGCCCAGGTTGTCCGGCAGGTCGTTGGCGTGCAGCGTGGTCTTGCACGCCATCATTCCGCAGCCGATGTCCACGCCCACGGCCGCCGGGATGATGGCCTTGAAGGTGGGGATCACCGATCCCACCGTGGCCCCGATGCCGTAGTGCACATCGGGCATGGCGGCCACGTGCTTGAACACGATGGGCAGGCGCGCCGCGTTCTCCAGTTGCTTCTGGGCCTCGTCCTCCACGGGCACGCCCTGCGTCCACATCTTGATGGGGACACCGTTTTCCACATTGCGTTGCAGGTAGTTCATTGCGTTCTTCTTTCTTGTCGTTTGTCTGTCTGTCTTATTTTCGGGTGCTCATTCACTGACCCAGTCGAACACCGCTTCCACGATCTGTCGCGGGCCCGTGCAGTTGCCACAGGTGCAGTGCGCGGGTTGTGCCATGGCGCTGGTGTCCAGCGCCAGGATCTTCTGTGCAAAGCGCTGGCGGTTGCCGGGCTCGAGCATCCAGGCTTTCATCGCCTCGCAGAATTCCGGTTGGTCTTCGGCAAAGGCGTTCTGGATTTCGTTCTTTCCCCAGAAGTCCCAGTAGCCCGCCTCGGCGTACCGCAGCACGGCGCTTTGGCGCTCGTCGTTCAGCCAGTGCGCCAACAGCGATTGCACGTTCACGCCGCCCTTGTGGAACATCAACAGGATGTCGAAGGCGTTCGCGCCATTGAACGGGCTGGGCTCGCGCCCGGCGTGCCCCAGGCCTTCGTGGAAGAAGGCCAGTGCGTAAGCGTCCACGGCGGCTCGCTCCTGGGGCGACAGGGCATCGGCCGGGCAGTGGCCCAGGCGGTCCAGGTACAGCTCGGTCGAGTGGTCAGCTCCTCGCCCAGGGCCATCAGTTCCAGCATGCGGGCAGGAAGTAGAGCAGCTCCTCGGCCGGCTGCTCGCTGCCCTTGGCGGAGCTGTTGTATTCGTAGAAGTGGCGGGTCGTTATGCGGCGCAGCGGCAGGCGCCGCATCTCGCGTTCCATGGCCTCGTCCATGCAGCAGGCCGTGCACACATCCAGCATCTGTGTCGGAGCGCCATGGCGCTGGAAGGCGGCATAGATGGCATCCACCGCCTCGCGCAGGGCGGGCGGCAGCATGGCGGCCTGCGCAGCGGGGGCGTTCGTTTTCATCGGTTTCATTCCTGTTGGTTCGCCATGGGGCTCAGCCCTTCCGGCGCATTCAAAAAAAGAGGTGACAAGGGGTGTCGGGTTGCGCCATTGAGCTACCTGCCGAAGCAGACCGGGGATTGAACCCGGAACCTTCAGAGCCCCAGGGCCCCGACGCTCTACCTGTAAACCCGTCTGCATTCACCTCGCAAACACACAAAAAAAGCAGCGACAAGGATCGACGAAACGTCGTGCTCTACCACTGAGCTACGGCCTTTCGACCGGCGGGATTCGAACCCGCGACCACGAGAGTAGAAGTCTGTAGTTCCGTCAGCATTCGCTGCAAAAAACAGTGCGACAAGGGTGGCAAGACATGGACCACGCCGCGGTGCGGCGCTGGGATTCGAACCCCGGTCCCTCCAGATGTAGTCCTGCCTGCATTCGCACATTCATTCATCGATGGCCTTCCCGTTCGGCGACAAACAGGCGGTGCGACCGGGATGTAGTCACACCTGCATTCGCCGAACGACAGCCATCATTCCCACAATCCGGTGCCATGAATTGGCATTCATGGCACCTTCTCGCCGATCGTCAGATCGGGGTGTCCTCGATCACGCCGACCCAATGCGCCGCGCCCATGCCCCCTGCGGCATACACCGCCAGCAGCTTGAACACTTCGTCGCTGAAGCCGCCGATGTTCAGCACATCGGGCTGCTCCTGCGCCTGCGTCGTTGCGCAAGGCTGGATGTCGATGCACACCAGTCGGGCCGTCGGGTTGCGCTGCTTGAACGCCGCCCACTCCTGCATGGTCGCGGTGCCCCGGCCCCGTGCACGGTCGGCCCACGATTCGTTGTCGGACACCAGCACCACCAGCTCGGCCTGCGCCTTCTCGCGGTTCAGCAGGGCCAGCGGTGCGCTGCACGACGTTCCGCCGCCGCCCACCGCGGCCAGCTTGGCCGCATTGGTCATGACCGAATCGCGGGGATTCAGTGGCAGCGGCACCACCTTCGTTTCGAAGGGCAGCACACGCGCATCTGCATTGCGGCGCAGCACGGCAGCGGCCACCAGGGCGGCCACGTCGATGCACCGCACCGCGGAAGTCGCTGAGCCCCGGTGGCCCGTCACCGGCGAGCCCATCGAGCCCGACACGTCGGGGCACACCACCACGCGGCCTTCGAACTGCGGCACATTGGCCAGCGCGAGTTCCATCGCATTCTGCAGCGCTTCCTTCACCACCGTCGGCACGTCGGCGCCGCAGGCGCTGTACGCCGCCATCAACTGGTACGGCAGCACGCGGGCCTTGGCCACGGCCTGCGGGTCACGCAGCTTGGCGGCCACGGCATCGGCCAGGCCTGGCAGCGCGAACACGCCATGCCGGGTAAAGGTGTTCAGGTTCTGGCGCACCATCTGCCACGAGCCTCGCTGTGCAATCGTGGCCCAGGCCGATGCGTCCAGCTCCAGCGCGGTCAGCATCTGGAAAGGCACGTCGGGCACGGGCTGCGTGCGGTCTTGTTTGAAGCGTTCGAAGGCCTGCGTCAGTGGAGGCAGCGCCTCCTGGTCATAAGGGCGACCGATCAGCCAGGCGAACCATGCTGCACGCCAGGCTTCCGTAGGCTTCGGGTGCACCATCTTCACCACGTCGGCCAGCGAAGGCGTGTTGCCCACGGCGGCGTTCAGCAGTTGCGCCTCGGTGGCGTCGAGCAGCCATTGCTGCACCAGCTTTTTCGGACGCGTGCCGAGCGATTTGCGGCCTACTGCGCCGGAGCGCAGCATCTGCACGAAATTGCGCAGCATCTTGCCGTTGTCGATCACGCGGCCGAACACCTGCGCCAGCAGGGGCACATCGCGAACCGCCAGCGTGGCCGCCAGCAGGGCCGGCATGTCTTTCATGGAGCCGGCACGGCGCGCATACAGGGCCGTCTTCGCCAAGAACACCGGATCGACTTCACGGGCCAGGGCCTGGACGGCGTCGAGCTTGTCCTGCGCCTGGGCATAGAAGGTGCTGTGGAGGCAGCCGGTGGCGGCCAACTGCGCCAGTTGGTGCTTGGGCGACAGGGCATAAGCGACACCACCGGCTTGGTTGCGCACGGTGGCAGCGGGGAGCAGCGTGCCGCGCAGCGTCTGGAAGAGTTGGTGGTTGGCCATGTGCTTTTGCTCCGTTCGTTGGTTCTTGGTGGGTTTGTCTTTTTGACTTGCCTCTTCCATTGCAACCGGTGTGCCAACTGTGGTTTGAATGGATGGAGAACCTATTAAGTCAATGATTTGATTCGATATTTTTTAATCCGCTTGTCATTTTTGCCGCACTGGCTGGAGATTAGAATGCTTTGATTTTTATAAAATTAGCTAGTTTTTTATCCAAAAGATGAAGAAGCAAAACGTGGTGATCGGCTTTTTGGGCACCCAGCTCGACTCGGGTAAGGGGGCAGGGCGTTGGGAGAAGTGGCGCCCGACGCTTTCGCTGGTGCAGCACGACGACGTGGTCATCGCGCGGATGGAGTTGTTTTACACACCGTCCCACCGTGAACTGGCCGAGCGGGTGCGCACCGATATCCAGGCGGCCTCGCCCGAAACCACGGTGGCGCTGGTGCCGCTCGACATTACCGACCCCTGGGACTTCGGCGAGGTCTATGCCAAGCTCTTCGACTGGACGCAGGGCTATGCTTTCGACACCGAGCGCGAGGAGTACTGGACGCACATCACCACGGGCACGCACGTGGCGCAGATCTGCCTTTTCCTGCTGGTGGAGTCGCGACGCATTCCGGGCGTGCTCGCGCAGACGTCGCCCCCAAAGCGCCAGCAGGCGGGCGATCCCGGCAGCTACGCGCTGATCGATCTGGACCTGTCGCGCTACGACGTGATCGCCCAGCGCTTCGGCGCCGAGCAGCGCGATGCGGTGGATTTCCTCAAGAGCGGCATTGCCACGCGCAATGCCCGTTTCAACGCGCTGATCGAAGAGGTGGAGCGGGTGGCGGTGCGATCGCGCGCGCCCATCCTCTTTACCGGGCCGACCGGTGCGGGCAAGTCGCATCTGGCGCGGCGCATGTTCGAGTTGAAGAAAGCCCGCCACCAGGTGGAGGGCGAATTCGTGGAGGTGAACTGCGCCACGCTGCAGGGCGACGGCGCCGCGTCCACGCTGTTCGGGCACAAGAAAGGCGCCTTCACCGGTGCGGCGGCCGACCGTGCGGGCCTGCTGCGCACGGCGCACAAAGGCGTGCTGTTTCTCGACGAGATCGGTGAGTTGGGCCTGGACGAGCAGGCCATGCTGCTCAAGGCCGTGGAGGAAAAACGGTTTTATCCCATGGGCAGCGATCGCGAGGTGGCCAGCGATTTCGAACTGATCGCCGGCACCAACCGCGACCTGCGGGCTGAGGTGGCGGCCGGGCGCTTTCGCGAAGACCTGTACGCGCGCATCAACCTGTGGAGTTATCAGTTGCCGGGCCTGGCCCAGCGGCCCGAGGACATCGAGCCCAATGTGGACCACCTGCTGGCGCGATGCGGCGTGGAGCTGGGCCGCACGGTGCGCCTGTCGGCCGAGGCGCGGTCGGTGTACCTGCGCTATGCGCAGTCCCCCGCGGCGCTGTGGAGCGGCAACTTCCGCGACCTGTCGGCCAGCGCCACCCGCCTGGCCACGCTGGCCGAGGGCGGGCGCATCGGCCTGCCGCTGGTGGAGGCGGAGATCGCGCGCCTGCAGTGGCTGTGGCAATCCCTCGGTTCGTCAGACCGCAGCCAGGATGGCGATGCGGTGGATCTGGCCGCACTGCTGGGCGAGCCACAGGTGCAGGCCATGGACCTCTTCGACCGGTTGCAGTTGGCGGCCGTGTTGCAGGTGTGCCGCGGGGCGCGCACGCTGTCGGACGCGGGACGGCAGTTGTTCCAGGCCTCGCGCGCGCAGCGCGCGGTGGTCAACGATGCGGACCGGCTGCGCAAATACCTGTCGCGATTCGGCCTGGACTGGGAGCAGGCCCGCAGCGGTGGACGATAATCGCCCCGTGAAGCGCGCCAGACCGCCGCTGGTGCAATCTGGGAAACCAGGCACTGGAGGAACGTCCGGACTGCACAGGACGGCGTAGCAGCTAACGGCTGCCCACCGTGAGGTGAGGATCAGAGCAACAGAGACGAGTCGCAAGCAGGCGGCAAGCCACCGAAGGTGTTCTATCGGTCACCCGCGCAAGTGGGTACGGCTGGCGCAAGCCAGACGGTTTGCGGCGAAAGCCGCAAAGACGATAGCCACCCGAAGCGGGCGGCGCCCGCTTCGGGTGAAACGGGCAATCTCTACGCGCAGCAATACCAAGTAGGCCAGCGTTGATGTGGTTCCGCAGAGCTGGCGGGTAGGTAGCATCGAGCCGTGGTGGCGACACCCGGCCCAGAGTAATGGCGGTCACGCCGCAGGCAACTGCGGTGCACAGAATCCGGCTTATCGGCGCGCTTCACACTTTTTCTTGCCGTGCCGATGGTCGGCCCAGGCGCCGGTTGCGGTGGAGCCGGCGGTGCGACCGCCCTGCGGCAGCAGGCCGGCATGCAGGCGTTCCGCTTCACAAGCCGCCTGATCGGCCGGGCTTTCGGCCTCCCATCCCACTCCTTCGACCGACCTCCCGGAAGGCGGGTTTTCTTCTTTCAAGAAATCCGCAGTCCTGCCCCGCGTGGCGGCAGCGACGCGTCGTCGATCGGCTCGGCACATGTCGCGCTGCGGCCTTCAGAACGCTTCAGAAGTCTTCAGCAGGATTGACCCGGCTTTCATGCCGCGCTCCCTCCAATCCCACCAGAATATTCACAGCCACGGGCCAGACATTTCCAGCAGCGGCCGAGTCGGATGCGCCTCGGCGCGGCGGTTTTTCAGCCGCCATGGCCGTGCCATTGGCGCCATGGCCGTACCTCGCACTAAACCGAGGCACAGCGCTGGCGAGGGCTCTTCCGCTGGAGGCGGCTCTGAGTCATGGAGTGGATTGCCATTCCTCGATTGGCCCGAGGGTGATTTTTCTTTTCTCAAAGGACATAGACATGAGCAGTGATCCATTCACCCAGATACTCAACGAAATCCTGCAGGGACTCGTCACGCAGTTGAATGGCGAAATCGGTGGGGCCATCCGGGGCGCCGGCTATGACCCGTATCCCAATGTCGCCTCGGGGTCCGCCAGCATCGGGGTGGGCACGGCTTCTTATTCCGTCTCCAATCTGACGGGCATTTCGTCCCTGCAGATCCAGGACATGGTGGTTGGCAACGTCACTTCGTCCGGTGCCAATATTTCCGGCACCGTGAATTTCCATGCGGTCCTGAACAGCTCCCTGAGTGCGCAGGCCGGTGGCAGCTTGAAGGTGCTGTTCTTCGATCCGGGCATCTCCGGCAGCGTCCGGATCGACAGCCCCAGCATCTCCGGCACGGCGCAGTTCCAGGCCGGCACGGCCGGTGGCAAGCTCTGCCTGAACCAGCTGTCGGGCATGAACGCGAACTTCAACTACGGCAACGCTTCAGTCTGGATCGATGGCCTGGGGCCGCTCAACTACCTGCTGCAGCCCGTGGAGAACCTGATTCTGGATGCGGCCAAGGGCGCCATCAGCGGGCTCATCTCGTCGCAGATCAACAGCATCGTCAGCCGGGAGCTGAACCAGGCGCTGCCCCAGTGCGTGCCCTTTCCATGAGGGTGAGGATCGAGCCGCTGGCCCGCACGACGCAGCGCATCGGTCCTCTTTTTCCCGCTTTCGAGGAGGTCCTGGGGAGTGCAGGGCAGGCGCTGAACTTGCCGCTGGAGCCGCAGCAGCGCACCAATTGGTGCTGGGCTGCGGTGACCTGCGCGATTGCCGCCCATTACGGCGACACCTCGTGGCGGCAGGACACGCTGGCCTGGCGCATTCTCGCGGCGGACGACGTGCTTCCCAATAGCCCGCCGCCAGCGGGACTGCTCTCGGAGCCACGCTACGACCAGCAGGCCGCGATGGAGCGCACCCTGCGCTACGTGAACTGCCTGGCCGGCTGGAGCAGTGGGCGGCCGCCGTTTCGCCGCCTGATGCGCGAATTGGACGATGGCCGGCCGGTCGCGGTGGCGATCCGCTGGCATGCGGGGCCACAGCACTACGTGCTGGTGGACGGCTACTGCCGCACGCAGCGCACGATCTCGGTCGCCGATCCCCAGTGCGGCCGCGCCACGGTCGATTTCGATGATTTTCCGTTGCACTACCGCCATGGCGGCGAGTGGATGGAAACCTACTGGACACACAACCCCCGCTCGGCCAACCCGACACGCAAAGGAGAGGTGGAATATGAGTAGCTACGACGTCGCGCTGGTGCTGGATGCCGGCACCCTCAACCAGGGCATGACCCAGTTGTATGCCAATGCCCAGGCCAAGCAGAAGCTGTTTCAGGGCGTTCAGGATGTGGGACAGATGGGCATCACCACCGTCAGCTGGAGCATTGATGCCGCACCCCAGTTCGTGCTGGCGCCCCCCACCACCACGCAGTGGAACGATCCGAACACCTTCGTGCCGTCGGGCGAGACGAAGCCGCCGGCACCGACCGACCAGATGTTCCAGGTGCAGCTGGCGTCCGTGTCCACCACGTTCAACATGCAGAGCGGGCCGCCTTCTCCGCTGAAGTTCTCGTTCACCCTGTTTGCGCAGGTGACCGTGTCCGACAACCAGATCCAGCTGGGATCGGTGGCGGTGCTGCCGATCAATCCGAGCGGCGCCACGGAGTTCATGCTCCAGGTGATCTGCGGAATCATCTACACCAAGGTGCAGGCCCTGCTGCAGGGCTACAAGATTCCGCCCAGCATCCCGGTGGAAGGGCAGAGCTTCACCCCGCCGGTCATGACCGTCACGGGCTCGCACCTGGTGCTGGCGAGCAACCTGGTGGCCAACGGCACGCCGGACATCAGCGGCGTGCAGTGGCCGCAGCAGGCGCTGGGCGTGCTCGTCGGCCGCAACCTGCTGTCCGCGATGGTGGCCGAGTACAGCAGCGCCATCGTGCAGAAGATGGACGCCGCGCAGGTCAACGCCAGCGACAGCAACTGGACGGGGAGCTACTCGCTCGACGGCGGGATCAGAAACGCCTCCATCGCGGTGGCATCCACGCTGCCCAACATCAACATCACCGCCACCTTCGCCGCCACCGCCTCGGTGGGCGTTTCATGGTGGCTGGTGCCAGCCGCCTGCGCCCTGGAAGCCGCCTCGAACCTGCTGCCCTGACTGGAGCCACACCATGGTTGACTTTGCCAAAGCCGATTTCGCCACCGACCCCACGCCCCTGACGTTCACCGTCGCCCCCGTGGTGTCCGGCTCGAACACCGTTCAGCTGCAACTGCAGCCGCTGCCCCAATTCACGATCACCTACACCGCGGATGGCAGCGGGTGGGAGAAGTTCAATGCGGGACTGCTCAAGCATGTGGCGACCACCATCATCGGCGTCGCCACACCCTTCATCACCAGCACCATCCAGAGCAAGGGGCAGGCCTATCTGAACGAAAAAGCCTCGTTTCCGGTGCCGCCCATCCCCATCACGTTCGACGGCATCAGCCTGAGCCTGACCGCTTCGAACCTGAATATTTCCGCCGCGGATGCGGACCACGTGCTGGTCACGGCCACCGTCAATGTTTCCTGACCCGCCGTCCCTGCCCATCGGACCCGGTCACATCGTACGAGGAGAATTTTCATGAGCGCTGGAATGCAAGCTTTTCAAGACGGCTGGAAGAATCAGCCCGCCGCCACCCTGAACGCTGCCTTGCCCCGCAGGATCGGGCTCGGCGACATCCCGACGTTGCCGCTGGCACGCTCGCTCGACATGCCCGCGCAGGCCGGCTTTGCGCGCGGCTCGCTGGGCATCGACCTGTCGGGCATGCAGCTGGCGCTGGCCGGCGAGGGGCCGTTCTCGGTCGAGTACAGCAGCGATGCCCAAGGCCGCTGCGTGCTGGCGGTGCGGCTGCAGGACGTCGCACTGCAAGGCCTGCACACCCTGAACGGCACGCAGATCTGGGAGACCGACCTAGACGGCGCCGGCACGGCATTGCCGATGGGCGCCCGCCGGCGCGGGGGGAGCGGAGACGACAACGTGCACCCCACCTGGGTCAAGACTGCCAACGACCAGCGCGGGCAGCTGCAGAGCCTGCCTGGCAGCAACGGGCCAACCCTGCTGACCACCTATTCCAATCACCGCGCGGCCTTCAACGACGTGTTCACCGACCCGCTGGCGTATGCCTTCCAGATGGGTTGGGGCACGCCGGCCATCTCGGGCATGGCCGACGACACCAACAAGGCGCTGACCCAGGGCGGCCTGGTCAACGATCCCACCAAGCAATACGGTGGAACAACCTACAACGGCAATGCCCAGACCCAGCAGCTGGCCTTGCTGACCACGCTGACGGCCATGGCCACGAACGCCGATTCCAACCATCCGACCGATGCCACCAACCCCTACAACCAGGCCGCCGCCGCCACGCTGACCTTCGGTACGAGCATCACGCAGAACACAGCCGTGACCCAGATCACCGATGTGCCTCCGCAGACCAAGGACTGCGTCTATGACCTGGTGCAGGGCGGCTCGCCGGCAGCGCCGCATTCGGTGGACGACGTGCACAACTTCCTCAACGGCAGCCCGATCGGCGGCCGCGACGCGCAGGGCAACACCTGGACCCGGTCGCTGAGCGAGGACGAGCGCGTCTTCGTGCGCAAGCTGCAGGCGGACATCGCGGAGCACGCCGCACGGCTGGCCGCAAGAAAGCCGGTGGCCCTGGTGAAGGGGGCGCTGCATGCAAGCTTGGCCTGCCATGTGTACCTGCAGTTCGGCGCGCAAGGCGCTGAAGGTGCGCCCGCGCTGATCGACGGACGTGTCGAGCTGGACGGGTTCGACCTGCACTTCGAAGACGCCGCATGGAATGCCGCGCTGGGCGACGGCCCGGCGCAGATCGCGCGCGATGCCCTGTCCGAGGCGCGTTTCATCAAGAGCCTGCTGCACGACCGCATCGCCGATGCGCTGGAGCGCGCGCTGGTCCAGCCGCTGGCCCAGGCGCTGCTGGATTCGCAGCCGTGAGGATTGCCGCCGCATCGCCGGACCCGGTCGAAGACATCCTGCAGGGGCTGATGGCGGCGGAGATGCAGGGTTTCGAGCGGGAGCTGGCCAATGCGCTGCAACCGCAGCAGGGCTATCTGACCGACGCGGAAATGTCGCTCTACCGCGGGGGCAAGAAACTGCGCCCGCTGATGCTGCTACTGACCGCGCGCCTATTCCGGCCCGAGGGCGAGTTGCCGAACAAGGTGCTGCGCGCCTCCGCATCGCTGGAGATGCTGCATGTGGCGAGCCTGATCCACGACGACATCATCGATCACGCCTCGCTGCGGCGGGGCCATGCCAGCGTCAATGCCGCCCGCGGCACCGAGATGGCGATCATGATCGGCGACATGCAGTTCCTGCAGGCCGTGCGCTGTTTCGTCGATGCGATCGAGGACGAGAACGACATGCAGCTCGTGAAATGGGTGCTGGACTCGGCGTTCGACATCTGCCGCGGCGAGATCGACGAGATGACCACGCAGCCTTACTGGCATCCGGACTCGCTGATGAGCCGCTACCTCACCACGGTCGACCGCAAGACCGCCGTGCTGTTCGGCCTGGCCTGCGAATCCGGCGCCGCGCTCATGCGGGCACGCACCTCGGAGCTGCGTCGCCTCGGCTCCTTCGGGCGCTACATGGGCCGCGCGTTCCAGATGATGGACGACATCTTCGACCTCGCGCATTCCGATGCGCAAGCCGGCAAGTGCCGGGGCATCGACCTGCATCAGCGGCGCATCACCCTGCCCATCATCCATGCGATGAAGCTGTTCGGCGACGCGCACCCTATGGTGCTCTATCTGCGCGACACGCAGACCCCGCCGCCGGAGCAGATCAACGCCTGGGTCGATGAGATTCGCCGATCCGACGCCTTCGCGCTGGCCTATGCCCAGGCGCGGGACACCGCACTGCAGGCGGTGCAGTACCTGCAGAACCTGCCCGCCGGCCCGCATCTGCGGGCATTGCACGACATCACCCTGCATGTCGTGAACCGACCTTACTGATTGACCGCCAATTTTTCGAGAGGATGACGCCATGGGCTTGCAGCTATTCCATTTCGTGTACGACACGCTGATGCAGAAGGCCAACGACAACACGCCTGGCAACAGTCTGTTCCTGCCGGTCGCGCTGTCCGGCATGAAGGGTTCGGACGGCCAGTTGTATCTGCCGCTGGAGGGCACCGACTGGAACCTGGACAACATCGGCGGCGCGCAGGACATCTCGGCCGACATGGCCACGTCCTGGTTCCAGGCCCTGTTTCCGCTGCTCATCAAGCTGAGCCAGCAGGCGAATCCCACGCCACCCGTCACCCAGCAGATGGTCGATGACGCCAAGGCCGCCGTGACCTACATCACCTCGCAGCGCTTGAACGTGGTGCCTTATTCCGGCCTCGGGCCGGACCTGGAGGTGAGCCGCATCGAGATCCAGGGCCTGGCGAACATCCAGGTCAGCGGCGAGCCGCCGGTGGTCACCACCAGCAACGCCGGCTATACCGCGGACATCACGCTGAATCTCAATGCCTATGCCTCCACGGGGCTGGCTTGGAACCAGCCGCTGGCGCTGGCAGGGCCTGCACAGGGAACGGACGCCACCACCAGTCCACCGACGCCTTTCAAAGGGCTGGCGTTCACGCTCAAGCAATGCCTGTGCTTCGTGGACCAGAAAGGCAACATCGTCCCCCCGCCGCCGACGCTGGGGCTCACGCCATCGCCCGGACACGCGAACGGCTTCGACTGCCTGGCCACGGGCATCGCGCTGCTGAAGTTGTCCAACGCCAAGGTGGTGGCGAGCACGACCGTGAGCGTTGCAAGCCCCATTGCGGCGCTGCAGATCGCACTGGACAAGATCCAGCTCGTCGCGATGCAGGGCGCCACGCCCACATTCACGCTGCAGAACCTGCAGTACCAGAGCATCTCGCCCGTGCCCTTTCCCGCCTATATCAACACTAGCGTCTTCTATGCGCCCTGGAGCCAGTTCTTCAAGCAGGTGCTGTCCACGGGCGACGCGGCCCAGTTGCTGAGCGGCCAGGTCAATGGCGCGCTGATGGACCAGGGCAACCGCGGCCAGGTCGCGCAGCTGCTCAACCATCAATTGAAGAATGCCTTCGACGAAATTTTCGGCAGTACCCAGGTGGCGGGCAGCACCGTGGACACCGATGCGAACGCGGTGGACAAATACCTGTTCGACCGGGCACGCGGTGCGCTGAACGACTCTGGCAGCTACGTCTATCTGCCGACCCTGGTGCTGGGTTCGACATCGCCGGTGCTGGAGCCCTACACCGCCATCAACCTGAGCATTCCCGGTCCGTTCAAGACGCAGGTGATGGGGGTGAACATCGCGCTGTCGGGCATCGTGCTCCAGAGCCTGGCCATCACGGGCCTGTCGAATCTGGTCGCGCCGCCCGACAACATCGTCTTCGGCACCAACCAGCAAGCCAGCGCCACGCTGCTGCTGGGCACCATGAACCCCGGGCCGACCGTGAACGTGAAGGGCAGCCCCCGCAAGGTGCCCTCGCCACCGGCCACCGCCAGCACCCCCTTCACCCTGAACGTGCAGGTGAACCAGAACGCGCCGATCCCGCTGGGCGGCACATTGAACCTCAGCCTGCAGAACAACAGCAACACGCTGGGCATCCAGACCACGCTGAACGCATCGGGCGACACGCCGGACGACCTGGAGCTGACCTACAGCCAGATCCTGCTGGTGGCCGGCGACAAGGACGTGGTGCTGACCGTCACGCTGCCGGACGACGAAGCGGCCTACGCGATGTTCATCAATGCGTTCCTGAGCCAGTCCCAATTGATCGAGCAGGTGGTGTCCGCCCTGAACGGGTACATCGCGGACAACCTGCAGCAGATCAGCGATGCGGCGACCCAATTCGCCCGCTCCGCCTTGAAGAACCTGGGGCAGTGAAGCCATGAGCAACGACATCTACACCACCCTCCAGGGGGCACTGCAGACCGATGCGGGCAAGAAGGTGCTGCAACTGGCCCAAAGCCAGTTTCCCGGGCCCATCCAGACGGCGCTGGGCTACTACCTGAACGGCATCACGCTGCAGCTCGGCCCATCCGCCAGCCTGTCGGTCGATCCGTCCACGAAGCAACTGCAGCTACAGGCGCAGCTTGACGGCGCCGACCTCGATCTGCAGGCCACCCCGAGCGGCGCGACGCTGACGCTCACCAGCCAGCAATACACCGATGCGCAGGTGGTGCTGACGTTCAGCCGACTCGACAGCGGCGTGCAGATGACGCTGGACGCCACCATGGGCGCCAGCCTGCAGTGGCCGCTGCAGAACCTGTGGCCTGCGGAACTCGCCTGGACTCCGGCCAACCAGATCGCGTTCTCCGAGGGCCAGTTGAAGCTGAGCTACGCGTCGGGCCCGTCCATCCAGTTCAACGGGCAAGGCGGGCTGCTTTACTCCAACCAACCCTTCTTGAACGCCGCGCTCAGCGTGCAGCGCACGGACCAGGGCGCAGGCGTCATGTTCGGCGCGGTGGTCCAGCAGTGGTCGCCGGGGTCGCTGTGGCAGCCCCTGTCGGCGCTGACCTTCAACGACAGCGGGGTGGTCGTCTCCACCATCGCGGGCCAGTCCGGCAGCCTAGCGTCGCTGGGCCTGCTGAGTGCGGACGCGGTGCCTGCGATCGCGTCCGATTTCGACATCGCGCCCGGCTTCGTTCTGTTTTCGTCGCTGCAACTCACCGACTCCCTGCAGGCGATCGCCAACTTCATGGGCGACGTTTCGCAGTTGGCCTTGTTCGCCACCTATGCCAAGGACAGTGGGGACAAGACGCTCAAGGCGGTCCTCAAGAACACGTTCAGCGCCAAGGGCAACGGCGTGTTCGAGTTCGACGGCTTCACGCTCGACTGGGAAGACCCGGGCCAGGGCAGCAGCAGCGTGAACGCCACGGCCTCCGGCCTCTTTCGGCCCGACGCCGGCACCGAGATCACGCTCGATCTCACGGGCAGCATCGTTCCCTCGCAAGGCGACCTGAGCGTCACCCTGTCTTTGCAGAACTGGAACCAGCCTTTCGGTTTGCAGACCGTGAACATCGTCGAGCTGCAGGGCACGGTGACGGTGGGTGCCGAGGCCGCTGGCGTGACGCTGAGCGCGGGCGGCGACCTCAAGCTGCAGAACCCCAACGCGCCGCAGTACGAGTTCGACGTGGGTTTCGAAGTGGAGGTGGTGGACTTCGAGGTGCCCAACGGCATCGCGGTCTGGACGCAGGCCGACCAGCAGCCGATGCAGCTGTCCAATGTGTTCAACGCCGCCTTCGCGCTCGACTTCTCCCCGCAGACGCTGGACAACGACCACCAGCCCGAGATCGCCGACGTGGTGCGCTTTCTCGACGAGATCATCAGCATCAAGCAGTTCACCTTCTGGTTCGTGGAAGGCGCTCAGTTGCAGAAGATCGGCGACCGCGGTCCGTTCCCGGCCGGCTTCGGGCTGCAGGCCGAGTTCAGTCTGCTGGACCAGGACGATGTGCAGGTGACCGCCACGCTGGCCGAATCGGCCGATGCCAAGGCCGGCTTTTCCGGCTACATCCTGGTGCAAAAGGCGATTGCCTGGGGCAGTGTCTTCGCGCTGTCCGGCTGGGACCCCACGACCAGCAAGCCGAACGGCCAGGGTCCGATGCTGGCGATCGCCGCCACGCCGGATGGCATCGTGGTGCCGCAGATCAACGGCGGCAACCCGGTGCGCTTTTATTCGTCGCTGTACCTGAAGTTCCTGGACGTGGTGGAAGACCACCTCTATGCGCTCGCCACCACCGACAACCAATTCCAGCTGGACTATGCGGTGCAGAACGGCCAGCCGACGGGCGGCTGCGGCGCGTGGGCGGGCGACCGCATCACGTTCATGCTCAATCCGCAGGACAAGCAACTCAGCGCTTCGTTCGGCTTCAACTTCGGCTGGCATGACATCGAGTGGGACGGCATCACCCTGTGGGGCGTGACGCTGGTGCCAAAAATCCAGTTACCGAATTTCAGCGTGGCGGCGGGCCTGGGCTTTTCCGCCTCGATGGAGGCCCTGGTGGTGACTGGCTATTTCGATTTCAGCCTGTTCGGGCTCGACCTCCACCTGGGCGATCAGGCCAGCCCCTACACGCTGCTGAATGTGAACGTGGCCGGCGTCATCGCCCAGCTCAAGGATGTGGCGGGCCATCTGCTCACCGCGCTGAAGCAGGAGGCTTCGGCCCTGATCCAGGCGGTGCTGTCCGGCCTGGACCGCTTCGTGGGCTGGGTCAAGGACCAGTGGCGCAATTTCGTCAACGGCCTGCAACTGGTCGGCCAGATCCTGCAGGACCAGTTCAAGCAACTGGGCAAGGACCTCGCCACGCTGCTGCAGAGCCTGGGCGCGCTCGCGGCCGAAGTGCAGCAGGCCATGGTCGCCCTGGGCTATGAACTGGAGAAGGTCGTGGACTGGCTCGGCGATCTGTTCGGCTGCCCGATCAACAAAGCGTCGAGTGCGTTGCCCAGCTAACTGAACAGCTCAACGCGCACAGTGCGGCGCCCGGCCTTCGCGAAGTTCGGTCGCCCGCTGCACGGTGCCCGGGTGGCTGTTCAGCAGCGACAGCAGGCCCTCGCCGCCGGGCTCAATGCTTGGCGAGCGTTTCGGCGGATCACTCTGGCCCTTGTCCTCTGATGGCTTGCCGGGGTGTTTCTTGTCCTCGTCGTGCGCAATGGCCAGCAGCAGGTCGGCCATGGGCGCGGTGGGCAGGCGGGCCTGGCCCATGAGCGCGATGGCGTAGCAGTCGGCTTCGCGTTCGTGGTCGCGGCTGTAGGCCAGGCCCGTGAGCAGCGCGCCGCCGGTGGACAGCAGGCCCGACACATCCCCCAGCGCCAGCCCCAGGCCGATGTTGAGCACGCCTTGCTCGACCACGGTGCGCGTGGTGTGGCGGTGCACGACATGGCCGATTTCGTGCGCGAGCACGCCGACCAGCGCGTCGTCGCTCAGGCCGTTCTTCGCAGCCGCCTGGGCCAGCCCGTCGGTCATCACCACACGCCCGCCGGGCAAAGCGAAGGCGTTGGCGCCCATGCCCTGGCGGAACTCCAGCTGCAGGCGCGGCGTGTAGCCGCCGTAGCGCGGCGGCAGGGTGCGCGCCTGCGCCGCCAGCGCATCGAAGCGCTCGCGCAACTGGGTCTGGCGCGCTGCGGGCAGGGTGCTGGCTTTGAGCGTGCCGTGGTCCATCTGCTGCATGGCGCGGTCCGCCAATGCGGCCTCCCAGGCGATCGGCACGTGGCGCGTGAGCTGCGTGGCGGCCCAGGGCGTGCCGTAGCGGTAGAACAGCACCAGCGCGAGCACCGAGGCCAGCACGGTGGCGGCCAGAACGGTCCATCGGGTCTGCATGCGCTGCGCGATGCCGGGGCGGTGGCCGGCCGCGTGCATGGCGGCCTGCCAGGCACTGACCGCCTCGATCTCCAGGCTGCCGTGGTCGCGCAGGTCCACCACGATGCGCGGTGGGGGGCGGTTCGCGCTCCAGGCCTCGGGCCAATCGACCTCGCGAAAGCCGAACACGCGGGGCGGGGCGCCGGGGGCGAGGGGGTGCAGCGTAAGCGTGGGCCCGCGCGCGCCGGCCGACAGGCCCACGAGCGCCGGCTGCGCCTTGCTGCTCCGCCCGTCGTACCAGCGCGCGGGCACCAGGGCCGGCGCTCCCGGGTGGGGGGACGAATCGGCCGGGGGCGTGGAAGGGTCGGCCATGCGGTCGCGGTGCGGCAACGGCGAAGCGTCAGCCGATCAGGTCGAGGCCGGCCGCGTCGGCCAGCGCATCGCCCACGCCGCCCTGCTGCTGGCGCACAAGCTGCCCGGCCACCTGGTCCACGCCGCCCTTGATGTGCAGGGTGACCGATTCGAGCTTCATGCGGTATTCGCTCACGCGGGCGAACGGGCGGTAGAACCCGAGCGTGACCACGGTGAGCAGTATGTTCTTGAGCCGCAGCCCCACGTAGCGGCCCGCGCGCAGGTCGCACTTGAAGCGGGCCATGTGGCTCACCCCGATGTTGTTCCACATGAGCTGGAACATGCGGGCCTCGCGGAAGGCGCGCGCGGGGGCCGATGCGAGCAGGAACACCACGAAGAACAGGATGAAGCCCAGCACGATGAACACGAACAGCCACAGCCCCATGCGCTGCGTGGAGTTGGCCAGCAGCGCCCACGAGCCCTTCAGCGCCGCGGCGATGACGGCACCCAGCACGGCCGACGACAGGAGGAACACCAGCACGGTGGCGACCCAGACCTTGACGAAATCCACGTACTCCGGCTTCCAGCGGCCGGGCTCGGCTCCGATCTGCGAGCGCAGCACGAGCAGGCTGCGGTAGTTGTATTCGAGGCGGATGAAGCACAGCACGATGAGCACCAGGCCCACGGCCAGCAGCCCCCACATGGGCCCCGTCACCTTCGGCAGCTTGCGCCCGCCGGCCGGCAACTGCGCCTCGGGCGCCAGGGCCTGCAGGCCGAAGAACACCGCCATGCCCACCAGGGCGATGGCGAACACCGGCCAGCTGGCCTGGTAGACCTCGCGCCAGTTGGCGTTGAACTGCAGGCGCAGCCCCTTCCAGCGCGTGTTGGCCAGGCGAAAGCGCATGGCGCTGCCCCAGATCAGCGGGGCGAGGAGGGCGCCGCCGATCAGGAACAGGCCCACGGTGGCGTCCTGCCCCGTGCGCACGGCGATCTGGTAGGCGACGGTGAGGCCCAGCAGCACGACGAATCCGAAGACCATGCGGCGCTGCTGCGCGGTGAATTCGAGGGGGCTGCCGGCCACCAGGGTGTGGCCGTAGAAGTACTGCGCGGTGCGCCGGCGGGCCCAGGGCGTGTACAGGCCGAGCGTGAGGATGCCCAGCAGCACGTTCACGATCCACACCCGGAAGTATTCGCCGCCGCTGCCGGTGAAGACCAGGGCATGCGGTTCGATGCCGTGCGATGTGAAGGTGGAAGACACCCTGTCTGCGGGTGGTGGGGTCATGTCCATGGGCTGCTCTCCTCGGTGCCGCGGAGTGTAGCGCAGCCCCTGGGGCATCGGTGGCCTGTCCATCGGCCTGTAGCGCAATACCAACTTGCGGTGGCAGCTACTGATTTTGTAGCGTTTGCGGTGGCGCTGCGCGCGGCGGGGCGCCCGCCGGCGTCAGAACTTTTCCCACGGCTGCAGGTAGCGCCACTGGCCCTCGGGCACCTTGGCCAGCGGCACGCGGCCCAGGCGGATGCGCTTGATGGCCACGACCGACAGGCCCACGGCCTCGCACATGGCCGGGATCTGCCCGGGGCGGATGCCCTTGAGCGCAAAGCGCAGGCGCGTCTCGTTCTGCCAGCTCACCTTGATGGGCGGCAGCGGTCGGCCGTTGAAGCTCAGGCCGTGGCAGAGCTTTTTCAGGCCGCTGTCGGACAGCGTGCCCTGCACCTCGACGATG
Source organism: Acidovorax sp. SUPP2539 (assembly GCF_030158975.1). Taxonomy (NCBI): domain Bacteria; kingdom Pseudomonadati; phylum Pseudomonadota; class Betaproteobacteria; order Burkholderiales; family Comamonadaceae; genus Acidovorax; species Acidovorax sp. SUPP2539. The sequence continues at coordinate 196,845 of NZ_BQXJ01000007.1, read as the reverse complement.
CATTCCTGCTCCAGCGATTCGATGTCCTCGGCCAGCTTGCGGGCGATGCGCGCATCCTGCGTGTAGACGACCAGGCCGCTTGCGGGCGTGGGCAGCGGGGTGAAGCATTCGAGCGCCCGGAAGTGCCGCTGCAGCACGCGCGTGCCGCTGGCGTCGTCGGCCGCGTGCGAGGCCGCGCCGAGCAGGGTGAGCGCCGAGGGCTCGCCCTGGCTGCGGCTGCCGTGGCTTCCATGGCGGCCTGGGCCTGCCGGCGCCGCGCCGACCGGGCCCTGCGGTGTGCCCGGGCCGCCCAGTCCCGCTTCGTAGCCCACGGGCTTGTGCAGCAGCAGGGTCACCGGGGTCAGCTCCATCAGGTTGGCGTCCTGGTCCATGGCCACCGCCTGGTGCGGCGAGACGCGTGCGCCGGGCGCCTCGACCACGCGGCCGTCCACGCGGACCCAGCCGCCCTCGATGTATTGCTCGGCCGTGCTGCGCGAGCAGCCCAGTTGTTCGGCCACGCGCTTGGCGAGGCGGATGTGTTCGCGGTTGGGATCAGACATGGCCGGGCTCCAGGGAAAGGTTCAGTGCGCGGATGCGCTCGACATGGGCCAGCAGCGAGCGCCGGGCCACCGGCCACATGCGCTCGGGCACATCGCCGTAGGCGTGGCGCACCCAGTCGTCCGGGCTGCCATCGGGAAAGGCCCGCATCGCGGCCAGCACCTTGGCCTCGCGCGCCAGGCGGTGGGCCTTGAGGCCGGCGATGGCGCCGCGCGCATCGCCCAGCACGTAGCCGTGCGCGGGCAGGATGAACTGCACGCCGTGCCGCTCGCACAGCGCATCGAGCCGGTCGAGCGAGTCGAGGTAGTCGGCCATGTTGCCGTCCGGCGGGTCCACCACCGTGGTGCTGCCGTTCAGGATGTGGTCGCCGCTGAAAAGCAGGCCGTCTTCGACCAGCAGCAGGCACAGGTGGTTGGCCGCGTGGCCGGGGGTGTGCACCACCTCCAGCGTGTGCGTGACTTCGCCCTCGGGCGACGGGCCGGCCAGCACGAGCCGCTCGCCCTGCGCCAGTGCGCGCTCGGGCACGAAGTGGCTGGCCGCGCGCGCGGTGGGCGCCGACGGCAGGCCCAGGATGGGCGGCGCCGCGCGGCCATGGGCGGCCACCCGGGCCTGCAGCGGCAGCGCGCCGGGGGAATGGTCGGGGTGCGAATGCGTGCACACGATCATGCGGATGTCGCCGCCGGCCGCGCGCCACAGGCGTTCCAGGTGCTCGGCATCCTGCGGGCCGGGATCGATGGCGATGAACCCCGTGGCCGGATCGCCCACCAGGTAGCTGTTGGTGCCCGGGCCGGTCATCACGCCGGGATTGGGCGCGGTCAGGCGCTGCACGTTGCGCAGCAGCGGCACCGGGTGGTCGCTCTGCCAGTCGAGCGGGTGCACGATCTGGCCGTCGGGGCACACCAGCGCCAGTTCGCCGAAGGGCGGCTCGTGCTCCATGTGGCGCGACTCGCGGCCCGCCAGCAGGCCGGCGCGCGGGCAGCTGGTCCACAGCGGCGCCTCGTGCGCCACGGCGGCCAGCACGGCGTCCACACCGTCGAACCGCGCCAAGCGCTCCAGCGTGCGGATGGTGGGGTAGATCATGAAGAAGCGCCCTGCGGCATGGCGCTCCAGCGCGTCGGCCGGGCGCACCCACACCGGCTCGAACTGCTCGGCCTCGTCGGCCACGGGTTCCTGGCCCTCGGGCATGCGCGCCACGAGAAAGGGCACGTCGAAGCGGCGCGGAAGGTCGCGGTCGGCCGTCCAGTGGGCGAGCAGGAACACGGCATCGGCCGCCAGCCGCAGCCTGCGCGCCTGGCACTGCGCCACGAACGGCGCGTGGCGGTCGAGCGCGGCGATGTCAGCGGCACCGGCGAAGCGGCCGTCGGCACGGCGCGCCAGCAGCACACCCAGTTCCTCGAAGCTCTCGCGGATGGCGGCGATGGCCTGGGTCACGCGCAGGTCGTTCTGCGTGGCGCGCCGGTCCGCGGCGGCGTGCGAGGCGGGCGCGGCGTCCAGCGCGTCGATGCCGCCGCCCGGGAACACGTAGGCGTCGGGCGCGAAGCTGGCGTTGGGCGAGCGGCGCGTCATCAGCACTTCGAGCCCGGTGCCGCCGCCGGCTGCCGGCGCGTCGCGCAGCAGCAGCACGGTGGCCGCGGCGCGCGTGGCCACCGGTTCGCGGTGGGGATGGAGTTGTTGGGAGGTGCGGGGCATCGGGCGATTATCGGCAGTGGGCGCCGGGGCGCCGCCCGCCCGCGCCCCGTCGGGGAGCTAGACGGCCGATTGCTATAAAAATAATAGCATTATGCCCTAGTCAATCATGTGCTGGAGGCCGATTTTGCTTCGACCTGCCGGTGGCCGGCCGCGGCCTTGTATTCCTGCACCCAGCGCGCCAGCACGGCCGGGTCCATCACGTCCTCGATGCGCGCGAAGCCCTCGGTGGCGCGTTCTTCCACCATGTCGAGGATGGCGTCCAGGCCCTCCTGCCGGTTCAGGGCCACGATGCGGGCGGTGGCGGGGCGGCGCGCGGCCTCGTAGTGTTCCAGCGCGGCGACGGGGTCGGGCTGCGCGTGCAGCGCATCGGCCAGCGCGCGGGCGTCCAGGATGGCCTGCGTGGCGCCGTTGGAGCCGATGGGGTACATGGGGTGCGCGGCATCGCCCAGCAAGGTGACGCGGCCGTGGCGCCAGCGGGGCAGGGGGTCGCGGTCCACCATGGGCCACTCCAGGATCTGCGTGGCCGCACGGATCACGCCGGGCACGTCCAGCCAGTCGAAGCGCCACGCGCCGAAGGTGGGCAGCAGGTCGTCCACCGCGCCGGGCCGGCTCCAGTCGGCGCGGTCGGGCGCCCGGAGCCCACCGCCGAAGCCGTCCTCGCGCAGGCGGCGGTCGGCCACCCAGTTGATGAGCTGCGTGCCGTCCGCCGCGGGCGGTGCGATCGGGTAGACCACGAACTTCGCCCGGCGGTGGCCGGCCTGCACCATGGTGCGCCCGTCCAGGAACGGCCGCGCCACGGTGGTGCCGCGCCACATCATCATGCCGTTCCAGCACGGCGCGCCTTCATCGGGATAAAACTGGCGCCGCAGCGCCGAATGGATGCCGTCCGCGCCGATCAGCAGGTCGCAGGGCAGCGCCTCGGTGCGGCCATCGGCATGGGCGATGTGGGCGGTGGCGCCGGCGTCGTCCTGCGTGCTGCCGGTGATGCGCGCGCCGCTGCGCAGCTGTGCCGCGCCGAGGCGCCGCGTCGCCTCGTCCCACAGGAACATCTGCAACTGCCCGCGGTGCACGCTCAGTTGCGGATGGCTGTAGCCCGCGGCCACGCCGCGCCGGTCTTCGTAGATCGGCTGGCCGTGGCGGTTGGCGAAGACCAGCGCCGCGGTCTCCACCCCCATCGTGCGCAGCGCGGGCAGCAGCCCCAGGCCATCGAGCACCGCCACGGCGTGCGGCAGCAGGTTGATGCCGACGCCGAGCGGCTTCAGGTGCGCGGAGGCCTCGCACACGGTGATGCGGTGGCCTTGCGCCGCCAGGGCCAGCGCGGCCGTGAGGCCGCCGATGCCGCCGCCGGCGACGACGATGTGGAGCGGTGCAGAGGGCATGGTGTGTCTCCGGGTTGTCCTGCTTGACGCCGTGCGATGGCGCCGCCTATTGTTGCGCCATGCAACAAAAATCGGAACGCGCGAAAACCCTGCCCTCCCATGCGCCGGCCAAGCCTGCGGCGCCGGCGCGCGCCCCGGATGCGCCCGAGGGCGAACTTCGCCCCTTGCCGGGCCTGGACTACGGCGTGCTCGACCAACTCATGGGCTATGCGCTGCGGCGCGCGCAGAACGCGCTGTACCTGCACTTTCAGCGGGCCGTCGCCGCGCAGGCCGACGTGAGCCCGCAGCGCTTCGCCGCGCTCGTGCTGGTGGCTGGCAACCCGGGCCTGCGCCAGGGCGTGCTGGCCGATGCGATGGGGCTGCACCGCAGCGGCGGCATGCGCCTGGTGGACTGGCTGCACGCCCAGGGCTGGGTGCGGCGCGCCCCCGATCCGATGGATGGCCGGGGCTGGACCCTGCACCCCACGCCCGCGGGCCGCGCCGCGCTGCAGCGGCTGAGCGAGGCGGTGCTGGCGCACGATGCGGCGCTGGTGCAGGCGGTGGGCGAGGGCGGCGGGCAACTGCATCCGCTGCTGGAGCGCCTGGCAACGGCGGCAGCGGCGTCGTCCGCGCCCCTCCCTTGATCCCCGCCCCCCTGATGGCCCCGTGGTTCCGGCCGGCACGGTCGTCTGGCATGCTTTCCGGCCTTGCCCCAACAGAACCCAAACAAGGAGACAACGCATGACGAAGATGAACCGACGCCAGGCCGGCCTGGCGCTGGCAGGGCTGGCCGCCGCTGGCCTGGGAGCGCCCGCACGGGCGCAGCAGGGCGTGCCCCGAATCCTGGTGGGGTTTCCCGCCGGGGGATCGATCGACGTGGTGGCCCGCCGCCTGGCCGAGCAGTGGCGCGGCCGCACCGGCACCACCACTGTGGTCGAGCAGAAGGTGGGCGCGGGCGGGCGCATTGCCCTGGCCACGCTCAAGGATGCGCCGCCCGATGGGCTCACCCTGGTGCTCAGCCCCTCGTCCATGCTGACCATCTACCCGCACGTGTACAAGCGCCTGCAGTACCGGCCGGCCACGGACTTCATCGCCGTGACGCCGGTGGCCCTGTCCACCTGCGGCTTCATGGTCGGGCCGAAGGTGCCCGAGTCGGTCAAGACCCTGCGCCAGTTCGCCGACTGGACGAAGGCGCGGACCGAGCCCGAGGGCTACGCCTCGCCCGCGGCCGGCGCCATGCCGCACTTTCTGGGCAACCAGTTCGCCCGCGCGGCCGGCATCCAGCTCACGCACGTGCCTTACCGCGGCGCGGCCCCGGGCCTGCAGGACCTGATGGGCGGGCAGGTCGCCTCCGGCTGCTTCAGCGTGGGCGACTGCCTGCCGCACCTGCCCACCGGCCGGGTGCGCGTCTTGGGCGTGACCGATACGCGGCGCTCGCGCTTCCTGCCCGATGTCGCCACCTTCGAAGAGCAGGGCTTCGCAGGCATCCACGGCGTGGAAAGCTATGGGCTGTACCTGCCCGCCAAGACGCCCGCCGCGCAGGTCGACCGGCTGCTGGCGCTGGCGCAGCAGGCGATCCGCGATCCGGCCGTGGTGGAGTCGCTGGCCAAGCTGGGCTTCGAGCCCGTCAGCAGCACGCCCGAAGAGTTCGCACGGCAACTGGCGCAGGAGCGCGAGCGCTGGGCGCCCGTGGTGGCCGCATCGGGCTTTTCGTCCGAGGAATAGCCGCCGGGCACGGGGCGGGCCGGGTCAGTCCCAGGCCGGTGCCAGGCCTTGCGGATCGACCAGCCGGCCGCCGCGCTCCAGCGCGGCGATGCGCTGCATCTGCCCGTCCGTCAGGCGCAACTGCGGTGCTTTCAGATTGCTTTGCAGGTGGGCATGCTGCGTGGACGAGGGAATCACCGCATGGCCCAGTTGCATGGCCCAGGCCAGGGCCACCTGCGCCGGCGTGGCCGCCAGCTCCGCGGCGATGGCCTGGATCACCGAGTCCTGCAGCACCTGGCCGTAGGCCAGCGTCATGTACGACGTGGTGTGGATGCCCTGGCTGCGCGCGAAGTCCACCACCGCGCGGTTCTGCAGGTAGGGGTGCAGCTCGATCTGGTGCGTGGCGATGCGGTCCGCACCCACGGCGGCGATGGCTTCGCGCAGCAGGGCGCTGTTGAAGTTCGATACGCCGAAGGCCCGCGTCATGCCCTGCGCCTGGGCGTCGGCCAGTGCGCCCAGCGACTCTCCCACCGGCACCGCGCCACCGGGCGACGGCCAGTGGATCAGCGCGAGGTCCACCCGGTCGGTGCGCAGTTTGGCGAGGCTTTCCTGCAGGCTGGGAACGAGACGGTCGGCTGCCAGGTGGTCGGTCCAGACCTTGGTGGTGATGAACAGTTCGTCGCGCGGCACGCCGCTCTCGGCGATGGCCTGGCCGACCTCGGACTCGTTGCCGTAGATCTGCGCGGTGTCGATGTGGCGGTAGCCCAGCGCCAGCGCAGTTTTCACCGAGTCGATGACGACCTGGTCCTTCAGGCGGAAGGTGCCCAGGCCGAAGGCGGGCACGGTGGGGGAGGCAACGGGGGTGGTCATGAAAATCTCCGGCGGCAATGAAGGGGTGAACGGAAAAAGGTTGGCCATGGAAAGCGGCCGGATCAATGGGCCGCGGCAGCCGGGCTGCCCGTGCGCACCGCGAAGCCGCTGCGGCGGTCCAGCACGCCGCTGTAGTGCGTGAGGGCCAGCGACACCAGCACCACCAGTGCGCCGATCCACGGCGTGTGCATGAGGCCCAGGTGCGTCACGATCAGGCCGCCGGCCCAGGCCGCGCCGGCGATGCCCAGGTTGAACGCGGCGATGTTGAGGCCCGAGGCCACGTCCACCGCCTGCGGCGTGAAGCGCTCGGCCTGCTGCACCACATACACCTGCAGCCCCGGCACATTGCCGAACGCCACCGCGCCCCACAGCAGCACGGTGCCCAGCGCCAGCCAGGGGTGGGGCGCCGTGAACTGCAGCAGCAGCAACACGGCGGCCAGCAGCGCGAACACGATGCGCAGCGCGGCAATCGGCCCCTTGCGGTCGGCCAGCCGGCCGCCCCAGAGGTTGCCTGCAGCCACCGACACGCCATAGACCAGCATCACCCAGCCCACCGCCCCGGCGCTGAACCCCGACACCTCGGTGAGGATCGGCGCGAGGAACGTGAACGGAATGAACGAGCCGCCGTAGCCGATGGCCGTCTTGGCATATACCAGCAACAGCCGCGGCTCGGCCAGCACGCGCGCCTGCTGCGCCAGAGAGGCGGGCGGGGTGTGGGCGATGTCGCGCGGCACGAACAGCGCGCTGCCGATGAAGGCCACCACGCCCAGCGCCGACACGGCCAGGAAGGTCTCGCGCCAGCCGAAGTGCTGGCCGATGAACGTGCCCAGCGGCACGCCGGTCACCAGTGCCACCGTGAGGCCCGTGAACATCACCGCGATGGCGCTCGCGGCTTTCTCGCGCGGTACGAGGCCCGTGGCGATGGTGGAGCCGATCGAGAAGAACACCCCGTGCGCCAGTCCGGTGAGAATGCGCGCCGCCACCAGCGGTCCATAGCCCGGCGCCTGCCACGCCAGCAGGTTGCCGGCCGTGAACAAGGCCATCAGCGAGAGCAGCAGCGCCTTGCGCGGCACCTTGCCGGTGAGGGCGGTGAGCACCGGCGCGCCGACGGCCACGCCCAGCGCGTACAGGCTCACCAGCAGGCCGGCCGAGGGCAGGCCGATGGAAAGATCCGCCGCCACGGTGGGCAGCAGGCCGACGATCACGAACTCGGTCGTTCCGATGGCGAAAGCGCTGAGCGTCAGCGCGAACAAGGCAATGGGCATGGAAGCACTCCTGAAGATGCGCCGAGTCTGCGGGTTTATCCTTTGCAGAAAAACCCGGTTTCAATCCATAGATACTTGCCCTGGAATCAACAATGAAACGGCTGGACCGCGCACCATGAAGACCACGCTTGAAGAACTCCAGGCCTTTGCCGCCGTGGTGGACGGCGGCTCCATCACGGCCGCCGCCGAGCACCTGGGCCAGACCGTCTCCGGCATCAGCCGGGCGCTGGCGCGGCTGGAGAAGAAGCTCGAGACCACCCTGCTGCGCCGCACCACGCGCCGCATCGAACTCACCGAAGAAGGCCAGGCCTTCCTGGCCCGCACCCGCGCGATCCTCGCCGCCCTGGACGATGCCGAGGAGCACATGGCTGCGCGCCGGCTCCAGCCCGCCGGCCGACTGCGCGTGAACGCCGCCACGCCGTTCATGCTGCACGCCGTCGTTCCGCTGGTGCCCGAGTTCCGCCGCGCCTACCCGCAGATCACGCTGGAGCTGGACACCGACGAGCTGAACATCGACCTGCTGGCGCGCCGCATCGACGTGGCGATCCGCATCGGCCCGCTGCGCGACTCCACGCTGCACGCCCGGCCGCTGGCCACGAGCCGCATCCGGGTGCTGGCGAGTCCGGCCTATCTGGCCGAACACGGCCGGCCCAGGACCGCGGCGGCCCTCGGGCGCCACACGCTGCTGGGTTTTTCACAGGTCGAGTCGCTCAACCGCTGGCCGCTGCGCGGCGTGCATGGCGACGAATGGCTCATCACGCCGCACATCACCGCCTCCAGCGGCGAAACGCTGCGCCAGCTGGCATTGCGGGGTGCGGGCATCGTGTGCCTGTCCGACTTCATGACCGCCGCCGACCGCGAGCGGGGCGATCTGGTGCAGATCCTGGCGAAGGACACGGCCGACGTGCGCCAGCCGATCAGCGCGGTGTACTACCGCAACACGCAGCTGGCCGCACGCATCGCGTGCTTTCTGGATTTTCTGCAGGAGCGGCTGAAGACGTTCTGAGGGGTGGTAGCGGGCGGCCCAGGCGGGCTTACCGGCATTTCCGAGCCGGCCCTTCCGGTTGCAGCCCCTCAGCCCAGCGTCTCCAGGAACGTCTTGCGCCACCAGTGGATGTCGTGCTCCCGGATGCGCTCCATCAGCGCCTGGTGGCGCCGCTGGCGTTCCTTGAGCGGCATCTGCAGCGCGGTCTGGATGGTGTCGGCCATGCCCTGCGTGTCGTAGGGGTTGACCAGCAGCGCTTCCTTCATCTGCTCGGCCGCGCCGGCGAAGCGCGACAGCACCAGCACGCCGGGGTCGTCCGGGTCCTGGGCGGCGATGTATTCCTTGGCGACGAGGTTCATGCCGTCGCGCAGCGGCGTCACCAGGCCCACGGCGGCGGCGCGGCACAGGCCCGGCACGCGCTTGCGGGCCACGGTGCGGTGGATGTAGCGCAGCGGCATCCAGTCGAGTTCGCCGTAGTCGCCGTTGATGGCGCCGCACAGGCCTTCCAGCTCCTGGCGCAGGTCGGCATAGGCGTCCACGCTGTCGCGGGTGGGCGAGGCGATCATCACCAGCGTGGCGCTGTGGTGGTTCTCGGGGTAGCGCGCCAGCAGCTCGCGGAAGGCGCGCACGCGCTGCGGGATGCCCTTGGAGTAGTCCAGCCGGTCGATGCCCAGCAGCAGGCGCCGGCGCGAATACTCGTCGCGCATGGCGGTGAAGGTCTGCACGGCCTCGGGCGCGGCGGCCAGGCGGGTGAATTCGTCCACGTCGATGCCGATGGGGAAGGCCCCCACCTGCACCGTGGCGCCGAACGCGCGCAGGTGCTGCGGGCCCACGGTTTCCGCATTGGCTTCGTTGCTCAGGTAGCGCGTGAAGTGCGACACGTCGGCCTCGCTCTGCAGGCCCACGAGGTCGTAGGCGAACAGGGAGCGCATGAGCCATTCGTGCTGCGGGATGGCGGCCATGATGAGCGGCGGGGGCACCGGGATGTGCAGGAAGAACCCGATGCGCTGGCGGCAGCCCAGCGCCCGCAGCTCGGCGGCGAGCGGGATCAGGTGATAGTCGTGCACCCAGATGGTGTCGTCTTCCTTGAGCAGCGGCAGCAGCTTGCGGGCGAACATCTGGTTCACGCGGCGGTAGCCGGCGATGTAGCTGGCGTTGAAATCCGCCAGGTCCAGCCGGTAATGGAACACGGGCCACAGCACGCTGTTGCTGTAGCCGCTGTAGTAGCTGTCGTGGTCTTCCTGGCACAGGTCTACGGTGGCCAGGGTGACGGTGCCCGCCTGGCGCGTCTGCAGCTTGCCTTCACCGGGCAGGCCGTCTTCGGAGATATTGCCGCTCCAGCCGAACCACAGGCCTCCGGTGCGGCTCAGCGTCTCGCCCAGCGCGACCGCCAGGCCTCCGGCGGCGGGCTTGCGGGGATCGGCGATGCGGTTGGAGATGACGACGAGGCGGCTCATGGGAAATTTCCTTGCGGTGCGAACGGGCAGTCGGGGTGGGCGTAGCGGATGCGGCGCCTTTCAGATCACGCTGTCCCAGGGGTCGGACAGCCGGACGGCGGCATTGATGATGCCGACCATGGAATAGGTCTGCGGGAAGTTGCCCCACATCTCCCCGGTCTGCGCGTGCGTGTCCTCGGACAGCAGCCCGAGCGGGTTGCGCGTGGCCAGCAGGGCCTCGAAGATCTCGCGCGCCTGCGCCTTGCGGCCGATGCGGGCCAGCGCGTCGATGCGCCAGAACGCGCAGATGTTGAAGGCGGTGTCGGGCTTGCCGAAGTCGTCGGCGGCCTCGTAGCGGCGCATATAGGGGCCGTCGCAGAGCGACGCCTCCATGGCGTCCACCGTCGAGACGAAGCGCGGGTCCATCGGGTCGATCAGGCCCACCTCGGCCATCAGCAGCACGCTGGCGTCCAGCTCGTTGCCGCCGAAACTCTCGGCAAAGGCCTGGCGCTCCTCGCTCCAGGACTTTTCCAGGATCTCGTCGCGCATCGACCGGGCGTGCGCGCTCCAGTAGTCGGCGCGTTCCGGCAGCTGCAGCGAGTGGGCGATCTTGGCCAGGCGGTCGCAGGCGGCCCAGCTCATCAGCGCCGACGAGGTGTGCACGCGGGCGCGGGTGCGCAGCTCCCACATGCCGGCGTCGGGCTGGCCGTACACGCGCACGGCCAGCTCGCCGATCTGCTCCATGCGCGAGAACTCGGTCGCGCCCGCCGGGTGCAGCAGCCGCTGGTCGTGGAAGGCCTGGGCCGCGCCCAGGATGATGTTGCCGTACACGTCGTGCTGGAAATGCTCGGCCGCCTGGTTGCCCACCCGCACGGGGCCCATGCCCCGGTATCCGGCCAGGTGCGGCACGAAGGCCTCGGGGAGGTCGTGCTCCAGGCCGATGCCGTACAGCGGCTGGATGTGGCCGTCGCTGGCCTCGGCCACCACGTTGCTGAGCCAGCGCAGGTAGTCCTCCATCGTCGCCGTCTCGGACAGGCTGTTGAGCGCCCGCACGACGAAGAACGCATCGCGCAGCCAGCAGTAGCGGTAGTCCCAGTTGCGGCCGCTGTCGGCCGATTCGGGGATGCTCGTGGTCATCGCCGCCACGATGGCGCCGGTGTCCTCGAACAGCGACAGCTTGAGCGTGATGGCCGCGCGGATCACCGCGTCCTGCCATTCGAGCGGCACGGCCAGGCGCTGCGTCCAATGGCGCCAGTACCACACGGTTTCCTGCTCGTAGTGGCGCGCCGTGTCGGCGATGCCGGTGGGCAGCGATTCGTCGGCACCCAGAAGGAAGTTGTGCTCGCGCGCCATCACGAAGGGCTGGCCCGACAGCACGTGGGAGATGGGCACATCGGTGTTCAGCCGCAGCGTCAGGTCTTCACCCACGTAGCGGATGTGGTTGCTGCCCTGCGTGATCTCGGGCGCGTCCTTGCCCCAGCCGTAGCGCACGTCCACCGTCACGCGGATGCGCGGGGCACCCTCCAGCCGGCGCACGCGGCGCACCAGCATCATGGGCCGGAAGTAGCGCGAGCGGGCGTAGAAGCGCGGGGCGAAATCCGTGATCTCGATGCTGTTGCCCGAACGGTCGGTGAGCCGCGTGCGCAGCACCGCGGTATTGGGCTCGTACCACTGCTCGGTGGTGGCGAGGTCTTCGATTTCGATGGCGAAGCGGCTGCCTTCGTCGCCCGGCTGCAGCAGGGCGTTGAACACCGGATCGCCGTCGAAGCGGGGCAGGCAGCACCACACGATGTGCGCCTGCGCATCCACCAGGGCGCTGATGGCGCAGTTGCCGATCAGGCCCAGCGCCAGTGAAGGCTCGGCGGGCGGGCCGAAATGGGAACCGGTCTTCATGCGGCGGGCCTTTCCGGCGCCGCCATCTGGTAGAGCCATTCGCGCAGGACGGTGGTGTCGTCGCAGCGCACCGTCGCCTGCGTCTCGCCCGTGCCCACCTTGATGCCGATGCCGCCCAGGGCCTGGGTGGCGACGAAGCCGTTCTCGTCCGTCACGTCGTCGCCCGCGAAAACGGGGATGCGGCCCTGGAACGGCGGGTGCTGCATGAAGTCGGTGATCGCCCGTCCCTTGCTGGGGCCCGAGGGCTTGATCTCCAGCACGCACTTGCCCTGCATCAGTTCGAGCCCGGGCGCGTGCTTGAGCGCATGCTCCAGCGTCGATCGGCACAGTGCTTCGAGTTCCTGCGCCTGGCGGTAGTGCAGCGCGACGCCGGCGCTCTTGCGTTCCAGGACCAGGGCGGGATAGCGGTCGCGCAGTGCCTCGATGGTGCGGATGACCGCCGTCAAATCCATGGCCGGCACGGCCCCCACGAGCCCGCTGTTCAGGCGGTACTGGGCGCCATGCTCGCAGGCCAGCGGCAGCTGAAGGGGGGACAGGAAGCGGTCGATGTCGGCTTGCGTGCGGCCCGTCGCGATGGCCAGTGCACCGCCCAGCCGTTCGTGCAACGCCTGCAGCGCCGGCACGATGCCCGGGGGCACCTGCACCGCATCGGGGTGGGACGCAATATCGGCGAGCGTGCCGTCAAAATCGAGGAAAAGTGCGTATCTCGCAGTCAGTAGCGGTAGATTTTGCATTGCCAGCCACCTTACCAGAAGCCTTCGCGCGGGCTGTAGGCGCCAAGGCAGGGCGGCTGTAGGCGGGTTGAAAACCCCCGCCGCAGCGCCCATGTGCGATGGGCCCGCCCCGTTGCCACGTGTCTGCCTGGGCCACCACCCTTCCTCATTGCGGCCTTCCATGAACGACACCTCGCACCTGCACATCGTCTGCCCCCATTGCCACACCACCAATCGCGTGCGGGCAGACCAACTGGCGAGCGCGCCCGACTGCGGGCAGTGCCATCAGCCGCTCTTCACCGGCGCCCCTCTGGCGCTGGATGCCGATGGTTTCGAGCGCCACGTGCAGCGCAGCCACATTCCGGTGCTGGTGGATTTCTGGGCGCCCTGGTGCGGCCCCTGCCGTGCGATGGCCCCGGCGTTCGCGCAGGCCGCGCGCGAGCTGGAGCCGCAGGTGCGCCTGGCCAAGCTGGACACCGAGGCCCACCCGACGCTGGCGACGCGCCATCAGATCCGCAGCATCCCGACGATGATCCTGTTCCAGAACGGCCGCGAGTCCGCCCGCATTTCCGGCGCGCTGGGCGCGGCGGACATCGTGCGCTGGGTGCGCACCGCAACCCGCTGACTGTTCAGCGGGCGATCGCTTTCAACGGTCCGCTTGCGGGCGCCCCGGGGCAGAGGAAGGGCATCCGCCCTGTGCGGCCAGCCAGTCGGCCACCGCGCTCACCCGCGCCTTGCGGATCCATTCGCCCACCTGCGGGCCCGCGGCGCCGGCCGCTGCGGCGCGGGCGGCGATCTCCGCCGTCACCACCGATTGCGCTGCCGCGAGGATGGCTGCCAGCCGGGGGCGCTGGGGGTAGGGCGTCTCTTCGAAGCCGAGCCGGCCCCGCGCGTCGCATTCGCAGGCCAGCAGCACCTCGGCAAAGCGCGCCGGCTTGCGCAGGGCGTCGCAACGCTCCAGGAGCCGCACCAGGGCAGCGGCGTTGAGGTCCGCGCTGCGGTGGATGTGGCCGTGCTCGCGTGCCACCACGTCGGCGGTTTCGCGGCAGTCCACCGGCACGCGCAGGCGCTCGCACACGTCGCGCAGCAGTTCGGCGCTGCGGGTTTCGTGGCCGATGTGGCGCGGCAGCACGTCGGCCGCGGTGGTGCCCTTGCCCAGGTCGTGCACCAGGCAGGCGAAGCGCACGGCCAGGGGCGCCTGCAGCCGCGCGGCCATGTCCAGCACCATCATCACGTGCACGCCGGTGTCGACCTCGGGGTGGTACTCCGCGCGCTGGGGCACGCCCCACAGGCGGTCGAGCTCTGGCAGCAGCACGGCCAGCGCCCCGCAAGCGCGCAGCACCTCGAACATGCGCGAGGGCGCGGGCTCCATCAGGCCGCGGGCCAGTTCCTGCCAGACGCGCTCGGCCACCAGGTGGTCCACCTCGCCGGCCTCGACCATCTCCCGCATGAGCGCCAGGGTCTCGGGGGCCACGGTGAATTCGGTGAAGCGCGCGGCGAAGCGGGCCACGCGCAGGATGCGAACGGGGTCTTCGCGGAAGGCGTCGGTCACGTGGCGTAGCACGCGTGCCTGCAGGTCGCGAACGCCGCCGTAGGGGTCGCACAGGCCGTGCGTTGCCGAGGGGGCGGAGGCGGAGGCACCGGCCGCATCGGCCGGCTGCGCGATGGCGTTGATCGTGAGGTCGCGGCGCGAGAGGTCTTCCTCCAGCGTGACTTCGGGCGAGGCCTGTACCGCAAAGCCGCGGTAGCCGCGCCCGCTCTTGCGCTCGGTGCGCGCCAAGGCGTATTCCTCGTGCGTCTGGGGATGCAGGAACACCGGGAAGTCGCGCCCCACGGGCAGGTAGCCCTGCGCCGCCATTTCGTCGGGCGTGGCGCCGACGACGACCCAGTCCCTGTCGTTGACCGGGCGGCCCAGCAGCCTGTCGCGCACCGCACCGCCCACCATGTAGATTTGCATGGGCGGCAGTGTACGGCGCGGCGTTGCGGGCCCGGCAGGCATCCGCCCAGCGGCCAGACCGATCGGTTCAAGGCCAAACCGGTGCCATGCCGGCGGATTTCATGCCTGTTTTGCTATTAAAAATATAGCAAAGGACAGTGGACGCTGGCTGGCGCTCGGGGGGCTGCAGGGCGTCGCCGACCTCGCGCCGCTCAGCGCTTGTCGGCCGTCAGCCGCGCGAGCGCGCCGCGGATCACCTCGATGCGCTGGGCCTCGTAGGAATGGCTGTAGCGCAGGGTCTTGATGCCGTGCGGTCCCGAGATGGCGCGCGCCTCGAAATCGCCCTGCAGCCGGTCGAGGCAGGCCAGCAGTTCGGGGTGGTGGCGCGCGGCCACGGCCCGGTCGAACGAGAGGCTGCCGTCTGCCCTCGGACCGAAATCGCTGTCCGGCAGGGTGCCGTGGCCCGGCGTGAACGGCGGGGGCGGAATGGCGAACCGCGTGGGCGGCCGGCCGGGCCGGTCCACGCCCATCAGGGACGGATCGGGCGGAGTGCTGAAGTAGGTGGAACGCATGGAACTCTGGTCCTGGAGTGGCTGCGTTCACAGCGTGCCGCCGCTCCCGCCATGCTCCTGCCGCAGGCCGGAAGCGATGTTCCATTTTGCGAAGCGCCCCTTCGCGGGCGCTTCGCCGATCAGCGCGCCGTGCGGCCGAGCCGGTAGGGCTCTTCGAAGTCGAGGAAGTCCGCTTCGGCCTCGGCCCCGCGCACCCAGTCCTGCACGCCGGGCAGCGCCAGCACGCGCTCCACATAGGCCGCGATGTGCGCGGGCAGCGGCAGGGCGTAGGTGGTCAGGCGCGAACACACGGGGGCGAAGAAGGCATCGGCGATGGTGAACCCGCCGAACAGCAGCGGGCCGCCGTGCGCCTGCAGCAGCGCCGTCCACATCTCGATCAGCCGCGCCACGTCGGCGCGCACGGCGGGGCGGTCGCGCCACAGCAGGGCGCCGGTGTCGGGCAGGCGGGCCTCGATGTTCATGGGGCAGGCGCCGCGCAGCGCGGAGAAGCCGCTGTGCATCTCGGCGCAGACGCTGCGGGCCCGCGCGCGGGCGGCCGGGTCGGCAGGCCACAGCGCCTTGTCCGGGTGCTTTTCCGCCACGTATTCGGCGATGGCGAGGGTGTCCCACACCGCCAGGTCGCCGTCGACCAGTACGGGCACCTTGCCAGTGGGGGTGACCGCCTGGATCTTCTGCTTGAACTGCGAGCCTTCGTCGAAGCTGTCGAAACGCAGCGGCACTTCCTCGAACGCGATGCCGGCCTGGCGCAGCAGCACCCAGGGGCGCATGGACCAGGAGGAGTAGTTCTTGTTGCCGATGTAGAGCTGGAACATGGGATTCACCTCGGAAAACGGGAGGTGCATCCTACGACGCCGCCGCACGGCCCTTCGATGCCTTTTCGCCCGGCGACTGATGCGCGCCGCGCATCAGCGGTGCCTGGCGACCCTGGCCGGTCAGATCGGCCAGACCACGCCGTTGTCGTTCAGGATGGCATTCAGCGGCAGGTCGTGGGCCTCGGGCTCGAAGTCGTCGATGTAGCCGTGCGTGAAGCCCAGGCCCACCGTGGTGGGCACCGGCTGCAGCGTGGCCAGCGTGCGGTCGTAGAACCCGCCGCCGTAGCCCAGCCGGTAGCCGCCGGGGCCGTAGCCCACGCACGGCACGAACAGCAGGGAGGGCACGATCACCTCCGTGTCCTTGGGCTTGGGGATGCCGTAGGCGTCCTCCTCCATCGGGCAACCGGGGTACCAGGCATGGAAGGTGAGGGTTTTATGCACCTTGTCCACCACCGGCAGCCCGATGCGTCGCCGCTGGGGCTCGTCGAGCAGTTCGCCGTCTTCCTTCCAGCGGTGCAGCGCCGGGAGCGGGTCGAACTCGCCCTTAATGGGCCAGTAGGCCCCGATGACGGTGTCGGGCCGGTCCACCAGCCAGATTCGCATGACGCGCTGAAGCAGGTCCGCCCGCTGTAGGCGGTCGGGGAGGTTCAGGCGTTCTTCTACCAGTGCGCGGCGCAGGGCTGCTTTGTCCATCACATAATTCCCCCAATGCAATTGCTCAAGATTCTGACACCGCTCGTCGCGGGCGCCTTGCTCGCCGGTGGCGCGACCCTTGCGGTCGCGCAAAACCGGGGTGACGATACCCTGCTCGAGATGCAGCAGGCCTTCCGCAAGGGCGACCGGCAACGGCTCACCCAGCTGCTGCCGAGTGCCCGTGGCCACGTGCTCGAGCCCTGGGCCGCCTACTGGGAGTTGCGGGCCCGCCTCGGCGAGGCCCTGCCGCAGGAGGTGGGCGCCTTCCTGCTGCGCTACGCCGGCACCTACCAGGAGGACCGCCTGCGCAACGACTGGCTGCTGCTGGTGGGCCAGCGCCGCGACTGGGTGCAGTTTTCCGAGCTGCACCCGCAGTTCCGCATGGGAGACGACCGCGAGGTGCGCTGCTACGCGCTGCTGATCGAGCAGATCAAGGGCACGGCGCCGGCCGGCGCCATCGACGAGGTGCTGCGCAACTGGTACGGCCAGCGCGAGGCCGACGACGGCTGCACGCACGCGGTGGCCGAGTTCTATGCCGACAAGAAGGTCACGGCCATGGACATCTGGCGCAAGGCGCGCCTGTCGGCCGAGGCCAACCGCGCCCGCGCCACGCGCAACGCAGTCGAGATCGTGGCGCCCGAGGCGCTGCCGCAGCTGCGCGAGGTGTTCGATTCGCCCGTGAAGTTCCTGGCCGGCCGCGCCACGGCCGCCGGGCGCGTGCGCCAGGAACTGGTCGTGCTCGGGCTCATCAAGATGGCCATGGCCGACCCTGGCGCCGCGGCGCGGCTGCTGGATGCCAAGTGGGGCGTGCAGCTGTCGTCCGAGGAGCGCAACTGGGTCTGGGGCGTGATCGGCAAGCAGACGGCGATCGCGCTGTCGCCGGACGCCATGGGCTACTTCGGCAACGTGTCCAAGGACGCCGACCTCTCCGACGACACCCTGGGCTGGAAGGTGCGCGCCGCCCTGCGGGCCGGGCAGTGGAAGCAGGTGGCGCGCGCCATCGACGCCATGTCGCCCACCGCCCGCCAGGACAGCACGTGGACCTACTGGCGTGCCCGCGCCTGGCTGTCCAACCGCCCGGGCGACGAAGACAAGGCCCGCGCCCGCGAGCTGCTCGAACGCATCGCGGGCACCAACGGCTTCTATGAAATGCTGGCCCTGGAAGAGCTGGGACAGCGCGTGGTGCTGCCGGCCGCGCCCCTGCCGCCGACGCCCGAGGAAAAGGCCGCCGTGCGCGCCAACCCGTCGCTCAACCGCGGGCTGTACGCCATCTTGCTGGGGCTTCGCGGCGAAGGCGTGCGCGAATGGAACTACGCCACCAACCTGCACAGCCCGGGCGGCATGGCCGACCGCGAGCTGCTGGCCGCCGCCGAATTCGCATGCCAGCGCGAGGTGTGGGACCGCTGCATCAACACCAGCGAGCGCACCAAGGCGGCGTTCGACGCATCGCAGCGCTTTCCCATGCCGTTTCGCAGCACGGTGGTGGCGCGGTCGCAGGCCATCGGGCTCGATCCGGCCTACGTGTACGGGCTCATCCGCCAGGAAAGCCGCTTCGTCATGGACGCGCGCTCGGGGGTGGGGGCCTCCGGCCTCATGCAGGTGATGCCGGCCACGGCCCGCTGGACGGCCCGCAAGATCGGGATGGCGAATTTCACGCCCGACCAGATCAACGACCGCGAGACCAACATCACCATCGGCACCGCCTACCTCAAGCTCGCGCTGGACGATTTCGACGGCTCCATGCCCCTGGCCGCGGCGGCCTACAACGCCGGCCCGGGCCGCCCGCGCAACTGGCGCAACGGCCCGCTGCTGGAGGCGGCCATCTGGGCGGAGAACGTGCCTTTCAGCGAAACGCGCGACTACGTGAAGAAGGTGCTGGCCAACACGACGCTGTACGCCGCGATCCTGAGCGGTCAGCCGCAGTCGCTCAAGGGGCGGCTGGGCAGCGTGGGGCCGCGCGATGCCGCGGTGCCGGAGCCGAACAAGGACCTGCCCTGATTCCTGCGCGGTGCCGGGTGCGAGGGCGCCCGGCACCGCGGTTTCACCCGGCCACGGAGGGCGGCCGTTTCATAAAAAAGCCATGTCCAAGAAGAAGAGAATCGGGGCCGCTGCGGCCATCGCCGTGGCAGCCGGGTTGCTGTGCGGGGCCGTTTCGGCGCAGCCGGTCTACAAGTGGGTGGATGCGCAGGGCCGCACGCAGTATGGCCAGCAGCCGCCGGACCTGTCCACGGCCGAGCAGCCGCAGTTGCACAACACGGTGCCGTTCGGCAGCAGCGGCGGGACCGGTTCCGGCACCGCGCCGCGCAAGCTGCCCCGGGACGTGCAGGACCAAGTGAACGGCCTGGCGCAGGGCTTGACCAAGACGCAGCCGGGCAAGGTGCCGCTGTCCTGCGGCAGGGCGGTGAGCAACGCGACCTCGGGCCTGGACACCATGCTGGAGACCGGCGACAAGAACGCGCGCGACGGCTACCTGTCGCGCGAGCAATACGAAGCCACCGCGGGCAAGATCCGCGCCACGCGCAGCCACATCACGGTCGGCGACTGCGAATCGGCCACGGGCGTCAAGCGCGACTTCTACCAGTGCATTTCCAACGACCGCAACCACGTGATGGGGTGCGCGCAGCAGCACCGCTTCTGAAGCCCCGCCGGCCGATCCACCGGCCTGCCGGCGCTCAGGGCACGTCGTCGCCTGTGGGCGGGGCCTTGCGCCCGGTGACCATGGCTCGCAGGAGGTTCTCGCGGTGCTTGTACCCGGTGAACAGCACGCCGCCCACGTGCAGGGCGACCAGGCCCAGCAGGGCCCAGCCCAGGCCCTCGTGCAGGTTGGCGAGCCAGCCGTAGCCCCAGAACAAGTCGGTGGTGTAGAGCCAGCCGGTGAACCCCAGCAGCCCGATGCATCCCAGCAGCGCCACCACCATCCAGCCGCCCAGCGGGTTGTGGCCCAGGTGGCGCGGCGCGCGCCCCGCGCCCACGGCCCGTGCGTAGGCCCAGGTGGCGGCCGGCCCGCGCACGAACTGCGCGAAGCGCGCGTGGTGCCGGCCCGCGAAGCCCCAGGCCACGCGTGCGCAGGCGATGGCCAGGGCGGCGTAGCCCAGGTTCTCGTGCAGGGGCCCCAGCCGGTAGCGGGTGATCCAGGCCGCGGCGACCGAGGCCACCAGCGACCAGTGCAGGAGCCGCACCGCCGCGTCCCACACGGGGACGGGCGGGTGGGGCGGATTACTTTTCTTCAACGCGTTCCAGCGTCTTGGGGTCGAAGAACGCCTCCACGCGCTTGCCCTGCGGGTCCTTGCCGTACACCTCGTAGCAGGTGGGGGTCTTTTCCATGCGGCGCACGGTCCAGCCTTCCTTGACCAGCTTTTCCTGCAGCTCGGTGTGGGGGCGCCATTCCGAAGCGGGATGGGCGGGGCATTGCACGTCGCCGTGCGCCCAGGCGCCGCCGGCGGCCACGGTCAGGGCCAGGGCGATGGCGGCGCGGCGAAAGGGGGTGGAATTCATGGGGGGCTCCTGCAAAGAAAGGGAATGGGAGGACGGAACGGTTTCGGCCGGCGCAGCGTGTCAGGTCTGCGCCCAGCGGCGCAGTAGATTGTGGTACACGCCCGTGAGCTGCAGCAGCCGCGGGTCGGCGGCGTCCAGCGAGGGGGTCAGGCGCTGGATGGTCTGGTCCAGGTCGAAGAGCAGCGTGCGATCGCCCTCGTCCTGCACCAGGCTTTCGATCCAGAAGAACGAGGCGATGCGCGCACCGCGCGTGACCGGCGTCACGCGGTGCAGGCTGCTGGAAGGGTAGAGCACCAGGTCGCCGGCTTCGAGCTTGACGCCCTGCACACCGAACGGGCCTTCGATCTCCAGCTCCCCGCCGTCGTATTCGTGCGGATCGGAGAGGAATAGCGTGGCCGACACGTCGGTGCGCATCGACTGCTGCGTGCCGGGCCACTGCATGACGGCGCTGTCCACGTGCGCGCCATAGGTGCCGCCGTCGGCGTAGCGGTTGAACTTCGGCGGGTGGATCCTGCGCGGCAGGGCGGCCGCGATGAAGGTCGGGTGGCGGCCCAGCACCCGCAGCAGGTGCTGGCCCAGTTCCACCGCCACCTCGCTGGCGTCGTCGAGCTGTTCGTTGCGCTTGACCGACCGCGCCAGCGTGCCCGCGGTGGCGCTGCCGCTGCGCCAGTCGGCGCCATCCAGGCGCTGTCGGAAGTGACGGACTTCGTCCGGGTCCAGAACGTGTTCGAGGGTGATCAGCATGGCGTTTCTTCGGACAAGGAGGGAAAGGCCGGCGGCTGGGCCACGAGCGCGCCCGGGCCGATGTCGGCCAGCGTGGCGCAGCCGGCCAGCGCCATGCAGGCCTGCAGTTCTTCGATCAGCAGGCGCAGCAGGTGGGCCACGCCCAGCGCGCCGGCCACGGCCAGCGCATAGACCTGCAGCCGGCCGATCAGCACGGCATCGGCGCCGAGCGCCAGCGCCTTGAACACGTCGGTGCCGCTCCGGATGCCGCCATCGAACAGCACGGGCCAGCCGGTGCCCACCGCCGCCCGCACGGCGGGCAGCATCTGCAGGCTGGCGGGGGCACCGTCCAGGCCGCGCCCACCGTGGTTGGAGACGACGATGCCCGCCACGCCCCGGGCCTGCAAGGCGGTGGCGTCGTCGGGGTGCAGCACGCCCTTGACCCAGACGGGCAGGTGCGTCTGCGCCATCAGCCAATCCAGGTCGGCCCAGGTGGGCGCGAAGTGCATGGCATGGAAGACCCGGCCCTGGCCCGGCTGCGGGGCGGGCGGCTCCATCGGGGGCTGGTCGCGCAGGTTCTCGGCCACGCAGGTCAGCGGCATACGAAAGCCCGCCGCCAGTGCCTGGCGGCCGGCGGTCTGCAGGGCCGCGTCCAGCGTGACGACGATCGCGCGGTAGCCGGCCGCCTCGGCGCGGCGAACCAGCTGCAGCGTGTCCTCCCGCCGCGGCTGGAAGTACAGCTGGAACCAGCGCGCCGGGCCGCTGGCCTGCGCGATCGATTCGAGCGTGCGGGACGACAGGGTGCTGGCGACCAGGCAGGTGCCGGTGGCCTCGGCGGCGCGCGCGGTGGCGATCTCGCCGTGCGGGTGCGCCAGGGCCTGGAACGCCACCGGCGCCAGGGCCAGCGGGTGCTCCCAGGCCTCGCCGCCCACCACCGCCCGCACATGGCCGTGGCGCACGTCGCGCAGCAGCCGCGGCAGCACGGCCCAGCCGTCGAAGGCGCGCCGGTTGGCCTGTGCCGACGTGCCCAGGCCGCTGCCGCCCGCGATGTAGGCATGGTGCGCGGCGTCCATGTGCTTCGGTGCGAGCAGTGCGTAGTCGAGCGCGCCGTGCACGCCGGGCGGAATGCGGTCCGGCGGCGGAGGCGGTGCGGTGGAGGGAAGGGCTGGAGTCATCGTTGAAAGCGGCAATGCCGGGCAGAGCCCGGCATTGGATCAGACCCGGGGCGCCGTTGCCAGCGCGTGGATCAGAACTCGTAGTCGAGCGTGACGCGCACCGCCCGCCCGTCGCCCTTGTACAGGAACGAACCCGAGCGGTACACCGCCGTGTAGTAGTCCTTGTCGCCGGCATTGAGCACGTTGATGCGGATGTCGGCGTGCTTGTTCAGGCGGTACGAAGCGAACAGGTCGTACACGGTGAACGAGGGCACGGGCTGCGCGCAGGTGCCGTTGGTGTAGCTCGCGCCGGTGTCGGGCTGGCCGCCGCAGCGGTCGCTTTCGTGCCGTGCCGTGGCGCCCACGGACAGCGCGGGGGTCAGCTGGTACTTGCCCTGCACCGAGAACGAGCGGTCGGCGAAGTTCGACAGCGGCAGGCCCACGTTGGCCGCCGTGGCCGACTTGAGCACCTTGGACTTCATGAACGCCACGCCGGCCTGCACCGTGAACTGGGAGGTCACGTTGCCCACCAGGCCGAATTCGACGCCGCGCACGCGGTTCTTGCCGGTGTTGAAGGTGCCCAGCGAGTCGTAGTTGGCGCCCTCCATCACGTCGGACTTGGTGGTCTGGAACGCCGCGGCCGTGAACAGCAGCTTGTTGTCCAGCAGGTTCCACTTGGTGCCGATTTCCAGGTTGCGCGAGGTCTCGGGCTTGGCGCCGGCGGCGCTGCCGTTGTAGACCACCAGGCCGCCGTAGCCGCTGCTGGTGCCGGTGTCGGATTCGCCGCCGTTGATGTCCTGGGCCGAGCCGTAGCTGGCGTACACAATGCCCATGGGGTTGATCTTGTACGACACGCCCAGGTGGCCGTTGAGCAGGGTATCGGTATAGGCGTAGTTGCCCGTCTGCGCGGCCGTGGCGGCGTTGCGCGTGACAAGGCTGAAGTCGGTGTAGTCGGCGCGCACGCCGCCGAACACCGTCCACTTGTCGGTCAGGTCCACCGTGTCCATGGCGCTGAGCGCGAAGCTCTTGACCTGCCAGTCGTTGGCCCAGGGCGTCTGGGCGATCTGCCGGCCCATGATGGAGTTCAGGCCCGGCGTGACGGCGCCCGTGGGGCCCGAGAGGCAATAGGCCGTGTTGGCGCCCGTGCCCGCCTGCGTGCGGCAGTTGAATGCGCCGGTGTTGGTGACGGCGTAGTTGCCGCGTGTCACCTGGTGGTCCGTGTATTCGAGGCCGAAGATGAGTTCGTTCTTCTTGCCGGCGATCTCGGTGTCCCAGCGCAGGTTGGTCTGGTGGGCGAAGTACTTCACTTCCTGCCAGCCGTTGTGCGTGCTCAGCGAGGCGCTGGTGAACGGCGTGCCGTTGCTGTAGCGCGTGCCGCCCGAGGCGCCGGTGACCACGTAGCCGTTGTCGGACGTGCCGTAGCGCGTCAGGCTGGTGAGGGTCTTGTCCGGCGCGATGCGCCACTTGACGCGTGCCGTCAGGGCGTCCACGTCGGAGTTCAGGAAGTCCTGGTTCTGCGCGTACAAGGGCACGCCGGTGGCGGGCACGCGGTTGGGCACCGTGCCGAGCAGGTAGCTGCCCAGGTCGGGGTACTTGTCCCTGGCGCGCAGGCCGTAGTAGTCCAGCGTGACCGACAGGTTGGCATTGGCTTCCCACAGGCCCGACAGCGCCAGGCCCTCGCGGCGGCGCTTGGACGGGTCGCGGTCCGGCACGCCTTCGGTGCTGTAGAGCGCGTTGGCGCGCAGCGCGAACTGGTCCGAGAAGCCCTTGTTGGCATCAAGCGTGGCGCGGCGGTAGCCGTCGCTGCCCGCGCCCACGGAGACGCGCGAGAAGTCGTAGTCCAGCGTGGCCTGCTTGGTGATGGCGTTGATCGCGCCACCGGCCGAGCCGCGGCCGGCAAAGGTCGAGTTTGGGCCCTTGGTGATTTCGAGTTGCTCGATGGCGAAGCTCTCGCGGGTCGTCATGCCGGGGTCGCGCAGGCCGTCCACGAAAACGTCGCTGCGGGCTTCCTGGCCGCGGATGATGTAGCGGTCGCCGAAGGCGTTGCCGTTCTCGCCCGTGCCCAGGGTGATGCCGGGCTGGGCCGCGAGGATCTGCTTGAGGTCGGTGAAGCCGGAGTCGTCGATCGCGGCCTTGGTCACCACCGAGATGGTCTGGGGCGTTTCCGCCAGGGGCCGCGTGTGGCGCACGTCGGCCGAGGTCTTGGCCTTGTAGGGCGCGCCCACTTCGGCGTTGGGGTTGGGATCGATGGCCTGGTCCTGCACCGTCACGGTCGGCAGGACGGTGGCGTCCTGCGGCGGTGCGGTCTGGGCCATGGCGGCCCAAGGCAGCAGCACGGCGGTGGAGAGGCTGGCGGCAACGCCCTCGGCCAGACGGAGGCTGCGGGGTTTCTTGACGGGGTTGGAGTGTTTCATTTTGTTGTCAGAACCAAAAACAGCCGCGATTATTGATACGAATCACTCTCGTTAAGGTGTTGTCTGACAGAGGCGCGGCGTGGAATCTGACAATTTGTAAGATTTCCGCCACAAATTGCGCACGGGAGGTGCACCGGGCGAGGGGTGGGAGGTGCAAGCGGCCCCGGCACGGGCGTGTCGCGCCAGCAAGGCCGGGGGGCGCGCCTTCTGCCCTACCGGTTGTGGATCTGCGTGCCCTGGAGGGCGGCCGCGCCCGAGCGCACGAGGTCCTGCACCGTGCCTTCCATCCAGGCCTGCAGCGGCTGGTCGGCGAAGTAGCGCGCGTGCAGCAGCGCGAAGTACGGCGTCGCGGCGGCCCAGGCCCAGAGCCGCTCCGCCTCGGCCTGCTGCCACTCCAGCAGCTTGTACTTGACGAGCACCTTGGCGGCGTAGCGCGCGTGCTTTTCGGGCGCCTGCACGAAGCCGTCCAGCCGCCGGCGGGCGGTGTCCAGCGCCGGGGCGAGGCCAGTGAAGACGCGGCCGTGCCCGGGAACGAGGGTGCGCGGCGCCAGCGACTCGATCAGGTCGAGCGTGGCCGCCACGTCGGCGAAGGCGCTGTCGCCCTCCAGTTCGGGAAAGACCACGCCGAAGCCGTTCTCCCACAGCGCATCGGCCGAGATCAGCACGGCGTCCACCGGCTCGAACAGCACGATCGAATGCGGGTCGTGCCCGGGGGCCGCATGCACCTGCCAGGCCCGGTCGCCGAGCATCACTTCAGTGCCCGGCTGCAGCACGCCGTCCATGCGAAACGGCGGACAGTCCTGGCCCGTGGGCGTGTAGCTCAGGGCGTTGGCGTCCCACTGGCGCACGTGGGCCGCCTGGCCCGGGGGAATGAAGGTGCCGAGGGCGGGCCAGGCCGCCTGCAGCGCGGCGTTGCCGCCGCAGTGGTCGCTGTGCAGGTGGGTGTTGAGCACGCGGTCCAGCGCGCGGCCGTGCAGTGCGCCCTGCAGCAGCGCGACGGTCTGCGCGGCATGGGTGCAGTAGCCGGTGTCCACCACCGCCGTGTGCCCGGCGCCGATGAACACGATGTTGTTGGCCGACAGCCAGCCGCGCTCCAGCACGGTCATGCCAGGGGGCAGGGGCGCGGGCCCGGAGGGCGTCGAAAGGGGGGGCATGGCGGTGGCTTTCATGGCGCGCCGCCCCGGGCCGTCTAGAACGTCACGCCGGCGATGAGTATGACATTCGCATAGGGCGTGCATTCGCCGGTGCGCACCATCACCCGCGCCTGCTGGCACAGCCGTTTGAATTCCTCGTGCGGCACGGTCTCGGGCGCCACGGGCAGCAGGCACCAGTCCGGCAACTGGCCTTCGGCGCGTTCCACGGCTTCGGTGGCGACGATGGCGCGTTCCACCTGCAGTTCGGAGAGGACGGCGCACAGCACCTCGTCCACGGCGGGGATGCCGGCCGTGACGGCCAGGTCGATACGGCGCGGCCCGGGGGGAATGGGCAGGCCGGCGTCCCCGATGACCAGCATGTCGCCGTGGCCCATGCAGGCGATGGCATGCGAGAGTTCGGCGTGCAGCAAAGCGCGGCGTTTCATAGCAATCTCCAGTCGGGTGGGCGGGGGCTGGTGGCGACGGCGTCGCGCGTGGGAATGGAGGGTTGGGCGCCGGGCCGGGTCACGCACAGCGCCGCGGCACGGATGCCGCCCTGCACGGCCGGATCGAGCGCCTCGCCCCGTCCCAGCGAGACGGCGAGCGCCCCCAGGAAGGTGTCTCCGGCGGCGGTGGTGTCCACGGCCTGCACGGCCATGCCCGGGTGGTGGCGGCAGCCATAGGCATCGGCCGCCACGGCGCCGGCGGCGCCGAGCGTGACGACGACGCGCGCCGGGCCGCGCGCGCGCAGCCGCCGGGCGGCGTGCGCCGCCTCGTCCGGGGTCTGGACAGCACCACCCACCAGGGCGGCGGCCTCGACCTCGTTCACGACCAGTGTGTCCACCAGCGGCCACAGCGCATCGGGCAGGGGCTGCATGGGCGAGGGGTTCAGCACCACGCGGCAACTGGCGGCGTGCGCCTGGGCGGCGGCGGCCAGCACCTGGGGCAGCGGCACTTCGAACTGGGCGACCAGGCAGGCCGCACCCTGCAGCGCGGGCGCCAGCGTGGCGGGGTCCAGCACGAACCGCAGGTTGGCCCCGGCGGCCACGACGATGCGGTTTTGCGCCGCGTCGTCCACCACGATGGCGGCCACGCCGGTCGGGGCGCTGTCGTCGGTCTGCACGCCCGAGTGGTCGATGCCGTCGGCGTCAAGCGCCGCCCGCAGCGCCTGGCCGTTGCCGTCGGCGCCCACGCGCCCGAACAGGTGCACGTCCGCGCCCAGGCGGGCGCACGCCACGGCCTGGTTGCCGCCCTTGCCGCCGGGAATGTGGTTCAGCGAATGCGCCATGACGGTTTCGCCGGCGCCGGGCGCCTGGGGCACGCGCAGCACCAGGTCCATGTTGAGGCTGCCGACGACGGCGATGCGGGGGCGGGAAGGAGGGGCGGCGTTCATGCGCGGGAGAAAAGGGACGAAGAGAAGCAGAAAGAAGGGGCGGACGGAAGGGAAAGAAGCCGGGCTGGGGTCAGGAAAAAAGGTACCGGGCCGTGGAGGCCCGCACGCGCAGTTCGGGTTGCAGCAGCATTTGGCGCGGCTCCTGCCGCTTGCCGTCGATGCGTTCGAGCAGCATGTCCACCGCCAGCCTGCCGATGCGCAGCTTGGGCTGGGCGACGGTGGTGAGCGGTGGGCTGGTGAAGGCGGCCAGTTCGATGTCGTCGAAGCCGACGACCGACAGGGCATCGGGAATGCGCAGCTGCCGCTCGTTCGCGGCGCACAACGCGCCCATGGCCATGAGGTCGTTGCACACGAAGACGGCGCTCGGTGCGGAAGGAGCACGGAACAGCGCCTGCATGGCCTCGTAGCCGCTCTGGCTGGTGAAGTTGCCGTGCGACAGCATGCCTTCGGAGGACGCACCGGCCTCGGCCAGCGCCTCGCGCCATCCCGCGATGCGCTGCTCGCTGGGCGCCAGCCCCTGCGGCCCGCCGATGCAGGCGATGCGGCGGTGTCCCAGGTCCAGCAGGTGGCGGGTGGCCAGCCGCCCGCCCTGGGCATGCGCGGTTTCCACCAGGTCGCAGGGCGGCTGGGGCACCTCGATCTCGCGGTCCACAAGCACGGTGGGGATCGAAAGGTTTTCCAGCTGCCGCGCCAGCGTGGCGTCGTGCCCGGTCGAGACCACGATCAGCCCGTCGATGCGCCGCTCGGCCAGCACCTGCAGGTAGGAGGCCTGGCGCTGTGCCTCGTCGTTGGTGTTGCACAGGATGAGGTTGTAGCCCGCGCCGAAGCAGCGGTCCTCCACGCTGTGCACCACCTCGGCGAAGTACGGGTTGGAGCTGTTGGGGATCAGCATGCCCAGGGTGCGCGTGTGGTTGCGCTTGAGGCTGCGCGCGATGGCGCTGGGCACGTAGCCCAGCTCGCGGATCGCGGCCTCCACGCGCGCGCGGCCCTCGGCGCTCACGTGGCGCGTGCCGTTGACCACGTGCGACACGGTGGTTACCGACACTTCGGCACGGCGGGCGACGTCCTTGATGGTGGCCATGGGGTCAGGGGTGCAGGTGCGGGACGGCCGTGGGATTAAACGGCTGCCCGGCGCTGGCGCACGGTATCGACGATCACGGCGGCCACGATCACGCAGCCGGTGATGATGCGTTTGCTCGGCTCGCTCGCGCCGATCTGCGCCAGGCCTGCCTCCAGCACCGCGATGATGAGCACGCCGAACGCGGTGGTGATGACCGAGCCGCGCCCGCCCATCAGGCTGGTGCCGCCGATCACCACGGCGGCGATCACCTGCAGCTCCATGCCGGTGCCGGCATTGGGGTCGGCCGCTTCCAGGCGCGCGGACTGCATCAGCCCCGCCAGCCCGGCCAGCAGGCCGGTGAGCGCGAACACCGCGATGCGGATGGGGCGCGGGTCCACGCCGGCCAGGCGCATGGCCTCTTCGTTGGTGCCGATGCCCACCAGGCACCGGCCGAACACCGTGCGCGACAGCACCAGCTGCGCCACCACCACCAGCACGAGGGCCAGCACGAACGCCACCGAGACGCCGCCCGCCACGGGTGCCGACAGCCAGGAGATCGCATCGCCCACGTATTGCGTGCGCGAATCGGTCACCACGTAGGCGCCGCCGCGCACCGCCTCCAGCATGCCGAGCGAGACGATGAACGAGGGCAGGCGCCAGGCCACCGACACCGCACCGGTCACCGTGCCGCAGATCAGGCCGGTGGCCAGCGCCAGCGCGGCCGCGGCCGGCACGCTCCATTTCCACTGCAGGATGGCGGCGGCCGACGTGGCCGCCGACAGCGCCATCACCGAGCCCACCGACAGGTCGATGCCCGCGATGATGAGCACGAACGTCATGCCCACCGCCATCACGGCCAGCGCCGGGATCTCGTTGGCGATGGTGACGAAGGTCTCGCGGCTCCAGAAGTACTCGGACATCCACGAAAACAGCACGACCATGCCGACCAGCACGGCCGCCAGCCCCAGGAAGGTGCCCAGTTGCGTGCGCCAGACGGAGGCGGATGTGGCGGCGGAAGAAGAAGGGGCGGCGGCCTGGGGCGCCGGTGCGGGGGTGTTCATGCGGAAAGGGGTTTTTGGGCGGCCGTGCGGCCGCCGGGTTCGGAAAAAGCGGCCGCGAGCAGGGACTGTTCGGTCCACTGGCCGCGTTCGAACACGGCCACCAGGCGCCCGGCGCTCATCACGCCGATGCGGTCGGCCATGGCCATCAGTTCGCGCAGGTCGGAAGACACCATGCACAGCGCGCGCCCGGCGTCCGCCATGCGGTCGAGTTCGGCATACAGGTCGGCGCGCGCGCCCACGTCCACGCCGCGCGTGGGCTCGTCCAGCAGCAGCACGCGGCCGTCGCGGTGCAGCCAGCGGGCGAACACCACCTTCTGCTGGTTGCCCCCCGACAGCTGGCCCACGGGCTGCTCGGGCCCGCGGCAACGCACGCCCAGCGTGCGGATGAAACCCTGCACCACGCTGCTTTCGTGCGCCCGGCGCAGCCAGCCCAGGCGCGAGACGGCCGACAGGTCGGAGAGCGTGGCGTTCACGCGGATCGGCTGCGTGAGCAGCAGGCCCTGCGACTTGCGGTCCTCCGCCACCAGCCCGATGCCCGCCGCGATGGCCTGCATCGGCGAGGCGAAGCCGCGCGGAATGCGGCGTTCGCGCGGCTCGTGGGAATCTTTTGCTATTGAATTTGTAGCGGTATGCCCTAGTACTGATTGTGCTGGAGGCCGATTTGGATCATGTCCTTCGGACAGCACCACCGTGCCCCGGTCCGCCCGGTCGGCGCCGAACAGCAGGCGCAGCAGCTCGGTGCGGCCCGAGCCCACCAGGCCGGCGATGCCGAAGACCTCGCCCGCGCGCAGCTCCAGGTTCACGTCCTGTACCGCCGTGCCCCGGCCCAGGCCCTCGGTGCGCAGCACCACCGGGCCGGCCTGGCGGCGTGGGCGGTGTTCCAGGTCGCTCACCGCGCGGCCCACCATGCGCTGCACCAGATCGGCCTCGCTCAGGCCGGCCATGGGGCGGGCATCCACCAGCGCGCCGTCGCGCAGCACGGCCACGCGGTCGGCGATGCGGCGCAGTTCCTCCAGCCGGTGCGACACGTAGACGATCGCCACCCCGCGCGCCGTGAGCCGCGCGATCTGCTCGAACAGGTAATTGGTCTCCCGCGGCGTGAGCATGGCGGTGGGCTCGTCCAGCACCAGCACGCGCGTGTCGTCGTGCAGGTTGCGGGCGATCTCCACCATCTGCTGCTGCCCCAGCCCCAGGCGCGCGACCGGCGTGGCCGGGTCGATGTCGGTCAGGCCGATCTTGGCCAGTTGCGTGCGGGCCGCCGCATGCAGGGCGCCGCGGCGCAGCCAGCCCGCGCGGTGCGGCAGGCGGCCCATCAGCAGGTTCTCGGCCACGGTGAGCGTGGGAATCAAGCCCAGCTCCTGCATGACCATGCGCACGCCCTGGCCCTCGGCGTCGCGGCGCGAGGCGGGCGCGTAGGGGTGGCCCGCGAGCCGCATGCTGCCGCGCGAGGCCGGCTCCAGCCCGCACAGGATCTTGGACAGCGTGCTCTTGCCCGCGCCGTTCTCCCCGGTGAGGGCCAGCACCTCGCCCGCATGCAGCGACAGCGTCACCGTGTGGAGCACCGTGGTGGCGTGGTAGTCCTTGCCCACGCCGATCATCTCCAGCAGGGGGGCGGACGCGGGCGCGGCGGCGGGCGGCAAAGGGGGCACGGGGTCGGTCCTCAGGTCAAAGGCGGCAGGCGAGGAGGTCGGCAGGCGCTGCGGGCGCGCTTACTTGCTGTCCTTGGTGACCAGCACCACCTCGGTCTTGACCTCGGCCGGCAACTGGGCCTGCGGCGTCTTGGCGGCCAGGGCCTTCTGCACCAGCTCGATGCCGAACACGGCCTGCTTGGCGGCGTACTGGTCGGCCGTGGCGAGCACGCGGCCATCGGCCAGCATGGGCTTGATCGCGTTGATGTTGTCGTAGCCCACCACCTGCACCTTGCCGACTTTGCCGGCGGCCTTCACCGCGGCCACCGCGCCCAGCGCCATGCTGTCGTTGCCGGCCAGCAGCGCCACCAGGTCGGGGTGCTCGCGCAGCATGCCGGCGGCGACCGTGTTGCCCTTCTCGATCTCCCACTGGCCGGACTGCACGCCCACCACCTTGATGTTGGCGGCCTTCATCGCATCCTGGAAGCCCAGCGTGCGCTGCTGCGCGTTGAACGTGGTCGACACGCCTTCGATGATGCCGACCTTGTCGCCCGCCTTGATCGATTTGGCCAGGTAGTCGCCCACCAGCTTGGCACCCGCGCGGTTGTCGGGGCCGACGAAGGGCACGGTCAGGTTCTTTTCCTTGAGTGCGTCGGTGTCCAGGCGGTTGTCGATGTTCACCACCAGGATGCCCTTGTCCACCGCGGCCTTGACGGCCAGCACCAGCGCCTTGGAATCGGCCGGCGCCAGCACGATGGCGTTGACCTTCTGCGCCACGGCCTGCTCGATCATCTTGATCTGCGCGGCAGTGTCCGTCTCGTTCTTGATGCCGTTGGCCACCAGCGTGTATTCGCTGGCATGCGCCTTCTGGTGCGCCTTGGCGCCGTCTTCCATGGTGCGGAAGAACTCGTTGGCCAGCGATTTCATCACCAGCGCGATCTTGGGCTTGTCCTGCGCGAACGCGGGCGAGGCCAGCAGGCCCCCCAGCACGGCGAGGGCGGCGGCGGTTTGAACGGAGCGGCGGGTCAAGGGCATGGTGTCTCCTGGAAAAGGCGTTGTCGGGATACGGAATGCGCCGGTTGCGGACCCGATGGGGCTGTCGAAAGAGCCCTGATCGCCATCCGGAAAAACCGCCGCGGACCGCCATGGTAGCGAAAGCAAACGTTTGCGCAAACGTTTGCGCGTGGGGATTATCCCTGAGCCCAGGGGGCAGTGGTGCTTGGGAAGGGGGCCGGCGGGCAGCTGCGGCCGGAAAAGAAACGGGGTGCGCGCACAGGGGCGCGGGCCGGCTGAAGGAGGGCGAACGGGTGTTTGCCGGCCTGCGGGAGACCGGCAACGGGACCCGGGCGGGCTGAAATCAGCGGATGCAGCTGTTACTTCCGCGTGCCACCCGTCCGGGCGGCGCGTCATCCGCCGCGGGCTGCCACGGTCCGGCGTGCGCCGGCCGGACTCAGTCAGCTGCGCAGTTCCCGGCGCAAGATCTTGCCCACGTTCGTCTTGGGCAGCGCATCGCGGAACTCGATGTGCCGGGGCCGCTTGTAGCCGGTGAGGTGCTCGTGGCAGTAGCGCTCCACGTCTTCCTCCGACAGCGCCGGGTCGCTTTTCACCACGAACACCTTGATGGCCTCGCCCTGTTTCTCGTCCGGCACGCCGATGGCCGCGCATTCCAGCACGCCGGGGCACAGCGAGATCACCTGCTCCAGTTCGTTGGGGAACACGTTGAAGCCGCTCACCAGGATCATGTCCTTCTTGCGGTCGATGATGCGGGTGTAGCCGGCCTCGTCCATGATGCCGACGTCGCCCGTGCGCATGAAACCGTCCGCCGTGAAGGCCTTGGCGTTCTCCTCGGGCTGCTGGTAGTAGCCGGTCATTACGTTGGGGCCGCGGATGCAGATCTCGCCGGACTGGCCGATGGGCAGGCTCTCGCCGGCATCGTCCTTGATGGCGATGTCGATGCCCGGCAGGGGCAGGCCGATGGTGCCGGTGAACTGCGTGTTGTTCACCGGGTTGTTGGTGCCGATGGCGCAGGTCTCGCTCATGCCCCAGCCCTCGATCATGGTGCTGCCCGTCACCTTCTGCCACTGGCGCGCCGTGCCCTCCGAAGCGGCCATGCCGCCGGCCTGCGACACGCACAGGTGCGAAAAATCGAGCGCGGCGAACTGCGGGTTGTGCAGCAGCGCGTTGAACAGCGTGTTGACCGCCGGCAGCATGTGGAAGGGCCGCTTCTTCAGCACCGCGACGAATTTCGGAATGTCGCGCGGGTTGGGGATCAGCGTGAGGTGCGAGCCCTGGCGGATCGCCAGCAGGCACAGCGTGAGCGCGAAGATGTGGTACAGAGGCAGCGCCGCGATGCTGTTGGCATGGCGCACGTCTCCCACTTTGGACAGCGCGGGCGTGAACCACGCCTCGGCCTGCAGCGTGGCGGCCACGATGTTGCGGTGCGTGAGCACCGCGCCCTTCGACAGCCCCGTGGTGCCCCCGGTGTACTGCAGGAAGGCGGTGGAATCCAGCGTGGCGTGGCTGGGCGCCAGCGTGCGCCGCTCGCCCAGGGCCAGCGCCTTGTTGAACGGCACCACCTGGCGGCCGTTGGTGAGCGGAATCTCGTAGGCCGGCACCATCTTGGCCAGGTGGCGCACGGCGAACGTGATCCAGCGCCCGAAGGCCGCGCCCAGCAGGTCGCCCATGCTGGCAACGCACACGTGCCGCACGGCGGTGCGGTCGATCACCTCGGCCAGGGTGTGGGCGAAGTTCTCCAGGATCACGATGGCGGTGGCGCCGGAATCCTTGAGCTGGTGCTCCAGCTCCCGTGCGGTGTACAGCGGGTTCACGTTCACGCAGGTGTAGCCGGCGCGCAGCACGCCCGCCATGGTCACGCCGAACTGCGGCACGTTGGGCAGCATGATGGCCACGCGCGCCCCGGGCTCCAGTCCCTGGCCCTGCAGCCAGGCGCCGAGCTGGGCCGACAGGCGGTCGAGTTCGCCGTAGGTCATCCACCGGTCCATGCAGACCGAGAAGGGGCGGTCGGCATGCTTGCGGAACGACTCCTCGAACAGGTGCGGCAGCGAGCGGTACTGCTCGGGCTCCACGCTGTGCGGCACCCCGGGAGGGTAGTTTTTCAGCCAGATCCGTTCCATGCGGTCGTCCCTTTCGTGCGCGGGTGGAGGTGGGCACGATTGTGGAAGCGGCTCGCGCCCTGTCCAGGGGGCTTGTCCTATGCCCGTCCCGCAAGTGACATGATGCGGACTCGTTTTTTTCAGGAGCACCGGTCTTGACCAATGCACGATGGCAACGCGGAATGGTGGTGTGCAACCTGCTGCTGGCCGCCGGCTGGCTGGTGTGGCAATGGCCCCACTCGCCCCTGCGGGCGGTGGCGGGCCTGGCCGCGGTGATGCTGCTGCTGCGGCTGTTCATGGGGCTGCAGTTCGTGTGCATGGTCCGCGTGAACCGGCAGGCCAGCCGGGCCGACGGGGTGCCGGTGCCGTCGCTGGCGCAGGTGGTGCGCGCCTGGTCGGCCGAGGCGCGCTGGGCCAGCGTGGTGTTCGGATGGTGGCAGCCGTTTCGCTCCACCGCCGTGCCCGACTGGCTGCCGCCCCCCGTCACCGGCGGCCCGCCGCCCGCGCGCGGCGTGGTGCTGGTGCACGGCTTCATCTGCAACCGCGGGTTCTGGACGCCCTGGATGAAGGTGCTGCGCAGCCGCGGCCACCCGTTCGTGGCGGTGACGATGGAGCCCGCGTTCGGCGCCATCGACGACTATGTGGACACGCTGGACGAGGCGGTGCGCCGGGTCACCGCCGCCACGGGCCGCCCTCCGGTCGTTGTGGGCCACAGCATGGGCGGTCTGGCCGTGCGGGCGTGGCTGCGGGCGCGGCAGGCCGATGCGCGCGTGCACCGCGTGATCACGCTGGGCTCGCCCCACCAGGGCGCGTGGGCGGCGCGGTTCAGCCGGTCCGCCAACGGCCGGCAGATGGTGCCCGGGGGCGAATGGCTGCGGCAGCTGGCGCAGGACGAGCCGCGCGGGCGCGCGGCGCTGTTCACCTGCTTTTATTCCAACTGCGACAACGCGGTGTACCCGGCCGCCACGGCCACCCTGGACGGCGCGGACAACCGCCTTCGCGAGGGCCTGGCGCACGTGCAGATGGCATTCCATCCGCCGGTGGTGCGGGAGTGCCTGGACCTCATCGCGGCCCCGTAGGCCGCAGGGCATTGCCGCCTGCTTCTACGCCGCGGCCGCCGCGGAGCGCCGCGCGTTGAAGTCGTCCGATCCCACGCCCATGTCCTTGCCGTACTGCGGCGACACATAGGCCACGTTGACGCCGGCCAGCAGTCGCTTGAGCTGCTTCACGGCGGCCACGTTGCCGCTGCTGAAATCGTCCGGCAGCGTGAGCCGGTCCTGGTAGGCCAGCTGGAAAGCCCGCTTGTCGTCCGCCGAGCCGTTTTGCGCGGCCTTGAATGCCAGGGCGATTTCCCGCAGGCCCGCATCGGCGGATTCGGGCGTGCCGAAGCCCGCGCGCAGCGCCGCCCGGCCTTCTTCGGTGGAGATGGCCATCACATGGACCGGCACCGGTTTGGCCGCTGGCGCCGGCGCGGCGGGGACCGGGTGCAGCGCCGGCTTGGCGGCAGGGTGCTTTTGCGGGCGGGGCTTGAGGTGCGCCTTGGGCGGCGGAGGCGGAGGCGGGGGCGGCGGTGGAGCGGCGGCGGCCTCCGCTTCGGCCTTGGCGGTGGTTTCGGCCACGGCGGCCGTTTCGGCAGCGGCGGCCGCGTCGGCCGGGGTTTCGGCCGGCGGCTCCGCGGGCGGCATGGTTTGCGGGGCGAACCGTCCCAGGGTGTGGTTCAGGAACTTCTGCAGCGACTGGCCGGTGGTCAGCAGCGACTGGCCGATGTCGGCCAGTTCTTCGCGGATCTCCTGCGACAGCCGCGTCTTGTTCTCCACCATGTGCTGGAGCGCGCCGGACAGCGCATGCAAGGCCGGTGCGGCCTGGGTGGCCAGGCGCTGCACCCGGGCCAGCACCTGCTGGGCCTGCGCGGCGGTGGTGATCTGCACGGTGTTGGCGCTCTCCAGGCCGATGGCCACGGCGGCGTGGGCCACGGACTGGAAGGCCGCCGACGCCGCCTGCAGCTTGGCCGGCAGCACCGAATACCGCGGTTCCATGGGCGCCTGGGCGGAGGCCGAGCCGCTGGCGGCGCTGCTGCCACTACCGCTGCTCTGGAAGGACGGTCTTTGGGGCAGCACCGAAGGGCGGGGCCCCTGCGGGCGCGGGCTGGCGCCCTGCAGGATGGAGGGGCGCACCTGCGGCAGCACCGACACCCGCGGGGGCCGCTGTGCGGCGGCCTCCGGCCGGGCGGGGTCATGCGGCGCTGGGGCCGGGGGAAGCACCGAGCTGCCGAACGCCCCTTGCGGCGCGGGCGCATAGGGCGACTGGAACGTGTTCATCGCCGAATGTGACTGGTACGCCTGGGGCGGCAGAAAGCTCTGGCGCAGCGGCGACTGGTATTGGGGCGGCAGCTTCGAATGGCGCTGGTAGGTCTCGGGCGGCTCGGTGCCGGGCCGCTGGGGCGACTGGAACTGCGGCGGCAGCAGCGAATGCCGCACCACGTGCAGGGGCGCACGCGGCGGCATCGACGGGGCGGACGACAGGCGCCGGGCCAGTTCGGGCAGCGTTGGTTCGGCGGAGGGCGGTTGGCGCCTGCGCCGGACGGGCGCGACGGGCGTCAGCAGCCCCGGCGAGGGATCGACGACGATGCCCGGTGCGGGACGCAGCGGTGACGAAATGCCAGAAATGCGCGACATGGATGGATTCCTCGGGGAATCCGCCGCCAATGTGCCTCGCGCTGGGCGCCAGTTGGACCTTGCGGCGGATGACGGAGTCGATCATCCGCAGCCGCACGGGGCCGCCCCTCCCCCGGCGCGAAGCCATGCCGCCGCGTGCGAAGAAGCGGCGGCCGGCCGGGTGCGCGCCGTCAGGCCGGCATGGCCTCGCGCTCGTCGGCCGCGAACTCGGCCTGGCCTTTTAGGCGCTCGTAGATCGGGGCGAAGTCGGCCGCGGTCATGTCGAACAGCTGCTGGAAGCTGTCGATGATGAAGTAGGTCTGCTGGTAGGTGTCGATCTTGTAGCGCGTGCGCATGGTGCGCTCCAGCTGCAGCGGAATGCGCTGCGGCTCGGGGCTGCGCACCGAATGGGCCAGCTCGCCCGAAGAGCTCAGGATGCCGGCGCCATAGGCCCGCAGGCCGTCGTCCTGGCGGATCAGGCCGAACTCGATCGTGTACCAGTACAGGCGCGACAGCAGCTCGCAGGCGCCCAGGCCGTGGGCCTTGAGGCCGCCCTGGCCGTAGCGCTGCACGTAGTCGGCGAAGACCGGGTTGAACAGCAGCGGCACGTGGCCGAACAGGTCATGGAAGATGTCGGGCTCGACGATGTAGTCGAACTCCTGCGGCGTGCGGATCCAGTCGGTCACCGGGAACTTGCGGTTGGCCAGCAGCGTGAAGAACGGCACCTCGGGGATCAGCCCCGGCACGCCCACCAGTTCCCAGCGCGTGGCCTTGTACAGGCGCTCGTTCACTTCCTCGAAGCGCGGAATGCGGTCGCGTGCGCCGAGCGAGGGCAGGGCCTCGATGAAGGCATCGCTCGCCAGGCCCGGCAGCAGGGCCGACTGGCGCTCGTACAGGCGCCGGTAGGTGTCGTGGTCGGCCGCGGTGTAGGCCTCGTAGTCCTGCGCGCAGGTGTAGTCGGCGTTGGCGCGGGCGTAGTCGCCGCGGGGTGGGCGATCGGATTGTCCGTAGACGACGGGGGGCTGTCCCATGCTTGGCTCCTTGGGTTTTTGTATCCATGCCGCAGCCCCGGGCGTCCTGCCCCCGGCCGCGGCTAATCCATCTTGATCTTTGCGGCCTTGATCAGAAAACCGTACTTGCTGTGCTCCGAGCGCACGAACTGGCCGAAGCTCTCCAGCGTCAGGTCCTCGGGGTCGAGGCCCATCTTCTTGAAGCGCTCCGTGCTGGCCGGCGACTTCATGCCCGCGCTGAAGGCCATGGCGTAGCGGCGGGCATCGGCATCGGGCAGCGCGATCGGGGCGAACAGCCCGAACCACGTCACCACGTTGAAGCCCTGCACCTCGTCGTTGATGCTGCGCACGTCGGGCAGGTCGTCGTCCCGGCCCAGCGAGGTCACGCCCAGCGCCTTCAGCTTGCCCGCCTTGATGAGCGGCAGCGACGAAGCCAGGTTGTCGAACACCAGGCTCACTTCCTGGGCCTGCAGCGCCTTGAGCGCCGGGGACGAACCCTGGAACGGCACGTGCGCCATGCGCGTGTTGGTCAGCGACTTGAACATCTCGGCCGCGATGTGGCCGATGCTGCCGTTGCCGCCCGAGCCGTACTTGAGCTGGTCCGGGTGCTTCTTGAGGTATTGCACCAGTTCGGTCGTGCTGCCGATGTTCAGGCTCTTGGCCTGCTCGGCGCTCATCACCAGCACGTTGGGCGTGCGCGCGACGAGGGCGATCGGCTTGAAGTCCTTGATCGGGTCGTACGGAAAGTTCTTGTACAGCCAGGGGTTCACCGCATGCGTGGCCACCGCGCCCATCACCAGCAGGTTGCCGCCGGCCGGGGCTTTCGCCACCAGATCGGCGCCGACGTTGCCGCCCGCGCCGGGCTTGTTCTCCACCGCCACGTTGCCCAGCGCCGCCTTGGCGCCTTCGGCAACGATGTGGGCCGAGGCATCGACCGGCCCGCCCGCAGGGTAGGGCACGATGATCTTCAGCGGCGCGGAAGGGGTCTGCGCGTGCGCGGCAAGTCCTGTCATGCACAGCAATGCACCCCCCAGATAGGCACTGGCGTTCAATAACTTCACGGTATCTCCTCCGGGTCTAAGACGTGCCGCAGTATAGAGATGCGTTGCCGTGAAGCTGCATTCGGTTACAGGCGCTGTCTCAGTCGGACTTCAGCACGCCCCGGCGCATCTGGTCGAGCTCGATGCTCTCGAAAAGCGCCTTGAAATTGCCGTTGCCGAAGCCGTCGTCGCCCTTGCGCTGGATGAACTCGAAGAAGATCGGCCCGAGCTGGTTCTCGCTGAAGATCTGCAGCAGCAGAGCGTCCTTCTTGCCGTCCACGAGGATCTTGCGTCGGTGCAGTTCGGCCAGCGGCTCGCCGTGGCCGGGAATGCGCTTGTCCACCAGTTCGTAGTAGGTGTCGATGGTGTCCAGCAGGCGCACGCCGGCGCCGCGCAGCGCGTCCACCGTGGTGTACAGGTCGTCCGAGCCCATGGCGATGTGCTGGATGCCCTCGCCGTTGTACATGTCCAGGTATTCCTGGATCTGGCCGGCCTTTTCCTTGCCCTCTTCGTTGATCGGGATGCGGATCTTGCCGCAGGGGCTGGTCATGGCCTTGCTCTTGACGCCGGTGACCTGGCCTTCGATGTCGAAGTACTTGATCTCGCGGAAGCCGAACAGGCGCTCGTAGAACCCGGCCCATTCGTTCATGCGGCCCCGGTGCACGTTGTGCGTCAGGTGGTCGATGTAGGTCAGGCCATGGCCGTGGGGGTTGAGCGCCTCTTCGGCCGACACGCCGGGCAGCGGCTCGAAGTCCACGTCGAAGAAGCCGATGTTGCCGATGTCGCCGGGCTGCGCGCCGCCCTTGCCGCGCCAGCGGTCCACCAGATAGATCAGGCTGTCGCCGATGCCCTTGATGGCGGGAATGTTCAGCTCGCCCGGGCCGGCGGTGCCGGCATAGCCCCAGGCGCCCAGCCCCAGGGCGCGCTCGTAGGCGGCCTTGGCATCGTGCACGCGGAAGGCGATCGCGCAGACGCTGGGGCCGTGCATGCGCGCAAAGCGCTGCGCGAAGCTGTCGGGTTCGGCATTGATGATGAAGTTGATCTCGCCCTGGCGGTACAGGGTGACGTTCTTGTGGCGGTGCCGTGCCACGGGCTTGAAGCCCATGCCTTCGAACACCTTGCCCATGGCCTGCGGATCGGGTGCGGCGTATTCGATGAATTCGAAACCGTCGGTGCCCATGGGGTTCTCCCAGGCGGCGGTCTGTTGCGTGGCTTGCTCGGGCAAGGCTGCGTTCATTGGCGTCTCCGTTCGTGGATGGATGTCTGCCATCCACTTTAGGCCGTAGAGACTCAGCATTCGGGCGAAATCGTGCCCCCGGCGAGCCTGTTTTGCAGGAAACCTGCATGAATGGCGGCAATGCCGCAGCCGAAGGTTGTCCGGCGGTCAGCGGACCTGTGCGGGCAGCGCCCGCAGCGCCATGGCGCCTTCCAGGCGGAGCTGCTCCTGCGGCGTGAACAGCTCCGACCGCAGTTGCGCCAGCCGGGCCGAAGAATACCCCGAGCCCATCGCCGCCTGGTACTGGTCGAGCCGGCCCTGCCATTGCCGGTCCTGCGTGTCCATCTGGGCCAGCCGCTGCGCGGCTTCGGCGCCGTATTCCGCACTGCGCGCGCTGAAGCGGGCCGTGGCGTCCATGCCCTGGGCGTCGAAGTCCGCGGTCTGCCGGGCCAGGCCCACGTGCGCCACCGCTTCGCTGCGCTGCGCCTGCAACGCGGGGCCGAGGGCGCTTTCGGCCTGCTGCAGGGCCGCGCTTTTCTGGTCGGCCGTGAGCGACGGGTCGCGCTCGATCTCCAGCCGGGACAGCAAATACTCGTCCATCTGCGCATCCGCGGCGAACAGGGCCTGGTACTCGTCCGGCTCGAAGGCGGCCATGCGCACCTTCTGGCGCGCGGCCAGGGCCTGGCGCAGGGCCTGGGGATCGCGCAGATCGGCGGGCGCCTGCAGCCGCCCCAGCGCCACGCGGTAGTCCACGTAGCGGTGGGCCAGCGCCAATGCGCGGGTGGCGACGTGCGGCGGGAAGAACTGGCCGATCAGACCTTCCAGCCGTGCTTTCAGAAGGCCGGGCTCCGGCGCTTCGCCCGCCGCGTGCAGCAGGGCTTCCAGCGTGTCGCGCAGGCCGGGTCCCAGCAGCGGGTCGTCACTGGCGGCGGCCACGGGCGGTGCGGGCGCGTCCCACACCGCCGGCGTGGCCGGACTGCGAGCGCGGGTGCCCTCAGCCATGGCCGAGTCGGTCTCGGCGCCCGGTGTGCGGGGCGCCTGCTGCGCCGGGCCGCCCGCGGTCCACCAGATCAGGGCGGCGGCCGCAGCGATGCCGCACGCCGCCAGTGCCGCACCGGGGATGCGCGTCACTGGCCGGTGCGTCATGGTTCGGCTTGTCACAGGCCCGCTTTCTTGAGGCGGTTGGCCTGGTCCAGGTACAGCGTGACCGGGTCCACCGACAGCCAGTCCCGCAGGCCGAGCAGTTGGTTGATCTCGTCCAGATGGTTCTGGCGGTAGTCGCCCAGGTGTTTGCCCAGGCGCGCCGAGCAGGCCGACACCAGGCCGTCGTTGGCCTCGTTGAACACCAGCCCGGTCGTGGCGAGCAGGGCGTCGCTGGCATCGAGCACGTTGGTGACCGTGCGCACGCCGGTCCACGAGTAGTAGCGCACGCCGTTGACCAGGTCGGCCCCGTCGCCGCAGCCGCTGGTGGGCACGCCCGCGCCGAAGCGCTGGTTGAAGCGCGCCGAACCTTCGGTGGTGAGCGAATCCAGCGCCGCCGTCGGCATCTGCGGCAGGCCGCTGCCGCCCGAAGAAAGGTTGATGAGCGCCACCAGCGCCGAGGCCGCCTGGCTGGCCACCGCCTCGCTCACGCTGCCCTTGGGCGCGACCCCGCGCACCACGTCGGCCACGCGCGAGCCGCGGTTGACGCCGCCCACGGAGGTGACCGACGCCACCCACTGCGGCGCCACCCCGGCGACGTACCGCGCCGTCGGGCCGCCATGCGAATGGCCGATCAGATGG
Source organism: Acidovorax sp. SUPP2539 (assembly GCF_030158975.1). NCBI lineage: Bacteria > Pseudomonadati > Pseudomonadota > Betaproteobacteria > Burkholderiales > Comamonadaceae > Acidovorax > Acidovorax sp. SUPP2539. Next base: position 155,506 of record NZ_BQXJ01000007.1, on the reverse strand, counting down.
ACCTTCTCGGCGCCCGTGAGCGCCCGGATGTTCTTCACCTGGGCCAGCAACTGCTCGCCCCGCACCTCGGTGCTGTTGGCCGCCGATACCTGCGCCACGAACACGCGGGCGCCATCGCGCTGCAGCGCCTGCGGAATTCGGTAGAAGTAATCCACGCCCAGCGCGGAATCGAATCCGAACAGGCCGTGCACCAAAACAATGGGGTAGCGGGTCTGCGCGTAGCCGGACTGGGCGCTGGCGCCCTGCAAGCCCTGCAATGCGAACGCGGCCAGGACGAAAGCGAAACCGCGCAGCAGGCGGCTGAATGCAACGAACATGGTTTGTCTCCGGTGGTGGTGTGAAAACACTCTCTCTTATAAAAAAGAACGACCGTTCTTTTTTGGAGATTTTGCGACGATGCGCCGTCTTCCACATCGGGAAATACGTGCATCCGGCGGCCGTGGAATCCACCTTCGCAGTTGGCCCCAAGCTCCGTAGAATCCTGCGCCATGACCGCTGACCACGCACTCGACAAGCTCGACCGCGCCATCTTGCGCTGTTTACAGGTAAACGGACGCGAGACCTACGACGAAATCGGGGAGCGGGTGGGGCTGTCGCCCAGCGCCGTGCTGCGTCGCGCCAAGCGCCTGGAGGACAGTGGCGTGATCGACCGCTACGTGGCGCTGGTCCGGCCCGAGTCGGTGGGCCTGGGCCTCACGGCCTACCTGAACGTGCGCCTCGAAAAGCACACCGAGAGCCACAAGCGCAACCCCATGGACCTGTTCCGCGCCAGCGTGCAGACCTGGCCCGAGGTGGTGGAGTGCGCCGCGCTCACGGGCGAGATGGACTACCTGCTGCGCGTCGTGGTGGCCGACATGGCGCACTACAGCCGCTTCATCATGGACACGCTGCTCAAGCACCCCAGCGTGCAGGATTGCAAGACGAGCTTCGTGCTGGACCGCGTGAAGGCCACCACCGCCGTGCCGGTGTAGCGCGCAGGCGCTCATGAATCCATAGCTGCCCAGGCCCTCGGGCCCATCGGTGGCGTCGTTTCGAGGCGGGGGCCTTCGCCCGCCGCGCCGCAGTGCAACAAAAAGTTTGGTCAGATATAAGGGAAAACCCTAAAATCTCGCCATCATGATCCCCACCCAAGACTGGCTTCGCGCGTCCCCCGATGCAGGCGGCACTGTGCTGCGCAGCGAAGCGCCCCGTCCGCCGCACCGGCGGGGCAGCTCGCCGGTCATGGTGCCGATCCGCTCGCTCGGCCCCGGGCACCGCGAGCGCATCGCCGCCCACCTGCTGCGGCTGGAGCCTGCGGACCGCTACCTGCGCTTCGGCTACGCCGCCAGCGACGAACAGGTGCAGCGCTATGTGGACCAGCTGGATTTCGTGCGCGACGAGATCTTCGGCATCTACAACCGGCGGCTGGAACTCATCGCCGTCGCCCACCTCGCCTACGCCGATTCGCCAGAGCATCAAAGCTGCGCCGAGTTCGGCGTGTCCGTGCTGGGCCAGGCGCGGGGGCGCGGCTTCGGCGCGCGGCTGTTCGATCGCGCCGTGATGCACGCGCGCAACCAGGGCGTGAGCATGGTGTTCATCCATGCCCTGAGCGAGAACACCGCCATGCTGAAAATCGCGCGCAATGCCGGCGCCACCGTGCGCCGCGACGGCTCGGAGTCCGAGGCCTACCTGCAGCTGCCGCGCGCCGGCCTGGACACCCGCATGGCGCAGATGGTGGTGCACCAGTTCGCCGAGATGGACTACCGCTTCAAGAAGCAGGCCCGCCAGTTCTGGCGGCTCCTGGCCGGGCTGCAGGAAGTGCGGCGCGGCGTGCGCGACGGGCGCCACCAGTCGGCCGAATGACGTCAACGGGCGCCCGGCAGGGCCGCCAGCGCGGCGCTTCCGCTATCCTTGGGGCCTGATCAACCACCGCACGTCCTGCATTCCAAGACCGTGTCCGACCCCCATTCCGCGCGCCCGTCCGAACGAGAGGACAAGCGCACGTTCCTGCAGCGGCTCGTCGAGTTCATCCACCCCGGCCCGGATTCGACCGACGAGCTGATCGCCACCCTGGCGGAAGCCGAAGACAACCAGATCATCAACGCCGATGCCCGCGTGATGCTCGAGCGCGTGCTGCGCATGGCCGAGATGCGGGCCAGCGACGTGATGGTGGCCGCCCCGCGCATGGACCTGATCGACATCGAGGCGCCGTTCGATGCCCTGCTGCACCAGGTGATCGACACCGCGCACTCGCGGTTTCCCGTCTATCAGGGCGAGCGCGAGAACATCATCGGCATCCTGATGGCCAAGGACCTGCTCAAGCTGCAGCGCGCGCCGGAGCTGAACATCCGCGCGCTGTTGCGCCCTGCGGCCTTCGTGCCGGAGAGCAAGGGGCTGAACGACCTGCTGCGCGAGTTCCGCGTGAACCGCATCCACATGGCGGTGGTGATCGACGAGTTCGGCCGCGTGGCCGGATTGGTCACCATCGAGGACGTGCTGGAGCAGATCGTGGGCGAGATCGAGGACGAGTTCGACATCCCCGAGGACGAGGGCGACATCTTCGGCCTGGCCGACCGCACCTACCGCGTGAGCGGCGACACCCCGGTCGAGCGGGTGGCCGAGGCGTTCGGCGCGGTGCTCGCGGGCTCCGACCGGACCGAGCCCTTCGACACCATCGGCGGCCTGATCGCGCACGAGATGGGCCGTGCGCCCAAGCGCGGCGAGACGCTCGACCTGGGCGGCCTGCGGTTCGTCGTGCTGCACACCAAGGGCGGCGCGGTGCGCTGGTTCAAGGTGTCGCCGGTTCCCGCCGAAGACGACCGGGCTGCGCACTGATGGGCGCCGCTGGCGCGCGCCGCGGCCCGCTCGGGCCGGTGGCGCTGGCAGGGGGGCTCGCGCTGCTGGCGGGCCTGGCGCAGGCCGTCTCGATCGCCTGGCCCTTCGGCGGCGAGCCGGTGTGGTGGCTGCAACTCCTGTCCCTGGGCGGTTTCGCGCGGCTGCTGCTGGCCAGCCGCAGCGCCCGGCAGGCCGCGGTGCTGGGGTGGCTCTTTGCCACTGCCTGGCTGACGGGCACCTTCTGGTGGCTCTTCATTTCCATGCACACCTACGGCGGGCTGGCCGCGCCGCTGGCCGCGCTCGCGGTGGTGGGGCTGGCGGCGTTTCTGGGCAGCTACTACGCGGTGGCTGCAGGGTGTTTCAAGGCCCTGGGGCAATCAAATCGCCGGCATGCTGCTATCGTTTTCGGAGCGTTCTGGCTGCTGGCCGAGTTGGCGCGCGGCCAGTGGTGGACGGGCTTTCCATGGGGCGCCGGCGGCTACGCACACATCGAAGGCCCGCTGGCCGTGCTGGCGCGGTCGGTCGGGGTGTACGGCATCGGCTGCGTCGCGGCCGTGCTGGCCATGCTCGTGGCCCAGGGGCGGCGCAGCGACCTGCGCAGCCTGAAGGCATGGGCCCTGGTGGGCCTGGCCGTGCTGGCCTGGGCCGGGCTGGCGGTGCAGCGCCACTGCGCCGTCGAGCTGTGCCACACGCCGATGCAGCGCCCCGCGCCGCTGTCGCTGGCGCTGCTGCAGGGCAACATTCCCCAGGACGAGAAATTCCAGGCCGGCAGCGGCGTGCCGACCGCCCTGCGCTGGTATGCCGAGCAGCTGCGCAGCGCCCAGGCCGCGCTGGTGGTGGCGCCCGAGACGGCCATCCCGCTATTGCCGCAGCAACTGGTGCCGGGCTACCTGGATTCGGTCACCGCGCGCTACACCCGGGCCCCCGCGGCGGGGCAGGGCGCCGGCCGGCAGGCAGCGCTGCTGGGCATTCCGCTGGGCGACATGGCGCTGGGCTACACCAACTCGGTGATGGGCTTCGCGCCCGGGCAGGCCGCGCCGTACCAGTACGACAAGCACCACCTCGTGCCCTTCGGCGAGTTCATCCCGCCGTTCTTCCGGTGGTTCACCGAGATGATGAACATCCCGCTGGGCGACTTCAACCGGGGCGCCGTGGGACAGGCGCCGTTCCTCTGGGCGGGCGAGCGCATCGCGCCCAACATCTGCTATGAGGATCTGTTCGGCGAAGAACTGGGCGCGCGCTTCACCGACCCCGCCCAGGCGCCGACGATCTTCGTGAACCTGAGCAACATCGGCTGGTTCGGCGATTCGGTGGCCATCGACCAGCATCTGGCCATCAGCCGCATGCGTGCGCTGGAGTTCGAGCGCCCCATGGTGCGGGCCACCAACACCGGGGCCACCGCCATCATCGACCACCGGGGCGTGGTCACGCAGCGCCTGCCGTCGCACGTGCGCGGCGTGCTGACCGGCGAGGTGCTGGGACGCAGCGGGGCGGTCACTCCCTACGCGTATTGGGTCTCGCGCTGGGGCCTGTGGCCGCTGTGGGCGCTGGGCGCGCTGGTGGCGGGCTGGGCCTGGGTGCGCCGGCGCCGCGCCCGCAGGGCCGCCACCGCCTGAAACCCCCCGCGCGACTGGCGCCGACCGAAGGGCCGGCTCAGAGCGCGGCCGCTTCGGAGGGCGCGCGCGCCATCGTTTGCATGAGCACGTCCGACAGCAGGGCCAGCATGCGGGCGGCATGGCGGTCCGGCGGGCGGTTGGCGGCGTGGTAGGCATGCAGTGCCATCGGTGGCAGGTCGCGCAGCGGCACCGCGGTGATGGCGGCCGGGTCGAGGTTGCGCGCGGTCAGGAAATCGACCACCGTCCACCCCATGCCGCGCTTGACCAGCGCCAGGGCCAGCTGCGAGGTCTGCATCTGGATACCCAGTTCGGTGTGCACGCCCAGGCTCTGCGCCAGTTCGGCCATGGGTTGGCGCATGGGCTCGTCGCCCAGCAACTGGATCATGGGCGTGTTGGCCAGGAACGTGATCGGGTCGGACCGGTTCAGCCGCACCGCGCGCAGCCAGATGTCCCGCGCCACGGCGATGAACAGCGGCCCACTCACCAGGATGCTGCTCTCCAGCTGCGGGTGCGGGTGATCGTAGAAGCCCAGCGCGAAATCCACCGAGCGGGTGAGCAGCGCCTGCGCCATCTGGTCCTGGTGCAGGGTGCGCACTTCCACGCGCACCCGGGGCGATTGCTGGGCATGGCGCTCCAACACCGCGGGCAGGAATTCGTGCGTGACGGACGGAATCGCCGCCAGCCGCACCAGGCCGCCCTCGGGCTGGCGCAGGTTGTGCGCGGTGCGGCGCAGCGCGTCGAGCTGGCTGTGGATCTGGCTGGAGGCGGTGAACAGCGCCTGCGCCTCCGGCGTGGGCAGCAGGGCCCCGCGGGCCCGGCTGAACAGCGCGTAGCCCAGTTGCAGTTCCGCGTGCGCGATGGTCTTGCTCACCGCCGAGGGTGTGATGTTGATCAGCCGGGCAGCCGCGCTCATGTTGCCGGTCTGCATGACGGCCTGGAAGACTTCGAGTTGGCGGAGATTCATCGCAGGGGAGGGAAAACGAGAATATGACCGGAAGTCACACCCGGCCGGCGATTATTCCCCACAGCCCGCCATGCGGCTTCCTACCATACGGCACCCGCGGAAATGCCGCGGGCACAAAAAGTGTCATTCATTACGGAGACTCACATGCTTTCCCCTCTGAAACTGAAGCGCCTGCTGGCCGGCGCCGCCTTCGCAGCCTGGGCCGTCGTGGCCGCGGCCCAGCCCGCCGCCAAGCCCAATGTCGTGGTCCTGGCCACGGGCGGCACCATTGCCGGCGCGGGCGCCTCGGCGACCAACAGCGCTTCCTACGCCGCGGCCAAGGTGCCGGTGGACAAGCTCATCGCGGGCCTGCCCGAGCTGGCGAACGTGGCCAACGTCAAGGGTGAGCAGGTCTTCCAGATCGCTTCGGAGAGCTTCACCAACGAGCAGCTGCTCAAGCTGGGAAAGCGCGTGTCGGCCCTGGCCAAGCAGGCCGACGTGGACGGCATCGTCATCACCCACGGCACCGACACGCTGGAGGAAACGGCGTACTTCCTGAACCTGGTGGTGCGAACCGACAAGCCCATCGTGGTCGTGGGCTCCATGCGCCCCGGCACCTCGCTGTCGGCCGACGGCGCGCTGAACCTGCTGAGCGCCGTCTCGGTGGCGGCCAGCAAGGATTCCTCGGGCAAGGGCGTCCTCGTGACCATGAGCGACGAGATCCAGAGCGGCCGCGACGTGGTCAAGGGCGTCAACATCAAGACGCAGGCGTTCCGCAGCCAGTGGGGCCCGCTGGGCATGGTGGTGGAGGGCAACAACTACTGGTTCCGCGCGCCGGTCAAGCGCCACACCGCGCAATCGGAGTTCAACATCGACGAGATCGAGACGCTCGCCCCCGTGGAGATCGTCTACGGCTACGGCAACGTGCCGCGCTCCACGGTGGACGCCGTGGGCCGCTCGGGCGTCAAGGCGCTGATTCATGCCGGCACCGGCAACGGCTCGGTGGCCGACCGGGTGGTGCCTGCACTGCAGGAACTGCGTGGCCAGGGCGTGCAGATCATCCGCTCCTCGCGCATCGCCGACGGCTTCGTGCTGCGCAACGCCGAGCAGCCCGACGACAAGTACGACTGGGTGGTCGCCCACGACCTGAACCCCCAGAAGGCCCGCATCCTGGCCGCCGTGGCGCTGACCAAGCCCCAGACCAGCAAGGACCTGCAGCGCATCTTCTGGCAGTACTGACCGGGGCCCGATCCGCGCGGCCGCACGCCCGTGCGGCCTGCGCTGACGCGGTCCGGCGCGGTCCGCTTTCATGAAATTAGGGAATCACCCTTGGCCCTGTGTCACAGTCGGCCCTCCGTGTGCCTTGATAATGGATGCCCCGCCACTGAAAAGACCTCGGTGGCGCGCAATCAAAATCCGGCGGGCGCACCGCCGATCTGGAGCACGACTGACAATGGCTGATTCCTTTTCCTATGAACAACTGATCGCCTCCGGCGAGGGCAAGCTGTTCACCCCTGACAGCGGACGACTGCCGCTGCCGCCCATGCTGATGTTTGACCGCATCACGCACATCGACAGCGATGGTGGGGCGCATGGGCTGGGGAAAATCCGGGCCGAACTCGATGTGCGCCCCGACCTCTGGTTTTTCGACTGCCACTTCCAGGGTGATCCGGTCATGCCGGGTTGCCTGGGGCTGGATGCCATGTGGCAGCTCATCGGTTTCTACCTCACCTGGCTGCAGCTGCCGGGCCGGGGCCGCGCCCTGGGCGCGGGCGAAGTCAAGTTCACCGGCGAAGTCGGCCCGAACGTGAAGCTCGTCACCTACGAAATCGACATCAAGCGCGTGATCAAGCGCAAGCTGGTCATGGCCATCGGCGATGCCCGCCTGCTGGCCGATGGCCAGGAGATCTACGTGGCCAACGACCTGCGCGTGGGCCTTTTCAAGCGTGAAGACGGGAAGGACGGAGCACCCGCAGTGGGAGCCACGGCATGACCATGAAGAAGCGCGTCGTCATCACGGGTGCGGGCATCGTCTCGTGCATCGGCAACGACCAGCAGGCAGTGACCACGTCGCTGCGCGAAGGCAAATCCGGCATCCGCGCCATGCCCGAGTTCGCCGAACTCGGCCTGCGCAGCCAGGTGGCGGGCGCGCCGCAGATCGATCTGGACGCGCTCATCGACCGCAAGCAGCGCCGCTTCATGGGCGATGCCGCGGCGTACGCCTACCTGTCGCTGAAGGACGCCATCGCCCAGTCCGGCCTGTCGCCCGCCCAGGTGTCCCACCCCCGCACCGGCCTCATCATGGGCTCGGGCGGCGGCTCGCCGGCCAACCAGATCGAGGCGGCGGACACGCTGCGCTCCAAGGGCATTCGCCGCGTGGGGCCCTACCAGGTCACGCGCTGCATGGGCTCCACCGTGTCGGCCAACCTGTCCACGGCATTCGCCATCAAGGGCATCAATTTCTCGATCACCTCGGCCTGCAGCACCTCCGCGCACTGCGTGGGCATGGCGGCGCAGCAGATCGCCTTCGGCCTGCAGGACGTGATGTTCGCGGGCGGCGGCGAAGAGCTCTCCTGGGGCCTGGCCACGCTGTTCGACGGCATGGGCGCCATGTCGGCCAAATTCAACGCCACGCCCGAGACGGCCTCGCGCCCCTACGACGTGGACCGCGACGGCTTCGTGATCGCCGGCGGCGGCGGCGCGCTGGTGCTGGAGAGCCTGGAGCACGCCCAGGCCCGCGGCGCCACCATCCTGGCCGAGATCGTCGGCTTCGGCCTGTCGTCGGACGGCGAAGACATGGTCGCGCCCTCGGGCGACGGCGCCATCGCCTGCATGCGCCAGGCCATCGCCGAAGCGGGCGGCGGCACGATCGACTACGTGAATACGCACGGCACGTCCACCCCCGTGGGCGACCTGCCCGAGCTGCGCGCGCTGCGCGAGGTGTTCGGCGACGCGGTGCCACCGTTCTCCTCCACCAAGTCGCTCACCGGCCACTCGCAGGGCGCGACGGGCGTGCAGGAGGCGATCTACTGCCTGTACATGCTGCAGGGCGGCTTCATCGCCGGCTCGGCCCACATCGAAAACCTGGACCCGGCCGCCGAGGGCATGCCCATCGTGCGCACCTCGCGCGATGCCGAGCTGACCACGGTGCTGTCCAACAGCTTCGGCTTCGGCGGCACCAACGCCAGCCTGGTGCTGCGCCGCTGGCAAGATTGAGTGGGCGCCCGCGGTGCACCCGCGGTGCATTGCTATGAAGATGATAGCTGCCAGCGCTTGATAAGTAAGCGGTGGCGGCTATTTTTGCATGCGGGCGTGGCGGCCCCGTGCCGGGCGTGGCCGATGCGCCGGGCGCGCCTCGTAAAATCGACCGCTTTTGCGCGCGCCTGCGTGCAAACCCTCTCTACCAACCGCATGGCCCCGCCATGCCAGACACACGCATGTTGACCTTCCAGCAAATCATCCTGAAGCTGCAGTCGTACTGGGCCGAACAGGGCTGCGCGCTGCTGCAGCCCTACGACATGGAAGTGGGCGCCGGCACCTCGCACACCGCCACCTTCCTGCGCGCGCTGGGCCCCGAGCCCTGGAAGGCCGCCTACGTGCAGCCCAGCCGCCGCCCCAAGGACGGCCGCTACGGCGAGAACCCCAACCGCCTGCAGCACTACTACCAGTTCCAGGTCGTGCTCAAGCCCGCGCCGGCCAACATCCTGGAGCTGTACCTGGGGTCGCTGGAGGCCCTGGGCTTCGATCTCAAGAAGAACGACATCCGCTTCGTCGAGGACGACTGGGAGAACCCCACGCTCGGCGCCTGGGGCCTCGGCTGGGAGGTGTGGCTCAACGGCATGGAGGTGACGCAGTTCACCTACTTCCAGCAGGTCGGCGGCATCGACTGCAAGCCCGCCACCGGCGAGATCACCTACGGCCTGGAGCGCCTGGCGATGTACCTGCAGGGCGTGGACAACGTCTATAACCTGACGTGGACCGATGGCCTCTCCTACGGCGACGTGTACAAGCAAAACGAGGTGGAGCAGTCCACCTACAACTTCGAGCATTCCGACGCCGACTTCCTGTTCACCGCGTTCAGCGCGCACGAAAGCCAGGCCCAGCACCTGATGGAGCAGCAGCTCGCCCTGCCGGCCTACGAGCAGGTGCTGAAAGCCGCGCACAGCTTCAACCTGCTGGATGCGCGAGGCGCCATCAGCGTGACCGAGCGCGCGGCCTACATCGGCCGCATCCGCAACCTGGCCCGCGCCGTGGCCAAGAGCTACCTCGACAGCCGCGCGCGGCTGGGCTTTCCCATGGCGCCCCAGGAATGGGCCGCCGAAGTGCTGGCCGACCTGGCCCGCGCCGACCAGCAGCAGCAACAGCAGAAGAAGGCGGCCTGAGGCACGCACGCGCAGCAGGAACACAGACCACCATGACCCATCCGAATCTTCTCGTTGAACTGTTCGTCGAAGAACTGCCCCCGAAGGCCTTGCAAAAGCTGGGCGACGCCTTTGCGGGCGTGCTGTTCGAGCAGCTGCAGGCTCAAGGCCTGGCCGCGCCGGGCTCGCGCCTGACGGCCTTCGCTTCGCCGCGCCGCCTGGCCGCGCACATCACCGAGGTGGCGCCTCAGGCCGCCGACAAGGCCGTCTCGCAAAAGCTCATGCCCGTCGCCGTGGGGCTGGATGCCACCGGCAACGCCACGCCCGCGCTGCTCAAGAAGCTGGCCGCCCTGGGCGCCGACGCCTCCGCCGTGGCCGCGCTGCGCCGCGTGCCGGACGGCAAGGCCGAGGTGCTGTTCCATGACAGCACTGTGCGCGGTGCCACGCTGTCCGAAGGCCTGCAGAAGGCCCTGCAGGAATCCATCGCCAAGCTGCCCATCCCGAAGGTGATGCGCTACCAGCTCGCCTCCGGCTGCGAGCAGCCCGGCTGGACCAGCGTGAGCTTCGTGCGCCCCGCGCACGGCCTGGTGGCCCTGCACGGCACCGAGGTGCTGCTGTCGGTGAAGGCGCTGGGCCTGACCGCCGGCAACACCACCCACGGCCACCGCTTCGAGGCGGCCGTGGACCCGGTCGTCGTCACCAGTGCCGACAGCTACGCCCAGCAGCTGGCCGAGCAGGGCGCGGTGATCGCGAGCTTCGCCGAGCGCCGCGCCGAGATCGTGCGCCAGCTGCAGGCCGCGGCTGCGCGCGTGGGCGGCGGCGTGCGTCCCATCGAGGACGACGCCCTGCTCGACGAGGTGACCGCGCTGGTCGAGCGCCCCAACGTGCTCATCTGCGAGTTCGAAAAAGAGTTTCTCGATGTGCCGCAGGAGTGCCTGATCCTCACGATGAAGGCCAACCAGAAGTACTTCCCGCTGCTGCAGGCCGATGGCCGGCTGTCGCACCAATTTCTGGTGGTGAGCAACATCACGCCGGCCGATGCGAGCGCGGTGGTGCAGGGCAACGAGCGCGTGGTGCGCCCGCGCCTGGCCGATGCCAAGTTCTTCTTCGACAAGGACCGTCAGAAGAGACTTAGCTCCCGTGTCGAGGGCCTAAGTACAGTGGTTTATCACAGCCAATTAGGCATGCAGAGTGAGCGTGTAGCGCGTGTGCGCGCCATTGCACGAGAAATTGCATGCCTCATAAATCAAAAAACTGTGTCGAATGACGGCAGTTCCTCCCTGGAACAAGACATCGCCATGCGTGAGGCTGGGGTCGCGCTTGAAGTGAATGCGGACATCGCTGTTAAGTTATCTAAGGCAGACCTTCTGACCGACATGGTGGGTGAGTTTCCTGAATTACAGGGCACTATGGGTCGTTATTACGCGCTTCACGATAAGTTGCCCGTTGAAGTCGCTAATGCTATTGAAGATCACTACAAACCGCGGTTTTCCGGTGACGATTTGCCGCGTGAGAATATTGGCCTTGTCGTTGCTATGGCTGATAAGTTGGAAACGCTGATTGGCATGTTCAGTATCGGCAACCTGCCCACGGGCGATCGCGACCCGTTCGCGCTCCGCCGTCATGCACTTGGCGTAATCCGCATGCTTGTCGAGCGTGATTTGCCTCTGGATGTAGACGTTCTTTTGAATAAGTCCGCATTAGCGTTCAATGACGAGCGCATTCAGCGAGCCGTTTGGGACGCGCAGCAGGCAAAAGAGATTGAGGCGAAGAAGCAAGCAGGCCGGATTTTTGTTCATGCGTCTGGTTTTTCTCCCCGAGAATTCGACGCTGCAACAGTGTCTAACCTCACCGACTTCATGTACGACCGCCTCGCCGGCAGCCTGCGCGAGCAGGGCTACAGCGCGCAGGAAGTCGATGCCGTCATCGCCCTGCGCCCGCAGCGCCTGTCGCTAGTGCAAAAGCAGCTCGCCGCCGTGCGCGCCTTTGCCGAACTGCCCGAGAGCCCGGCCCTGGCCGCGGCCAACAAGCGCGTGGGCAACATCCTCAAGAAGGCCGAGGTGGCCGGGCCCGTGGACCCGCACGTCAACCCCGACCTGCTGCAGGAAGAGGCGGAAAAGAACCTCTACGCCGCGCTGCAGCGCTTCGTGCCCGAGGCCGATGCGCAGTTCGACGCGGGCGACTACACCGCCAGCCTGCAGACGCTGGCCGTGCTGCGCGCGCCGGTGGATGCGTTCTTCGACGACGTGATGGTCAACGCCGAGCAACTGGACCTGCGCCTGAACCGCCAGGGCCTGCTCAAGCGCCTGCACGTGGCCATGAACCGCGTGGCCGACCTGTCCCGGCTGGCGGCCTGAGGCAGGGGGCCGCGCTGGTGGTAGGCTGGCGCAGTCTTTCACCAGGCGCTCCCACACCATGAAAATCGCCATCCTCGACCGCGACGGCACGCTCAACCCCTCGGGCGAGAGCTTCATCGCTTCGCCCGACGAGTGGACCCCGCTGCCCGGGGCGCTGGAGGCCGTGGCGCGGCTCAACCATGCCGGCTGGCATGTCGTCGTCGCCACCAACCAGCCCGGGCTGGGGCGCGGGCTGTTCGACGTGATGGCGCTCAACGCCATCCACGCCAAGCTGCACCGCAAGCTCGCGGCGGTGGGTGGGCGCATCGACGCCGTGTTCTATTGCCCGCACGCACCCGACGACCTGTGCGCCTGCCGCAAGCCGGCGCCGGGCCTGATGGAGCAGATCCGCGACCGCTACGGCGTGGAGGGCGACGAGGTGCTGGTGGCCGGCAACTGCGTGGAGCATCTGCGGGCCGGTGCGGCCATCGGTGCGCGCCTGCATCGGGTCGGTGCGTCCCAGGCCGCCGAAGCGACCCTGGTCGCCTCGGGCGATGCCCTGCTGCCCAGCCCGTGGCCCGAAGGCACGCAGTTCCATGCCAGCCTGGCCGACTTTGCCGACCATGTGGCCGCGCAATCCGCCGTGGCGGCGCCGGGCCTGAACATCGCTGTCTGATGTGCTATTAATTTAATAGCTGCAACGGCATATATTCCTAGGGCATGAGCCCGAAAACACCCATTTTTTCCTGATTGCCATGGCCCTGATCCGCTCCATCGCCCACCTGCTCTGGATGGGCATCACCGTGGTGCCCTATACGCTGCTCATCCTGCTGGTGCGCCTGTTCGGCGCCAGCAGCCGCACGCGCTACCGCATCGCGCGGGCGTGGCTCAAGCTCAGCACCGATGCGGCGCGCGTCATCATGGGCATCCGCACGCGCATCACGGGCATGGAGCACCTGCCCACCGACCCCACGCAGGGCGTGGTGCTGCTGGTCAAGCACCAGTCCACCTACGAGACCTTCCTGATGCCGGCGATCATGCCGCGCCCCCTGGCCTACGTGTTCAAGAAGGAGTTGCTGTACGTGCCGTTCTTCGGCTGGTCGATCGGCAGCCTGGACATGATCCACATCGACCGCGGCCAGCGCGCCCGGGCCTTCGTGAAGGTGCTGCAGCAGGGCCGCGCACTGCTGGCCAAGGGCACTTGGGTCATCATGTTCCCCGAGGGCACGCGCGTGGAGCGCGGGCGCAAGGGCCAGTACAAGAGCGGCGGCACGCGGCTGGCCATCGAGGCCGGCGTGCCCGTGGTACCGATCGCCGTCACGTCGGCCAAGGTGTGGCCGCGCAAGGCCTTCATCAAGCGGCCGGGCACGGTGGACGTGTCCATCGGCCGCCCCATCCCGACAGAAGGCCGCAAGCCCGACGAGCTGATGCGCGAGGTCGAGGCCTGGATCGAGTCCGAAATGCAGCGCCTCGACCCCGAGGCCTACGCGCCGGGCCGGTGATGCAGAGGCTGGTGCAGCTGGCGCTTGATCTGTTCGGCGGCGCGGCGCCGGCCGAGCCGCCGACTGCGCCTGCCTCGGCGCACCGTGCCAGGAATTCCAGGCCGAATGCCGCGGATGCCGGCGATTCGATTGCCAATGATGCTACTGATTTAATAGCGAAAGACACTGCCAAGCCCACGCCATCGCCATCGCCAACGCCCGCTCCACCGGTGGTGAAAGCGCCGCCCGTTCCCCTGGGCACGCTGCTCAGCCCCGCGATCTTCCGCCACCCCCGCGCCAGCCGCGAGGTGCTGCTGGGCGACGCCGTCGTGGCCTATGCGCTGCAGCGGGCGCGGCGGCGCACCATCGGCTTCACCGTGGGCGCGGACGGCCTGGCGGTGCGCGCGCCGGGCTGGGTGTCGCTCGCGGCCGTAGATGCGGCGCTGCAGGAAAAGTCCGCCTGGATCTTGCGCAAGTTCGGCGAGGCGCAGGATCGCCAGCAGCGGGTGGACGGCGCCCGCATCGCCTGGGGCGACGGCGCCGTGCTGCCGTACCTGGGCGAGCCGCTCACCGTGGTGCTGGACCCGACGCACGGCTTTCGCGGCACGGGCGGCGCGCTGGTCGAGGGGCCCGAGGGGCAGCGCCAGCTGCACATCGGCCTGCCCCGCGCCGCCTCGCCCGCGCAGGTGCGCGATGCGGTGCAGGCGTGGCTCATGCGCGACGCGCGCCAACGCTTCACCGCGCGGCTGGACCACTTCGCGCCGCTGCTGGGCGTGCGCTGGAGCAGCCTGCGCCTGTCCAGTGCCCAGACGCGCTGGGGCAGCGCGCGCAGCGACGGCTCCATCCGCCTCAATTGGCGGCTGCTGCACTACCGCCCCGCGGTCATCGACTATGTGGTCGCCCACGAGCTGTCGCACCTGCGCGTGATGGACCACAGCCCGCGCTTTTGGGACACCGTGCGCAGCGTCGTGCCAGACTACGCCGACCTGCGCGGACGCCTGCGCGACGAGCCCGCGCCGCCCTGGGATTGACCGGCGGCCCAAGCCCCTGACGCCAGTGCTTGAACCCCGTGCGGCCCGCCGCCGGTGCTGACAGAATGCCCCGCATGACTTCCAACGCTTCTTCTTCCTCTTCCTCCTCCTCTTCTGCCTCGGACCGGCCGCAGCCGGCCGAGGGCTATGCGGGCGATGTGTCGCCGGAGCTGGCATGGCAGTGGGTGCAGTCGGGCCGGGCCGTGCTGGTGGACGTGCGCACGGATGCCGAGCGCGACTGGGTCGGCTTCGTACCCGGGGCCGTGGCCGTGCCCTGGAAACACTGGCCCGGCATGGCACCCAACCCCCAGTTCGACGCCGCCATCCAGGCCGCGGTGCCGCCGGACGGCCAGGCCGTGCTGCTGTGCCGCAGCGGCGTGCGCTCGGTGGCGGCGGCGCGCCGGGCCACGGAACTGGGGCTCACCGCGTACAACATCCTCGAAGGCTTCGAGGGCGATGCCGACGAGAACGCGCACCGCAACGTGAAGGGCGGGTGGCGCTTTCGCGGCCTGCCGTGGCGCCAGGGCTGAGCGGGTTGCCCGGTCGGCATCCGCAGTCGTGCCGCGCGGGGCTCGGCACTGGCCATCGCTGGGTGGTGTGACGGTTCCCTTGTCGGCGGTGTGCCAGGCCTCGATCCGTCAGAGGAAGTACTGCACCGCGCTCGAATCGATCTGCATGCGGCGCCTCATGTCATCCAGTTCGGCATGGGTGAACAAGGCCTCCACGGGGTCCGTCGAGATGCTGAGCGTCAACGCATCGACAGAGATCGAATCCTTGTCGTGGTAGTGGACGTTGTCTTCGTCGAAAGCAATGTGGTCGAACTGTTCGGAGATCGCCGCGATGGTTTCCTGCGCGGCGGATTTCTGTTCCTCTGCTGCGCTGGCATCGGTTGAGAAAGCGGTGGCGATGTGGATTTCCATGTCCGCATGGAAGTCGTCCGGCATGTGGGCGGCCACCTGTCTCGCGAGTTCCTTTTTATCGGCTTCGGGCTGCAGGTGGGCCAGCAAGGCGGTCTGGGTGGTGTCTGAACGGTAAGTCACGGCCACGCCGAGGCAGGGCCCGCAGCCGGTGGTGGTGGCCCTCGTCAGTTTGTTTTTTTGGCGGGGTGCCAGGAGCACCCCTTCGCCCATGGCGACCAGGCCCCGATCCAGGTTGGAGGGGTAGCGTTGCGTCAGCGGATGTTGGAGGCCTGCCTGCGGGTTGCGCACCGTGACCGGTGGGCGCGGCTTCGGGGATGGGGTGTGGGCTGGGGAAGCGTTGGTGAAGAGGGCGGATAACAAGACGGTTTTCATGGATGGGCTCCGATGTCCCGTCAGCCTAAAAAAAGTCGTGGACCCAAGCCGGATGCATACGAAAAAGACAGGCAATGTGCGAACCGAATGCTGGGCTGGCCTTTTTTCCGGCCCCTCCAAAACAAAAGGGCCTGCAAGGCCCTTTTGTCAATGCGCTACATGAGCGCCGGGGTCAGAGCGCGGGAATGCGCAGCTTCTGGCCGGGGTAGATCTTGTCGGGGTGCGTCAGCATGGGCTGGTTGGCCTCGAAGATCTTGGGGTACTTGTTGGCGTCGCCGTAGAACTTCTTGGCGATGGCCGAGAGGGTGTCGCCGCGCACAACGTCGTGGTATTGCGCTTCGGGCTCGGGGTTCGTGACGGACATCTGGTTGTCCACGCTGGTCACGCTGGCCACGTTGCCGCAGCACAGGGTCACCTTCTCCTTGGCGGCCTGCGTGGGGGCTTCGCCCTTCACGGTGACCTTGCCCTCGGGGCCGGCGAACGCCACCTGCACGTTGCTCACGCCGAGGTTCTGCGAGGCGATGTAGGTCTCGATGGCCTTGCCCGCCTTGGCGTTCAGTTCGTCCTGCGTGGGGGCTGCCGCCGTTGCGGCCTGGGCATCCTTGCCGCCGAACAGTTTTTCGCCGGCTTCCTTGATGAAGCTGAAAAGTCCCATGTGCTGGCTCCTTGATGTGGTCTGTGGATCGGACCGGCCACTGTAGCGCCATCGCCAGTCCGGCCCGTGTCGGACAGCCGCCCGAAGGGCCAGGCAGCTCCCGCAAGCGGTGCCGGGTGCCGCGATGGAAGTGCGCCGGCGCCGCAGAGTCCGCGCGTCGCGTGCGGGTAAACATGCGCGTCAAGGCGATTTGTAAAACTCGTGATAATCCCGCATGACTTTTCTGGCCATCGACGTCGGCAACACCCGCCTCAAATGGGCGATGTACGACGCTCCCCAGCCGGGCGCCGCAGTGCTCGCCCACGGCGCTGAATTCCTGGACAACATCGAACGGCTGGCGGAAAGCTCGTGGGCCGGGTTGCCCGTGCCCGAGCGCATGCTGGGCTGCGTGGTGGCGGGCGACGCGGTGCGCCGCCGCGTGATGGAGCAGATGGAGCTGTGGGACGTGCTGCCGCAGTGGGTGGTGTCGTCCGCGCAGGAGGCCGGCCTGGTCAACGGCTACGACCACCCGACGCGCTTGGGCTCGGACCGCTGGGTGGCCATGATCGGCGCGCGCCATCGCCTGCTGGCGCAGGGCCCGGCGCGGCCGCTGATCGTGGTGATGGTCGGAACGGCCGTGACGGTCGAGGCGATCGACGCGCAGGGCCGCTTCCTGGGAGGGCTGATCCTGCCCGGCCACGGGATCATGCTGAGGGCGCTCGAATCCGGCACGGCGGGCCTGCATGTGCCCACGGGCGAGGTGAGCCTGTTTCCCACCAACACGAGCGATGCGCTCACGAGCGGCGGCACTTACGCCATCGCCGGTGCGGTCGAGCGCATGGTGCAGCACATCACGCAGCACTGCGGCGAAGCGCCCGCCTGCATGATGACCGGCGGCGCAGGCTGGAAGATGGCCCCCAGCATGACCCGGCCGTTCGACCTCGTCGAGAACCTGATCTTCGACGGCCTGCTGGCCATCGCCGCGCAGCGCTTCGCAAAGACCGCCGTGGAGCGGGACGAGGGCCGGGACCGCCGCTGAAAGGCGGCGCTACCCTTCGGCCAGCTCGGTCTGGGCCAGCTCCACGCCCAGCCGCTCCAGCGCGTCGGCGGGCTGGGTGGTGGCGACTTCCTCGTACAGGCGCGTGGCGTCGCCCATGCGCTGGTCGCCTTCCAGGATGAGCAGCGCGTTGGCGTATTCGATCTTGCCGATCACCGAGTCCGGGTTGATGGCGAAGGCCTCTTCGAAAAGCCGCAGGCTGCTGGCCTTGCGGGCGCCGTAGGTCATGCTGCCCACCATCTCGCCGACCTTGTCGATGATCTCGGCATGGAACACGGCCAGCGCCAGCCGCGCATCGGCATGGATGGGCGACAGCACGATGGCCTGCTCCAGCGTCTTGCGCACGCGGCTGCCCAGGCCTTGCGCCATGGCCTTGGCCACGCTGATCCCCTGGCTGTAGCGGCCGATGGCGTAGGCATGCCAGAACCAGGCGCTGGGGTTGGTGGGCTCCGCCCGCATCTGCTCGCTGGCCCGCTCGGCCGCCTCGGTCAGCAGCGCCAGGCGCCGGTCCTCGTGCGGCTCCAGGTAGTTCGCATAGACGATGGTGGCCTTGTTGGCCACGGTGATGCCGGCACCGCCGGCCGCCAGCCCGGCGCGGGCCGCCTCCTCGAAGGCACCGCGGTGAAAGAGCACCCAGGCGTCGAGCACGGCGGCATCTTCCGGACAGGGCTCGGCATCGCCCGCATGCAGGCGCTTCCATTGGCTGCGCACCGAAGCGGCGGTGAAGGGGTAGGCGTCGGAGTACGGGAAGGGCGTCCAGGGCTTCACGGTGCGTCTCCTCGGGGTGGGGTTGCGTCGGTCAGGCGGCCAGGGCCTGGGTGCTGTAGGCGCCGCTCAGCGCCTGCAGGTGCTCGCGCTGGCTGTCTTCCAGGTAGGGCATGAGCAGGTCCAGCACATGGTGCGCGCCGCGCAGCAGGGCGCTCTGCGCGCTCTCGGGCTCCAGGGCGTGCCGTGGATCGCTCACGTATTCGAAGCTGAGCCAGTAGGTCAGCACCACCACCATGCTGGTGGCCATGGAGCCGGCATCGCGGGTGCCCAGGCGCAGCGCGCCGGTGCGCTCCATGCCGCTCAGCAGCGTGCGCAGGGCCTGGGTCTTGCGCCCGAGCAGGGTCTGGAAGTGGGTCTCCAGGCGGCGGTTGCGGGACAGCAGGTCGTTCAGGTCGCGGTACAGAAAGCGGTACTGCCAGATCAGCTCGAACAGCGTGTGCAGGAAGAACCAGGCGTCTTCCACGTCGCGCACGCTGTCGGCCGCATCCAGCAGCTCGTTCAGGGCCGCCTCGTAGCGCGAGAACAGCACGTTGACCAGCTCGTCCTTGGCCGGGTAGTGGTAGTAGAGATTGCCCGGGCTGATGCCCAGCTCGGCGGAGATCGCGGTCGTCGACACGTTGGGTTCGCCAAAGCGGTTGAACAGCTCCAGCGTGGATTCCAGAATGCGCTCGGCAGTGCGGCGCGGCGCTTTTTTCACCATATCGGCGGCCTCCCGGTGCGTGGGTGGTTGTCTCTTTCACCCACTCTAACCGAGGTGGTCTGCCCGCACGGTGTTGCAGTGCATCATGCAAGGAATAGGCAATCCTTTGGAATGCCCGCTTCCTGCAGGGCGGCCGCACCGCCCGGATCGTCAGTCGGCCGGCGGTTTGGGGGCCCTTGGGCGCGCCGCGGCGGCGGTCTTGCGGGCGGCCGTGGCGCGTCCGGTGGGCGGCTTGGCCGCGCCGCGCTTGGCGGCGGGGCGGGGGGCGGCCTGTGCCTGGGTGGCGGCCTCCAGTGCCCGGGTGAGCGCATCGATGCGCTCGTGCAGGGCCTGCACATCGCGCGCGGTGGGCACGCCCAGCCGGGCGAGCGCCTTGGCCACGCGGTCTTCGAAGATGGTTTCCAGCTTGTCCCACTGGCCCGCCGCGCGCGTGCCGAATTCGCTGGCCGCGCTGGTCATGCGTTCGGCCGCTTCGGACAGGCGCTCCTGGGCCGTGGACTGGCCCTTGCGCTGCATGGCCGCGCCTTCCTTGACCAGCGCCTCGAACACCTTGCTGCCTTCCTGCTGCGCCTTGGCGAACGCGCCCAGGCCCGCCTGCCAGATCTGCTGCGCGGAGTCGCGCGCCTTGCTGCCGTAGAACGGGCCGCTGCCGGCCGGGTCGGCGTCGTCCGGTGCGTCGGGGTTTTTGGTGGATCGGGGCATGGATGGCTTTCCTTGGGGCAAGTGGTGCAACGGCGCCGCGCGGACCGGATGATTTGCTGCGGCATCGGCTCGAGACTTTACGTGCGCTGCGCGCGCCGTGGGTAGTGTGCGCCCCCTAAACGGCGCGGCGGGCCCGCTGCGGCTCGTAACAGGGCCCCGGCACGCGATGGGATAATCCGCCGCTTTGACACAGCGGCGCCTTCGCGCGACCCCCCCATCCCATGATTCTTGTCACCGGCGGCGCAGGCTTCATCGGCGCCAACTTCGTTCTGGACTGGCTGGCTTCGGGCGACGAGCCCGTGGTCAACCTGGACAAGCTCACCTACGCAGGCAACCTGCAGAACCTGGCGAGCGCGCAGGGCGATCCCCGGCATGTCTTCGTGCAAGGCGACATCGGCGACACGGCCCTGCTGGCCAGGTTGCTGGCCGAGCACAAGCCCCGCGCCATCGTCAACTTCGCCGCCGAGTCGCATGTGGACCGCTCCATCCACGGGCCGGAGGACTTCATCCAGACCAACGTGGTCGGCACCTTCCGCCTGCTGGAGGCCGCACGGCACCACTGGCTGGCGTTGCCGGAGGGCGAGAAGGCCGTGTTCCGTTTCCTGCACGTCTCCACCGACGAGGTGTACGGCACGCTGTCTGCCAGCGATCCGGCCTTCGCCGAAACGGATGCCTACGAGCCCAACAGCCCCTATTCGGCCAGCAAGGCCGCCAGCGACCACCTGGTGCGCGCCTGGCACCACACCTACGGCCTGCCGGTGCTCACCACGAACTGCAGCAACAACTACGGGCCGTACCACTTTCCGGAAAAGCTGATCCCGCTGATGATCGTGAACGCCCTGGCGGGCAAGCCGCTGCCGGTGTACGGCGACGGCATGCAGATCCGCGACTGGCTCTACGTCAAGGACCACTGCAGCGCCATCCGCCGCGTGCTGCAAGGCGGCGCACTGGGCGAAACCTACAACGTGGGTGGCTGGAACGAAAAGCCCAACATCGAGATCGTGCGCACGGTGTGCGCCCTGCTCGACGAACTGCGCCCGCGCGCCGACGGCCAGAGCTACGCCGCGCAGATCCACTACGTGCAGGACCGCCCGGGCCACGACCGGCGCTATGCCATCGACGCCCGCAAGATCGAGCGCGAACTGGGCTGGAAGCCCGCCGAAACCTTCGAGACGGGCATCCGCAAGACGGTGCAGTGGTACCTCGAAAACCCCGAGTGGGTGGCGGCCGTGACCAGCGGCGCCTACCGCGAATGGGTGCAGACGCAGTACCAGGCCGTGCCCGGCGCAGCCGCTGCGGCACCGAACGCCGTGGCGGTCAGCGCATGAACATCCTGCTTTTCGGCAAGGGCGGCCAGGTCGGCTGGGAGCTGCAGCGCAGCCTGTCGGTGCTGGGCACCGTGACGGCGCTGGACCACGACAGCACCGACCATTGCGGCAACTTCGCCGATCCCGCCGGCATCGTGGACACCGTGCGCGCGCTGCGCCCCGACGTCATCGTGAATGCGGCTGCCCACACGGCCGTGGACAAGGCCGAGAGCGAGCCGGAGTTCGCACGCACGCTCAACGCCACCACGCCGGGCGTCCTGGCCGAGGAGGCCGCGCGCAGCGGGGCCTGGCTGGTGCACTACAGCACCGACTATGTCTTCGACGGCAGCGGCGACCGCCCGTGGGTGGAGACCGACACGCCGGCGCCGCTGTCCGTCTATGGCCGCACCAAGCTCGAGGGCGAGCGGCTCATCCAGCAGAGCGGGGTCCGCCACCTCATCCTGCGCACCAGCTGGGTCTATGCCGCCCGCGGCGGCAACTTCGCCAAGACCATGCTGCGCCTGGCCCAGGAGCGCGAGCGCCTGACGGTCATCGACGACCAGTGGGGCGCCCCCACCGGCGCCGACCTGATCGCCGACGTCACGGCGCATGCCCTGCGCCACCTGGTGCGGCGCCCCGAGGATGCCGGGCTCTACCACCTGGTGGCCGGGGGCGAGACCAACTGGCATGCCTATGCAAAATACGTTCTGGCGCAATCGGTACTAGGGGGTGATGCTATAAAAATAGTAGCTAACGACGTGGCGGCCGTGCCGACGAGCGCGTTTCCCACGCCGGCCGTGCGTCCGCACAATTCGCGGCTCGACACCCATCGGCTGCAATCCACCTTCGGCCTCGTTCTGCCGCATTGGCAGGCGGGCGTCTCGCGCATGCTGGCCGAAATCCTTTAGCACCCAGGGCAGAGAGAGCACCACATGACCGCACGCAAGGGCATCATCCTCGCCGGAGGTTCGGGCACCCGCCTGCACCCGGCCACGCTCGCCATCAGCAAGCAATTGCTGCCGGTGTACGACAAACCCATGATCTATTACCCACTCAGCACGCTGATGCTGGCGGGCATCCGGGAGATCCTGGTCATCAGCACGCCCCAGGACACCCCGCGCTTTGAGCAGTTGCTCGGCGACGGCAGCCAGTGGGGCATTCAATTGCGCTACGCCGTGCAGCCCAGCCCCGATGGGCTGGCCCAGGCGTTTCTCATCGGCGAGGAATTCCTGGCGGGCAGCCCGAGCGCTTTGGTGCTGGGCGACAACATCTTCCACGGGCACGATTTCGAGGACCTGCTGCGCAGCGCGCTGCAGCGCGAGGAGGGGGCCAGCGTCTTCGCCTACCACGTGCAGGACCCGGAGCGCTACGGCGTGGCTGAGTTCGATGCCCGCGGCAAGGTGCTGTCCATCGAGGAAAAGCCCAAGGCCCCGAAGTCCAGCTATGCCGTGACGGGCCTGTACTTCTACGACGCGCAGGTGGTGGAACTGGCCAGGCGCCTGAAGCCGTCCGCTCGGGGCGAACTCGAAATCACCGACCTGAACCGCCTCTACCTGGAGCAGGACGCGCTGCACGTCGAGATCATGGGCCGGGGCTATGCCTGGCTCGACACCGGCACGCATGAAAGCCTGCTGGAAGCCGGGCAGTTCATCGCGACGCTGGAGCACCGGCAGGGCCTGAAGATCGCCTGCCCCGAGGAAATCGCCTGGCGCAACGGCTTCATTGACGATGCCCAACTGGCCCGGCTGGCGCAGCCCCTGGCCAAGAACGGCTACGGCCAATACCTGCAGCGGCTGCTGCGGGAGCCGCGCGAGTAGCGCGACGGTGGCAACGGGACTGGCGCTGCTGCGCCAGGCTGTGGTTGTCCGCGGCGTCCATCCCTTCTGCCGGTTTTCTTCTTCATTTCGTTGTTGGCAACTCCTCCATGAACGTCATTCCCACCCGCCTGCCCGATGTTGTCGTTATCGAACCCAAGGTGTTCGGCGATGCCCGCGGCTTCTTCTTCGAGAGCTTCAACCAGCGCGCCTTCGACGAGGCCACCGGCACGCGCCATGCGTTCGTGCAGGACAACCACAGCCGCAGCGCCCGCGGCGTGCTGCGGGGCCTGCATTACCAGTTGCGCCAGCCCCAGGGCAAGCTCGTGCGCGTGGTGCGCGGCACGGTGTTCGATGTGGCGGTGGACCTGCGCAAGAGTTCGCCCACGTTCGGCCAATGGACGGGCGAGGAGCTGAGCGAGGAAAACCAGCGCCAGATGTGGGTGCCGCCCGGCTTCGGCCATGGCTTCGTGGTGCTCAGCGAGAGCGCGGATTTCCTCTACAAGACCACCGACTACTACGCCCCCGAGCATGAGCGCTGCATTGCCTGGAACGATCCGGCCCTGGCGATCGACTGGCGCTTCGACGGCGAGCCCAGCCTGTCCGCCAAGGACATGAAGGGCATGCCGCTCCACCAGGCCGAGGTGTTTGACTGACTGACGCCCGCGGCGGGCTGTGCAGGGCAGGGCCCGGTCCGCAGCGGCTCACGGGCCCTTGGGCGCCAGCGTCTGCTGCGTGGCCCGGTACAGGTGGTCGGAGCCGAACTTCGGGTTGTCCGGATCGAACGAGAACATGTTGTGCCCCCGGGGCACCAGCGTGCCATGCCAGCGCGGCTCGGCGAAGAACGAGAGAAAGTCCGCCCCCCGCTCTGCATGGGCATCGAACACGCGCTGCAGGGCGGCCGCGTCCATCGCCTTCAAGGGATGGAACTCGGTGATGCCGTAGCGGGTGTGGCCGCTGCGGCCCAGCCAGTCGAAGTAGGAATGCCCGTAGGTCGGCTCGCCGTACAGGCTCACACCCAGCCGGATGGAGCCCAGCGGCCGCAGCGATGCCTGGATCGCGAACTTGTTCTCGTCCCAGCCCGGGTTCGTGAACGGCACGATCTGGTGGGTGTAGCGGGGCACGTCCGCCAGGCACGAGCGTGCCACCTCGCCATCGAAATACCGCAGATAGTCGACCACCTGCTTCGCGCGAAAGGCATGCCACAGCGGCACGAGCGGGTTGTAGTAGTACGAGGACGCGTCCCGCGGCGTGTCGATGTGCGCCTGCACGCCGGGCCCGGCAGGTGTGCTGGCCGGTAGCGCTGCCTGCGGCTGCGGCTGCGGCGTGCTCTGCTGCCGGTCCATGATGGCCACGTCGCGGCGGTCCAGGTGGGTGAGGGCGCCCGGCCGCGTTTCCAGGAAGATGTCCAACCGGTGCACCCCGGCCGGCAGGTGCCGGAAGTCCAGGTCCATGCGCCAGCCGGTGTTGGCGTCTCCGAACTCCGGCTTGGCCGCCAGCACGTCCTGCCGCCCGAGCCGCACGGCGGTCTTGCCCACCAGGCGGCCGTTGCGGTAGATGTGGATCCAGGCGGGGTGTTCCGGGGTGGCGCCTTCAACATGCGCCCAGCCCGAGATGGGCAGGCTGCCCTGCGCGAACGCATCGATGTGCTCGGTGTAGCGGCGCAGCGGCTCGGTGCGGATGTCGCGGGACGGGGGCTCCACCTCGGAGAACGCGGCGTAGTCGCCACCCACGGCACGGTTGAGCGCCTCGATGCGGCCGAATTCGGCCTGCAGGTGGCGCCGAAACCCTTCGACCGAGGCCGTGCTGTAGTCGGTCACCCGGTAGGCGCCATCGAACCCCATGCCCGCCTGGAAATTGGGAAACAGGTGGTGCAACTCCCCCAGCAGCGTGATGCCCCGGATCTTGGCGCGGTCCTGCGCTGGCAGCTGGCAGGCCGCGTCCAGCACGGCCTGCATGGCCTGTGCGCGCCGCTGCGTCAGGGTGTTGCGGGTGGTGGCGAACGTCCAGTTGAAGACCTTGGAGTCGTAATAGTCGTCGGTGCCCAATGCGCCATCCCGGGTGTGGCCCATGTTGGCCGGGTCGGCGGCCAGCGCGGCCTCGATCGGGGCCTCCGCCGAGAAATGCGTGGAGAACAGGTAGAGAATCGCCGGCCGGGGCGTGTCGCGCAACGTGCGCACCAGGCGCCCCACTTTCTCGTCGTCGATGCGCCAGTCCCCGTCCGCCGTCTGGTGGAAAAGACGCAGCAGCGGCACGGGCAGGGTGTAGCCCAGGGCTTCGCGGGGCGATGGCGGCGCTGTGGGCTGCAGCGTTTTCAGCGTGGATTCGATGAGCGCTGCGGCCGAGCCCTGCGGGCCCTGGCAGCGCTCGGCCAGGTCCTGCATCGCGGCCGGCAGGGTCTCGGGCGAGAGCACGCAGGGCTCGATGACACTGACCATCGGGGCCAGCAGCAGGCGATCCGCGCGGGGCAGGTGCGCAGGCGCATGCTGCTGGAGCAGCGCCAGGCCGCCCGCGCCGGCCAGAAGAACACCCAGGGCCGCGAGGGCCATGGAAACGTGCAGGGCAGTCCGTCGGAGAGGGTTTTGCATGGGCGGGGCGGGCAGTCGCATCAATTGATCGGGGGGAGGCCCGCGACTTTAAGCGAAGGCCCGGCTGGCCCGCGGGGTGTGGGAGGGCCATGGCTTTTTGGCGGCATCATCAGGAATGGGCCGCCGGGCCGTCGCGGCTACACTTGGGCCCCATTGCGCGCGCCCGAGGGCGCGCAACGCCGCTCGCGGCGAGCCATCCCACACCTCCATGACGACGAATACCCTTCCCGACCGCATCGAACCGCTGGCAGACGCGACGCCCGCGCCGCGTCCTCCGCTGGGAGAGCTGCTTGTCCAGTCGGGCAAGCTGAGCGCCCGCGACCTGGAGCGCGCCCTCTCCGCGCAGCAGGAAATGGGCGGACTGCTGGGCCGCGTGCTGGTGCGGCTGGGGCTGGTGTCCGAACTGGACGTGATCCAGTCGCTGTCGCGCCAGCTGGGAATATCCATCGTCCCGGCCGGCGAGTTTCCCGAACTCATGCCCGAGGTCGAAGGGCTGCTGCCGGAATTCCTGCACGCCAACAGCGTGTATCCGCTGCAGGTCAGCGAAGGCCGCATGCACGTGGCGATGGCCGTTCCGCAGGATGCGTTCGTCGTCAAGGCGCTGCATCTGGCCACGGGCCATGTGATCGTTCCGCACCTGGCGCTGGACAGCGACATCGAGAAAGCCCTGTCCGAGCCCGTGGTGGAGCAGGGGGCCGAAGACGACGAGGCCGACGACGGCTTCGGCGATGGCTCCGATGGCGGCGACTTCGTCGAGCATCTGAAGGACCTGGCCAGCGAAGCGCCGGTCATCCGCCTGGTGAACGCCATCATCGGCCGCGTGATCGATCTGCGCGCCTCGGACATCCACCTGGAGCCGTTCGACGACGGCCTGCACGTGCGCTACCGGGTGGACGGCGTGATCCATGCGGGTGAACTGGTGCCGCCGCGCCTGAGCGCCGCCGTGAACTCGCGGGTCAAGCTGCTGGCCCACCTGGACATCGCGGAGCGCCGCCTGCCGCAGGACGGCCGCATCAAGACGCGCGTCAAGGGCCGCGAGCTCGATCTGCGGGTGTCCACCGTGCCCACCGTGCACGGCGAAAGCGTGGTGATGCGGGTGCTGGACCGGGCGAGCGTGCGCCTGCAGCTGGAAACCATGGGTTTCGAAAAGGACACGCTGGAGCGGTTCAACAGCCTGCTCGCACGGCCCCACGGCATCTTGCTGGTCACCGGCCCGACGGGTTCGGGCAAGACGACCACGCTGTATGCGGCTTTGTCGAAGATCGATGCGGGGGCCAACAAGATCATCACGGTGGAAGACCCGGTCGAGTACCAGCTGGAAGGCATCAACCAGATCCAGGTGCATCCGCAGATCAACCTGACCTTCGCCAATGCGCTGCGCTCCATCCTGCGCCAGGACCCCGACATCATCATGATCGGCGAAATGCGTGACGGCGAGACCGCCCAGATCGCCGTGCAATCGGCGCTCACGGGGCACTTGGTGCTCTCCACCCTGCACACGAACACGGCCGCCGGCGCCGTGATCCGGATGAAGGACATGGGCGTGGAGGGCTACCTGATCACCTCCGCCGTCAACGGCGTGCTGGCCCAGCGCCTGGTGCGCACGCTGTGCGGCCAGTGCAAGGAGCCTTTCGAGCCGGGCGAGGACGTGCGCCAGAGCACGGGGCTGGCGCGCTTCAGCGGCGTCGGCCAAGCCATCTACCGGGCCGTGGGGTGCGAGCACTGCCGAGGCTCCGGCTACCGGGGCCGGACCGGCATCCATGAACTGTTCGTGCTGGACGAGCCCATGCGCCGCGCCATCATCGAAGGCCGCGATGCCAACGCGCTCAATGCGCTGGCGGCGCAGGGCGGCATGCTCAACCTGTACGAGGACGGGCTGCGCAAGGTGGCCGCCGGCATGACCACGCTCGACGAACTCGCCCGTGTGACGCAGGACCAAGCCGATGCCTGATTACGTCTGGCGGGCCGCCGCCGCTTCGGGCAAGGTGGCCGAGGGCCGGCTCACGGCCATCAACGAAGCCCAGGCGCTCAAGCAACTGAGGGCGCAGGGCCTCACGCCATTGACCATCAGCGACTCGATCGGTGCTTCCGCCGGCGCGGGCGCCAGCAGTGCCATGGGCACCGCCTCCGCCAACGAGGCCATCGGGGCCGCCGCCGTGCCCAAGGGGCGCAGCGGCAAGGGGCCGGTCAAGGCGGCCGATGTGCTTGCGCTCACCTCCGAGCTGTCCATCATGCTGCGGGCCGGGCTGGCCCTGGACAACGCGTTGCGCGTGCTCATCGACATGAGCTACAAGCCCAGCATGGCCGAACTGCTGCAAGGTATTCTGGACGCGGTCAAGGGCGGCACGCCGCTCAGCCGCGCCTTGTCGCAGCATCGCGAGCTGTTCGGCGATTTCTACATCAACATGATCCGCTCGGGCGAGGCCAGCGGCCAGATGTCGTCGGTGCTGGAGCGGCTCGTGGAGCACATGGAACGGCAGCGCGCGCTGCGCGACAGCGTCATCTCCGCCACCATCTACCCCGCGATTCTGTTGGGCGTGGCCGTGCTGTCGCTCATCGCCATGCTGGGCTTCGTGGTGCCGCAGTTTGAAAAACTGTTCACTGACATGGGCGATGCGCTCCCGATGCCGACCCAGATCGTCATGGCGCTGGGCCACGCCTTCACGCGCTATGGCCTTTTCATCGGCATCGTGGCGTTGGGCTTGGGCCTGATGGTGCGCCGCTGGGCGGCCTCCCCCGCCGGTCGCCAATGGTGGCAGGCGCGGCTGCTGAAGCTGCCGCTCATGGGCCGCCTGGCACTGAAATACCAGCTTACGCTGTTCTCGCGCTCCCTGGGCACCCTGCTCGGCAATGGCGTGCCCATGCTGACGGCCCTGCACATCGCGACCGAAACCGTCAGCAACACGGTCTTGCAGCAGGCCCTGTCCCGTGTCGCTCCCATCGTGAAAGAAGGGGGTAAGGTTGTCCAGGCCGTTGCCGCGACGGGCATCTTCGAACCGCTGGCGATCAACCTGATCCGGGTGGGCGAGGAAACCGGCCGCATCGGTCAGATGATGCTCGAGCTGTCCAATATATTGAACCGGGAAGTCGAAACCGGTATCAAACGCCTTCTCACGCTGGTGGAGCCGGTGCTCATTCTGGTGCTGGGTATTTTGATCGCCGCCATCATTGTTTCCATCCTTCTCGGGATCCTGTCCATCAATGACCTCGCCGTATAATTTTTGTTTGTCCAAGGAGTCCTCTTCCATGGCGCATTCCCGTGCTGGCCGCTCCTGTGGCACCCCTATGCAACGCAAATCCGCCCGCGGCTTCACCCTCATCGAACTGTTGGTCGTTCTGGCCATCCTGACGCTGCTGGCAGGCCTCGTCGGCCCCCGTGTGCTGAACCAACTGGGCGGCGCCAAGGCCAAGACGGCCGGTGTGCAGATCGCCGACCTGGACAAATCGCTTGAGTTGTTCAAGCTCGATGTGGGCCGCTATCCTTCGACCGAAGAAGGTCTGGAGGCGCTGGTGAAGCGCCCCGGCTCAGTGAACGGCTGGACAGGCCCTTACCTCAAGGGCGGCGTGCCTTCGGACCCTTGGGGCCATCCTTACCGCTATGCCAACCCGGGCCCGAATGGTGGCATCGAGATCCTGTCGCTCGGCTCCGATGGCGCCCCTGGCGGTGAAGGCGAAGCGGCCGACATCCGCAACACGCCCTGATCGCCTGCATCCCCAGGCGTCCTGCCATGCGGCGCGAGCGCGGCTTTACGCTGGTCGAGTTGCTGGTCGTGTTCGCGATCCTGGCGCTCGTGATCGGCCTCGCACCGCTGGCCTTCGATCGGCTGCGGGATTCGGCGCAGTACCGTGACACGGTCCGCACGATGATCAGCCAGATGCGAGCCGCCCGTGTCACCGCCATGGCGGAAGGGCGAGAGGTTCGCTTCTCTGTGGACTTGAAGAACCGCATGTATGGCAACGACTCCGCCTTGAAGCCGTTGCCGCAGCCGTTGCAGTTGCGTGCCATCGTGGCCGGCACCGAATTGAATGCGCAGAGTCAGGCGGCCATCCGCTTCCTGCCGGGTGGCGGCGCCACGGGCGGCAGCATCGAAATCCTGAGGGCGCCCGGCGTCGGCACTCGGCTGCGGGTGGACTGGCTGTCGGGGCGCGTGACGCAAGAGGCCCTCACCCGATGATGCGGGGCCTGCATCGCCGACAGCGGGGCTTGACCTTGCTGGAGTTGCTGGTGGCCTTCGCCATCATGGCGTTGTCGCTCGGCATGCTTTACCGCGCCATGGGCAGCAGCGCGCGCAGCGTTGCGGACGTGGATCGGTATCAACGCGCAGTGGTGCTGGCCGAGTCTCTGCTTGCCCTGCGCGACGCCATACCCGAACAGGGCTTGAATCAGTCGGGGGAGTCCGCCGGCTACCAGTGGCGCATCACTACTGCGCCCTATGCGACGGAGTTCAAAGGACCGACCATTCCGCCTTTGCACGAGTTGAACATCGTCATCTCCTGGTCGGACGGTGTGCGCCTGCGCAACTTCGAATTGAGCACCTTGCGGCCACAGCGCAAGCCGCCCGAGCCGGGGCGTGGATGATGAAGCGGTTGCTGGAAGGCTCGAAGGCGCCGCGCCAGCAGGGCTTCACCTTGGTGGAGCTGCTGGTGGTCATCACCTTGCTGTCGCTCGTGATGCTGGCCCTGGGGTCCGCATTGCGTACCACGGCACAAACGGAAGAGAGGGTGGATCGCCGGATGCTGCGGACCGATGAACTGCGGGTGGCCAACGGGTTTCTGCGCTCGGTGCTGGGCCGGGTGTCTTTGCAAAAGCGGGCGGCGGTCGTCTCCATCGACGAGAGCCCGTACTTTTTCATCGGGCTGCCCGAGGAGATGGCTTGGGTGGGGGTGATGCCAGCCCGTTACGGTGTGGGTGGGCGCTACCATTTTCGATTGGGCGTGCTGGACCAGGCATCGGGGCCTGCTTTGGTATTGCGGTACTTGCCTTGGATCGATGGAGGCGTGGCGCCGGATTGGAGCCAGGCCGCCAGCTACGTGCTGGTGGATGGGGTGACCGGCTTTTCACTTCGGTACGAAGACGCCAACGAGGAGCCTCCTGTTTGGGGCGCTCCCTGGAAGGCGGTTGATCGGCTGCCTCAACGGGTTTCGATCGCGATCCGGACCTCCGCAGGCGTTTGGCCGGACATCGTCATTCCGATGCGCGTTCTGCCAGCCAGCGATCCGGCCAGCGACGGAGCCACTTTTGGCGGGAGCCGCTCGTGAATCAGTGCAAGCCAGGTAAGCACCGTAACAAGAAACAGCGCGGCATGGCGCTGTTGGCCGTGCTCTGGATGGTCGCGGCCCTCACCATCATCGTGTCTGGCCTGACACGGTCCATCCGGGAAGAGGCGCGCGTCATGTCCTTGTCGCGCCAGAACGTCCAGGCCCAAGCGCTGGGCGATGCCGCGATTCAACTGGCATTGCAGGCCCTGGTGGCCAGCAACACCCCCCTGGCCCGCACCCGGCAGGCGCAGATCGACTATCGCGGGGTCACGATGCAGGTCCAGGCCATGCCTTTGAACGGCTTGATCGACATCAATGGTGCGCCTGTTGCCTTGCTGGCGAGGCTCTTTTCCGTTGCGGGCGAAATGCCGGCAGAGGCGGCCCAGGGGCTCGCTCAAGCCACAGTGGAAATGCGTGAGCGGCGTGATCCACGCGGCGTGCCGCAGCGTTTCGAATCGGAAGAAGACCTGCTCAAGGTGCCCGGGGTGGACTACACCCTCTATGCTAGACTTTCGCCGCTCATCACTGCAGATCTTCGAGGGCGAGGCTTGGTCAATCCGATGGCTGCGCCCATGGAAGTGTTGACTGTCCTTGCCGGAGGAAACGCTGCAGTCGCCATGCGCATCGTAGCGGACCGGGATGCCGGGGCTGAAGGCATCGACACCACGGCCCTGGAGGCCGCATTTTTAGATAACTCGACGGTTCGGCGGCTGCGAATCCAGGCAAGGGTTCCCATGCCGGACGGTGTTTGGTTGCGCGTATCGCGCAGCATCGATTTCAACGCACGTGCGAAGGGCGGTTTGCCGTGGCAGACCTTCCGTGCCAGTTCAGGCGTTGAGCCCGTGATACGTAAAAACTCCTGAGCCACCCATGCCTTCCATTTCCTCCGATGCCCGTTTCCTGGGAATCGACTTGCACGCGCTCTGGCGTGATGTCCGCAGTCCCTGGCAGGGCATGCATGCGTGGCCGCTGTTCTCCTGGCTGACGCCGTCCGCGCCGGTCGTGCTGCTCCATCCCGAGGACGGCCTCTCTTTCTGGCTGGGGGACGAAAAGCAGTCCAAGGTGGCGGGCCCGGTCAAGGCCAGCTTCACCGCCGTTGAGCTGCCTGAAGAATTCGTGCTTCGCAGGATGCTGACCTTGCCGCCCATGGCTGAATCGGACATCGCCAAGGCCGGTGCTCTGGAAGTGCGTGCGATCAGCCCCTTTCCCGAGGCGGATCTGGTGTGGGGCTATCGCTTGGTCGAAGGCTCCACGGGCAGTTCCCGAATCGAGCTGGCCTTGGCATCTCGCAAGCAGGTCGCCCAATACCTAGTCTCCCAGGCCGCTCGCCTTGGCGGCGTGTCAAACCCGGAAGTCTGGGTGCGCAGCAATCAACAGCGCCCCATCGTGCTTGGTGGCTATGGTGAAGGCTTGCGCCATGCGCATGCACTGAGATGGAGGCGCGCGGGCTATGGGCTTTTGCTCTCGATGGCCGTACTGGCCATGGTCATTGCGGTGACCCCTACGCTCCAATTGCGTGAGCGCGCGATCGAGGCGGCGCAGAGCTACCAGGATGCGGCCAAGCGCACGGCTCCGGTCGTCGCCAAGCGGGATGCGCTCATGCAATCGGCAGAAAAGCTCGGAATGCTGTCGGAAGTGCTTGCCACTCGCATTGAGCCTTTGCGTGTGCTGGACAAGCTGACCCAACTGCTGCCGGACGATACCTACCTGCAGAGTTTTCGCATGCAAGGTGCCAAAGTGACCATCGTGGGCATGACCGGAAATGCGGCCGCCCTGATGCAGGTGCTGGGCAATGAGCCGGGGTTGCGAGAGGTCCGTGCCCCATCCGCTGCCACCCGGATGGGAAATTCCCCCAAGGAAACGTTTGCCATTGAATTCACGTTGGATCCTCAGTTTTTCGGGGTGGTGGGAAGTGCGGTCGCAGGCAAGGCCGCAGTGCCCCCCGCTGGGGCCGTGACGCCGGTCCTTGCCCCGGGGGGCGTTGCCAGCGCTGCTGCCTCGGGCGCCAGCGTGGCCGGAGTGCCTGTCGCCCCCGCTTCGTTGCCCGCCAATTCATCCTCCAGCGCAGTCGCACCGCCGCCGGCCAGTGCCCCTCCATCGGCCGGTGGAGCTGCCTTTGGTGGATCGGTCGCCACATTCGGTGGCCGTACCACCACTGCGCCTGCATTGCCCGCTTCTTCGCCTGCGAACCGTACCAAGCCATGAAACGCATTTCATCCCGTGAGGGGCTGATCCTCGCCTGTACCCTGGCTCTGGTGATCCTTCCCCTGGTCATGTTGGGCTGGTACATCGCTGAAAAGCACCAAGGTGCCGAATCTCAACTGGCGCAAATGGAGCCGCGCTATGCGCGGCTTCTGGGGTTGGAGTCGCAGCGGACGGATATTGAAGCCGTGCTTGCGCAGGCCAATGCAGCAAGAACGCAGTATATCTATCCGGCATCCCAGGATGCCAACCAGACTGGCAACGCGGCCCAGCAGCGGATCCGGGATATCTTCAGCGCGGCGGGCTTGCAGGTGATCAGTAGCCAGGTGCTGCCTGCCAAGGACGAGAAGGGCTTTGATCGCATTCCGCTGACGGTGCGGACCGAGGGCGAAATGCTGGCCCTGCAAAGCGCACTGGCCGTTCTGACCAGTCAAATGCCCATCATCGTCATCAATGATCTGGACATTCAGCTCCAGGGCGGCTATGCCAACTCGGATCCCAAGGTCGCCCCCCGGCTGTCGGCGCAGTTCGGCCTCAGCGTATTGCGGGAGCGCACATGAAGCGGTATGCCTTGCATCTGCTGCTGCTGGCCAATGCAGCGTTGCTAATTCTTCTGGCATGGATGTGGGTTGCACCGGATGGAAGCGTTCGCAATGTGCATTGGCAAGAACCAACGCCACACCGCACGGATTTCGCTGCCATGCTTCCTGCGTTGCCAGGGGTGACCAATGCAGACACCGGTCAGTTCATTGCGATGCTGGATCGCCCATTGTTTGCTTTCACACGCAGGCCCCCTCCACCGCCTCCGCCGCCCAAGGCTGCCGAGGAGGTGCAAGTCGACAACCTCAGCACCGCTCGCCTGTCAGGCGTCTTTGTCGGCGATGGCGCAGGAGGCATCATCATCGAAGTGGCAGGCAAGCACCGCCGTGCACGCTTGAACGACAACATCGAAGGGTGGACGCTCCAGTCCATCAACGGTCGCAATGTCACCTTCGTCAAGGGTGATCAAAGCCGTGTCCTGCAGCTGCCTCGTGCGGCCGTTACTTCGTATACCGGCATGGCTCCAGCAGCACCGGTCAGCGCTCCCACATCGATCGGACGAGGGGCGGTACAACCTCCAGCCCGGTCCGCCCCCCCTCGCGCAACATTTGGCGGTCGTTCTTAATGAACGTGCCTCCTATCTGTTCGTTTCTCCCCGTTTCCAGGCAAGCAGTCATGACCCCTTACCGACACGCACTCACCGCTATTGCGCTGGCCACTTGTCAATTGGCCATAGCCCAGTCGCAGCAGTCCGCACCCGCAACCGGTAGCAGCAACCTCGTCACGGAGTCGAGCGGTGCAGTGATGCCGAGCTCTGCGTCTGATTCGTCCGCCAATGCGGCGTCGAAGAAGGCGGACAAGCCTTCCGCAGAGGGCGAGCTTCCTGCAGCGGAGCCGCGCTTCATCATCGGAAACGATCGTGTGATCGCCCCGGCCAAGCCGGTGGCTGCCGTACAAGGCGCTCCGTTGTCCTTCAATTTCGAAGAGGCGCCGGTGGCAGAGGTGGTGCGTACCATTTTGGGAGATATCCTCAAGACGGACTACGTACTTCACCCGCCGTTGAGCGGAACGGTGACGTTGGCGACACGCACGCCCATTGCGCCGGATCAGGCAGTTTTCCTGCTGGAGAGTTCCTTGCAGGCCAACGGACTCGCCATGCTGCGCGATGCCCGCGGCACTTATCACGTCGGGCGGCCTGATGCATTGCGGAGCATCGGTGGATCCGTTCGCCAGGTAGGCAACGGTCCACTGCCCCCGGGCTCGGGCGCCATCATCGTGCCGTTGCAATACATCGGTGCGAGCGAAATGGCATCCATCCTTCGGCCGATGATGCCTCCCGATGCCGTCGTGCGGGTAGACAACGTGCGCAATCTGCTGATTCTGAGTGGCACACGCACCCAGGCCGAGGGGTGGCTTGATCTGGTGAACACCTTTGACATCGACCTGCTCAAAGGCATGTCGGTTGGAGTGTTCCCCTTGAAGCATGCGTCGATCAAGGAAGTGGAAACTGCGCTGCGTCTGGTCAGTGGAGGTGGTGCCGCAGCGGCTTCCCCGAATGCCGGAGGAGCCGTTGCTGCAGGCACACCGGGCGCGGCGCAGGCGAATGCGGCCAGCGCGGCGCAAGCCATGTTGGGTGAAGGCAATCCCCTCTTCGGCGCTCTGCGCATCATGCCCATCGAGCGGCTCAACAGCATTTTGGTGGTAACACCACGCGCTTCCTATTTGGAGGAAGCGCGCCGCTGGATCGAAAAGTTGGACCAGCCCAGCGACAACGGGTCTGAGCCACAGCTCTTCATTTATCAGGTGCAGAACGTCAATGCCAAGCACCTTGCGAGCGTGCTGAGCGGGATTTTCGGGGGGCAGACCGGTGGATCGAGCGTGGCCAACAGCGGTGTGGCACCCGGGTTTGGAAGCGCGACGGGGAACTCTTTCGGCCAGACGCAAAGCGGGTTCGGCGGCGTTGGCAGCACTTTCAGCGGCAGCGGGTCCAATTACATGGGCGGCAGCAGTGTCCGCTCTTCGGGTCTGACGGGCAGTGCTTTCTCCAGTGGTTCCGGAACCGGGGCCTTCGGCAACCGCAATACCAACTCACAGGGTACACAGCAGCAGGGAACCCTGAGTGCCAATCTGGGCAGTGTCCGGGTGATGGCTGATGAACTGAACAATTCAGTGCTCATCTGGGGTACGCGTGCTGAGTATTCAAAGATTGAAGCCGCGCTGAAGAGACTGGATCTTCCCCCCACTCAGGTTCTGATTGAGGCCAGCATCATTGAAGTGACCTTGAACGATGATCTCCAGTACGGCTTGCAATGGTCGTTCAACAACAGTCGGAATGGATACACCGGCGAGGGACTGATTAGCGGGCGCAATCCGACCACTGTTAACAGAGACACCTTGCTGGGAGGCGCAGCTCAAGGCTTCTCCTATGTGCTCAGAAGTTCAACGGGCGTGCAAGCGGTGCTCAATGCCCTGGCTGACAAGTCGCTCTTGAAGGTCATCTCCAGCCCTTCGCTCATGGTGCTTGACAATCACACCGCGTCCATCAATGTTGGCAACCAGGAGCCGGTCAGCACGACGACGGTTAGTTTTGTGGACAATGCCAACGCGTCCACCAGCTCTGTTCAATATAAGGATACGGGCGTGAATCTTGTCGTCACGCCCTCCGTCAACGCTGGCAACATCGTGAACATGCAGGTGGACCAGACGGTGACCGATCTGGGTGCCGTCAGAAGCAACGCCAACAATCAGCCTGCGTTTTTGCAGCGTCAGATCAGCAGCAAGGTGGCCGTCCGGTCGGGCGAGACCATCGTGTTGGGTGGTTTGATCAAGGACAACAGTACAGTCGGCAAGGCCGGCGTACCTCTGCTGCAAGACATTCCGGTCCTTGGGAACTTGTTCGGCACCAACAGCAACACCAGCAATCGTACGGAACTGCTGGTTGTTCTCACGCCTCGCGTCGTTCGCACAGACATCGACATCCGTGAAGTGAGTGAAGACTTGCGTGACCGGATGAAGGGCTTGAGAGTCATCGAACTCAAGGAGCAGGGCAGCCGTAACCCCCTCAAGGCGCCTCAGGCCCCAGTGCAACCAGTCCAGCCAAACTGAGTCGAACAGCGTCGTTCAACCAGATCGTTAACAGGAGATCAACTCAACCATGGTTCAAAACACCACTTTCCGCCGCCGGATGGGCACCATTTTCTTGGCCGCAGGCGTCATGGCACTCTCGGGATGCGCCGCCTTCAAGCCTGCCACCCCAGAGCAGATCGTCGAGCAGCGGGCGACGGAGTATTGGAAAGCGAGAGTGGCGGGGCAGTATGACAAGGCCTATGCCTTGTCTACGCCTTCTTATCGCAAAACCAAGACAGCCGACCAATTCAAGATGCAATTTGGTGCTGGTGTTGCCGTCAAGAGCGTGGAGGTCACGAAAGTCACTTGTGAGAGTGAGAAGTGCACCACGCAGGTGAAATTGGGAGTTCAGCCTGCCGTGATCGGGTCAAAGCTTGGTACGATCGACAGCTACCTGAACGAGACATGGCTGCTTGAAGATGGCCAGTGGTGGCACTATCAAGATCTTTGATGGGCATCTTCGAAGGTGTTGGCAAGCAGTCTTGCGAAGCAAGATTCACCTCACCGCATATGGTGTTGCATTTCCTCAACAACAGGTTTTGTTACAGCGGTTCCGTTGTACAACACGTCAGAGCGCTGTGCTACCATCCCTTAGCGTAATCAATCGTGGTAGTTGCGCTTACCAACTTTTTAACTGGAGTTCTTGATATGAGAAAAAATGTTCTGGCCCTGAGCATTGCTGCCATGATTGGTGGCCTGGGCTTTGCTGGCGCCGCATCTGCTGATGTGGTCGTTGGTACGGCTCCGCTGAAGACGACGACCGCTACGACGATGTCGTTCGCGGAAGGCGGCGTGGGTCATGCACTGCTGGTTCCTTACTTCAACGCACAAAACGGCAACATGACCGTGATGCACGTTGTGAACACCGACACCTCCAACGGCAAGGCCGTGAAGGTTCGTTTCCGCGGCGCCCTGAACTCCGACGACATTCTTGACTTCCAAGTCTTCATGTCGCCTGGTGACGTGTGGACTGCTGCCGTGACGGCTGGTTCCGATGGCGTGGCACAAATTGTGACCGCTGACGGTACCTGCACGCTGCCTACGCTGGCCAAGGGTGTGAACCAACGTTTCGTGACCGACCGTCTGAATCCTGGCATCTCGGAAGCTGACAAGGCCAACAACACGCGTGAAGGCTACGTTGAAATCTTCAACATGGCTGACATTCCTCAGCTGCTGGCTGGCACGACCACGGTCAACCCCCTGTACACGGCTATCAAGCACGTGAACGGCGTTGCACCTTGCACGTCCTCCACCCTGAACGCTACGCTGCAAAACTTCACGACGCCTGCCGCCGTGGCTGCAGCTGGTTTCGACACGCCTTCGACCGGCCTGCTGGGCGACTGGTACATCATCAACGTCGCTCAAACGACGACGTTCTCGGGTGGCGCTACCGCAATCCGTGCTGAAAACAACGGCGCTCAAGCCATTGCCAACTTCGTGCACTTCCCGCAATCGGCCAGCGCAGCACCTACGCCTGACACGTACACGGCTGACCCGCTGTTCCGTACGGTGAACGTGTTCACCACGGGTACGACGGCTCCTACGACCGTGCCAGCAATCGCTGCCGCGAA
The DNA here is from genome assembly GCF_030158975.1 of Acidovorax sp. SUPP2539. NCBI lineage: Bacteria > Pseudomonadati > Pseudomonadota > Betaproteobacteria > Burkholderiales > Comamonadaceae > Acidovorax > Acidovorax sp. SUPP2539. The sequence goes on along the minus strand of NZ_BQXJ01000007.1, from coordinate 117,364 downwards.
CTATGACCTGCCCGACATGTCGACGCCTTACGTGACGGCTCCTAACGCTACGGCTCCTCTGACGCAAGCTCGCTTGCTGACGAACGCCCTGGCTGTGACGTCGATCGCTAACCAGTACGCTAACGACACGAGCATCTCCGCCAAGACGGACTGGGTGTTCTCCATGCCTACCCGTCGTTACAACGTGGCGTCTAACTACGCTGCTGCGCAAACCGGTGGCAACGCTGCTCAAGTTCGCTACTTCTCCGACCTGATCGCCACCGGCAACGGTGTTGCTGACGAGCGTTTCAACCCAGGCAACACGTCGCTGGCTACCACCGGTGGTGCCATCTGCGTGAGCTCGACGGGCCAAGCGTTCTTCGACCGCGAAGAAACCACGACCACGACCGGCGCTGTGTTCTCGCCTGGTTCCATCACGCAGACCCGTTTCTGCGGCGAAACCAGCGTGCTGAGCTTCCGCGATGGCGGCACCTCTGTGCTGGGCGCTTCGGTGGCCCGTCAAGATCTGTCGAGCGGTTCGTTCACCAACGGCTGGAGCCGCGTGGATGTGCCTAACGTGGTGGCTGGCCAATCCCTGGGTCTGCCAATCCTGGGCGCTTCGTTCATCAAGCTGTCGAACCCCAGCGCTGCGGCTGGCACGTCCGGTACCTACGGTATCACGTGGCCCCACCGCTTCACGTTCCCTACGGTTACTCCGTAATTCGTGCGGCACTTTTCACAGTAATGTGAACCAAAAAAGGCGGGGGCAACCCCGCCTTTTTTTTTAATGCTTTTTTGATGGAGTGTTGGATTTGCACATGATTCGCTCAACCTATCGCCTGCTTGCTTTGGCAGCACTTTCCGCAACCGCTCTTTCGGTCCACGCCCAAGCTCCGGTGTTGATTCAGGGGCCGAAAGTCGCGATCGATACGCTGGACATTCAAGCGGACTCTCTTCGCATGCCTCCCGAGATGCGCGACACCGTTCTGGCACGTCCGCAGACCGTCACGCAGATTGCCTCTAATCTTTACGCACGCCGGGTGATGGCCGCACGGGCCGAAACGGAAGGGGTGGAGAAGGACCCAGAGGTTGCAGCAGCTCTGAAGATTGCACGGGACAAAGTGCTGTCAGATGCTTACATCGCAAAAATCGACAAGCAAAGCACGCCGAACGATGTCGCCGCTGAAGGCATGGCGCGAGACATCTACAAGGCCAAGCCTGAGCGTTTCAAGGTGCCGGAACAAGTTCGTGTGAGGCACATTCTTGTCGAGGGTTCCGACGCGAATTCTCGCGCACAGATCGAAAAGATCATGCAGGAACTCAAAGCCGGTACAGACTTCGCCAAGCTGGCCCAAGAGCGTTCCGCAGACAAGGGCTCTGCCGAAAAGGGCGGAGACTTGGGCGCCTTCGAGCGTGGCCGTATGGCACCACAATTCGATGAAGCCGCTTTTGCGTTGACCAAGCCTGGTCAGCTCAGCGACGTCGTCGAGACCCAGTTCGGGTTTCACATCCTCAAGCTCGAAGAACGCATTCCTGCGCGCACCCGGGCGTTCAGCGAAGTTCGCGAAGAGTTGATGAACGAAGTGCGCAACAACATTCGCCAAGAAGCACGTGTTGCCGAAGCGCAGAAGATGCAGAAAGAAGCAAAGATCGATGCCTCCGCCATCGCTTCTTACTCCCAGTCTTACGCGGCGAAAATTCCGCCCGCTAAGATCGCTCCCTGAAGCTCCACGTTGGTGGAGGTGAAGCAAGTGCCCTTTCGGGTACTTGCTTCTTTTATTTCTGGTGGGCCGACTGCCATCATGTGAACAAGCTGCATGCAAACTTTGTGGAATGAATGGCGCGCGATCTGGAGCGCGCGCTCTCTGGTGTGGGTTCTGGTGAAACGCGAGGTGGCCGCGCGCCACGCAGGCACCGCTGTCGGCGTGTTGTGGCCCTATCTCCAGCCTTTGCTGACGGTGGCTGCCTACTATCTTGTCTTCGACGTGGTCTTTTCCATGCGTTTGGGAGAAGGCGCGCCGACACATGCCGTGGGCACGTTCCTGGTCGTGGGTGCGCTGCCCTGGATGGCTTTCTGCGATGCGGTGTCGCGTGGCATGAACAGCCTCATCGAGGCGGGCAGCATGCTGCAGAAAAATCCGCTGCCGCCGGTGCTGTTCACGACCCGTTCGGTGCTGGCGAGCGCGGTGATTTTCGGGCCGCTCCTGTGTCTCGTGGCGCTGGTGTACACGCCGCTGCACGGGTTCCGCCCTGCCATGCTGGCGATGGTGCCTCTCATGGCCCTGCAGTTGGTCCTTTGCGTGCTGCTGGGTTACCTGCTGGCCATCCTGGCAGCGGCACTGAGAGACACCGTTCAGATCGTCGGCTTCCTGCTGTCCGTGGGAATCTACCTCACGCCCATTCTTTTCCCCTTGACGATGTTCCCGGCCAACTGGCGCTGGGTCCTTTGGCTCAATCCCATGACGGCCCTGGTGATCGGCTACCAGCAAGTGCTGTTGCAGGGCAATTGGCCACCGATGGGTGTCTGGGTGGCGGGCGTGGTCTGGCTCGTCGTCCTGGCGCTGGTTTTGAACACGTTGGTCAAACGCAGCCGTGATCAGTTGGTGGACTGGCTATGACGATGATTGAACGCACCTCCGAGGCCGTTCTGAAAGTGCAGGACGTGGGCAAGGAGTACAAGCTCTACGCCTCTCCCCGCCAGCGGCTCAAGTCCTTGATCACCGGGCGATCGGCGCACCGCAGCCATTGGGCCTTGAAAGGCGTGTCCTTCGAGCTGCAGCGTGGCCAGTGCATCGGCGTCATCGGCGACAACGGCGCAGGCAAGAGCTCGCTGCTCAAGCTGCTGGCCGGCACGCTGCAGCCCTCCACGGGCTCGATCGAGCGGGTGGGCCGGGTTACCGCCATTCTGGAGCTGGGCGCGGGTTTCCACCCCGACTTCAGCGGTCGCGACAACCTGTACTTCGGCGGTAGCTTGATCGGCATTGACCGCGAAGAGATGGAGCGGCTGGAGCCGGAGATCATCGAATTCTGCGAGCTGGGCGAGGCGCTGGACCGACCGGTCAAAACTTACTCTTCGGGCATGTCGGTCCGGCTGGCCTTCGCACTGGTGACCGCCGTGCAGCCCGACGTGCTGATCATCGACGAAGCCCTGGCGGTGGGGGATCAGCATTTCCAGAAGAAATGCGTGGACCGCATCATGGCGTTCCGCAATGCCGGCTGCACGATCCTGTTCTGCTCGCACAGCCCGTACCACATCCGCCATCTGTGCGATCTGGCGCTTTGGCTGGACGGGGGGCGCGTCAAGCAGTTCGGCCTGACGGAGCCCGTGCTGGGTGCCTATGACGTGCACTCCCGCCTGCGCAATGCAGAGAGCCAGCACCACGCGGCGGCGGGGCAGAAGGGCGCCAGCGATGCGCCCGCGCCCGACAACGGCGCTCCGCTGGACGACGGCGAAGCCGCCTCCGAGGCTTCGGACGCTGAGGCAGCTTCCGCCGCAGGCCGCCGGCAGCGCAATGGCAATGCCCCGGCCCGCGACGATGGCTCCGCCCGCATTCTGTCGGTGGATATCCAGAACCTGGGTGAGCCGCAGGACGGCGGCTACGGCCGGCTGTCCGGCAAAGACCTGATCGCCCACATCACCGTGCGCGGCCGGGGGGGTGAGCGGCCCAACGTCGGCTTCATGATCGAGCAGTCCAAAGGGGTCGGCATCACGTCGCTGGCCACCCACGAAGAGGGCGCGGCGCCCGTGTCGCTGGGCGATGGCCTGTGGCGCTCGGTGCTCACGTTTCCCGGCCTGCCGCTGCACAGCGGGGACTACGTGATCAGTGCCTTCCTCTTCGACGAGAGCGGCCTGGTGGTGTACGACGAGTGGTTCCAGTTCCTGAACTTCAACTGGGTCGCGCCGACCCTCATGCCGGGGCTGGTGAAATTGCCGCACCACTGGGGGTGAGCATGCCGGCCGGCCCACTTTAGGGCGCTTGCATTCTGCCGCCGTGGACGGCCGGAATCTACCCCGATGAGATGCTATATTTTTAATAGCTTAATGCCCTAGTAGAATATGCGCTGGAGCCATTTTTTGCCAATGACGGTTTCCGCCTTTCGGCATGAATTTTCCCGGCCCTTGACCCCATGAATGATCTGACCGCCCCTCCTCAAAAGGCCTCCGACTGGCTGGCCCTCGGAATCCAGCACCTCGAACGCGACGAGCGCGTCCTGGCCGCAGAGGCTCTGCGCCATGCCTTGCAGGACCGCGAAACGCGCCTCACCGCCCACCAGCTCATCGAGCAGCACACGTTGCCGGGCGCCTTCTCCCAGATGATGGGGCTGAATTGCGAGATCGCGCGCGCCGACGACATCTTCCGTTTCTTCGAGGGCCATCCCTCCAGCACCAACCCCCTGCGGGACTATCTCGCGGACGGCTGGCGCACGCTGTCCGAGCTGATGACGCTGCTGGAGGCCGTGGACCGGCCTTTGCTCAAGACTCCGCGGTTCATGGAGTTCGCGAGCGGGCACGGCCGCTTCACGCGGCACCTGGTGAAGGCCCTGGGCGCGGACCGGGTGACGGTGTCCGACGTCGTGCCGGACGCCATGGCGTTCGCGCAGCGCACTTTCGGCGTGCGGAGCGTGCTGTCTTCCACGGTGCCGGAAAGCCTGGTGTGGGATCAGCAGTACGACGTGGTGTTCGTGCTGTCGCTGTTCAGCCACCTGCCGCGCCGCACCTGGGCCCGCTGGCTGCAGTGCCTCTACGACGGCGTGGCACCCGGAGGGGTTCTGGTGTTCTCCACCCATGGCTTGAAAGCGGCGGCGCATGACAGCGTTGCGCTGGACGAGGATGGCTTCTTCTTCGCTCCGTCCAGCGAATCCCAGGCCATCGACGTGCAGGAATACGGCACCGCGTTCACGTCCGAGGACTTCGTCCTCGCGCGCATCGCGGAGACGGTGGGCGCGGACAAGCTCGTTCACCGCTCGCTGGTGCATTTCTGGAACCACCAGGATGCCTATGTGCTTGCCAGGCCCTGAGCGCAGGGTGTGGTGGGCTTGACCCCTTTCCTGGCACTGAGCCTTCTTATTGATTGAAATCCTGCGACAGGCGTTTCCCTCCATGACCACTCTGTTCGAGCGCATCCAGCAACGATTTTGGGGACCGCCCCAGTGGGATGCCGAGCGCATTTCCGACGAGTGGTTCCGGGCGCACTTCCACTATGCGGCCGACGTGGTCCAGCATTGGCTGGGTTCGGCGCTGGATGTGAAGACGGCGCGGCTGCTCAACTTCGGCTGCGGCGACGGCATCACCGACCTGGCGCTAGCCCTGCGCCACGGAGCGACGTCGATCCATGGCATCGATATCCGGCAGGAGTACGCCAAGCTGCCGCGCATCGCGAAGGAGCAGCTGGGCCTTCGCCGCGTGCCGAAGGCCCTGAGCTTCGAGACCATCGCACCCGCCACACAGCTGGCGGGCCGGCGGCCGGTGGACGGGATTTTCAGCTGGTCCACGTTCGAGCATGTGAGCCAGGACCAGCTCGAACCCATCGCCCGCGACCTGTACGCCGCACTGAATCCCGGGGGCGTCTTTTTCCTGCAGATCGAGCCGCTGTACTTTTCTCCCTATGGCTCGCACCTGCGGCGCTACGACGAGGTGCCCTGGCACCACCTGCTGGTGAGCGATGACGAGCTGTGGGCCATCATCCAGGCGCACGAAGGGCCGATCGATGGCGCCGAGCGCGATTTCGGCTTCGACGACTTCGGTGTCGAGGGGTACAAGCAATTCGTCTTCAACGAGTACAAGGCGTTGAACCGGCTGACGGCGGACGAGCTGGTGGCCTTGATGACCCGGGCGGGCTTCCACGTCATCCGCCAGGAGCGGCGCAGTGTGCAGATGGACATTCCAGCGGCCCTGCACGGCCAATACCCGGACGAACTGCTGCTCAACAACGAGATCTTTCTGCTGCTGGGCAAATAGGGCCCGGATCGCCCTTCGCCGCTATCCATCGCGCGAGGGCGCCGACGGGTCTTCCGAAAACAAAAAAGGGCTGCCGGAGAGGGCAGCCCTTTTTCGTTCCGGCGCCGCGCGGCGCGAAGCCGGCTCAGGCTTGCAGCCAGTTCTTGACCCGGCGCTGCCACTGCGCCGGGATGCGCCGTGCCACGCCGCGCAGCACCGGCAGCGAGCGCAGATAGACCACCGCCGACAGCATGCCCGACTTGGCGGCGGCGGTGGGCGTGGCCTGGGGCAGGTAGGGCTGCAGTTCGGCCAAGGTCATGGGGGGCAGGGCGTTGGCGGGCGCGATGTCTGCCAGGTAATCGGTTGCATAGCGGAACGGCGCGGAGGATTCGTGCGGCACGGGTGCTTGCGGCTGCGCCTCGGCCAGGGCTGGGGCCTCGCCCTGGGCGAAATGCCGGTCGCGGACCTCGGTGAACCAGGCCAGCCATTGGGTGGGCGTGGCATCCCAGGGGTGCACCCAGCTCCAGGGCCGGCCCGCCAGCCGCTCGGCGAAGGCGCCGATGTCGGGCACGACCACCGGCAGGCCGGCCAGCAGCGCGGCGCTCAGGGTATAGCTGTAGGTCTCGGGCCATTGGGCGGGGAACCAGACCAGGTCCGGCTCCAGCCATTGCAGCAGGCCGGGCAGGTCTTTTTCTTCGTACTCGCCATGGATGGTCAGGCGGGCGCGGGGCTGCGTCTGAAGGTGGCGGTAGCCGTAGCCGATCAGGTGGAAATCCACGAGGGCGCTGCGGCGGGCCGCCTCGGCGGCCACGGCTTCCAGCACGTCCGCGCCCTTGATGGCGCTCAGGGCGCCGATCACCACCACCCGCAGCCGTTGGCCAGGCTGCAGCGTGCGCGGCGCGGGCAGCGGCAGCGCCGCGCTGTCGGGCAGATCGGTGTGCGGCACGGCGTGCACGTGCGCCGCCGGCGCGAAGCCGGCGATGCGCCGCGCCGTGTCGTGGCTGGGCGCCAGCACCCGGCGTGCGCCGGTGAGCAGGCGCGCATTCGCGCCACGCCATTCGGCGACGGTGCCGCCCAGGGGGGAATGCATTTCTGGCGTGCAGCACTTGCATTGCCCGGGACCGATCTCGCCGGCGTACCGGTTGGTCGTGTCGGTCATCGAGATGTGCGTGCAATAGCTGTAGTAGTCGTGCGCGGTGAAGTCGTAGGGCACATCCAGCAGGTGCGGGATATTGCGCACTTCCTGGCCGTGGCCCAGCAGGTGGTGGAAGTGCACCTGCCGCACGCCCAGCTGCCGCAGCACGCCGAGCAGGTCGTCGTACTGGTCGTTCAGGCGGAAGGTGAGTTCGAAGCCCTCGTCCTGCCCCGCCATGCGCAGCCGCACGCTGTGCCCGGGCGCGGGCGTGAGGGTCAGGAAGGTGGCCTGGTCCGCCAGGTGCACGGCCAGTTCGCGGACATGCCGGACCGTGCCACCGGCCCGGTCGTGCAGCACGGCGAGCACGGCCGGCACGCCGGCCTCGGCGATGCGGGCTACGTCGAGCGCCAGGCGGTAGGGCTGCGCCGGATCGGCCTGCACGAACGCGTGCACGTCGCGCTCGTAGCGCGGATGCAGGCGGCGCAGGGTTTCCATGGCCGCGAGTTCGCGCGGGCTCTTGCTGTCGCCGAAGCTGACCCCGCCGGTGTGCAGCACGAAGGTGTCCAGCAGGTGCAGGTTGCGCCAGCCGGCCGCGTGCGCGCGTTGGCAGAAATCGTTTTCCTCGCCGTAGCCCTTGCCGAAGTGCTCGGTATCGAACAGGCCCAGCTGCACCAGGCAATCGCGCCGGATGTACATGCAAAAGCCGACGCCCGTGGGCACGTCCACGACCGCGCCCGGATTGGTCCTGGCGCACAGCGCGTCCAGGCGGGCCGTGTCGTAGCCGGGCGGCAGGTCGTTGTCCTTGCAAAAGCGCGGGTAGCTGCAGATGGTGGCGTTGTTGGAGAACGGGGTGACCGAGGCCACCTTGGCGTCGCCGTAGGCGGCGTTGCGGATGCGGTCGAGCCAGTCGTTGGCGACCTCCGTGTCGCTGTTGAGCAGCAGCACGTCGTTGCTGCCGCTCAGGGCCATGCCGCGGTTGACGGTGCCGACGAAGCCGAGGTTCTCCTCGTTTTCCAGCAGCACGATGCGCTCGTCCTGCGTGGCCCGCTGGCGCAGCCAGGCCGTGACTTCGGGCTCGGGGCTGGCGTCGTTGATGACGATGAGGCGGTAGGGCGTGGCGCACGGGCTGGCCAGCACGGAATCGACGCACATCTGCGTGTCGGCCAGGCCCCGGTAGACGGGCACGATCACATCCACGGGGTGCTGCGGCGGCGTGACCTGCACGGGCCCTTGCGTTGCCGCCGCTGCGGCGGCATGCTTGGGCGCACGGCCCAGAAGGCGGTCCACGCGCATCTTGGTGTGGACGAGGGGGCGGGTCGCGCGGAACACGGTGGAGTTTTCGATCGTTTTCAAGTGGTGGGCGAGGGCGCCGTAGTCGTGCTGCAGGCGGCCCAGTTCATGCTGCAAACGGGTGGCGTTGCGCTGGAACTGGGCGGACTCCTGCTGCAGGTCGGCCCGCTGGCGCAGCAGCGTCTGGGTGCTGTCCTTGAGCGTGGCGTTGTGTTCCTGCAGGGCCTGGTTGGTGTACTCCAGGGTGCGCTTGTCGCCCTCGAGCACTTCCTTTTGCTCGCCCAAAGCGCGCTTTTCCAATTCGAGCGCCTCGCGGGTCTGGTTCAGCCGCTGCTCGGCCTCGTGCCGGGCCCGGGCCGCGTCCTTTTCCAGCTTGGCGATGCGGTCCTGCAAGGGGAACACGGCGCCGGACAGGGTCAGGTAGTCGGCGGACATGGGCCATCCCAGGTCGATGTCCAGCACGGCCCCGCGGCCGGCGTGGGCGGCCAGCACATCCCGGGGGATCGGCAGCTCCAGCCAGGGGTCGTCGCCAGTGAGCAGCAGCAGGGTGGCGGGGGAGGCGGCCGGCATGGGCTGCTCCCACACGATCTGGCTGTGGGGCGAGCGGGCCAGCAGCGAACGCGATGTGGTGTCGGCCTGCCACGTCCACACCGTGTCGCCCTGGGCATTGCGCAGAGCAAGGCCGTGCAGGTGCATGAAGCCGGGGCGGTCCGCCGGGTCGAGCCTCAGGTTGGTGAGGGGGCTGGGCGTCTCGGGCAGGGTGAAGCGCACCGTCTGGCGTTCGCGGCCGATGATGCCGGTGGCGGTCAGCTTGCGGTCTTCGGCGTATTCGCCGTTCTGGCCCAGGTAGAGCTGGGCGGTGAACAGGGCATGGGCTTCCTCCGGGTCCGGCGTACCGCTCTGGTCCACGGCGGTGGCCTGGGCGGCAGGCTGCGCCGCGGCGATGAACTGGTAGGCCATGGCATCGGGTGCGCCGAGCAGATGGCGGGACACGGCCGGTGGCAACAGGTCGAAGGCGGCCTTGAACTCCGATTCGGGCACTTCGCGGCGCACGGTGTCGATCTGGTCGACGGCCCAGCGCTGCTCGCCCAGGAACCGTCCCAGCGACCGCCGGGTGAAGAAGCGAAGGTGGGTGCGGTCCAGCAGGCCTTCCTCGCGGTAGCGGAATTCACCCTGCAGCAATTCGGCCACCAGGCCGCAGTAGCCGGCGTTGGGTACCGAAATCAGCAGTTGACCGCCGTTTGCCAGCAGTTCGCGGCACTGGGCCAGGATGCCCTCCGGGCGGCGCAGGTGCTCGAGCACGTCGGCACACACGATGTAGTCGTAGCGCTGGCCGGTAAAAAGGGTAACCAGATCGCATGCCTCCAGATCAGACACTTCCACGCGCCGGTAGTGGGGGCGGGCGTGTTCGGCCTCGGCTTCGCTGAGCGTCACGCCATCGCTGGTGCAGCCCCGGGTTTCTGCCAGATATTGCCCGAGTGCGCCGCTGCCGCAGCCCAGGTCGAGCACCGTGGATCCCTCGCGGACAAGGCTCGCCAGCACGGAAAGGGAGGTGCGTTCGTCTTGCTTGATGGTGCGCAGATAGACGTGCAAATCCTCGATTGTTTGGGTCATCCCCGGATTATGACGGCCGCATGGCAGCGGCCCGCCGGGCGGGACGGTGTGCGAGGCAGACGACAATACCGGGTTCATGACGTCATCTCTCAATGCGGAACGGGGCCTGGTGGTCTCGCTGATCAGCCACGGCCACGGGCCCTGGGTGCAGGCTTTGCTGCAGGATTTGGCGCGCCTGTGCGGGGCCAGCGTGTCGCGCGTGGTGCTCACGCTCAACCTGCCCGAGGCCGAGCCGCAGGCCCCCGCCGGAGGGTGGCCGTTCCTGCTGGAGATTCGCCGCAATGCGTCGCCCCTGGGCTTCGGCGCCAACCACAACCGCGCATTGCGCGGGGCGGTCGAGCCGATGGTCTGCGTGCTCAACCCCGACGTCAGCCTGCTCGGCGCGAACCCGTTTCCTGCGCTGTGCGAGGCCGCCCTGCCGGCGGACGTGGGCTGCGCCTACCCGGAGCAGGTGGACGGCCGCGGCCAGTTGCAGGATTCCGAGCGCGAGCTGCCGTCGCCCGCCGCGCTGTGGCGCCGCCGCGTGCTCGGGCACCGGGAGCACCGGGTGGACTGGGTGAACGCGGCGTTCCTGGTGATGCGGCGCGCGGTGTGGGACGCGCTGGAGGGATTCGATGAAGGGTATTTCATGTATTGCGAGGATGTGGATTTGAGCTTGCGCATGCGGCTGAGGGGCCTGCGGCTGCACAAGGGCGCGGCCCGCGTGGGGCACGTCGGGCAGCGCGACAGCCAGCGCCGCATGGCCTACCTCGCCTGGCATGTGCGCAGCCTGTGGCGGCTGTGGCGCTCGCCGGTGTATCGGCAGGCACGATCTTTGTTACCGGGGGGCACCCGCGGCCCGCATACCATCGGCGCTCCATGATCTGGTTGTCTCTGGTTGCGTTTCTGGTTTCCACGCTGGTGGCTGCGGGCATCGTCCGATGGGGGCGCGACCACGCGTCCGTGTACGGCGACACCATGCCGCAGCGGTTCCACCTGGGGGATATTCCCCGGCTGGGCGGGGCGGCGCTGCTGGCTGGCATGGCCTGCAGCTGGATGCTGGGGGTGGTTCAGACGTCGTGGATGGGCGATCCGGGCTCGCTGCGGCTCGGCGCCTGGGTGGTCTGGTGGATCGTGGCGCTCCTGCCGTCGGCGGTGGGCGGCATCGTGGAAGACCTGACGCAGCGCCTGACCGTGCGCTATCGCCTGCTGCTCACGGCGTTGTCGGGTGGGCTGGCGCTGATGGTGCTGCAGCTGAACGTGCAGCGCATGGGCCTGCCCTGGTTGGACGGCTTCCTGGCCCAGACGCCCTGGCTGGGCATGGTGATCGTGGTGCTGGCGGTGGCCGGGCTGCCGCACGCCTTCAACATCATCGACGGCTACAACGGCCTGGCGGGCATGGTGGCGTTCATCGTCTGCCTGGCGCTGGCGCACGTCAGCCTGCAGGTGGGGGACCGGTCGCTCGCGACGCTGTTCGTTTGCACGGCGGCGGCCACGGCCGGATTCTTGGTATGGAACTACCCGCGGGGCATGATCTTCGCCGGCGACGGGGGCTCGTACATCTGGGGCGTGGTGATCGCGCTGGGCAGCATCTCACTCGTGCAGCGCAATCAGGACGTGTCGCCCTGGTTCCCCATGCTGCTGCTGATCTACCCGGTCTGGGAGACCGTCTTCTCCATCTACCGCAAGCTGGTGCGCGGGGTCTCGCCGGGCGTGGCGGACGCGCTGCACTTCCATCAGCTCATCTACCGGCGCATCGTGCGCGGGGTGTTCCACGACGACGAATCCCGCCGGGTGCTCATGCGCAACAACCGCACTTCGCCCTACCTGTGGGGCTTCACCCTGCTGACGGTGGTGCCCGCGGTGCTGTTCTGGAGCAACACGGTCGTGCTGGCGATCTTCTGCGCCCTGTTCATGATCGCCTACGTCTCCGCCTACCTGGCCATCGTGCGCTTCAAGGTGCCCAGCTGGCTGCGGCACTGAAGGCCACCCGCGGGCCGCTGCTGAACGGCGCCGCCCGGTGCCGTCCGGGCCCGTTCCCCCGCCCGGCTTGCTCCAGCGCCTTCCGGGGGCCGGGGCAAGGCACAATGCGCATCTCCATCGCTTAACCGCTCCTTCAGCCGCGAGCTCTTCATGACGACCGACCTTCTTTCGATTGCTCCGCGCGACAAGGCCGAAATCCTGGCCCAGGCGCTGCCCTACATCCGCAAGTTCCATGGCAAGACCATGGTCATCAAATACGGCGGCAACGCCATGACCGACCCGGCGCTGCAGGCCGACTTCGCCGAGGACGTGGTGCTGCTCAAGCTGGTGGGCATGAACCCGGTGGTGGTGCACGGCGGCGGCCCGCAGATCGAAACCGCGCTCAACCGCCTGGGCAAGAAGGGCCAGTTCATCCAGGGCATGCGGGTGACCGACGCCGAGACCATGGAAGTCGTGGAGTGGGTGCTGGCGGGCGAAGTCCAGCAGGACATCGTGGGCCTGATCAACCAGGCGGGCGGCAAGGCCGTGGGCCTCACGGGGCGCGACGGCGGCATGATCCGCGCCCAGAAGCTCAAGATGGTGGACAACAAGGACCCGAGCATCGAGCACGACATCGGCCAGGTGGGCGACATCGTCTCCATCGACCCGAGCGTGGTCAAGGCGCTGCAGGACGATGCGTTCATCCCGGTCATCAGCCCCATCGGCTTCGGCGAGAACAATGAGAGCTACAACATCAACGCCGACGTCGTGGCCAGCAAGCTCGCCACCGTGCTGCAGGCCGAAAAGCTCGTGCTCCTCACCAACATTCCGGGCGTGCTGAACAAGGCGGGCGAACTGCTCACCGACCTCACCGCCCGCGAGATCGACACGCTGTTCGCCGATGGCACCATCTCCGGCGGCATGCTGCCCAAGATCGCCGGCGCCCTCGATGCCGCCAAGGCCGGGGTGAACGCGGTGCACATCATCGACGGCCGCGTGCCGCACGCCATGCTGCTGGAAATCCTGACCGAGCAGGCCTACGGCACCATGATCCGCAGCCACTGAGATGCCGGTTTGCGCTTCGCCCGCCGTGCAGCGCGCCGCCTCCGGCGGTGCCGCGCCGGTCCGTTCCTGAGCGGGTGACAGGGCGATGCGCCTGCTGCTGGTCGAGGACGACGTCATGTTGGCCAGCGGCATCAAGCTGGGCCTGACCGACGCGGGCTATGCGGTGGACTGGGTGGGCAGCGGCGAGCGGGCCGAAGAGGTGCTGCGCACCGAATCGTTCGACGCCGCGATCATCGACATCGGCCTGCCGGGCATGGACGGGCTGGAGCTCACGCGCTGCCTGCGCCGCCCCGAGATGGCCCATCCGGCCATGCCGGTGCTCATCCTCACGGCGCGCGACGCCCTGCACGACCGCGTGCAGGGGCTCGACCTGGGTGCTGACGACTACATGGTCAAGCCCTACGAGCTGCCCGAGCTGCTGGCGCGGCTGCGCGCCCTGCTGCGACGCTCTCAGGCCGCGACCACGGCCATCCTGAGCTTCGGGCCGCTGGAGCTGGACACCGCCGGCCGCACCGTGAGCATCCGCACCGCCAGCGACCCCCATGCGCGCCAGCCCATCGAGCTGGGCCCGCGCGAGTGGACGGTGCTGGAATACCTGCTGATCCACGCGCCCAAGCCGGCCAGCAAGGAAAAGCTGCTGCAGGCCCTGACCGGCTGGGACAAGGAAATCACGCCCAATGCGGTGGAGGTGTACGTGTCCCGCCTGCGAAGCAAGCTGGAGCCCAATGGCGTGGCGCTGCGCTCCATCCGGGGCTTCGGCTACCGGCTGGAACTGCAGCCCCCGCGCGGGTGAGCGCGCCGCCGTCTCCGCGCCAGCTCATCCGCCCCCCCCTCGGCCGCCGCCATGACCTCCGCGCTGCGCATCCGGCTGCTGCTGCTGCTAATCCTGCCGCTGTGCGCCCTGGCGCTGGCGGGCGCGTGGCTCGACTACCGCTCGGCGGACGAGGCTGCCAGCCGGCACGACCAGCGCCTGCTGCGGCTGCTGCCGGCGCTGGCCGACTCGGTGGTGGCCCCGCCCGTGAGCGACGGCGGCCCGCCGCTGCTGCTGCTCGCGCCTCCGGTGGAGGAGTTCCTGCGCCAGAACAGCGGCTTTGCCGGCTACAGCGTGCAGGACCTGTCCGGCCGCGTGCTGCTGGGCGAGGACTGGGTGCAGAGCGCCGTGCCGGCCACGCACGACCCCGAGTTCCACAGCGTCGAGTACGACAGCGTCACCTACCGCGTGGCCGTCCAGCGCAGCCGCACGGGGGCAGGGGAGCTGGTGGTGGCACTGGCCGACGGCTCCGATCCGCGCCAGCAGTGGGGCAAGCAGATGCTGCTGCGCGTGCTGCTGCCCAATCTGGTGCTGGTGGCGGCCGCGGCGCTGGCCATCCACTGGGCCGTGCGCCGCGCGTTCAAGCCACTGGTGGACCTGGCCGAGGCCGTCGCCCGGCGCTCGCCCCGGGACTTGAACCCCATCGACGAAGCCGCGTCGCCCGTGGAGGTGCGGCCCCTGGTGTATTCGCTGAACCGGCTGTTCGCCCTGGTGAACGAGCAGGCCGAGGGGCAGCGCCGCTTCGTGGCCGACGCCGCGCACCAGTTGCGCACGCCGCTGGCCAGCCTGCAGGCGCAGGTGGAAGCCTGGGCGCTGTCCGCGCAGGCGGGCAGCGGCCGGGAGAGTTATGAGTCAAAACAGGCTCCAGTGCAAATGGTACTAAGGCATGGTGCTATATATTTAGGAGCGGACCAGATCGAGAAGCTGCGGCAGGCCACCCGCCGCACCTCCAAGCTGGCGCACCAGTTGCTGGCCCTGTCGCGCGCGGATGCCCGCAGCCTGGACGCGCAGGCCATGCAGAGCGTGGATCTGAAGGACCTGTGTGAAAGCCTGCTGGAGGCGTTCCTCGACGCGGCCACCGCCAAGGGGCTGGACCTGGGGCTGGAGGTCGCGCCGGCCCGCGCCGTGGGCCACGGCTGGCTGCTGCGCGAGTTGCTCACCAACCTGGTGGACAACGCCATCAAATACACGCCGGCCGGTGGTGCCGTGACCATCCGCTGCGGCGGCGCTGCCAACGGCGGCGCGTTCCTGCAGGTCGAGGACGACGGACCGGGCATTCCCGAGGCGGAGCAGGCGCGGGTGCTGCAGCGCTTTTACCGGGTGCCGGGGGCTGCGGGGGAGGGCACCGGCCTGGGGCTGGCCATTGCCGACGAGATCGCGCGCGTGCACGGCGCGGCACTGGGCCTGGGGCGCGGGCCGGCCGGCCGGGGGCTGGTGGTGACGGTGTTTTTCGCGCCGGCGCGCAAGGTTCGGTAGCCGCCTGTTGCGCTGATGGTTTCGCCGCTCTGACGGCGCAGCGTGGTGCTGGAAATGATGGGGCTGTCACACGAAGCCCGGCAGGACCCGTGTGCGAGAATCAATTGCATACATCTGTTGCCCATGCCTGAACTCCAGTCCCTGCCTGAACCTGTCGCCACCACCGTGGCGCAAGACGTCCCTGCGGTCCGCAAACGTCCCAAGCCGGGGGAGCGGCGGGTGCAGATCCTCCAGGCGCTGGCCGGCATGCTGGAGCAGCCCGGCTCGGAGCGCATCACCACCGCCGCGCTGGCGGCGCGCCTTTCGGTCAGCGAGGCGGCGCTGTACCGGCACTTCGCCAGCAAGGCGCAAATGTTCGAAGGATTGATCGATTTCATCGAGCAATCGGTCCTCACGCTGGTGAATCAGATCATGGAGCGCGGTGCGCAGTCCGACACCTCGGGCACGCAGCAGGCCGCGCGCATTGTCGCCATGGTGCTGCAGTTCGGCGAGCGCAACCCGGGCATGGTGCGCGTGATGGTGGGCGATGCCCTGGTGCTGGAGAACGAACGCCTGCAGCAGCGCATGAACCAGTTCTTCGACAAGATCGAATCGAGTCTGCGGCAGTGCCTGCGCCCTGCCGCACAGGCCGCCGGGGCCGATGCGCCCACGGTCGATGCCCAGGTGCGCGCCGCGGCGCTGTGCGACCTGGTGCGCGGGCGGCTGCAGCGGCATGCGCGCTCGGGCTTCCGACGCGCGCCCAGCGAGCACCTCGAGGCCACGCTCGCGCTGCTGCTCTGACCCTCTGCCCCAGGCCGGCTGCGGGTCCTGCTGCCTGGGTGACGCCAAGCATTCCAGATTTTCTACTTCCCCCGAAGCGCGCAAGACCGGCCGGCCGGGCTGGCGGTGCCGCTCGGCGCGGTCGCACTGCGTTGCTTCGTTCAAGCGTTCAAGCGCGGCTAGGGGTTTTCCCGGTGCAGAGCCCCTCATCGCCCCGTGGGATGGGCAGGCCCGGCGTTTTCATGCAAAATAGCACGATCGTTCGTTTTATTTTCTCCATGCCGGTCACCCCCCTCCCATCCCGCTCCGTTCGCTCCGCCAGCACCCGCGAAGGCCGTGCCTTGCAAAAGGGCCAGCAGACCAAGGCGGCGATCGTCGAGGCCGCGCTGGGCCTGGCCACGCACATCGGGCTGGAAGGCCTGTCGATCGGTGCGCTGGCGGACGTGACGGGAATGAGCAAGTCCGGCGTGTTCGCCCATTTCGGTTCGCGCGAGGAGCTGCAGATCTCCGTCATCCGCGAATACCACGCGCGCTTCGAGCAGGAAGTGTTCTACCCCGCCGTGTCCGCCCCACGGGGCCTGCCGCGGCTGCGGGCCCTGTTCGGCAACTGGATGAAGCGCACCTCCATCGAAATCGATTCGGGCTGCATCTACATCAGCGGCGCCGTGGAGTTCGACGACCGCACCGGCCCCGTGCGCGATGCGCTGGCCAGTTCGGTGCTGACCTGGCTGGCCGCCATGAAGCGCGCCATCGACCAGTGCAAGGAGCAGGGCGAACTGCGCGGCGATGTGAATGCCGAACAGATGCTGTTCGAGATCCACGGCCTCATCCTGGCGCTGCACTACGAGGCGCGCTTCCTGCAGACGCCTGGCTCCATCGACCGGGCCAATGCCGGCTTCGACAGCATCCTCACCCGCTATGGCGCACCGCCGCCCGCGCAGGATTGACCGACCCGTTTCGCGTTTCTCTCTCCCTCTTTCCTTTTCATATCCCACCCTTTCCATCCAAGGAGCCTCCCCATGCCGACCTACACGCCGCCCCTTCGCGACATGCAATTCGTACTGCACGAGGTGTTCAAGGCGACCGAAGAACTCAAGGCCCTGCCCAAGCATGCCGATGTGGACGTGGACACCATCAACGCCGTGCTGGAAGAGGCGGGCAAGTTCGCCACCGGCGTGGCGTTCCCGCTCAACATCAGCGGGGACGAGGAAGGCTGCACGCTCGACAAGGCGACGCACGAGGTGACCACGCCCAAGGGTTTCAAGCAGGCCTACGCGCAGTACGTGGAAGGCGGCTGGGCGGCCCTGAGCTGCGAGACCGAATATGGCGGCCAGGGTCTGCCGTTCGTGCTGAACCAGTGCCTGTATGAAATGCTCAACAGCGCCAACCAGGCCTGGACGATGTACCCCGGCCTGTCGCACGGCGCCTACGAGGCGCTGCACGCGCATGGCACGCCCGAGCAAAAGAAGCTCTACCTGCCCAAGCTGACCAGCGGCGAATGGACCGGCACCATGTGCCTGACCGAACCCCATTGCGGTACCGACCTGGGGCTGCTGCGCACCAAGGCCGAGCCTGTGGCCGGCGCGCCCGAAGGCACCTACAAGATCACCGGCAACAAGATCTTCATCAGCGCGGGCGAGCACGATTTCACCGAGAACATCGTCCACCTGGTGCTGGCCCGCCTGCCCGATGCGCCCAAGGGCAGCAAGGGCATCAGCCTGTTCATCGTGCCCAAGTACCACGTGAACGCCGACGGCTCGCTGGGCGAGCGCAACCCGATCTTCTGCGCCGGGCTGGAGCACAAGATGGGCATCCACGGCAACGCCACGGCGCAGATCGCCATCGACGGCGCCATCGGCACGCTGGTGGGCCAGCCGCACAAGGGCCTGCAGGCCATGTTCGTGATGATGAATGCCGCGCGCCTGGGCGTGGGCAACCAGTCGCTGGGCCTGACCGAAGTGGCGTTCCAGAACGCGCTGGCCTACGCCAAGGACCGCACGCAGATGCGCAGCCTGTCGGGCACGAAAGCCAAGGACAAGGATGCCGACCCGATCATCGTGCACCCCGACGTGCGCAAGATGCTGCTGACCGCCAAGGCCTACGCCGAAGGCGCCCGCGCGCTGCAGATCTACTGCACGCTGCTGCTCGACAAATCGCACAGCCACCCCGACGAGAAGGTGCGCCAGGAGGCGGACGAACTGGTGGCGCTGCTCACGCCCATCGTCAAGGCCTTCATCACCGACAACGGGCACATCGCCACGAACGCCTGTATGCAGGTCTTCGGCGGCCACGGCTTCATCAAGGAATGGGGCATGGAGCAGTTCGTGCGCGACAACCGCATCAACATGATCTATGAAGGCACCAACACCATCCAGTCGCTGGACCTGCTGGGCCGCAAGGTGCTGGGCAACAACGGCGCCACGCTCAAGAAGTTCGGCAAGCTGGTGGGCCAGCTGGTGCAGGAAGAGGGCGTGAACGAGAAGATGGCCGAGTTCATCAACCCCATCGCCTACCTGGGCGATCAGATGACCAAGTTCACCACCGAGATCGGCTTCAAGGGCTTCCAGAACCCCGACGAAGTGGGCGCTGCCGCCGTGGACTACCTGCGCGTGGCCGGCCACCTGGTGTTCGGCTACCTGTTCGCCCGCATGGCGCAGGTGGCGCTGCGCGAGATCGCCAACGGCAACACCGACCCGTTCTATGTCGCCAAGCTGCAGACGGCGCGGTTCTACTTCGCCAAGCTGTTCCCCGAAACGGCCACGCTGATGCGCACCGCGCGTGCCGGCGCCAAGCCGCTGATGGACACCGACGCCGCGCTGGCCTGACCGCACCGGCCGCCCCCTTCCCCGCCTTTTTTTGCACTGGAGCCGTTATGAATAAAGCGCTAGCAGCGATGTTGTGTGTGGCCGTGGCCGCCCCCGCGTGGGCCCAGATGTCGCCCGTGGGCGGGTGGCGCAGCATCGACGACAAGACGGGCGAGGCCAAGGCCGAGATCCGCATCGCCGAAACGGGCGGCGCGCTCACCGGGCGCATCGAGAAGTCGCTGAAGAAGGACACGCCCGCCGATGCGGTGTGCGTCGAATGCCAGGACGACCGCAAGGGCCAGCCCATCGCCGGCCTGGAGATCATCCGGGGCGGCAAGAAGGCCGAAGGCAAGGACGTGTGGGAGGGCGGCAAGATCCTCGACCCCGAAAACGGCAAGGAATACCGCGCCAGCTTCACGCCCATCGACGGCGGCGCCAAGCTGGAGGTGCGCGGCTACCTCGGCCCGTTCTGGCGCACGCAGGTCTGGCAGCGCATGCAGTAACCCATTCCAAAGAAACCAACCATGTCCCGATTCCAAGTGAAGAAAGTCGCCGTGCTCGGCGCGGGCGTGATGGGTGCGCAGATCGCCGCCCACCTCGCCAACGTGAAAGTGCCGGTCGTTCTGTTCGACCTGCCCGCCAAGGAAGGCCCGAAGAACGGCATCGTCACCAAGGCCATCGAGGGGCTCAAGAAGCTCAAGCCCGCGCCGCTGGGCGTCGTGGAAGACGCCGCGCTGATCGGCCAGGCCAACTACGAAGAGCACCTGGAGCAGCTGCGCGGGTGCGATCTCATCATCGAGGCGATCGCCGAGCGCATGGACTGGAAGCTCGATCTCTACAAGAAGATCGCGCCCTTCGTCGCACCCGGCGCCATCGTGGCCTCGAACACCTCCGGCCTGTCGATCACGCGCCTGAGCGAGGCGCTGCCCGACGCCATCAAGCCGCGCTTTTGCGGCATCCACTTCTTCAACCCGCCGCGCTACATGACGCTGGTGGAACTGATCGACACGCCGACGACCCGGCCCGAGGTGCTCGACCAGCTCGAAGCCTTCGTGACCAGCGGCCTCGGCAAGGGCGTGGTGCGCGCGCACGACACGCCCAACTTCATCGCCAATCGCGTCGGCATCGCCGGCATGCTGGCGACGATGAAGGAAGTGGAGAACTTCGGCCTGACCTACGACGTGGTGGACGATCTCACGGGCAAGAAGCTGGGCCGCGCCAGCAGCGGCACCTTCCGCACCGCCGACGTGGTGGGCCTGGACACCATGGCGCACGTCATCAAGACGCTGCAGGACAACCTGAGCGAAGACGCTACCAAAGGGGCTGCGCAGTTTGATCCGTTCTACGGCAGCTTCGGCACGCCCGAGGTGCTGAACAAACTCATCGAGATGAAGAACCTGGGCCAGAAGGCCAAGGCGGGCTTCTACAAGAAGGTGGGCCGCGACATCCTGCGCTTCGACCTGGAAAGCGGCGAGTACGTGCCCGGTGGCCAGAAGGCCGACGAGGTGTATGCCCGCATGCTGAAGAAGCCCGCCGGCGAGCGCCTGAAGCTGCTGCGCCATGCCGAGGGCGCGCAGGGCCGGTTCCTCTGGGCCATCCTGCGCAACAGCTTCCATTACGCTGCCGTGCACCTGGGCACCATCGCCGACAACGCGCGCGACGTGGACCAGGCCATGCGATGGGGCTTCGGCATGAAGCAGGGCCCCTTCGAGCTGTGGCAGGAAGCCGGCTGGCTGGAGGTGGCGAAGATGATCCAGGAGGACATCGACGCCGGCAAGGCGCTCAGCAAGGCGCCGCTGCCCGACTGGGTTTTCAAGGGCCCGGTGGCCGAGGCCGGCGGCGTGCACACGGCCGAAGGATCGTGGAGCGCTTCGCGCGCCAAGTTCGTGCCGCGCCGCCAGCTGCCCGTGTACGAGCGCCAGCACTTCCCCGAGAAGCTGCTGGGCGAGGCGCTGCCCGACTGGCGCACGGCCGGCACCACGGTGTCCGAGTCCGATGCGCTGCGCACCTGGACGCTGGACAAGGATGGAGGCCCCTCCGGTAGCCGGATCCTGATCGCCAGCATCCAGAGCAAGATGCATGCGATCAGCCCCGACGTGATGGAGGGCCTCGTCGAAGCCATCGACATCGCCGAGCGCGAATACGACGGCCTGGTGATCTGGTCCGGCGACGCGCCGTTCAGCGTGGGTGCCGATCTGGCCGCCACCATGCCGGCCTTCGTCGTGGCCGGCATCTCGGCCATCGAAAGTGTCGAGCAGGAACTGCAGAACCTCATGCTGCGCCTGCGCTACGCCCAGGTGCCGGTGGTGTCCGCCATCCACGGCATGGCACTGGGTGGCGGCTGCGAGCTGGCCGTGTATTCGGCCCGCCGCGTGGCGCACATGGAAAGCTACATCGGCCTCGTCGAAGTGGGCGTGGGCCTGGTGCCGGGCGCCGGCGGCCTGACCTACATCGCGCGCCGTGCGGCCGAGAACGCCGCCGCCTCCACGGGCAAGGACATCCTGCCCTTCCTGACCGAAGGCTTCACCGCGGCGGCCATGGCCAAGGTGGGCACCAGCGCGCTGGAATCGAAGAAACTCGGCTACCTGCTGGACAGCGACATCGTCGTGCCGCACAAGGACGAGGTGCTGTTCGTCGCCATGAACGAGGCCAAGGCGATGGCGGCCAGCGGCTGGCGCGCGCCCAACAAGCGCCTGTTCCCCGTGGCCGGTCGCAGCGGCATCGCCACCATCCGCGGCTCGCTGGTGAACATGCGCGACGGTGGCTTCATCAGCGACCACGACCAGCACATCGCCACCCTGATCGCCGAGATCGTGTGCGGCGGCGACGTGGACGCCGGCACGCTGGTGAGCGAGGAATACCTGATGGCGCTGGAGCGCAAGGCCTTCTGCGCGCTCATCCAGCACCCCAAGACGCAGGAGCGCATCCTGGGCATGCTGAACACCGGCAAGCCCCTGCGCAACTGATGTGCCATCGGACGACCGCATGACGACCTCCACCGGCGCATTCCCGCCCAACCGCATGCAGCTCCAGCTGGAACAGGTGGACGAGTTCCCGAAGTTCCTGCGCCCCTGGGTGCGCAACCTGGTGCTGCGCCGCGCTGTGCCGTTCACCCGCACGGCGCGCGTGGAGTTCATCGAGATGTCGCCGAACCGCGTGGAAGTGCGCCTGCCCAACGAGCACCGCGTGCGCAATCACGTTGGCAGCATCCACGCCTCGGCCATGAACCTGCTGGCCGAGACGGCCACGGGCATGGCGATGGGGCTGAACGTGCGCGACGACTGCCTGCCGCTGGCCAAGGACCTGAAGATGGCCTTTCGCAAGCGCGCCACGGGCGCCTTGCGCGCGGTGGCTGTGCTGACCGACGCGCAGCGCCAGGCCATGCAGGACAGCGACAAGGGCGAGATGCAGGTGCAGGTCACCGTGACGGACGAGGCCGGCATCGAGCCGGTGGAATGCGAATTCACGTGGGCCTGGATTCCGTCCAGCCGCCCCGCCAAGTAACTGACTGATTGACTGACCGATCGATTGATCGATTGAAGGAGCCTTCTCCATGGCAAAACAAATGCAGGACGCCTACATCGTCGCCGCCACGCGCACGCCCATCGGCAAGTCGCACCGCGGCTTCTTCCGCAACACCCGCCCTGACGATCTGCTGGCGACCACCCTCAAGGCCGCCCTGGCCCAGGTGCCCGGGCTGGACCCGGCCTCCATCGAAGACATCATCTGCGGCTGCGCGATTCCCGAAGGCGCCCAGGGACTGAACGTGGCGCGCATCGGCGCCGTGCTGGCGGGGCTGCCCACCAGCGTGGGCGGCATCACCGTGAACCGCTTCTGCGCCTCGGGCCTGTCGGCCGTACAGATGACGGCCGACCGCATCCGCGTGGGCGAGGCCGACGTGATGATCGCCGCCGGCGTGGAAAGCATGAGCATGGTGCCCATGATGGGCAACACGCCCTCGCTGTCACCCAGTATCTTCGCCAAGGACGGTGACGTGGGCATCGCCTACGGCATGGGCCTCACGGCCGAGAAGGTGGCGCAGCAGTGGAAGGTGTCGCGCGAGGACCAAGACGCCTTCGCGCTGCAGTCGCACCAGAAGGCGCTGGCCGCGCAGCAGGCCGGCGAGTTCATCGACGAGATCACGCCCATCGAGGTGACCGACCGCACGGCGAACCTGGAGACGGGCGAGAGCATCGCCAAGACCCGCACCGTGGCGCTGGACGAAGGCGCACGGCCTGACACCAGCCTGGAAGGCCTGGCCAAGCTCAAGACGGTGTTCGCCGCGCGGGGCTCGGTCACCGCCGGCAACAGCTCGCAGACCAGCGACGGTGCGGGCGCGCTGATCCTGGCGAGCGAGGCGGCCGTGAAGCGTTTCGGCCTCACGCCGTTGGCCCGCTTCGTGAGCTTCGCCAGCAAGGGCGTGCCGCCCAGCATCATGGGCATCGGCCCCATCGAGGCCATTCCGGCCGCGTTGCGCTATGCGGGCCTCAAGCATGAAGACATCGACTGGTTCGAGTTGAACGAAGCCTTCGCCGCGCAGTCGCTGGCGGTCGTGCGCCAATTGGGCCTGGACCCTTCCAAGGTCAATCCCATGGGCGGCGCCATCGCCCTGGGCCACCCGCTGGGCGCCACGGGCGCCATCCGCGCCGCCACGGTGGTGCATGCGCTGCGCCGCAAGAACCTCAAGTACGGCATGGTGACCATGTGCGTGGGCATGGGGCAGGGCGCTGCGGGCATCTTCGAGCGCGTCTGAGGTCGGGGGGCGCATTGCGCGCCCTGGCATTCCGGGGTTCAGGCAGTCGCCGGCACGACGGGACGGAGAAAGCAATCACGGCACACTCGCACACCATGACTCTCGATCTCCATCCCCTGGACGACGCGCTGGCCCTGGAGCCGGCCGGCGCCCACCGGTACACCGGCCGGACCACGCCAGCGTACTGGAACATGGTCGGCCCTTTCGGCGGCGCGACGGCCGCGGTGCTGCTGCAGGCCGTGCTGCAGCACCCCGACCGCCTGGGGGAGCCGCTGTCGCTCACCGTCAATTACGCCGGCGCGGTGTCGCAGGGCCCCTTCACGGTGCAGGCCACGCCGGTGCGCACCAACCGGTCCACGCAGCACTGGACGCTGTCCATCGTGCAGCCCGGCGCCGACGGCGAATGGGTCACCACCACCACGGGCACCGCCGTGACCGCCGCCCGCCGCGAAACCTGGAGCCTGGCCGACACCCCTATGCCGACAGCGCCCGGCCCCGACACCCTGGAGCCGCTGGCCAAAGGGCTGGGCGTGGCCTGGCTCGACCGCTACGAAATGCGGCCGGTGGCGGGGGCCTTGCCGCAGCGCTGGGACGGCAGCGGCGACAGCAGCCTCTCGCAGCTGTGGATGCGCGATGCGCCGGCCCGCCCGCTCGACTTCTGCGCGCTGGCGGCACTGGCCGATGTGTTCTTTCCGCGGGTCTGGCTGCGCCGTGCGCACCGGGTGCCGGCAGGCACGGTGTCCCTCACGGTGTATTTCCACGCGGGCCGGGAGCAACTGGCGGCCACGGGCACCGGATTCTTGCTGGGCCAGGCGCGTGCGCAAGAATTCCGCAATGGCTTTTTCGATCAGACGGCCCAGTTGTGGAACGATGCCGGCACCATGCTGGCCAGCAGCCACCAGATCGTTTATTACAAGGAATGAGGCGCCCCCGGCGCCCCGTTCGCTTTCCCCGCCCACGACCTTACATGGCAGGAGCTTTCCCATGACCGATACCCCGACCCAGGACATCCTCGTTCACACCGAATCCGGCGTGGCTACCATCACCTTCAACCGCGTGGAGAAAAAGAACTCAATCACCACCGCGATGTACGCCGCGCTGGCGGATGCGCTGGAGTCCGCCGCGGCCGACAGCGCGGTGCGCGTGGTCGTGCTGCAGGGCGATGTGGCCATCTTCAGCGCCGGCAACGACATCGGCGACTTCCTGAACAAGCCGCCGTCCACGCAGGACTCGCCGGTGTTCCGTTTCCTGCGCGGCATCGCCACGTTCCCGAAGCCGGTGGTGGCCGCGGTCTGCGGTCCGGCCGTGGGCATCGGCACCACCATGCTCTTTCACTGCGACCTGGTCTATGCGGGCGACAACGCCGCGTTCTCCATGCCCTTCGTCAACCTGGGGCTGTGCCCCGAGGCCGCGTCCAGCCTGCTCGTGCCGCAGATGATGGGCTACCACCGTGCCGCCGAGGCGCTGCTGCTGGGCGAGCCCTTCCTGGCCGAGGCGGCGCTGGAGGTGGGACTGGTCAACCGCGTGGTGCCGCCCACCGAGTGCAACATGGTGGCCCAGACCCAGGCGCGCAAGCTGGCCGCCAAGCCGCTTTCCGCGCTCATCGAGACCAAGCGGCTCATGAAGCAGGGCCAGACGGCTGCGGTGCTGGAGCGCATGGCGCAGGAGGGTGCGAGCTTCGGTCGCATGCTGCAGGAGCCCGCGGCGCGGGAGGCGTTCAGCGCCTTCGTCGAGAAACGCCGGCCGGATTTCAGCGCGGTGTGACAGCATCTGGGGGCGGCTTGGCGTTTTGCCTGGGAACTGGGCATAACGATAGATGCCGGCGGCATGAATCTGGCAGTACATTCCTGCTCATCCATAAACCCCCTGCCGGACCGTGCCATGACTGCTGTCAAACCACCTTCGCCATTCGCTGCTCCCCGCGCGCCGTCGCGCCGCGCCTTTGTGCAATGGGGCGCATCGCTTGCCAGCGGTGCCCTGGGGGCGTCTGCCCTGGCGCAGGGGGCGGTCGCTCCGGCACCCGTGCCGCTGGAAGGCGGCATCCTCAAGGTGGTCGTGCCGTATGCGGCCGGCGGCGCATCCGACCGGGCCGCGCGCCTGCTGGCCGATGCCCTCGGTCCCCGGCTGGCGGTGCCGGTGGTGGTGGAAAACCGCGTGGGCGCGGGGGGGCGGCTGGCTGTCCAGCAGTTGCACCGCGACAGTTCGGGCCAGAACCAGGTCGTGCTGGCCAACCCGGCCACCATGCTGGTGGCGCCCCTGGTCTTCAAGGACAACGGCTACGACCCCGACAAGGACTATGTGGCCCTGTCCCAGATCACGAGCTATCAGTTCGGCCTGGCCGTGTCCACGGCCGTGCCGGTCAAGGAATTCGCCCACCTGCACGCCTGGATGCTGGCCAATCAGGACAAGGTGGCCGCCGGCGTGCCGGCCACCGGCAGCCTGCCGCATTTCTTTGCCCTGATGCTGGCGGAAAAGCTTTCCCTGCAACTGCCCGTCGTCGGATATCGGGGGTCCGCGCCGCTGCTCAACGATCTGATGGGCGGTCACGTCCCCATCGCCGTGGATACGCTGGATGCGCTGGAGCCGCTGCACAAGGCCGGCAAGCTGCGCATTCTGGCGGTGTCGGGCGAGCAGCGGTCGCCCACGCTGCCGACGGTGCCCACCTTCAAGGAGGCGGGGCTGGGTCTGTCCGCCCTCGGCTGGAACGTGCTCTACGCGCCTGCGTGGTTGCCACCCGCCCGGGCCCGGCGCATCGCCGACACGGTGACCCAGGTCATGGCGGACCCGGCCCTTCAGGCCCGCTTCGTGGCGGCCGACATGGTGCCCGTGGTCAGCTCGCGCGACCAGACCGCCAAAATGCTGACGGCCTACAAGGCGCAATGGGCGCCGGTGGTCCGCCATTCGGGCTTTCAGCCCTGAACCCTTGCCCCTTCCTCGATGACTCCACCCCCTGATTCCGCCCAGCCCTCTCCGTTCGAGGCCGAGTTCATCGATGGTTTGAAGGACATCTTCGAGCAGCGCATCGTCTTCAACCAGCTGCTCGGTCTCAAGGTCACGCACCTGGGGGCCGCACATGTCGAGGCGCGCATCGAGATGAAGCCCGAGCTGGTCGGGCACTACGCCTACAACCGCGTGCACGGCGGTGTCATCAGCGCGGGGCTGGATGCCATGGGGGGGCTCGCGGTGATGGCGGCCATCGGTGCCCGCCACATGGACGAGCCGCCTGCGCAGCGCCTGCACCGCTTCGGCAAGCTGGGCACCATCGACCTGCGCATCGACTATCTGCGGCCAGGCATCGGGAGCCACTTCACCCTGCGGGCTGAGGTGCTGCGGCTGGGCTCGCGCGTGGCCAGCACGCGCATGGAGTTTTTCGGCCCGGACGGCACCCTCATGTCGGCGGGCGCTGCGGCCTACATCGTTTCGTAGCCGGAGCCTACGCGCGATCGCGGCGATGTATGTCGCTGCAAAGCATGCAAGTGCATGCAACGATCGAATGGTTTGGTTACCGTTCTTGCGTAACGCGGGGAGTTTTCGCGGAACGTCGCTTCTAGCATGGCTCTTTTTCAAGGAGATCTGATGGCCGTGCAAAACCCCTTCTTCGGTAAGCGTGAACCCGACGCATTCCAGCCTCGCCAACCTTCTTCCGTCCTCGGCGGTGCGACCACCGTGGTGCCCGGTGGCAACAGTGCCACGACCACCACCCCTTCTTCCGCCAAGCCCGTGTCCACGGGCACGGCGCCCGGCAGTGCCGTTTCCGACGGCGTGGGCAGCAAGCTGACGGTGGGCCCGAACATCAAGCTCAAGGGGGTGGAGATCACCGATTGCGACACGCTCGTGGTCGAAGGCACGGTGGAGGCCACGATGGACTCCCGCGTAATCCACATCGCCGAGCAGGGCGCCTTCCGTGGCTCGGCCGAGATCGACATCGCCGAGATCCACGGCGAGTTCGACGGCACGCTCACCGTGCGCGAAAAGCTCGTGATCTACAGCACCGGCAAGGTGACCGGCAAGATCCGCTACGGCAAAGTGGTGATCGAAGAGGGCGGCCAGCTGGCCGGCGAAATCTTTGCCGGCACGTCGGGCCCCGCTCCCCGAGCCAATGCGGTGAGCAACAACAACACCACCAACGCGCGCAACGAAGCGCCTGCACTCGCCGCGGCCTGAGCCTCGGCGGGCATTGCAACCAACCCCGGCGTGCGCCGAAAGCGCACGTCACCGACCTGCCACGTACGGCCCGTGGCAGGCCAGGCGTTTCGCGCCGGGGTTTACTCCACGTTTTCAGCCTGCCGCGCCACCTTCGGGCGCCGCAGTGGCCGGCAGTGGGCGGGGCCTGCCTGCGGCATCGATGGCCACATAGGTCAGCCGTGCTTCCGTGACCTTCACATACCGGCCCTGCGCTGAAAAGCGCTCTGCATACACCTCGACCTCCACCGTGACCGAGGTGCGTCCGGTGCGCGTGACTGCCGAGAAGAACGACAGGATGTCCCCCACGCGAACGGGCTGCTTGAACACGAATTCGTTCACCGCCACGGTGGCCATGCGGCCCTGCACGTAGCGCGCCGGCAGCACCGATCCCGCCAGGTCCACCTGGGCCATGACCCAGCCGCCGAAGATGTCGCCGTTGGCGTTGCAGTCGGCTGGCATCGGAATCACCTTGAGCACCAGCTCCTTGTCGGTGGGCAATTCGGTCAACGCAGCGCTGGTAAGGGCGGTCATGGGCACAATCTCGGTAAAAACAACAACCGGAATTGTCCTTCATGCGCCCCCACGGCGAATCCCCATCCCCTCTCGTCGCGCGCCCCGGCGCCGGCTCCCGCACCGACTGGGCCACGCTCGGCCGGCTCGTTCCCTATCTCTGGCAATACAAATGGCGGGTGATCGCGGCGCTGGTCTTCGTCGTGGGGGCCAAGGTGGCCAACGTCGGGGTGCCGCTGCTGCTCAAGCAGTTGATCGATGCCATGTCGATCGCTCCGGGCGACCCCGCCGCCGTGGTGGTCGTGCCCATCGCCCTGTTGCTGGCCTATGGCGGGTTGCGCCTGTCCACCTCCATCCTGACCGAACTGCGGGAACTGGTCTTCGCCAAGGCCACGCAGGGCGCGGCCCGCAGCATCGCGCTGCAGACGTTCGAGCACCTGCATGCCTTGAGCCTGCGCTTTCACCTGGAGCGGCAGACGGGCGGCATGACGCGCGACATCGAACGCGGCGTGCGCGGCATCGAATCGCTGATCTCGTTCACGCTGTTCAACATCGGCGCCACCCTGATCGAGGTGTTCCTGGTGCTCACCGTGCTGGCCGTCAAGTTCGACGCGTGGTTCGCCTGGATCACGCTGGGCGCCCTGGGCCTGTACATCGCGTTCACTGTGCTGCTGACCGAATGGCGCACGAAGTTCCGCCGGCAGGCCAACGAGTTCGACTCGGCCGCGCACGCCAAGGCGGTGGACTCGCTGCTGAACTACGAGACCGTCAAGTACTTCAACAACGAGGCGTTCGAAGCCCAGCGCTACGACGAAAGCCTGCAGCGGCTGCGCCATGCGCGGCTCAAGAGCCAGACCTCGCTGTCGCTGCTGAACACCGGGCAGCAGCTCATCATCGCCACCGGCCTGGTGGCCATGCTGTGGCGCGCCGCGCAAGGCGTGGCCGATGGCCGCATGACGCTGGGCGATCTGGTCATGGTGAACGCCTTCATGATCCAGCTCTACATCCCGCTCAACTTTCTGGGCGTGATCTACCGCGAGATCAAGCAGAGCCTGACCGATCTCGACAAGATGTTCACCCTGATGGACAAGGAGCGCGAGGTGGCCGATGCGCCCGGCGCCCAGCCGCTGGTCCACCTGGAGCACCCGGCCGTGCGTTTCGAAGACGTGCACTTCGCCTACGAAAGCCGTGCGGGCAGCGCGCGGCCCATCCTGCACGGCATCAGCTTCGAGATTCCTGCCGGCAAGACGGTGGCGGTGGTTGGGCCTTCGGGCTCGGGCAAGTCCACACTGGCGCGCCTGCTCTTTCGCTTCTACGACATCCAGTCGGGCCGCATCACGGTGGCCGGGCAGGACATCCGGGCCGTGACGCAGGACAGCCTGCGGCGCGCCATCGGCATCGTGCCGCAGGACACCGTGCTGTTCAACGACACCATCGCCTACAACATCGCCTACGGCCACCCGGGCGCAGCGCAGGATGCCGTGGAAGCCGCCGCCCAGGCCGCGCGCATCCATGGCTTCATCGCCGCCACGCCGCTGGGTTATGCCACGCAGGTGGGCGAGCGCGGCCTCAAGCTCTCCGGCGGCGAGAAGCAGCGGGTGGCGATCGCCCGCACGCTGCTCAAAAACCCGCCGATCCTGATCTTCGACGAGGCCACGTCTGCGCTCGATTCAGCCAATGAGCGGGCCATCCAGGCCGAGCTGAAAAGCGCGGCGCGCAACAAGACGGCCCTGGTGATCGCGCACCGCCTCTCCACGGTGGTGGATGCGCACGAGATCCTGGTGATGGAAGCAGGCCGCATCATCGAGCGCGGCACCCATGCCGCGCTCTTGGAGCAGGGTGGTCGCTACGCCAGCATGTGGGCGCTGCAGCAAAGCGGAGAGGCCGGCTGACGGGCCGCCGCAGCGCGCCTTGGTGCGCGGGCGCCGGCGCGCAGGCCGGCCCGGCCCGTCAGGGCTTGCGCGCGGCGATCGCCTTCTCGGCCTGGTCCACCAGGTCCGCGCCGATCTGGCCCTTCCACTTGTCGAACACCGGGCGCGTGGCCTTGGCGAAGGCCGTGCGCTCGGCGGGGCTGAGCTGGGTCACCGTCACCCCGTGGCTGGCGATTTCTTTGAGCAGGGGCTTGTCGGCCTCGACCATGCCCTTGCGCGCGATGGCGATCTGTTCCTTGCCGGCGTCGATGGCGGCCTGCTTGACGATTTCGCGGTCGGCGGGCGTCCAGGAATTCCAGATGTCCTTGTTGACCACGAAGATCAGCGGGTCGTTCATGTAGCCCCACAGGGTCATGTATTTCTGCGCCACGGTGTAGAGCTTGGCGGCCATGTAGACCGACACCGGGTTCTCCTGCCCGTCCACGGCGCTGCTGGCCATGGCGGGCTGGGCGTCGGCCCAGCTCATCTGGGTGGGATTGGCGCCCAGTGCGGAGAAGGTGTCCAGGAACAGCGGCGAGCCGACCACGCGGATCTTCAGGCCCTTGAGGTCTTCGGGGCTCTTGATGGGGCGCTTGGAGTTGGAGATTTCGCGGTAGCCGTTCTCGCCCCAGGCCAGCGGCACCACGCCGGCCTTGTCCAGCGTCTGGAAGATGCTCTTGCCCACTTCGCCTTGCGTCACCGCATCCACGGCGGCGTAGTCCGGAAACAGGAAGGGCAGCGAGAACAGGTTGAGCGGCTTGACCTGGGGCGACCAGTTGATGGTGGAGCCCACGGCCATGTCGATCACGCCCTGGCGCAGCGCGCTGAACTCGCGCGTCTGGTCGCCCTGGATCAGCGAAACGCCGGGGTACAGCTTGATGTTGATGCGGCCCTGCGTGCGTTCGCGGACCTTGCTGGCCCACAGTTCGCCGCCCTTGCCCCAGGGGAAGGCGGTGCCCAGCACCAGCGACATGCGGTATTCGCTCTTGTAGTTTTGCGCCAGGGCCGGCGTGGCGAAGGTCAGTGCGGCGGCGGCAGCGACGGCGCTGGTGAGGAAGGTGCGCAGTTTCATGGTTTCGGTCTCCTGGTTCTCGGTGAAAAGGGGGCGGTGGGGTCGATGGGGTCGATGGGGTCAGTAGCCCAGGCGGGCGGGCAGCCACAGCGCCAGTTGCGGGAAGGCGATGACCAGCACCATGACGATGAACATCGCCAGCAGCATTGGCCCCACCCAGCGCACGGTGGACTCCATGCGCACGCCTGCGATGCGGCACGACACCATGAGGTTCACGGCCAGCGGCGGCGTGAACTGGCCCAGGGCGACCTTGAGCGTGAGGATGACGCCGAACCACACCGGGTCCCACTGGTAGTGCTGCATGATGGGCAGCAGCAGCGGCACGAAGATCAGGAAGATCGAGATGCCGTCGAGGAACATGCCCACCGTGATGAGCAGCAGGATCAGCAGCGCCATCACGCCGTATTCGCCCAGGCCCGAGTTCACGATGGCCTTGGCCACCGGGTCGATCACGCCCAGCGTGGACAGCGAGAACGCGAAGATGCCGGCCAGCGACACCACCAGCAGGATCACGGCCGAGAGTTCGCCCGCCTCGCGCAGGATGGGGAACAGGTCGCGCACCTTGATCGTTCGGTGAATGCACATGCCCACGAACAGGCCGTAGAACACCGCCACCACGGCCGCCTCGGTGGGGGTGAACCAGCCCGCGCGCATGCCGCCCAGGATCAGCACCGGCGCCGCCAGGCCCCAGGAGGCCTCGCGCAGGCTGCGCCAGAACGGCGGGCGCGGCATGGAGGATTCGAGCGCGCCCATCTTGTGCCGGCGGGCCAGCCACACCGCTGGCACGATCAGCGCGATGCCGGCGAGCACGCCGGGAATCATGCCGGCCGCGAACAGCGCGGGCACGGAGGCGCCCGGCACCAGCACCGAATAGATGATGAACGCGACGGAGGGCGGGATCAGGATGTCGGTGGCCGCCGCTGCGCCCACCACGCTGGCGGAGAACGAGCCCGGATAGCCCGCCCGCGACATGGCCGCGATCATCACGCCACCCACCGCGGCCGCATTGGCCGGCCCCGAGCCGGAGATGCCGCCCAGGAACATCGCCACGGCGATGGCCACCAGGGGCAGCATGCCCGGGCCGCGGCCCACGATGGCCACCGCGAAGTTCACGAGCCGAAGCGCCACCCCGGAGCGGTCGAAGATCGAGCCCACGAGCACGAACATGGGAATGGCCAGCAGCGGGTACTTGCCCAGGCCGGCATAGAAGTTCTGGGGCACGGCCAGCAGGCCGAACCATTGGCTGTCGGCATTGGCCAGGGCAATGGCCGCCACTCCCGCCAGCCCCAGCGCGGCGCCGATGGGCACGCCCACGAACATCATGGCGAGGAACGCCACGAACAGCAGGGTCGCGATCATGCGGAAGTGTCCTGCCGGCCTGCCGAGGAGGCCGTGCGGCCCCGGCGGATGAACAGCCCCATCGCCCGCCAGGTGATCAGTGCGGACAGCAGCGGCAGCCACACCGAATACCACCACTGCGGCACGCCGATGCCGGGGGAGGTCTCGCCGAAGCGGTAGTCGTCCCACACCACCCGCACGCTCAGCACGGCGATCACGCCGAACAGCAGTGCCACCATCAGCGCACCGAAGCGCGCCAGCGCGTGCCGGCGTGCCGCCGAGCCGCCCTCGGCGAACCATTCGATGCGGATGTGCTGGTCGCGCGCGACCGCGGCGGAGCCCGCCACCAGCGCCAGGACGATCATGAGGAAGACCGAGATCTCCTCCGTCCAGGCGAAGGAGGAGTTGGTGAAGTAGCGCACCAGCACATTGGCGAAGGTGATGAGGGCCAGCGCCGCCATCACGATGACGGTGAGCCAGTCTTCGATGCGCAGGGAGCGGGGAGCGTCGTCGGGCGGTGCGGCAGGCCGTGCCGCGTCGTGGGACACGGGCCCGGACGGGGGAAGTGAGGACATGGGAGGCAGAGGGTCGAGAGAACGGACAACGTGGCGATGCGGGTCACTCTGCCCGCCGGCCTTGTGCGCCAGGGGCCCGGACGGGGCGGCGCTCGGAGCGCCGAAGCCATTTTGCAAGCAAACGTGGCAGGGCCCGGTGCAGGGTTTCCCCAAGGGGCCTTGCGGCGCAGGCACGCGCGGCCCCCGATAATGCGCGCCATGGAAACCAAGTGGCTCGAGGATTTCGTCAGCCTCGCGGAAACGCGCAGCTTCAGCCGTTCAGCGCAATTGCGCCACGTGACCCAGCCGGCGTTCTCGCGCCGCATCCAGGCGCTGGAGGCCTGGGCCGGCACCGATCTGGTGGACCGCAGCTCCTACCCGACCCGGCTCACGCCCGCGGGCAAGACGCTCTACGAGGAAGCGCTGGAGATGCTGCAGGCCATGCAGAACACCCGCGCCATGCTGCGGGCCCACACCAGCGCCGGCAAGGACATGATCGAGTTCGCGGTGCCGCACACGCTCGCCTTCACGTTCTTTCCCGCCTGGCTGTCGAGCCTGCGCGAGCGTTTCGGGCCGGTCAAGAGCCGCCTCATCGCGCTCAACGTGCACGATGCCGTGCTGCGCCTGGTGGAGGGGGGGTGCGACCTGCTGATCGCCTACCACCATCCCTCGCAGCCCTTCCAGCTCGACGCCGACCGCTACGAAATGGTGACCCTGGGCCAGGAAATCCTCTCGCCCTATTCGCGCGCCAATGCCGACGGCCAGCCGCTGTTCAGCCTGCCGGGCCGCGCGGGCGAGCCGCTGCCCTACCTGGGGTATGCACCCGGGGCGTATCTGGGCCGCGTGACGGACTTGATCCTCAAGCAGTCGGGCACGGCCATCCACCTGGACCGCGTCTATGAAACCGACATGGCCGAGGGGCTCAAGGCGATGGCGGTCGAGGGGCACGGGGTGGCCTTCCTGCCCCACAGCGCGGTCAAGAAGGAACTGCGCTCGCGCCGCCTGGTCAGCGCGGCGCCCCCGGGCGTGGAGGACCTGCAGATGGCGATGGAAGTGCGGGCCTACCGCGAAAAACCGTCCGGCAAGGAGCCCTCCAAAGGCATCGCGCAGTCGCTGTGGACCTACCTGCAGGCCCACAGTACGGACAAGCCCCTTTGACCGCAGGGTCAGGTTATGTGTCAAATGCATATTCCACCGTGCATTTGGCATTGGAAAGACCGTGTGACGGGACGTACATTCCGTCCCGGCGTCCGGAGCGAAGTGCACAAGCCTTCGCCCAACAGAGAGGCCCGGCCTGGCACGGTGTTTGCTCAGGTTAGAACTTACGAACTTTGAGACAAGCCATGAAAACATTCCATTGGAAGGCCGTATGGGGCGTTGCCGCCTTGTGCTGGGGCATGGCTGTCTCCGCGCAGGGGGTACTGGAGCGGGTCACCGCCGGCGGCAAGCTGGTGCTCGCCTACCGGGAATCCTCGGTGCCCTTCTCCTATGTGGACGCCGGCAAGCCCGTGGGCTATGCGGTGGAGCTGTGCCAGCGGATCGCCGAGGTCGTTCGCAAGAAGACCGGCCGCAAGGACATGGACGTGGAATTCGTGCCGGTCACCTCGGCCAACCGCATGGAGACCATCGAGAAAGGCCGCGCCGACATGGAGTGCGGCTCCACCACCAACAATGCCGAACGCCGCCAGGTCGTGGCGTTCACCGTGCCCCACTTCATCACCGGCGCCCGCCTGCTGGTGCCGGCCCAGAGCAACGTGGACCGCATCGAAGACCTCAGCGGCAAGAAGCTCGTGTCCACCAAGGGCACCACGCCCTTGAAGGCGGCCCAGCAGATCAACCGCGAGCGGCTCCTGCAGATCAACATCGTCGAAGCCCCGGACCATGCCCGGGCCGTCGAGATGGTGGAAAAGGGCGAGGCCGACGCCTTCGCGATGGACGACGTGCTGCTCTACGGCCTGGCGTCCAACCGCCCCAATCCGGCCGCCTTGAAGGTGGTCGGCAAGTTCATCACCACCGAGCCGTTGGCCATCATGCTGCCCAAGAACGACCCCGCGTTCAAGAAGCTGGTGGACGACGAGATGCGCCGGCTGATCACCAGCCGCGAGATCTATCCCATCTACGACAAGTGGTTCGCCCAGCCCATCCCCCCGTCCAACCGCGCGCTCAATCTTCCGGTGAGCTATCTCTTGCGGGATTTCTGGCGCTACCCCACCGATCAGGTTCCGTTTTGAGCGCCGTTTTTTAGCTGCGCTGACCCGATGTTCCGGGTATTCGGCATGGTGGCGAATTCCACTCCGTGCCACTATCTAGAATGATTGTTTCCGTTGTATCCGTAAGTTCTAAGGAGATCCTGATGAAGAAGCATTTGCTGGCAGTCGCCATCACCGCCCTGGCCGCAGGGAGCGCATTCGCGCAAGCCAATGACACGCTGGCCAAGATCAAGGCCTCCGGCACGATCACCGAAGGTGTGCGCGAATCCTCCGGCCTGTCGTACACCCTGGGTGACGGCAAGTACACGGGCTTCCACTACGACGTGTGCGCCAAGGTGATCGCCGACGTTCAAAAGCAGCTCGGCCTGGCCAAGCTGGACGTCAAGTACCAGCCCGTCACGTCGCAAAACCGCATCCCCCTGGTGCAAAACGGCACCGTGGACATCGAGTGCGGCTCCACCACCAACAACGCGGCCCGCCAAAAGGACGTCGCCTTCGCGGTCACGACCTATGTCGAGGAAGTGCGCATCGCCGTCAAGGCCGATTCGGGCATCACCGGCATCAAGGACCTGAACGGCAAGAACATCGCCACCACCACGGGCACCACCTCGGTGCAGACGCTGCGCAAGAACAAGCGCGCCGAAGGCCTGACGTTCAAGGAAGTGTTCGGCAAGGACCATTCCGACAGCTTCCTGCTGCTGGAATCCGGCCGCGCCGACGCCTTCATCATGGACGGCTCGATCCTGGCTTCCAACATCGCCAAGTCCAAGAGCCCCAACGATTTCAAGATCGTCGGCGAAGTGCTGAGCGTGGAACCCATCGCGATCATGATCCGCAAGGACGACCCCGCCTTCAAGAAGGCCGTGGACGACAGCATCAAGGCGCAGATCAAGTCCGGCGACATGGCCAAGCTGTACGACAAGTGGTTC
The DNA here is from genome assembly GCF_030158975.1 of Acidovorax sp. SUPP2539. Classification (NCBI taxonomy): domain Bacteria; kingdom Pseudomonadati; phylum Pseudomonadota; class Betaproteobacteria; order Burkholderiales; family Comamonadaceae; genus Acidovorax; species Acidovorax sp. SUPP2539. The sequence continues at coordinate 81,091 of NZ_BQXJ01000007.1, read as the reverse complement.
CTGCAGCCCGTGCCCCCGAACAACGTGAAGATCGGCCTGCCAGCGAGCGAAGCGACGAAGGCGGCCTGGGCGAACCCCAACGACAAGCCCATGGAAGAGTACGCCACCAAGGACTGAGCGCCCGGCGCTCGCATGCGGCAAACGCCCACCTGACGGTGGGCGTTTGTTTGTTTCCCCGGCAGGGATGCCCGGGATGGGGCGCCAAGTTTGAAGACAACGAGATTTGAGAAGGATTTCCCATGGGATCAAATTGGGATTGGCAAGTCTTCCTGCAGGACCCAGGGGGTGAATACCCGACCTACCTCCAGTGGATGCTCTCTGCCTGGGGCTGGACGGTGTCGGTGGCCCTGCTGGCCCTGGTCATCGCGCTGGTGATGGGATCGATCGTCGGGACACTGCGCACGCTGCCCGACAACAAGGTGCTGGTCGGCTTCGGCAATGCCTGGGTCGAGCTGTTCCGCAACATTCCGCTGCTGGTGCAGATTTTTCTGTGGTATCACGTGCTGCCGGCGATCTTTCCGGTGCTCAAGGGCGTCTCGGGCTTCATCCTCGTGGTGCTGGCGCTGGGCTTCTTCACCTCGGCGCGGATCGCCGAACAGGTGAGGGCGGGCATCCAGGCCCTGCCGCGCGGCCAGCGCTACGCGGGCATGGCCATGGGCTTCACCACTGTGCAGTACTACCGCTACGTGCTGCTGCCGATGGCGTTTCGCATCATCATTCCGCCGCTCACGAGCGAGACGATGAACATCTTCAAGAACTCGTCCGTGGCCTTCGCCGTGTCGGTGGCCGAACTGACGATGTTCGCGATGCAGGCGCAGGAAGAGACCTCGCGCGGCATCGAAATCTATCTGGCCGTGACGGGCCTGTACGTGATCTCGGCCTTCGCCATCAACCGCATCATGGCCTTTATCGAAAAGCGCACGCGCGTTCCCGGCCTGATCGTGTCCGGCGGCACGGGGGGAGGCCACTGACATGATGAATCTCGACCTTTCCTTCTACAGCTGGGACATCATCAGCAAGTTCGTCGTCAAGGGCTTTTACTTCAGCATCATGCTGACGCTGATCGCCACGGTCGGCGGCATCCTGCTGGGCACCGTGCTGGCGTTGATGCGCCTGTCGGGCAAGAAGTGGCTGGACGCGCCGGCCACGTTCTACGTCAACGGCATGCGCAGTATCCCGCTGGTGATGGTGATCCTGTGGTTCTTCCTGCTGGTGCCGGCCTCGTTCTACGCGGCCCTGCCCGGCGGAATCGGCACGAGCTACCGCTCGGAGCTGTCGGCCATCATCACCTTCATCGCCTTCGAGGCCGCGTACTTCAGCGAGATCATGCGGGCCGGCATCCAGTCGATCTCCCGCGGACAGGTGTTCGCGGGCCAGGCGCTCGGGATGACCTACGGCCAGAACATGAAGCTCGTGATCCTGCCGCAGGCGTTCCGCAACATGCTGCCCGTGCTGCTCACGCAGACCATCATCCTGTTCCAGGACACTTCGCTGGTCTACGCCATCGGCGCCTACGACATGCTCAAGGGCTTCGAGACGGCGGGCAAGAACTATGGGCGGCCAATCGAGGCCTACCTGCTGGCAGCCGTCGTGTACTTCGCGATGTGCTTCGCACTGTCCTGGGTCGTCAAGCGCCTGCACCGGAAAATCGCCATCATCCGCTGAGCGGAAAGAGTGAGGAAATAGCAATGATTGAAATGAAGAATGTCTCGAAGTGGTACGGCAGCTTCCAGGTGCTGACCGACTGCTCCACTTCCATCCAGAAGGGCGAAGTCGTGGTGGTGTGCGGCCCTTCGGGCTCCGGCAAGTCCACGCTGATCAAGACCATCAACGCGCTGGAGCCCTTCCAGAAGGGCGAGATCTTCGTGGACGGCATCGCCGTGCACGACCCCAAGACCAACCTGCCCAAGCTGCGCAGCCGCGTGGGCATGGTGTTCCAGCACTTCGAACTGTTCCCCCACCTGTCGGTGACCGAGAACCTGACGATCGCGCAGATCAAGGTGCTGGGCCGCGGCGCGGACGAGGCCAAGAAGCGCGGCCTCAAGATGCTGGACCGCGTGGGCCTGTCGGCGCATAAGGACAAGTTCCCCGGCCAGCTGTCGGGCGGCCAGCAGCAGCGCGTGGCGATCGCCCGTGCGCTGTCGATGGACCCCATCGTGATGCTGTTCGACGAACCCACGTCCGCCCTCGACCCCGAAATGGTGGGCGAAGTGCTGGATGTGATGGTGGGCCTGGCCAACGAAGGCATGACCATGATGTGCGTGACCCACGAAATGGGCTTCGCGCGCAAGGTCAGCAACCGCGTGATCTTCATGGACGTGGGCGGAAAGATCCTGGAGGACTGCTCCAAGGACGATTTCTTCAACAACCCGGATGCCCGCCAGCCGCGCACCAAGGACTTCCTCAACAAGATCCTGCAGCACTGATCCGCTGCGAGCCCCCGAGCCCCTGCGCCCCTGTCGGCGGCAGCAGGGCACCAACGAGAAGCGCCCCCCAGGGCGCTTTTTTCATGGGCATTCGGGAAGGGGCCGGCGGGGCGGCGCAACAATGGAGCGCCCTGGCGGATGGGCCGTGGTTCGCGGCGTCCGCTTCCTTTCCCCCCGGCGTGCTCGTTGCCGCCTTTCCTGGATTCCCATTGCCCATGCCATTGCCCGAGGACATTCAGGCCGACGATGCAGCCGCTGGCGGCGTGCGTGCAGGCGCTGGTGCGGGTCGGGAGGTGGATGCCCGTGCGGGAGCGCATGGCCCGGATTGGCAGGTCGTGCACCTGCATCCCTCGGCCCCGCCGCAGCCGGCGCAAGGCGCGCCCTGCAACGGCTGCGGCCTGTGCTGCCTGGCCGAGCCCTGCCCGCTGGGCATGCTGGTGTCGCGCCGCCGGCATGGCCCGTGCGCGGCGCTGCGCTGGCGGGAGGAAGGCGCTGGCGGCGATGCCGCACCGGGCCGCTATGTCTGCGGCATGGTCGCGGACCCCGGCGAGGTCATGGGCTGGCGCAGCGCCTGGGCCGTGCGGCTGATGCGCGCGCTGGCCCGGCGCTGGATCGCGGCCGGCATCGGCTGCGATGCGCCGCCGCTGCGGGTGCCTGAGGGAGCGGTCCATCCCCCAAAGGACCCGGGCAATTTGCTATAAAAATAATAGCGATATGCCCTAGTATCGATTGCGCTGGAGGCCTTTTTGTCTCAAAGCCTCGTCAGGTGCGCGGCAGGGCGTAGGCGATCAGCCAGTCCCCCGTGCGCGTGCCGAGCGAGCCGTGCCCGCCCGCCGCCACCACGATGTACTGCCGGCCATCGGCCCCGGTATAGGTCATCGGGGTGGCCTGGCCGCCTGCGGGCAGGCGGCTCTTCCATAGCTCGTTGCCGTTGGAGACGTCGTAGGCGCGCACGTAGTAGTCGAGCGTGCCGGACAGGAAGGCCACGCCGCCGGCCGTGGTCACCGGGCCGCCCAGGTTGGGCACGCCCATCTTGAACGGCACGGGCACGGGAGCCAGGTCGCGCACGGTGCCGTTCTTGTGCTTCCAGACGATCTTGCCGGTGGTCAGGTCCGCGCCGGCCACGTAGCCCCAGGGCGGCGCCTGGCAGGGAATGCCCAGCACCGAGACGAAGGGCTTCAGGCGCACGGCGAACGGCGCGCCCACGTTTTCGTTCAGCGCGGGCAGCATGCCGTGCGGTGGCGCACCGCCGGGCTGGACCAGCAAGGTGGTGTCGTCGGTGCGCGGGATCAGCTGCGAGGTGAAGGCCAGGTAGGTGGGCGTGGTGAACGCCATCTCGCGCTGCGGGTCCACGGCCACGCCGCCCCAGTTGAACACGCCGAAGTTGCCGGGATAGACCAGGGTGCCGCGGGTGGAGGGCGGGGTGAAGCGGCCTTCGAAGCGCAGCTTCTCGAACGCGATGCGGCACATGAGCTGGTCGAAGAGGGTCACGCCCCACATGTCCGCGCCGGTGAGCGGTGCGGGGTCGAACGACAGGGCCGATTTGGGCTGCGTGGGCGCGGTGCGGTCGCCCTCGGCGGCGCCCTGGGGGGCGGGCACCTCGGTGACCGGCAGGATGGGAGTGCCGGTGCGACGGTCGAGCACGAAGACCTCGCCCTGCTTGGTGGGCTGCACCAGCGCGGGCACACGCTCGCCCTTGACGGTCAGGTCCACCAGGCTGGGCTGCGCGGGCACGTCGTAGTCCCACAGGTCGTGGTGCACGGTCTGGAAGTGCCAGCGCACGCGGCCGGTGGCCAGCTCGAGCGCCACGACGGAGGACGAATATCGCTCCACCTCGGGGCTGCGGCGGCCGCCCCACTGGTCGGGCGGCTGGTTGCCCATGGGCACGTAGACCAGGCCCAGGGTTTCGTCCACGCTGGAGATCGACCAACTGTTGGGCGAGTTGGCGGTGTAGGTCTCGCCGGGGCCGATGGGCGCGGTGGCCTCGGGCTTGGCCGAATCCCAGTTCCACACCAGTGCGCCGGTGTGCACGTCGTAGGCGCGGATCACGCCGGACTGCTCCTTGGTGGAGGCGTTGTCCAGCACGGTGCCGCCGATGATGACGAGATCGCGCGTGACCACCGCGGGCGAGGTGGAGTAGTAGGCGCCGGGGCGGCGGTTGGGCATGCCGGTCCACAGGTCGATCTGCCCGGTGCCGTTGCCGAAATCGGTGCACAGGCCGCCGGTGCGCGGGTCCAGCGCGAGCAGCCGGCCATCGGCCGTGGGCATGAACAAACGCCCTTCGCACGACGCCGTGGGCAAGGCGGGTGCCGAGGTCGGCACCGGTGTGGCGGGCTTGGCTGCGGGTGGGGAAGAGGGCGCTGGCGCGGCCGTCGGAACGGCCGTGGCGCCGGCCGCGGCCGGCTCGGGCGGCTGGTACGACAGGCCGCGGCAGGTCAGGTGCTGCAGCGCCAGTTCGCCTTTGCCCTGCACCTGGGTGTCGTAGCGCCAGACCTGCGCGCCGGTGGTCGCGTCGAGCGCGATGACCGACTGGTGCGGGGTGCACAGGTACAGGCGGTTGCCGACCTTCAGCGGCGTGACCTCGAAGGTCGTCTCCTGCGGGTCGCCGGGCTCGCCGCGCACGTCGCCGGTGCGGTACTGCCAGGCGACCTCCAGGCCGCGCACGTTGTCTGGGGTGATCTGGCCCAGTGGGGAATAGCGCTGGCCCTCGCCGGTGCGGCCGTAGGCATGCCATTCGCCGGGCGGGATGGCGCCGCTGTCGCCAGGGCTGCCAGCCGCGGCGGGCACCGCCGTGGTGGGGGTGGGGGCGGCATGCGCGGCGAAGGCGCCGGGCACGTCGTGCGCGTCATGGAACCACGAGGCCACGGCCACGGCCAGAAAGGCCGCCAGCGTCACGCCCAGCGCGCGGCGCGGGCCGCGCTGCGACGGCGAGACCAGGCCGCGGGACACCCAGGGCGTGAGCAGCAGCACGCCCAGCACGAAGAACACGTCGCCCCGTGCGGCAAGCGGCCACCAGTCCAGCCCGGCCTCCCACAGCGACCACAGCAGCGTCACCAGCACCAGCCCGGCATAGACCCACAGGGCGGCGGGGTTGCGCTGGGCCAGCATCCAGCCGGCGAGCAGGGTGGCCAGGCCCGCGGGCAGGTAGTACCACGAGCCGCCCAGGGCGATGAGCCAGACCCCGCCGACGCCGATGGCCAGGCCGATCACGACGAGAAGCACCCCCAGGAAAACAGGCGCGTGGCGTTGGTTGGGCATGACCATTCCTCTTGAATAGGCAGTTCCCGGGCATGGCCTGCGGGCCGGATGTGCGGGGGGGTTGGGGCTGGGAAGAGCGGCACGCTGGAAGTCGCGTGCGCCGGGGGTGACGTTAAGCGGGCACCCCGCGCCGCCGTGTCGGTTCCGCCCGTCGGCCCATGTAGGACGAACGCACCGGCCCTTCCGGCGCCGTTGCAATGGGGTCCGTGCATGACGCGTGCATGACGCGTGCGTGACAGGGCCTCAGGGTTTCCGGCCTGCAGGGACGGGGCTGCCCTGCGCTGCAATGGTGGTTGCTTACTTTGCGAGAACCGACCGACCATGCAGCGCCGCCATCTCATTCAGCTCGGGGCCGCGGCCCTGGCCGCCCCCGCCCTCACCGCCCGTGCCCAATCCTTTCCCGCCCGGCCCATCAAGCTGGTGATCGCCTTTCCGGCCGGCGGGCCCACCGACATCACCATGCGCGTGCTGGCCGACAGCGCCGGCAAGGCGCTGGGCCAGCCGGTCATCGTGGACAACAAGCCCGGCGCCGGCGGCACGCTGCCCGCGCAACTGCTGCAGTCCTCGGCGGCCGACGGCTACACGGTGGCGCAGATCCCGCTGGGCGTGTTCCGCATGCCCTACACCACCAAGATCAACTGGGATCCGGTCAAGGACATCACCTATGTGCTGAACGTCACGGGCTACGCCTTCGGCGTGGTGGTGCCTGCCGATTCGCCGTTCAAGACCTGGGCGGACTTCGTGGCCTATGCCAAGGCCAACCCCGGCAAGCTCAGCTACGGATCCACCGGCACGCTGACCAGCCCGCACCTCACCATGGAACTGGCGGCGCAGCAGCTCGGCCTGCAACTGCTGCACGTGCCGTACAAGGGCAGCGCCGACCTGATGCAGTCCATCCTGGGTGGGCAGATCATGGCCGCGGCCGACTCCACCGGCTTCGCACCGCAGGTCGAGGCGGGCAAGCTGCGCGTGCTGAACACCTGGGGCGCCGAGCGCCTGGCGAAATTCCCCGATGCGCCCACGCTCAAGGAACTGGGCATCGACGTGGTGCAGAACTCGCCCTTCGGCATCGGCGCGCCCAAGGGCACGCCGCCGGACGTGGTCAAGCGCCTGCACGATGCGTTCAAGCAGGCGATGGACCAGGAGTCCTACCGCACCGCGCTGGCGCGCTACGACATGGTGCCGATCTACATGGACAGCGCGCGCTACCGCCAGTTCGCGCAGGACACTTTCACCCGCGAGAAGGCGCTGGTGGAAAAGCTGGGCCTGGGCAAGCCGCTGTAGTCCCCGCGCACCGGGGCGGGGCACCGCTTGCGATGGATCGATTTGCTATGAAAATAATAGCTACAAGGACAATATCTTCTAGGGCATGCGGCCCATCGCACCCAAAATGGCCTGCGCGACCTCGGCAAAGCCCGCGCCGCGCTCGCCCCGGGTGACGTAGCGCGGCCGGTGGCGCAGCTGCGGCACGAAGCGCGCCACGTTCGCCACGCCCACGCTGTGGGCGAAGCGCTCGAACATCAGCTGGTCGTTGGTGGAGTCGCCCACGTACACCCAGCGGTCGATCTCGGCGTCCAGGTCGCGGCCCAGGCGCTCGCGTACGATCCAGCGGGCGCCCTCCAGCTTGTTGTGCGCCCCGAACCAGCCGTTGATGTGGATGCTGCTCACCGTGGCATGCATGCCCGCCGCGTGCAGGCGGTCCACCACCTGGTCGACGGCGGCCTGCGGCAGGTGCACGAACTCGCTGTGGTCGATGGCGATGTCGCACTCGCGCCCGGCGGAATCGGTGGCGCGGCGCGCGCCCGGTACCTCGCGCTCGATCTGCGCCAGCACGGCCTGCATCCTCGCGTAGTTGGCCGCCCGCGTCGGCGCATCCTGTTGATACCATTTCGATAGCACGATGCCGGCGTCTTCATTGCGCTCAAGGGCATTCTGGTCCCGCTCCGCCACCAGCGCCACCGCGCCGTTCTCCGCCACGATGGCGTCCACGGGCCACGCGGCCGCGAAGGGCTCGCTCCAGCCCACGGGGCGCCCGGTGATCGGGATCACGTGCAGGCCCGCCGCTTTCAGGTCCGCGATGGCGGCCAGCGCATCGGCGGTGATGGCGCCGTCGGTGGTGAGGGTGTCGTCGATGTCGGTTAACACCCCGGCGAGCGTGGCCGGCGGTTGCCACGCGGCCAGGGGCTGCAAGGTGGCGGGGAGGGGGGAGGGCGAAGACATGGCGGTGGCAGGGGAAGGCAGGGCCGGAAAGTGGGGTGGCGTGATCGGGGCCTGGGCCGCCCGCGGGGGCGTCCCAGCCCTCAGCGCTTGGCGAACTCGATGATGGCCCGGTAGAAGCGGTCGGAGCCGTCCTTCGTGTTGTCCGGTCCCAGCTCCATGCGGTTCACGCCGTTTTCGGCGCTGCCCTTGAACCGGTTCGGAATCACGGAAAAGTAGTACGGGCTGATGAAGCGCGCGCCGCCGGTGTAGTGCGACTGCATGGCCGCCAGGTGGGCACCGTCGCGCTTCCACTGCTGCGGATTGAATTCCGGCACGCCGTAGTCGGCGATCTTGCGTTCGGCCAGGAACCCTCGCACCCAGTCGCTGTCGGTGGCGCCGCCATACAGGTTGATGCCGTGCTTCCAGGGCAGCGAGCCGTGCAGGGTCTGGTCCGCCGCGAAGAGCTGCGGGTTCCAGGAGGAGTTCACGTTGGGCACGATCTGGTGGGAGTACAGCTTGTCGGCCGGCAACCCTTCGCTCGAGGCGATGCGATGGAACTCGCCCAGCAGCCGCGCCACCTGCTGCTCGCGGTAACGGTTCCAGTCCCTCGCCAGTGGGTTGAACAGCACGCCCTGCTGCGGCTTGGGCAGGTCGAGCCACGAGCGCACGCCAGGCAGCTCGCTCGCGGCCTTCATGCCGAAGACCTCCGGCGGGCGGCGGGTGGGCGGCGCCACGCGGCGGTCGCGCGGCATCACCGTGAACTCGGTCTGCGCCACCTCGAAGCGCGCCCCGCCCACACGCGCCACGATCTGCGCCATGTGCTTGCCGGGGCGCAGGGCGCTGAAGTCCACGTCGGTGCGAAAGCCCACGTTCGGCGTGGTGACCTCGTCCAGCGCGCGGTACACGTCCAGCCGGTTGTAGCCGCGCCCCACCGGGCCGATGTAGCGCGCATCCAGGTACAGGTCGAGGCCGGTCACGCGGCCTGCGGGGTCCCACAGCCAGCCGGAGAGCGGCAGGGTGCCGTCGGCGAAGGCGTCGTAGTGCTCGCCCAGGCTGCTTGCCGGCTCGCGGCTCACATCGTGCGACGGGGCGGGAACGGTGTTGAACGCGGCATAGGCCGTCCCGGCCTGCCGGTTGAGCGCCGCGATGCTGCCGTACTGCCTGGCCAGGTAGGCCTGGAAGCCCGCCACCGAGGCCGGGCTGTAGTCGGTGGTGCGGATGTTCTGGTACTCGCCCATGCCGTGTTCGAAATCGGGGAACAGGTGGTGCAGTTCGCCCGCGAGCGTGATGGCGACGATGCGCTGCTGCTGCTCCGCAGGCAGGGCCTTGATGCGCCGAGCCACGTAGCGCAGGGCCTCGTAGCGGTAGCGGTTGACCGGAATGCTGGCATCCGTCTCCAGCGTATAGGGCGCGATGCGGTAGCCGAAGTAGCCCAGTTCCAGCGGCTTGCCCCCAGGCAGTTGCATGAGGTTGCGCGGGTCTTTCTCCAGCTCGTCGGTCAGGGGACCTGCGGAGTCGAAGTGGTCCCCGGCCAGGTACAGCACGACGGGGCGCTTCACATCGGCCACGAGCTGCAGGAATTCATCGACCCGCGCGGTGTCGATCTCCCAGCCCGTGGCGGTCCTGCGGTACAGCGCCAGCAGCTGGAGCGTGGACGTGAAGCCGATCTGCACCTGCCCCCGCGGGCCGCCGGGCTCCAGCGTGTCGAGCAGGCGGTTGATCGCCGCCGCGCCCGTGCGCTTGCGCGCGCGGCACAGATCGATGGCGGCTTCGTAGGTCTTGATCCGCGGGTCGTTGGCGGCCTCGTCGCACACCATCGTGCCGACGATGGTCGGGGCGACGATGAACGGCGCGCGCGCCGGGCGGGGGGCGGTGTCCGCGTGCGCAGCGGCTCCCAGCAGGGACAGTGCCGCCGCCAGAATCCGTTGAGCGTTGAAAAAGCGCATGGCAGAGTGTCCGTCAAGGAAAAGAGCTGCAAGGCCATGTCCGGCCGTGCAGAAGGTCCCCGGTGTGGGGCTGGGAAAAGCGGAGTCTCAGGGCGGGCTGAGCGCCTTCTCCCGGTAGAAACGTCCCTCGCTGGCCTCGTACAGGCCCAGCTCGCCGAACTGCATGCGCGTGCCCGGCTTGCAATGGAACTCCATCGTCAGGCGACCTGGCGGGCCGGGCATCAACAGCGGCATCGTGCCCCAGGTGATGTCCTGCCCGGCCTTCAGGCCGTCCAGGCGCACGAGGCTGGCGCGTGCGGCACCATCGGGCCGGGTGTAGCCCACCCACAGGCGCTGGCATTGGCCTTCCAGGCGCTCCAGCGGCAGCCGCAGGATGGAGATGCCATCCATCTTGAAGGCCTTCGCGCGCCACTCGACCAGGGCTTTCCCGGACGCCATGGGCACCTCGGCCGCAAACGGGTCGCCCTCCCACCCCTGGGTCTGGACCGTGCCGGGCTCGGCCATCTGGAGCAGCACGGGGTGCCCGAGGCTCAGGTCGGGCATGAGCGGCGCGCTGGCGCGCAAGTGGTAGTAGCCCAACCCGATTCCCGCCACGATGGTGGCCAGGGCGCCGCCCAGGGCCATGCCCCGGCGTGGCTGGCGCCACAGCATCGCCACGCCTTGCGCGGCCAGCAGCACGAACAGGATGTCGAGCGCGCTGATGCTGTAGCGCGGGTTGTAGAGCACCGGCACGTGCACCGCGCACTGGTAGGCTGCGGCGCCGGTGACCATCCACACCATCAGGTGCCGGCGTCCGCCCCACGCCCCCAGGCACGCCAGGATCACCAGCACCACGCGCCAGGACCGGTCGTTCATGACATGGCGGTCCAGGTGCGCGCGGCTGAAGAACAGCACGGCGCCGAGCTTTTGCACGTACATCTGCGCCAGCACCGGGAAGGGCGTTTCGCGCAGCATGGTCTTGGCCACGGCCATCAGGCGGCGGTCGCCCTCGATCGAAAGGTGTCCCTGGCCGTCCGTGATGGTGGACTCGTCATGGACCAGTCCGAAGTACGGCGGCTCGTAGCCGGACAGCACGGGGTTGCTGCCGAAGTACAGCGCGGCGCCTGTGCCCGTGGCGACAATGGGCCGGCCGAATTCCTCGTTCTGCCGCGCCATGTAGGCGCCCACCAGTGCGAGGGCGATCAGGTGCACCGCCGCGATGCGCACGGCCGCCCCGCGCTGCGCGCCCTGCAGCTTGCGCGATGCGGCGAAGAACGCCACCACGGCGAACGGCAGCCAGTACATGTAGGTCCCGCGGGTCAGGGTGGCCGCGGCGAGGGCCAGGCCCGCCAGGACCACGGCGCCGATCCGCCAGCGCGCTGCGCGCGTACCGGCCGTGGTGTCTACCGCACAGGTGGTGGCCCAGAGCCACACGGCAACCAGGAACACGAAGGGCGCTTCGCCCATGAGCACCGCCCCGGCCTCCACCAGCATGTGGGGCAGCACGAACAGCCAGGCCGCGGCGGCGGCGGCCACGCGGCCGCCGATCTTGCGTGCGGCATCGAACGTGAGCACCAGCGCCACGAGCGAGATCGCGAGATTCGCGGCCTTGACGGCCACCGGGTCCGCCCCCGAAAGCGCCATGTAGACGACCGCACCGGGCGCCACCTTGAGCATCTTCGGATCGCTGAACAGCTGCGCCGCATCCTCCAGCAACTGGCGCGCCAGCGGCAGGTAGGTGTGCAGCGAGTCGAACGGAATTTCCACCCGCGTGAGCACTTCCACCGTGCGCGCCGCGTAGAAGATGAGGGGCACGACCAGCCCCCACAGCATCCAGTGCAGGGTGGCGCGCTCGGACGGTGCGAGGGTGTGGCTGGCGTTGGGAGCGATGTGGCCCTGGGAGACGCTCATGGCGTGGCCTTTCCCGCCAGGTCGGCGGCGGCATCGAGGTCGTCCGGATGCAGGTAGGTGCTCAGGGGCTCGGTGGGCACGCTGCCCACGTCGTAGTGCAGGAACGCCACCAGGAACTGGATGCCGATGAGCACCGGCAGCGCCGCCAGCATCACGGTGCCGCTCGTGGCCGGATGGGTGCCGTAGGCGCTGTTGATCCAGTGCATCGCCCCGAACAGGCCCCCGGCCAGCAGCAAAAGCATGCCGAAGAGGCTGTAGATGGAGCCCACGTTGAAGTCGCGCACCAGGTAGCTGTACACATAGCGCCGGGCCAGGCGCGATGCGTGCTTCTTCAGGAATTCGGGCAGGACCTTGCCGATCTTGAGGTTCGATTCTTCGTCCGCGTACACGGCGTCCATGGGCACGTCGCGCACCACCGCCCGCAGCGTGTTCAAGCGGAACAGCATGTCGGTCTCGAAGAAATAGCGGCGCTCCAGCTTGTCCAGCGGCAGCTCGCGCAGCACGCTGGTGTGGATGGCGGTGTAGCCGTTCGTCGGGTCCATGATGGACCAGTAGCCGCAGCTGAGCTTGGTCATGAACGACAGCACGGCGTTGCCGAACAGGCGCATCCCGGGCATGCCGCGCACCGATTCGGGCCGGAAGAAGCGGTTGCCCTTGGTGTAGTCGGCCCGGCCGTCCTGGATGGGGCGCACGAACAGCGGCAGCAGGCGGGGGTTCATCTGGCCGTCGCCGTCGATCTTGACCACGATGTCGATGCCGTCCGCGACGGCCTGGCGGTAGGCCGTGACCACGGCCCCGCCCACGCCCTGGTTCTCGGGGTTGAACAGCACCTGCACGCGCGGGTCGGTGCAGTGCTGCTGGACGAAGGCGCCGCTGCCGTCGGGGCAGGCGTCGTCCACCGCGTAGATGCGGGACACGCTGGCCGGAATCGTGCGGATCACCTCCAGCACATGCTGGGTGACCTTGTAGCAGGGGATGGCGACGGCGACGCTCATGGTGTGCTTCGTCATGCCGAAGCCCTCCCCGCCACGGCGATGCCTGCCAGGATCAGCGCCCCCCCGATGAAGGTCTGCAGATGCAGCGGCTCATCGAGGAACAGCCACCCCAGCGCCGGCACGATCAGGAAGGCCAGGCCCATGAACGGATAGGCCAGGTGCAGCGGTGCGCTGCGCAGCACCCAGATCCACAGCAGCGTGGTCACGCCGTAGAGCGCCAGGGCCACGATGAGCCAGCCGTTGAAGATCCAGTCGGTCAGCACCGGCTGGGCCGGCAGCATCATGGCCGCCTTCTTGAACAGCAGTTGCCCGAGCGAGATGCCGAGCACGCACAACAGGGTCAGGGACGTGAGTAAAAGGGACATGGTGAGAAGGCAGGGGGCGTGTCATGCCGACACGGGGCGGGCCGGGGTGGGGCGGCGCAAGGCGAAAGCGGGAAGCAGGGCCAGGGGCAGGGTGAAAAACGGCAGGAGATAACGGTACTCGCCCGCGGTGGACAGCAGGAAGATGGCCGCCAGCTGCACGGCCATGGGCAACGCCACGATCAGCAGGGGCAGATCGCGCCGGGCGATGCCCCGGCACAGGGCCCACGCCAGCAAAATCATGCCGAGCCAAGGGGTCCACAGCAGCCACCGCCATGCATGGCTGGCCTTTTGCAGGGCGATGAAGCGGCGCTCCACGCCGCGCAGGTCGAACTGGCGAAAGACCGACACCCCCTGCGTGCGCTGCAGCACGTAGGTGGCGTAGGTCACGGAGGGAAAGCCGCCCTGCGCGAGCGCGGCGGCCAGGAAGACGTTGACCCGGCTGGCGATGAAGTCGGGCAGGTTCTGCCAGAGGTTGTAGGTGAAGAATTCACGCACCAGGGCCTTCTGGTCGGGCTGCGGCAGGCCTTGCACCTGCGGGCCTTCGGGGTGGAAGACGAGCATGTCCCAGTACGCCGGGTCGGCATAGGCCTGCAATTGTGGCAGGGGGCGGTAGCGCCCGAGCATCTCGATCGTGGCGGGCGACACCTTGGGCCGGTCCAGCACCCAGGGATCGTTCATGTGGGGGTACTGGTCCCACAGGCGGTTCATGGCCCGGGGCTTGAGAAAGTTCACGGTCTCGAAGACCACCATGGGATAGACGGCTTCCTGTGTCCTGGACGGATGCAGCTGGTGGCCTGCGAACATCGCCGCGCCCACCGCACCGATGACTGCCGCCAGCGTCCAGCGGCTGCGGCGGTCCAGGAGCAGCAGCACGGCAACGGCCGGCAGCAGAAAGACGATGCCGTTCGGCCGGGCGAAGGCCGCGAAGGGCAGCGCCACGGCCACCATGGTCAGCGAGGCCGCGCCCATCGTGCGCTGGCGGGCCGCCAGCCACAGCTCGAACAGCAGGCCGCAGGACGCCACGGCGAAGATGCCGTCCGGGTACAGCGTGCCCATGAAGTAAACCATGTGCGGCGCCAGGCACACCAGCACCAGCACCACCGCGAAGCTCTTTCTCAGGCCCTGCCGCCAGTACCACGCCAGCATGCGGGCGAAGATCAGCGCGCACAGGCACAGCAGCACCGCCACGGGCACTTCCACCCGCCGCGTGCCCTCGTAGAACAGGCGCACGAAGTAGTACCAGAAGACGGTCTTGCCGGAGCGGAAGTCGCCTGCGCGCTCCACCTCCAGCAGGATGGATACCGAGTCCTCCCCGAGGATGCCGGGCCAGAAGGCCATCAACCAGGTGCCGTACAGCGCCATCAGGGCGCTCCAGATCACCAGAAAGGGGGCGGCTGCCCGCCAGCCATCCTGCGGGACACGGACCGCGCGGGCCACGGATGGGGATGGCAGCGTCGCTCCCACGGTCGGGCGATGGTCTGCGCTCAACCGGCGGCCTGCAGCGCCAGGCCGGCGTGCTCGCGCAACGGATGGAAATGGATCTTGGGGAACCGCTCCTGGGCCAGGCGCACGTCGTAGGGCGAGGTGCACAGGTAGGCCAGCGTGTCCGCCGCGTCATGCGCGAGCCGCAGCGGGTAGGCGTCGGTGAACGCACGCAGGTCGGCCGGGCTGTCGGCGGTGATCCAGCGGGCGCCGGTGTACTGGCAGCCCTCCAGCCGCACATCGGCGTCGTATTCGGTCTTGAGCCGGTGCTGCACCACTTCGAACTGCAGCTGACCCACCGCGCCCAGCAGCATGGCACCGCCGGCGTCGGGCTTGAAGACCTGGATCGCGCCTTCTTCGCCGAGCTGGGCCAGGCCCTGCTGCAGTTGCTTGGTGCGCAGCGGGTTCTTCAGGATGACCGTCATGAACAGTTCGGGCGCGAAGAACGGCAGGCCGGTGAACTGCAGGCTGGCGCCGTCGGTGATGGTGTCGCCCAGCTGCACGCCGCCATGGGTGGTGAAGCCGATGATGTCGCCGGCATAGGCCTCTTCCACCGCCTCGCGGCGCTGCGACATGAAGGTCACCACGCTGGTGGGGCGCAGTTCCTTGGCGGTGCGCTGCACCTTGAGCTTCATGCCCGGCGTGTACCGCCCCGAGGCCACGCGCACGAAGGCGATGCGGTCGCGGTGGTTGGCGTCCATGTTGGCCTGTACCTTGAACACCACGCCCGAGAAATTCTGGTCTTCGGGCTGCACGGTTTTCTCGACCGGCTGCTTGTTCACCTGCAGGCTGCTCAGGCGGGGACGCGGCGAGGGGGCCAGGTCCACCAGCGCATCCAGCACTTCCATGACCCCGAAGTTGTTCACGCCGGAGCCGAAGAACACCGGCGTCTGCTTGCCGGCGAGGAAGGCCTCGTGGTCCCAGGTGGGCGAGGCGCCCACGGCGAGTTCCATGCTCTCGATGGCGGCGTCGAATTCGCTGCCGAAACGCGCGCGCAGGTTGGCGGCGTCCGACAGGGGAATCGTCTCGAAGTCCTGCGGGCGGCGCTCGCTGCCCGACTCGAACACCGTCATGGCCTGCGTGCGCAGGTTGATGATGCCGCCGAAACCCTTGCCCTGGCCCACGGGCCAGGTCATGGGCACGCAGGGCATGCCCAGCTCGCGCTCGACCTCGTCCAGGATGTCCAGCGGTTCGCGCACTTCCCGGTCCATCTTGTTCACGAAGGTGATGATGGGCGTGTCGCGCTGGCGGCAGACCTCGATCAGGCGGCGCGTCTGCGCCTCCACGCCGTTGGCCGCGTCGATCACCATCAGAGCCGAATCGACGGCGGTGAGCACGCGGTAGGTGTCTTCCGAGAAGTCCTTGTGGCCCGGCGTGTCCAGCAGGTTCACCACGTGTTCGCGGTAGGCCATCTGCATGACCGAGCTGGCCACCGAGATGCCGCGCTGCTTTTCGATCTCCATCCAGTCGCTGGTGGCGTGGCGGCTGGCCTTGCGGCCCTTGACCGCGCCGGCGATCTGGATCGCACCCGAGAACAGCAGCAGCTTTTCCGTGAGCGTGGTCTTGCCCGCGTCAGGGTGGGAAATGATGGCGAAGGTGCGGCGGCGCCGTGTTTCGGAGACGTAGGACACTGTGTTTTTTGGTGAGGGCGCGGCGCAGGCAGGTGGGCCGAAGTACGGGCGCCAGGGCCGGCGCGCTGGCGTGCCGCCGCAGAGGGCGCCCGCGGAAAAGTGGCCGTATTCTAATGGCCGCCCTCATGCCGGACCTCGGTGGGACCGCGCCGGCCGAGCTCCGTGGCCGCAGCCTTGGCCGCTCGCAAGGGTCAGGGGGCCGCTTGGGGCGCCACGGGCGTTCGCTGGAACCACCGCTTGAACCGCAGCGCCGGTGATTCCACCAGGTGCCAGGAGGCATAGCCTGCCACGGCGGCCAGTGCCACCGACAGCATCAGGCTCGGAATGAACGCCAGATCGGGCCAGAGCGCATACACCGACTGCTGCACCGGACAGCCGTACAGATAGATACCGTACGACGGGTCCCCGCCACGTTGCAGGAAGGCCAGCGCGGGCACGTTCAGCGAGCCGATGTGGATCAGCAGCGGCGGCAGCAGGAGCAGGCCCGCCGTGTGCTCCATCTGCAATCCGAAGAACAGCACGGCGGCCAGCGGCGCCAGCACGAGCAGCAGCCGGCCGGAGAGGGCATGGAACGCATCGCGGAAGACGGCGATGAGCGCGCCATAGGTGAAATAGGCGGGGTATTCGAACCAGTGCTGCATCTCTCCCGTCAGGTCCGCATTGCGGGCAGTGAGAAAGAACGCGATGTAGGCCACAGCGGCGAGGCCGGCGAGCCAGCGAGACCGGAACACGCCGAGCAACCCCGCACCCGCCAGCACCAGGTAGCACAGGCTTTCTATCGGGATGGTCCACAAGGGCCCGTTCATCAGGTGCTTGATCGGGTTGTTTTCGAACACGCCCGGCAGATAGGGGTAGTCCTTGATCAGCAGCAGGTTGCGAAAGTAGCCGAGCGTATCGGGGTGGGCCAGAAAGTCCGTGGCCGGCAGCGAGTTGAAGAAGATCCCGAACAGAAAAACGTTGGTGAGCACGGCGAACAGCACCCCGGGCCAGATCCGCAGGAACCGCTTGGACAGGAACGCCAGCACCTTGGGCTGGTGCAGCCAGCTCTGGGTGACGAGGTAGCCGCTGATCGTGAAGAACGTCATCACCGCCACGCCACCCACCATGTCGGAATGCAGCCAGGTGGGCGACGCGGTGTGCGTGATGTGGAAGTGGTGGCTGAAGATCACTGCGCTCGCCGCGCAGATGCGCATCAGATCGAACAGGTTGCCCCGGTGCTGTGTGGACATTGTCTCTGGGTTCTTCTGGCCCTTTGCGGGCGTATCGCTGGTTGTCTTGTTGTCATGGGCGGCACCTCGAATCCATGCCGGTCTCGGTTCTGCAGCGTGCCACGGTCGGCGCGCTGGCATGGGCGTGAAGCGCGATGTCCTTATAATCGCCGCTTTCCGAGGAGCGTTGCAGCGTCTTTACCCCCGGTGCCGGTGTGCGGCAGGGACGCGAGGCTCGGATCATCATTTTGCAACGACGCTCGCCCACGCTTCTTGTGCGGTGAGTGAGCCATTCCCCTCCGATGCGTGGTTTTTTACCTTCTTTACCGGAGAAAACCATGAGCGCAGTTCTCAAGCCCCAGGCCGACCAGGCCATCGCCGACCTTTCCCTTGCCGCGTGGGGCCGCAAGGAAATCCGCATCGCCGAGACGGAAATGCCCGGCCTGATGGCCATCCGCGACGAGTTCGCCGCCAGCCAGCCGCTCAAGGGCGCGCGCATCACCGGTTCGCTGCACATGACGATCCAGACCGCCGTGCTGATCGAAACGCTGAAGGCCCTGGGCGCCGACGTGCGCTGGGCGTCGTGCAACATCTTCTCCACGCAGGACCATGCCGCTGCCGCCATCGCGGCCACGGGCACGCCGGTCTTCGCCATCAAGGGCGAGTCGCTGGAAGATTACTGGGACTACACCCACCGCATCTTCGACTTTGCGCCTAAGGGCAGCGCGGGCGAAGGCCCCAACATGATCCTGGACGACGGCGGCGATGCAACGCTGCTGATGCACCTGGGCCAGCGCGCCGAGAAGGATGCCTCCCTGGTCGCCGGCAACGGTGCCAGCGAGGAAGAGCGCATCCTGTTCGCCGCCATCCGTAAGAAACTGTCGGAAGACGCGACCTGGTACACCCGCAAGTCGGCCGAGATCATCGGCGTGACGGAAGAAACCACCACGGGCGTGCACCGCCTGAACGAGATGTCCGCCAAGGGCACGCTGCTGTTCCGCGCGATCAACGTGAACGACTCGGTCACCAAGTCCAAGTTCGACAACCTGTACGGCTGCCGCGAATCGTTGGTGGACGGCATCAAGCGCGCCACCGACGTCATGATCGCCGGCAAGGTCGCCGTGGTGGCCGGCTACGGCGACGTGGGCAAGGGCTCCGCCCAGGCACTGCGCGCGCTGTCTGCCCAGGTGTGGGTCACCGAGATCGACCCCATCAACGCCCTGCAGGCCGCCATGGAAGGCTACCGCGTGGTGACGATGGACTACGCTGCCGACAAGGCCGACATCTTCGTGACGACGACCGGCAACAAGGACATCATCACCCACGACACCATGGTGAAGATGAAGGACCAGGCCATCGTCTGCAACATCGGTCACTTCGACAACGAGATCGACGTGGCGTCGATCGAGAAGTACGAATGGGAAGAGATCAAGCCCCAGGTGGACCACATCACCTTCCCGGACGGCAAGAAGATCATCCTGCTGGCCAAGGGCCGTCTGGTGAACCTGGGCTGCGGCACGGGCCACCCGAGCTTCGTGATGTCGTCGTCGTTCGCCAACCAGACCATCGCGCAGATCGAGCTCTTCACCAAGCCCGATGCCTACGA
Source organism: Acidovorax sp. SUPP2539 (assembly GCF_030158975.1). Taxonomy (NCBI): domain Bacteria; kingdom Pseudomonadati; phylum Pseudomonadota; class Betaproteobacteria; order Burkholderiales; family Comamonadaceae; genus Acidovorax; species Acidovorax sp. SUPP2539. The sequence continues at coordinate 62,085 of NZ_BQXJ01000007.1, read as the reverse complement.
GGCCGGCAAGGTCTACGTGCTGCCCAAGCTGCTGGATGAGAAGGTCGCGCGCCTGCACCTGAAGAAGGTCGGCGCCATGCTGACCGAACTGACGGACTCGCAGGCCGCCTACATCGGCGTGAGCAAGAGCGGCCCCTACAAGCCCGACACCTACCGCTACTGATCGGCGGATGGCCAGCCGGCCATCCGCGCCGGCTGATCTGGCTTGCTATAAAAATAATAGCTTTCTGCGCTAGAAGAATATGCGCTGGAGGCCTTTTTGACTCTGAAAAGGACGGGCGCATGCGCGCAGACGTGTATCTGGTGGACAAGGGCCACGCCGCGACCCGGTCGCAGGCGCAGCGCCTGATCGCGGCCGGCGTGCAATGGCGGCTGGCACCCAGCCTGCCCTGGCACAAGGTGGCCAAGAACGGTGACGAGATTCCGGACATCGCCGAAGTGCAGTTGCTCGACCAGTCCGAGGCGCGCTACCTCTCGCGCGGCGGCCTCAAGCTGGAAGGCGCGCTCGTGTCCGCGGGCCTGGACGTGGCGGGCTGGCGCTGCCTGGACGTGGGCCAGAGTACCGGGGGCTTCACCGACTGCCTGCTGCAGCGCGGCGCGGCCCAGGTGATCGGTGTGGACGTGGGCCACAGCCAACTGCACGACCGCCTGCGCCAGGATCCGCGCGTGGTGGCCGTGGAAGGCGTCAACGCCCGGTCCCTGACGGCCGCATCGCTGCAGGACGCCTGCGAGGACGCCCTGTCCGAGCAGGTCGAGCAAGACCCCGACGACAACGAGACCCAGCCCGAAGCTCCCTACAGCTGGATGCGCAACGGCGGCCTGATCGACGACGAATACGACGACAGCGACGACGCCAAGGAACACGACGTCGAAGCCTTCAAGGCCGAGCGCTCGGCCCGGGCGCGGGCCCGCGCGGAGGGTGCCCTGCCCACCGTGCGCCGGCGCCGGGCGGGGCTGGAGCAGGTGGACATCACCCCGGTGTTCGACTTGGTGACGGGCGATGTGTCGTTCATCTCGCTCACGCTCATCCTGCCGGCGGTGGCGCCGCTGCTCAAGGCCGGCGGCGACCTGCTCATGCTGGTCAAGCCGCAGTTCGAACTGCAGCCCGGCCAGGTGGGCAAGGGCGGCATCGTGCGCGATGTGGCGCTCTACGCCGTGGTCGAGCAGCGCATCCGCGACTGCTGCGCGGAACTGGGCCTGACCGTGGCTGCCTGGATGGACAGTTCCATCGATGGCGGCGACGGCAACCGTGAATTCTTCGTCCATGCAAGGAGGGCGGCATGAGTGCCTCCAATCCACCCTTACCCGTCAGTTTCGAATTTTTCCCCCCCAAGACGCCCGAAGGGGCCGAAAAGCTGCGTGCCGTGCGGCAGGCGCTGTATGCCCGGCGGCCCGAGTTCTGCTCCGTCACCTACGGTGCGGGCGGCTCGACGCAGGAGGGCACCTTCACCACCGTGCGCGAGATTCTGGCGGAGGGCGTGAGCGCGGCCTCGCACTTCTCGTGCATCGGCGCCACGCGCGAGACGGTGCGCAGCCAACTGGCCACGCTCAAGGCCATGGGCGTGAAGCGACTGGTGGCCCTGCGCGGCGACCTGCCGAGCGGCTACGGTGCGGGCGGCGAGTTCCACTACGCCAGCGATCTGGTGGCTTTCATCCGCGCGGAGACGGGCGACGACTTCCACGTGGAAGTGGCCGCCTACCCCGAAGTGCATCCCCAGGCCCGTTCACCCGACGCCGATCTGCAGGCCTTCGCGCTCAAGGTGCGTGCCGGCGCGCACTCGGCCATCACGCAGTACTTCTTCAATGCCGACGCCTATTTCCGCTTCGTGGACGACACGCGGCGGCTGGGGCTGGACGTGCCCGTGGTGCCGGGCATCATGCCCATCCTGGGTTCCACGCAGCTCATGCGTTTCTCCGACGCTTGCGGTGCCGAGATTCCCCGCTGGATTCGCATGCGCCTGCAGGGCTTCGGCGATGACACGGCCAGCATCAAGGCCTTCGGCCTGGATGTGGTCACCGGTTTGTGCGAGCAGCTGTGTGACCGTGGCGTGCCGGGCCTGCACTTCTACACGATGAACCAGAGCGCCACCACGCTGGAGATCTGCCGCCGGCTGGGTCTCTAGACGCCGGCGGTCACTCCGGTAATATCGCCCCTTCGTTTTTCGTGCCCATCCATGACGTCCGCCTTCGCTCCCCTGTTGGTCGCCACCCTGTGCTGCGTGGCGTCTGCCCCGTCGTGGGCCCAGACGCGGTACGTCTGCCGGGATGCTGCGGGCAACAGCTTCACGATGTCGCGCCCCTGTCCTTCGGGCACGACGACGTCGGTGGCGGCCGCAGGGCCTGTCTCCCCGCCTCCAGCGTGGCGCTATGAGCCCCCCGTGCGTTCCGTGCCCGAAGGGCCGGCGTACCAGCGCTACATGAGCGCCCGTTGCCGCTCCCTGAGCGACACGCTGCGTGGAGGCTCCTCCGGCATCCAGCCCGACGCCTACGCCGGCATGCGCCGGGAGTACCAGCGCGATTGCCGCGACGAGGAATCCGATGCTTCCTCCCGCTATTCCAGGGAGCAGAGCGAGGCGCGCAAGCAGCGGCAGGAGCAGGAGCAACAACTGCGCGTGGCGGCCCAGACCTCCCGCGAAGAGGCCACGCGCCACGCCGAACAATGCCGGGAGTCGCGCCGCATCCTCACCGCCAAGCGGGCCCGTACGGACCTGACCGAAGGCGAAAGAAAGGACCTGAAGCGTTTTGAAGACGCCTACGAAACGCGCTGCCAGCGCTGAACTGCCCCACCGCCTTGGTGCGCTGTTGTCGGGCGCGCTGCTGTCGTGTGCCCTGGTGGCCTGCGCGGTCAAGGCGCCCGCGCCCGGCGACGACACCGTCGCGGCGCCGCAAAAGCCATTGGTTCCCCTGCCTGCGCCAGCCCAGCCGCCCCGCGCCGCGGCCCCTGTGAAGCCCCCGCCGGCCATGGCGGGCGATGCGCCCTCCAACCCGCCGGACGCGGACGCCTCCTCCGAGAGCGATACCGCCGATGCGTTCGTGCAGGAAGGCTTGGCCTCCTGGTACGGGGCGCGTTTCCACCGCCGCCGCACCGCCAGCGGAGAGCGCTTCGACATGAACGAATTCACCGCCGCCCACCGCACCTTGCCCTTCGGCACGCGCGTGTGCGTGCGCAGCCTGGTGACCGGCCGCGCCGTGCAGGTGCGCATCAACGACCGCGGGCCCCACTCGCCCGGCCGCATCATCGACGTGAGCCGCGCCGCCGCCGGGGCGCTGGGGTTGCTGGGGCTGGGCACCAAGCCGGTCGTGGTGTCGCAGGCGCCGGAGGATGCCGCGGCGCAGTGCCCCGATGCCTCGGCTTCCGGCCTGTCGCAGGCCGGCCCGTTGCCAGCCGCTGGCGAATAGGCGGGCGGACTCAGCCGCCCGACTCGAGCGTGTGCGAGGCGTGGTGGTCCTGCGCCAGCAGTTCGGCCATCTGCGGCAGTGCGGGCTTGAGCGCCGCTTTCAGCGTGAACGGCGGATTGATCAGGAACATGCCGCTGGCCGGCAGCCCCGGGCGGCGGGCCTGTCCGTCTGCGGCCCCCGTCACCTTGCTCGATTTCACGGTGAGCGTGGCATGCAGCCACGACTTGCCGGCCTTGGTTGCCAGCGTCTTGAGCCGCCGTGGCAGGTCATGGGCTTCGGGCCGGGGAATGATCGGGTACCAGACGGCATAGGTGCCCGTTGCAAAGCGCTTGAGCGAGTCTGCGGCCATGTCCAGGACGCGCCCGTAGTCGCTCTTGATTTCATAGCTGGGGTCGCACAGCACAAGCGCGCGGCGGGCCGGTGGGGGCAGGAATTTCTTGATGCCTTCGAAGCCGTCTTCATGCAGCACCGCCACCTGGCGGCCGGCCTCCAGCTGGGCCACATTGCCGGCCAGCGCGCGCAGGTCGGTCGGGTGCAGTTCGAACACCTTGAGCTTGTCGCGGTCGCGCAACAGGCGCTGCGTGATGAAGGGCGAGCCGGGATAGACCCGCGTCACGTTGCCTTGGTTGAAGGCGCCGACCATGTCGACGTAGGCCTGCAGCGCGGGCGCCAGGGGCTCTTTGAGCACAGTGGGCGGCACCAGGCGCAGGATGCCGTCCCCCGCCTCTCCGCTCGTGGCGGCATAGTCGCCGTCCAGCCGGAACAGGCCGGCGCCGGCATGGGTGTCCAGCACGGTGAGCGCTGCGTCTTTCTGCGTAAGGTGTTGCAAAGTGGCAATCAGCACCGTGTGCTTGAGCACATCGGCGTGGTTGCCCGCATGGAAGGCGTGGCGGTAACTGAACATGATGGGCCAATGGTAACCACGCACCGCCCGGTTGCCGCGTGATCGTGCCCGTCGTCGGGGCGCAGTGGGGGCCGGGGCGCTGCCGGTGCGACGGCTTGGGGGTCGTCGCCGGGCGCCTTGTTGCCGCCAGGGGGCGGGCTTGCTGCATGATGGCGGCTTCGGCCAATGTGTTGCAATCCATCCACTTGTCCGTTGCCGGGTGCGCCGTTGCTGGTGCACCATTGCCGCCCGAAAGCCCAGCCGTCACCATGTCCGCCATCACCAGCACCGAACCCCCGACCGACGTCCACCACGTCGACGCCCTGCCGGCCGGGACGCGCCTGGGGGAGTTCGAGGTGCTTTCGCTGCTGGGGGTGGGCGGGTTCGGCATGGTCTACAAGGCGTTTGACCATTCGCTCCTGCGCTTCGTGGCCATCAAGGAATACATGCCTTCGGCGCTGGCGGCGCGGGCGCAGGGGCAGTCGCTGTGGGTGCGGTCTTCCACCCAGGAGCAATCCTTCCAGGCGGGGCTGGCCTCGTTCGTGAGCGAGGCCAGGCTGCTTGCCCAGTTCGACCATCCCTCGCTGGTCAAGGTCTTCCGCTTCTGGGAAGCCAATCACACCGCCTACATGGTCATGCCGCTCTACACGGGCATGACGCTCAAGCAGGCCCGCGCGCACATGCGCACGCCGCCGCCCGAGACTTGGCTGCGCAAGATGCTGTGGTCGGTGCTGAGCGCGCTGCGCGTGCTGCACGACGGCCAGACGCTGCACCGCGACATTTCGCCCGACAACATCTTCCTGCAGGACAGCGGCCCTCCCGTGCTGCTGGACCTGGGGGCTGCACGCCATGCGATCAGCGACCACGGGCACCAGCACACGGCGGTGCTGAAGGTCAATTACGCGCCGATCGAGCAGTACAACGACGGCGAGAGCGATCTGCGGCAGGGCCCGTGGAGCGATCTTTATGCCCTCGGTGCCGTGGTGCATGGCAGCCTGTGCAACGACACGCCGCTGCCGGCCACGCTGCGGTCGATCCGCGACCGCATGGTGCCGTTCTCACGGGTGGCCAAGACCGTGCGGCGCCAGTTCGGCGTCGAATATTCCCCGCCCTTCGTGGCCGCGATTTCACAGGCATTGGCCCTGCGGCCGGACGAGCGCCCCCAGAGCATCGACGAATTCCTGCGCACCATGGACATGGTCGCTCCGCCGGAGGGCATCGATCAGTTCGATTTCCGCGCCGAGCTGGGCGATATCTGGGTGGAGCCGGCCGACCGGCATGGCACGGGCGTGGCGGTGCCCATGATCGACATCACCTCGGTTCCTTTGCCGGCGGTGGGCGCACCCTTGCCTGCGCCTCTGGCCGCTGCGGTGGAGGCGCCGACGGTGGACACGGGTGCGCAATTGCACATCGATCGGCAGGAGGCGGGCGACACCGTGGTGTCCGATGGGCATGACACGGTTTTCATGGATGGAGGACAAGAGGTGGCAGATACCGTGACAGGTGGCGATACGGTTTTCGAGGAGCGCCGTCCTCAGCATCCGGAAAGGCTGGGGCGTCCGAAGACCCGCCGCAGCCAGGCTGCGGGCGAGGAACCGCCGGCATCGGCCGCCGCTGGCGTGCGCCGCCGTCCCTTGCTTTGGGCGGGCGCCGGCGTGGTGGCCGTGGCCGTGATCGCTGCCGGACTGTGGTGGAACGCCTCGCGCGACACGCGCCATCCCACCAAGTACACACCGGAAGACCAGATCATCACGGAACTGGCCGAGCCGCCAGCGCCGGTGGCCTCTGCGCCTGCCGAGGTGATCCCCGTGGTCGATGAAGCGGCCGCCGCACCGGCCCTGCCGGCCGCATCCGCGGCTTCGGTGGCCGCAGCGCCCGCATTCGTCGTTGCATCGGCGCCACGGCCCAAGCCTGTTCCCCGCAAGGTGGCCGAGCCCACGCCTGCGGCCGTGGCCGCGGACGCGCTTGCATCGCCCGAGCCTGCTCCAGCTCCAGCTCCAGCGGCAGCGCCCAAGCCTGCGGCCGTACGCGTGGCGGGGCCGGACGAAGCGTGCGCCAACGCCGGATTCATCGCCCGACCGATGTGCATCCACCAGCAATGCCAGAACGCGGCGGTGGCCAGCCACCCGCTGTGCGTCGAGAACCGCCGCCGGCTGGAAGCCGAAGAACGCCGCCGCACGATGCTGTCCCAATAGCCCTGCCTTGGCATTTTTCCGCCGCTTCGTATAATGGCGGGCTTCGCAGCGCTTTTTTGGTCCCGCGGCGGAGCATTCACACCACCTAAGAGGCTTCCTTCAGAGATGCACCGACCGTGGAAAAGGACCGACAAACCCCCCGTTCTTTGAAAAGAGAAACTCATGTCTACTTTCAGCGCAAAGCCCGCTGAGGTCGTGCACGAGTGGTTTGTGATTGACGCGACCGACAAGGTCCTCGGACGAGTAGCCAGCGAAGTTGCTCTCCGTTTGCGCGGCAAACACAAGGCCATTTACACGCCTCACGTCGATACCGGTGACTTCATCGTCATCATCAACGCCGCTCAGCTCAAGGTCACCGGCACCAAGTCCCTGGACAAGGTGTACTACCGCCATTCGGGCTATCCCGGCGGTATCACGGCCACGAACTTCCGCGACATGCAAGCCAAGCACCCCGGCCGCGCGCTGGAAAAGGCTGTCAAAGGCATGCTGCCCAAGGGTCCCCTGGGCTACGCGATGATCAAGAAACTCAAGGTGTATGGCGGTGCTGAGCATCCCCACACCGCCCAGCAGCCCAAGGCGCTGGAAATCTAAGGAGCCTTGAGATGATTGGTGAATGGAACAATGGCACCGGCCGTCGCAAGTCCAGCGTCGCCCGCGTGTTTCTCAAGAAGGGTTCCGGCAAGATCACTGTGAATGGCAAAGACATTCAGCAGTATTTCGGCCGCGAAACCTCGATCATGATCGCCAAGCAGCCGCTCGCGCTGACCAACCATGTCGAAACCTTCGACATCCAGGTCAACGTGCACGGCGGCGGTGAATCCGGCCAAGCCGGTGCCACCCGCCACGGCATCACCCGCGCCCTGATCGACTACGACGCAACGCTGAAGCCCGCACTGAGCCAAGCCGGCTTCGTGACCCGCGATGCACGTGAAGTCGAACGTAAGAAGGTCGGTCTGCGTTCTGCACGCCGCGCCAAGCAGTTCTCCAAGCGTTAAGCTTCGCCGCTGCAAAAGACTGCCATGCCGTACTGCGCCTTTACAAAGGCTGCAAGAGGGGTATGTCAGTCGGCCGAAAGCACTCTCGGGTGCTTTCCGGCTTCAGAAAACCGCCTGTCCGGCGGTTTTTTCATTTCTGCTCCTCCATTTGTTGGATAGGGAAACATGCGACTCAAGCTGCTACGGCGCCGTTTGACCATCAGTGCCCCGCGGGTGTCGGTCCGCAGCGCGATGCCATGGCCTGTTCGCTGGGTGCTGCTGGCCATTTTCTTCGGCCTGTGCGCCGCGCTGGCGCTCTGGGCCTTCGAGTTCGGCAAGAGCATCGCAGGCCTGGACTCCCGCTCCCGGGCCGAACTGGTGCGGTTGCGCGAAGAGGTGGCCCAGTTGCGCGAGGAGCAGCGGCTGCAAAAGGACACGTCGAGTTCTACCGGCACGCTGCTGACCGCAGAGCGCACCACGATGGATCGCCTGATGGCCCAGATGCGCCAGCTGGAGGCGGACAACCGCGCCCTTCGGGACGATCTGGGCTTTTTCGAAAAACTCATTCCTGCGGGCAAGACCGAGGGCGTCAGCATCCGTGGACTGCAGGCCGACGTGATCGGCGGCAATCAGTTGCGCTGGCAGGTGCTGGTGATCCAGCCGGTGCGCAATGCGCCGGAGTTCCGTGGGCGGCTGGAGTTGCTGCTGGCAGGCACGCGCGATGGACGCCCCTGGACACAGGCGATGTCTGCGGATGGGCAGCCCCTTCAGTTCCAGCAGTACCGCCGGGTGGAAGGGTTGTGGCCTTTGCCCGGCAATGCCGTGGTAAAAACCGTGACCGCGCGGGTCTTGGAGGGCAGTGCGGTGCGTGCCACCCAGACCCTGAGCATCGAAGAATAGCGGCGGTGGCGGCGTCGGCAATGGGCCATTCCCTCCCGCGCCAACCGACTGGAGTGTTCCATGTTCTCTCGCAAGAAGCAGCCCCCGATCAAGAGCCTGATTGCCCATGGCACCCGCATCAACGGCGAAGTGCGGTTTTCCGAGGGCCTGCGGATCGATGGCGAGGTGGCAGGGGACGTGCGGGCCAGCGACGAGCAGCCCAGCATTCTGGTGATATCGGAGTCCGCCCGGGTCGAAGGCGCGGTGCACGCGGCCCACGTGATCGTCAACGGCACGGTGCTCGGACCGGTGCATGCCGCAGAACTGCTGGAATTGCAGCCCAAGGCCCGCATCACCGGCAACGTGCACTACAAATCGCTTGAAATGCACCAAGGCGCCACGATATCGGGACAGATGAGCCCATCGACCGTGCTGGTCGAGGAAAAACCCACACTGAAGTTGGCGTCAAACGCCAGCTGACCCACATTCGAGGGGCATTGCAGTACCATCGACGGCAAACCCTCCCGAAGGAGCACTCCATGAGCGCCGTAGCCGAAAACATCCAGACCGAAATGCCCGCCCCGATCCTGTTCACCGACAGCGCGGCGGCCAAGGTGGCTGACCTGATTGCCGAAGAAGGCAACCCCGACCTGAAATTGCGTGTGTTCGTCCAGGGCGGCGGATGCTCGGGCTTCCAGTACGGCTTCACGTTCGATGAAATCACGAACGAAGACGACACCACTATGACCAAAAACGGCGTCTCGCTGCTCATCGATGCCATGAGCTACCAGTATCTGGTCGGTGCCGAAATCGACTACAAGGAAGACCTGCAGGGCGCCCAGTTCGTCATCAAGAACCCGAATGCGACCACTACCTGTGGCTGCGGATCGAGCTTCTCCGCCTGATGGCGCGATTTTTCGCCTGACTCAAAAGCCGCCTTCGGGCGGCTTTTTGCTGGGCATGTGCGGCGGAACACCTCACCGCCGTTGATCGAAACGGCATGCAACAAGAGCGCTCCCTTCAAATCCTGCTGTGGCTGGTGGCCGTCGGGTTCTTCATGCAGACGCTGGACGCCACCATCGTCAACACGGCCCTGCCCACCATGGCGCGCAGCCTGGGGGAAAGTCCGCTGCGCATGCAATCGGTCGTGGTGGCGTATTCGCTGTCCATGGCGCTGCTGATCCCGGCATCGGGCTGGGTGGCCGACCGCTTCGGCGCACGGCGCGTGTATTTGAGCGCCATCGTGCTGTTCGTCGTGGGATCGGTGCTTTGCGCTGTGTCGAGCCGGCTGGACCAATTGGTGGCGGCGCGGGTGTTGCAGGCCCTGGGCGGAGCGCTGTTGCTGCCGGTGGGGCGGCTGGTGGTGCTGCGCACCTTTCCGCGTGAGAAGTTTCTGCAGGCCATGAGCTTCGTGGCGATCCCCGGCCTCATCGGGCCGCTGATCGGTCCCACGCTGGGTGGCTGGTTGGTGGAGGTGGCATCGTGGCACTGGATCTTCCTGATCAACGTGCCGGTCGGCCTGATCGGGTGCCTGGCGACGCTGCGGTACATGCCGGCCGTGCCCGGCGCCCCGGTGGCCCGCTTCGACCTGGCGGGCTATCTCATGCTGGCCTTCGGCATGGCGGCGCTGTCTCTGGCGCTGGATGGACTGTCGAGCCTGGGGCTGCGGCAGGCGAGTGTGCTCGTGCTGCTGATTTTCGGGCTGGCGAGCCTGGTGGCATACTGGCTCCATGCGGCACGCAAACCGAACCCGCTGTTCTCGCCACGGCTGTTCTCGGTGGCCACGCTGCGCATCGGGCTGCTGGGCAACCTGTTTTCGCGGCTGGGCAGCTCGTGCATGCCCTTCCTCATCCCCCTGATGCTGCAGGTGACGATGGGCTACACCCCCCTGCATGCCGGACTGATGATGCTGCCGGTCGCATTGGCAGGGATGTCGATGAAGCGTTTCACGACGCCATTGATCACGCGGTTCGGCTACCGCCGCGTGCTGGTGGGCAACACGCTGATGGTGGGGATCACGATGGCGAGTTTTGCCCTCTCGACCCCCTCGCAGCCGCTGTGGTGGCACATCGTGCAACTGGCGATCTTCGGCGCGGTGAATTCGCTGCAATTCACGGCGATGAACACGGTCACGCTCAAGGACTTGAACCAGGGCATGGCCAGCAGCGGCAACAGCCTGCTGTCGATGGTGCAGATGGTGGCCATGGGCATGGGGGTGGCCGCCGCGGGCGGGGTGCTCTCGGCATTCACTGGCCACTTCGGGAGCGGGGGCGCGCAGCAGACGCTGTGGACCTTCCAGGGCACATTCGCCTGCATGGGGCTGGTGACCATCGCCTCGGCAGGCATCTTCTGGCAGTTGTCTCCACGCGACTCCGAAAGCGGCGCGGCTGCGGACGATGTGCCCGACGTGCCGGAGCACGTCTGAGCCATCAGGCGGGGTAGATCGCGCCCAGGATGCGCGGCCCCGCCGCGCCGGTGACGCTGGCCAGATTGCCGCTGCGCCGCTCCACGGCTCGGTGGGCCAGCCAGGCGAAGGCGGCGGCTTCCACCTGCAGGCCCGGCATGCCGTGCTCGTCGGAAGCCGATACGGCGGCCCCGGGCGCAAGCGCCTGCAATCGACGCATGAGGTGGCTGTTGAGGGCGCCACCGCCGCACACGATCAACGGGCTGTCGCCGTTGCCGAAACGGCGAACGCCATCGGCGCAGACACTGGCCGTGAATTCGGTCAGCGTGGCCTGGACATCGGCCGGGGCGGCCGATGCGAACGCCGGCAGGTGCCCTTCCAGCCAGGTGGGGTTGAAAAGGTCACGTCCTGTGCTTTTGGGCGGTGGCTGCGACAGATACGGCTCGGACCGCAGTGTGCCGAGCAGTGCGGGCAGGACCTGCCCGCTGGCCGCCCAGGCACCGTCGCGGTCGAACGGTTGGCCCGTGTGCTGCTGGCACCAGTGGTCCATCAGCGCGTTGCCGGGCCCGCAATCGAATCCCAGCACCGCACCCTGTGCACCCAGCACGCTGAGGTTGGAGATGCCGCCGATGTTCAATACGCAGACTGTCCGGCCGGACTGGCCGAACACCCCCTGGTGAAACGCCGGTACCAGCGGTGCACCCTGGCCGCCTGCCGCCACGTCGCGGCTGCGGAAGTCGGCCACCACGTCGATGCCCGTCGATTCGGCCAGCAGGGCGGCGTTGCCCAGTTGCAGTGTGTAGCCGGTGCCGTCAAAAGTCTGGGGGCGGTGGCGCACCGTCTGCCCGTGGGCGCCGATGGCGCGAACGGCGGAGGGCGGCAGGCCGGCCTGTCTCAAAAGCGTGTGCACCACGCCGGCATAGGCGCGCGCCAATGCGTTTCCGGCCAGCGCCGCGCGGTGCAGTTCGTCGGCACCGGGTGTGTTGAGTGCGAGCAGCTCTGCTCTTAAATCAGGAGCAAAGGGCGCACATGCATATTGCGCGACCTTGCATTTTTGCTCGGAGAAGTCTGCCAACACCCCGTCGACTCCGTCGAGCGAGGTGCCCGACATGAGCCCAATGTACAGCGCTGGCATGGGGCCGGAACGCGCAGCGCGCTTACTGGGCGCTGGCTTGCTGCACCTGGGCGGCGGCCGACAACTGGATGCGCATGTTCGATGCCAGGCGGTTGAAGGCTGCGCGCGAGGCGCTGGACACCGGCGTGGCGGCTTCGCTTTGCTGGGCGATCACCATGGGGTCCTGGTGCTGGCCATCCACGCGGAACTCGAAGTGCAGGTGAGGGCCGGTGGCCCAGCCCGTCGCGCCGACGGCGCCGATGGTCTGTCCCTGCTCCACGCTCTGGCCCTTGCGCACGTCGATGCGGCTCAGGTGGGCATACACGGTGACGTGCTGGTTGCGGTGCTTGACGTAGATGACGTTGCCATAGCCGTTCTGCACCCCGGCGAAATCGACCGTGCCATCGCCCACGGTGCGCACGGCCGTGCCGGTGGGCGCTGCGAAGTCGGTGCCCAGGTGGGCGCGCCATTTTTGCAGGATGGGATGAAAGCGCATCTTGAAGCCGCTCGAGATGCGCGAGAACTCCACCGGCGAGGTGAGGTAGGCGCGGCGCATGCTCTCGCCGTCCAGCGTGTAGTAGGCGCCCTTGGAGGCGGGCGTGTCCTGGAACCAGACGGCGTCGTGCGTCTTGCCGTTGTTGTGGAATTCCGCGCTCAGCACGCGGCCGCTGCGCAGCGGCTCGCCATCGGCTTCGAGCGTTTCGTAGACCACCGAGAACCGGTCGTCCTTGCGCAGGGCACGGTGGAAATCGATGTTGCTCGCAAACACTTCGGCGATCTGCGTCGCCACGGCATCGGGAATGTTGGAAGCGTCGGTCGCGGCGAACAGCGAACTGCGGATGATGCCGCCGGCCAGCCGCGTGCCCACGGTGAGCGGCGCCGTCTCGACGCGCGAGGTGAATTCGTTGCCCTTGCGCTGCACGACCAGCCGGCGGAAATTGCCGCTGTCGTCCTGGACCCAGCGCGCTGTGAGGCTGATGAGGCGGTGATCGTCCGTGGTTTCTGCCGATACGGACCGGCCCGAGCGACCCAGCAGGGTCTGGCGCACCTGGCCGTCGCTGCGCAGGAAGGCGGCGGCCGCCGGGTCCGCCACACCCAGGCGCTGCAGGATGGCTTCGGCGGTGTCGCTGCTGCGGGTCAGGTCCGAGCGGTAGAGGGAATAGTTGGGAATGTCCACCAGCGCTGGCAGGGACTGGTCGCTGGCCAGCGAATCCACCGCGTATTCGACCGTGCTGCGGGGCAGGTCGGCGGGGTCCGGCGCGAAGGAGGCGACGGCGAAAGCGCCGCCGCCGCCCGTCAACAACAGCGTTGCGATGGCGGCGGTGATGCGTTTGGGATGGGTCTGGGCGATGCGCGATAGCCGGTCCAGCAGTGCGAGGCTGGCGGATGTCAAGCCATTGTTCAAAGTGTCTTACCCCAGGGTGAGGTGCGTTCGGGCCGGGTGGGGGCGGAACGCACGAGCTTAGGTCAGGCTGCAGCCATTCGGTGCAAGGTCCGAACCGGCAGGACCACTAGAATCCGCCACTGCAAATGTGGGCCGGAGTATAACGACGAGCGCCCCGGAAACCCCCAAAAAAACCCTTATGAATCAATCTGCTGTTACAACATTCCCAATCACCGATGGTGTAGGACGGGCGCTTGAGGTATCGCTGCGGGGCGCTGACGAATTGCTGCCCCGCGACGAATGGACGAAGAAGCTGGCACGCTCCGAGGCGACCGGCGTGCCGCTGCGCATCAAACTGGGGCTGGACCCGACGGCGCCGGACATCCACATCGGACACACCGTGGTGCTCAACAAGATGCGCCAGTTGCAGGACCTGGGGCACCAGGTGATCTTCCTGATCGGCGACTTCACCAGCCTGATCGGCGACCCCTCCGGCCGCAACAGCACCCGGCCGCCCCTCACCTCCGAGCAGATCAAGGCCAATGCCGAGACCTACTACCGCCAGGCCAGCATGGTGCTGGACCCGGCCAAGACGGAGATCCGCTACAACAGCGAATGGAGCGAGCCGCTGGGCGCGACCGGCATGATCCAGCTCGCCGCCAAGTACACGGTCGCGCGCATGATGGAGCGCGACGATTTCCACAAGCGCTTTTCGACCGGGCAGTCGATCAGCGTGCACGAATTCCTCTACCCGCTCATGCAGGGCTACGACTCGGTGGCGTTGAAGAGCGACCTGGAACTGGGCGGTACCGACCAGAAGTTCAACCTGCTGATGGGTCGCCATCTCCAGCAGGAGTACGGCCAGGAACCGCAGTGCGTGCTCACCATGCCGCTGCTGGTGGGTCTGGACGGCGTCGACAAGATGTCGAAATCCAAGAACAACTACATCGGCATTGCGGAAGACGCCAACACCATGTTCGCCAAGGTGCTGTCCATCTCCGACACGCTGATGTGGGACTGGTACACGCTGCTGTCGTTCAAGTCCCTCGCCGAGATCGCCGCGCTCAAGGCCGAGGTGGAGGCCGGCCGCAACCCCAAGGACGCCAAGGTGATGCTCGCCAAGGAGATCACCGCGCGCTTTCACAGCGCGGCGGCCGCCGATGCGGCCGAAGCGGACTTCATCAACCGCAGCAAGGGCGGGGTGCCCGACGAGATTCCCGAGGTGGCCCTGGCCGGGGCGCCGCTGGGCATTGGCGCGTTGCTGCGCCAGGCCAATCTGGCGCCTTCCGGCAGCGAGGCCAGCCGCCTGATCGATGGTGGTGGCGTGCGGGTGGACGGCGGTGTCGTCAGCGACAAGGGGCTCAAGCTGGAAGCGGGCACTTACGTGCTCCAGGTGGGCAAGCGCAAGTTCGCGCGGGTCACGCTCAGCGCCTGAACGCTGCACGCGCCGCACGCGCGTCAGTCCAGGTTGTCGCTCAGGTCGGGGTCAGGCACGTCGCCGATGGCCTCGCGCGTGGCCTGTGCCTGCAGGGTGAGCCAGGCGCAGAACGCCCGGATTTCCGGCCGCTGCCCGCTGCGCGGCCCCACCAGCAGCCAGTACGCCAGCGGTGAATCGAGCCGGTAGCCCGGCAGCACTTCCACCAGATCGCCCGACGCCAGCGCGTCGGCGATGAGCGGCATGCGCGCCAGGGCCAGGCCCTGGCCGGTGAGCGTGGCCTGCACGATCTGATGGGCGTAATTGAAGTACAGCCAGCGCTTGGGCTGCAGCTTTTCCTGCCCGTTAAGTTCGAACCAGCGGCGCCAGGTGAGCCATTCAAGGTGCATGGTGCGGTGCGCATCGCCCGCTTCGATGAGCGTGAAGCGCGCCACGTCCGCGGGCCCGCGGATGGGCGGATTGCTCTTGATGAGCCAGGGGCTCGCCACCACGGCCAGCTGCTCGCCGAACAGGCGCTGCGAGCCGCTCATGTTGGCGCTGGGC
Source organism: Acidovorax sp. SUPP2539 (assembly GCF_030158975.1). Lineage (NCBI taxonomy): Bacteria > Pseudomonadati > Pseudomonadota > Betaproteobacteria > Burkholderiales > Comamonadaceae > Acidovorax > Acidovorax sp. SUPP2539. The sequence goes on along the minus strand of NZ_BQXJ01000007.1, from coordinate 46,875 downwards.
AGGCTGTAGCGCAGGGCCAGGTCCACGTCGGCGGTTTCCAGGTCCACGGCCACATCGCTCGCGTCGATGCGGATGTCGATGTCGGGGTTTTCGCGCTGGAACTCTTCCATGCGGGGAATGAGCCACATCGAGGCGAAGCTGGCCCAGGTGGTGATGGCCACGCTTTTGCGGCCCGCGGTCTGCCGCACCAGCCGCACGCAGGCATCCATGCGTTCAAGAGCCGGGGCGACGGCCCGCTGCAGCTGCGCGCCGGCGCTGGTCAGCTCCACCGCCCGGGTGTGGCGCAGAAACAGCGGCACGCCCACTTCTTCTTCCAGCGCCTGGATCTGGCGGCTGACCGCCGACTGGGTAAGCGATAGCTCTTCCGCGGCCGCCCGGAAGTTCAGGTGGCGGGCCACCGCGAGAAAGGCGCGCCAGTGGCCGACCGCCACTGGCCGGGTGCGCAAGTGGGTGATGGGGGCAGGCAGATTCATGGCTGGGATTGATGAGGCTTGGGAATCAAATTATCTCCGGCTTTTCATTGGACCGGATGGGGGTGGTGAGCCGAATATCCAGTCCTGTCAACACCGAAATTCATGCAAGGAGCACTCCATGTCAAACCCTTCCGTTCTGGAATCGCAACAATCCCGGGCGGGCGCTGCGTCGGCCCGGACGATGGCGGGTTGCTGGATTTTGCCCCCACGCCGCGCCTTGGGTTTGTATCCCACCCAGCGGTCGCGGCTGCGCATCGAGCGCGGCGGTGTCTGGCTCACGGTGACAGGCGGCAAGGGCGCATTGCCCGGCGACTGGTTCCTCGGCGAAGGCGATGAGCAGATGCTCGAGCCCGGGGTCCATGCCGTCATCGAGCCATGGCACGGCGGTCGGGCCGCGCTTTCGGGTGGCGTGCTGGCCGAAGGCGTGCAATTTCGCTGGGATCCGGTTGCCCTGCCAGTGCCGGCGGTGCAGTCCGAGGCCTGGTCGCGGGGCGTCGTAGCGCCTTGGGCGGACTTGGTGGGGGCTTTGCGCGGGGCGGCGTGGGCTGGGGCCCGGCTCGTGAAAGGGCTGCTGCAGTGGGCGGGAGCAGGCCGTTGGGCGCCGACGACTGCACCTCGGACCTGCATTGATGCGCAATGCGAATAGATCAGGGAGGTCTTTTGCATTGATGTGGTTCCGGCATGAATCGCCTGGGGCGTTTTCATTGGACGGTGCCACATTGCCAGACGCATGATAGGCACACTGCTAGGGTTTTCCAGGAGAAAGAAATGACCGCTTCAAATGTTCTGAATTTTCAACAATCCGCTGTCTTGCCTCGCGGAGAGGCGAAAGACATTTGCATGCTGGCCATCGGCAATGCCCACAGCCTGCGCCCCCGTGTGCCGATGGCCCTGCGCGTGATGTCCGGCCATGCCTGGGTCACGCTCGACGACGGCCCGAACGGTGAACGCGACGTGGCAGCCGGCGACGTCTTTCTCAATGCCGGCCAGACCTTGTGGGTGGCGGCCGGCCAGCACGCCGTCATCGAGCCCCTGGGCCGCGATGCCGTGCAGTACCGCTTCAGCGCTTCGGCGGTGGTGCGCCATGCGGACAGTGCCTTGAAGGCCCGCTCCACGCAAGGCGAGGCCTGCTGCGCCTGAAGTCCGTCTTGCTGCCGTTCCCCCAGGGAATCGCAGCGAGGCGGCAAGAAACTGGCGCGGTGGCGCTGAAGGCGGGCCGGAAGCTGTCAAAGCTCCCGGCCCGTTTGACATTTCAGGGCCGGTCGGCAGGCTGATGAAAGATCTCCCAGCGGGGGAGAAAGTCAATCGGCGCTGGTGCGCCGGCGCAAGGTCTGTGGCGTGCCGTGCACAGTGTCAAAAGACATAGGGAGGAGTACCCTGGTGTGCCTAGAATCGCCGCCCACCAGTTCTCACCGATTCGCCTTTATGAGCGTGGACTTTGCTTCTGAATCCCTGGCGCACGCCATTCCGCGCCATTGCGATGCCTGCCGGTTGCGCAACACTCCTTCCGCTTTCACTCCGGTATCGCCGCAGGAGCTGCAGTTCATCGACCAGTTCCGCTGCGGCACCGCCACCGTGGCGGCTGGGGGCACGCTGATCCGCGAGCACCAACCCAACGGCAAGCTCTACACGCTCTACACCGGTTGGGCATTCCGCTACAAGACGCTGTCGGATGGGCGGCGCCAGATCCTCAACTTCCTGCTGCCGGGCGACCTGGTGGGGCTGCAGCAGGAGTTCGGCGACACCGCGATGCACGGCGTGGAGGCTGTCACCCCTTGCGCGTTCTGCGTGTTCCCGGCCGACGGGCTGTGGTCGCTGTTTCGCGACCATGGCCGGCTGGGCTACGACGTGACCTGGCTCGCGGCGCGCGGCGAAGGCATGGTGGACGACAACCTGCTCACCACCGGCCGTCGCAATGCCACCGAGCGCGTGGCCATGCTGCTCATGCACTTGTACCGCCGGCTCGACCGCCTGGGGCTGTCCGAGAACGGCACCGTCGAATTCCCCATCACCCAGCAACACATCGCCGACTCGCTCGGGCTGTCGCTCGTGCACACCAACAAGACGCTGCGGCGCTTGGCGCAACTGGGTCTGCACGAGATCGCCGATGGGCGGCTGCGCATCATCAATCCGCGCGCGCTGGCCCGCATCGCCGAGTATTACGACGCCATCCCCCGGCCGGTACCCCTGCTCTAGGCTTTGGGTGAAATCGGCCTCCAGTGCAATAAGTACTAGGGCATATTGCTATTAATTTTGTAGCAATCTTAAAACCCCTGGCGGGCGCGGCAGGGCGCCGATAATCGGCAGATTCCCCTGGGACGCCGGTCGCCGTGCCGCGCGGCCGCAACCGAACGGACCCTTTCATGACAGCACTGGACATCATCATCATGGCGGCGGGCAAAGGCACGCGCATGAAAAGCCGCACCCCCAAGGTCCTGCAGCGCCTGGCGGGTCGCCCGCTGCTGCGCCATGTGCTGGACCAGGCGTCCAGCCTGCGGGCCCGGCGCGTGGTGGTCATCACTGGCCATGGCGCTGACCAAGTGGAGGCCGCCGTCGCCGGCGGTCCGGGGGGTGATTCCGGCGCCGGTTTCGAATTGAAGTTCGCCCGCCAGGAGCCGCAGCTCGGCACCGGCCATGCCGTGCAGCAGGCGATGCCCGCGCTGGCGGGTGACGGCACCGTGGTCGTGCTGTCGGGCGACGTGCCCCTGACCCAGGCCGCCACCTTGCATGCGCTGGTGGAAGCCTCGGCGCGGGAGCGGCTCGCGCTGCTGACCGTGACGCTGCCCGACCCGGCCGGCTACGGCCGCATCGTGCGCGATGCCGCCGGTGCGGTGCAGGGCATCGTGGAGCACAAGGACGCGAGCGAGGCCCAGCGCGCCATCACCGAGGTGTACAGCGGCATCATGGCCGTGCCGGCGCAACGGCTGGCCGGCTGGCTCGCCCGGCTGCGCAACGACAACGCCCAGTGCGAGTACTACCTGACCGACATCGTCGCCATGGCCGTGGCCGATGGGGTGCCGGTGGTGGCCCATCGCATCACCGACGCATTGCAGGTGGCGGGCGTGAACAGCCCACTGCAATTGGCGGAGCTGGAGCGCGCGCACCAGGCCCGTCAGGCCGCGGCGCTGATGGAGCAGGGCGTGCGCCTGGCCGACCCGGCGCGCTTCGATCTGCGCGACGATGCCCGCATCGGGGTCCGGGGCCGGCTGGTCTGCGGGCAGGACGTGGAGATCGACGTGAACTGCGTCTTCACCGGCCACGTGGAGCTGGGCGAGGGCGTGCAGATCGGTGCGCACTGCTGCATCGCCAATGCCACCATCGCGGCGGGCGCGGTGGTCCACCCCTACACCCACATCGACGGCGAGAAAGCCGGCGTGCAGGTCGGCCCGGGCGCCCTCATCGGGCCTTTCGCCCGCCTGCGCCCGGGTGCCCAACTGGGCCGGGAGGTGCACATCGGCAACTTCGTCGAAGTGAAGAACTCCACGCTGGCCGATGGCGCCAAGGCCAACCACCTGGCCTATCTGGGCGATGCCACGGTGGGCGAGCGCGTGAACTACGGCGCGGGCAGCATCACGGCCAATTACGACGGGGCCAACAAGTTCCGCACCGTCATCGAGGCCGACGTGCACATCGGCAGCAACAGCGTGCTGGTGGCGCCCGTCACCATCGGTGCCGGGGGCACGGTCGCCGGCGGCTCCACCATCACGAAGGACGCCCCGCCGGGCGCCTTGAGCGTGGCGCGCGGCCGGCAGGTGACCATCGAAAACTGGAAACGGCCCGCCAAGCTGCCCAAGGCCTGAGCCATGGACGGGCTCGGTGATCTGCCCGGCGACGAACGGGGTCAACAAGCGCAGGCCGATGAAGTGGCGCGCCTGCGCGCGGAACTGGACGCGGCGCGGCAGGAGCAGGAGGCGTTCCTGCGGGCCGTGTCGCACGACCTGCGCGCGCCCGTGCGCCACATCCTCGCCTACGGCCGGCTGGTGCGGGAGACCGTCGCACAGAGCAATGCCGATCCCGAGGCGTTGCAGTTTCTGGACACCATCGCACAGGCAGGCCAGCAGCTCGGCAGCATGATCGACGGGCTGATCCAGCTGGGGCGCATCGGCTCAGCCCCTGCCACGCCGGGCCCGGTCGCGCTGGGCCCGGTGCTGCAGAGCGCGGTGGCTGCGGCGCGGACGGCCGCCGCTGCGGCACCTGCGCTGAAAAAAAGCGTGGCCGCGAAGGAGCCCACCTCTTCCGGGGAGGGGGTGGCCAGCGCCTGGATCGACACCGTGCATTGGGATCTGCCCGCGGCCGAGGCCTGGCCCGTGCTGTGGGCGGACGCGGGCTGGCTGCAGGAGGTGTTGGTGGCCTTGTTGGACAACGCCCTCAAGTTCTCGCGCGGGGCCCAGCCGCCACGCATCGCCGTGCAGGTGCGGCCGGCACCCGGCAATCGGGTGGACATCACGGTGCAGGACAACGGCGCCGGCTTTCCTGCCGCGCAGGCGGGGCAGTTGTTCCAGGTGTTCCAGCGGCTGCATCCGGCGAGCCAGTTCGAGGGCCTGGGCCTGGGGCTCGCGCGGTGCCGGCGCCTGGTGGCGCGCATGGGCGGCACCATTGGCATCAGTGCAGCGCCCCACCAAGGCTGCACCGTGTGCCTGCAATTGCCGGCCGCGGGGACGGCTGGTCCGGACGCCGCTGCCAGCTGAGCGCGGCGATGGCCACCGCGCCCGTCCGGCGGCTCATGGCGTGCGGGGGGGCAGGCTCTCCGGACGCACGCACGGCAGCTTCGGCTCGAATTTGCTGCGCTTGAGGCTGAAGAAGGCCTTCACGTTGCGCACGTTGCCGTCGCTGGAAAACAGGCGCTGGGCCAGGGTCAGATAGCCCGGGATGTCCTGTGCGTAGATTACCAGGATGAAATCGGGCCCCGGCGAGACGCGGTAGCACTGCTGCACCGCGGCTTCCGGCTGCATGCGCTGCTCGAAGGCTGCCAGGCGTTCGGTGTCCTGCCGGTCCAGCGTCACTTCCACGATCGCGGTGATGCCGTGGCCCAGGTGCCGCGCCAGGGCATCGGGCTGGACCAGGGCCACCTCCCGCTCGATCAGGCCCGCCTCGCGCAGGCGCTTGACCCGGCGAAGGCAGGTGGGAGGCGACACGCGAACCGCTGCGGCCAGGGCCTGATTGCTGGCCGTGGCATCGTCTTGCAGGGCGTTCAGCAGTTGAAGGTCGGTGTCGTCGAGAAATAATGATTCCATGGCGTTAATTTTATGGAACTAAATTTCAATGTGTGTTTTGATGGAAATTTAATTCCAAATATTGTTTGAATAATTTATACATATTTCTTGACGCCCTGCCTACCATCGCCCATCCACATTCCTTTCAGGAGAACGTCCATGTGCGGCATCGTCGGCGCGGTATCCACGCGCAACATCGTCCCCATCCTCGTGCAGGGCCTGCAGCGCCTGGAGTACCGCGGCTACGACTCCTGCGGCGTGGCCATCCACGATGCCAGCCTGGGCGCCTCCCGCACGGGCGGCCTGCGCCGCGCCCGCAGCACGGCCCGCGTGGCCGAGTTGCTCGAGCAGGTGAACGCCGAGCAGGTCGAGGGGGCCACCGGCATCGCCCACACCCGCTGGGCCACGCACGGCGCCCCGGCGGTGCACAACGCCCATCCGCACTTCAGCCATGGCACGGGCACGGGCGATACCACGGCGGATGAGCCGCTGCGCCTGGGCCGCGTGGCGCTGGTGCACAACGGCATCATCGAAAACCATGAAGAGCTGCGCGCCGCCCTGCAGGCACGTGGCTACACCTTCACCAGCCAGACGGACACCGAAGTCATCGCCCACCTGGTGGACAGCCACTACAGCGGCGACCTGTTCCAGGCCGTTCAGGCCGCCGTCACCCAGTTGCATGGCGCCTATGCCATCGCCGTCATCCACAAGGACGAACCCCACCGCGTGGTGGGCGCACGCGCCGGCTCGCCGCTCATCCTGGGCGTGGGGGAGGGCGAGCATTTCCTGGCCAGCGATGCCATGGCGCTCGCTGGGGTGACCGACCAGATCGTGTACCTGGAAGAGGGCGACTTGGTGGACCTGCAACTGGGCCGCTACTGGATCGTGGGCAAGGGCGGGCAGCCGCTGGAGGCCCATCGGCGCCCGGTACGCACCGTGCAGGCGCACAGCGGCGCCGCCGAGCTGGGCCCCTACCGACACTACATGCAAAAGGAGATCTTCGAGCAGCCCCGCGCCATTGCCGACACGCTGGAGGGCGTGCGCGGCATCGTGCCCGAGCTGTTCGACGGTGCACCCGGCCCGGACGGCGAGCCCGGCGCCGCCGCCTGGCGCGTGTTCAAGGACATCGACTCCGTGCTCATCCTGGCCTGTGGCACCAGCTACTACAGCGGCTGCGCGGCCAAGTACTGGCTGGAGTCCATCGCCGGCATTCCCACCCAGGTGGAAGTGGCCAGCGAGTACCGCTATCGCACCAGCGTGCCGAACCCGCGCGCGCTGGTCGTCACCATCAGCCAGTCGGGGGAAACGGCCGACACGCTGGCCGCGCTGCGCCACGCGCAAAGCCTGGGCATGCTGCACACGCTCACCATCTGCAACGTGTCCACCAGCGCCATGGTGCGCGAATGCAAGCTGGCCTACATCACGCGTGCGGGCGTCGAGATCGGCGTGGCCTCGACCAAGGCCTTCACGACCCAGCTGGCAGGGCTGTTCCTGCTCACCCTTGCCATCGCGCAGTCGCGTGGCCGCCTGACCGACGACCAGGAGGCCGAGCACCTGAAAGCCATGCGCCACCTGCCCGTCGCGCTGCAGGCCGTGCTGGCGCTGGAGCCGCAGATCATCAGCTGGGCCGAGGACTTCGCGCGCATGGAAAACGCGCTCTTCCTGGGGCGCGGGCTGCACTACCCCATCGCGCTCGAAGGCGCCTTGAAGCTCAAGGAAATCAGCTACATCCACGCCGAGGCCTACCCGGCAGGGGAACTCAAGCACGGCCCCCTGGCCCTGGTGACCAGCGCCATGCCGATCGTGACCGTCGCGCCCAACGACACGCTGCTGGAAAAGCTCAAGAGCAACATGCAGGAAGTGCGCGCGCGCGGAGGCGTGCTGTATGTGCTGGCCGATGGCGACACACGGATCGAAAGCGGCGAGGGCCTGCACGTGATTCGCATGCCCGAGCATTACGGCCCGCTGTCGCCGCTGCTGCATGTGGTGCCACTGCAATTGCTCGCATACCACACGGCTTGTGCCAGGGGGACGGACGTGGACAAGCCCCGCAATCTGGCCAAGAGCGTGACGGTGGAGTGAGTGCTTGTGGCGGCTCCCGCACTGCTATTCTGGGTAATTAAAGTCGTAAACACGCAAATAAAGTCGTAAACAAGCCTCCAGCATTTACGTGGGTTTGCGGGGTGGTCATTTGTAACGGTAAAGTCGTAAACTCGAACTCGACGGGGAAAGACGACCTCGAAATACGAAGCAACCTGCAGCCCTGTTTGGGTTCGTTGCTATATAAAAAAGAGCGCTCAATTTGAGCGCTCTTTTTCTTTGGCTTTTCTAGAAGTTCTTGCGGTCCGAGCAGCCCCTAAGCGCTCCGATGACTGCAAGAGGCTGGTCGGCGACACTGGCACGGGCAAAGTGAACGACGGCCTGAGCGTGTACCGGTCATTCGAATACGGTGGCCTCGATAGACCGTTGCACTTCCGCGATAAGCGTTCGACCGCAACCGGTCGGCTCCCGGATCGTGCGCGTCTCCTCGGCTATATGTCGTCGGCGGCTCGGCTGCGGGACGGGTTACATTCTCTCCAGAACTGGATTACTGATGAGGGAGAGAAACATGACAGCCATTGTTCCTAGGGCGCCCGAGCCACAGCTGCCTGCCCTTGCCGAGACCATGCTGCCGGCTCTAGCAGCACTCACCACAGCGCTCGGCATCCCGCGTACCGTATTGGCGAGCGACGAGGAAATTCAGTACGCGTGGCGCGACTTGCCGCGAGAGCTCCGCGAGATTCCCCCTGCGCTTCGCGACCAACTCATTGCCCGCATGTGCGTTGCCGTGAGCACAGGGCTTTTCGATGGAGCCATGAACTACATCTGGAACGCGGCGATCCTGCAACTGCGGACCAAGGTTCGCAACTTCGGGCTCCCCATCGTTGCTCAGATTCTTCAGGCGGACTTCGAAGAGAAGCACCTCGTGGAGTTGCAGGACAGCCGACTGCTGGAACTTTGCCTGAAGCTCAACCTCGTGAATGAAGACGGGCACTTTTTCCTAGACCAGTGCCGTGACGTCAGGAACAACTTCTCGGCAGCCCATCCGACACTAGGCACAGTAAATGATCGGGAGTTCACGACATTCCTCAACCGGTGCGTACGCTACGCCCTTGGAAATGCATCCTCGCCAAAGGGGGTGGAAATCTCTGCCTTCATTTCTGCGATCAAAGGACTGCGCTTTACCGCGAACCAAGGTGGAATCTGGGTGCAGCGTCTCTCAGAGACTCATGACTCGCAAAGGCAGATGCTCATCGGCATGGTCCACGGGATCTATTGCGACCCGAACGCATCGGAGCCGTCTCGGTTGAACGGACTGGACATCTGCAATGCGCTCAAGGGGAGCTTCACTGCGGCCCTTCGGTACGACCTCGTCAACAAACACAGCGACTACGCCGCCAAAGGTGATGAGCCACGACATTCGGCTTCTCTTCAGTTTTTCGAGAAGCTCGGCCTACTCACGTTGTTGAATGAGTCGGAGCAACACGCTGTGTTTCACAGAGCGATTGAACGGCTCTGGAACGCCCACAACGGCATGAACAACTTCTATAACGAGCCCGCTTTCGCCGAGAGGCTGCTCGAATTGTCGCGCCAAGGTGCCGTCCCGGAGACCGTCCAAGAACAGTTCGTGCAGGTGGTCGTGTGCTGCAATGTTGGCAACGGCTACGGCGTTTCTTGGGCTGCGGCGACAAGCTATGAGCAAATCATTCGGTCATTCTCGCCCCGAGAGATCGCAACGATGATTCGACTTGCTGCGACAGCCGAGACAACGCTAGGACGTCGTTGCGCGAGTCTGCCTTCTTGCAGGGAGCGCTTCAAACAGACATTGGCCCTCATCGACCCGGCCAGCGTCCCCAGCGGCGTTAAGGCTCAATACGATCACTTTCTGAAGTGATTTTTGGGCGATAGCCGTTGGAGCATTCACAGAATTGCAGGCCACAGCTGCTCGAAGGAAATTCTTATATGCCTGTCGTTCTCACATTTGATCTCACAGACTACAACGCAAACGATCATGGTCGTCTGAGAGCAATGTTTGAGAGGTTCGGCTGGGAAAATCTTGGCGGCACAGCCTATAGATATCCTCGCCTTGGAACTGACGATCAGCCTGTTGAAGATTGGCTCAACCACGTTGCCCCGGCAATCATGATGTTTCGCTCGTACCTCGCGAACCATCCCGAAGTCACTCTCACTCGGTTTACGCTAGATGCCAATGCGTCATCGGGCTTTAATCCGACGAGTGGGTTCGGGCGTGGTGTCGTTCCAGCGGCCCAAGCTGCAACCTACCAAGCAACTCATCCGGGGCACTTTGGCATGGCCAATCTGGAGAACTGGCTTGACAGTATTCCATACCCGTACTGACTATTCGGCAGTCCATTCTTCAATGGTACTGGCCTGCGGTTAGCCCCGTGCGTCGAACATCGAGCGTTCTCAAACAGCCTCGGCAGGATGCGTGGGTCGCGAGCGTAAAACCCGGCGTTCGGTTGAGCTCCAAGCAGAGGCGGCAGTTGCTCGCCTGGTGAATGTAGGCGGCAACACCAAGGCCGGCTACGGACGCGGCGGCCGTCTCTACGCGACAACGGCCGGAATGGGCTTCACAGCGTGAATTCGATGATCAATATCGGTGGACAGCACCCGCTGCATTGCTGCCACCCGCGCAAATCGATAGCGACGACGACTTGCAATGTCCGCAAGCTAGGCGCCTTGTGCTGCGCCCTCGTTCGGAATAGCCTACCAAGATGCCAGAAACGGACAGGCTCTTTCCCGAATACCAACTGCTGTCCTGGCTGCCTGACGAAACCTTTTTCAGTCTTGTTAGCCGTCATCACCAGCTTTGGGGGCACGTCACATCTGCGCAAACCTGCCAACTGATCTTCGGCAGCGCACGTGCTGGTACCCACCATGATTTACCCAACAGTCTTGGGGCCTTCACGACGCGAACGAACGGGTCGCTTGGCGAAGTCGATTCCATATCGAGAGAGCGGACACTGCTCAAGTTCTACGCAGCCTTCGCTCAGCAAGACGAGACTGAAAATGCCGTCGCGTGTATGTCCAGCTCCAGTGTCGCCCACTTGAAGCTGCGCCTTGGAATCCTCACAAGTCGCTTTCGCGCCAATCATCCCCTCAAAGCCTGCCCGCAATGCATGGAACAGGACCTCCGCGAGACGGGGTGGGCCTATTGGCATTTGAAGCACCAGTTCCCGGGTGTGTGGATGTGCACGACACACAAACAACCACTGCTGCAATCTGCCCTGAAGGCCAATGGGGTCGAGCGTTTCCAATGGCTTTTGCCACGCTTCAGCGAATTGAATCCCGCTTGCGTGGCGCCCATCGAGACCGTTTCATCCTCCGTGTTACTGAGCCTCGCCGAACTCATTGAACACCTTGTGCAATCAGAGGAACATCAACCATTACTACCAGGGAAACTCCACGAGGTCTACCGCCAGGAACTGCAGGCGCGAGATTGGATCGCTGGTGCGGCCAGCTTGCGCACTGGACAGATCGCGACTGCCTTCCTCAACTACTGCGAGCCGCTCAGGCGTATCCCTGAATTCGATTCGCTGGCCGAAGACGAGGAGGGAATGGCGACGCAACTGGGCCGACTGCTGAGGCCGCCTCGTTCCGGCACCCACCCCCTCAGGCACCTGTTGCTCATCCATTGGCTGTTTGGCGATGCCCAACGGTTTGACTTCGCATTGAAATCTGAGGACGCCCACAACCGCGCACCTATCCTGGACGATGTTCTGACCGCATTGCCAGTCGTTGACCCGCGAATAGACCGCCTATGTAGCCTCATTCAGGAGGAGGGTCAATCAGTGCGCAAGGCGGCGAACTTGGTTGGGGTCGATCCGCAAACAGCGCTCGTCTGGGCGGCAAAGGCTGGGATAGCAATTTCACGTCGGCCACAGAAACTATCCACAAATGTGCGTGCCAAAGCAATCCGAGACTTACGCAGAGGGACTGACAAGGAAAAAGCGGCCTCTAAAGCCGGGGTCTCCGTCGGGAGCATCACCCGCTTGCTGCTCAGTGATGCAAAGCTGCATGCAGATTGGTCTGCGGCACGAAGCGCAAAAGCGAGAGCCCATTCGCGAGCACTGTGGCTTCAATTGTTGCAGTCCTCGGGAAGTCTCGGGATCAAATGGATGCGCCAACTGGACCCGCGCACCTACATGTGGCTCTACCGGAACGACCGCGCCTGGCTGGATGCCAACAAGCCCGACCTGCTACCAGCTACGCTGCGTCCGAGGCCCTCGGTAGTGGATTGGGAGGCCAGAGACGAGCAACTACGCGGCTTGGTTCGTGAAGCAGCGTTGCGCCTTATGGAGGAGCGGGACGAACGCCGCATCCACTTCTGGCAGTTGTGTCAGCAAATACCTGATCTCCGGGCCAAGCGGGCTTCTCTGCACCGATTGCCCCGCACCTTTGACGCGATCCAGGCGGTTTTGACTGCACATCTCCCCTCCCAGGACCTTTTTCGCTGATGACAGTCCAGTCTCGCCAACATTTCACGCTTGATATGCAAATATGTATTGAGATATGCTAAATGCATGATTAAATCAGAAGTGAGAGCTCGCGCAGCGAACGCGCGCCGCATCTGCACGGCGCATGGAATCGCCCAGGCTGATATCGCTGCCCATGTGGGGGCCAGTCAATCGCAGGTCAGCCGTATCCTCAAAGGGGAGGGCATAAGGGCTTCCCGCTTGTTTGAAGAGGTGTGCCTTTTCGTTGAGCGCTTCGAGGGCGGGGTCAGCGCCGATGCTGTGCGCAGCAACCACGAACTGATTGAGGCACTTCGAGCGACTTGGGATGGTTCTGCGTCAGATGCCAAAGCCTTGGCAGCTGTCATCCGTTCGCTTGCTGTCCTGAAACATTCGACACCTGTTTCCCGATCTCAAGGAGAGCGTTCATGACCATGCTCGTGCAGCCTGTGCCATTGCCGGAGGAGCTGGATCGCGGATATCTCGGCCGGATCATGAGAGTCAATGGCTACAAGCATCTAAAGGAAATGACGGACGCCATGGCAGAGCACTTTGGACATGCAGGAACGAGCAGACGTGAACTGACCGTCCATGCACTACTGAGTCGGATGGCAGGGATGTCCGAAGTTCAATTTGCACAGCGGCATACCACTTTGCCGTTACGACGAGGGATCACCTCATATCACCCTGAGGTTGCCCATGGAAGTGAGGGGGAGGGCACGGCACTCAACTTCACAGCGATGCAGAAGACCTACCACGCAGCGTACTTCTGCAAAGACTGTGTGACTGCTGACATTCGCTTTCATGGGGTCAGCTATTGGCGCCGGGATCACCAAATCCCAGGGCAGCTATGGTGTCCGAAGCACAGGATACCGTTGTCTTTCGTGTCCACTGGGGATCCACTCCTGCACTCGCCAACTCAGTTCGTCGGAAGCGGTGCATCAATCCCATATGTGTGGGCAGAGGAGGCATTACAGAACGGATATGTGCAAAGGTTCCTCGATCTGGCGGCCACTTTTTACGATCAACCAAAGCCCTTCAGTGTCGCGTTAGTTGTTCCCATGTTGAATGACCTTGGCCGGTCGCTCGGGTTTAAGACCAATCCTGGGCAGAGTAAGGGCGATTTGATCAGCGATCGACTATGTGATTTGTTTCCTCATCATTGGCTCGATGCGGTGTTCCATGGAATTCTGGAGAAGGAGCCAGGCACGTTCCTACACCAGATTGACGGGGTGATGTACTTAAGAACTTCGGCGTCTTCCGTGACGGCATATCTGCTGGTCTTAACCGTGCTGTTCGAGAGTGCCGACGAAGCGATTAACGCGCTATGTAACGCCTGCAGCGATGCTGAGAAGCGAGGAGTACGCCGTTCTCGACGCGTTCACAACTTACCTGACGACAGTACCCTGATTGACCTATACGTCGAGGCTCTCGGCGCGCATAGCGAAGTGATGAAGAAATTGGAGTTTCCCGCGCACACGGTGAGGAAAGCGCTTCTCGGCTTGGGCCTTCCAACTCTTTCCGATGCGGATGATCCTGAGGCGATCGGTCGTGTTGTCGGCTTGAGAGCCTTCTACCTTCGGCGACTTTCTTTTTCAGCGAGCGCAGAAGTTGCTGGGCTGTCTGAGCGAAAGTTCGAGGGATTGCTTCGGATGTGCGGCCCGAATTTGCCTAAATGCTTAAAGAGGATGAATCCCAAAAACAGCGTACGCCCCCGTGCTCGAAAAGCAAAGCAGGTTTTGTCAGTGCAATTTGCAGCGATAGTGGAGCCTGTTCAGTGAACGGGCCCACCTTGCACCTAACTTTGTTGACTCTCAGTCGCTTTTGACTGGACCCCAGAACTGACCCCAGAAGCTGTGGTCCCGGGTGACCAGGTCTTCGTACCGTCCCATCCGCTTGGGATCTTGGCTGCGCAGTGCGTCGACCGCCGCTCCCACAGGAGCGAGATAGGTATCCGCTGCGACGCGGAAATCGTCGAGCCGCAAGTCGTCTTCTTTGCGCTCAAATGCCACTCGATGGGCGGCCACCCATAAGGCGATGATCAACCGTTGGACACCCGCCGTTTTTTCCATGATGACCACAGCCAGTTCATCCGAAATCGGTATTGGTCGCGCGACATACTGGTACACCCCCAGCCTCTGCAGGAATTGGTGTCGAAAAAACGGGTCTTCAACATCGATAAAGTGCTTAAACGCGTGATACCCCGAGGTGACAATGCGTTCGGCGTTGCTCAATCGTTTGGTCAACGCACTGATCCCATCGGGTGTGCCCGATACCAGCAATGGTATTTGCCACGTGTTCATCAATGTGAGAATCCATTTGATGCACTGATCTTCCACAATGCTGAGCTCTGGAGGTTCCTCCCCGACCTTACGCCGTTTTCGTCGATCCAGTGTTGAGAGTTTGAAGAAGTTTTGGATCTCATCGAGATGCAGCAAGCCCAAAAAATGGGTCGATGCCACTTGTCGCCATTCCTCCAGCATCTGCATCCCATTGCGCCAGTCTCCCGACAGTGTCTTGTCAAACCGGGCGCTACCGGTGACCTTTCTCCAAGCAGTCATCAGTGCGGCTGCGAGATCTGTTGCTTTACCGCTGGCGGGGACATCCAGTGAAAGCCAGACAACTTGTTGTAAGCCGTTTGTCATCCGAAAAAATGACTGATGCTTGATGACTTGCTGGGGATACCTACCTAGGCACCTTCTAATCGCTTGAGTCTTTCCCGAACCTGATACTCCCTCCACCGCAGCTCCGAAGGCTGGAGCATTCAACGGTAGCTGGAATTGAACAGGTTCACCGCTGATCTTGCTCCAGGTGCTCGCAGATGAGGGGTGCAAATGATGGTAGTTCTGCCTGATCATCATGTCGATGGATTCGAACAGCTGAAGCCCTTCAATGCTCGGTATGTGTAGATTGCGGACATCCATCAGCATGTGTAGTCGCAGGTGACGCGGAATGGTCCCAATATCCTGTGGAGGTCGTTTGGGAAGAGCTACGAGTGAACTCGCAGCCTCCTGCCGCGAGAGGATTGGACCAAGCCCTTGGACCAAGATGTTGTCAGCGTACGGGTCGTATGGGGGGGCATTTTTAGAGGTCATTTGCCACCTCCTTATCCTTTGCCGCAAAGATGTCTTCCATCATGCTGAGATGGTTTTCGCTGACCACTGCACGGTCTTTTCGGGTGCCGCGGTATTCACAGTGCAACATCTGGGCAGCGATTTCATTTTCCATGGCACGGGCCTCCGTGATCGTCGGTGCTCGGCCTCTGGCCCGATCAAGAGCTATCCGGGTCTGTTCAATCGATTGCTGGCGGATGGCATCCATGCGCTTCAAACCAAGTACCGCGGCAGACACGCGTTGGTGCTCAATGTCGGCGGCCTTGAGTTGTTGAAAGGCGAATGCGTCGGCCATGTCGTCGTAGTTGATTTCAGGTGATGCATTCGCATGGTCGGCTATCTTCAGGTCTAAAAGGCCATCGCCGGAAACATTAGGGGTCCAAATGGTCGACACCGATCCCGGGTAGTACTGGGCTGGAATTTCCCTCCCTCCAGAGGATCTGGCGATGGTGGCCCAATGTTCCGCTTCCACAAGTGGAGATTCGTAATAGTTTCCGCGGAACCGAATACCGCGCGGGGTGACACGAGCTTCACTAGCTGGCAATAGTTGGGTCACCAGTTCTGCTTGCGCCGAGGCACGCCTGTAGCCAATGCCCATGGCATGCCCCCAACTCCAGAGTCCTGCTGGGCTGGGGAATACACCGGCGGCAGCCATATGAGCATCAATTCGATTTGCGCGATTCGCGGTTAGGTTGTAGACAAAGAACGATTCGTGCAGGTAGTGGGTGTACTGCCGGACATTCATCGTCGCGGAGGCTGGGTTGGAGCGCCGAAGGTCGTATTCCGCACGTCGAGCGTCCATTGTCCCAGGTAGGAAGTTGTACTGAGTGTTCTTCACGATGCGATTGAGGACCTCCACGATGCCCTTCATGTCGGGCCGAAAAGGCGGGGTGTACTGCATATCTCTGATCAGTTTCATACCCGTCGCCTTGGCACGTCTGGAAAGGTATTCGCCGCGATCACACAGAAGACGCGCCGGAAGCGTAGGAGCCGGAAACAATGACTGGCGTAACTCGTAGCCCCAGAGGTTGCTCAACAACGCTGGCGATGCCGTTGTGTTGAAAAGGCTTACCTGCGCCGTGTCCCAACTGGGCCCAGTCAGGCATACATAGAAACCGACGATTGCCGTGGACCAAACATCGACAATGATGTAGACAATCGGTCGCCCAACGATCCACTCAGGGTTTACCGCCGATCTCAGATAGATGTCACCGATGGTGCTGTCGATGGCGTACATAAGCCCAGGGCCGGGGGAACCCTGCCAACTGCAACTGGTCATGCCTCGCAATGCGCGCTTAAAGTGGCCTTTGCTAGTTTTTTGAAGAATTTTGTCTAATGCGGTGGTCTCGACAGTGAGAATCCGTTTGACCTGCTGGTAGTTTGGGTACTCACCGTGCTTGAGTTCCACAACCACGATTTTCCCAGCATCGTCGTAGCGCATTGCTTTAACAAACCCGCTTGCGATAATTTCTCCGTACCGCCTGCGCATCGATGGTTTAGGAACTGGTATGCGCTTGTCGGCCACCATGATCTTGGCGCGCCAGTCTGCATTCATTCCGGGCTGAATAGGTTCACCCCAAGAGCCGTATGCTTGTTTGCTAATCCTTTGCTTCAGCGTCTTCCGTCCGGCCTTGTTCTGGCGCCCATCCTCGCCAAGGTCGCGCGGCTTGCCTTTCGCCCCGCAAAGGTCCCATCGCGGTCGCAGGCTTGTTGAGGTCAAACCAAACCTACATAGCAATGACCAAAGGTTGTAGATAAGGCCTCGACTAGCCTTGTGCTTGATCATCGCGTTTCGAACCATACGGCCCAGATTGCCGTGCACTAGCAGTTCCTCCTTGAGCTTTTCCGGATCGAGGAACTCACTCATTACATTGCATCGCCGCTCGAATTTTTCAGCTGTATTTCGATCTGTAAGAGGCAGGTAGTAGGTCGATGCGAGCTCCAGGCTTACAGGCGTCAACTCGTGCGCTTCATGGAGCTCAAGGAGGGCCTGCCGAGGCACGCTCAATAGCTGACCTACCAACGGCGTTTTGACGATCCTTTTCGGCCGTTTGGTTTTCTCTAGCCGCGTGCGCCCGCCTCTTTTTTTTTCAGGAAAGTGCGAAGGGGCAAACTGTGAGCAGTAGACGACATTGATCTCGGGGGCATCAATTACGATTCGAAAAAGTCCGGCTTTCAAACCGAGAGCGTCCCCTGCGAGGCGGAATACCTGATTGGGCATCAGAGACATGACGACCTCCTTGATGCAATCGGATTGAGCGCGAGGAAATCCGTCATCGGCAGCAGTGTGAGAGGCAAGTGAGGGCGCCAATGACGGCGGAGGTCAAGAGGCAGTCGGCCTTGCCAAACGGCCTGCCAAAGTGCCCGTTGTCCCAGGTACACATGCTGCTCTGATCCACCGAAAATCTGAGTCAGTCGACCGATGACGTCGGAATAGGGATGAAAAGGCATCGACCGAACGACATAGGTGGCAATGTTGATCTCGGCCGCGCTGGCAGGCTCAGCCAATCCCCAGGCTGAAGCGCTTTTCAAGGTCAGTCCGACCCGCTTGTCGTATTGCTCGGGTGTGATCAGCAGCCATTCCACACCACGCGCTTGCCAGTACGTTTTTTCTAGGAGTAGTAGCTCTTTGGCGCGTGGAGTCAGCGTGTCATATGGCTTGCAGGAAACTGCCAACAAGGTCAGTTTTGTTGCCTTGGGCGTCCTTAAAACCAGCAACAGGTCTGTTGTGCTGGTCCAGATGACTGTCTCTGCGATGTCGGTCACAACGGGATGTTTGATACCCATCTGGTGTGCCAAAGTCATGGTGCCGGGGTAGACCCGTCCTCCAATCCCAATCTGCCAGCGACTCAACTCGTGCGCAGCATCTTCCTGGTTGATTGGGAACTGCTCCACGAGGTCAACCAAGTTTGGCAGCATCGAAGCAAAGTTAAGGCCTGTCCATTCGCCATCCGACAGCAACTCCCGCTGCCGGTCGCGCCACAAGAGCAGATGGGATCGACCGCGGCTCGACGGATCTGAGCGTGAGACACGGTGCCAGGGTATGTAGTCCGAGTACGTGCCGAGGCCTCGCCCCTCTTTCAAGAAGCGAGCAAGTACTTTTGGGGAAAACTTCTTTTCAGTTCTCATGAGCTGCCTCCAGGTGCTGGGGACAGCTGCAGAAGTTGCTGGCTACTGCTGGGGGGCGAGACTCAGCTGTATCTGGGTTTTGCGCGCCATATGGATCTGGTAGAGGTAGCGACGGGGTCGACAGTCGTGTCTGGACCTCACCGCACAAGACAAGTCTTTGCATGATTCTGACTTCCGAGTTGTTCGCCTGATAGGCGCGAACAAATCCACCACCCGGGGGTCAGATCGGTTAATCTAGCGTTGCGAACCGCGAAGACTTCGGTCTGAGCACCCTGGACGGCGGGGCTTCTGAAAAGGGGTCCTGCCGTTTCTTATTTCATGATTTCCTCCATCAGGTTTTTTTTGATCATTAGTACTTGGTCAGGAGAGAGTTCGCGAGCGAGGCCTGCAATTTCACGCAGTAGGTCAGCAACATGCTGTGGGGTATTTTTCGTGACTCTTAAGCCCAGTCGAACTCTCTCGCGTTCTGCATAGGCGATAAGGCAACGCTGCTCAGCCTCTGTAAGCTTTAAAGCTCGTCCGATCGCTCGTACTTTGGCGACTGGGGGCGGCGGGCGTCGAGTATTTTCGATTTCACTTAATAGGGACGGGGAGATTTGCACAAGCTCTGCAAGCTGTCTCTGGCTCAGACACTGACGCTGTCGAAGCTCAAAAAGAGCCTCGCCAAAATGACCCGCTGAAAAGTCTGATACCTGCAATCGCTTTGCCACAGCACGTTGCCCATCACGGTAGATCTGCCGAAATGATCCATGCTAGACAGGTGCTGGCTGCCCGTCTAGGGGCGCATACATCGCAATCCTCCGGCGCTATTCGCCCCGTTTTTTTTTTATCTCTATGAGAAGTGCGAATTTGATGGCTCGATCGGAGGGGGAGAGTAAAGTCCCACATATAAATATCGCAATTTAATGGGCAAGACTAGTCATTGAATTATTTGTTACTAATTGTGTTTATTATTTTGTGCGGCGATGATGCATATATCGACTTCGTCAAAACATGTCGTGTGGATATATAAATAATTTAGCTTTGTAAGCCAGCACCCAAATTCCAGGGTATGCCGTCTGGACTTCGCGATTAGTCACTACACCTGCCGGAACAGTGCGGACCGCTCACGAATTGTGGCCGTCCGTTCTTCACGTGACCAAGCCTTTAGGGACGAAGAAGCCCAGGCATTGGGTACGCCTTTAGCAAATCCGTCACGTCTGCCCAGAAACCTTTTTTTGGCGTTGCCGTTGCAACCACAAATACGTTTCCGCCGACGGTTGATGGGCTGTAATTGAATGGTTTCAGTCCGCTGCCGGGCGCCCTGACTCCGTAGAGTTCGGAACGCACGAACGGGCGGTATAGCTTCGTCCAATACCTGCACGCTGTACTTGGGTCGGCGTGGACACTCGTCTATCCGCCCTTGATCTATTGTGTCTAAGGCCCCTTCATCATCGGGACGATGCGCGAGCCCAGCGATGGCCAAGATGGGAGGGTCAGACGGATGCAGCACAGGCATCGCGGGGCTTCACAGGCGTTCCGCACCCTTGTCCCGCGTCGTCTAATCAGGAGTTAGGAAGATACTCCTTCTTGCTGGTACCGGATTGCATCGATTGCCTGCAGGGCGGGGTAGGACTGCAAAGCTGGAAAGCGCCCACGGTGGTAGCAGTTCCAGTAGCTAATAGCCCGCCTTTCGGTCGTGGCCATGAACTGCGGATTTTCCAGAGCGAACGCAGACAGCAGTTCAGGTGCTGCAAGGGAAAGGGTCGCTGTAGCCACTTCGACGATCTCGATCACATACTCGCCCAAAAGCTGAACTACGAACGGTACAGCCCATGGTCGATCAATGCTCACAATCTGTCTCAGGCATTGCTCACGCACGTAACCATTCCAGTGCCTGGTTCCCAGGCAGAGCGCTAGCAATCGAACGTCGCTTCCCGAGCAAGAGATGACGGATTGGAGGTTTGTCGGTTCGTAGTAGACGCGATATGGAACAGACAATTGTTCACCCTGCACCAAGACAGTGAACCCCTCCGTCGCTGACAAGCGCTCGTCTTTTGAAAGCTCACCCAGAAGCCCGGATGCGATAAAACGCAACGCAGATGGGACCATAGGGCGGTATGTCATGACCACTAATTCAACGTGGATACCCGAGGACGCAAGCGGGGCAAGCTTTCAAGCCGACGAAAGCACATCAAGGTCGACCGCCAACGGTCTGTTCTAACCATACAGCTGCTCCATCTCAGACAACAGTCCTGCCAAGCTTTTCGGCCAGCACACGGGAGCTACTTGTTCACACGGCCACGCGAGACAGTCGCAGTCGCCCGAACACGGGTAGGTCTTTGGTTTTGGGGAAGGATCAACAGATCCCTGACATCGATCGCAAACGCTCCAGCGATCTGATGAAGCATGGTGAGCGTCGGATTCGCCTGCCCCGACTCAATCCGACTCATGTAGGTGCGGAAAAGTCCACTGCGATCTGACAGTTCTTCTTGCGTGAGGCCATGCTCCACACGCAGTTCCTTGATACGCAGGCCCAGGCTTTTGCGCGGATCGAATTCAACGCGACTCTTCTTGGCTGGGGTGGACGGGCTCTGCGTTGGCACGTCCAGAACTCTCTGCTATGTATACTCATTGATACACACACTGATTCGTACATTTGAGATCTGAACGGGAGTAAGAATGAGCCTCAAGCCTTGGCAACCACAGGTGGTACACGACCAGCTCTTGGAAGTTGGCACATCCACAAGCGATGTGGATGCAACCAAGTTCAATTACCTTGAATTCCGCGATGCTGGGCGTGTTCGCAACGTCACGGTGTTTGCGGATTTACTGACCAAGCTGCGGGCAGCCCAGGGCGTGGAAGGCTGCTCCTTCCATCTGGTATCCGGTCAGCATGTTCAGAGCGGTGATGTGGCGACCGTGCTGGTCGCGGTCGGCAGACCGAATGAGCCGACGTTTGGAATTGATATGAAGGCGCGCGGGTCGCAGGACACCGTCGCTCACATCGAGAAGGCCCGCAAGATGGGCAAGCTGATGCATTGGGGCGGCATCGCCATGATCATCATCGGGATTCCGCTCATCCTTGTTTTCGTGGGCATCCTCATCATCGGCGGTGGCGTCATATTGCGACGCACTGGCAAGAACATGGTCAGAGGCATGCAGTACCAACTGGACATGTTGGAGCAATGCTCCGCCACGCTGAAGCGCATTCCCGGGGTTCGGCTGGTTTGAGACGTACGTTGTCGGTTGACCCCCCTCTGGACACTGCCGGGTCTGCTCGCTACGCTTTTCATCAATTAATGAGCCAAACGATGCAAGCTCAGCAAACGCTGTTCGTCACTGAGGCGTTTTGTGTTGATGGGTCACTGGTTCTCGACTGGAGGAAAGCGTGATGAACAGCAAGACGCAAGAGAAACCGAAGGATTTGATCGACGCTCTGATCTGGCTGGTGGGATCTGAAAGTAAAGAGATCCGGAAGAAACACCTTCAGGGGCAGCATCTCGTCAACTTCGATGGCGATCACCCGGACCGAGCGTGGAAGACCTCTCCCGATGGCTCAGTGGTCCATGGACGGTTGCTCGAAGATGGAACGTTCATTCCCGATGAAACGGGTGCAGTTCCACATCAACAGGCCAACAACGCTCAGTGAGAGCGCCGCAGTTCAGGGTGATCGCTTGTACGGCGCTCCTGGCGACGAATCTCTTCGATCATCGGCCAGCTCGAACAGGCACTGCATGTAGGGCTGGACATCGGTCCAACCCGCGCGCTCTTCGTAGAACTGCACCAGATTGCGCGTTGCCTCGATGGCATCTGGCCAGCGATCGGCCGCGCTGACTTTGGTCATCGCCTCGCGACTGTCTTGCTCGTCGTGCAGCGCCCCATCTTGCGCTCCGTAGGTGTGAAACTCCACGATCCGGCGCGGGGCCTCATAGGCCGTATCTGCGCACATGCCACCAGGCAGTAGCGCTTCACGAGAGACATGGGCTCCAGCAAACGAATCCTGCACAGTGTGGAGCACCGAACCAAAGGCCACCTGGTGCAAATACCGCCCCAGCTTGTCTTGTTGACCCAGGATGTAGAGGTCGACAACGCGCCATTCTGTGCATCCAAAGTGTTCTTGTACGGTCGGGATCTGAACGTCTCGCAGGAAGGTGTCGGACTTAATCTCTCGCGACGAAACCTTCCAGGCGAATTCCAGCCAATCGAGTACCTTGGCGCGGGTCGCTCCAGGGTGCACGCCTTCCTGGCTTGCCATCGCATGCAGAAATTGCAGATCCCCAAAATGCGAACGCGTCATCACGTTCCCCTGCAGCGCGCCTTTCTCCTTGCTGC
Organism: Acidovorax sp. SUPP2539; assembly: GCF_030158975.1. Lineage (NCBI taxonomy): Bacteria > Pseudomonadati > Pseudomonadota > Betaproteobacteria > Burkholderiales > Comamonadaceae > Acidovorax > Acidovorax sp. SUPP2539. Next base: position 24,118 of record NZ_BQXJ01000007.1, on the reverse strand, counting down.
ATCCCACAATGGCGCGGCTTTGCGCCTTCTTCTCCGCATCCTTGAAAAGGCAGTACCAACACAATGGCTGTGTAGAGAATCGGATGGTCTGCGCCACATTGCATGACTTCCCGAGGTAAGTGCAATTCCCTTCCTCCGGCGACAGCCGAAAGGGCGGCAGGTCGTTCCATCGAACGCCGTAGATGACATACGCCGAGGCAAAGGGGCGATCTCGCAAACCACAGGTCTTATCGGAAGCCAAGCTGGATGGATCGACTGGACAGCCCATCCCAATCTGAGTGATCTCTTCGTGAACCCGGCCTTTGATCATGATGCCCAGGCTATCCGCGGTTCGCGCCAGTGATGCTTCGGATTCGTTGGTCAACCGCGCCTCGAACTCGGAGCCCATCGGGGCGATCTGGAATGCGAGGGCCGCACTGGAAAGAAGGCACGCTGACAGCACTGCCAGCATCTGTCTTAAGGCCTGCCCCGAAGTGCTTTTCTCCGAGCAAAGTCTGAACAGACTGGTTGCGCGATGGCGACGTGATGTGATCATTTCCCCCTCCCTGCCTCTGTGTGCTTAGGAAGAACATTCTGCAACATATCGCTTGGACGTGGTCGCAGAAGTGGACGCGCGGGCGTCAGTTCTACGTAAGCCCTATGGCACCATCCAAGGGTGTGCTCCTGGTGAGTGCTTTGCTTTTTGAGAGGCCCTTCATGCTTAGCCGTTCCACGCTTTCACTTTTGCAACAGGCCGGTGAATCACTCTATGCAGCCCAGCAAGCCATGGCTCAGGAGGTTCAGTCCGGTGCCCAGAGCGTGGTAGATACCGTAGCAAGCCTGCCATTCAGTGCTGAGGCTGACCGCGCCTATGCCCAACTTCGAACCGTGGCCCGCCTGTCCCACGAACTCCAAGCCATCGAAGAACAACTTCGCACGGCTTATCAAACTGCCGCCTCTTTGGCTCAGAATGACTTGCAATTGCTTCAGGCTTTGCCGCTGCGGAGATCACCTCAGATTTCGCCTGGTCAGCAGGCCCAGGCAGAGGATGCAGTCGTCAAGCCAACTCCAGTCAAAGGCGTCCGGGCCAGTTCCAAAACCAAGACCCAGTCATCTGGAGTGCCCAAGGCCCAATCGCTCAGTTCCAACGACGAGAAGGTCTTAACGTACCTCGAGCGGGAACTGACTCGCAGCGCCTGGTCGCAGATGACGCAAGCCTCGATCGCAGAAGGGGCGGGCATTCCGAAAGGCTCAATCGCTGTCGCGATCAGTCGGCTGAAGCAAATAGGCCGTTTGAAGGAAGGCACGCGTGGGCACTACCGTTTGAAGTGACTGGGCTTGCAACCCGACCAACCTTGCAAGCATCGTGAAGATCTTCTGCACAATGGCCGGGGGAGGGAACAAAAGTGCAAAGACTTCTATGGCTCGCCCTGTTGCCCCTGGCCGCACAGGGGCAGCAGGCGGTTTATCGCTGTGAGCAAAATGGGAAGGTAGGGTATTCGCATGAGCCTTGCGTGGGAGCAAAGGTCATCGATGCCACCCCAACCCAAGGTGTGAACAAAATGACTGGCGTCACTCGAAAAGGCGCCGAGGTTCAGCGTGAGGAGCACCGCAAGCTGCTCGACGATGGCTTCCGCCCTCTGACTGGCATGTCGCACGAAAAAATGGATGTGGAACGCCGAAGGTCCAGGCTGTCATCCGGAGATAAGTTGCAGTGCAGGTCTTTGGACCTTCAGCTGCCTGAGTTAGAGGGGCGCGTTGCTGCAGCCAATCGAGAGACAAGATCCCGCGCTGAGGCAGATCTATATAAAGTCCGGCAAGAGCTTTACTGGCGCAAGTGTTGATCAAAGTTGATGCAGCATTCAGATGTAGGCGCGCCTCTTTAGGCACGGACCAAGCTCATTTAGTAACCGCGTTTATTTATGAGATTCTTAGCTCTGCAGAAGCTGCAGGTGCCGCCGCCATAAATCGACGACAGGTTCGCAAAAGGGAACTTGCCACATGAACCTTTTTGCCCGACCGCATCGGCTGTATAGGCAGTTAGAGTTTGACCGCCCAATACAGCTACCTGCAATTTCTAGACGATGAGGCTGATGGCTGCCACTGAAAAAGGACTGGGCGAACCACCGCAATCAGGAGAAACCGTTGCAACCAAGAGATCCGATCGACGAACTGCACGATACGCAGCTTTACAAAGCCCTATCTGCCATCGACGCAGAGTATGCGAAACGCATCACGACATTCGTAGCCGCGATCGCGCCAATCCTTGCGACGACACAGCAGCACTTCCCCTACTACACGAGGCACGATGCCCATCATGGGTTCCGTGTCGTGCGCCGGATTGAACAGGTCATCAAACCTGCATGCCTAGAAGCTGGAGCGCCCGAAGCGCTCGCGCCGGCAGAGATCTTTCTGCTTATCGGCGCTGCATACGCCCACGATCTAGGCATGACCATCTTCCCCGGCGAGACAGTACGTTTACTTGAGTCACTGGGCCTGACACAAGCCTCGGGATGGGAAACGGACGAGCGACTTCAACGTCACCTGCGGCAAGAGCACTCCAAGCGGGGCGGTGAATACATCCGAGAGAACGCTGACGCGCTAAGGGTCCCAACGAACCTGACTGGCGCGCTGGACATGATGATGAGAGCTCACAACATGCCCATCCCCGAGCTCGAAGAAGCTAGGGAGCCATACGCGGCTCAGGAGCGGGTGCTCGACGTCCGACAGCTTGCTGCCATCGTATGCATCGGCGATGCCCTTGAGTACAGCGACACGCGTGTCATGGAGGGGGTAATTGACCGTATTGGGAGGGACTTAAGCCCAGCAGCGAGGCAGTCCTATCTCGAAAACATGAAACATGCTTGCCTGGGAGACAGCCTTGCGGTCAATCCTGACGGGCAAGTCATTGCATCAGGGACCTTTTCAGAGCCAGAGGTACTTGCGCTGGCCCATCAGACCCTCGACGACATAGAAGGGTGGGTGCAAGGCTACTGTGACATTGACCGCCGATCTAGGAACCAGCGGCTGATGATCCGCCCGGAGCCGATGTTACGAAACCTCGCCTATCCAAGCGGTCGGTTTGAGCGGCTCGGCGTGCGTTTGAACAAGAGAAGCGTCATCGATCTCATCGCCTCAAATGCGGTCTGGAGGTTAAACACTGGCATCGCAATTCGCGAACTGGTTCAGAACGCGGTTGAAGCATGTCGCTACCGCGCGCATCGCTCGAGCGCCGCAGACCGGTACCGCCCTCAAGTGGCGGTCGAGTTCGACCGCGAGCACCGGACCGTGACGGTGACAGACAACGGTTGCGGAATGTCCGAGCGCACGATCCTCAATAACCTTCTCACCGTCGGGAGCAGCCGATCAAAGGAAACAGGCTACGCAGACGAGGCCTACGCCCCGATCGCCCGCTTCGGTATTGGGTTCTGGTCCGTCTTCACGGTCGCGAGCAGGGCTCGGATTGAGACAGCAGGATTCGAGTCCTATTGGGGCCGACCAGAGGGTGCCAGCCGAGCGCGCGGCGTGGCCTTCGACGTGTCCCTTGAGGAACTGAAGGACTACACCGTCTTCGAGCCGATCACTAGGCCTGCAGGCACACGCATATCGCTGACCCTCAACGACCTGGCGGCGCTAGATGACGTCTTCTCCCAAGCAAAGGGGGCGCTGCATTGCTCTCCGGTCCCGATAACCATCACAGTTGATGGCGAGGACATCGTGTTGCCATCTGAGGTCCCAGACGTTTCGGACTCCGACATCTTGGGCGGCCGTAGTCGCATTCTGGATGACCTCGGCGTGAAGATATTTAGATGGCGCGGAGAACTCGATGAAACGGAGGTGTCTCTTGGCTTGGCGTACAGGATGATTGACGGCAAGGCCTCGTTTCTCGCTAACCCAGGCGCCTCGTTGCTAACGGTGATGGGGAGCATTCGCAGCCCGAAGACCAGCATTTGCGGCTTCTCGGTCCCAATTCAGCTGGGCTCGCTTTGCATCGATCTCCTACGAGTAGGAAACCTCCGTGCAAACCACCACTCGCCAAGAGGTTTTGAGTTTTCCTTGGACAGGCAACAGCTCTTACCCAATGCGGCCTCGCGCAGGTTCATCAAAAACATAGTCGATCTCTTCCATACGGGTTATCGTCAATTTCTGATGGAAACCAATTCAAATGACGCAGCAACAATCGCTTCATTGCGCGAGCAGGCACAGATGCATGGCGGCAACGTCTTCGACTCTTTCACCGCAAGTGAGCTATCTGAGGCGGTAGCGCGCTATCCGGACCTCCTATGCCTGCGGCTGTACCCCATAGAACCTGGCAAGTCGCCAAGCGAAGTTGAGCCGCTCCACGTTGACTTGACTGCTTTGATGCAACTGCACGGAACGGTCTTCACTCTGCAGACTAGGGCAGACGTCCCTGTTAAGGGTGGGCAATACCTATCCTTCGATACAGAAGGTCCGGATACCGCACGAGTTGCATTTTTCGCGGTGCAAGCATGGCTTGCACGCGGAGAGGTAGCGCAGCCAGCTTACTTCATAGAAACAAACCGCCTTGGGTCAATGCTTTTCGATGCGGACCCTGACAGCTCGGTCAAATACATCAACGCCCCCCCGTTTGGAAATCTCTGCATCCAGTCGATGAGCCTAGAACTCATGCGCTTCATGGAACAGCCGACGGATGTTATTGCAGATATTCAAAGCCGCTGGACTGGAACGGTTTACTTTCGCAATTTCAACTCCCCAACCGGCAAGCCGTATCAATTCCTCGGTCGCTACCGCGTTCTCGTGCAGCGCACCAGCCGGCTAGCACAGCATCTACTAGAGTTGCAAGATGCAGGCAGGAGGTTGCGCATTGGCGAGATCCTCAATCTCCTAACCGAGGATGAGAAGGGCTTTCCCAGTGAGGCTCTCCGCATGTTGCTCTCTCCTGCACCCAATCCCGACAACGGCATCCAGTGAAGGCGCAACGCGATAGGCAGGGCTACATTCGAGAATGTCGGTGCGCTGGACATCCTGTCAATTTCTGTCGAACTGTTCCATCGAACGGATCTCTCGTACGCACCAGGCGGCGAACTTGTAGGCGGGTAAGCGGCCAGCCTAGCTCGAACATTGAATGGCACTTGATACGCCGGCCGTTGATCAGTGTGTCCATCACGAAGTCTGTGCTCCAGGTTTCATTGATGCGCCGGCTGGCTGCCAGCGACTGGAGCTCGCCGCTGATACGCTTGGCCTTGCGGCGCTTGCGCACCGACAGGTTTGCCAGCTTGTACAGGGTAAGCGTCCAGTGACTCCATCTTGACGCGGCGGCTGTTTGACTTGACAGTCGAATATGAGCTGGATCGAAAGATGCATTGGTCATCTCGTACTGATGAGCGCGCAGGTCCAGTTCTTTCCCTTCTCCATGTGACCCTATGAAGATTCGAATCGCCTACGTCGACGAGCCCCCGTTCTACTGGACGGCCCCGCACGGCACCGTCACCGGGGCTGACATCGACCTGGCAGAGACCGTGCTGCGCTCTTGCGGTGCCACGGACATCGAGTACCTGCGCGTGCCCTTCGATGCGCTCCTCCCCGGCGTGCAGCAAGGGCGCTGGGAGATGAACGTGCCCATCTTCATCACCCCCGAGCGCGCTCTACAGGTCGCTTTCAGCCGCCCTGTGTGGGCACTTGGCGACGGCTTCCTAGTGCAGGCGGGCAACCCAAAGGCGCTGACCAGCTACTCGGCCCTGGCGGCGTGCGCCGACGCGCGCCTAGGCGTCATCGCCGGCCAAGTGCAGATCGCCTCGGCCAAGGCGGCAGGCGTGGGCGATGGCCAGTTCACCGTGTTCAAGGACCAGCCCGACGCCATTGCCGCCCTGCAGACCGGCAAGATCGACGCCTTTGCCGCCACCGCCGTAGGCAACCATGCCGCGGCCCAGGCCCACCCCGGCACCCAGGCCGTCGCCCACCCCGCCGCACAGGGCGCGCCTGCGCCCCGAGGCGCGTTCTCCTTCGCGCCCAACAACAGCACCTTGCGCGAGGCGGTGAACGGCCAGCTGCAGCGCTATCTGGGCTCGGCCGACCACCGCGCGCGTATGGCAAGCCATGGCCTCAGCGGCGCTGAGATAGATGGTGCGTTGCTGGCGCCCTTGCCTGGATAGGCGGTCTTCGATGGATGATGCTGCACCGCCTTGCTCTCAAGTCCCCAGTATGAGCGTCTAGTCGGCCGCACCTTGCGGCAGGCAAGCTGCGGTTTTAGGCGGGCAGCCAACGATGCGGCAGTAAGTCCTCGATGCGGCTGTTGAGCTGTGTAGGCAGCCGCAGCAGAACATCGCGCAGGTAGGCCCAAGGCTCGTGGCCACACATGCGGGCCGACTGCACCAAGCTCATCACCACGGCCGCGCGTTGCCCGGCAAGTTCACTGCCCACGAACATCCAGGCCTTGCGCCCCATCGCCCATGGCTTGATCTGACGCTCCAGGTGGTTGTTGTCGATGGGCACCGCGCCGTCTTCGAGGTGATGGGTGAGTGCCGTCCAGTGCTTGAGCGTGTAATCGATGGCTGCTGCCGTCGAGCCGCCATCGGCTACGCGCCGGCGCTCAAGTTGCAGCCAGGCGCCGAGCTGGTCCCAAAGCGGTCGGGCCAGTGCCTGCCGCCCGCTGCGCTGACCCTCATCGCTCAAGCCAGCGAGTTCACGTTCGACCGCATAGATGCCTGCAAAGCGCTGTATCGCATCCTCGCCAACCGCGCTGGTGCCGGCCTTGGCAAGCTCGTCGAGCTTTCGCCGGGCGTGCGCCACGCATGCTGCGGCCTTGCGACCTGGGTGCACTTGTTCATCGAGCACCGGGTCGTAGGCGCCGTAGCGGTCAGTCAGCAGCGTGCCTTTTCAAGCGGGCAGCCCGGCGCGCTCATCCCCAGCCAGGAAGTCCCTCGGATATTGCGCCTCACGCCCGCGGGCGAACTCGTAGACCACGCCCGGTGTCGGATCGTGGTGGCTGCGGGCATAAGCCCACACATAGGCTGTGCGGGTCTTGCCAGCGCCCGGGTCCAAGAGCGCTACCGGCGTCTCGTCGGCGTGCAGAACCCGGCTGGCGAGCACGAAGCGCTTTTGCGCTTCGTACAGCGGCTGCAGGGCCGCTCCAGCCTGGCCAGCCCAACTGGCGAGCGTGGAGCGTGGCGTATGTACGCCGGCCCTCGCATTGATCTCCTCCTGCCGGTAGTACGGCAAGTGGTCGGCGAAGCGGCTGATGAGCGTATGGGCCAGCAACCCGCTGGCGGGCAGGCCCGAGTCGATGATCTCAGGAACGGTGGGCTGCTGCTTCAACACTTGGCAGAAGCGGCACGCCCACTTGCCATAGATGTGGCGGTGCACGAAGAACTCGGCCGGGATGATGTCCAGCCGCTCGCTGACGTCTTCGCCGATGCGGATCATGGCGCGGCCGCAGCCCTCGCTCCGGCAGCTGGTGTCTGTGGGCTCGTGCTGGTGTTCGACACGACGCAAGTGCTCGGGTAGCGCTTGTCGTCGCGGCCGGCGCGGCGGGGGATTCGGGGGTATGCCCTGGCCGGCTTGCGTGACCTGCGCGCGCAGTGCATCGAGTTGAGCCTGCAGGCCTGCCTCGTCCTCGGTCAAGGTTTCCTCGAACAGGCGCCGCTGGTCGGCGCTCATGGCCTCGGTCTTGGCGCCGAACTTCCAGCGCTTCAGGCGCGCCAGCTCGAACTGCACCTTCTCCAGCTTTGCCTCGCGCAGCGCGATCTCGCGGTCCTTGCGTTCAATCTCTCGATCCTTCTGCTGCAACTGGCCAGCCTGCTGCTCGATGTGTTCAAGCATCTGCCGGGCGAGCGCCGCAACGGCATCGTGCCAGGAACTGTCTGGCAGCACCATCAGCACAACTGCCGTTGTCAGCGTGCGGCTGTCATGCCCGGCAGATGCGCTGCAGCTCTGGCAGACGCTGCCAGGGCAAGCCGAGTACCAGGGCGTCGAACTGAGCACGCCCGAGTTCCAGCGAGGCAGGACCGCCCAAAGTAGCTGGGGCCCAGATGAAGTGACCGGCGTTCAGGCGCCGCGCTGCACACCACACGCCGAAGCCGTCGTGCACGAGCAGTTTGATGCGAGTGCCGCGGGAATTGGCGAAGAGGTAGCCGTGGTGGGCCTGAGCAGCACCGAATACCTGCACCACGCGCGCCAGTAGCCGGTCGGCACCGGCACGCATGTCGATAGGCTCTACAGCCAACCACATCGCGTCAATGCGGATCATCGCAGCAGCTCACGCATCCACGCGGCGCACTCGCTGGCGGCGCTTACCGGCCAGGTGACGGTGATCGCTGTGGCACCGCGCTGCAGCTCGATGCGGATATCAGCGACCGGCGCTGCCGCCGCCAGTGGCGGCAGGCTCACAGGGACGAACAACGGTTTGGCCTCTGGCGCCTCAATGCCGCAGGCAGTGGGCTTACCGAGGGCCATGCCCGGTGGCATCAGCTCGGCCTCGCGGACCCAGCGGCGCAGCAGGTTGGCATTGACGCCGTGGGCCATTGCGACGGCAGCCATCGACATGCCAGGCTGCATGCAGCTGGCTACGGCATCGGCTTTGAATTCGTCACTGTGCAGGCGACGCCGCCGGCACGGGCTGACTTGTTGATCTGAGATAGTGTTCACGTGTCCACCAAGAGTTAGTGGACACGAGGCTCCTATACCGCCGGTCTGTCTTCAAGATGGGGCCACTGGACGCTCACCGTCGAGAGACGGGGTGGTCGTCACGTTCGACGAACTGCTAGACAAGCTGCGCGAAATTCTGCTGCTGATGGCTGATGGCTCGGCTAAGCCTGCTTCGCCACAGGACGATTAACATTCCGGCCGCTCTCGCGCTGTGCCGTCCTCTGCCGCTCAAGATCTTTGAAGGCTCTTATTGCAGCGCATGTAAGATTGTGTAGGCATCAAATCAAGGGGGGGCAATGTCGAAAACGACGGGGGGAGGAAACTCTCGGCCGCGGCGTAAGACCGAAGTTCCTGGTCAGGCGCTGGGCATCGGGCTTCAGTACACGCGTCTCGTGCAGCTACTGTTCCAGGCTCCTCTAGATAGCGCCTGCAGCATGGAGTATTTGGACGACGTCGCGCAAGAAAATCCCGAGAGTGTCAAGCTCGGACAGAGCAAGAGCGCTCGCACGGCCAATCCTGTCGCGGATCGAGCCCAATCGCTTTGGAAGACTTTGTCGAACTGGATCACGTTGGCAGAGGACGGCGGCTGCGTTCCGGACCGTACGGTGTTCGAAATGTATGTGTCGCGCCCCGTGTCGGGGACATTGGTCGATGCCTTTTCTGCTGCAAAAACGTTGGACGCCGCCCAGGCCGCCATCTTGATGGCACGCACCACGCTGTGGGGCGAAGCGCCAAATTACCCCCTGCGTAGTGCTGTTGCGACTGAGATCACGCACTACGTTAGCAAGGTCTTCGAGGCTGACCCAAAGCTGGTGACGCAGGTGATCAAAAACTTCACACTGACGTGCGCTTCGGGGAGCCCACAGGCCGACGTCATAGCCATTCTCGAAACACACCCGATCTCTCCTAGCCGCATTCGTGACATCGCTGACCACATGAGTGGCGTCGTCAAGAATCGCATTGACGCACTCTTGGAGGTGGGCAAGCCGGCCATCGTCACGAGTGAAGAGTTCCACACTTGGTACACCGCTTACGTCCAGAAGGTCGACCGAGACACGGTGCTGCAGAGTCATGCAAAGCGGCCCAGCAATCAAGAAACCGAAGTCTATCTTCCCAGAGTGTTCGTTCAACAGCTTGAAATGATCGGTTTGCCGTTTGAGGACAAGCTCGAGGCAGTGAGTGACTACCTCATGGCAGCAGCGGACCGCACGGCTTGGGCCGTCAGCGGAGATGTGGACCCTGCGTCGTTCGACGAACTTGACGTTAACCTGAAGCGCAGGTGGAAGAACAAGCGGCTTGCCTGCAACGTTGCTCATGGTGACAAATGTCTTGATGCGCAGGGCTTAGCGCTATACGCCGATTGCATGGACCTAACCATGGCTGTGCAGCAGAAGGAAACACCTGACCACTTCATCCCGGGCTGCCTGCACCGCTTGGCTGATGACCTATTGATTGGCTGGCATCCTGAGTTCGCAGTTCAACTCAGACCTAAGAAGGCGGCATGACGATGCTGGCCAGAGAAGCGCAGAACGTACAGAACCCCGCACTTGGCGCGGCCATCCTTTGGCGCTTTTGCTGTGCCTATGGGACGACGCACCCGACGAACGACGCACCCGCTCTGCCCACATTGTTTGTAGTGTTGCCAATCGTGTTGCACCAAGCTACCGCCGAACTGCTGCGCCGTACCCGGCCGAGTTCGGGACTTCGAGCCTTCGCGGCCAAGTTCGGCGAGACCAGCGTCTCCAAGCAAGACCTGCTGCTGCAAATCCATGATCGAGCGCTGCGCTGGCGAACCCTGACGCTGCAATCCATCGAACTGGCGGCCGCGGGGCACTTGATCCATCTGCCCGATACCGGCGAGGTCATACCCTTGTCCAAGACCAAGGCGCGCGGGCTCCCCGATGAAGTAAAGCAGCTGATGAACGACGCGGAAAAGCTCGGCGCGTGGTGTGGGTCACTGACCCTGCACGAGATTGCGACAACGCTGAAGGTGAGGCTCTGATGTTTTTCCAGCTACGTGCGATTCTGCTTTGGCCCCGCAATCCGGCCTTCAAACCGCGCCGGCTACAGTTTGCCTTAGGCAAGGTCAATGTGATCAGCGGGGCCTCGCGCACCGGCAAGTCAGCGGTCATCCCCATCATTGATTATTGTCTGGGCTCCAGCACGTGCTCCATCCCTGTCAACACCATTCGCAAGCACTGTGAGTGGTTTGGTGTGATCGTTGCGACCGCCCAAGGCGACAAACTGCTGGCACGTCGGGAACCCGGAGCACAGCGAAGCACCGACGACATGTTTCTGATGGAAGCAAACACCATCGTCGACGTGCCGCAGCGCATCGTAAAGAACACTAATGCCGATGCGGTGAAGCGTCTGCTTGACGATCTGGCAGGTCTCTCAAAGTTGGACTTTTCGGGCGGCGAGGAATCGAACGGATTCGACGGAAGGCCGAGTTTTCGGGATCTGGCTGCCTTTACTTTTCAGCCGCAGAACATAATTGCCAACCCTGATGTGTTGTTCTTCAAGACCAACACCTACGAGCACCGCGAGAAGCTGCGCAAGATCTTTCCTTACGTGTTGGGGGCCGTGACACCAGGGTTGATGGCCAAGCAGTTCGAGCTGCAGCGCACGAGGTCGGAATTGAGGCGCAAGGAGCGCGAACTCAAGGAAGCCCAAGAGGTGTCGGCGCGCTGGCTTGCCGATCTCACTGCCAAGTTCAGCGAAGCGCAGGAGTTGGGCCTGACGCCTAAGCCGGAGCAGCAGTTGACGCGGGGCCAGATGATCGAGTTACTAGAGGAAGTTGTCGCCCGCACGGATCTGACGATCACTGTCAGCACCGCGACGATTTCCGAAGCTCTGAGCGAACTCAACGGCCTGGAGGCGGAGGAGCGGGAGGTCTCGCGCGAGCTGACCACTCTGCGGCACCGGCTGGAAGAGATGAACCGAATGCTCGTGGGTGGCGACCAGTACGGCGCTGCCATAGGCTTGCAGCGAGGCCGCCTACAGCTGTCCAGTTGGTTGATCGGCCATACCGACGACCAGGCTGACTGCCCCATGTGTGGTAGCCACACGGCGTCGGCCCGCAAAAAGCTCAAAGTGCTGTCCGCCCGGCTTGAAGAAGTTGAGGCTGAAGCAGGCGTTGACAAGGAGGTACCAGCGGCCTTTGATCGGGAATTGCAGCGTGTGACGACCGAGGTTGGCGTGACAACAGAACGCCTTCGCTCAGTTCAGCTTCGCAAGCGGTCATTGTCCGGCCGATCAAAGGAAGCCAGTGAGCGCCAGTTCGCAGCGAAAAAAGGCGAGCGCTTTGTCGGGAATTTGGAAGCAGCGTTGGATCTGCATAGGCGACTAGGCAGCGACAGCGGCTTGGTGGATGAGGTGGCAAAGCTGCGCGACATCGTGCAAGCGTTGGAGGTTGAGCTGAAAGCACAGGATGTAGACACGCGCAAGCGCCGCGCCCTGAATGCCGTAAACAGCTATGCCGGTCGACTCCTGCCGTCCCTAGACGTCGAGAACCCTGACGACCCGATCTCGCTGGAAATCAGCGACTTGACAATCAAAGTCCGCGGCGCCGATCGTGAAGATTACCTTTCGGAAATTGGCAGCGGCTCTAACTGGCTTTCCTATCATCTTGCCATGCTGCTCGCGCTGCATCAGTTCTACCTTTCCCAGAATCAGAGCCCGGTGCCAAGCTTCCTTGTGCTGGATCAGCCCAGCCAGGTTTACTTCCCAAAAAACCTGGTGCGACGTCCGGATGAGGGGGAACAGGAGCTGCGCCTGCGCGACGAGGATATCGACGCAGTCCGGAAGGTTTTTGAAGTCCTGGGCAAGGTTGTGATGAAAGCCGAGGGCAAGCTGCAGGTTATCGTGCTGGATCATGCGTCGCGCGATGTGTGGGGTGACAGTGCGGGGGTTGTTGGCTTGAAAGAGTGGCGTGAAGGCATCAAGCTCGTACCGATGCGTTGGCTTAAAGAGGATCCTGATGGGGCGCCGCATCAAGGTTGAAAATCCCTCATTTCTCTGAAGTGCTACTGGTGCCTGGATGACCACTGTATGGACATAACGGTGAATTCAGGATGGCGACATCTCCGTCAGCATTCGCTGGAGGCTGTGTGAAAACCCTCTCGCGGCCTGCCGCGTGCGCCAGTAAAGTCTGGCGACATATTGAACACAGAGATCAATATGCCCAGATACATCGAGGGTCAGGACCGGCATCAGGTCACGTTGCTGCCGGAGTGCCTGGATGACTTCATTGCACAGGACAACACGGCTCGAATCGTTGATGCCTTCATCAACGAGTTGGACCTGGTGGTCCTGGGGTTCCAAGGTGCAATGCCGGCTGCAACCGGCAGGCCCTCGTACCATCCCGCAGTGCTCCTGAAGCTTTACCTCTACGGCTACCTCAACCGCATCCAGTCCAGTCGCCGGCTGGAGCGTGAGTGCCAGCGCAACGTGGAACTGATGTGGCTGACCGGCCGACTTGCTCCCGACTTCAAGACGATTGCGGACTTCCGGCGCGACAACGGCAAGGGCATCCGCAATGTCTGCCGTCGCTTCGTGATGCTGTGCCGCGAATTGAAGCTGTTCACTGATTCCGTCGTGGCCATCGACGGCAGCAAGTTCAAGGCCGTCAATAACCGGGAGCGCAACTTCACGCCCGGCAAGATCGAGCGCCGAGAACGCGAACTGGAGGAGAGCATCCAGCGTTACCTCGATGCCTTGGAGACGGCAGACCGGACGCAGCCTGTGGAGATGCAGGCCAAGACCGATCGGCTGCAAGGCAAGATCCAGAAGATGCGCCAACGCCTTCAAGGTCTGCAGGTGATCAAGGCTAAGTTGGAGACCATGCCGGATCGTCAAATCTCCCAGACAGATCCTGATGCGCGCGCCATGACCACCTACAGCGCCAAGGGCACGGCCATGGTGGGCTACAACGTGCAAGCTGCGGTAGACACCAAGAACCATCTCATCGTTGCCCACGAGGTCACGAACAATGGCAGTGACCGAGCGCAACTCAGCCCGATGGCCCTGGCGGCACGCGATGCGATGGGCAAACGCCGCTTGAAGGCCATCGCCGACCGTGGCTACTACAGCGGCCCTGGACTCAAGACTTGCGAGGATGCCGGCGTTGCCGCGCTTGTTCCCAAGCCCATGACATCCAATGCCAGATTCGAAGGCCGGTTCGATAAAACCGACTTCATCTATGTCGCTCGCGACGATGAGTACCAATGTCCAGCGGGCCAGCGAGCGATCCGCCGCTTCAGCCGAGAAGAAGCTGGATTGCAGATCAGCATCTACTGGTCCAGCGCCTGCCCCGCCTGCGCCATGAAAGCGCAATGCACAACGAGCCAGTACCGGCGCATCAGGCGATGGGAACACGAGGAGGTCATGGACAGGGTTCAGCAACGGTTGGACCGGATGCCTCACGCCATGACGGTGCGCAAAAGCACCGTCGAGCATGTCTTCGGCACCCTCAAGCACTGGATGGGCTGGACGCACTTCCTGACCCGAGGCATCGAGAACGTGTCCACCGAAATGAGCCTGAGCGTGCTGGCGTACAACTTCAAACGCGTGCTCCGCATTCTGGGCTTCGAAAACACAATGAAGGCAATGCGCCTCTCGGGCGCATAGGAGCCCGAAAGGGTCTTTGTAAGCGGGAATCGGTCGCCCGAGGGCATCTCAAAGACCACTCAGACGAATCGCAGACTCGGCCAATTCGAGTAAACCACTGTGGGTCTCAAGTAGCGCTGCAGCGGGGCAAGTTCTCCGTGCGTTATTACACAGCCTCGCTGCAAAGCCGACCGTGGCAAGGGACCAAGCGAACGTGCCTTCGGGCCCCATGCAGTCATCTGCGAGGAGCAGGCGCGGGCTGATTTCGCTACCGGCTGATCTGCATCACCTCGCCGCTCATTCGGTTCTTCGAATCTCGTCCTTTAAATCCTTGGCGAAGGCCTCGGCCAGAGCGAGCCTGTTACCAGGAAAAGGAAAGATCAGTGCGGACCGCGATGTCATTTCTTCCTTGATAGGGCGCACCACCACGGTCGGCCCGACAAACGACGACGCGGCCCAACGCGACACCAAGGTGATGCCCAGGCCGGCTGCCACCATGCCGCAAGCGATCACCGAATGTGGTGTCTCAAGCACCACCTTCGGGTTGACGCCGGAGCGCGAGAAAAGGTCGTCGATCTGGTAGCGCAGGAAGCTATGCTGCGACAGCAGCACCATGCGCTCGCCGTCCAGGTCCTTCACCGACAGTTGGCGCTTGCCAGCCAGGCGGTGCGTGGAAGGCATCACCGCGACAGAGGTCGAGGGCTCCAGCGGCTCCACAGAAATGGCGGGGCGCGACAAGGGCAGCTCAATGAGGCCCACGTCGAATTGCCGCGTGGCCACTTGGTCGGCCACCTGCCGCGACGGCAGGCTCTGCACATAGACCGACACGTGCGGTCGTGTCGCCAGGAAGCGGCCCAGTGCCAGTGGTAGCAGCGATTGGGACAGAGACGGCAGACAGGCGATGCGCAATGCCCCGGCCCGTGTCTCGCCGATGTCCAGGGCCACCTGGGCGATGCGGTCCAAGCTGCCATAGATGGGCTCGATCTCGCGATAGAGCGCGTCGCCTTCCGGCGTCGCCACCAACCGCCGTCCACGCCGTTCGAAAAGCTTGTAGCCGATCCGCAGTTCCAGCAGGCCGATCGAGCGGCTGACCGCCGGCTGACTCACGTTCATCAGCCTCGCGGCCGCCACCACCGTGCCGGTGCGCATGACGGAATAAAAGGATTCGACTTGTCGGAGGTTCAGGCTCGGCTTCATACATAACATTCAAACATAAGGAGCCTATCTACTTTGAATTGTTATTGATGTCGATCTGTCCAACAATCCGCCATCCCTGCAGGAAAGCAAAGCCAAAAGGCCGCCCCCCAACCCTTATCAGGAATCGATGACGTGAGCACAAGAAATTTGTCGAAAAGGTCTTTGGCCTTGCTTTTGACCCGCCGTGTGGCAGCCGCCGCCGTGTACGGTTTGTTGGCGGTCGCCCCCTCCCTCCAGGCGCAGACGGCAGCCCAGACCTATCCCAACCGGCCGATCCGGCTCATCGTGGGTTTCCCACCAGGTGGCTCTTCGGACGCCACGGCGCGCATGCTAGGCACCGCTCTGAGCGCCAAGCTGGGTCAGCCAGTCGTGGTGGATAACAAGGCGGGCGCAAATACCGTCATCGCCACCCAGTACTTGCGCAGCCAGCCGGCCGACGGCTACACGCTGCTGTCGGTCTCGTCTTCGTTCGCCATCAACCCGGCGCTGCAGAAGCTCAGCTACAACATCGACACCGATTTCGCGCCAGTCGCCTTGCTGGGCATCATTCCGCTGATGCTGGTGACTCCGAACGAGGTATCGGCGAAATCGTTGCCAGAGCTGATCGGGCTTGCGAAGGCCCAGCCCGGCAAACTGCCGTACGCCAGCTACGGCGCTGGCAGCGCGGGCCACATCGCATCCGAACTTCTGCTGTCGATGGCCGGCGCGGAAATGATTCACGTGCCGTACAAGGGCACCGGCCCGGCGCTGGTCGATGTGATGGGCAACCAGGTCACGATGATGATGCCGACCGTGGCCGCATCCAATGCCTTGGTGAAGCAAGGCAAGCTCAGGGCCATCGCCGTGAGCAGCGCCAAGCGCGTGTCGGCGGTGCCCAACATCCCGACCATCGCCGAGTCTGGCCTGCCGGGCTACGAACTGGTGGCCTGGGAAACCATCCAGGCGCCAGCAGGCACGCCGCCCGAGATCGTGAACAAGCTCAACGCCACGATCCGCCAGATCGTCGCAACGCCGGAATTCCGCGACAAGCTGATCGCGCTGGGCATCGAGCCGGACACCGGCAAGACGCCCGCCGAAGTCGGCAAGTTCGTGCAAGCCGAGGCTGCAAAGTTTGCCAAGGTCATCAAGGATCGCGGCATCAAGCCGGAGTGACGGGACTCATCGAACTATGCGGAGACATGCATGAGCAGTAGAAATGAATTCGACACCCTCATCCTGGGCGGGGGTGTCGTCGGCATGTCGATCGGTTTCGGCATGGCCCGGGCCGGCGACTCGGTCTGCGTGCTGGACGGGAGCGATAGCTCCTTCCGGGCCTCGCGAGGCAACTTCGGCTTGGTGTGGGTGCAGAACAAGGGCTTGGGCCGACCCGGCTACGCGCGCTGGACGATGCGGTCTGCGAAGGATTGGCAGGCGCTTGCCGACGACCTGCTATCGCTCACCGGCGTGGACGTCGAACTGCAGCAGCCTGGTGGCCTCGCAATGAGCTTCGACCAGCAAACGCTGGTCGCCCATGCCCGCAAGCTCGACGCCCTCGGGCAGGAGCTGGGCATGGACTATCCGTACCAGGTGCTGGACCACGACCAACTGCGCAAGCTGACCCCGGCGATCGGCCCCGATGTGGTCGGCGCCGTGTACTGCCCACTGGACGGCCACGTCAGCCCGCTGCGCACGCTGCGCGCCCTGGTGCAGGGCTTCTACGCTCGCGGCGGCCGGTTGATCAGCGGCGTGCATGTGGAGAAGATCGAGCATGAGGCCGGCCAGTTCAAGGTGCAGGCGGGTGACCAGACCTACATCGCGGGCCGGGTGGTGCTGGCCGCCGGCTTGGCCAACAAGGAGTTGGCGCCACAGGTGGGTCTTGACGCGCCGGTGCGCCCGGTGCGCGGCCAGATCCTAGTGACCGAGCGCATGCAGCCCTTTCTTTTCCACCCGACGCATTACGTGCGCCAGACCGGCGAGGGCGTGGTGCAGATCGGCGACTCCAAGGAAGAAGTCGGCATGGACGACGGCACCACCCACGGCGAACTGGCGCGCATTGCGGCCCGGGCCACCCGCACCTTCCCGATGCTGGCTGACGCCAATGTGGTCCGCACCTGGGGCGCCCTGCGGGTGATGAGCCCGGACGGCTACCCCATCTATCAACAGTCCACCCAATGTCCCGGCGCGTTCGTGGTGACCTGCCACAGCGGCATCACGCTGGCGCCCGTCCACGCAGGCCCCCTGGTCGACTGGATGCGTGGCGGCGCGGAGCCGACGGAAATCCAGGGATTCAAAGCGGAGCGCTTCGATGTTCAAGCCCATTGACCTACCCGCTGCGGAGCAGCGCAAAAGCATCGTGATCCACGTCGAGGGTCGTGCGATCCAAGCCCGGGGAGGCCAGACCCTGGCCACCGCCTTGCTGGGCGCAGGCGTGGTGCCGTTTCGTCGTACATCGGTTTCCGGTGCACCGCGGGCGCCGCTCTGCCTGATGGGCGTCTGCTTCGACTGTCTCGTCGAAGTGGACGGCTCGCAGAACGTGCAGTCGTGCCTCGTCGAGGTGAAGAACGGCATGCAGGTGCGCCTGCCGACGGGTGCCCGCCGCATTGAAAACGAGGAGACGGCATGAACAGCTTGAGCACCCGCGAAGCGGCGGCAGTCTCCGTTGAGGGCAACGGTTTTACCCACGACCTGGTCATCATCGGTGCCGGCCCGGCGGGCATGTCCGCTGCCATCACCGCCATGGATGCCGGCCTGCGCACCGTCGTGCTCGACGAGCAGCCGCGCGCCGGTGGCCAGATCTACCGTAACGTATCGGTGGCACCGCCCACCGTCGCGGCTCTGCTGGGCCCGGACTACCGCCACGGCGGCGACCTGGTGCGGCGCTTTGTCGCCTCGGGTGTCGAGGTGCACTACGACACCTTGGTCTGGGACATCGACCGCGACCTGACGGTGACGGCGCAGAAGGCCGGCCGATCGTTCGCCCTGCGCGCGCCGCAGCTGCTGGTGGCCAACGGCGCGATCGAACGGCCCTCCCCCATCCCGGGGTGGACCCTGCCCGGCGTGATGAACGCGGGCGCCGCGCAGATCGCGCTGAAGACCGCCGGGCAGGTGCCGTCCGGTGCGGTTGTGCTGGTCGGCAACGGGCCCTTGCTGCTACTGGTGGCCTGTCAGCTTCTGAAGGCGGGTGCGCGGGTCGCGGGCATTGTCGATACCTCCCCCGCATCCAATCGCGCGCGGGCCATGCCACATGCCGCGTCCGCACTGCGTGCGCCGGGCATGCTGGCCAAGGGCCTTCGCATGCTGTGGCAACTGCGGCGCGCGGGCGTGCCGCATTTCAAGCATGCCGAGACGGTCCGCTTCGAGGCCTCGTCCGACCAGTTGCGTGTCGAGACGGTCAGCTTCACCAGCCAGGGCAAGAGCCACCGACTAAAAGCCGATGTGGTCTTGCTGCACCACGGCGTGGTGCCCAACACCCAGATCAGCCGGCTGCTTCGGGTGGACCACGTGTGGAGCGACGCCCAACTGACCTGGCAGCCGGTCATAGACGCCTGGGGAAGTACATCGCTTGCCGGGCTTCGCCTCGCCGGTGACGGCAGCAGCATCGGTGGCGCGCTTGCCGCCGAAGCGCGAGGCGCCATCGCGGCCCTGGGTGCAGTTCTTGCGATGGGCAAGCTCGATGCCGCACAAGTCGACCGCCGAGCCCTTCCGTGGCGCAGACAACTTGCCGCGCAAACCGTCATCCGACCGTTTCTGGATGCGCTGTACCGCCCGCCCGAGTGGCTGGTCGATTGCCCGGATGAAACGCTGGTCTGCCGCTGTGAGGAAGTCACGGCCGGCCGCATCCGCGAAATGGCCAAGCTGGGCTGTGAAGGCCCGAACCAGACCAAATTTTTCAGCCGTTGCGGCATGGGCCCGTGCCAGGGACGCATGTGCGGCATTACGGTGACGCAAGTGCTTGCAAAGGCGCTCGACCGAGCACCCGGCGACGTCGGCGCCTATCGCGTGCGTGCGCCGCTCAAGCCGGTGCGCCTGGGCTCGCTTGCCGCGATGGCTGCACCCGCTGCCGCCTCTCAACAAGCATCGACCAAGAAATGAACATGGACATCCAACGCCGTCACACCAACTCCCGTATCAGCAAGATCGTGACGTATTGCGGACTCGCCTATCTCTGTGGCCAGACCGCCAAGGGCAGCGCTGCCGCCGAGTCCGGCATTGAGGAACAGACTGCGGAAGTGCTGTCTCGCATCGACGACTTGCTTGCGGAGGCAGGCACCGATGCGAGACGCTTGCTCACCGTCACCATCTACCTGCGCGAGATTTCAGATTTCGCAGGAATGAACGCGGTATGGGAGGCATGGCTCGAGGGGAAAAATGCCGCCGCACCTGCGCGCACGACCGTTCAGGCGGCGCTTGCCACCGCCAGCCTGCGGGTGGAGATGACAGTCGTCGCTGCTCTGGCCTGACTACGCGACTTTTCGAAGCAACCCGTTGATGAATTGTCGTTAAAGTCCGCAGAGAAGAATGCTCTGCCGCAGTGCAGCAACCACCTAAAACTGCCTGTCGGCAGACGTCCCAGAAAAAAAGACTGCAAACGTTGAAGCAGACACTCGAGACAGGGCACTCACGGTCCGATGTTGGCCGAGGGTCGTCCATCAACCTCGCGTGACGGACGGCTGCTTCAGACTGAGTGCGGACGGTCAGATTTGCCGCGCGAATGTCTGAGGTCGCTGACACCGGACATCGGCCGTCGTGCGCCGCGAGCGACTTCGCTCGGTACAAGTCGCCCAACTTCAACGAAGACCGCCCGCCCGCACATCCTCGCTCGGAAGAAGAATGCCACCGCTTGGGCTGAAAAACCAGAGTGTTTGCGATCTCATTCAGCTATTGGCGGAAGGGCAGTCTCGACTTGTCGCTTGCGTCGACGTCGCGGTCGAAGTCATGGCGCGTGTAGTCACGAGGGTAGTAGGAAAAGCTCTTAAGGCGGTAGTACGCGTTTGCGTTCATGTAGCGCCGCGACATGTCCAGGCTGGCAAGCTCGGCCGATTCTGCATCCATTTCCCGGCTCAAGTGAACATGGGTGATGCCCGTCTCATCGGTGCTGCGGGAGTCCACAGCGACGCAGCCACTACCCGACCATTCATGCAACAAGATATTGGCAGTCTTGGGAGGGCCGTAGGCCACCACAGGGCCGACTGAAACGCCGGCAATGTGCTCGTTGTGTTCATCGAGGAATGAGCGCGTCTCGGTGAGTGTCTTGGCCGTCTCTCCCGCGTAGAGCAACACATTGACTTTGGCAGCCACTCCGTTTTGTCCGCAAGCCTTAAGGAGCTTGGAAGCTCGATGCAGGTAACGATCAGGGTGTGCCGATTTGCGCATGCTCAGGATCTGAGTGGGAGAGGCGGTCTCGAGCCCTAGGTCCAGGACCTTCATGCCGGCTTCGGCCAGGCAGGCGATAGTCTCTGGCGTCAGCGCATCGACACGGCTCTCTGTGCGCCACTTGATTTCTAGGCCATGTGAGCGCACTGCGCTAACCAGACAAGTGCTCCAGTTCAGATTGGGCGCGAACATCGACGATTGCAGGTACGGGCGAACATCGCTGGTTCCGTACTGCCCCGCGATCATCGCCAAGGCGGCCGCGATCTGCTCGGCTGGCAGCAGCTTCTCGAGGGGGATGTCTCGTTCTTCGCAGAAACTGCACCCCATGCCACACCCTCGCGACGCCTCAATGCTTGGCTGATACCGCTCAAACCCCGAGACCAGTCGATGGTTCAGAACGAACTGCGGCGTCGGTGCGGAGAGCCGGCGCACGATCGGCGTGGCGGTGAGCAAACTCGTTATGACAGGCTCAGCCAGCCCTGGAATAAGCAAGTCCGCTTCAGGAAGCTTTTTGCGAAGCCAGCCAGGATCCGGACCGACAACCCAGCGCCCGCCAACGATGATCTTTGCGCAGGGGTCCGCGAGGCGGACAAGCTTGCAAAACCGTTGCGCCCATCCGAGAGCGTAGAAGCTCGGGATCGACAGCATGACCGGCAGTGAGGACGGCAACGTTCCGTCTTGCACAAGCGCATCGAGCAGTTCGCTGGGCTCGCGATGCTCGCCGTGCACCAGCAAGGTCTTGAATCCCTGATCATTCAGGATCGTTGCAAGCGAGAGAGCGCCATAGTTCAAGTAGAGCTGCCGGCGAGCCAGCATATGATCGCGCTTCTTGGGCGACAGCATGCCTGCGGACACGAACGCCACTGTGTTCGATCGCCTCATTTCGAGCAGCGACCCGCGAACTGCGGCTTTAGAAGGAAAGCAGTGCCGTTTATTAGTTTTGAAGGCATCGACGGAAGCGGAAAGTCTGAGCAGGTTCGGCGGATTGTCAAGCACCTGCGTGATTCAGGTCGGTCCGTACTACAGACCAAGGAGCCAGACGGAGGACATCTAGGTGCGGAGGTGCGAGCGATCTTGACGCGGCCTCAGCGCACGCTGGACCCAACGGAGCAGCTCCTTTTGGTCAGCGCTGCTCGTTACGACCACGTCAAGAATGTCATTCGGCCAGCTCTGGCCGCCGGAGCCTGGGTCGTGTCCGACCGATTCTTGGACTCCACCTCCGCTTTCCAGGTGTCTGTGTCTGAAACGAATCTTCGTCCACTCTTTCAAGCCACCTGCGACATTGTCGTAGGAACCACACTCCCAGATCTAACGCTTATCCTTGACCTGCCGCCGCAAGTGGCTATAAGCCGCCGCAGGCTGCGTGGCGACCAAGAAGATGACCCCGCGGAAAAAACCCGGGATTTTTCAGCGATCCGAAGCGCGTTGCTTGAGATTGCACGCAACGACCCGCGACGGTGCCGCGTCGTGAATGCAGACCAGCCCGTCGATCAAGTCGCTGCCGCAGTACGTCGCATCATTGAGCAGTCGCTGTGACTGCGCCTGCGAAGAGTGCGGCCGCGTGGCGCTGACATCAGTTTAGGCTTTTTGTGCACCAACACACCCGTAGTCTTTTAGTGACGCGCCTGATGGAATCGCTGGCGGTCCTCGCCCCAGGCTCGGTATTCGAGAGGTTCGCCGTCGTCCTGATAGAACAGCTGCACGACATCACGCTGGTGCAGCGCGGATCTTCCGTCACTGGCAGCCCTGTCGGCGGTGCGCTTGATGCCGTTTCGGAAGACGGCCGCGTGGTCGTGGAGGCCTCCATCGTCAAGGGGTATTTTTCGGGGCAGATGGCCAAGCCCTGGGGCGATCTGGAGCACGCGCTTGATCTCGCGCCGAGAGCACAAGATGTCTACCTTCTGAGCTCGCAACGTGCTGAAACGGGGAAAATCGAAGGCATGGTCAACGAAGCGCTCGGGCAAGCGCGGATGTCCGGTAGGCGCCTGCATCTTATGGACAGCCGGGCGATCGCTGAGGCCATCGTCGATACGCTCATGCTTCGGGACGGCGCCATAGACAAGCTGTCGGTCCACCTGCCTGTGTTGTCGGACATTCGGGACGACCACCCCGCATCTCTGACCGCAGCACCATTGAGCGAGAATTATTTGCCAAACACAGCGGTCGACATGGAACTTGACCGGCTGCTGGAGACGAAGAAATGCGTTGAGATCACAGGCATCGGCGGCATCGGCAAATCTCAGGCCGCAGCCGCGTGCCTGGCGCGCGCAGAAGGTCGATTCCACTACCGTTTCTGGGTCAGCGGCAGAGATATCGACGGCATTGAGCGCCTCTCTGCGGTCCCTCTGCGGCGCGGAGGTGCCGAACGAAACGTGAGTGCCTTGCTGCGGCGAGAGCGCACGATGTTGGTCCTCGATGACGCAAACGCCCGGCTTGACCCATGCGGGCTGGCGAACTTGTGCGGCCCCGACTCGCGGGTCGTGATCACGCGGCAGCACTCATCCCCAGGAGCGTTCGCCATGCCGCTGATGGACGAGCATCAGGCCCGCACCTTGCTCACCCACGACGTGGCGAGCCAGCTATCCGACAAAGCCTTCCGCACGATTTGGCGAACAGTCGGAGGTCACCCACTTACCCTGACGATGCTGAACGCCGCGGCACGGGAAGGATCGTCTTGGAACGAGCTTGCGAATGAGTGCGCGCACGTAGCCAAGTTTCAACTGCACGGAGCGCGGCTTGCCGACAGCATCCTAGGAAGGCTCAGGCCGGCGCTTGAGGAGGAGCTGAGCCTCTTTCAATGGGCGGACCAAAGTAACTTAGATCGAGCCTTTTTTGAACACGTCATCGGTTCCCTTCGTATGAGGGCGTTCGAGCGCCATGGCCTCACGGCGCCTGAAGGTAAGGCATCGATTCGAATTCACGACATCGTCTTCACAGCGCTCAAGTCCCTGGACTGGCTAACGACACAGCGATCCAGGGCAATCGACGGTCACCTGGAAGCGTTCATCGTCAAACAGATCCAGGATGACGGGCATGGCCTGCAGCTGATCGCCTCGCAACTGCGAGCCAAGATCCGAAGAAACGTCGAGAACGGTGACCGACGTCCGGCCTACCTTTATGCCTTGGCGATGACGTGGAGCGGCGGTGCAATCCCTGTCCAGTTGCTTCCCGATCCGATTCAGGAAGCCAAGCGACTGAGCGCTCTCAGCGCTCGCGAAAACGAAGTGGCGATCTGAGGTTGCCCTCGAATTCTGGAGTGCATAGCCCCAGCCCGGAGAATGCCGGGACGGGAGTATGAATTGAACGAGAAGCAAACGAGAGCGAAGTACACGCAGGAGTTCAAGCAGGAGGCCGTGCG